>NZ_LGDV01000191.1:46435-136159 GCF_001280015.1 Streptomyces sp. MMG1121
AGAGCGCCGTTGCTGTGCTTGCCCGGGGGCGATCCCCGGACCCCTGGCCGGGAGGGTGTTGCGCTAGCCGTTGGCCAACGCCTGCACCCGGTCCAGAGCACCGTTGAACTTGTCGTGGTCGCCGACGGTGGGGCCGGAGGAGGTGTACTGCCACATCGTGTAGTACGACCAGCCGGCCGGCAGTGTCCCCGGGTCCGAGGCGTACCGGGCGATCCACAGCGGGTTGTTCGCCGCGAAGCCGCCGTAGTTCCCGGTGCAGTCGCTCCACCAGCTGGTCGCCGTGTAGAGGACGGCGTCCCGGCCGGTGCGCGCCTTGTAGGTGTTCAGGAAGTCGGCGATCCAGCTGACCATCGCGCTCGCCGACTTGCCGTAGCACTCGGCGCCGTACGGGTTCCACTCGATGTCGAGGGCGCCGGGCAGGGTCTTGCCGTCCCTGGACCAGCCGCCGCCGTGGTCGACGAAGTAGTTGGCCTGGGTGGCGCCGCTGGTGGTGTCCGGGGTCGCGAAGTGGTAGGCGCCGCGGATCATGCCCACGTCGTACGAGCCGTTGTACTGCTGGGCGAAGTACGGGTTCGTGTAGTACGTGCCTTCCGTCGCCTTGGTGTACGCCCAGCGCACCCCGCTGCTCCACAGGGTCGACCAGGCGACGTTGCCCTGGTAGCCGGCGACGTCCACGCCCTCGGTCTGGGTGGCGTCACCGGTGCTCGGCGTGCCGCTCTGGCCGTCGTGGGCGAGGACGCCCATGCCCATGTGGGCGGAGCCCCGGCTGGGCGCGGTCGTGGCCTGGGCGGAGGTGAGGGGAAGGCTGCAGGAGAGCGCCGCGAGCAGGGCCGTGACGAGGACGGCGACGGGGCGCGGGCGGAAGGAGCGCGGTGTGCGGGGGGTATGGACGGAGCCGGGTCTGTGCACGGGCATGACGTGCCTCCGGGGAGTGGGGTGGGGGGACCGTGGCCGTGACATCCGATCGGGTGCTGCACTGGCGTGGGCATGCCATTCATTACCTGGTAAAGAAGCTACGCACGTAGATGACGGCGTGGGAAGGGGGTCCGGGCGCCGCCGTTGGTCTACGCCTGCGAAATACTGACGGAGCTGCGGCAATGACGACTTTTGGCAGAAACTTTCAGGATCGCGAAACCGAGCAGGGGTGCTGACGTGCACGAGGCCGGAAACGACGGCGCACATCGCGCCGCCGGGCAGATGACGCCCAGTGGTGCAGACCGGGAATTCCTGGCGCTGGAGCGGGAGTTGACACTGCTGCTCCGGCGCGCCCGGGCCAACCAGGGCGAGATGGCCCGCGAGGTCCATCCCGACCTGGAGTCCTCCGCGTACGGCCTGCTCATCCGGCTGGACGAGCTGGGCGGACAGCGGGCCACGGAACTCGCCGCCTACATCGGCGTCGGCAAGGCGACCATGTCCCGCCAGCTGCGCGCCCTGGAGGAGCTGGGCCTGATCGCCCGCGAACCCGATCCGGCCGACGGCCGGGCCTGGCTCGTCACCCTGACCGACGAGGGGCGCGGCCGGGTCGGCAAGGTCCGCGAGGCCCGCCGCGCCCGCTACGTCAGCCAGCTCGCCCACTGGGACCGCCACGAGGTCTCCGAACTCGCCCGGCTGCTCCATCAGTTGAACGGCGTCATGGAGAAGTAGGCGAAGCCCGAGCCGCCCGCGGGTCCCGGCGGACCCCGACGGGCCCCGGCGGTCCGCGGAAGTCCGGTCCGCGGAAGTCCGGTCCGCGGCCGCTCACAGCTCCACGTACGCCACCGTCGCGTCGTCGTGCGTCTTGCCGCGCCGCAGGAACGCCCGCTCCACGCTGTCCGCCGTCTCCAGCTCCCGCACCCGGTCCACCAGCGACCGGGCACCCTCCTTCTCGACCACGTCGAACAGGGCCGTCCAGTCACCCTCGCGGAACTTCTCCGTCCAGCGGGTCGCCCCGTCCGTCAGCGCGGCCAGGGCGCGGACCGCGCCGCGGGGTGCGGTGCCGGTGACCGCGCGGGCGGCCACCGCGGGGTCGGCGGCGGCCGTGAAGAAACCGCCCTCCTTGTTCCGCAGGTCGGCGTCCACCAGGGCCTCGGTGGCGAGCGCGGAGCGCGGGAGTCGGTCGAGACGGTCGTCCAGGACCGGGGTGACCGCGCCGTCGGGGGCCTTCAGGAGCAGCGCGGAGTCGGACAGCACCAGGTACTCGACGGCGTCGGCGGACCAGCGGGCCAGGGCGACGGTTGCCTGGGGGGTTCGCGGGTGAGAAAGGTCACAGGTGTCCGCGTGGGCCTCGGCGGTGCGCGCGATCGCCCGGGAAAGAATCTCCGGGAGCGTCAGATCTCGCCTTGAAACGGTCAGTTCGGTCAGCGCGCCGCCGAGTCGCGCGGTGAACCAGGGGACCGGGTGAAGACACCCCGTCCCGCCCTTCGGCGGTGTCACCCCGTCCAGGACGATCACGCAACCGCCCTGTCCGGAGGCGGGTAGTCCGACACCGGCGAAGTCCTCGTTGGGGCGGTTCGCGTCACCGGGTTCCGAAACGAGATCAGTTCGCATCCGGCCAGTCTGCACGAGGTCTTCACGGGTTTCGTCAAAGGCTGGCAAGTGCCGTCGAATCGATACGACCTCGCAGGTCAGGCGCCTGTTTTGAGGGGGAATAGGCCATTCCGGGAAGGCGTGGTTGGCGAATACTGCCAAAGCCTGCCGCGTGCGTCCAACCGGCGTGCCGGGCAAGAGCGATGCACACGCCACAGGAACTTGCCCGCCAACTCACCTCCGATGTTCACTCCTTCGGGTGGCGGGTCAGGTGATGCGCGACCACCGCCAACCGGCGCTGGGAGGGTCGGGAACCGTACGAACCGGGTGTACGCACCACTTGGCACCGAGATGACGGGGCGCCACCCGGGCCCCTGCGTAGACGAGTTCAGGATTGCGAGCACCGGTGCAGAAAATGCGGCCTCGGCGCACAGGCAGGCAGACGGACCCCGTGGGGACCGCCGAGCGGACCCCCGTGGGCAGCGGCCGCCCCACTCATGTGCGCACCCGGCTGATCGTCGCCGTCGCCGTGGTGGCCGCCGCCATCGCCGGTGCCGGGGCGCCCTCCCTGCTCGGCGCTTCCCAGCAGGTCAGTGACTCCCAGGACCTGGTGACGCTGGCCGCCCGCACCCAGGACGCGCTCCAGCTCGCGCACTCACTTGCCGACGAGCGCGACGAGGTCACCTCCTACATCGCGGCGGGGCGTGCCAAGTCCAAGGCGCCGTCAGAGGACCGCAGCGCCCGCGTCGACCGCGAGGTCGAGGATCTGCGCGCCGACTCCGACACCCCGGCGGACCTGCGCGGCGACCTCGACGGCATCGCCGCCGTCCGCCGGTCCGCGCTCACCGGCAAGACCACCGCCCTCCAGGCCCACCAGGCCTACTCGCAGACGATCGCCGCCCTGCACAAGGTCGCCGAGCAGCTGGCCGAGCAGTCGCCCCCGCGGGCCGGCTCCGGCGCCCACGCGCTCGCCGAACTGGACACCGCCGTCCAGCAGTCCGCCGCCGCCCGCGGGCTGCTGCTGGCCGCGCTGAACGTGCCCTCCGCCTCCCGGACGGTGATCAGCCCCGTCACCGGCCTGCCGACCACGACCTCCACCGCCTCGGAGGCCGACAGGAAGCAGCGCGACGGCCTCACCGCCGCCGCCCAGCAGGCCCGGCTGCGTGCCGACGCGGCCCTCGCCGACTTCCGCGAGACCGCTCCGCAGTCCGCCGTCGACTCCTACGACTCCACGGTCACGGGTTCCGACGTCAACTCGGCGGACACCTACCTGGCCACGCTCACCGGCCAGCCCACCCTCGCCGACAGCGAGCTGACCACGAGCACCAAGAAGCTGGACGCGGCCCTGTCCGCCCGGGTCGACCTGATGCGCGGCGCGGAATCGGCCCTCTACGACCACCGCACCAAGGACCTGGCGAAACTCCGGGACGACGACGTCACCGCCCTGGAGATCCGCATCGCCGTGCTCGGCGCCCTGATGCTGGTGGCCGTGGGCATCGCGACGGCCATGGCCCGCACGCTCACCCGCCCGCTGTCCGTCCTGCGCCGGGGCTCGGCCCGGCTGGCGGAGTCCGAGGACCCGGCGGCCCAGGAGCCGATCGCCTTCACCGGCCGCAACGACGAGTTCGCCCAGGTGGTCCGCGCGGTCAACGCCCTGCACGGGCACGCGGCGGCCCTGCACGAGCGCGTGAGCACGCTGGAGACGGACCGCAAGCACCTGGTCGGCCAGCGCCAGAAGATGGCCGACGCCCGTGCGGAACTCCACGCCGAACTGGCCGACGCGGAAGCCCAGTTGCGGCGCCTGCGCACGAGCATCGGCGGTACGTTCGTCAACCTCGCCCTGCGCACCCTCGGCCTGGTCGAGCGTCAGCTCGCCGTCATCGAGGGCCTGGAGGAGCGCGAACAGGACCCCGACCGCCTCGCCACGCTCTTCAAACTGGACCACTTCGCCACGGTCATGCGCCGGCACAGCGAGAACCTCCTGGTCCTCGCCGGCACCGAGCACGTCCAGCAGCACCACGGCCCGGTCCCGCTGGTCGACGTCGTCCGCGCGGCGGTCAGCGAGATCGAGCGCTACGAGCGCGTCCGTATCGCCGCGCTGCCCCCGCACGCCCACGTGGCGGGCTTCGCGGCCGACGACCTCTCCCATCTGCTGGCCGAACTGATGGAGAACGCCACGTCGTTCTCCCCGCCGGACCTGCCGGTCGAGGTCTCCGGCTGGCTCCTGGAGAGCGGCGAGGTGATGCTCTCGGTCCAGGACGAGGGGATCGGCATCGCGGCGGACCGCCTCGACCGCCTCAACGCCCGCCTGGCCGACTTCGACCCCGAGTCCCACTACGACAACGAGGGCGACGCCGGTCTCGGCCTCGGCCTCTACGTCGTCGCCCGCCTCGCCCACCGCCACGGCGTCCGGGTCCGGCTGCGCGAGCAGAAGCAGGGCGGCATCGCGGCGGTCGTGGTCCTGCCCGCCACCCTCCTGACCGAGGCCCCGCCTGCCGCCCTGCCCCCGCAGACCTCGGCCATGGGCACCACCGGCGCCTTCTCCCTGCCCGGCGCCGACGCCGAGGTCAACTCCAACGTCCTGCACGGCCGCACGAAGGACACCGACCCGCTGGTGACCCTGGCGGAGCAGGTGATCCGGGCCGAGGGAACCGCGGTCCACGAGCAGGCCGAGCCGAGCGCCGCCCAGCACACGGCAACCCGCCCGAAGGCCCCGGCGGAGACGCCCGCCGAGACGACGATGGAGCTGCTGCTCCCGGACCTGACGCAGGAGCCGGCACCCGCGGCCCCGGCGGCACCCGCGGCCCCGGCGGCCGCCGACGGCGAGGACGAACGCGCCGAGACCGAGGTCGAAGCCGAGGCCGAGGCCGAGACCGAAGGCGAGACGGTCACGGCCAAGGGCCTCCCCAAGCGCACCCCCAAGATCACCGCACCGACCCGCGCCCCGCGCCAGCGGACCGGCACCGTCGACGCCGAAGCCCTCCGCAGGAGACTCGGCGGCTTCCGCCGCGGCGCCCAGGCCGGCTACCGCGACGTAGAGGCGGAGATCGAAGAACAGACCGCCGGCCACCAGCGGCCGACCAGCTACGCACACGCCGAAGAAGCCACGGGGGGCACAGCCGAGGAGGCAAGCAGTTGACCGCGCCCAGTACCTACGGACTGAGCAGTGAAGCACGCAACCTGCACTGGCTGCTGACCAACCTGGTGGAGGAAGTACCCGGTATCGAGTCGGTCGCCGTGGTCTCCTCGGACGGCCTGCTGCTGCTCTCGTCCGATCCCGCCCGGACCGAGCAGTCCCGGCAACGCCGTCCGGCGAAGGGGCCGCGCGGCTCCTCCGCCGACCTCGCCACCATCGTCTCCGGCATCGGCAGCCTCACCGTCGGCGCCGCCAGGCTGATGCAGCTCGGCGGGGTCAAGCACACCATGGTCGCCATGGAGGAGGGCAGCCTCTTCGTGATGTCCATCAGCGACGGCTCGCTGCTGGGTGTGCACGGTTCCGCCGAGTGCGACATGAGCGTGGTGGCGTACCACATGGCCCTGTTCGTCGGCCGCGCCGGCCACGTGCTGACCCCCGAACTCCGCACCGAGCTGCGGAAATCCCTGGAAGCCGAGTCGACAGGGAGTGCCCGATGACCGGCACGCCGAACAAACTCCCCGTGCGCGGCGGCGACCGCAAACCCGCCCGCGTCCGCCCCTACTCGCTCACCGGCGGCCGTACCCGTTTCGGCCACGTCCTCCTCGTGGAGACGTTCGTCGCGGCGCTGGAGGCCCCGGAGGAGCGCAAAGAGCTGACGAATGGTTCCCTCACCACCCGGGTCATGCCGGAGATGCGGGCCATCGTCGAACTGTGCCGCCGTATGCGCACGGTGGCCGAGATCGCCGCGCTGCTGAAGATGCCGCTCGGCGTGGTCCGCGTCCTGCTGAGCGACCTCGCGGACCAGGGAAAGATCCGTGTGTACGGCACCGGCACCGGTCACGGCACCGGCCGCCCGGACCGCGCTCTGCTGGAAAGGGTGCTGAGTGGACTCCGTCGTCTCTGACGCCGCCCCCGTTGGGGGCACCCCCCTCGTCGCCGGGTTCACCGAGCCCGACGAGGACCTGAGGTCCTGGCAGACGGACCGCACCCGGGCTCCGATCGCCACGAAGATAGTGGTGGCGGGTGGCTTCGGCGTCGGCAAGACCACGCTGGTCACCGCCGTCTCGGAGATCACGCCGCTGCAGACCGAGGCGCTGATGACCGAGGCGAGCGAGGAGACCGACGACCTCACCGCCACGCCGGGCAAGCTCACCACCACCGTGGCGATGGACTTCGGCCGCATCACGCTCGACGACGACCTGGTGCTCTATCTGTTCGGCACCCCGGGCCAGCAGCGGTTCTGGTTCATGTGGGACGACCTGGTGCGCGGCGCGATCGGTGCCGTCGTCCTGGCCGACACCCGTCGTCTGAAGGACTGCTTCCCGGCGCTGGACTACTTCGAGAGCTGCGGACTGCCGTACGTCGTCGCGGTCAACCACTTCGACGGCAGCGATCGGTTCGATCCCGAGGACGTACGGGAGGCGCTGACGATACCGGCGCACATCCCTGTCATGATCATGGATGCGCGGCGTCGAATTTCGGCCATCGAGACCCTCCTGGCCCTGGTCGGCCACGCGCTGGACGAAACCCCCGAGTAGTCCCGGTTAGGAGCCATCACCCGCATGCGGAAGATACTCGTCGTCGGAGCCGGCCAGTCCGGCCTCCAGCTCGCCCTCGGCCTGCAGTCGCACGGCTACGAGGTCACCCTGATGTCGAACCGGACCGCGGACGAGATCCGCACCGGCCGCGTCATGTCGACGCAGTGCATGTTCGACACGGCACTGCGGTACGAGCGCGATCTCCAGCTGAACTTCTGGGAGTCCCAGGCCCCGAAGATCGAGGGACTCGGCGTCTCGGTCGCGGCCCCCGGCTCGCACGACCCGGGCCCCACCCAGCGGGCCATCGACTGGGTGGGCAAGCTCGACGGGTTCGCGCAGTCGGTCGACCAGCGGGTGAAGATGGCCGGCTGGATGGAGACCTTCGCGCAGCGCGGCGGCCAGCTGGTCATCCACGGCGCGGCGGTCGGCGACCTCGACTACTTCTCCCGCGCCTACGACCTCGTCCTGGTCGCGGCCGGCAAGGGCGAGCTGGTCCAGATGTTCGGCCGCGACGCCTCGCGCTCCCCGTACAGCGAGCCGCAGCGGGCGCTCGCGGTGGCGTACGTCCACGGGCTCGGCCCGCGCCCGGAGCACCCGGACTTCGACGCCGTGCGCTGCAACCTGGTGCCGGGCGTCGGCGAGCTGTTCGTCATGCCGACCCTGACCACCTCCGGGCGCGCCGACATCCTGTTCTGGGAGGGCATACCCGGCGGCCCGCTCGACGTCTTCAACGGCGTCAAGGACCCGGCGGAGCACCTCTCCCTGACCCTGGAACTCATGGAGAAGTTCACGCCCTGGGAGTACGCGCGGGCGACGAAGGTCGAACTGACCGATGCCGGCGGCACGTTGGCGGGCCGTTACGCGCCCACCGTCCGCAACCCCATCGGCCGCCTCCCCGGCGGCGGCCTGGTCCTGGGCGTCGCGGACGTCGTCGTGGCCAACGACCCGATCACCGGCCAGGGCTCCAACTCGGCGTCCAAGTGCGCCGCCGCCTACCTCGCCTCGATCCTCGAACACGGGGACAAGGAGTTCGACGAGACCTGGATGCAGGCGACGTTCGACCGGTACTGGAACACGGCGCAGCACGTCACCAAGTGGACGAACGCGATGCTGGCGCCGCCGCCGGAGCACATCCTGAACCTCATCGGCGCCGCCGGCCAGCTCCAGCCCGTCGCCGACCGCTTCGCCAACGCGTTCAACGACCCGGCCGACTTCGAGAACTTCTTCTACGAGCCGGACAGGACGCAGGCCTATCTGACGTCGGTCGCCGGGGCCTGATCCGGACGTACGGCGCCGAGCACCGGGTACGACGCCAGGGGTGACACCCCGACGGCCACGCCCGGTCTCGGCGCCTGCACGACCTTGCCGTCCCCGACGTACATCGCCACGTGCGTCGCGTCCGGGAAGTAGACCACCAGGTCACCCGGCCGCAGCGCGCTCAGCGGGATTCTCGTCAGCCGCTCCCACTGCCCCTGGCTGGTGCGCGGAATGGGCGTGCCCGCATGCTCCCAGGCCTGGGAGGTCAGGCCCGAGCAGTCGTAGGAGTCGGGCCCCTGCGTGCCCCACTGGTACGGCTTGCCCAGCTGGTCCATGGCGTAGCGGACCGCGCGGCCGCCGGCCGGGGAGGCGGTGCGGCTCGTGGGGAGGGCGCCCGCGGTGCCGAGCCGCTGCTGGGCCGCGGTGACGCCGCGCTGCTCCAGCCCGGCGATCGCGGCCAGCTGGTCCGGGGTGAGCGTGGCCAGCAGGCGTTCCACGCCGGCCAGTTTGGCCTGGACGTCGTCGCGCTGCTTCTTGTGCTGGTCCGCGAGCGTGAGCTGGGTGTCGAGGGCCGTGCGGGCCGCCCGGGCCAGGGCGTCCCGCCGTTTCTCCGTGGCCGTCAGCCGGGACACCGTCCGGGCCCGCTCGCGCGCCAGCTCGCCGATGACGTGGCCCTCGTCCAGCGCGCGTTCCGGGTCGGAGGCGAGCAGCAGGCGCACATACGGTCCGAGGCCGGTGGCGTTCTGGTACTGCTGGCGGGCCAGCCGGCCGGCGTCGGTCCGGCTGCCTTGCAGGGCGAGCCGGGAGCGGGCCAGTTCGCCGTCCAGCCGGGACACCTCGGCGCGCTGCCGCGTCAGCTTCTCGGCGGTGGCGTTGTAGGTCTCGGTGGCCTGTTCGGTCTGCCGGTACATCTGCTGCAGGTCCGTCAGCAGCTGGGCGACGGAGCGCTGCGGGTCCGGCGCGGCCACGGCGGGTACGGGTGCGAGGACGGCCTGGGCCGCCATCGCCGCCGTACAGGCCAGGCGCAGAAGTGTTCCTGACACGTCGTCACCTCGGGTGCGGGGAGGGCGGGCTTCTTCTCGCCTCCTATCGCACCGGGATAATCAGATGAATCCGTGCGGGGCGCGCGCCCGGTGTGCGCGGTTCGGCCCAAGCCTGTCACCCGTTCGCGTCGTCCGGCTTGCCGGGCGGCTCGGCCGCGGGCTTCGACCAGGGCCACCTGAGCCTGCCGGCGGAGGTGTCGTCCGGGGTGTAGGTGTACTTCCACCCCTGGATCAGGCCCAGCCGCTTGCTGTATCCGCGCGGCACGCGGTGGTAGACGAGCACCGTGGGCGGGCCGCCGTCCGGGGCGGGGACGGGGATGCGGTACGTCTTCGGGGGATGCCCGGTCGGGCCGACCGTCACGGGCAGTACCCGCCCGTCCATGGGGCCGCCCTCGAAGGGGGTGTCCTGGCTCTTCACGGGTTCAGTCTCGGCCATCTCCGGCGAGTGCGCCGACGAGGGCGGCCGTCTGCGGGTCCCGGGCCGCGGTGACCGTGAGGACGGCCACGAACTGCTCCACCAGCCAGTCGCGCAGCTCCTCGACCGGGGGCTGCTTGTCCTCGTCCAGCCAGATCAGGGAGGCGGCTTCGACGGCGGTGATCCACATCCGGACGGTCATCCGCAGCCGGGGGCCGGGGGCGGCGACGCCCAGATGGCGGTAGATGTGCTCGGCGGCGGCCCGGCGTACGCCGTCCACGGTGGCGGTGGTGCGGGAGGTCTCCACCACGCTGCCGCCCTGGAGCAGCGCGCTGAACCCGGTGTCGTGCTCGTCGACGAAGGCCAGATAACGGTCCAGGGCGCGGGACAGCCGGTCCAGCAGGGGGCCCCGCCGGGGTTCGTCGAAGCACTGCCGCAGCTCCTCGGCGGCGGAGCGCAGCGCGGCCTCGTACAGCTGCTGCTTGCCGCCCGGGAAGTACCGGTACACGAGCGGCCGGGACACCCCGGCCGCCTCCGCCACGTCGTCCAGCGACACGTCCTCGGGGGCGCGGTGCGCGAAGAGTGTGAGCGCGGCGTCGAGGAGCTGGCTTCGCCGCTCCTCGACGCTCAGGCGGCGGTAGGCGGGAGTGGCGGACGGGGTCATGTCCGGAAGCCTAATCGCTCCGCTGAGGCGGCCGTCCTTCGTTCGCGGCCTCGTCGTGGCTGCTCGCGCCCACGCGGCGGAGCCGCATACGGACACGGCCCCGCGCCCCTCGGGCCGGCGCTCCGGCCCTACGCCAGGAGGCCCGAGGACCTCCACAGCCGCCGCCCCACTCCCCGGAGCACCCCGATGTCGTCCAGGAAGTCGGTCAACCGCTTGGCGCCGGTCTGCATGACCTCCCGCCGGTGCCCGCTCGCCTTCACCTGGGCCATCGCCTCCCGCTTGTCCAGTCCCACGTTCGTGTAGACCTCGGGATTCACGAAGGCGACCGAGAAGACGCGCGCGAACTCGCCCGAGGTGACCCGGGTGAACTCCTGCGACCACTTGGGGGCGGTCAGCATCTGGCGGCGCAGTTCCTCGCGGGCGTAGCGCACGTGCCGGGCCTCCTCGACCACGTGGATGCGGGTGACGCCCCGGACGAGGGGCTGGACGCGCTCGTCCGGGAAGGTCAGGCGCTGCATCCAGTCCAGGACCTCCTCGCCGAGCAGGGTCGCCGTGAAGGAACCGGGTGTCGTGGAGATGGTCTTGAAGACCCGGCCGAGGTTCTGGTGGGCCCTGCCGACCGGGTACCAGGGCGTGCCGCCGTGCGAGATCAGCCGGGCGAACATCTTCGAGTGCCGGCACTCGTCCTCGATCTCGGTGAGCGCGTAGCGCACATGCGCGCTCGTCGCCGCCTTGTCGTAGACGTGCCGGACGAGCAGCTGCATCAGGATCAGTTCGAACCAGATGCCGAGCGAGGCCAGTGCCGCCGCCTCGTGCTGGGAGAGCAGGATCCGCTGTTCCTCGCTCATCCGCTGCCACATCGGGGTGTCGTACAGCGACACCAGCTCCGGCGGCCAGAACCACTTGCCCTCCTCGAAGGGCGCGTCCCAGTCCAGCTCCTTGTCCGGGTCGAAGGAGTGCCTGGCGGAGGAGGCGAGCAGCCGTTCGGCCACCTGTTCCCGGTCCTTGAGCAGGCCGAGCGCGTCGCGCAGTCCTTCCAGCGCGTCCGCTTCCGTCAGCGTCGTCATGGCTCCCTCACCTCGTTACCGGGGGGTACGTCGTCGTACCCCTTATGAGACTGCCTGTCAGCAAGGCCGTCAATCCCTTGCACATGACTTGTTGACTCCGCGTCTACGTGTGAGCCTGCGGGGTATGCCGACCCATGACCTGTACGCCAACGATCCGGGAGACTCCCCCTGGCCGGTGCCCGCGAGCGGCGCGGCCCGGTTCAGCTGGGAGTACGACGACGGCCGCGACCGGCTGCTCGCCCTGTACCAGAAGGGCAAGGACAAGCAGTGGGACGGGCAGCGGCGCATCGACTGGGACCTGGAGGTCGATCCGTACGACCCGCTCGGCACGCCCGAGGAGGCAATGGCCCTGTACGGCACGCCGTACTGGGACAAGATGACCGAGAAGGACAAGGACGAGCTGCGCCGGCACTTCGCCTCCTGGCAGTTCAGCCAGTTCCTGCACGGTGAGCAGGGCGCGATGATCTGCGCGGCGCGGATCGTGGAGTCGGTGCCCGACCTGGACGCCAAGTACTACTCCGCGACCCAGACGATGGACGAGGCCCGGCACGCCGAGATCTACGGCCGCTTCCTGCACGAGAAGATCGGGATGGTCTATCCGATCAACGACAATCT
Organism: Streptomyces sp. MMG1121; assembly: GCF_001280015.1. GTDB lineage: Bacteria > Actinomycetota > Actinomycetes > Streptomycetales > Streptomycetaceae > Streptomyces. The sequence goes on from NZ_LGDV01000191.1 coordinate 58,676, forward strand.
GCAGTCGCTGCTCGGTGACACCCTGCGCGACAGCCGGTGGGACATGCCCTATCTGGGCATGCAGGTGCTCATCGAGGGGCTGGCGCTGGCCGCCTTCGGGATGATCCGGGACACCACGAACAAGCCGCTGCCCAAACAGATCCTGGCCTACGTCATGCAGGACGAGGCCCGGCACGTGGCCTTCGGCCGGATGGCGCTGCGCGACTACTACAGGCAGCTCTCCGACGCCGAACTGCGCGAGCGTGAGGAGTTCGTCATCGAGGGCTGCTATCTGATGCGCGACCGGCTGCGCGGCGAGGAGGTGCTGGAGAACTTCGGCATCCCCAAGGCCGAGGCGGGACAGCTCAGCGAGCGCTCCGAGTTCCTCCAGCTGTTCCGCAAACTGCTGTTCAGCCGCATCGTGCCCTGCGTCAAGGACATCGGCCTGTGGGGCAAGCGGCTCCAGCAGGCCTATCTGGACATGGGCGTCTTCGAGCTGGGCGATGCCAGTCTGGACCTGCTCATGGCCCAGGACGAGGAGCTGGCCGAGCAGTTGGACGCGGAGCGCTTCGCCGCCGAGGAACGGGAGCGGGTGGCGGAGGTGGCCCAGGCCGTGGAGGCGGGCGCGGCCGAGGACTGAGGCCGGTGCCGGGGCCCGAGGTCCGGGAGCGGCGGCGGGGCGTTCACCCAGGTGCAGTAGCGTGCTGGCGTGTCCATGCCTCCACCACCGCAGCAGCCGCAGCCGCCGTACGGCCAGCAGCCGCCGTACGGCCAGCAGCCTCCCTACGGCCAGCAGCCGCAGGCCGCCCCCGGCCCGTACGGTTCCCCGTACCCGCAGCAGTACCCCCAGCAGCCGTACCCGCCGCAGCCCTACCCCCAGCAGCAGCCCTACCCGGCCTGGGGCGCGCCGCCCATGGCCCCGCCGCCGAAGAAGCGCCGCATCGGGCTGGTGCTCGGGATCGTGGGCGGTGTCCTCACGCTGATCGTCGTGGGGCTCGTCCTGATCGGGGCGGCGATGAGCAGCGGCTTCCCCGAGGCGAAGAACAAGCTCACGCTGCCCAAGACCCTGCTCGACGGGAAGTACCAGCTCGCCCGGGACCTCTCCGACTCCGAGGGCAAGAAGATCGAGGACGAGGCCGACGGCGCCTGGGACGCCAAGGACACCCACGGCGTGGTCGGCAGCTACAACCTGGGCGGCGACGCGGCCAAGGGCACCCTGGCGGTGTCGGGCATGTACGGCCGGTTCAAGAACGCCGACTCCGCCCGCCGGGCCATGATGAAGGGCGCCGCCCAGGGTGACGGCGCCACGGTCGCCGTGGCCCCGAAGGACTTCGACCTGAGCGGCGTGACGATCACCTGCGAGGTGGTGACGCAGGAGCAGATGGGCGCGAAGATCACCGTGCCCATGTGCGCCTGGGCCGACGGCAACACCGGCGCCACGGTCGCGGTGGTCAACACGCCGCAGCTGTCGCAGGACCCGTCGGAGGTGGATCTGCCGGGGCTCGCGAAGAACACCGTCGAGATCCGTACCGAGGCGGTCAAGCCGATCGGCTGACCGCCGTGCGCCCTCAGGTGCGGCAGCCGGTCCTCCGCCTCGGCGACCGTCGGGCGGTGGCCGGCCGGCACCCACCACGGCGCGGCCGTCGGCGAAGGCCCTCGACCGGGGCGATTCCAAAGGGAAGCCGAGGCCGGCGACGGCGGCCTCGGCACCCCCGTCTCACTTCCCGAGCACCGCCCGCATCACGTCCCGCGCGATCGGCGCCGCGTCCCCGCCGCCGCTGATCTCGCCCCGGTTCGCCGAGGCGTCCTCCACCACCACCGCGACCGCAACCTGCGGCTCCAGGGCGTCCTTGGCCTGCGCCCAGGAGATGAACCAGGCGTACGGCACACCGGAGTTGCCGACCCCGTGCTGCGCGGTGCCGGTCTTGCCGCCGACCACGGCGCCGGGGATGGCCGCCCGGCCGCCGGTGCCCTCCCGGACCACGTCCGTCATCAGCTCCTTCAGCCGTACGGCCGTCGCCGGGTTCATCACCTGCCGCACCGGATGCGCCCCGCTGCCGGCGACCGTCTCACCGGTGTGCCGGGTGGTCCGCTCCACCAGGTACGGCGAGCGCAGCTGCCCGCCGTCGGCGACGGCCGACGCGACCATCGCCATCTGCAGCGGCGTGGCCCGCGTGTTGTACTGCCCGATCGACGACAGGGCCAGCTGCGCCCGGTCCACATGCGGGTCGAAGGTGCTGGTCGCGGCGGAGAAGGGGATGCGCAGCGTGGTGTCGTCGAACCCGAACGCCTGGGCCGTGGCCACCATGTTCGTGACGCCGACGTCCACGCCGAGCTTGGCGAACACGGTGTTGCAGGACCACTCGAAGGCCGTCCGCAGCGAGGCGTCCCGGCAGCCGTCGGCCTCGTTGGTCAGCCGGGTCGTGGTGCCCGGCAGCCGGTAGGGCTCGGGGGAGTCGGTGGGCTCGTCCACGTCCATGACCGCCCCTGCGTCCAGCGCCGCCGCCGCGGTGACCACCTTGAACGTCGAGCCCGGCGGATAGGTCTGCCGTACCGCCCGGTTGAGCATCGGCTTCTCCGGGTCGTGGTTGAGCCGCTCCCACGCCGAAGCCACCGCCTCGCCGTTGCCGGACAGCTGCCCGGGGTCGTACGACGGGCTCGTCACCAGGGCCAGGATGCGTCCGGTGGCCGGTTCGATCGCGGCGACCGCGCCCTTGCGCCCCGCCAGTCCCCGGTACGCCGCCTCCTGCGCATGCCGGTTCAGGGTCGTCACGAGGTTCCCGGCCGGAGCGGGCTTGTGCGTCATGTCGTTCCACAGCGGCAGCGGCGACAGCATCGGATCGGTGCCGGAGAGCACCCCGTCCGCGGCGTGCTCCAGGAACGTGGTGCCGTACGTCTGCGAGGCGAAGCCGGTGACCGGCGCGTACAACGGGCCGTTGCGGTAGGCGCGTTCGTAGCGCAGCTGCTCGCCGGTGTCGACGGACCCGGTGACCGGTTCGCCGTCGACCACGATGTCGCCGCGCGGCTGGCCGTAACGGGCGATCGTGGGACGACGGTTGGCCGGGTTGTCGTCGTAGAGGCGGGACTGCACGACCTGCACCCGGGCGGCGTTGACCAGCAGGGCCGCGAGCAGCAGTGTGCAGAACGCGCAGGCGTGCCGGATGTAGCGGGCCATGGGCCGCCCGCCGCCGTAGTCGCTCACGGGGCCTCCTGCCCGTCGTACTGGCTGCGGGCCGAGTCGCTCACCCGGATCAGCAGTGCCACGATCGCCCAGTTGGTGACCACCGAGGAGCCGCCCTGGGCGAGGAACGGCATCGCCATGCCGGTCAGCGGGATCAGCCCGGTCACCCCGCCCGCGATCACGAACACCTGGAGCGCCAGGATCGAGGCGAGGCCGACGGCGAGCAGCCGGCCGAACGGCTCGCGCAGGGCGAGGCCGGCCCGGTAGCCGCGCTCCACCAGCAGCGCGTAGAGCAGGAAGAGCGCCGCGAGACCGGCCAGCCCCAACTCCTCGCCCGCCGTGGCCAGGATGAAGTCCGACTTGACCGCGAAGCCGATCAGGACGGAGTGCCCGAGCCCGAGCCCGGTGCCGAGCACCCCGCCCGCCGCGAACGCGAACAGCGACTGGGAGAGCTGATTGGGGCCCTGCCCGGCCTCGATCGTGGCGAAGGGATGCAGCCAGTCCTCGATCCGCTGGTTCACATGCGGCTCCAGCCGCCCGACCGCCACCGCCCCGAGCACGGCGAGCAGCAGCCCCACCGCGATCCAGCCGGTGCGCCCGGTGGCGACGTACAACAGCACCACGAACAGCCCGAAGAACAGCAGCGAGGTGCCCAGATCCCGTTCCAGGACCAGCACCCCGACGCTCAGCAGCCAGATCGTCACGATCGGGCCGAGCACCCGCCCGGTCGGGAACTGCAGCCGCCACAGCCGGCGGCCCGTGTACGCGAGCGCGTTGCGGTTGGCGGCCAGGTAGGCGGCGAAGAACACCGCGAGCAGCACCTTCGCGAACTCGCCCGGCTGGAAGGAGAACCCGGCGATCCGGATCCAGATCCGGGCGCCGTTGACGGCCGGGAAGAGGATCGGCAGCAGGAGCAGGGCGAGCGCGGCGACCACGCACACGTACGCGTACCGCTGGAGCGCCCGGTGGTCGCGCAGCACCGTCACGACGACGAGGAACAGCGCCACGCCCAGCGTGGACCACACCAGCTGGGCGGGCGCCGCCCGGTCGTTCGGGGTCTCCAGGTCCAGCCGGTAGATCAGGACCAGGCCGATCCCGTTGAGCAGCACACCGATCGGCAGGAGCAGCGGGTCGGCGTACGGCGCCCGCAGCCGTACGACGAGATGCGCGAACAGGGCGAGCACCCCGAGCCCGGCGCCGTAACCGGCGGCGCCGGGCGGGACGGTGCCGGTCCGCGCGAGTCCCACCGCGCAGTAGCCGTCCACGGACAGCAGGACGGCCAGCACGATCAGGGCGAGTTCGATGCCACGGCGCCGGGGGAGGCGTGCGACGGGTGCGGGAGCCTGCGCCGCCGCCACGGTGATTCCGGCCTTGGTCATGCCCGGAACCTACCCAAACGGGACGTCTTGTGTGCCGTGCCCGCTCACACCAGCGTGGCGCGCTGTCAGGGGTGCGGGGATTCGTCCACGGGCAGGATCAACGTGGCGACGGCCCCGCCGTCCACCGCGTTCCCGAACACCAGCCGAGCGCCCAGCACCTCCGCCTGTCCCAACGCGATGGTCAGCCCGAGCCCGTGTCCCGTGGCCCCGCCCTCCGTGCGGAACCGCTGCGGACCGTGCGCCACGAGGTACCGCGGATACCCCTCCCCGTGATCCCGCACGGTCACCACGGGGCCGTCCACCGTCAGCACCACCGGCGGGCCGCCGTGCTTGTGCGCGTTGGCCACCAGATTCCCCAGCACCCGCTCCAGACGGCGCCGGTCGGTCTCCACGCGCGCGTTGCGTACGACCCGCACCTCCGTCTCGGTGCCGGAAGCCCGCACCACGCGCCGGGCCAGCGCCCCCAGCTCCTCGGTGCCCACCTCCAGCCTCTCCCGGCCGGTGTCCAGCCGGGAGATCTCCAGCAGGTCCTCGGTGAGCGTGCGCAGCGCCGCCACCCGGTCCCGCACCAGCTCCGTCGGCCGGCTCGGCGGCAGCAGCTCCGCCGCCGCGTGCAGCCCGGTCAGCGGGGTGCGCAGCTCGTGTGCCACGTCCGCGGTGAACCGCTGCTCGCTCAGCAGCTTGCTCTGCAGCGTGGAGGCCATGATGTCCAGGGCCGCGGCGACCGCGGCCACCTCGTCCTGCGGCCGGGAGGTGTCCTTCGTCAGCGGGTCGTCCACGCGCGCGTCCAGGTCGCCCGTGCTGATCCGCCGGGCCACGCGCGCGGTGGCGTGCAGCCGCCGGGTCACCCGGGTCACCGCGAACACGCCGACCAGCACCGTCGCCCCGATCGCGAGCCCCGACGACCACAGGATCGACTTGTCGAGACCGGCGATGGTGCGGGACTGCTGCGAGTAGTCGACCTCCACGGCCAGCGCCCGGTGCCCGGCCACCGGGCCCGCCGCCCACATGGTCGGGCGCCCCCGGTGCTGGGAGACGATCGTGCCGCGCTCACCGGAGGCCGCCAGCGTCCGCAGGGCCGGGGGCAGCCCCTCGGGGTCGACCCCGGCGCCCGGCAGCAGCGTGTCCCCGGCCTCGTAGGCCTGGGTGGCGTCCGCGAGGCGGGACAGCGCGAGGCCGCGGGCCTGGCCGACGGTCTGGTTGGTCACCGAGACGTGCACCAGGACGCCGAGCAGCGCGGCCAGCGCACAGCACATCACCGTGATGAACGCGGCCGCCTTCACGGCGAGCGCCCCGGCCCACCGGGGCAGACCGGGCTTCACCGGCTGCTCGCCGAAGGGGTGGCCGACGGGGAGGCGGACGCGGACGGCTTCGTGGCCTTGCGGCCGTCACCGGTGTGCAGGTACTCGTCGCGCGAGAACACCATCGCCCGCTGCCCCGGGTCCCACTCCCAGGTCGTGCGGTACTCGTAGCCGGAGATGTCCGCCGGGGAGCGCTCGATCAGCGTCCGGCCGGCCAGCTCCACCCCGAGGATCGCGTCGTTGTCGGCCAGCACCTGCACCAGGTGGTGCTTCTCGACGGTGTAGACCCGCACGGCGGTCTGGTTGGTCGGATAGAGCCGGAAGCCGAGCGTCATGTCGTCCCGGCCGTCGCCCGTCAGGTCCCGGTAGTTCGGCTTCAGCAGCGGGCAGCGCGCCTTGTCGCCGCCGGGCCGGCAGTCCTCCAGCCGGTCCACGGTCGCGTGGTACGCCCCCTTGGACCCGTAGTCGTCCGGGGTCGCCTTGATCTCCGCCTCGACCACGTCGACCGGGTCCACCTTGCGGATGTCGTCACCGGGGACCTTGACGCCCTTGACGACCACCCGGGTCGATACGGCGTAGGGGTAGGCCGGACTGGACGCCGGCCGGAGGTCGGGCCAGAGCTTGGCCGGGCTGACCGCGGTCGGGGTCGGCCCGGCGGCCCGCAGTCCGCCCCGGTCCCCGCAGGCCGCGGCCGTCATCGACAGCAGGGCGACGACGACCGCGGTGAGGGCGGTGCGCGCGGGACGGCGGGCTGGCACGGTGCTCCTGGGGGCGTCGGGGTCGGGCGGGACCCCGTACACCTTATTCGTAGAATCGAAATTTCGTAGGTTAGTCCTTTTTGCGCCCCGGGGGCGACGCTGGGAGAGAGGCTACTCGGCCAGTTCCTCCAGCAGTCGAACGGTCGGCAGTCCCGCGCGCAGGTACTCCACGAACAGCTCGTTGTGCAGCGCCCAGGCCGAGCGCCGGGCCCGGATCAGCTGGATCACCTCGTCCGGCGAGCAGCGGCCGTGCTCGACCAGGGCGTGCGCGATGACCAGGCCGGACCGGTTGTACCCGTGGTAGCAGCGCACGAGCACCCGGCGCCCGGCGTCCAGCGCCTCGTTCACCGCCCGGGCCAGCCTCATCACCCCGGCGAGCTGCGTTCCGTCCAGCGGGCCGTCGGGAATCGGCCACACATGGTGCTCGACGCCCGGATCGGGGCCGTACCCCGGCAGCCGTAACAGTGACTGCACCACGTCGAACTCGTCGCGTACGACCGCCGACTCCGCTTGCCCGAAACGGCCCCGGAACACGTGCCCGCCCATCCACAGGCCGGGCACGATCTCGCTCCACGGACGCTCGGGAGCCGGTACGTCGGGCTGCCTTCCGCGGATCCGCAACGGCGCCTCCCCAACTCCTCCTCGCGGGGCCGTCCTCCAAGGTAACCGGTCTTGCCCCGGGAGCACCCCGCCTGGTCCCATGGTCGAGGGGTGATGGCGCATGAGCGCACTGCGCGTGGTGCCGGCCGTTCGGCACGGCCGGGAACGGCTGTACGTCCGCCGGCCGGACGGCGGCAATGTCGCCTGGTACGACCGGGAGACGGGCCGGGTCAACCTGCTCGGCGAGGACAGCAGGGACGACGTACTCGAAGCCCTGAAGCCCTTTCTGACCGGCCCGGTGACCGTGGGCCCACCCCCGGTCCCGACCCCTGCGGAACTGGCCCGGCTGACCCTGCACCCGGACGACGACCTGGCGCCCAACCGTCCCGGCGAGGCCCTGCTCGTCGCCCTCGACCGCGACCCCGGCCCCGCCCGCTGGCTGCGCCCCGACCCGCGCCGCCGCGCCCTCGCCGCCGAGCAGGCCGTCGGCCAGGCCCTGGACGCCCTGGAGGGCGCCGGCTGGCACACCCTGCACTCCGTCCCGCTGCCCGGCGGCGACCGCATCCACCATCTGCTGCTCGGCCCCGGCGGCCTGTTCGCCGTACACGCCCTGTACGCCCGCAAGAGCCGGATCCTGGTCGCCGACCCGATGGTCACCGTGGGCCGCCGCGAGGCCGAGCCGCTGCTGCGCCGGCTGCGCGCGGAGGCCGACCGGGCCTCCTACGCCCTGACCGCCGAGGTGCGCCCGGTGCTGGCCCTGGCGGGTCCCGCCGAGGTGACCGTCACCGCCGCGCCGCGCGCGGTACGGATCGTCCAGGACACCGAGCTGACGGGCCTGGTCCGGCTCGGCGGGGTGCTGAAGCCGGCGGACGTGGAGGCCCTGCACGGGATGGCACGGGACCGCACCACCTGGGGGAGGGTGTAGCGGCTCAGCGGGGCAGTGCGGCGGCCGCCTCCGGGTCCAGCAGGGGGGCCATCAGATCGCCGTGCTCCCGCAGCCGCGCCGCCATCTCGCCCGCCTCGAACTCCAGCTGGGCCGGGCGGCGGCAGTCCGCGACCTCCTCCCAGGTGACCGGAGCCGATACGAAGGGGGCCGGGCGGGCGCGCAGCGTGTAGGGCGCGGCCGTCGTCTTGCGGGCGGCGTTCTGGCTCCAGTCGACGAACACCTTCCCCGGCCTGAGGCTCTTCGTCATCCGGTGCACCACCAGCCGGGGCAGCGCCCGCTCGGCCGCCACGGCCAGCTCCTTGGCGTACGCGCTCGCTTCGTCGGGCGACCCGCCGCGCACCGCCGCCAGCAGGTGCAGCCCCTTCGACCCGGCCGTCTTCGGGTACGCCGCGATCCCGTCCGCCGCGAGCCGCTCGCGCAGCCACAGGGCCACCTCGCAGCAGTGGACGACGGTCGCGGGCGGTCCGGGGTCGAGGTCGATGACGAGCCGGTCGGCCCGGTCCGGAGCCTGCACCAGCCACTGATGCGTATGGAACTCGGTGACGAGGTTCGCCGCCCAGACGAGACTGGCCAGATCCTGTACGACGACCATCCGGGCCGGCCCCTCCGCTCGCGGCACCTCGGCGGTCATGACCCACTCGGGCGTACCCGGCGGCACGTTCTTGGTGAAGAACAGCTGCCCCTGCGGGCCGTCCGGATAGCGCAGGAAGGACACGGCCCGGTCGCGCAGATGCGGCAGCAGCACCCCGGCACTGGTCGCGTAGTAGTGCACCAGCTCCGCCTTGGTGAAGCCGGTCTGCGGATACAGCACCTTCTCCAGGTTGCTGAGCGCGACCCGCCGCCCCTCCACCTCCGTGATAGGCGTCATACGATGACAATCCCAGATGAAACGGGAAGGGTGGGTGTGGCACGTGCGGTCGATATGGAACGGCGCCATCTCCTTCGGTCTCGTCAGCATCCCGATCAAGCTGGTGAACGCCACGGAGAGCCACGCGATCTCCTTCCGCCAGATCCACACGGAGGACAACGGGCGCATCCGCTACCGCAAGGTGTGCGAACTGGAGGACCGCGAGGTCAGCCAGGCCGAGATCGGCAAGGGGTACGAGGACGCGGACGGCACGATCATCCCGATCACCGACGACGACCTCTCCCAGCTGCCCATCCCGACCGCCCGCACGATCGAGATCGTGGCCTTCGTGCCGGCCGACCGGATCGACCCGCTCCAGATGGACGCGGCCTACTACCTCGCGGCGGGCGGAGTCCCGGCCGCCAAGCCGTACGTCCTGCTGCGCGAGGCCCTCAAACGCAGCAACAAGGTCGCCATCACCAAGTACGCCCTGCGCGGCCGGGAACGGCTCGGCATGCTGCGGGTGGTCGGCGACGCCATCGCCATGCACGGCCTGCTCTGGCCGGACGAGGTCCGCGCCCCCGAAGGCGTGGCCCCGGACACGGACGTCACCGTCCGGGACAAGGAACTCGATCTCGCCGACGCCCTGATGGACACCCTCGGCGAGGTCGACCTCGACGATCTGCACGACGAGTACCGGGAGGCGCTGGAGGAGGTCATCGCCGCGAAGGCCTCCGGCGAGGCCCCGCCGCAGGTTCCGGAACCGGCTGCCGGGGGCAAGGTGCTCGATCTGATGGCGGCGCTGGAGAGCAGCGTGCGGGCGGCGCGCGAATCCCGGGGCGAGGCGGTGTCCGGGGGCGAGGCGGAGGTCAGGGCGTTGCCCCGGAAGAAGGCGCCGGCCAAGAAGACGACCGCCACGGCGAAGAAGGCTTCGGCTGCGAAGAAGTCGACTGCGAAGTCCGCCGCGAAGTCTGCTGTGAAGTCTGCCGCGAAGAAGACGACGGCGAAGAAGGCGGCGTCGCGCAAGCGGTCTGCGTGAGGGGCATGAGGGGCGAGCCCGTCCGCCGGGAGAACTGCGGTGCCGTCGGCCCCACCGGTCAGCCGTTCCAGGCGCGCCCCCGTCGCCCGGCCAGCACCAGCACACCCCCGGCGACGGCCGACGCCGCCAGCGTCACGCCGAAGGCCGTCGTGCCGGTCGTCAGTCCCACCGCGTCGCTCAGATGGCCCGCGGTGACCGGGAGGAGGCCGGCGGGGAGGCCGGCGGGGAGGTAGCCGCCGATGTTGAGGGCCGCGTTCGCCTCGGCCAGGCGGGTCGCCGGGACGGCGGAGTTCAGGAGGGACAGGCCGCCAGCCGGCCCATGCCCTGGCCCGCGCCGGCCAGCAGCGCGGCGGCGCCGCGCTCGTGGCCCAGGAGGCCGGTGAGCCGGGCGATGTCCTTCGGCTGGAAACCCGGCCTGTTCCCACACCGGGATCCGGTCAGGCGTTGATCCGGGTGAAGGCGACTCCGATTCACGCCAGCGACCTGCATGTGCTGCGTGGCCGCTACGGTTTCTCCCCCGGATTTCCCGCTGTCGGGGGGAACATGGAATGCGTGGGCCGTATCGAGGCCCTGGGCCCGGATACTGCGGGGCTGAACATCGGCGAGCGCGTGGTGGTCGCCGCTGTCCCTGCGGTACCAGGGCCGCGTGTGGCCGGCACGTGGCAGGAATACCTTGTCGCCGACAGGCACAGGCTTCTTCCGGTCCCCGACCGGCTGAGCGACTCCAGTGCCTGTCAACTCGCTGTCAACCCGTTGACCGCGCTGCTCCTGGTGACTCGCGAACTCGACGTACAGCAGGGCGAATGGTTGTTGCAGACCGCCGCGGGCTCCACCGTCGGCCGCCTCGTCATCCAGTTGGCCGGGCATCTGGGTACGCGCACGATCAACGTGGTGCGGCGGCGCGATGCCGTCGAGGAGATCAAGGCATGCGGCGGCGACGAGGTCGTGTGCACCGAGGACGAGGACCTGGTGCAGCGCGTGGCCGAGATCGCAGGACCGGCCGGCGTGCGCAAGGCCCTCGACTGCGTCGCGGGCCACGTGGGTGCCGAGGTGTCCCAGGCGTTGGCTCCGGGAGGAGAGGTCGTGGTCTACGGCGCGCTCTCCACCCATCGGCAGACCGACCCGGCGGCGCTGACGATCCCGCTGCAGGCGCGCTCGGTCATCTACGAGACCAAGGCGGTCCGCGGCTTCTGGCTGAACCTCTGGTTCGGCACTGCCTCACCTGCGGATGCGTTGCGCGCGCTGTCCGAGGTGCGCAGCCTCGTGGCCGATGGGGTGCTGACCATCCCCCAAGGCCGGCCGTTCCCGCTCGAACGCTTCGCCGAAGCCGTCTCACTCGCCGAAGCGCCCGCACACGGCGGCAAACCACTCTTCGTCTTCGAAGACGGCCGGGACGGAAGACGCTCGGCGGACGGGCTGTGCTAGGCGTGCCGCGAACGCCGAGAGACAACAACCCATCCAGGAATTCCACATGGGCTCGGTGGGAGGGGACCAGAGAGCGCGAGCGGGTCACTTCATCGGTCGCACATGGAACGCCATGTCGTCGCCGATCGGTGCTGTCACGTGCTGACCACAGGCGACGTACTCCGGCTGATCGCCGTCGGGGGTCACGATCCACTTCGCCCCGCTGGTGCAGGCGTTCCCGGTACGGCTCTCGAGATGGCGGCACTCTGCCGTGACGTACCGGAAGGTCACGGTGAGCTGCTCGGGGGCCTTTTCACCCACGTACCGGTCATGGATGGGGTGACCGGCTTCAAGGACACGGCCCACGATCGCTCGCGTCCTGCGTCCGCTTGGGGCGTGGCCGGCATCCTCAACGCGGTCTACCTCAACCGCCAGGCGCACGATGCCGTCACCGGTCGAGGCGAAAAGCGCGATCGTGTGCCGGTCCGCTTCCTCACCCAGCTCCCAGCAACCGCGGTTGAGGGCGTAGGTGATCTCCGGCGCCATGCCGTCACGCCAGCCGTAGCAGGGGCGTCCGAGAGCGTCGATCTCGGGCAGCGACGTGATGTCAGTGAGGCTGAACTGGATCAAGAAATCGTCCTCTGGGCGTGTTGTCCCGGCGGTAACCGGTCTGCGACCGATGGCTGAACCACGCGGACACCCCGCACGCCCCGAGGGGACGCCGGAGAGACGGCGCGGGTCTACTGGACGGTTGATCTTAGAGCGCTGCTCAGGCAGCGAATGCGGCAGTCCGGCCAAGCGTCGCTCGCCATCGGCAGGCTTGGGACCAGGCCCGAGTCGGTCGCCTCGGCGGAGTGCCGGCGGTCCTCGTGGACGCCCGCTGCCGGCCCCCGCGGCGTGCTGATTCGTGCGGGGCGGGGTGCCTGGCGGTGGCGCGGGCCTCGCCGTTTCCTGGACCTCGCCTGCAGCGACGCTCCAAGATCCCGTCCACGCCTCGTGCACAGACCCCGGCATACGGTCACTTCCGGCGGCTTACGTCTGCGGATACGAGCCGCCGTCCCGGCGCGGGCCCGGCAGTGGTACGCCGGGCGCCCGCGCCTCGGGGGCAGGATGCGGTCAGCCCTCCTTGGCGAGGGCCGGGACGAAGCGGGCCGCGTCGATCGTTCCGACACCGGTCGCCATGTCGTAGCCCTTCACCGCGGTGTAGCCGGTGACTCCCGCGTAGCTGTTGTTCGTGCCGTCCTTGACGTCCACGATCCCGGTGGACGGGTTCGACGAGGACTGCGCGTACAGCGAGTACAGCGCCTGGTGGATGTCCCCCAGCCGGTGCCCGGCGACCTGGTCGGCCAGGGCCACGATGCCCGCGAAGAGCGGGCTGGCCTCGCTGGTGCCGACGTAGACGTCCCAGCCGACCCTCTTCGGGTCGTAGCTGGAGTACACCCACCCGCCGCCCTTCAGGGAGGCGGACATGGAGACGTCCGGGGTGCTGCGGTGACTGTCGACCACCCCGTTCTGATACGAGGGACGGGCGAAGACGTGGGACTGGCCGCCGCCGCTGGCGCCGTGGTCGTTGTAGACGCTGTCCGGCGCGATGCGGTCGCCCTTGGCATCCAGGTGCAGCTGGGTGCCGCCGAGCGAGACCACCAGGGGGTCGTCAGTCGGCCAGGCGTTGACCCTGTACGGATAGGTTGTCTGGCCGTTCGCGGTGGTGCCGGTGGGTCCGCTGTCGCCGGAAGCGTCGGTGACGGTCACACCGTGCTTGGCCGCGTCCTTGAAGGCGTACCGCAGGTTCTGGATGCTGGAGAAGTCACCCTTGCTGAAGCCGGGGAAGTTGTTCTCCGCCACGCCCCAGCTCTGGCTGATCACATCGCCCACGCCGCGGTCGATGAGCGATTTCTCGGCGTCCATGACCTCTCGCAGGCCGGTGGTGCCGTCCCCGATCCGGCCGACCCCGGTCTCCGCCAGGACGATGTGCGCGTCCGGGGCGACGGCATGCGCCATCTCCACGTCGAGGGTGGTCTCACCGGCCCAGCCGATCTGGTCGGCGTCACCGGGATCGAAGCGCGGGACGTTGCCCCACTTGACCACGTCGACATGGGTGCTCTTCATGCCGAACCGGGCGCTGTAGACATCCAGGTCCTTCTGGATGGTCGGCGAGCCGAACGGATCCACGATCACGATCGTGCGCCCCTTGCCGGTCACCCCTGCCTGGTACAGCGGGTTCAGGTCGTACGCCTGGCGGTACTGGATCGCGTTGTAGCAGTCGAACCCCCACGTCGCCCGGCACTGCGCAGTGCTCATCAGGCTGCCGGCCCCGCTCTTCGATTGCTGCCCGGCCGCCGGCACGGGCTTGACTTCTTGCGCCGGTCGCACGGGTGCAGCGACGGCGACAGAACCAGACAAAAGTCCTGCTATCGCGGCGAAACTGGTGAGGCTGGTGACCCAGGCTGCGGCGACCGCAGTGCGCCGCCGCGCATGAATCCTGCGCATAGATGCTCCTCGTAGTGGACCAGGCCACGCTCGGCCGTGGAGTGCGATCCCATCCCGAGGCCGTCCATGAGGCAAGGGATTTCCCTTGTGTGGCTTTTCACTGCTTCATCCGATTCGATGCCCTATGTCCATGCCGAGGGCGTCCCGCAGGGCCTGGGCAACCCATCGAGGGTGCGCATGCCGGCCTGGCTGTCGCGCGGCTTCGGTCCAGGTGGCAGCGGGGCCTTCGTGTGCCGGGTTGCCTCCTGCGGGAGTCGCGACCAGTTCGATGCCCGCTGTGTCGGTTTCGCGAGATAAGTCGCTTCTGACCGCTTCATGAGATACATCACGATCTGACCATCGAGGAGCGGGCGGCCCGTGAGCGGGATCGGGGGTCGCTGGAGTCGGACATGGCGCCACGCGGCCACTTGGTGCCGAGCGGAGCGGTCGGTGGCGTCGGAGCCCTCGGAGGGGCAGCCGGACGCAGCTGACGGTCCGTCGAATGTGGCGACTGACCTCGGAGGACACTCCAAGATCCCGTCCACGCCTCGTCCACAGACCCCGGCATACACCCGCTCCGAGCGACATACGCCTGCACAAACGCGAAGACCCCGACCTCAGCGTTTCCGCTGGTGACGGGGTCTTTGGGCACTCATGTTGGGTGCCCCCGGCAGGATTCGAACCTGCGCACACGGCTCCGGAGGGCATGCTTCAAACCGTGTCGGCACTGGCTCTGACCTGCACGTATGACCATAGAAGTCATCCCTCGGCTCTATCTCTATCGCATACCGTGCACAGGACGGCTTCCACCCCCCCCTGTTGGTACAGGCGCCGGCCAGCTGCGGCATCTCTGTCCGCGGCTCGGAGCGCCGCTTCATGCCGCTTGTTGCGGAGGGAGTGGCGCGGCCTAGAAGCGACCTCACGTGATCGCTGCCAGCGCAGCGTTGGCCGGGGCCGAGCGGTCGTCATTGAATGTCGTTGATCGCCTTGGGCCGCCGTTCGACGGCCCACAGACGGCCCGACAACCTCTTAGTCCCGAACGCGATTGAGGCCTGTCCAACCTCGTGCCCGGACCATTGGCCTGCCCGTTTACCTCCGCCACAGTCCGTCACTGTCCGCCGCGATCCCGGGGCGGCTGCGGCATTTGGCCCCCTGCTTGACCCCCGCCGCGTCGGATCGCGAGCCCAGTCCGGCTACGCGAACGCGCTCCCCTGGAGAGCCCTCAGAGACCCTTCCTAAACCATTAGTGCAAGGAATTCATGATCAACTGAAGTGTGGGGTGTATGGTTCTTGGCTAACCGCTAGTTTCAGATGGGAGTGGTACGTGGACAGCTCGGTCCCTCAGTGGGCTCGTGACCAGTACGGCGACGATGCCGATGCCATCCGCGCCGCCGTCTGGTGGGCGCTGGAAGACACTCAAGAGGCAACGCTCGACGTGCGCGCTGCGGCCCGGTCGAAGTACGGGTTCGCTCCTGGTGGCGCACGGATGACCAATCAGTTCGAGAGGCTCGTTGAGCGCATCCTCGACCTGGGGGTTGAAGGCACCGAGATAGTGAAAACCGGTACCTGGTACAAGCTTCCGCTCGTTCACAACACCGTGCTGTTCCCCGTCTGCGCTGAGGTGGATGGCACGGAGCCGGCCAGTCACTGGCCGCGGAACAGGGATCTCTCGGGAGTCGTAAAGGAGATCTTTGCAGCTACCAGTCCATCCGAGAAGCTCTGGGTCGCGGATCCGTTGCCTGATCTGGCAGTTCCTGAGCAGGTCCTGCGCCCCTCGCTCGCAGAACTTGCAGGGCGGGACCCGCGCCCACAACTGGTTCTGGTGGTCTACGAGATGGACCGCTCCGGCCTCAAGCGCGCCTGGTGGGGCAAGGCTGAGCTGCTGGATGAGACTGGCACCCTTGGGTGGATGACTGAGCGGTCACTGATCACCGCGCCGGAAGGCACCCCCCTGTTCGCTGTGCTTGACCTGAACGCGGATGATGAACGCTTCGACTCCGGTGACCTGCCGGAGGTGCCGATGACTGGTCGTAGTGACGAAGAGCGAAAGCTTGGGACTCCACCGACGACGGAAGCGGCTGAAGAGACTGAGGACGACTCTGCTGAGAGCGATGAGGGCTGACTATCCAACGATCCCCGGACTGGGTCTGGACGACACAACGCTGAAAGCCGTTTGGGACGGCTTCCACCCGCCCAGGCTGACTCAAGCACGTCACCTTGCCGGGCTGACGAAGAAGGAGGTTGCGGAAGGGATCGGCGTATCACCTGCTGCCGTTGGGCAGTACGAGACAGGGAGTAGCAAGCCTCGTGTCGGGCTGATTCCACGATTGGCCGAGGTTCTGGACGTGCCCGTCCAGTTCTTCCTGGCGGGTCGTCCGATGGGCAAGCTAGACACATCCATGGCTCACTTCCGGGTATTGCGCTCCACCAGTGGGGCACAGCGTAATAGAGCTCTGGGCTTTGCCGGGCAGACGTGGGAGCTCACGTACGCGCTTGAAAAGCGCGTACGGCTGCCTCTTGTTGATGTGCCAGGCTTTACCGGCGGAGAGATCCATCCTGGGACGGAGATCCCGGCCGAACCCGTTGGTGCTGCGCGCGAACTGCGGAAACGCTGGCAGCTGGGGAAGGGCCCAGTCCGGCACCTGATCCGACAAATGGAAGCCCACGGAGTTGTGGTTGTCACCCCGCCAGAGGCAGACCAAGCGACTGCGAAGATCGACGCTTTTGCGAGCGGGGGCCTTCCTCGTCCCCTGGTCGTCCTTACGCCGAACCGCGCAGACGACGTGTATCGGCATCGATTTAGTGCAGCTCACGAGCTCGGTCACTTGGTGCTTCATGCGGCGTCTACAGGAGATGCTCGTCAAGAACGTGAAGCTGACGCGTTTGCTGCGGAGTTCTTGACGCCTCGGACCAGCATTCTTCCTCTGCTGCCGCGGAGGATGGATCTAGCGCAGCTGGCCGACCTCTCGCGTACATGGGGTGTGTCAGTTAAGTCGTTGATTTACCGGTGCCGGGAGCTCGGGCTAGCCTCAGAGGCCACGGCAAGTCGGGCTTACCAGCGCCTGAATGCACTGGCTGGCCAACCTGGTTTCTCCGCCGAACCGGTTAGTGGATTCCCCGGAGAGCAGCCCGTGATGTTGCGGCAAGCTTTCGAACTCGCGGAGCGTGATCAGGATCTAACCGTACGCGACCTCGCG
Organism: Streptomyces sp. MMG1121; assembly: GCF_001280015.1. Taxonomy (GTDB): domain Bacteria; phylum Actinomycetota; class Actinomycetes; order Streptomycetales; family Streptomycetaceae; genus Streptomyces. The sequence goes on from NZ_LGDV01000191.1 coordinate 75,776, forward strand.
CGTGAGCTTGCCTGGAAGCCGGCCCGTGTAAGGGAATTGCTCGGCATGCCTGATAGTCGTCCGGTTCTGCACCTAGTGTGAGTGTGACCGTCTTGAGGGGTCGGTGAATGCTTCCGGCCCCTCGATTCCCTTCTAGGCGTATTTCATAGAGCGTTGTACCACAGTGCCCACATCGCGGCTGCCAGTTCTGGCTCCTCGCGTAAGGTCGCACCGATGACGTCCATCACGCGAATTCCGTGCCGCTCGCATGTAAGCTCCACCTGGATTGCGTCCAGTTGAAAAGCTTTCATGAACAATATAGTGGCGTGGCTACGGTAACTCACCCCACTATCTGATACCGCCTGCGCGCTGTCAAATATGGCTATTTCTGTCAATCTCTCAGCGTGTTCCGCCGGATGTAGATCCAGGATGGACGCTGCGGACTCTAGTGTGCTATCTCCGAGAAGATCTGGAGCGAATTTTTCTTGATTTCTCTCGATTATTTCAAGCAATTCATGCTTGCTGAATTCAAATATGTTGACGAGTTGTCTGATTAGATCTCGTGGATACGGTGGGCGCTCCCAGTTTGAACGCTGCGCGGGAAGTAGTTCTTCGAGCTCATTATTCCAGTGGTGACTAAAATCTATAAGGGTCCGCTGTCCGAAGTGCTTCCTCTCCTCTTCGTTGATCCTGGCCGCCAGGAAGGAAAGATCCTCGATTTTCATTCGGCTGGTGTAGGCCCGTAGGAGGTCAAGGACTCTGCCGTCTTGTGGCGCTGTCAGTAGGCAGCCCTCGATGGCGATCCTCCTTGCCACTGGGTCGCTGTTTGATAGGGCCAAAATCCAGTCCCCGGGGCTCGCCTGTCTGGCAACTCTTAGAATCTGAGGGACTGTTTCAATGCTGAAGGGGTGCGGTGCGCTTAATACCGTCAAATCGCGGTTTCGATGCAATTGCTCGGTGATATCTCCCCAATGCATTATCCTGCTGTCTGGGTCCACCGTGATGAGAATCGATGGAATGGGACCGTCTGCGTAGTAGGATCGGTGTTCGACGTCAAGCTGACATCGGCCGGTTCCATCGCTCCTATGGTATTTATTTCTTCCGCTTTTGACTTGGATCCTCACCAGTGCGCCGGACAGCTGATTCGTTCCGTTGTGGGGAACCTGGGCGATTAGATCAGTTCCGTAGTCATCTCCTTGGTCCACGCTGATCACCGGCACGCCGGCTTCGAGGAATGTTAGGCGGACAAGAGATTCTCCTGCGTTTCCAATCAGATGTTGCGGCTTGATCTTTGGCCCGATCGGATGACTCACAAATATCTCCCGATAACGCTCACTGGGGAAGGAAGCCCGGCTTCTCCTGTCCCAGGGCTTGCAGTCGAGCAAGGTAGTCCTGCGCGGCAGGTTCTGTGGCGTAACGACGCCGCATCTCGGCAGCAAGTTCTCGGCTGGTCATGATGAGCGAGGGCACAGATTGCCGGTCACCTTCAAGGGCTCGCTCTCCCATGATGAGAGCCTGCTCCAAGTCGCCCTCACGCGCCGCGGTGACTCCGAGCGTGACGCGTGCTTCCGCGTTGCGCATCGGCGAACGCTCGGTGCCGTCGAAGTCCGTTCCCGCCCTCAACACCTCGTTGGCGAGTGTGCGGGCAAGCTTGTCTTCACCGACGAGGCGGTAGCAGTCCATCGCGTAGAAGTCGAACTTGGCCGGGTCCACAACGAAATGGTTGTCCAGGTTCTCGGGGTAGGGCATCCCTTCGAGTAGCCGCCGCCCCTTGTCCAAGGCCACCTCGACTTGTCGGCGGTCCCCGATCCGCGCCCACGCCTTTGCCTCCTGCGCAGCGAGCTGCACGGCCACGCCGTGGTGTGCTGCCGTCTCGGCTCCGGCCCGCGCTGCCGCGATAACGCCCCGGTAGTCGCCGGTCGTAAGGGCGAACCAGGCCCGCATCTCGTGCGCCCACCCGGCGACCTCCACGTGGTCAGCCTCGGTCGCAAGCGAGAGCGCGGCCTGCCGCGTCGACTCAGCGGCGTGCCGGGCGCCTGTGTCGTACTCGACACAGCCGACCAGTAGGGCAAGCCAGCCGGAGAGTGCGAGCACCTCGCGGTGCTGCGCGAGCGTGAGGCTCTTCGTGTGAAGCTCGACAACGCGGCGAAGCCACTGCCGCCCCTCGATAAGAAGCTGCTCGCTCGGCATGAACGGGTACTCCGAAGCGAGCCGGTCCGTCGTGATGCGGAGAGCATCAAGCGTGGCGTTGTCGACGTCGGACCGATTGAGACGGCTCACGATCTCCAGCGTCTCCATGCCGGACGCTGCAAGGATCTCCCTATCCCCGTCGCGCCGTGAGGGTGCTGGGAAGAGCGCGTGGGTCACGGTGCCGAAGAGGGCCGCGATGATCGGTTGGTAGAAGTCGTTCGGCATCTGGCCTGACTCCCAGCGCTTCCACTGGCGAATCATGCTTTCTTCTGCCGGCAGTTCCGTGGGGGCGTGCGCCCGCAGTGCCCTGACTGCATCACGTTGCGACCAGTCGCGCGCCGTCCGTTCAGCCGCGATGCGCCGCGCCCATGCGGGCCTGTCGTCGGTCATGTGCCCTCCTCCGAGTGCGTACACCGAGTCTCGCGCGCGAACCGGGGGGACAGGGAAGGGGACAGAGGGGTGTCACTGGACATGTCCCCTCCTCCGTTCCTTCGTCCCCCCGCTGTCACTTACTCCACACCCTCCGTTACTCGCATGCTGGTTGCAGATCAAGCGCCACCCGGTTCGGAGCGGTTTTCCAGAGCTTCGAGCCGTTCAGTCAACGCCTGAAGCTGGGAGCGGATCTCCTTGATGTCATCGCGTACGTTGCCACTGGGGGCAGACCCGTCGCTGACGAAGTTGCCCAGGTTCCCCGCCGACACGATCAGCCCTTCGGCACGGAGCGTGGCTAGTCCGTTCTGGATGGTCTGGCTCGCGTACCCGAAGCGGTCCATCAGCTCTCGCTGAGACGGGAGTTTCTCCCCCGGCTTCATCTTCTTGATGTCGTCGCGGAGTGCCTCCGCGACCTGCACCGCCTTCGGCTTCGGCCCTCCTGTGACAGTCATGCCTTGAGGGTACCCACCACAGCGAACTAGTGCGCATCACCTCGTAAGGGTTGTGCACCACAGCAGACTAGTGCAAGCTAGTCAGCACGGCCCCGGAACCTCCGGGTGGCAACTGTTTGACCTGCACGAATGGCTCGGGATTGCCCGTATGGCTGCCGCTCGCGGCAGCCGGAAAGCGGCTTCTGTCGCACGCCGCGGGCCCCGCGCTGGTTGTTCTTTGAGAACGCTCCACTGCTGGTGGAGCCGCATAAGTGGGTCTCTGAGCCGTCTCCCCCGAAGTGACGGCCGCGCGGCTGCAAGACCGCGCACCCAGCCAGCCCCGGACCGGCCGTGATGGTGCCGCATCGAATGCGGCCCGGGGCGCACGCCGCCACTCATCCACCGAGCAGGAAGAAGCCTGACGTGAACCGTACCTACCGCTTCACCGCGACAGTCACCGACTTGGACACCGGCAAGACGGAGGAGGTCTCCGACACCGCGACCTTCGACCACTTCATGGTCACCAGGCATGAGGCCAAGGTTGCCATCGGCCGGGAGTTCGCCAGCCAGCGCAAGACGGCCCGCAACATCCGCATCACCGGCTGATCGAACCGCGCCGGCGCTTCCCAACTCCAACCCGGAACATCCAGCCTCGGTCCCGGCATGACGCTGCCGGATCGAATCCGGCCCGGGGCACTCTCCCCGCCGCGCTCGCGGCGGGGGATTTCGGAGCGGTCGCCGTCTCACCACACGCCTGCGGCCCCTCCGGCTCCCAGTCCCTCCGTATCAGGAGCCCCCAATGCGCACGTACATCGGCGGTCATCAGGCCGTCTCCGTGAACGACTTCATCGAACTGGCCCTGGGCACCCCGGCTGAGCTGTGGCTCGGGGTGGAGGGCGAGACCGACGAGGAGCGCGCGGCCCGTCTGGACGCGGCGCGCGACATCCTCGCCGAGAACCCCGATCTTCCGGACGACGTGAGCCGGGTCATCAAGGTGATCGAGGCGCACGCCCCGGAGCTGTTCAACGTCGTCCCGCTGGCCCGCCCGGTTGGGCGCCGGCGGCCCGCGCGACAGGGAGCGGCGGCATGAACGAGCCGGTGACGCTGGACGCGCTGGCCGTTCCAATGCGCGTGCTGCGGCTGCTGGCCGCTGACTTCGGATACCTGCCCGCCCCGGACGTCGACCTGTCCCGCATCTACCCCGAGCGGCTGACCCTGCGGTTCCACGAGGGTCTGCACGCGTTCGAGGCGTGGCGGGAGGCCTTGGCCGTGCCGCCGGAGAAGGTGGCGCACGGGGTGCAGGGCGACGGCGCGACGCGCGTGCTGAAGGCGTCGACCGACTACGCGGGTGCAGAGGTGCACCTGATCGGCTACGCCGACGTGCCCGTTGCGGACGGGGGTGCGGAATGAACGCCCCCGAGACGACACAGACCGCGGAACGTCCGGCGGTCCCGCCGCTGACGAAGCCGGAGATGGGTCTTGCCGGTGTCGGTGCCCTTGCTGCCGCCGCGGTCGGCGCCCTGGGCTTGGTTTCCTCCTTCGACGCGGTGTCTCTCGCCGCTGCCCGTTGGGGCTTCTCTCAGCCGTGGATGCTGCCGGTCGGTAACGACGTAGCCATTCCGGTGTTCACCGTGGCCAACCTGCTGTTGATCCGGCTGGACATGGCGTTGGCGTGGGTTCGGTTCGTGCCCTGGGCGCTCACCCTGGTCACCTGCGGGCTGAACGTCGCCGCTGGGCACTCGCTGTGGGCGAAGGTGGCGCACGGGACGATGCCGCTGCTGTGGGTGGTCTTTTCCGAGATCGGCGCGCACGTCTACGCCGTCCGCATCGGCGCTGTGACCGGTCGGCGTATGGAGAAGATCCGGTTCTCTCGCTGGCTGCTGGCCCCGGCGCCTACGTTCGCTCTGTGGCGTCGGATGACGCTGTGGGAGGTCACCTCCTACGCCGACGCCCTCGCGCTGGAGAAGGAACGGCTGCTGGCCCGCGCGGACCTGCGGGAGCGCTACGGCCGCACATGGCGCCGCCAGACCCCCCGCCGCGAACGCGTCCTACTGCGACTGGGAGAACTCGCCCCGGCCGCCGCAGACATCAAGCCCGACCCGACGCCGGAGTCGGAACAGGCCCCGGCGGAGCCGAAGCGCGAGGTGCCCAAGCCGCGGCGCAAGCGGCCGGCCAAGGAAAAGGCCACCAAGCCGCAGCGCACACCGGCCGAACTGCTCGCTGAGGCACGCACCATCACGGCCGACTGGACGAACGCCAAGGTCAACGCCGAGGCACTGCGTAAGGCGCTGCACTGCGGAGCCCGTCCCGCCCGGCAGGTGCGGGATGCTCTGCTCGATGAGCGGGCCGCGAGCTACCCCCTGTACGCCGCCCTCGCCCCGGACGACGAGGCGGAGAGCGTCGCTGAGGGGGTGGCCGTGTGAACACCCTGACCACGGTCCTGCTGTCCGTGCTGCCGCTCGCCGTCGGTTGGGGGGTCCACGTGTGGTGGTTGCGGGGCTGTTTGAACACCGCCCGGCGTGACCCGCTCACCGGGTTACGCACCCGCGACGGCTTCACCCGCCGTGCCACAACCCTGCTCAAGGACCCGCGCGCGGTCGTCGTACTGGCCGACGTCGACAAGTTCAAGCACATCAACGACACCCACGGGCACGCCGCCGGGGACGCCCTGCTGAAGGCGACCGCGGACCGGCTCGCCCACTACGTCGGCCGCTCCGGTGTCGCCGGACGGCTCGGGGGCGATGAGTTCGCCGCCGTGCTCATCGAGGACCACGGCACCGCTGCGGACCTGCTCGCCGTCCTGCACGGCGTGCTCGCCCGCCCCGTCGACGGCCAAGACCAAGCCGTCCGCACCACGGTCAGTCTCGGGTGGGTGCGCGCCGCGGACTTCCCCGGCGACGACCTGTCCGGGCTGCTGCGCAGGGCGGATGAGGCGATGTACGCGGCCAAGCAGGGCCGCGCCGGGGCCCGCCGCGCGGGGCTTGGCTGGCTGTTCGCCACCGTCACAGGCCGTCGCGCCGGCCGAACTGGCGCCCGCACCGATGCCCCGGTCGTGGGGGTGGCGGCATGAAGTCCCAGCCGCTCGCCGCGGTCGGCACGTGGCGGCCGGTGATGGAGGTGGCGGGCTACCGCTGCCAGTGCACCGGCCAGTGCGGCAACCCGCATGCCAAGACGGAGGGTCGCTGTCCGCGCGAGCACCACGCGTACACCAGCAAGCGCGGTCACCGCATCCGCCTGATGGCGGCCCCTGCTGATGCGCTTACCCCGCCTGTGAAGGCCGCCGCGCTGCCGGTGGGGGAGCTGCGTGCCTGGTGCCCGGACTGCCACATCGCCGCCGCCCGCCGTGCTCGCACTACGGCCCCGGTGGACGACGCGCCGGGCCTGTTCGATCTGTGACGCCATCTGCTCCCGGCGGGCTGTGCGCCCGCAGACGACTCATCACCCCTAGGAGGGGTTAACCATGGCTAAGCCCGACACTCGCCGCCTGGACCGCGAGATCCAACAGACCACCCGCAAGCTCAAGGCCGTTCAGGACCGCGAGATGTGGCCGCTGACCGGCCGCGAGCGCCGCGCCGTCCTGGCTGCAATGGCTAGCGGCTCATACAGGGTCGTACGCGGCAACAGCCCCGCGCGAGCCGAACGGAAGCTGACAACCGCGTGGGGCTCGGCCGAGACGCGGCTGTCCACGGAGATCCACGCCCTGCAGACCGCGCGGCAACGGATCGTGAACGAGGCCGCCACCGTTAAGGCCGCCAAGAAGTCCTCGGGGTGGTGGTGACCGTGGCCGGCAAGAACACGCTGAGCCTGAAATGGATCACCGATCTATTCCGCGGCTCGGGTGACTCGATCCGTCAGCCGCTCCCCGCCGACTCGGCACAGTTCGTCTGTCTGTCCGGCAGCAACTTTGGCATCCACGGCCCGATCCCGGCGTCTCGGGCCCGCTTCACGGTCAACCGACGCCGGGCATGGGGACACGACGTCCGCGCTTATCCGACCACCGGCCGCGACGGCACCCCGTTCACGGTCATCTACACCCGCGTCGCCTACACCGACGCCCCCGGCCTTGAAGCCCTGATCACGGTCTTCGAGTTCCCCGCCGGCAGCGCACTCCCGCCCGGCATGTAACCCAACGGGCCCGGCCGCCCACCTCTCACAGCGACGGCCGGGCCTTCCCTCCCGCCATTCCGGAAGGACCCTCAGTGAAGCACCCCGACGACGACAACGAACTCTTCAACCGACTCGAAGCCGAGATGGCCACCGACTCCCGCCCCGACACGGGCGGTGAGGTAGTCGACCTCGACAAGGCCCGATCGGCGCGTGCCGAGTCGACCGACCCGAGCGCCCGCCCCGGCGCCGACCGGTCGCCCGACTCGCCCGCCGAGGAGTCGGCCGACCCGACCACCCGCGCTATGGTCGACCAGCCGACCCCGAAGGCCACCGGTCCGGGCTACCTCGGTCGGCTCGCCGCCGCCAAGCGCCGGGCCGTGATCCCCATCTGGCTGCGCTCGCTGGCCGAACTCAAGACCGCGTCCGCGTGGGTGGCCCGCCACTACACGCATACCGTGGCCTACCACGCGTTTCGCTCCCCGTGGTACGCCGCCCGCCTGTCCATGCAGGCTCCGGCCGGGCTGGCCCGGTTCACCGGGGGCACGATGCGGTGGGTGGCCGACCGCGAGGGCGAGCCGGTCCGCCTCGCGGCCGTGCGCCGCGAGGACGCCGCCGAGTACCTGAAGCTCTCGCGGCAGCGCGACGGACGGGTCCGACTGCGCACGCTGGTGGCCGTGCTGGGCATGTTCGTGGGCTTCGGTCTGGCGCTCGCCCTGTACGTGCTCGCCCCCGGCTGGCTGCAAGCCGTCTCGGTCGGCGCCCTGGTGCTCGCGCTCGGGGCCGCCGGACGCAAGGCCGATGATCCGGTTATCCACAGGGCTGTGGAAGTTCCGAAGGCATCCAAGCTCACGTCGGACATCGTGCTGCGGGCGCTTGGTGCGATCGGCATTGCCGCGATCAACCAGGCGCAGTCCAAGGGCCGGGACGGGTTCGAGTTCACGGCCCCGATCACCCGCGACGGCCCCGGCTGGCGGGCAGAGGGCGACCTGCCCTTCGGCGTGACCGTCACGGACGTGATCGAGAAGCGGGAACGCCTCGCGTCGGGACTGCGCCGGCCGCTGGGCTGCGTGTGGCCGGAGGCGGAGTCGGAGGAGCACCCCGGCCACCTCGTTCTGTGGGTCGGTGACCAGACCCTCAAGGCCGCACGGAAGCCCGCGTGGCCGCTGCTGAAGTCCGGCACGGTCGACCTGTTCAAGCCGGTCGCCTACGGCACCGACCAGCGCGGACGGTGGGCCGAGGTCACGCTCATGTTCATCGCCGGGATCATCGGCGCCATCCCCCGCATGGGCAAGACCTTCCTGCTCCGGCTGCTGCTGCTCATCGCCGCCCTCGACCCGCGGGCGGAAGTGCACAGCTACGACATGAAGGGCACCGGCGACCTGGACCCGGTCGGCGAGGCCGTCTCACACCGGCACGGCGTCGGCGAGGAGGACGCGACGATCCTGTACGCGCTCAACGACTTCCGCGCCCTGCGCGAGGAACTGCGGCGCCGTACCAAGGTGATCCGCTCGCTGCCCCGGGACATCTGCCCCGAGAACAAGGTGACCAGCGCACTCGCGGACAAGCGCTCCCTGGGACTGCACCCGATCGTGGTCGGTGTGGATGAGTGCCAGGTTCTGTTCGAGCACGCCGAGCACGGCAAGGAGTTCGAGGAGATCGCCACCGACCTGGTCAAGCGCGGTCCCGCCACCGGGATCGTGCTGCTGCTCGCCACGCAGCGCCCCGACGCCAAGTCGCTGCCCACCGGCATCTCGGCGAACGCGAGCACGCGGTTCTGCCTGAAGGTGATGGGCCAGACCGAGAACGACATGGTTCTCGGCACGTCCTCCTACAAGCGTGGGGTGCGGGCCACGATGTTCGCGTGGGGTGACAAGGGCCTGCACTACTTCGTGGGTGAAGGCTCCGACGCCCGGATCGTCTCCAGCACGTTCCTGGACGCGCCCATGGCCGAGCGCGTCGCGGTCCGCGCCCGCAGCGTGCGGGAGAAGGCCGGACTGCTGTCCGGCTACGCACTCGGGGAGGCACCCGAGGCGGTCACCGGCCCGTCCTACGACCTGCTCGCCGACGTCGCGGCCGTGGTGCCGGAGACCGAGGAGCGGGTGTGGAACGAGCGGATCGCCGCCCGCCTCGCCGAACTGCGCCCCGAGGTCTACGGCGGCTGGAGGGGCGAGAACGTCACCAGCGCGCTCAAGCCGCACCACGTCCGCACCCGCGACGTGGCGGGGACGACGGACGACGGCACCCGCACCACCCGCCGGGGCATCGCCCGCGCCGACCTCATGAAGGCGATTGCGGAGCGTAGCGAAAACCCGGGCGCCGCATAGGCCCGGACGGTGCTACCGGTAGCACCCACACCTGCTACCGGTAGCACCCCCGCTAGCACCCCAAACACGCCCCCACCTGTGATCTAGCGGATAGCACCCCACCTGCGGAAACCGCTGAAAACCGCCTGGAAGGGCCCCTGATGACCCCCATCCTCCTTGCTATCGCCTGCCTGTTCATAGTCACCCTGAGTTACGGCGGGCTGTGTGCGGCCTCGCCGTTCGGTAACTGCCGCAAGTGCCGCGGCATGGGCCACCAGCTCAAGACCGACCGCAAGGGACGCCTCAAGCGCGGCAAGGACTGCCGCCGCTGCCACGCGACCGGCAAGCGCATCCGCGTCGGTCGCTGGCTCTACAACCGCTGGGCCCGCATCTACCGCGCCGGCACCGCCGACTGACCACGAAGGGACCACCCATGACCCACAACCCCGAGCCCGCTCAGCCCCCGATCGTCATCGTCCACGACGAAGGCGCGGACCTCCTCAACCTGGCCCGCGCCGAACGCTCTCTGTCCGGCGAGCCGCCGGTCACCGTTGATGAACTCCGCCGTCTCATAGCCGAGATGCGTGCCCGCGCCGCCCACTTCGGCTCGCGCCCGGAGACGGGCCGATGATCCTCACCTTCTCGGCCGTGCTGCTCTTCGGTCTCGCCTCCGCCATCGCCGTCAAGACCAGGTCGACCGGCGCGGGTGCCGCGGTGCTGCTGTTCCTCTTCGGGTTCTTCACCGCCGGAACCGGCGCCTACGGGCCCATTCGCGACCTGGTGGCGTCCTTCGCCCGGTTCCTGTCCCAGCTCGGCCACTGACCGGAGGCATCCCGTGAACGAACCCATCGTCGTGCGGCACTGGGCTATCACCGCCGCGCCCAAGGCAGCGCCCGCCGTCGCCACCACGACCGTGCTCGCCCTCGCCCGGATCTGGAACGCCAACGGCGCCGAACACTCCGTCGGCAACGCCGCCCTCATGGCGGTCCTCGCCGCCGGAGCAGCAGCGGGCGGCGCTTCCCTGGCTCGCGCCGGTGAGCCCGTGCTCGCCGCTACCGGTTACGCCGTCTCCGGCAGCCTCGCCCTCGCGGGCGTCGCCGGATACTCCGACGACCTGTCCCTGCCGCTGCTGCTGTGGGCGCTGGCCACCGTGCTCGCCTACTGCTTCACCGCCCGCCACTGGCGCCAGGACCGGCGCGACGCCCTCGACCACCAGCGGCACATGGGCGAGCGGCGCGAGGAACGCGCCCACATCGAGCGCGTCGAGACCATCCGCGCCACCGCTCAGATCGAGGTGGCCCGCGCCGGAACCGCCTACGCCGAACAGCTCGCCCAGGCGCTCATCACCCGATCCACACTGCCCGGCTTCGACGCCACGGCCCTGGAGTCCGCCGGACTGCCTGAACTCCCCATCGCACGGGAGGCCCGGTGACGTTCGAGATCCGCGTCATCTGCACCCCGGACGACGCCGACTGCGTCAGCAGCGCTCTCGCCGCTGTGTTCGAGACCGGCGCCGCGCGCCGGTACCCCACCCGCGACGGCAAACGACTGCGGCTCTACGTCACCGCCGATCACCGCAACTCCGGCACCCACCCCAACCACCTCGAAAGCGAGTGATCCCCATGGCCGTGGGAGAGACCACCATCACCGTCGTCGGCAACCTCACCGACGACCCCGAACTCCGCTTCACCCCGTCCGGCGCGGCACTGGCCAAGTTCTCCGTCGCATCCACCCCGCGCACCTACGACAAGACCTCCGGCCAGTGGCAGGACGGCACCGCGATGTTCCTGCGCTGCACCGCATGGCGCGACCTCGCCGAGCACGTCGCCGACAGCCTCACCAAGGGCATGCGCGTGGTCGTCACCGGCCGTCTGCGTCAGCACAACTGGCAGAACGAGCAGGGAGAGAACCGCTCGATGCTCGCCCTGGAAGTCGACGACATCGGCCCCTCGCTCCAGTTCGCCACAGCCAAGGTCGAACGCTCCCAGCGCAAGAACGCCGCGACCGCCCCGGCCGCCGACCCGTGGAACACCGCCGCCCCCGCCTCCAGCGGATGGGGCACCCCCGCTCCCGCCGGTGGTGACCGGCAGCAGGGCGACGAACCGCCGTTCTAGATACACCCGGGGCGGGCGCCGTCTCACCACAAGCCTGCGCCCGCCCCGGTTCTCCAGTCCCTCCGCAGAGAATCAGGAGACCCCCAGCATGACCCAACACGCGGCATTCGGCGAGGGCCCATCGACCCGTACCCCCCAGACGAGGCGCACCCCCTTCCGGCCGCCCCTCTCCCACCTCCCACTCGTCACGTGCGAGCACCTGCGCACCGCCCTGGCCCTGGCAGAAGCGGGCGTTCCGGTGCTGCCCCTGCGGGAGGGCAAGGGGCCGTTCGGCAACTGCCGCACCTGCACCCGCGGCGCCTGCGGCGGCCGGCCCAACATGAAGAGCGCAGGGACATGCCGCTGCCCCGCCCCGTGCCACGCCTGGGCCGCAGCGACCACAGACCCCCGTGTGATCACCTCCCCCGCCTGGTCTCCGGCATGGCGTGCGGCCGGAGCGGTCGGCTACCACCCGGCAGGATGCAGGCTCACCGTCGTGGACCTGGACAACGCCAGCGCCGTGGCCTGGGCATGCCGAACGCTCCCGGCCACCCGGACCGTGCCCACCACCCGCGGCGAGCACTGGCTATACCTCGGGACCATGCAGTCCGCCAACGCCGTCCGGCCCGGCCTGGACATCAAATCGCGCATGGTCTACGCCCGCTGGCTCGGACCCGGCACCGGCACCATGAGCGCACTGCCGTCCACCGTCCGCGCCCTGATGGTGAAGGAAGAGGCCACCCCCGCCCGCGCCGGGGTGGCCTCTTCCCTCACCCCGCGCGCCACGTGGGACCGGTCCGTGGCCCACGGATGCCGCCACACCGAGCGCTACATCCGCACCGGCCTGGAACGCGGCCTCGCCATGGTCACCGCCCACACCGAATCCGGCGCCGGATCACAGGCGTTCGGCGTGGCCCGGTTCCTGGCAGCCCAGCACGCGCAGTGCGCCGGACCGTGCGGCCTGGACGCCATCGGCGAAGAGATCGTGGCCGCGGCCGTCGCCGTCGGCGTCCCCGAGCCGTACGCCGAGCGAGCCGTCACCAACGGCCTCGCCACCGGCAAGGAGCACGCCGCATGACCGCCGAGGAACTGCCCGCACCCACCAACCCGCTCGCCGTCGCCCGGCGCCTCCTGCCCGACTGGCAGACCGAGGACGGACACCTGACCCGCCGGCGCTGGCGCGGCTCGTGGATGCGCTGGACCGGTACCAGCTGGCGCGAGCTGGACGAGGCACAGGTACGTGCCCACATGTACGAGCGCCTTGAACACGTCGTCTACCAGACGCCCGGCAAGGACGGACAGCCCGAGGAACGCGACTGGGCACCGACCAAGCAGAAGATCAACAACCTCCTCGACGCGCTCGGGGCAATCACGCTTCTGGCCACCGACACCGACGCCCCCGCATGGCTCGACGGCCAGCAGGACGGCGGCCCGATCGTGGCGTGTGAGAACGGGCTGCTCCGGATCCGTGACCGGCAGCTTCTGCCGCACACTCCCGGTTTCTTCAACCTCGTCTCCGTCCCCTTCGCCTACGACCCGGACGCCACCGCACCGGCCTGGGAACGGTTCCTGGCGCAGATCTGGCCCGACGACTCCGACGCGATCACCGCGCTTCAGGAGTGGTTCGGCTACGTCCTGTCCGGCCGCACCGACCTGCAAAAGATCCTGCTCATCGTGGGCCCGTCCCGCTCCGGCAAGGGCACGATTGCGCGGGTGTTGAAGGCGCTGGTCGGCAAGGAGAACCTTGCCGGGCCGACGCTCGCCGGGCTGGGCACGAACTTCGGGATGTCGACTCTGATCGGGAAATCGCTGGCGGTCATCTCCGACGCCCGGCTGTCCGGCAACGACAACAGCCAGGTGGTAGAGCGGCTGTTGACCATCTCCGGTGACGACACGATCGACGTGGACCGCAAGTTCCGCGAGCAGTGGACCGGCAAGCTGCCGTCCCGGCTGATGATCCTTTCCAACGAACTGCCGCACTTCGGCGACTCCTCCGGCGTCATCGCGAACCGGTTCGTCCTGCTCAGCATGCGGGTTTCATGGCTGGGCAAGGAAGACCCCACCCTCACCGACCGCCTCACCGCCGAGATGCCCGGGATTCTGAACTGGGCCCTGGAAGGACTCGCGCGTCTTCAGCGGATCGGCCGGCTCACCGAACCCGCTTCCAGCCGTGAAGCGGTCACCACCATGCGGGACTCCGCCTCACCTACGTCCGCGTTCGTCCGCGAGCGCTGCACCACCGGCCCCGCGTGCACCGTCGCCGTGGACGACCTGTGGGCCGTCTGGCGGGAGTGGGCCGAGGACAACGGCGTCCGCGCCGGCACGAAACAGCTCTTCGGCCGCAACCTCCTGTCCGTCATCCCCCAGCTCAACCGCACCCGTCCCCGCGCCCCCTCGGGCGAGCGGATCGCTACCTACAACGGCATCACCCTCGCCGGTTGAGCCGACAATCCGCCGGGTCGCGGCCCATCGCGGCCCACCTCGCCTGACCTGCGCTTTTCCCACACCCCACCACCGGCCCATCGTGGCCCACCGCTTCCAGGCCGCGGGCCGCGATGGGCCGCACAACACCGCCACAAAGCTGCAGGTCACAGCCTTGGGCCGCGATGGGCCGCGACCCACAGCATTGTGAACCCAACCATGCCCCGGACCGCCCTCAGTCTTCCCCGAGGAGTGTCATGGCTCGTGCCCGTGACGAGATGCTCACCATCCCCGAAGTGATCGAAGAGATAGGCGTACCGCGAGCGACGTTCTACCGCTGGCGGCAGTACAAGAAGGGCCCGAAGTCCATCAAGCTCCCGAACGGCGCGGTGCGAATCCGGCGGTCCGAACTCAGTCGGTGGCTCCAGACGCTGGAGGAGAGCGCGTGACGAAGGACACCGACAGCGGAGCCGAGCAGAACAACCGCTCGGCTCCGGAGGGGTTTTCACTCGATGTCCGCCTGTGGAAGGTGTCCAAGGCGCAGAGCAAGACCCGTCCCTACCAACTCCGTTGGAAAGTCGGAGGAAAGGTAAGTAGCGCCACCTTCGCTACGGTGGCCCTCGCGGAGAGCCGCAGATCTGAACTGTGGCAGGCAATGCGCCGCGGCGAGGCATTCCGCATCACGGATGGTTTGCCTGAATCCGAGGTACGTGCCGAGGTCAGTGCGGAGCAAACACGTGAGGAACTGCCCTGGTTCGCGTTCTGCCGCGAGTACATGGCGATGCGCTGGCCGACTGCCGCGGCCAAGACCCGTGAGAGCATCGCCGACGGGCTCGCCGCGGTGACGCTGGCTCTGGTGGAGCAGGAACCTAAAATGCCGTCACCGGAAGAGTTGCGTCTCGCCTTCCGGTGGGCGGTTGTTCCCAAGAACGCCGAGCTTGACCCGCCGGAGGAACTTGAAGACGCGTACGGGTGGATCTTCAAGAAATCGCTTCTCGTCTCCTCGTTGGAAGACCCGAAGATTCTTCGCGATGTTCAGTATCGGATTTCCTTCAAACTGGACGGCGCCCCCGCAGCGGGGGAGACCTCCCGTCGCCGTCGGCGCGCGCTCAGCACCGCAGTTGAATACGCCATCGAGCGCAAGCTTCTAACGGAGAACCCACTTACTGCCATCAAGAGGGTGAAGAGTTCCTCATCGGACCGTGTGGACCCCCGCGTTCTCGTGAACAAGACGCAGGCCGCTCAACTACTCGCATCGGTCTCGTACGTCGGGACATGGGACCGCAAGAAGGGCCGGCGCCTGGTGGGCTTCTACGCGGTCATGTACTTCGCGGGGCTCCGCCCGAGTGAGGCTGTGGGCCTCAAGAAGACTGATTGCTTTCTCCCGGAGAAGGGGTGGGGCGTTCTGACGCTTCACGACACGCACCCCGTATCGGGCAGGCAGTGGACCGACAGCGGAGAGCGCCACGATAAGCGCGGCCTGAAGTCGAGGGAAGCCAAGGAAGACCGACCGGTCCCGATCCCCCCGCCACTCGTGGCCATGCTCCGTGCCCACCTGAAGGAGTTCGGCACGGCCAAGGATGGGCGGCTCTTCACGAACGAGCGGGGCGGTCTCGTGGGCAGCAGCACCTATTGGCGCGTGTGGCGGGACGCTCGGGAGTACGCGCTGCCGCCGGACCTTCAGACGTCCATCCTCGGCGGGCGGCCGTACGACCTGCGGCACACGTGCATCACGACGTGGCTGAACGCCGGAGTGCCCGTGGCCGAGGTCGCCCGTCGGGTCGGCAACTCGCCCGAGGTGATCCATCGCGTCTACGAGGGGTGCATCTACGGCCAGGAGGAGGTCATGAACAAGAAGATCGAAAAGGAGCTGGATTGGCCCGAGTGACGGGTCAGTCTGGTTTGCGGCCGGGGCACGCGGATGTGCGATGCGCCCCGGCTATCGGCTAGCTAGGTAGCCGTTGTAAGCAGGAATGCCAAGCTGCGAGGTTGCCGGAGATCGCCTACCCTGAAGGTGCCACCAATTGGCCGGGAGGCATCATGACCAGCTATACACCAGGCACCGGCGCAGAGCCACGCACCGGCGCAGAGCCCATCATGCTGCTTATCCCCGAAGACAAGCAGCCTGACGTGGAGGCGCTAATAAACAGCGGAAAAGTTGTCAGGGCCACCGCTAAAAGCACCGGGACTAGCTGTGATGGGTCGGGGCCGGGCTGGGTATGCGGCGACAAGGACGAAGACCAGCCTTGCACTTAGCCCCGTTCCCTCACTTCGGTGTGGTGGTAACTTAAGCCGCCACACCGAACGTGCCGCATCAATCACCGTCTGGCGGGTCGATGCCAAGATCACCACGGACTCAAGCTGACGATCGCCCTCTCCCTTTCGTCCTCAGGGTTGCCACAGAGTGGATTGCCATGGATAACGAGGCAATTACAGGAGAGAGCTTCTTCCTGCGAAGCACTCGACTGACGGGTAAGATCTTGACTACGAAAGATGGTCGGGACATAGAATTCTCCGACCTGGGGATCGACCCGTGATCTTGGTCATTTCAAACTCTGAATTCGATGGCCATGTCCCGCCAGTCACAGCCGAGCTCTCTCGGCGCGGAAGGCACTTTGTAATCTACAATCCTGCTACGTACCCTGATAAATCGTCGCTCACCCTGGAGAGCAGCTCCGATGCCATCAAGGCGTTCTTGAGCATAGATGATTCACTTATAGATCTCTCTTGCGTGACAAGCGTATGGTATCGGCGACCAGGAGACTTCGCCCTTTCGGATAAGCTGTCTCCGGAAGAGGATAGATGGCTTCGAGCTGAGTGTCGCAGTCTCTTCCAGGGATTCTGGAGCGGCGAGTTCCTACCTCAATGGGTAAGTAACCCCGAAGCCATCAGGAAGGCCAGCCTGAAGGCGGCACAACTTAAGGTCGCCATGGAAATGGGCTTCACTGTACCTCGCTTCACCATTACGAATGACGTGGACCGGGCGTCCCGCTTCATCGCCTCATGTCGCCAGGGGACGATCGTAAAAACACTTGGTAACCCCTCCATCTCCTACCCTGACCTAAATGGAACGATATACACGCATCTGGTTTCCAATCAAGATATGGACCTGATATCCTCAGTGCGTTTTGGCCCTACGTACCTTCAGGAGTGCATAAAGAAGAGAATGGACGTCCGAGTCACCGTAATTGGTGAAAAAGTGTTCGCTGTAGGTATTGACTCGCAAAACTTCGAAGAATCCAGCATCGATTTTCGGCGCAGTCAGATATACACCTTGCCCCATCATCCAATCGAGCTGCCCAGAAATTTGAGTAGGTTGTCCATCGAGCTGGTAGGTCGACTCGGGTTGAGATTTGGCGCGATTGATTTCATTCTGACACCCGATGGGGATTACATCTTCCTGGAAATTAACCCTAACGGGCAATGGTATTGGCTCGAAGAAATAACGGGCCTACCGCTGGTTGCAGCTATGTGCGATTTGCTTACTGCCGGAGCAGGTTTTCCTGCTGGGTGAATCTAGGATTACATGCGATCTCGGCGGAGGCTTCTATGTCTGGTGAAAATAGCCGGTCGAACATTCTTCCTTGTACAGAAGATGGCGATATGGCAAGCGGGGGGCCATCCGACCTGACTATCCCGATCGGCCGGCAAGTCATTGAGTTGCCGGCCGCTATTGCGGAGCGGTTGCGGTCAGTTACTAGTTTGGACCTGCGACTGAATGCCACGCAAGTCTATATTACCAGGGTAGACAGTGCCTATAGGATGTACCTAGGAGATGTCTGCCATGCGGACTTAGATGGCTGAATGGCCCACCGGCCGTCGGCAACATGACGGCGAGGACCTGTCGCGGGAAGTTATTAACTAGAAACTCCAAGGGTTCTATTCGAGAATCTAGAGGAGGTTTAACGGCTGAGGTTGCGGCGGTTGGAGGTCGAGCTCAGTTCGGATCCATAGCGGCTGAGGTGTGTCAGTGATGTGGGGTACTAGTTCTGAGAGCTACTCTGACCGGTCCCCTTGGTATTGGCGCGTCGTTCTTTGAAGACCGTGAACTGTGCTGCTAGAACGTAAAGGTAGTCCAGAAGTGCCTCAGCGAGGGCCAGTGCGTCGGCAGCGTCCTCGCGGCTTACCCCTGTACCAGTGAAGTGCGCTCCCTGGTTACCGAGAACTCAAAGTTCCTGAGCCCACTCCAAGAGCCGTCCATGGATTCTGCCCTCGTTCTTGAGCTGCTCAAGCATCTTGACAAGAGGCTTGGGTCGGCCGTTCGCGCCCGCCACTCCCTGCTCGCTGCAAACACCTTCGAGCGTGCGGCGGACCATGACGGCCGTGGCTGTGTACGCCTTGGCCTTAAAGCACTGACGTGCTTCCTCGTGTTCTCGCCGCAAGGACTGAGGAACGTGATGGCTCAAGGGGCGGAGCTGCTCGGGCCAGAGCACGTCCGGACCATCCCAGCCTTGCGCGTAGTCCACATCGACGGTGAGGAATGGTTCGTTGCAGACGCTGCATCGGGCCAGCTCAAGCAGGTACGGCGGCTCTTCCACGCCACCGCCGGCGGCTTCGCTGGCGATCGTGGCCAACGCGGGCTTCTCACAGTGTGGACATATGAGGGGGAAGGTGTGCCCGACCCTGTACTCACGGCTCATGAGGCCAGGCTAGTGATGACGTGTACGTTGCGTGGCTAGATCGCCACGTCTATCGCAGGTCTATCGTGACCAGTGCGCAGCAGTGACAAAGGGCGGGACTCAGTGAGACTGAGTCCCGCCCTTTTGCGTCGGCATCCGCCCTGGTCAGCGCTTGATTTCTGCTGATCCTCGGCGAGTGCCCCCGGCAGGATTCGAACCTGCGCACACGGCTCCGGAGGCCGTTGCTCTATCCCCTGAGCTACGGGGGCGTGTCCGCTGTTGAGCTGGTGCTCGCTCGCGGCGACGGGTAGAACACTAGCAGGTCCGACGGGGTGATCAGGAACGTGTTTCTGCGGGCCGGGACCAGGGTGGTCGGCCGCGTGCGGGGGAACGGGTCCCCTGTACGGGGCGGAAGTGGGGAAAACCCGGACGCGGTGGCCGGTCCCGACCTACTCTCGACGTGTGCCAGGCGCCTCGGGTCGGGTGCTTGTTGTGGACGACAACAAGGTCATCCGACAGCTGATCAGGGTCAACCTCGAACTGGAAGGGCTCGAGGTCGTGACCGCGGCCGACGGTGCCGAGTGTCTGGACGTGGTGCACCAGGTGCGGCCCGATGTGGTCACGCTCGACGTCGTCATGCCCCGGCTGGACGGTCTGCGCACCGCGGCCCGCCTCCGCGCCGATCCCCGTACGCATCATCTGCCCCTCGCCATCATCAGCGCGTGCACCCAGTACGAGGTCGAGAGCGGCCTCGACGTCGGCGTCGACGCCTTCCTCGCCAAGCCCTTTGAACCGACCGAACTGGTCCGCCTCGTCAAGCGGCTGATCCGGCGCGGCGACGGGCATGAGGGAGAAGGGCGCGGGGGAGACGGAGGGCTCCGGGGCGGCGGGGACGGGGATGAGGACGGTAGCGGTGACCGGGGCGGGGAAGGGGACGACGGCGGAGCCGGCGACGGCTTCGCCGACGGCGTTTCCGGCCGGATCTCCTACGGCGGTTAGGGCCCCCACAGCTCGGAAGCCGCAAGAGTCGCCGTCCGAACGTCCCGTACGTCGGAACCCGCCGCCGTCCGTGCCACGGGAGAACCGGCTCGCCTACCCACCCCCCTCCTCCCCTACGCTTGTCCCGTGACCCCCGTCGAGTTGTCCCGCACCGTGCTGCACGCGGTGCGTCGTGCCGTCGACGACGGGGAGCTGAGCGTGACCGTGCCCGAGCGGGCCGTGGTGACCGAGCCGGGGCCCGGAGGGTGTGGGGACTACGCCACCACCATCGCCCTGCAGCTCGCCCGGCCGGCCGGGCAGCCGCCGCTGCGGGTCGCCGAGATCCTGCTGCCCCGGCTCGCCGGCGCCGACGGCATTCGTGAGGTCGTCGTCACCGGGCCCGGATTCCTCAACATCAGCCTTGCCGAGCAGGCCGACCTCGTCACCGCCGTGGTCCGCGAGATCCGGGCCCGTGGTGCGGCGTACGGGCACGGCGACGCCCTCGCCGGGCAGGTCGTCGTGCTGCGCGTGCCGTACGAGGTGCGGGCCGAGGTCGTCGCCGACGCGGTCGTACGGATCGTCGCCGCGCAGGGCGGGCGGGCCGTCGTGGAGCACGCCGAGCCCGTCAATGTGCGGCCCGTGCCCGCGCCGGAGGACCCCGCCCCGCTCGGGCCCGACGCCGCCCGGTGGGCCCTGCTGCACCCCGCCCCGCACGACCGACCCCGGATCACCGCCGACCACCTCGTCCAGCGGGAGGCCAACCCCCTCTTCCGTGTCCGGTACGCCCACGCCCGCGTCCGCTCCGTCAGCCGCAACGCCGTCCGTCTCGGCTTCAGCGCCGAACCCGGCCCGCTCGACCCTGACAGCGGCACCCCCACCGGCCCCGCCACCGCGCAGACCGGCTCCACCACCGGCCTCGCCACCAGCAACGAAGCCGCCGCCGTCCGCGACCTCCTCACCCCCCTCGCCGACCACCCCCGTATCCTCGCCGCGGCCGCAACCCACCGTGCCCCGGACCGGCTTGCCCGTCATCTCGTCACCGTCGCCGATGCCGTGCTGCCGTTTCTGCCCTTCGTGCTGCCCTGTGGTGAGGAGAAACCCTCGGCCGCCCACCGTGCCCGGCTCGCGCTCGCCGAAGCCGCCGGGACGGTGCTGGCCGGCGGCCTGTCCCTGCTCGGCATCGACGCACCCGAACATCTCTGAGGCCCTTCGCGAGAGAAGTCCCTGAGAGAGACGAGAGAGTCTGAGAGTCACCGTCATGAGCCGTTCCGCCCACCCCGCCGGGCCCCGTCACGCCGACGTCCTGTCCGAGGGGCACTACTCCGCGCCGCCCGCCGATCTCAACGTCCTCGACCCCAAGGTGTGGGCCCAGACCGTCGTGCGCGACGCCGACGGGGTCGTCACCGTCGGCGGCGTCGACGTCAACCGGCTCGCCGAGGAGTTCGGCACGCCCGCCTACCTCCTCGACGAGGCCGACTTCCGGGCCCGGGCGCGCGCCTGGCGTACCGCCTTCGGGCCCGGCGCCGACGTGTTCTACGCGGGCAAGGCGTTCCTCTCGCGTGCCGTCGTGCGCTGGCTGGAGGAGGAGGGGCTGAACCTGGACGTGTGCTCCGGCGGCGAGCTGGCCACCGCCCTGTCCGCCGGTATGCCCGCCGAGCGCATCGCCTTCCACGGCAACAACAAGTCCACCGGCGAGATCCGCCGCGCCGTCGAGGCCGGGGTCGGGAGGATCGTTCTCGACTCCTTCCAGGAGATCGTGCGGGTCGCCCATGCGGCGCGGGAACTCGGCAGGCGGCAGCGCGTGCAGATCCGTATCACCGTCGGCGTCGAGGCTCATACGCACGAGTTCATCGCCACCGCCCACGAGGACCAGAAGTTCGGGATTCCGCTCGCCGGCGGGCAGGCCGCCGAGGCCGTGCGGCGGGCCCTTCAGCTCGACGGGCTCGAGCTGATCGGGATCCACTCCCACATCGGGTCGCAGATCTTCGACATGTCGGGCTTCGAGGTGGCCGCCCACCGCGTGGTCGGGCTGCTCAAGGACATCCGGGACGAGCACGGGGTCGAGCTGCCCGAGATCGACCTCGGGGGCGGCCTCGGGATCGCGTACACCAGCGACGACGACCCCCGTGAGCCGCACGAGATCGCCAAGGCGCTGACCGAGATCGTCAGCCGGGAGTGCGAGGCCGCCCGGCTGCGGACCCCCCGGATCTCCGTCGAGCCGGGGCGGGCCATCGTCGGGCCGACCGCCTTCACGCTCTACGAGGTCGGCACGGTCAAGCCGCTCGACGGGCTGCGGACGTACGTCTCCGTCGACGGCGGTATGTCCGACAACATCCGTACCGCGCTGTACGACGCCGAGTACAGCGTCGCTCTCGTCTCCCGCGTCTCCGACGCCGAGCCCATGCTCGCCCGTGTGGTCGGCAAGCACTGCGAGAGCGGGGACATCGTGGTCAAGGACGCGTTCCTGCCCGCGGACCTGGCGCCGGGCGATCTCATCGCCGTACCGGCCACCGGTGCGTACTGCCGGTCCATGGCCAGCAACTACAACCATGTGCTCCGGCCGCCCGTCGTCGCCGTGAAGGACGGCGAGGCCCGGGTGATCGTCCGGCGCGAGACGGAGGAGGACCTCCTGCGTCTCGACGTCGGCTAGGCCCGGCGACAGGGCTGGAAGATCTCCGGTCTGCCCGGCCCGTACAAATGAAATTCATGTCTCACGATCCGGACCAAGGGTAGAAACTCCCGTCCGGTGAGTGAGACTGGTCCAACCGTAGACGGTATGAGGAAACGAGGTCGGATGATGCGTACGCGTCCGCTGAAGGTGGCGCTGCTGGGCTGTGGGGTTGTCGGCTCAGAGGTGGCGCGCATCATGACGACGCACGCCGACGACCTGGCCCAGAGGATCGGCGCCCCGGTGGAACTCGCGGGCGTCGCCGTGCGCCGGCCCTCCAAGGTCCGTGAGGGCATCGACCCGGCGCTCGTCACCACCGACGCCACCGCCCTGGTCAAACGCGGGGACATCGACGTCGTGGTGGAGGTCATCGGGGGTATCGAGCCCGCCCGGTCCCTCATCACCGCCGCCCTCGAGCACGGCGCCTCGGTCGTCTCGGCCAACAAGGCCCTGCTCGCCCAGGACGGGGCCGCCCTGCACGCCGCCGCCGAGGAGCACGGCCGGGACCTGTACTACGAGGCCGCCGTCGCCGGCGCCATCCCGCTGATCCGCCCGCTGCGCGAGTCCCTCGCCGGCGACAAGGTCAACCGCGTGCTCGGCATCGTCAACGGCACGACCAACTTCATCCTCGACAAGATGGACAACACCGGCGCCGGGTATCAGGAGGCGCTCGACGAGGCCACCGCCCTCGGGTATGCCGAGGCCGACCCGACCGCCGACGTCGAGGGCTTCGACGCCGCTGCCAAGGCCGCCATCCTCGCCGGTATCGCCTTCCACACGCGCGTGCGTCTCGACGACGTCTACCGCGAGGGCATGACCGAGGTCACCGCCGCCGACTTCCGCTCGGCGAAGGAGATGGGCTGCACCATCAAGCTGCTCGCCATCTGTGAGCGGGCCGCGGACGGGGCGTCCGTGACGGCGCGCGTGCACCCCGCCATGATTCCGCTGACCCACCCGCTCGCCTCCGTGCGCGGCGCGTACAACGCCGTCTTCGTGGAGAGCGACGCCGCGGGCCAGCTCATGTTCTACGGCCCCGGCGCCGGCGGTTCCCCCACCGCCTCCGCCGTGCTCGGCGACCTCGTCGCCGTCTGCCGTAACCGGCTCAACGGTGCAACGGGGCCCGGTGAGTCGGCGTATGCCGCCCTGCCCGTCTCGCCCATGGGCGAGGTCGTCACGCGCTACCACATCAGCCTTGACGTCGCGGACAAACCGGGCGTGCTCGCCCAGGTCGCGACCGTGTTCGCCGAGCACGGCGTTTCGATCGACACGGTTCGGCAGCAGGGCAAGGACGGCGAGGCCTCCCTCGTCGTCGTCACCCACCGTGCCTCCGACGCCTCCCTGTCCGGGACCGTCGAGGCGCTGCGCAAGCTCGACACCGTGCGGGGTGTCGCCAGCATCATGCGGGTTGAAGGAGAGTAACCAGCAATGACCCACCAGTGGCGCGGAATCATCGAGGAGTACCGGGACAGGCTGCCGGTATCCGACACCACGCCGGTCGTGACGCTCCGCGAGGGTGGCACGCCCCTCGTGCCCGCGCAGGTGCTCTCCGAGCGCACGGGCTGTGAGGTCCACCTGAAGGTCGAGGGGGCCAACCCCACCGGCTCCTTCAAGGACCGCGGCATGACCATGGCCATCAGCAAGGCCAAGGAGGAGGGGGCGAAGGCCGTCATCTGCGCCTCCACGGGCAACACCTCCGCCTCGGCCGCCGCCTACGCGGTGCGTGCGGGCATGGTGTCGGCCGTCCTCGTGCCGCAGGGCAAGATCGCCCTCGGCAAGATGGGCCAGGCCCTCGTGCACGGCGCGAAGATCCTCCAGGTCGACGGCAACTTCGACGACTGCCTCACCCTCGCTCGCGCGCTGAGCGAGAACTACCCGGTGGCGCTGGTCAATTCGGTCAACCCGGTGCGGATCGAGGGCCAGAAGACGGCCGCCTTCGAGATCGTGGACATGCTCGGCGACGCGCCCGACATCCACGTCCTCCCGGTCGGCAACGCGGGCAACATCACGGCCTACTGGAAGGGCTACCGGGAGTACGCCGCCGACGGCGTCGCCACGAAGACCCCCCGGATGTGGGGCTTCCAGGCCTCCGGCAGCGCCCCGATCGTGCGCGGCGAGGTCGTCAAGGACCCCTCGACCATCGCCACCGCCATCCGGATCGGCAACCCGGCCTCCTGGCAGTACGCGCTGGCGGCCCGCGACGAGTCCGGCGGTGCCATCGACGAGGTGACGGACCGTGAAATCCTGCGCGCCTACCGGCTGTTGGCCGCGCAGGAGGGCGTCTTCGTGGAGCCAGCCTCCGCCGCTTCCGTGGCCGGTCTGCTGAAGGCCGCCGAGCAGGGCAAGGTCGACCCGGGCCAGCGGATCGTGTGCACCGTCACCGGCAACGGTCTGAAGGACCCCGACTGGGCCGTCGCCGGCGCTCCGCAGCCGGTCACCGTCCCGGTCGACGCGGCCACCGCCGCCGAGCGCCTCGGCCTCGCCTGAGCGCCCGACAGCGCCCGACCCCGCACCCCGGGAAACCCCTGACAGGGTGCACAGGGGGCTTACGACACGCATCGTGCGCCTCCTGTGCGCCCTATGTCGCCACAGAACCTTCCTTCGATAGGCTGTACTGAACCCGCCCACCGCATATGCCCTGGCGTGTGGCACGGGGCCGCGCCGTCTTTGCGGCCCGACGGGTCTTCGTACGTCATCGGATGTCCACCGAATTTCGGTCGAATGTCCATCGAGTCCATCGAGCGTCATTCGACCGTCACGCAGCTCAAGGAGAGTCAACGAGCGATGGCCGGTCCAGCGTTCCGCGCCGCCGCCGTCCGGGTGCGCGTTCCCGCCACCAGCGCCAATCTCGGCCCGGGCTTCGACGCCCTCGGCCTCGCGCTGGGGCTCTACGACGACGTCGTCGTCCGGGTGGCCGACTCCGGGCTGCACATCGACATCGCGGGCGAGGGCAGTGAGACCCTCCCGCGCGACGAGAGCCACCTTCTGGTCCGCTCCCTGCGCACCGCCTTCGATCTGCTGGGCGGACAGCCCCGTGGCCTGGAGATCGTCTGCGCCAACCGCATTCCGCACGGCCGGGGCCTGGGTTCCTCCTCCGCCGCCATCTGCGCCGGCATCGTCGCCGCCCGCGCCGTGACCATAGGCGGCGAGGCCCGTCTGGACGACGCCGCGCTGCTGGAACTGGCCACCGAGATCGAGGGTCATCCGGACAATGTGGCCGCCTGTCTGCTCGGCGGTTTCACCCTGTCCTGGATGGAGTCCGGCGCCGCCCGTGCCATCAGGATGGAGCCGAACGATTCCATCGTTCCGGTGGTTTTCGTGCCCGGAAAGCCGGTCCTGACCGAGACCGCGCGCGGCCTGCTCCCGCGCACCGTGCCGCACGTGGACGCCGCCACCAACGCGGGCCGCGCCGCCCTGCTCGTCGAGGCCCTCACCCGGCGCCCCGAGCTGCTGCTGCCCGCCACCGAGGACCGCCTTCACCAGGAGTACCGTGCCCCGGCCATGCCCGAGAGCATCGCGCTGGTGGAGCGGCTGCGCGCCGACGGCATCCCGGCCGTCATCTCGGGCGCCGGACCCACCGTCATGGCCCTCGCCGACGCCGGCACCGCCGACAAGGTCGAGGCCCTGGCCGGCACCGACTGGGCCGCCAACCGGCTGAGCCTGGACATGCAGGGCGCGAGCGTGCTGCCGCTCGCGACCTCCGGTGTTGATTAACTGCACACGGTTGCCGGATTTGGAGAGGGGGAATGTTTGTTGGATCCGGTAGTGTTAATCTCAAGTCTGCACCCGACCCCACCATGGCGAGGTGCCTCGTGTCCCCGTCCGGGACAGACATTCTTCCGGGAGCCTCCCACGCCACTCCGTGTCCCTTGCGCCGTACATGGGCAGTACGACGTACGCGGGCATTGAGCCGGCCGCCGGGCACGCTCCGGAATTGGTGCTACCACGCCAAGTGACACTGGGTGCCACGGCACGCGGAAGCGCCATCACCAGCAAATTCTCTTCCGCCGCTTTGGCGGACCACCGCCCCGGCGCGGTTCACAGAAGACAGGACCGTAGCCGGACAGCACAACCGGTCGCCGAGCCAGACAGGCCGACGTCCGCTCCAGGGAAGGACCCTTCGTGAGCGACACCACCGATCTGATGGGCGCACGTGTCGAGGAGACCGCTGCCGCGCCCGCCACGGACGCCTCCGCGCCTGCCACCGGTGCCGGCTCCCGGCGGCGCCGTGGTACCGGCCTCGAGGGCATGGTGCTGGCCGAGCTGCAGCAGGTCGCCTCGGGCCTCGGCATCAGGGGCACAGCGCGGATGCGCAAGAGCCAGCTGATCGAGGTCATCAAGGAGGCGCAGGCCACCGGGGGCGCCGCCCCCAAGGCCGAGGCCGCCACCGAGACCAAGCCCAAGCGCCGCGCCACCTCCAAGGCCCGTACGGGTGAGGCCGCCGACGGCGAGAAGAAGGCCGAAGCCCCCGCCGAGAAGGCCGTGGCCCAGCAGCAGATCGAGATCCCCGGCCAGCCGGCCAGCGACGACGCCCCCACCGAGCGCCGTCGCCGCCGTGCCACCGCCGAGGCCGGCGCTCCCGCCGCGAGCAGCGCCGAGACGGTCGCCGCCGAGGCGAAGAGCGAGGCCAAGGCCGAAGCGCCGGCCCAGCAGCCGCAGCAGCAGGGTGACGCCAAGGGCGACGCCGGTGACGGCGAGGGCCGGGGTCGCCGCGACCGCCGTGAGCGAGGCCGCGACCGCGACCGCCGTGGCAAGGGCGACGACCAGCAGGGCCAGGGCGGCGGCCGGCAGGACCGCCAGGACCGTCAGGACCGGCAGGACCGTCAGGGTCAGCAGCAGGGCGGCGGCCGTCAGGACCGGCAGGACCGCGGTCAGCAGCAGCAGGACGACGACGACTTCGAGGGCGGCCGTCGTGGCCGTCGCGGCCGCTACCGCGACCGCCGTGGCCGTCGTGGCCGCGACGAGATCGCCGAGCCGCAGCTCGCCGAGGACGACGTCCTGATCCCCGTCGCGGGCATCCTGGACATCCTCGACAACTACGCCTTCATCCGGACGTCCGGCTACCTCCCGGGTCCGAACGACGTCTACGTCTCCCTCGCCCAGGTCCGCAAGAACGGCCTGCGCAAGGGTGACCACGTCACCGGTGCGGTCCGCCAGCCGAAGGAGGGTGAGCGCCGCGAGAAGTTCAACGCGCTGGTCCGCCTCGACTCCGTCAACGGCATGGCGCCCGAACACGGCCGTGGCCGCCCGGAGTTCAACAAGCTGACCCCGCTCTACCCGCAGGACCGCCTCCGCCTGGAGACGGACCCGGGCGTGCTGACCACCCGCATCATCGACCTCGTGTCGCCGATCGGTAAGGGCCAGCGCGGCCTGATCGTGGCCCCGCCGAAGACCGGCAAGACCATGATCATGCAGGCGATCGCCAACGCGATCACCCACAACAACCCCGAGTGCCACCTGATGGTCGTCCTGGTCGACGAGCGTCCGGAAGAGGTCACCGACATGCAGCGCTCGGTCAAGGGCGAGGTCATCTCCTCGACCTTCGACCGTCCGGCCGAGGACCACACCACGGTCGCCGAGCTGGCCATCGAGCGCGCCAAGCGTCTGGTGGAGCTGGGCCACGACGTGGTCGTGCTGCTCGACTCGATCACCCGCCTGGGCCGTGCGTACAACCTGGCCGCCCCGGCCTCCGGCCGCATCCTGTCCGGTGGTGTCGACTCGACCGCGCTCTACCCGCCGAAGCGCTTCTTCGGTGCGGCCCGCAACATCGAGGACGGCGGCTCGCTGACCATCCTCGCCACCGCCCTGGTGGACACCGGGTCCCGCATGGACGAGGTGATCTTCGAGGAGTTCAAGGGCACGGGCAACGCCGAGCTCAAGCTCGACCGCAAGCTCGCCGACAAGCGCATCTTCCCGGCGGTGGACGTCGACGCGTCCGGTACGCGTAAGGAAGAGATCCTGCTCGCCCCCGACGAGCTCGCCATCGTCTGGAAGCTGCGTCGGGTGCTGCACGCCCTCGACCAGCAGCAGGCGGTCGAACTGCTCCTCGACAAGATGAAGCAGACGAAGTCGAACGCGGAGTTCCTGATGCAGATTCAGAAGACGACGCCGACGCCGGGCAACGGCGACTGACGGCAAGCGAGTTCGGGCCGCCCCCTGTCACTTCGGTGACAGGGGGCGGCCCTTTGGGTGCCGGGGTACCCGGGGTGCATGGACAAGGCACCGGAAAGCCGCAAGCGAGATCTTTGCCACAAGCGCTTCCATGGGCTGCGGTTTCCACGCTTACGACATCCGGAGCCGAAGCCCCAGGTCAGCGGGAATCTCCCGCCCCCGTGCGACTACACAGCGTGCCCATAGTCGCACGCGGTGGACACGCAGCGTTGTGCAACTCTTTCCCGAGTTTCTCCGTCTGACCGTACGGAGCGACGATGGAGCGGTGAGGACGCCGCCCGACCCTGAAAGCAGGGGGTACCAGACCGACGAGACCTAGGAGCGATGTGTCCGCCGAGAGCACGCCGGAGCCCGTCATACCGGAGCCGGACGGGGCAGGTCCCCGCCGGGGCAAGGGACGCCGCCGCAAGGCCCGCAGCAAGGGCCGCAAGGCGCTGCTCGTCACAGCCTGGACCGCCGCGGGGGTGGTCGTCCTGGGCGGCGCCGGTGTCGGGTACGTGTACTTCAAGCTCAACGGCAACCTCAAGAGCCTCGACATCAACCAGGCCCTCGGCGCCGACCGGCCCACGAAGATCGACAACGGCTCCGAGAACATCCTCGTCCTCGGCTCGGACAGCCGCTCCGGCTCGAACAAGAAGCTCGGCGGCGGCACCGACGACGGCAGCGCCCGCTCCGACACGGCGATGATCGTCCACGTCTACGAGGGCCACAAGAAGGCCAGCGTGGTCTCCGTCCCCCGGGACACCCTGGTCGACCGCCCCGCGTGCAGGGACACGAACGGCACCATGCACCAGGCCGCGTCCGGCGTCATGTTCAACGAGTCCTACGGCACAGGCGGCGCCGCCTGTGCCGTGAAGACCGTCGAGTCGATCACCGGCATCCGCATGGACCACTATCTGGAGGTCGACTTCGCGGGCTTCCAGAAGCTCGTGGACGACCTCGGCGGCGTCCCGGTCACGACGACCAGGAACATCGACGACCCGAACAGCCACCTGACCCTCCAGGCCGGCACGCACACCCTGAACGGTCAGCAGGCGCTCGGCCTGGTCCGCACCCGGCACGGCGTCGGCGACGGCTCCGACCTGGGCCGCATCCAGCTCCAGCAGGCCTTCGTCAAGGCCCTGATCAACCAGGTCAAGCACATCGGCGTCTTCACCAACCCGACGAAGCTGTACGACCTCGCCGACACCGCCACCAAGACCGTCACCACCGACTCCGACCTCGGCTCGGTCAACGCCCTGACGGACTTCGCGGACGGCCTCAAGGGCATCGGCGCCAAGAACATGACCATGGTCACCATGCCGGTGCAGTACGACCCGGCCAACCCCAACCGGGTGATCATGGAAACCGGCAAGGCCCGGCTGGTCTGGGACGCGCTGAAGAACGACCGCCCGATCCCGAGGTCGGCCACGGAGGGAACGGCCGCGGGAGAGGCCAAGGGCGTGGTGAGCGGCTGAGGGGCGCCCCACCCGCCCCCAGGAATAGAACACCCGCACCCCCGGTTTGGGTGGATGGCACCAGTCCTGGCAGACTGGTACGTCGGCTCCGGTTCACGCTCCCGCACCCCGCGGCGGCGACCCGGCGCCCTCCCGAAACCTAGGAGACACCTTGAAGCGCGACATCCACCCCGAGTACGTCGAGACGCAGGTCAGCTGCACCTGTGGCGCGTCGTTCACCACCCGTAGCACCATCTCGTCCGGCACCGTCCGTGCCGAGGTCTGCTCCGAGTGCCACCCGTTCTACACGGGCAAGCAGAAGATCCTCGACACCGGTGGCCGTGTGGCCCGCTTCGAGGCCCGCTTCGGCAAGGCCGCCGGCTCCAAGAAGTAGCGAGCCCCAATTCGCCGGTCCACGGCCACGCCCTCGCGAGGGTGTGCCCGGGACCGGCGTTTTTGGTCGCCCGCCCTTCCTTCACCGCAGTAACAGGAGCCCAAGATGTTCGAGGCCGTCGAGGAACTCGTCGCCGAGCACGGCGATCTGGAGAAGAAGCTCGCCGACCCGTCGGTCCACGCCGACCAGGCGAACGCGCGCAAGCTGAACAAGCGCTATGCCGAGCTGACCCCGATCGTCGCCACGTACCGCTCCTGGAAGCAGTCGGGCGACGACATCGAGACCGCGCGCGAGCTGGCCGCCGACGACCCCGACTTCGCCGCCGAGGTCAAGGAGCTGGACAAGCAGCGCGAAGAGCTGACCGAGAAGCTGCGCCTGCTGCTCGTCCCGCGTGACCCGAGTGACGACAAGGACGTCATTCTGGAGATCAAGGCGGGCGCCGGCGGTGACGAGTCGGCGCTGTTCGCCGGCGACCTGCTGCGCATGTACCTGCGCTACGCCGAGCGCGTCGGCTGGAAGACCGAGATCATCGACGCCACCGAGTCCGAGCTGGGCGGCTACAAGGACGTCCAGGTCGCGGTGAAGACCAAGGGCGGCCAGGGCGCCACCGAGCCCGGCCAGGGCGTCTGGGCCCGGCTGAAGTACGAGGGCGGTGTGCACCGTGTGCAGCGGGTGCCCGCGACCGAGTCGCAGGGCCGTATCCACACCTCCGCCGCCGGTGTCCTCGTGACCCCGGAGGCCGAGGAGGTCGACGTCGAGATCAACATGAACGACCTGCGCATCGACGTCTACCGCTCCTCCGGGCCGGGCGGCCAGTCCGTCAACACCACCGACTCCGCCGTGCGCATCACGCACATCCCGACCGGGGTCGTCGCCTCCTGCCAGAACGAGAAGAGCCAGCTGCAGAACAAGGAGCAGGCGATGCGTATCCTGCGCTCCAGGCTGCTCGCCGCGGCGCAGGAGGAGGCGGAGCGGGAGGCCGCCGACGCCCGCCGCAGCCAGGTCCGCACCGTCGACCGCTCCGAGAAGATCCGCACCTACAACTTCCCGGAGAACCGCATCTCGGACCACCGCGTCGGCTTCAAGTCGTACAACCTGGACCAGGTCCTGGACGGCGACCTCGACGCGGTGATCCAGGCCTGCGTCGACGCCGATTCGGCGGCGAAGCTCGCCGCCGCGTAAGACACGTACGCACGTACGAGCACAAGTACGAGTACGACACGGAGGACTCGCGTGAACCTGCTGCTCGCAGAGGTGGCCCAGGCCACCCAGCGGCTGGCCGACGCCGGCGTGCCCTCGCCGCGCAACGACGCGGAGGAGCTGGCCGCGTTCGTGCACGGTGTGAAGCGCGGCCAACTGCACTCCGTGAAGGATGCGGACTTCGACGCCCGCTACTGGGAGGTCATCGCCCGGCGCGAACAGCGCGAGCCGCTGCAGCACATCACCGGGCGGGCCTACTTCCGGTACCTGGAACTCCAGGTCGGACCGGGGGTGTTCGTGCCGCGCCCGGAGACCGAGTCCGTGGTCGGCTGGGCCATAGACGCCGTGCGCGCCATGGACGTCGTCGAGCCGTGCATCGTCGACCTGTGCACCGGCTCCGGCGCCATCGCGCTCGCCCTCGCCCAGGAGGTCCCGCGCTCCCGGGTGCACGCCGTGGAGCTGTCCGAGGACGCCCTGGTGTGGACCCGCAAGAACGTGGCGGGCTCCAGGGTCGACCTGCGCCAGGGCGACGCGCTGAGCGCCTTCCCCGACCTCGACGGCCAGGTCGACCTGGTCATCTCCAACCCGCCGTACATCCCGCTCACCGAATGGGAGTACGTCGCCCCCGAGGCCCGCGACTACGACCCGGAGCTGGCGCTGTTCTCCGGCGAGGACGGCCTCGACCTGATCCGCGGCATCGAACGCACCGCACACCGGCTGCTGCGTCCGGGCGGGGTCGTCGTGATCGAGCACGCCGACACCCAGGGCGGCCAGGTGCCGTGGATCTTCACCGAGGAGCGGGGCTGGGCCGACGCGGCCGACCACCCCGACCTCAACAACCGCCCCCGGTTCGCGACCGCCCGCAAGGCGATGCCGTGAGCACCCCGACGACTTCCATCCCGCAGTACGTGTACGAGGAGGCCCGCTAGACATGGCACGGCGATACGACACCAACGACGCGACCGACCGCGCGACGGGTCTGCGCGAGGCCGCGTCCGCCGTCCGCCGGGGCGAGCTGGTGGTGCTGCCGACCGACACGGTGTACGGCATCGGCGCCGACGCGTTCTCCTCCGAGGCCGTCAACGATCTGCTCGCCGCCAAGGGCAGGGGCCGCAACATGCCCACCCCTGTCCTCATCGGCTCCCCGAACACCCTGCACGGCCTCGTCACGGACTTCTCCGAGCTGGCCTGGGAACTGGTCGACGCGTTCTGGCCGGGCGCCCTCACGCTCGTCGCCAGGCACCAGCCGTCGCTGCAGTGGGACCTCGGTGACACCCGGGGCACGGTCGCCGTCCGTATGCCCCTGCACCCCGTCGCGATCGAGCTGCTCACCGAGGTCGGCCCGATGGCCGTCTCCTCCGCGAACCTCACCGGGCACCCGGCGCCGGAGGACTGCGACGCCGCCCAGCAGATGCTCGGCGACTCCGTCGCCGTCTACCTCGACGGCGGTCCGACCCCGGGCATCGTGCCGTCGTCCATCGTGGACGTCTCGCGCGAGGTGCCGCTGCTGCTGCGCGAGGGCGCGATCTCCCCGGAGGAACTGCGCAAGGTGGTACCCGACCTCGAGGTGGCGAATTGACGGCCCCTGCAGCGGGGCGTGGCATAGGCATCGGGGAGCGTGTCGCGGAGCAGACGACGACGTTCGGCTTTCCGCGCGACACCTTCCGCATCCTCCACGTCAGCACCGGCAACGTGTGCCGCTCGCCCATCACCGAGCGGCTGACGCGGCATTTCGTCGCGGAGCGGCTCGGCGTGCTCGGCGGCGGGCTGATCGTGGAGAGCGCGGGCACCTGGGGTCATGAGGGCGCGCCGATGGAGGCCAACGCGGAGGCGGTCCTGGCCGAGTTCGGCGCCGACACCTCCGACTTCGTGGGCCGTGAACTGCTCGACGAGCACGTCATCATGGCCGACCTGGTCCTGACCGCGACCCGCGACCACCGAGCCCAGGTCATCTCCATGGGCCATTCGGCGGGCCTGCGCACCTTCACCCTGAAGGAGTTCACCCGCCTGGTCCGCGCGATAGACCCGGCCACGCTGCCGCCCCTGGACGAGGGCGTGGTCATGCGCGCCCGCGCCCTGGTCCGCGCGGCCGCGGCCCTGCGCGGCTGGCTCCTGGCGCCGACCGCGGAGGCGGACGAGGTGTACGACCCGTACGGGGCGCCGCTGCCGTTCTTCCGGTCGATCGGGGACGAGATACACGCGGCACTGGATCCTGTGGTGACGGCGCTGACGGGCATGCCCGCGCGCGCCTGATGTGCGAGAGGGACGTGCGCACCGCGCTGACCGGCGTAACCGCACGGACTTAACGGCGTACAAGCGGGCGTAATGGTCGCGCGGGTGCCGCACCCCGGGCCTACATTGGGGTTACGTCACCGTCGACCGCCCGGAGCGCGCCATGTCGGTCACCACCCTGCACGCGACCGATGTCCTGCGGCAGCAGGACCCGGAGCTGGCCGAGATCCTGCTGGGCGAGCTGCGGCGGCAGTCGACGACGCTGCAGCTGATCGCCGCCGAGAACTTCACCTCGCCCGCCGTGCTGGCCGCGCTCGGCTCGCCGCTCGCCAACAAGTACGCCGAGGGCTACCCCGGCGCCCGGCACCACGGCGGCTGCGAACTGGTCGACGTCGCCGAACGGCTCGCCGTGGAGCGGGCCAAGGCACTGTTCGGCGCCGCGCACGCCAATGTCCAGGCCCACTCGGGCTCCTCGGCCGTCCTGGCCGCCTATGCCGCCCTGCTGCGCCCGGGCGACACCGTCCTCGCCCTCGGCCTGTCGCACGGCGGCCATCTCACCCACGGCTCGCCCGCGAACTTCTCCGGCCGCTGGTTCGACTTCGTGGGGTACGGGGTGGACGCGGAGACCGGCCTGATCGACCACGACCAGGTGCGTCACCTCGCCCGCAATCACCGGCCCATGGCGATCGTGTGCGGCTCGATCGCCTATCCCCGCCACTTCGACTACGCCTTCTTCCGTGAGGTGGCCGACGAGGTCGGGGCCTATCTGATCGCCGACGCCGCGCATCCGATCGGGCTGGTCGCCGGGGGAGCGGCGCCGAACCCGGTGCCATACGCCGATGTCGTGTGCGCGACGACACACAAGGTGCTGCGCGGGCCGCGCGGCGGGATGATCCTGTGCGGCTCTCCCGAGCTGGCCGAGCGGATCGACCGGGCCGTCTTCCCCTTCACCCAGGGCGGCGCCCAGATGCACACCATCGCCGCGAAGGCCGTCGCGTTCGGCGAGGCGGCAACGCCGGCGTTCGCCGTGTACGCCCATCAGGTGGTCGCCAACGCACGGGCGCTCGCCGCTCTGCTGGAGGCCGAGGGCCTCACGGTCACCACCGGCGGCACGGACACCCATCTGATCACCGCCGACCCCGCACCGCTCGGTGTGGACGGCCGTACCGCGCGCGGCCGGCTCGCCGCCGCCGGGATGGTCCTGGACTGCTGTGTGCTGCCGCACGGCGACGGCCGCGGCCTGCGCCTGGGCACGGCGGCGGTGACCACGCAGGGCATGGGCGAGCCGGAGATGGCCCGGATCGCGGCGCTGCTGGCGGGCGTGCTCCGCGGCGCCGTCGACCCGGTCCGGGCGCGCGAAGAAGTGCGTGGCCTGGCCGGTGATTTTCCGCCGTATCCGGGCTGAACAAGGGGAGGCGGTGTCCCGTACACCCCGATGTGCGACGTGGTCCACAGCCACACGTGCAACCATCGTGGCTACCCGGCAGTCCCCATTCATATACGTCCATCGCTAGGGTGTGGGGCTGTGATGGCCAGCGAGACCTGTGGGGAAGCCCGTGCGTGAATACCTGCTGACGCTCTGCATCACGGCCGCGGTGACGTACCTGCTGACAGGGCCGGTACGGAAGTTCGCGATCGTGGCCGGGGCGATGCCGGAGATCCGGGCGCGTGACGTGCACCGGGAACCCACTCCGCGCCTCGGCGGTATCGCCATGTTCTTCGGCCTGTGCGCCGGCCTGCTCGTCGCGGACCACCTGACCAACCTCAACGAGGTCTTCGCGAAGTCGAACGAGCCGCGGGCCCTGCTCTCCGGCGCGGCCCTGATCTGGCTGATCGGCGTCCTGGACGACAAGTTCGAGATCGACGCGCTGATCAAGCTGGGCGGCCAGATGATCGCCGCGGGTGTGATGGTCATGCAGGGTCTGACGATCCTGTGGCTGCCCATCCCCGGCGTGGGCAACGTGGCGCTGACCCAGTGGCAGGGGACCCTGCTGACCGTCGCGCTCGTCGTCATCACGATCAACGCCGTGAACTTCGTGGACGGCCTGGACGGTCTCGCGGCCGGCATGGTCTGCATCGCGGCGGGCGCGTTCTTCCTGTACGCCTACCGGATCTGGTACTCGTACGGCATCGAGGCCGCCGCTCCCGCCACGCTGTTCGCGGCGATCCTGATGGGCATGTGCCTGGGCTTCCTGCCGCACAACATGCATCCCGCGCGGATCTTCATGGGCGACTCGGGTTCGATGCTGATCGGCCTGGTGCTGGCGGCGGGCGCGATCTCGATCACCGGCCAGCTCGACCCGGACGCCCTCGCGCTGTTCACGGGTTCGGAGAAGGCGGCGGTGCACCAGACGGTGCCGGTCTACATCCCGCTGCTGCTCCCGCTGACGATCATCGCCGTGCCGGCCGCGGACCTGGTCCTCGCGATCGTCCGCCGCACCTGGCGCGGCCAGTCCCCGTTCGCCGCCGACCGCGGGCACCTGCACCACCGGCTGCTGGAGATCGGCCACTCGCACAGCCGGGCCGTGCTGATCATGTACTTCTGGTCGGCCCTGATCGCCTTCGGCGCGCTGGCGTACTCGGTGAACTCGGCGTCCATGTGGATCGTGCTGGGCGTCGTCTTCCTCAGCGCGGTCGGCCTCGTCCTGCTGCTGCTCCCGCGCTTCACACCGCGCGTGCCGGTGTGGGCGCAGCGGTTCGTGCCGCCGCGCTACCGCAGGCGTCGCCGTGCGATCGAGGCGGCAGCCGAGGCGGCCGTGGCGCACGAGGC
This sequence comes from Streptomyces sp. MMG1121, assembly GCF_001280015.1. Lineage (GTDB taxonomy): Bacteria > Actinomycetota > Actinomycetes > Streptomycetales > Streptomycetaceae > Streptomyces. Next base: position 112,197 of record NZ_LGDV01000191.1, read on the forward strand.
GAACGAGGCACAGGAGGCGCAGGAGACCGGCGAAAGGGCGCCTGTCCCGGCCGGTCTCTCGGGCGTCAACGGGGCGACCGCCATTGGCCCTCGTTCGCGTTTTGTCGATCGCCGCTGAGCCGTCTCCGAGTCGGTCAAGGTAAGAATCTGACGAGAGCATTGCCCGCTCATGGGGGAGCAAAGTCCCCTAATACCAGACAAGTGGGCCCGGTTTTTGCACAAACGCGCACTGTCACTCTCATGTGTGACAGCAAGCACACCTAGCAGGTAAAGACCTCATCAAATAGTTTGTGATACGGTTCACGAGAACCCCGGATAGAGCCGAAGGACCGTAGTGCGACGGTCCATTGGTGTGAGGTCTCGATCACTCAGCCCGGGACTACGCTCGTCCATGACGACACCCTGCCCCCTTGTGAAAGCGGAGTTGCCGCCATGCCGTCCAAAGACGCCCGGAACCTTCTGCAGATCGCTGTGCCCACAGCGGTCGCAGGCGCGATCGCTGTCGCCGTGAGCGCCGCGGTCGCAGGGGGCAAGGGCGCGCTCGGTGCGACGGTCGGCACGATACTGGCCATCCTGTTCATGGGAATCGGCCTCTATGTGCTCCAGTGGACGGCAAAAACGCTCCCGCAGCTGTTCCAGATGATGGGGCTGTTGCTCTACGTCGCCCAGCTGCTGCTCCTCCTGATCTTCGTCGCTGTTTTCAAGGACACCTCTCTCTTCAACCCGAAGACGTTCGCCGTGTCGCTCGTCGTCGCGACCGTCGTGTGGATGGCCGCGCAGGCCCGCGCACACATGAAGGCCAAGATCTTCTACGTCGACCCGGACTCCGAGAAGAGCGAGAAGCCCGAGAAGACAGGGCCTTCGTCGTGAGGGGTAGGGGCGGGATAAAGGCTTGTGAGATCTCCTGCTATCGTCCGGTGCCAACTGCGGCATCGCGGGCGCGGGTATCCGAGCTGACGCCTGCTCAATGGCGAGGCTCGAGGGCCCCCAGCCGCCCCCACATCCGTAACACCAGTCCGGTGCCGATCCGCGGCCGTGTGCCGCGCCGACACAACGAGGTTGCCGTACCCATGCGTCATGCCGAAGGAGCCCGCGGTGAGTGCTGACCAGACCCAGCTCGCCTTTGACTGGAGTTGTCGGATCATGTCCGACAACGGGTGCGGCTTCCCGGCCCCGGGCCTGAACTCCTTCCTGTTCAAGCCGCTCTTCACGGTCGGGGGCTTCGAGTTCAACAAGGTGATGCTGCTCGCGCTCGTCACCACGCTGCTCATCGTCGTCATCTTCTCGGCCGCCTTCGGCAAGGCGAAGGTCGTCCCGGGCAAGCTGCAGATGGTCGGCGAGGCCGGCTACGACTTCGTGCGCCGCGGCATCGTGTACGAGACCCTCGGCAAGCGCGAGGGCGAGAAGTGGGTGCCGCTCATGGTCTCCCTCTTCTTCTTCGTCTGGCTCATGAACGTCTGGTCCGTGATCCCGCTGGCCCAGTTCCCGGTGTCCTCGGTCATCGCGTTCCCGATGGTGCTGGCCGCGATCGTCTACATCACCTGGGTCGCGCTCACCTTCAAGAAGCACGGCTTCGTCGGCTTCTTCAAGAACGTCACGGGCTACGACAAGTCGCTCGGCGCCGTGCTGCCGCTCGTCATGGTCATCGAGTTCTTCTCGAACCTGCTGGTCCGCCCCTTCACGCACGCGGTGCGACTCTTCGCCAACATGTTCGCCGGTCACCTGATGCTGGTCATGTTCACCGTGGCCTCCTGGTACCTGCTGAACAGCTGGCTGGTCGTGGGCGCCGGCGTCTCCTTCGTGATGACGATCGCCATGATCCTCTTCGAGCTCTTCGTCCAGGCCGTCCAGGCGTACGTCTTCGTGCTGCTGGCCTGCTCCTACATTCAGGGCGCTCTCGCCGAGCACCACTGAGCCGAACCACCCCCCCCGCCAACCCCCAGTCGTCCGGTGGCCAACCCCCACCGGTCCGTAAAAGAGAAGGAAGAAACGGCATGTCCGCTGCCATCGACCTCGCCGCCGGCGTCTCCGGTTCCCTCGGTTCCATCGGCTACGGCCTCGCGGCCATCGGCCCCGGCATCGGCGTCGGCATCATCTTCGGTAACGGCACCCAGGCCCTCGCTCGTCAGCCCGAGGCCGCCGGTCTGATCCGCGCCAACCAGATCCTCGGCTTCGCCTTCTGTGAGGCGCTCGCCCTCATCGGCATCGTTATGCCGTTCGTGTTCGGTCGGTAATCAACCTCCCACCGACACGTTTCGACGAAAGGCACTGATGTGATCGCCAACCTGGCACAGCTGGCGGCCGAGGAGACGAAGCAGAACCCGCTCGTCCCCGCCGGTCCCGAGCTGCTCATCGGCACCATCGCCTTCGCCATCGTGTTCTTCTTCTTCTGGAAGAAGCTGCTTCCGAACATCAACAAGGTTCTGGAGGAGCGCCGAGCGGCGATCGAAGGCGGTATCGAAGAGGCCGACGCCATGAAGGTCGAGGCCCAGAGCGTCCTTGAGCAGTACAAGGCTCAGCTCGCCGAGGCTCGGCACGAGGCCGCGCGCCTGCGCCAGGAGGCGCAGGAGCAGGGTGCCGCGCTCATCGCCGAGATGCGGGCCGAGGGCCAGCGGCAGCGCGAGGAGATCGTCGTCGCCGGTCACTCGCAGATCGAGGCCGACCGCAAGGCCGCCGCGCAGACGCTCCGTCAGGACGTCGGCAAGCTCGCCACCGAACTGGCCGGCAAGCTCGTCGGCGAGTCCCTCGAGGACCACGCCCGCCAGAGCCGTGTGATCGACCGCTTCCTCGACGAGCTCGAGGAGAAGGCCGAGGCCACGCGATGAACGGAGCGAGCCGCGAGGCCCTGGCTGCCGCCCGCGAGCGTCTCGACGCGCTGACGGACTCCACGTCCGTGGACGCCGCTCAGCTCGCCGACGAGCTGGCGGCCGTCACCGCGCTGCTCGACCGCGAGGCCGGCCTGCGCCGGGTCCTCACCGACCCGGCGCAGCCCGCGGAGGCCAAGGCGGAGCTGGTCCAGCGCCTGCTCGGCGCCCAGGTCAGCGGTTCCACCGCCGACCTGGTGTCCGGGATGGCGCGCGCCCGCTGGTCGCAGCCCCGCGACCTGGTGGACGCGCTGGAGGAGCTGGCGGACATCGCCGACCTCACCGCCGCGGAGAAGACGGGCACGCTGGACGAGGTCGAGGACGAGCTGTTCCGGTTCGGCCGGATCGTCTCCTCCAGCACCGACCTGCGCGCCGCGCTGACCGACCGCGCCGCCGGTACGGCCGCGAAGACCGAGCTGCTGCACCGGCTGCTCGGCGGACGGGCCAAGCCGGTCACCGAGCGTCTGGTCACGCGCCTCGTGACCGTGCCGCGTGGACGTAGCCTGGAAGCGGGACTGGAGTCCCTGTCCAAGCTGGCCGCCGAGCGCCGGGACCGCATGGTCGCCGTCGTCACCTCGGCGGTGCCGCTGAGCGACCCGCAGAAGCAGCGCCTCGGCGCCGCCCTCGCGAAGCTCTACGGCCGCCGCATGCACCTCAACCTGGACGTGGACCCCGACGTGATCGGCGGGATCCGGGTGCAGGTCGGTGACGAGGTCATCAACGGCTCCCTCGCGGACCGGCTGGACGACGCCGCCCGCCGCATGGCGAGCTAGCAGCACCGCAGTAACTCAGAACGTACTTACGGCCCTGGTTGGGCCGTGCAGAGGATTCACCTCTTACAGGGGGGAGTCCCCATCCCCCCAAAGTGAAACTTCGGGCCCAACAAGGAGAGCAGGGAACCCAGATGGCGGAGCTCACGATCCGGCCGGAGGAGATCCGGGACGCGCTGGAGAACTTCGTCCAGTCGTACAAGCCGGACGCGGCCTCGCGCGAGGAGGTCGGTACGGTCACCCTTGCCGGCGACGGCATCGCGAAGATCGAGGGTCTTCCCTCGGCCATGGCCAACGAACTGCTGAAGTTCGAGGACGGCACCCTCGGCCTCGCCCTCAACCTCGAGGAGCGCGAGATCGGTGCCATCGTCCTCGGTGAGTTCAGCGGCATCGAGGAGGGTCAGCCGGTCACGCGCACCGGTGAGGTCCTCTCCGTCGCGGTCGGCGAGGGCTACCTCGGCCGCGTTGTCGACCCGCTCGGCAACCCGATCGACGGCCTCGGCGAGATCGAGACGTCCGGCCGCCGCGCCCTTGAGCTGCAGGCCCCCACGGTCATGCAGCGCAAGTCGGTGCACGAGCCGATGGAGACGGGCTACAAGGCCGTCGACGCGATGACCCCGATCGGCCGTGGTCAGCGTCAGCTGATCATCGGTGACCGCCAGACCGGCAAGACCGCCCTGGCCGTCGACACGATCATCAACCAGCGTGACAACTGGCGCACCGGCGACCCGAAGAAGCAGGTCCGCTGCATCTACGTCGCCATCGGCCAGAAGGGCTCCACCATCGCGGGCGTGCGCCGCTCGCTGGAGGAGAACGGCGCCCTGGAGTACACGACCATCGTCGCCGCCCCGGCGTCCGACCCGGCCGGCTTCAAGTACCTTGCGCCGTACACCGGTTCGGCCATCGGCCAGCAGTGGATGTACGAGGGCAAGCACGTCCTCATCATCTTCGACGACCTCTCGAAGCAGGCCGACGCCTACCGCGCCGTGTCCCTGCTGCTGCGCCGCCCGCCGGGCCGTGAGGCCTACCCGGGTGACGTCTTCTACCTGCACTCCCGTCTGCTGGAGCGCTGCGCCAAGCTCTCCGACGACATGGGTGCCGGTTCGATGACCGGTCTGCCGATCGTCGAGACCAAGGCCAACGACGTCTCGGCGTTCATCCCGACCAACGTCATCTCCATCACCGACGGCCAGTGCTTCCTGGAGTCGGACCTGTTCAACGCCGGTCAGCGCCCCGCGCTGAACGTCGGTATCTCCGTCTCCCGAGTCGGTGGTTCCGCGCAGCACAAGGCGATGCGCCAGGTCTCCGGCCGTCTGCGGGTCGACCTCGCCCAGTTCCGTGAGCTGGAGGCGTTCGCCGCCTTCGGTTCCGACCTGGACGCGGCCTCGAAGGCGCAGCTGGAGCGCGGTCAGCGCATGGTCGAGCTGCTGAAGCAGGACCAGTACCAGCCCATGGCCACCGAGGACCAGGTCGTCTCCGTCTGGGCCGGCACCAACGGCCGCATGGACGAGGTCCCGGTCGTGGACATCCGCCGCTTCGAGAAGGAACTGATCGACTTCCTGCACCGGAAGCACCAGGGCCTGATGACCTCCATCAAGGAGGGCGCCAAGATGTCGAACGACACGATCCAGGCGATCGACGACGCGGTGGCCGAGTTCAAGAAGCAGTTCGAGACCTCGGACGGCAAGCTGCTCGGCGAGGACACCCCCGCCACCGCCAAGTGACGTAAGGAAGGGACCTGACTCATGGGAGCCCAGCTCCGGGTCTACAAGCGTCGCATCCGATCCGTCACCGCGACCAAGAAGATCACCAAGGCGATGGAGATGATCGCCGCCTCGCGCGTCGTCAAGGCGCAGCGCAAGGTGGCGGCCTCCACGCCGTACGCGACCGAGCTGACGCGTGCGGTCACGGCGGTCGGTACGGGTTCGAACACCAAGCACCCGCTCACCACGGAGACGGAGAACCCGACCCGTGCCGCGGTCCTGCTCCTCACGAGCGACCGCGGTCTGGCCGGCGCCTTCAACTCCAACGCCATCAAGGCGGCGGAGCAGCTGACCGAGCGCCTGGAGCGCGAGGGCAAGCAGGTCGACACGTACATCGTCGGCCGGCGCGGTGTCGCCCACTACAACTTCCGTGAGCGCACCATCGCGGAGTCGTGGACGGGCTTCACGGACGAGCCGACGTACGCGGACGCCAAGAAGGTCGCGGCGCCCCTGATCGAGGCCATCGAGCAGGACACGGCCGAGGGCGGCGTGGACGAACTCCACATCGTCTTCACCGAGTTCGTCTCGATGATGACGCAGTCGGCGCTGGACGCCCGGCTCCTTCCGCTGCGTCTCGAAGAGGTCGCGCAGGAGACCGCCGCACAAGGCGAGATCCTGCCGCTGTACGACTTCGAGCCCTCGGCGGAGGACGTCCTCGACGCCCTGCTGCCGCGCTACGTGGAGAGCCGCATCTACAACGCGCTGCTCCAGTCGGCCGCTTCGAAGCACGCCGCCACGCGGCGCGCGATGAAGTCGGCCACCGACAACGCGGGCGAGCTGATCAACACGCTCTCCCGTCTTGCCAACGCGGCCCGCCAGGCCGAAATCACCCAGGAAATCAGCGAGATCGTCGGTGGCGCCAGCGCCCTCGCCGACGCGACCGCGGGGAGTGACCGATAATGACCACCACTGTTGAGACCGCGACGGCTACGGGCCGCGTCGCCCGGGTCATCGGCCCGGTCGTCGACGTGGAGTTCCCCGTCGACGCGATGCCGGACATCTACAACGCCCTTCACGTCGAGGTGGCCGACCCGGCCAACGCCGGCGAGAAGAAGACGCTGACCCTGGAGGTCGCCCAGCACCTGGGTGACGGCCTGGTCCGCACCATCTCCATGCAGCCCACCGACGGTCTGGTCCGCCAGGCCGCGGTGACCGACACCGGCGACGCCATCACGGTGCCCGTCGGTGACTTCACCAAGGGCAAGGTGTTCAACACCCTCGGTGAGGTGCTGAACGTCGACGAGCAGTACGACGGCGAGCGCTGGGGCATCCACCGCAAGGCCCCGAACTTCGACGAGCTCGAGTCGAAGACCGAGATGTTCGAGACGGGCGTCAAGGTCATCGACCTGCTCACCCCGTACGTCAAGGGCGGCAAGATCGGCCTGTTCGGCGGTGCCGGCGTCGGCAAGACGGTGCTCATCCAGGAGATGATCTACCGTGTCGCCAACAACCACGACGGTGTCTCCGTGTTCGCCGGTGTCGGTGAGCGCACTCGTGAGGGCAACGACCTCATCGAGGAAATGAGCGACTCGGGCGTCATCGACAAGACCGCGCTGGTCTTCGGTCAGATGGACGAGCCCCCGGGCACCCGTCTGCGCGTCGCGCTGGCCGGCCTCACCATGGCCGAGTACTTCCGTGACGTCCAGAAGCAGGACGTGCTGTTCTTCATCGACAACATCTTCCGCTTCACGCAGGCCGGTTCCGAGGTCTCCACGCTGCTCGGCCGTATGCCGTCCGCGGTGGGTTACCAGCCCAACCTGGCCGACGAGATGGGTCTCCTCCAGGAGCGCATCACCTCGACCCGCGGTCACTCGATCACCTCGATGCAGGCGATCTACGTCCCCGCCGACGACCTGACCGACCCGGCCCCGGCGACCACCTTCGCCCACCTCGACGCGACGACGGTTCTCTCCCGTCCGATCTCCGAGAAGGGCATCTACCCGGCCGTGGACCCGCTGGACTCGACGTCCCGGATCCTGGACCCGCGCTACATCGCGCAGGACCACTACAACGCGGCCATGCGCGTGAAGAACATCCTGCAGAAGTACAAGGACCTGCAGGACATCATCGCGATCCTCGGTATCGACGAGCTCGGCGAGGAGGACAAGCTCGTCGTCCACCGTGCCCGTCGCGTGGAGCGCTTCCTGTCCCAGAACACCCACGTCGCCAAGCAGTTCACCGGCGTGGACGGTTCGGACGTCCCGCTGGACGAGACGATCGCGGCGTTCAACGCGATCTGCGACGGCGAGTACGACCACTTCCCGGAGCAGGCGTTCTTCATGTGCGGTGGCCTGGAGGACCTCAAGGCCAACGCCAAGGAGCTGGGCGTCTCCTGAGCCTCGTGCTCGTGTGAGGGGGCGGGCGCGTCCCGCCCCCTCTGCCACGCCCATTAGAATTGACCCCAACACCCGGCGCCCCTGCCGGGTGGTGACCCGAGGAGCCAACCTTGGCTGCTGAGCTGCACGTCGAGCTGGTCGCCGCCGACCGCCAGGTCTGGTCCGGCGAGGCCACCCTGGTCGTCGCGCGCACCACGTCCGGCGACATCGGCGTCATGCCCGGTCACCAGCCGCTGCTCGGTGTGCTGGAGTCGGGCCCGGTGACCATCCGTACGAGTGATGGTGGAACGGTCGTCGCCGCGGTGCACGGCGGTTTCGTCTCGTTCGCGGACAACAAGCTGTCGTTGCTGGCCGAGATCGCCGAGCTGTCGGACGAGATCGATGTCCAGCGCACGGAGCGGGAGCTGGAGCGCGCGAAGGCGGAGGGCGATGCCGCCGCCGAGCGTCGCGCAGACGTCCGCCTGCGTGCGGCGGCCGCGAGCTGACCCAGCACGCGGCGGTATGACGTCACTCAGCCGCGGTCGGCCCGGAGCAATCCGGTGCCGGTCGCGGCTGAGGCAGATGTGGGTGTTTTTTCCGTTTCATTACTCAGTTTCAGAAGCAGTTCCTAGGAGACGAGGAGGTCGGTGCCGATGGTCCTCGCTCTGACTGTGTGCGGGATCGTGGTCGCGCTCGTGGTGGTGGGACTGTTCCTGTTCGGGTTGCGCCGCAGACTGATCCAGCGTTCCGGCGGCACCTTCGACTGTTCCCTGCGCTGGGACGTGGCCGAGAAACCGGACGCGAACGGCAAGGGCTGGAGCTACGGCGTCGCCCGCTACAACGGCGACCGCATCGAGTGGTACCGCGTCTTCTCCTACGCCGTCCGCCCGCGCCGCACCCTGGAGCGCGCCGCCATCGAGGTGGCCGGGCGCCGGCTGCCCGAGGGCGAGGAGGAGCTGGCGCTGCTCTCCGACGCGGTGGTCCTCGCCTGTACGCATCGGGGCACCCGCCTCGAACTCGCCATGAGCGAAGACGCGCTGACCGGATTTCTCGCGTGGCTGGAGGCAGCCCCGCCCGGACAGCGCGTCAATGTCGCTTAAAGGGTCTACAGGTTGCTGCTGATGGCGTTCACCAGTTCACCGTCGCTGGTGTCGCCGCTGAACTCCCAGAAGAACGCGCCGCCGAGCCCCTGGGACTTGGCCCAGCTCATCTTTCCGGCGATCGTCGACGGGGTGTCGTAGGACCACCAGTTGCTGCCGCAGTGCGCGTACGCCGTGCCGGCGATGGTGCCGGTGACCGGGCAGGACGTCTTGAGCACCTTGTAGTCCTCGATGCCCTGCTCGTAGGTGCCGGCCGCCGGGCCCGTGGCCGTGCCGCCCGGGGCGTCCTGGGTGACGCCGGTCCAGCCGCGGCCGTAGAGGCCGATGCCGATGAGCAGCTTGCTCGCGGGGACGCCGATCGACTTGTACTTGGCGATCGCGTCGGCGGTGGTGAAGCCCGCCTTGGGGATGCCGGAGTACGAGGTGAGCGGGGAGTGCGGGGCGGTCGGGCCCTGCGCGTCCCAGGCGCCGAAGAAGTCGTACGTCATCACGTTGTACCAGTCGACGGAAGCGGCGGCGCCCGCGTAGTCCGCGGCCTCGATCTTGCCGCCGGAGGAGCCGTCGGCGGTGACCGCGGCCGTGACCAGCTTGCTCGTGCCGAACTTGGCGCGCAGCGCGGCCATCACGTTCTTGAAGGCCGCCGCCCCGCTGGTGTCGCAGGACAGGCCGCAGGCGTTCGGGTACTCCCAGTCGATGTCGATGCCGTCGAAGACGTCGGCCCAGCGCGGGTCGTTGACCAGGTTGTAGCAGGAGTCGGCGAAGGCGGTGGGGTTGGCCGCCGCCTGGGCGAAGCCGCCGGACCAGGTCCAGCCGCCGAAGGACCACAGCACCTTGAGGTTCGGGTACTTGGCCTTCAGCTCGCGCAGTTGGTTGAAGTTGCCGGCCAGCGGCTGGTCCCAGGTGTCCGCGGCGCCGCTGACAGACTGGTCGGCGGTGAACGTCTTCTGGTAGTCGGCGTAGGCGTCGCCGATCGCGCACTGCCCGTTGGTGACGTTGCCGAAGGCGTAGTTGATGTGGGTGATCTTCGCGGCCGAGCCGGACGTCACGAGGTTCTTGACGTTGTAGTTGCGGCCGTAGATGCCCCACTCGGTGAAGTAGCCGAGCTTGACCTTGTCACTGGTGGTCGGGGGAGTGGTGCCTCCGCCGCCGGTGGTGTGCACCGCGACCGCCGTGCTGACCGGGCCGGTCTGGCCGGCGGTGTCCCGGGCCTGCACGCTGTAGGAGTAGTCGGTGCCGGCGTTCAGGCCGGTGTCCGTGTACGACGTGGTCGTCACCGTGGAGACGACCTTGCCGTCGCGCAGGACGTCGTAGTTCTTGACGCCCTTGTCGTCGGTGGCCGCGCTCCAGTCGAGCTTGACCGAGGTGTCGGTGACGGCGGAGGCGGTCGGGGTGCCGGGGGCGCTCGGGGCCGCGTCACCGGGGGCCGTCGTACCGTCGCAACTGTCGCCGTTCAGCTTGCAGTCGGTCGGGGAGCCGGGGCCCGCGCCGTTGAAGCCGAAGGAGACCGAGGCGCCGGGGGCGAGGGTGCCGTTGTAGGACTTGTTCTTCGCGGTCCAGTGGTTGGCGGAGTTCGTGACGTCCGCGTCCCAGGCGGAGCTGACGGACGTGCCCGAGGGGAAGTCCCACTCCACGGTCCAGGAACTGATGCTGCTGGTACCGGTGTTCTTGATGGTCCACTGGCCGCCGAAGCCGGTGCCCCAGTCGCTGGTCTTGGTGAAGCTGGCCGTCGCGTCGGTCGTCGCCGCGTGGGCGGGGTCCGCGAGACCGACCAGACCGGCCAGGGGGAGCAGCAGGGTCGCGAGTCCTGCCGCGGCTCTGTGTCTGAAGCGCATGGTGCGCCTCCTCGATATGGGGAATGTAAGGGGTGTCGTGGGCATGACTGAGCCTTCAGCCCACGGTGCTGCGAGAGTAGAAAGGTCTGGACCACGGGTCAATAGGTCTGGACCAGTTCGACGGTGGCTCCGGTGGCCCTCGCTAGATCCCCAACTCCTGCGCCAGCACGGCCGCTTGGACCCGGCTGCGCAGCTCCAGCTTGCCCAGCAGGCGGCTGACGTGGGTCTTCACCGTGCCTTCCGCCATCTGCAGCCGCTCGGCGATCGCCGCGTTCGACAGCCCCTCGCCGATGCAGGACAGCACCTCGCGCTCGCGTGGGGTCAGGGTGTCCAGCACGGCCGGGTCGGCCTTCGACTCGCGCACCGGCCTGGCGGCGAACTCGGCGATCAGCCGCCGGGTGACCGCCGGGGCGACGATCCCCTCTCCGCGCGCCACCGTCCGCACCGCCTCCAGCAGATCCCGAGCCTCGGTGTTCTTCAGCAGGAACCCGGCCGCCCCCGCCCGCAGCGCGCCGAACACGTACTCGTCCAGGTCGAAGGTGGTCAGCACGAGCACGTCCGCGAGCTGCTCGGCGACGATGGCCCGGGTCGCCGACACCCCGTCCAGGCGCGGCATCTGCACATCCATCAGGACCAGATCCGGCCCCAGCTCCCGGGCCAGCTCCACCGCCCGCTCGCCGTCCGCCGCCTCCCCGACCACCTCGATGTCGGGCGCGCTGCGCAGGATCAGCACGAGCCCGGCACGCACGGCGGACTGGTCCTCGGCGACGAGGACCCGGATGGCGGGGGTCATACGGGGTCTCCTTGGTCGAACGCCGGAGCGTCTTCGGTGGTGAGGGTGTGCGGGGCGGGGGTCATGCGGGGGCTTCCCGGTCGAGCGGCAGGGCCGCTCGTACGGACCACCGGCCGCCTCCCGGGCCCGGTCCGGCCTCGAAGGTGCCGCCGAGCAGTGCGGCCCGCTCCCGCATTCCGGCCAGCCCGGAGCCCGATCCGGGGGCGCGCGGGCTGTCGCCGGGCCGGTAGGCGCTGGTCACCCGGATGTGCAAGGTGCTCTCCTCCTGCCGCAGTGTGACGTCGACGGGCCCCTCGGCCGCGTGCTTGAGCGCGTTGGTCAGCGACTCCTGCACGATCCGGTAGGCGGCCAGCTCGACCGGCGCGGGCACCCGGCCGTGGCCGTCCTCCAGCCGGACGTCCAGGCCGTTGGCGCGGGCGCCCTTGACGAGGGTGGCGAGACCGTCCAGTGTCGGCGTCGCGGCCGGCTCCAGATCGCCGCTGCTGTCCCGGAGGATACCGATCAGCCGGCGCATCTCGGACAGCCCCTCCACGCTGTTCTCCCGGATCACGGCGAGCGCGTCCCGGGAGGTCCGCGGATCGTCCAGTGACAGCGCGGCCGTGGAGTGAATGGCGATCGCGGACAGGTGGTTGGCGACCATGTCGTGCAACTCACGTGCCATCCGCGCCCGTTCGGCGGTGACCGCCTGCGTGCGGTCCATCTCGGCCAGCAGGGCGGTCTGTTCGGCGCGCAGCCGGGCCGTCTCGGCGGCGTCGCGGTGGTTGCGCACCACCCACCCGGTCGCGGCCGGCGCGAACGCGACCACGCCGATCCCCACGCCGATCAGCAGACCTTGGGGATCGCGCCACAGCGCGGCGGGCACGACGCCACCGAGGACCGTCAGCATCCCGGTGACCCAGGGGATACGCCGGGCCGAGCCGGGGCTGCCGTACAGGACGGCCGCGTACATGAGGTCGGTGTACATGACGATGGTGACGACGTTGCCCAGGGTCACCGTGTCCAGGGTCACCGCGAGCGTGCCGACGGCCAGGCCGAGACGGGGCCGGGAGCGGCGCAGCGGCTCGCACGCGGCGATCGCCAGCAGCGGCAGCAGCGGGGCCCAGGGCGCGTGCCACTGCACCAGCGGGTCCGAGGGCACGCGCGGATGGATCCCGAGCGTCCACAGCACCACCCCGCCGAGCAGTCCGCCCAGGGCGATGCGCAGATCGTCACGGTGGGGGCGGGGGAGTGCGCGTGCCATGCCTCCATCCAACACGCTCGCCACCAGGCTCGCGTGCTCCTCGGGAAGGGTCCCGAACTGCAACTTTCGCTTACGCCGACGTCGCCCGCGACGCCGACGAAATCGGACGGAGCGGCGGCGAGCCTGGAAGGGCGAAGGGAAGGAGCGAGCCGTGATCGTCGGGTTGATCATCGCCTGTGAAGTGGCGTTCTGGGTCCTGCTGGCCGCCGGGCTGGCCGTCCGCTATCTGCTGAAGTGGCGCCGTACCAGCGTGGCGCTGCTGCTGTGCGAACCGCTGCTGGAGGTGGTGCTGTTCGTCGCGACGGCCGTCGACCTCCGAAACGGCGCCGAGCCGAGCTGGGAACACGGACTGGCCGCGCTCTACATCGGCTTCACCGTCGGCTACGGCCATTACACGATCCGCTGGCTGGACGGCCACGCGGCCCACCGCCTCGCCGGTGCGCCCCGGCCCCCGAAACCGCCCAGGTACGGCCTCGCGCGCGCCAGGCACGAGGGACGCCTGTGGCTGCGCACGGTCCTGGCCGCCGCCGTGGCCCTCGTCCTGCTCCAGGCGGCGGTCTGGTACGTCGGCGACGGCGACGGCACCGGACCGCTGCGGTCCTGGCAGTGGGCCGCGCTGCGGGTCGTCGCGATCCACGGCGTCATCGCCCTGACCTATCTGCTGTGGCCCAAGAAGCCGCCGACCGGCCCTGCCGCCCGCTCGACGGAGGGCCGTACGCTGACCGGGCGATGAGGAGAACGTATGAGTGACACAGCGGGTGCCGGTGCGGTACTGGTCGTCGACGACGACGCGGCGATCCGGCGCTCGCTGGAACGCGGCCTCAGGCTCAGCGGCTTCGAGGTGCGGATCGCCGCCGACGGGCCCGGGGCACTGGCCGCGATCCGGGACGCCCCGCCCGACGTGCTCGTCCTCGACGTGTCGATGCCCGGTATGAGCGGCATCGAGGTGTGCACCCGGCTCCGCGACGCCGGCCGGGACCTGCCCGTGCTCATGCTCTCCGCGCTGGACGAGACCGCCGATCGCATCGCCGGACTCCAGGCGGGCGGCGACGACTACCTGGTCAAGCCCTTCGCCCTGCAGGAACTGGTGCTCCGGCTGCGCGCCCTGCTGCGCCGCCGCCCGCCGGCCGACAGCGGCCGTACGGAGCTGCTGCGCGCGGCGGGCCTGGTGATCGACCCGGCCGCCCGCACCGCCGAGCGCGACGGCACCCCGCTGGACCTGACCCGGCGCGAGTTCGAGCTGCTGGAGGTGCTCGCCCGCAACGCCGGGCTGGTCCTCACCCGTGACCAGCTGCTGGAACGGGTGTGGGGCTACGACTTCGACGTGCGCACCGACACCGTCGACACCTTCGTCAGCTATCTGCGGCGCAAACTGGAGGCCCAGAACCCGGCCCGGCTGATCCACACCGTCCGGGGCGTCGGCTTCGTCCTGAAGGAACCACGGGACCTGAAGGAACCACGGGACGCACAGGACACGCCGTGAGACTCTCCACCCGTATCGGCCTGGCCGTCGGCTGCACCGTCCCGCTGCTGGTGCTGGCCGGCGGCTGGCTGCTGCTGCACCTGGTCGCGGGAGATCTGCACCGGGCCGAGGACCAGCATCTGCGCCAGCGGGCGACGGCCGTCGCGCCGGACGCCCGGGCCCTGCTGCGGGCCGCCGCGAACGGCCGCGCCAAGGCCGCCGACACCCGGCAACGGCAGCTGTTCGACTCGGCCCTCGACGTCGGCGTACGCGTGGTCGCCCCGGGCGTGACCTTCAGCGGCGGCCCCCAGCCCGCCCCCTCGGTGGCGCTGCCCGACCGCACCTCCGGGTTCGTCACCGTCCGCGGCGGCGGGCGCAGCTGGCGGGCCCTGGCCCGGCCGGTGCGGACCACCACCGGCTCCGGCACGCTGTGGCTCTTCTCGCCCGACACCGCCGCCCGCACCCAGGTGGGGCTCGTACGCCGCCGGGTGATCGGCACCGCGCTGCTCGCCGCCCCCCTGTCCGGGCTGCTCGCCTGGGGCCTGGCCGCCGGGGCGAGCGCACCACTGCGCCGGCTCACCCGCCGTACCGCCGGACTCGACCCGCGCACCAGCACGGCCCGGCCGCCCGAGGAGCGGACCGGGGTGCGCGAGGTCGACGAGCTGGCCGCGACGCTGCGCACCGTCCTCGCCCGCTACGACGAGCAGGCCGCCCGCACGGGGCAGGCCCTGGACACCGCCCGCTCCTTCTCGGCGGCCGCCGCGCACGAACTGCGCACCCCGCTGATGAGCATCGGCACCAACCTCGACATCCTCACCGCCCACCCCGGCCTGCCCGCGGCGGACCGCACCGAGGTCCTGGCCGACCTGCACCGCGAACACGCCCGGCTGCTCGGGCTGCTGGTGATGCTGCGGGACCTGGGGCGCGGCGATCTGGTGGAGGCGGAGGCGTTCCGGGGCGTCGACCTCGCCGAGGTCGCCGACGCGGCCGTGGCCGACGCCCGGCGCCGCGCCCCCGATGCCGGGATCACCCTGGACGCGGCACCCGGGCTCACCGTGCACGGCTGGGAGGCGGGCCTGCGGCTGCTGCTCGACAACCTGCTGGCCAACGCCCTGGCCCATGGCCGGGACCGGGCGGGCCGGGCCGTGGTGCGGGTCGGCGTGACGGGCGGCGCTCCGGGCGAGGTCCTGATCACCGTGGACGACCACGGGCCCGGCGTCCCGGCCGCCGCCCGCGCCCGGATCTTCGAGCGCTTCCAACGAGGCGCGGACAGCGCCGGCTCCGGGCTCGGCCTCACCCTCGTCGCCCAGCAGGCGGCACTGCACCGGGGGAGCGCGACGGTGACGGACGGCCCGGACGGGGTGGGAGCCCGCTTCGAGGTACGGCTGCCCTCGGACGGCGGTGGACTGCCCGGCCGACGGGACTGGCTGATCGGCACAGCCGGGGCAAACCGGTCACAGAGTTTCCCCAAAGAACCTGCCTAGCCTCCGTCGCGAGGGACGGCCTGCCGAGGTCGCCCGGGAAGTGAACGGAGAGGCAGATGAACGTACGACGACGGACGCGCACGCTCCTCGCGGGGCTCGCCGTGACGGCCGTCCTGGCGGGTACGGCGGGGACGGCGGCCGCGGCCGACAGCACCCCCAGGCCGGCGCCCACCGGCGACGGCGCGCAGGCGCTGTGCAAGCGGGTGCCCAAGCTCGACCGCCGGATCGAGCGGGCCCTGAAGCGGCTCGACGCGGGGGCCGGCCGGCGCGGTTCGGTCGCCCGGCTGCAGCAGCGCGTGGACAACGCGAAGAAGGCGGGCCACACCCAGATCGCCACCTACCTCCAGGACCGGCTGAACCACCGCAAGTCGCTGGTGACGGACCTGCAGCAGCGGCAGAAGGACCTCACCGGCGTCTCGGCCTGGTGCAAGGACAACGGCGGGGCCAAGGCGGCGAGCTGATGCGGGCCCGCCCTGCCGTGCTCCCGGGGGTGGCGCTGCTCGTGGCGCTCACCGCGGGCTGCGCGCACCACGACGGAGCGTCCCCGAAGACACCGGCTGCCACCGGCGCACCCTCCGGCACGCCCTCGGGGTACGCGCAGATGAAGCAGAAGGTCGACGCGGCCCAGTCCGCGGCCGCGGCGGCGGACCGGGACGCGACGAGCGACGTGGACAAATGACCGGGTGGGGGGCGCCGTCAGCGCTCCCCACCCGGCACCCACAGCACGTCCCCGGTGTCCTTGTTGGCCGTCCGGGCCAGAATGAACAGCAGGTCGGAGAGGCGGTTGAGGTAGGTCGCCGTCAGTGGGTTCATCGTTTCGCCGTGCGCCTCCAGGGCCGCCCAGGTGGAGCGCTCGGCCCGGCGTACGACCGTGCAGGCCTGGTGCAGCAGGGCCGCGCCCGGGGTGCCGCCCGGGAGGATGAAGGACCGCAGCTTCTCCAGCCGCTCGTTGAAGCGGTCGCAGTCCGCCTCCAGCCTGTCGATGTAGAACTGCTCCACCCGCAGCGGCGGGTACTGCGGGTTCTCCGCCACCGGCGTCGACAGGTCCGCGCCCACGTCGAACAGGTCGTTCTGCACGCGGGTGAGGACCTGCACGACCTCCGTGTCCAGGCCGCCCAGCGCGATCGCGGTGCCGATCACCGCGTTGGCCTCGTTGGCGTCGGCGTAGGCCGAGATCCTGAGGTCGGTCTTGGCGACCCGGCTCATGTCACCGAGTGCGGTGCTGCCCCGGTCGCCGGTCCGGGTGTAGATACGCGTCAGATTGACCATGTGGCCAGCCTAGTTACGCTCCGGCCGTCCGGAACACCCGTGTGCCCACCGTCACGGCCAGCGCCGCGAAGCCCACGGCGACGAGGACGCCGCAGAGCATGTGTGCCGTGGCGTACTGGCCGGTGTAGGCGTCGCGCACCGCGTCCACCAGATAGCGGAACGGGACGAAGTGCGAGAGCACGTCCAGCCAGGTGGGGGCCAGGGCCATCGGGAGCATCAGGCCGGACAGCAGCATCGACGGCATCGACACCATGTTGACCAGGGGGCCGAACTCCTGCGGGGTGCGCGCCAGCATGCCCATCGCGTACGACAGCGAGGCCAGCGACAGCGTGAGCAGGGCGACGAACGCGAAACCGATCAGGATGCCCGCGAGCGGCGCCCGCAGTCCCATCACCAGCGCGGCCAGCACCAGCAGCACCGCCTGGAAGACGAAGACCGTGGCGTCGCGCAGCACCCGGCCGAGCAGCAGCGCGAGCCGGCTGACCGGGGTCACCCGCATCCGCTCCAGCACTCCCTGCCCCTTCTCGATGATGACCGTGAACCCCGCGAACAGGGCGCCGAACAGGCCGAGTTGGAGTAGCAGCCCTGGGACGAGGACCTGCCAGGAGCTGCCGGTGCCGCCCAGCGGGAGACGGGTGAGGAGCGGGCCGAAGAAGAGGAGATAGAGCAGCGGGGTGAGCACGCCGAAGAGCAGCGCGAAGCGGGAACGCAGGGACTGGCGCAGGTAACGGCCGTAGATGAGGGCCGTGTCGTGAAGCAGCATCTCTGGGGATCCCTGGCTAGACGGCTACGGGGGCGGTGTCGGCCGGGGCGGGCCCGCGGCCGGTGACGGCGAGGAAGGTGTCCTGGAGGGTGGCGTCGAGCGAGCCGCCGTAGCGCAGTTTCAGCGCGCCCGGCGTGCCTTCTGCGGCGACCGTGCCCCGGTCGACGATCACCAGGCGGTCGGCGAGGGCATCGGCCTCGTCCAGGTAGTGGGTGGTCAGAAACACGGTCGTGCCGTGCTCGTCGCGCAGCCGGCGGACCAGCTCCCACAGGTCGGCCCGGCTGCCGGGGTCGAGGCCGGTCGTCGGTTCGTCCAGGAACAGCACCTTGGGGCGGTGCGTGAGGGCCATCGCGATGTCGAGGCGGCGGCGCTGGCCGCCGGACAGGGCGCCGGTCTTGCGGTCGAGGAACCCGTCGAGGTCCAGGTCCCGGGCCAGCTCGTCGGCCCGCTCGGCCGCCTCGGCCCTCGTCAGCCGGTACATCCGCCCTTGGGTGACCAGCTCCTCCCGCATGGTGATCTGCGGATCGACCCCGCCGGACTGGGCGACGTACCCGCTGACCGCGCGCACCCCCGCCGGATCGGACGCCAGATCGTGCCCGGCGACGGTGGCCGCGCCGCCGGTCGGCTTCAGCAGGGTGGTGAGCATCCGCAGGGTGGTCGTCTTGCCGGCGCCGTTGGGGCCCAGGAAGCCGAGGATCTCGCCCTCCCGGACGGCGAGGTCGATACCGCGCACGGCCTCCACGGGGCCGGCTTTGGTCTGGAAGGTGCGGGCGAGGCCCGCCGCGCTGATGACTGCTGCCATGCACACAGAAAAACAGAGTCCCTGAAATTTTGCAATGACTCCAAGTTTTCAATGGTCCCAGCGAAGCTAGGATGCGGACATGGCTGAGGGACTCAGGGAGCGGAAGAAGCGGCAGACCAGGCAGTACATCTCGGATGTGGCCACGGGCCTGTTCGTCGAGCGCGGCTTCGACGCGGTGACGGTCGCGGAGATCGCCGACGCCGCCAACGTCTCCGTCAACACCGTCTACAACTACTTCCCCGCCAAGGAAGACCTCTTCCTCGACCGCTCCTCCGGCGTGATCGACCGCCTCGCCCGCTGGGTCCGGGGCAGGCCCGAGGGCGAGTCCGCCGCCGCCGCCGTCCTGCGCGAGCTGCGCGAGGAGGTCGAGGCGGTCTCCCCACGGGTCGGTCTGCTGTCCGGCTACGCGACGTTCATGAAGGTCATCGAGGCGGCACCCGCCCTGCGCTCCCGGCTGTGGGCCATCGCCCAGGAGGTCCAGGCCGGTCTGGAGCAGGCCCTGCGCGAGGAGACCGGAGCGGCCGAGGGCGACGATCTGCCCCACCTGATGGCGGGGCAGATCAGCTGGATCCACGGCACGGTCATCGGGGTCATCGGGCGCGAGATGGGCAAAGGCCGCGATCCGCGCGAGGTGTCACGCGAGGTACTCGCGCTGCTGGACGACATCGAGGACCTGCTCAGTGAGCAGGTCCTCGGGTATGCCGTGCGCGGGCGGGTCTAGCGGCCGCGGGGTGGGTCGGCCCGCGGGTCGCGCCGGGCGGTCAGTGGAACGTGCCGTAGTACCCGGTCAGGTCGGCCACCGGGCACGCGGCGGAGCCGATCAGGCAGGCGGCGCTGGCGTACTTGCGGGTGTAGACGTTGGTGACCCGGCCGCCGTTGTAGATGTAGATGTAGTGGTTCGGCATCAGGCGGTGGGTGCCGGAGTGGATCTCCCAGTTCCCGGACGTCGTCATGTGCATCTGGAGGGCGCCGTCGATCGCGCCCTTGACGGTGCCGAGGCCCTTGCAGAACGGGTTGGTGGCGTGCATGACCATCCGGATGTCGACGTAGTTCCCGCCGGACCCGAGCTTCTTGACGCTCATGTACTTGTCGGTCGCCTTCTTGGTGGCGATGAGCTTGTGGTCCGACTTGCGGTACACGTGGCTGGCCTGGACGTCCTTGTACCCGGCCAGGGACTTGTTCCGCCAGGTGATGACCGCGTTCAGCGCGGTGCGGTAACGGGAGTCCTTCCAGTTGAAGTTCGAGTGGTTGTCCCCTCCGAACTGGAACTTCGACCCGTAGTCACAGCCGCCGACCGGCGCGTCGATGTACTTCTGGGGGATGAACGCCACCCACGTCAGCGTCGTGGTCGAGGCCACTGCCGCCGCGTCGGCCCGCGACACCGCGCCCTTGCGCATCGCGGACAGTTCGGACTCGCCCTTGGCGACCGCCGGGACGGTGACCTTCATGCCCCAGGTGCGGGCTCCGGCGTGGTCCTTCTTGAGCTGCGGCACGATCCGGTAGTCGTACGTCGCCCCGCGCGTCACCTGGGTGTCGTGGAAGCTCGTGGCACCCGCGGGGAGGACCGAGACGGGCTTGTCGTCGCGGACGACCGTGTACTGGGCGTCCTTCGCGTACGACTTCCACGAGATGTCGACGAAGCCGGGGTTCGCCGCGGTGATGATGCCGTTGTCGGCCATGGAGCTGTCCACGACGGCGGTCTGTCCGGCCGGGGAGGTGCGGACGCTGAACCCCTGGCTCTTCAGGATCTTGCCGGCCGGGCTGTCGGCGTCGACCCCGGTGACGTCCCGGTACCCGCTCGCGGTGAGGCCGAACGACGCCTTCGTCCCGCTGTCGTGCCCGCCAGGGGTGCCCGAAGCGCTGGTGACCGTCGTGGCGAGCAGTGCAACGGGCAGCGCCGCCACAGCCGCGGCGCGCGGTATGGACCGTTGGATTCGCAAGGTTGTCCCCCGTCTGATCACAATGGGCTGGTCTGCCTGAGCGGCCGAACCTAGGCGCCAACTCCCGGTGCCACCACGTCCATTGGGGAGGTGGCCGAAAGGGCGATGTCCTTTGGGGCAGTGCTCTTCGGGGCAGTGGCCTTCGGGACGTCGCGAACCGGCCGAAGTCGCAGATACGTTCGACCCCGTTGATCGCCAACGGGAGGAACGTGATGGGTGCTCAGACTGTGGCAAAGGCCGCTGCCGCCATGACGCTGGCCGGTGCGCTGGCCGTGGGTGCGGGTGCCGAGGCGTTCGCGAGCAGTGCGAACTGGATGGGCTCGTGGACCACGAACGGCAACGGTTCCGGCCAGAAGACCGGGTCCCACTCCGTGTCGAAGGGCCAGCACTTCCTGCACTTCGGCGTCAAGGGGAATGGCGCGCGCAGCTTCACGGCGACGGTCTACAAGGAGGCGCCCGGTAAGGACCCGGCGATCCAGACCGTGACGGGCAAGGACAAGAACGTCGAGTACATGGCCCCGTGGAAGTCGTACTCGGCCGGCAAGTACTACGTCGTCTTCACGTACTCGGTGAAGGGGAAGAAGGCCTTCGGCGGCGTGCAGTAGCGCTCGCAAGTAGAGCCCTGTGCACGGGAGTTCAATGCCCGGTTGGCATACTCGGAGCATGAAGAAACGCGCTGTGCTGTCGATTGCCGTCTGCCTGGCGGCAGTCTCCGCCTGCCAGGCTTCCCCCGGCGAGAAGATCGAACCCGGCCAGCCCATTCCCGCCGCCCAGCGGCAGGCCGCGCCCGACCTCGAAGGGGCCAGCCTCGACGGCGCGCGGCTCCGGCTGGCCGACTACCGGGGCAAGGTCGTCGTGCTCAACGGGTGGGCGTCGTGGTGCGGCCCGTGCCGGGCCGAGGCTCCCGAACTCACCGCAGCGCAAAAGCACCTGGCCGCAAAGGGCGTTCAATTCTTCGGTCTGAACACGGATGCCGATTCGGCAAGCGGGCGGGCTTTCCAGAAGGAACACGGTCTGCCGTACCCGAGTCTTGCGGACCCCGGCGGCAAGCACGTGCTGAAGTTCCCGAGGGAAACAGTGCCGCTGACCGGTATTCCGTTCACTTTGGTCATCGACCGGTCCGGACACATCGCCGCGGTGAATCCCGGCACCATCACCGAGCGGGAGGTCACCGACATGGTCACCCCGCTCATCGGGGGGCGTACCGCGAGTCGGTGACATTCCGAGCACTGCGGGGCCTGGAACACATTCCCCTGTATTCCAGGCCCCGGCTCGGCTTCACCCGGTCAGGACAAGGCGACCCCTGCGCGCTGGTGCTGCGCACCAGGGGTGTTGCACGGTCTGCACTCCGGATCGGCGCACAGCAGATTGTGGGCGAGCACCGACAGCACCGCTGCCTCGAGCCGGGTGCTCTGGTCGAGCTTCATCACGATCCGCTGGATGTGCGCCTTCACGGTGCGCTCCGCGATTCCCAGTTTTCCTGCCAGTTCCCGGTTCCCCGCGCCTGTGCCCAGGTGGAGGAGGACCTCCTTCTCCCGGGCGGTCAGCAGGTTCACCTTCGCCACTTCGGCTGCCGGGTCTTTCCCGGCATGCCGGAACGGACAGGTCAGTCTCTCTGTGGTGCCCCGTATCACCAATGTCGTGGCGGTCCCTTCTGCCTTCGCGCTTCTCCAGCAGAGCCCCGTGCCCTGGATGCTGCAAAGGCCAGGCCAACGTACCGCAACGCACTGACATGGACACCGTCAAAAATCGAACGCCCCGCGCCTGACGCCGCCGGCGAACGACGACCGGGACTCGGCCGGGGACAGTGCCAGGTCACGCACCCTTCGCGCCGCATTGACGCGCCTCTCCGCGTGTGTGGCCAGCTGAGCATGCTGCGTATCCAGCCGTTCATGACCGCCGTGCGGCTTCTGTCAGAAGCGAGCTGACGCGGTCGGCGAAGCAGGGGCCCGGTACCGGTATCTCGACGCCGGGATGGCGGGCGTAGCCACGGGTCACGGCGTGGGCGACGTAGGTGGTGATGACGTCGGCCCGCCGGGGGCGCGGGCCCGGGGTGAGGCGGCTGAGGACCCGCAGGACCGTGGGGACGGACGCGTCGAACGTGCAGCTCACAGGCGGGCGGACGCCGGTCACGGGGATGGTGTCGTCGTCGGTCGTCGCGTCGAGCCCGGTCTGGTCGTACCAGAAGCCCGCCGCGTGCTCCTCGCCGCGCGCCCGGTGGTGCAACGAGAGGCAGTACGCGGCCGGGGCGTGTCCGGCGCCGGCCGCGTACTGCCACCAGAAGCGGGCGCCTTCGTCGATCCCGGCGACGTTCAGCGCGCAGCCCAGCAGCCAGGCGCCCTCGGGCTCGGGGAGCTGGTCGGTGAGGAAGTGGAGGGTGCCGGGGGCGAGCGCGCCGAGGAGCGAGTCGCACAGGGTGCGCAGGTCGCGGATCGCGGCCGGGTCGGCGGGACGGGCGCCGGCGACGCCGGTGGTGTCCTCCCCGTACCCGGGGTAGGCGCTGTCTTCGTAGGGGACGGTGTCGGCGGGGACGTCGGGGCGCCGGCGCAGCCGGGCGCGGGCGAGGAGGGTGTCTATGTCTGTCATGGCGGTAGGGGTCACTCCTGGATGCCGGCGCGGTGCAGCAGGTCTTCGAGGGCCGCGCGGGCGTGGTGGTCGACGGCGTGCGTGATGGCCGGGCTCAGACCGGTGACGTAGGGGATCGTTTCCTCCAGGTCCAGCCCGCACAGGTGCCTGAGCACGACCACGTCCATCTGGTCCTGGGGGAGGCGGGCTATGGCGTCGAAGAGATCCACCAGGTCGGTCATCACCACGAGACGGCCCGGCACGCTGTCGCTGACCTCGTCGGTGGAGAAGACGGCGGCGCGCAGATCGGGGCGGCCGTCGCGGTGGGCGGCCCGGGCGAGCACCCGGGAGCGCAGCAGGAGCCAGGCGTTGCGCCGGACGTTCTCGCTGCTCGCGACCGTGTTCCAGGACAGCCACAGGAGGTCGAAGGTCTCGCCCACCGACCAGCGGACGCGGTCCTCGGCCAGCAGGAAGGCACGGGCGTAGGCGGTGTAGGGCGCGTGCATCGTCTCGGTGAAGGCCTGGTGGGCCACGGGCGGGGACTCCGGTTCGCACGCCACCTGCTCGATGCAGTGATCGATCCACCACTGCCCCTTGCGGGCCTCGCGCGCCGCGGCGGTCCACAGCCGGCGCATCGGCCGCACGGGCAGACCGAGCGCGCGGATCACGCTGAAGGTGATCTCCCAGGCGGGGTAGTAGCCGTTGCCGCGCAGCAGTTCGCTGATCCGGGTCTTCGAATAGCCGGAGCGGTGGACCAGGTCGTCCAGGGTCAGACCGCTGGAGAAGACGTGGCTGCGCACCGGCTCCAGCCAGGCCCGGTGCGACAGTCCCGCCGCCGCGGAGATCGGGGCCGGCTTGCGGCCGCGCCTGCCGCCGGTCTCCATGGGGGCCGGCGGGTCGGCGTCGAGGGGTGAGTTCATCGGGGCGGCTCCTCGCCGGTGGTGGTGGCGGGGGGGGGGGTCGTGACGGGGGCCCGGGGGGGGGGGGTGGCGGGGGGCGGG
>NZ_LGDV01000192.1 GCF_001280015.1 Streptomyces sp. MMG1121
CTCTTTCGGCGCCCCGCGCCCCACCGCGCCCAGCCCCGGCGTCCGACTCTCCGTCACCGCGCCCAGCCCCGGCGCCCCCGCTCGCCCCGCGCCCCGGCGCCCCACCCCTGCTCTCCGCGCCCCGTTTTCCCACTCTTCAGCCGGGCATCACCGGAGGCCCTCTTTGTTCCGTCGGTGAACAATGGGTACCGTCTGCGTGTCCTTCCCGCCCATGGGTCGGTCGGTCGGTGGCCGAGCCCCCGGAGACGGTTAGGCTCTAGTCGCAAGGCAGAGCCGCAAGGCACACCGCCCCGCACTTCCAGCGTCACATCCAAGAAGGAGATGCTCGTGCCGTCCATCGACGTCGTCGTAGCCCGGGAAATCCTGGACTCCCGAGGCAACCCCACGGTCGAGGTCGAGGTCGGCCTCGACGACGGCAGCACGGGTCGTGCCGCCGTCCCGTCCGGCGCCTCGACCGGCGCCTTCGAGGCCATCGAGCTGCGCGACGGTGACCCGAACCGCTACCAGGGCAAGGGTGTCGAGAAGGCCGTCCTCGCCGTCATCGAGCAGATCGGCCCGGAGCTGGTCGGCTACGACGCCACCGAGCAGCGCCTGATCGACCAGGCCATGTTCGACCTGGACGCCACCGACAACAAGGGCTCCCTCGGCGCCAACGCCATCCTCGGCGTCTCCCTCGCCGTCGCCCACGCCGCCTCCGAGGCCAGCGACCTCCCGCTCTTCCGCTACCTGGGCGGCCCGAACGCGCACCTGCTGCCGGTGCCGATGATGAACATCCTGAACGGCGGCTCGCACGCCGACTCCAACGTGGACATCCAGGAGTTCATGATCGCCCCGATCGGCGCGGAGTCCTTCTCCGAGGCGCTGCGCTGGGGCACCGAGGTCTATCACACCCTGAAGAAGGTCCTGAAGAACAAGGGCCTGTCCACCGGTCTCGGCGACGAGGGCGGCTTCGCCCCGAACCTCGGCTCGAACCGCGAGGCCCTCGACCTCATCCTCGAGGCCATCAAGGAGGCCGGCTACGCCCCCGGCCAGCAGATCGCCCTCGCGCTCGACGTGGCCGCCTCCGAGTTCTACAAGGACGGCAAGTACCTCTTCGAGGGCAAGGAGCGCTCCGCCGCCGAGATGACGGAGTACTACGAGGAGCTGGTGGCGGCCTACCCGCTGGTCTCCATCGAGGACCCGCTGTTCGAGGACGACTGGGCCGGCTGGAAGGTCATCACCGACAAGCTCGGCGACAAGGTCCAGCTGGTCGGCGACGACCTGTTCGTCACCAACCCCGAGCGCCTCGCCCGTGGCATCGAGGACGGCGCCGCCAACGCGCTGCTCGTGAAGGTGAACCAGATCGGTTCGCTGACCGAGACCCTGGACGCCGTCGAGCTGGCCCAGCGCAGCGGCTTCAAGTGCATGATGTCGCACCGCTCCGGCGAGACCGAGGACGTCACCATCGCCGACCTGGCCGTCGCCACCAACTGCGGCCAGATCAAGACCGGTGCCCCGGCCCGCTCCGAGCGCGTCGCCAAGTACAACCAGCTGCTGCGCATCGAGGAGATCCTCGACGACGCCGCGGTGTACGCGGGCCGCAGCGCGTTCCCCCGCTTCAAGGGCTGAACGGCGACCCGGGCCAAGTCTTAGCCAGTCGTACGTACGTCCCCGTACCCGGTCCCGTACCGTGTCCGGGGACGTACGCGCGTGTTGACGGGAGGCGGGGAAGATGGCTGTGAAGGACCGGGACCGGTTCTCCACCGCGACCAGGCTGCGGCTGCTCGGCGAGCAGACGGCCGCCCGCGTCTACCGCTCCCAGACCAAGCGGCAGGCCCGCCGCTCCCGGCTCACGGGCCGCGCCGCGCTGCTCGCGCTGGTGCTGTGCTCGATGATCGTCGCGCTCGCCTATCCGATGCGGCAGTACGTCTCCCAGCGTGCGCAGATCTCCGACCTCCAGCGGCAGCAGGAGCAGGCGCGGGAGCGCGTCGAGCAGCTGCGCGACCTCAAGGCGCGCTGGCAGGACGACACCTACGCCGAGCAGCAGATCCGGCGCCGGCTGCATTATGTGATGCCGGGCGAGACCGGGTACGTGGTCGTCGACCCGGGCGCGGCCAGGCAGTCCCGCGCCGATCTGAGGGCCGCCCACCGGCCCTGGTACGCCAACGTCTGGGACGGGGTCGACAAGTCCGACGCCTCCGACCAGTAAGCCGGCCTCCGGCCGGTGACCGACAGAAAGTCATCCGAAAGCAGTCATGGAAACGCCTCCGCCGCCCACCCCGCGCACCGAGCCCACCGACGCGGACGTAGCGGCCTTCAAGCAGCAGCTCGGCCGCCCGCCGCGCGGCCTGCGGGCCATCGCGCACCGCTGCCCCTGTGGTCAGCCGGACGTCGTGGAGACGGCGCCGCGGCTGCCCGACGGCACACCGTTCCCGACGCTGTACTACCTGACGTGCCCGAAGGCGTCCTCCGCCATCGGCACGCTGGAGGCGAACGGCGTGATGAAGGAGATGACCGAGCGGCTGCAGACGGATCCCGGACTGGCCGCCGCCTACCGGGCCGCGCACGAGGACTACATCCGGCGCCGGGACGAGATCGAGGAGCTGAAGGGCTTCCCGAGCGCGGGCGGCATGCCGGACCGGGTCAAGTGCCTGCACGTCCTGGTGGCCCACTCGCTGGCCGCCGGCCCGGGCGTGAACCCGCTCGGCGACGAGGCCCTGGCGATGCTGCCCGAGTGGTGGCGCAAGGGAGCCTGCGTGACGCTCGGCGAGGACGGCGAGCCGGTCCACACCGAGGAGAACGAGAAGTGACCCGTGTCGCCGCCGTCGACTGCGGTACGAACTCCATCCGTCTGCTGGTCGCGGACGCGGACCCGAAGACGGGCGAACTGGTCGACCTGGACCGCCGGATGACGATCGTGCGGCTCGGCCAGGGCGTCGACCGCACCGGGCGGCTCGCGCCCGAGGCGCTGGAGCGGACGTTCGCCGCGTGCCGTGAGTACGCCGCGATCATCAAGGAGCACGGCGCCGAGAAGCTGCGCTTCGTCGCCACCTCCGCCTCGCGCGACGCCGAGAACCGCGACGTGTTCGTGCGGGGCGTGCTGGACATCCTCGGTGTCGAGCCGGAGGTGATCACCGGCGACCAGGAGGCCGAGTTCTCCTTCACCGGCGCCACGAAGGAGCTGACCGGCCGCGCCGACCTGGCCCGCCCCTATCTGGTCGTGGACATCGGCGGCGGCTCCACCGAGTTCGTGGTCGGCGAGGAGCACGTCCGGGCGGCGCGCTCGGTGGACGTCGGCTGTGTGCGGATGACGGAGCGTCACCTGGCGCACGGCGGCGAGGTCTCCGATCCGCCCACCGAGGAGCAGGTCGCCGCCATAAGGGCCGACGTCGAGGCCGCCCTGGACCTCGCCGAGCGGACGGTCCCGCTGCGCGAGGCGCACACCCTGGTGGGCCTCGCCGGCTCCGTCACGAGCATCTCGGCCATCGCCCAGGAACTGCCGGAGTACGACTCCGCGCGCATCCACCACTCCCGGGTTCGGTACGAGCGGGTCCGCGAGATCACCGCGTGGCTGCTGCGTTCCACGCACGCCGAGCGCGCCGCGATCCCGTCCCTGCACCCGGGCCGGGTCGACGTCATCGGCGCGGGCGCCCTCGTCCTGCTCGCGATCATGGAGCGGATCGGTGCGGAGGAGGTCGTGGTGAGCGAACACGACATTCTGGACGGGATCGCCTGGTCCCTCGCGTGAGGCACGAGGGGCCGTGAGAGGCCGCGAGGATCTCTTTCCGGCCCCTTTGCTACCGACCGGTAGCCTCCGTTGAGCAGGTTGGATAACGTGTGAGCGGGCCGTTCGGGCGTTCCGATGACACGCCGTCGGAAAAGTTCGTGAAGTTCTTCACAAGGAAATCGGCCCTGGTGGGGGATCAGAGACCCCTCATTGGCCCATCCGGGGGCCGAAGGGCCCGTCGAGTGCCTTTCCGGGGACGTTGCGCGGAGGTTTCCGGAGGGCGTCACGAGCCCCGTGCGACGATCACTGCGAAGGCCCCGAACGACCCGGACGAGCAGCTCACGCGGCCTTGACAACGGGTCAGAACGCCCCGGGGTTCCGTTTCGGCCGCATGACCTGTGTCACGCGAGCCGCGGAGTTTAGCACAGGCTCTGTCGGACCTTGTGAAGGGGCGCACGAGCACCCCTCGATGGGCGGGTGGATACTCGATGCCATGAGCACCACGGAGCGTCCCAGGATCCTCGTAGTAGGCGGTGGGTACGTAGGCCTGTACGCAGCTCGGCGCATTCTCAAGAAGATGCGCTTCGGAGAGGCGACCGTCACGGTCGTCGACCCCCGGTCGTACATGACCTACCAGCCCTTCCTCCCCGAAGCCGCCGCCGGCAGCATCTCCCCTCGGCACGTCGTCGTCCCGCTGCGACGCGTGCTGCCGAAGGCGGAGGTCCTCACCGGCCGGGTCACCACCATCGACCAGGACCGCAAGGTCGCCACGATCGCCCCGCTGGTGGGCGAGGCGTACGAGCTGCCCTTCGACTACCTCGTCATCGCGATGGGCGCGGTCTCGCGCACCTTCCCGATCCCCGGCCTCGCCGAGCAGGGCATCGGCATGAAGGGCATCGAGGAGTCCATCGGTCTGCGCAACCACGTCCTGGAGCAGCTGGACAAGGCCGACTCCACGACCGACGAGGAGATCCGCCGCAGGGCGCTCACCTTCGTCTTCATCGGCGGTGGCTTCGCGGGCGCGGAGACCATCGGCGAGGTCGAGGACATGGCCCGCGACGCGGCCAAGTACTACAAGAACGTGTCCCGCGAGGACATGCGCTTCGTCCTCGTGGACGCCGCCGACAAGATCCTGCCCGAGGTCGGCCCCAAGCTCGGCCAGTACGGCAAGGAGCACCTGGAGAGCCGCGGCGTGGAGATCTACCTCTCCACCTCGATGGACTCCTGCGTCGACGGCCACGTGGTGCTGAAGAACGGCCTCGAGGTCGACTCCAACACCATCGTGTGGACGGCCGGCGTCAAGCCGAACCCGGCCCTCGCCCGCTTCGGTCTGCCCCTCGGCCCGCGCGGCCACGTCGACTGCGAGCCGACCCTCCAGGTCAAGGGCACGGACTACATCTGGGCCGCCGGTGACAACGCACAGGTCCCGGACCTCGTCGGCCGCAAGGCGGGCAACGAGAACGCCTGGTGCCCGCCGAACGCCCAGCACGCGCTGCGCCAGGCCAAGGCCCTCGGCGACAACGTGGTCTCCGGTATGCGGGGCTTCCCGCAGAAGGAGTACGAGCACGCCAACAAGGGTGCGGTGGCCGGTCTCGGCCTGCACAAGGGCGTCGCGATGATCGTCATGGGCAAGATGAAGATCAAGCTCAAGGGCCGCCTCGCCTGGTACATGCACCGTGGTTACCACGGCATGGCGATGCCGACCTGGAACCGCAAGATCCGCATCTTCGCCGACTGGACGCTCGGCATGTTCCTCAAGCGCGAGGTCGTCTCCCTCGGCGCCATGGAGAACCCCCGCGAGGAGTTCTACGAGGCCGCCAAGCCGGCGCCGGCCGTCGCCGCGAAGACCGAGGAGAAGGCCAAGGCCTCCTGACCCCACCGGTCGCTGATCCAACCTGAAGACCTCCCGCCATCCGTGGTGCGGGAGGTCTTCCGGCGTTCCCGGACGCGGTGACCTACATGGCACATACAACTGTTTTGCTCAGTTGTAACTCCTTTGCGGGACTGCGCGGGACGGTCGACGGTGTTTACGTGGTGAACAGCTGTCCGGGATCGTCTTCTTGGAGGTGTGCGTCATGGCCGACGCCGCGTCGCGGCTGAAGAGTCTCGCCGAGCAGGCACTGGGAGCACCGTTGCCGGTACGGCTGCGAGCCTGGGACGGATCGCAGGCCGGACCGCCGGACGCGCCGGCGCTGGTCGTGCGCAACCGCCGCGCTCTGCGCCGCATGCTGTTCAAACCAGGCGAACTGGGCCTCGCCCGCGCCTGGGTCGCCGGCGACCTGGGCGTCGAGGGCGACCTGTACACGGTGCTCGCCGCGATGGCGGGACTGGTGTGGGAGCGCGGGGAGGACGCCCGCGGCCTCGTCGAGGCCGTGCGCGATCCCGACGTACGCGCCGCCGCCCGCGAACTGCTCAAGCTCGCCGGGCCCCCGATTCCGCCCGCCCCGCCGCGCGAGGAGCTCCGCAGGCCCCGCCGGCGCCTGCACACCCGGCGCACCGACAAGCGGGCCATCAGCCACCACTACGACGTCGGCAACGACTTCTACGAGCTGGTCCTCGGCCCCTCGATGGTGTACTCGTGCGCCTACTGGGAAGAGGACGGCACCCTGGAGAGCGCCCAGCGCGACAAGCTCGAACTCATCAGCGCCAAGCTCGGTCTGACGCCCGGTGAGCGGCTGCTGGACGTCGGCTGCGGCTGGGGCTCCATGGCGATCCACGCCGCCCGCGAGCACGGCGTGAGCGTCCTCGGGGTCACCCTCTCGCAGGAGCAGGCCGTCTACGCCCGTAAGCGGGTCGCCGAGGAGGGGCTGGCCGACCGGGTGGAGATCAGGGTCCAGGACTACCGGGACGTCGTGGACGGCCCCTTCGACGCGATCTCCTCCATCGGCATGGCCGAACACGTCGGTGCCGAACGCTATCTGGAGTACGCGAGCCAGCTGTACGCCCTGCTGAAGCCCGGCGGACGGCTGCTCAACCACCAGATCGCCCGCCGCCCACGGCGCGACGAATCGGCGTACACCGTGGACGAGTTCATCGACGCCTACGTCTTCCCCGACGGCGAACTCGCCCCGGTCGGCACCACCGTCACCCAGCTGGAGCGCGCCGGCTTCGAGGTGCGGGACGTGGAGTCGATCCGCGAGCACTACGCCCGCACCCTGCGCCGCTGGGTCACCAACCTGGAAGCGGACTGGGCCCGCGCGGTCCGGCTCACCAGCCCCGGCCGTGCCCGTGTCTGGCTGCTGTACATGGCCGCCTGCGCGCTCGCCTTCGAGACCAACCGCATCGGCGTCAACCAGGTCCTGGCGGTCCGCACACCGGACTCGGGCGCGTCCGGGCTGCCGCTGCGCACCCGCACCTGGAACACCTGACACGGCGAGGGCCCCGCTCCGGTGACGGAACGGGGCCCTCTTCTGTGGCGCGTGCGGGGCGCCTCGTACGGCTACTCGGCCTTGATCGCCGACAGCATGTTCAGCTTCGCCGCGCGCCGGGCCGGCCACAGGGCGGCCAGGATGCCGACCGCGCCCGCCAGCAGCAGGAAGACGGCCATCCGGCCCCAGGGCAGGACCAGTTCGTACGTCGGCATCTTCGTGCCGAGGAGCTGACCGGCGGCCCAGCCGAAGAACACGCC
Source organism: Streptomyces sp. MMG1121 (assembly GCF_001280015.1). Classification (GTDB taxonomy): domain Bacteria; phylum Actinomycetota; class Actinomycetes; order Streptomycetales; family Streptomycetaceae; genus Streptomyces. The sequence goes on from NZ_LGDV01000192.1 coordinate 7,335, forward strand.
CAGACCGATGCCGAGCACGCCGCCGAACAGGGAGATCACCAGCGACTCCAGGCGGACCATCCGCTTGACCGCCTTGCGGTCCAGGCCGATCGCGCGGAGCATCCCGATCTCCTGGGAGCGCTCGAAGACCGACATGGCCAGGGTGTTGATGACTCCGAGGACCGCGACGATCACCGCCATGCCGAGCAGGCCGTAGAGCATGTTCAGCATCGTCGAGAACATCTTCGCGACGTCGTTGGAGATGTCCTTCTTGTCCTGGATCTTGATCGCCGGGTTGGTGCCGAGGACCTTCGCCAGCTCGGTCTTCGTCGCCTCGGAGGTGCCGCCCGCCGTCTTGACCATGACCTGCATGTCGGCCGGGTCCTTCAGGTGCGGGGTGAGGACCTGGTTGTCGAGCATGATCCCGTTGATCATGTCGTTGCCCTCGTAGACGCCGGCGACGGTCAGCTGCTGGGCCTTGCCGTCCTCGAAGTGCGCCGTGAAGTGCGAACCGGGCGTCCAGTCGTTCTTCTTGGCCCGGTCCTTGTCGACCACGACCCGGGTGCCGCTCACGGTGAAGGAGCCGTCGTCCACCTTCAGGTCCGTCAGCTTCGCTATGGACGCGCCGTCGACCCCCGTCAGGAACTCGGTCTTGCCGCCGATACGGGACGGGGCGCTGCGCAGCGGGCTGCTGGCGGTGACGACGTCGGTGGTGGCGAGCTTCTTCGCCACGTCCGGGGAGAGCGGGGAGCGGTTGGCCATCGAGACGACGTAGTCCGCGCGGATCGCCGAGGAGGCCATCTTGTCGATCGCCGTCTGCAGGCTGCCCGCCATCACCATCATACCGGTGATCAGGGTCAGGCCGATCATCAGCGCGGAGGCGGTGGCCGCCGTACGGCGCGGGTTGCGCACCGAGTTCTGGCGGGCCAGCTTGCCCGAGACGCCGAAGGCGCGCAGCACCGGGGAGGCGGCCGCGATCAGCGGGCGGGACAGCAGCGGGGTCAGGATGAACACGCCGATGATGAGCAGGACCGCGCCGATGCCCATCGGGCCCTGGGCGGAGTCGGCGCTCATCGTGGTGGCCGAGAGGACCACCGCGACGCCGGCCGCCGCGAACAGCGCGCCGAACGTGTTGCGCAGCACCAGCGACTTGGTGGTGGCCTTGGCGTGCACGCTGCTCATCGCCGCGACCGGCGGGATCTTCGCGGCCCGGCGGCCGGGCAGCCAGGCGGCCAGCATGGTGATGAGGATGCCGACCGCGAGGGCGGCCACCACGGTGCCGGGGCTGATCACCAGCGGTCCGTCGGGCACGCTCGCGCCGAAGGAGCCGAGCAGCGAGCGCAGGCCCGCGCCGATGCCGATACCGGCGGCCAGACCGGTCACACCGGCGACCGTGCCGACCGCGAACGCCTCGATCAGCACCGAGCGGGTGACCTGGCGGCGGGAGGCGCCGACCGCGCGCAGCAGGGCCAGCTCCCGGGTGCGCTGGGCGACCAGCATGGTGAAGGTGTTGGCGATGATGAACGTGCCGACGAACAGCGCGATGCCCGCGAACACCAGCAGCGCCTGCTTCAGACCGCTCATCGATTCCGCGATCGCCTTCGCCTGGTCGTCGGCGAGCTGCTTGCCGGTGGTGGTCTCCACCAGCTGCGTGGGCAGGGCCTTGTCGAGTTCGGCCTTCAGCGCGGACTGGCTGGTGCCGGCCGCGGCCTTGACGTCGATCTCGTCGTACGTGCCCTTCTTGCCGAACAGTGCCTGCGCGGTCGGGGTGTCGAAGAGCGTGAGGCTGCCGCCCGCCGCGACGTTGCCGTCGTCGGTGGTGAAGATGCCCGCGACGGTCGGGGTGAGGACCGGGCCGTCGACGGAGAGCCGCACGGTGTCGCCGACCTTGTAGCCGGCCCGCTTCGCGGTCTCGGAGTCGAGCAGCACCTCGCCCTTGCCGTGCGGGGCGTGGCCGCTGACCAGCGGGTACCGGGCGTCCTTGGCGCCCCAGTAGTTGCCGCCGGCGGACTGCCAGTCGCCGCCGACCAGCTTGCCGTCCTTGCCGGCGAGCGCGGTGAAGCCGGTGACGACGCCGGTCGCGGAGGCCGCGCCGGGAACCTTCTGGGCCTTCTCCAGCAGCGCCCGGGTCAGATCGGGCGTCCTGCCGACCTTGTCACCCTCGGAGTCCTGGTACTTGGCCTGTACGGCGACGTCGACCTGGTCGAAGCCCTTGGCGGAACTCTTCTGGTAGGCGTCGGAGATGGTGTTGGTGAAGACCAGCGTCCCGGACACGAACGCCACGCCGAGCATGACGGCGAGCACGGTCATCAGGAGCCGGGCCTTGTGCGCGAGGACGTTGCGCAGGGCGGTGCGGAACATCAGCTGGTACGGCCCTTCGCGTCGAACTGCTTCATCAGGTCGAGGACGGAGTCGGCGGTGGGGCCGTGGATCTCGTCCACGATCCGGCCGTCCGCGAGGAAGACCACGCGGTCGGCGTAGGCGGCGGCGACCGGGTCGTGCGTCACCATGACCACCGTCTGGCCCAGTTCGCGCACCGAGTTGCGCAGAAAGCCGAGCACCTCGGCGCCGGAGCGCGAGTCGAGGTTTCCGGTCGGCTCGTCGCCGAAGATGATGTCGGGCTTGGAGGCGAGGGCGCGGGCGACCGCCACGCGCTGCTGCTGACCGCCGGAGAGCTGCGAGGGCCGGTGGCTGAGCCGCCCGGACAGGCCGACCATCTGGATCACGCGGTCCAGCCACGCCTTGTCGGGCCTGCGGCCCGCGATGTCCATCGGGAGGGTGATGTTCTCCAGCGCGGTCAGCGTCGGCAGCAGGTTGAAGGCCTGGAAGATGAAGCCGATCTTGTCCCGGCGGAGCTTGGTGAGCTGCTTGTCCTTCAGGGAGCCCAGTTCGGTCTCGCCGATCCGCACGGAACCCGAGGAGAAGGTGTCCAGGCCGGCCACGCAGTGCATCAGCGTGGACTTGCCGGAGCCGGACGGGCCCATGATCGCGGTGAACTCGGCCTGGCGGAAGTCGACGGAGACCCGGTCCAGGGCGACCACCCGGGTCTCACCCTGCCCGTAGATCTTCGACAGCTCCGTGGCGCGTGCGGCCACGGCAGTGGTCCGGCCGGCGGTGGGTGTGGTGGTCACGGGAGGGTGCTCCTGTCGGGGGACGACGTGTGTTCGTGAGGACTGCTCCATCGTCTCGGCGCAAAAGGCGTGTGGAGTCAGTCGCTGTTCCGGTTCCGGGGGGCGACTCGGGTCGGACGGGAGGCCGCCGTGTCATACCTGGGGAGGACGGCCGACCCTGAGGAACCCGGTCGCGTTGCGGTCGGGAAATTGCGGAAGGCGCCGCCGAGGCACACACAAGAGGCACCCAAGGCGCACTCAAGATGCGCTCAAGGCGCGATCGAGAGGCGATCGAGACGCACTCCGGGCGTCGTCGAAAGAGTGTCGGACGATGTCGAGAACAGGTGGAACGCCCTTGTTCAGACGGTGAAATTCCGTCATTCCGCGTACGCGCGTACCCCCCTCACGTCACGCTGTTTGGCAAGTGCGGATGGCGCGTTCCGCGGGCTGATGCACCCTCAGACGTCAATAAAATAAGACAACATCGGTCCACCCTTCCGCTGATCGGGGGATGGGTCCCGATAGGCTCGGACTCCTCGACGCGGAGCCCATGGCCTGCCCGGATGGTGGAATGCAGACACGGCGAGCTTAAACCTCGCTGCCCCTTCGCGGGCGTGCCGGTTCAAGTCCGGCTCCGGGCACCACCGCGCCTTGGGACGGGGGCGGCCGCGCAGGCCATTCCGTCCCCTCCCGCCCTCTCGCGGCGTTTCCCGCGTTGCTTCCGCTCATCCATTGACATCGAACGCACCCCGGCGCAGACTCACGCCAGCAGTTGGTGAAGAAAACTTCACCAGGCGAACAGGCCGGGACAGGCTTGAATGGAACGACCAGCGGGCGACGCCGCCGCGGGAAGGGACAGGGCCCATGCGCACCACCGTCGGGATCATCGGAGCGGGTCCGGCCGGACTGCTGCTCGCGCGGCTGCTGCACCGCGCCGGCATCGACTCGGTGGTCCTGGAGAGCCGCGACCGCGCCTACGTCGAGCACCGCCAGCGCGCCGGGATCCTGGAGCAGGGCACGGTCGACGTGCTGCGCGCCGCCGGGGCCGGGGAGCGGATGGACCGCGAGGGACTGCGCCACGACGGCATCGAGCTGCGCTTCGACCGCCGCCGCCACCGCGTCGACTTCCCCGCCCTGACCGGCGGGCGGTCCGTGATGGTGTACGCCCAGACCGAGGTCTGCAAGGACCTCATCGCCCTTCAGCTGAAGGAGGGCGGCCCGCTGCTGTTCGAGGCGCAGGCGCTGGCGGTCCGGGACGCGGACGGCGACCGGCCGCTCATCGCCTTCCGGCACCAGGGCCGCGAGGACGTGCTGGAGTGCGACTACGTCGTCGGCTGCGACGGCTTCTGGGGCGTGGCCAGGAAGGCCGTCCCGGCCGCCCTCTCCCGGGTGTTCGAACGGACGTACCCCTACGCCTGGCTGGGCATCCTCGCCGACGTGCCGCCCTCGCACGACGAACTCGTCTACGCCCGCCACGACCGCGGCTTCGCCCTGCTGTCGATGCGCTCCCCGTCCGTCTCCCGGCTCTACCTCCAGGTCCCCGCGGCGACGCAGGCCGACCGGTGGACGGACGACGAGATCTGGTCCGAACTCGACCGGCGCCTCGAGACGGACGACTGGCGGCTGGAGCGCGGGCCCCTCACCCACAAGTCGGTCACGCCGATGCGCTCCTTCGTCCACGAACCGATGCGCCACGGCCGGCTCTTCCTGGCCGGTGACGCCGCCCACATCGTTCCGCCGACCGGGGCCAAGGGCCTGAACCTCGCCGTCGGCGACGTCGTCACCTTCGCGCGGGCACTGGTCCACGAGCGGGAGACCGGCTCCCCGGACCTCCTCGACGCCTACTCCGCGACCTGTCTGCGCCGCGTCTGGCAGGCCGAGCGGTTCTCCTACGACATGACGACCCTGCTGCACCAGGCCCCGGACGCCACGCCGTTCGACGCCCGGCTCCAGCGCGCCCGGCTGGAGCGGATCGCCTCCTCCCGCGCCACCGAGACCGACCTGGCCGAGGCGTACACCGGCTTTGCTCTCGGTTAGGTCGCAGGTTCGTCATGGAACGCGATCACTCATGGCCGGGAATCGCCCGTACGCGTACCGTGTGGGGCAGCACGGCAGGGGAAAGATCCTCCTCAAGTATCATGGTCGGTCCTTTGCCAATCCATTACGCTTTGAGCCAAGGCTGCGCACGGCGGCCATCGAGGAGTGAGATGAGGAGCAGTAACCCGGTCTTCTCGCGACGGGGGTTCAGCCGCGACAACGGCTACGCCGGCTTCAACACCGCACCGCAGGCCGGGTACGCACCGCAGGGCAACCCGTACGCGCAGAACCCCTACGCGCAGAACCCGTACGCCCAGCAGGGTGTCGGCGCACCGCCGCAGGCCCCGGTCACCACCGACCGGATGACGATGGACGACGTCGTCGTCCGCTCGGCCATGACGCTCGGCACGGTCGCCGTCGGCGCCGTCCTCGCCTGGGCGCTGCTGCCGGTCTCGGCGACGAGCTACGGCCTGGCCGTCGGTTCCGCGATCGTCGCGTTCGTCCTGGCGATGATCCAGAGCTTCAAGCGCACCCCGGTGCCCGCGCTGATCCTCGGGTACGCCGCGTTCGAGGGCGTCTTCCTCGGCGTCATCAGCGAGATGTACAACAGCCGCTGGAGCGGCGCCCCCTTCCAGGCGGTGCTCGGCACCATGGCGGTCGCCGGCGCGACCCTGCTCGTCTACAAGGCGGGCTGGATCCGCGTCACCGCCCGCTACGCCCGCATGGGCCTCGCCATCGCGATGGCCTTCATGGTCGTCATGGCGATCAACCTGCTGCTGGTGGCGTTCGGCGTCGCCGAGAACGGCGGCCTGCGCAGCTTCGGCCCGCTCGGCGCGGCCGTCGGCATCTTCGCCATCCTGCTCGGCGCGTTCTTCCTCACGCTGGACTTCAAGCAGATCGAGGACGGCATCGCCTACGGCGCCCCGCGGAACGAGTCCTGGCTCGCCGCGTTCGGTCTCACCATGACCCTGGTGTGGATCTACGTGGAGATGCTGCGACTGGTGGCGATCTTCACCAACAACGACTAGCGGACCAGTCGGTCGGCCGAAGTCGACGGTAGGGGCCCCGGGCTGACGCAGCCCGGGGCCCTTCGTCGTCTAGAGCAGCTTGCGGGCCGCCCTCCTCAAGTCGTACTCGTGCACGATCGCCTTCGCGTGGCCGTACGCGAGGCCGTGCTCGTGCCTGAGCCAGCTGACCTTCTCCTCGAAGCGGAACAGGGCGGGTCCTTCTTCGACGGTGCGCAACCAGTCGGAGATGTCACGACCGGTGCAGTGCGGAATGCGGGCGAGCAGGTTGCGGTGGGTCTCCTCGGAGAAGAGCTGGGACATCGGCGCCTCCGAACGCAAAGGGGATGTAAGCCGGTCCTTCACGTCACCGTGCCTGAGCGTTCGCGTGTTGGCAACAGTGCGGCGCGTTACGCTCGGCGCGTGGTTGATACGACGCCCTTGACTCAAGCAGTGGATCACTTCGCCGACCGGCTGCGGGCCGCTCCGCAGAGCCGGCTGCAGAGAGGGGCCGCGGCGGAGGCGCTGGCACTGGCCCAGGAGTTGGCCCAGTGGGCGCAGCGCGTCGAGGAGCCGGGGAGCGAGCCCCGTCAGATGCCGGATGCGGGAATGTTCGCGGCGGCGGATCAGATTCTCGTCGCCGCGCATGACTTGGCTCTGGTGCTGCACAGCGAGCACGAGGTTTTTGAAGCGGTGAGCCTGGTGGAGGAGGCGCGCAAGAGGGCGGGGGTCTGAGGGGCGCCGCCCCTTGCCGGTGGCTCAGAGGGAGGCTATGACCCTGTCCGCCAGGATGTAGACCATGTCCTCGCCGCAGGCGAAGGTGAGGGTGTAGGCGCCCGAGATGCCCGAACCGCCGAGGAGGTACGGGGTGTCGCCCGTCTCCACGGCCGCCGCCAGGCGTTCGGCGGTCTCGCGGTGGCCCGGGGTCATGCACAGGGTGGTGCCGTCGGCGAAGACGTAGACGTCGAGGGTGCCGAGCGGGCCCGGGCGGACGTCGGCCAGTTCGACGCGTTCGGCGCTCAGCTGCTCCAGCGTGGTCACCGTGCGCTCGTGGTCGTTGACCGCGGGCGACTGCACCGGGACGAAGTCGGGGTGCGAGGGGTGCCGGCGGCGGGCCGCGGCCAGTTCGGGGGAGTCCCCGGCGAACTCGTCGGCGTCGGTGGTCTGCTCGGACACCGGCTCCAGGCCGACGAAGTCGCTCTGCCGCGGCAGGAACACGTCGGCGTCGGACAGGCCGAGCAGCGACGGTGCGTCGGAGGCGTCACGGGCCTCCTGAGCGGCCCAGAAGGCGCGCGCCTCGGCCAGTTCCCGCTCCCGCTCCTCGGCGAGTGCCTCGGCCACGGCCGCACGTATCTGGTCGGCGTCGCTGTGGCTGCGGGCGTTCGGCACCAGCGCGCGCGTGGCGGCTGACTGGCTCTCCGCGAGCTGTGCCTGCAGTGCCGTGAGCTGACGGCGCAGCTTCAGAACGGTGCGCAGGACGGCGACGCCCACGGCGCCGGTGGCGGCCGTGGTGAGCAGCAGGGCGATCGGCATGGCGCTCACTGACGTACTCCCGGTTCAAAGTCGACCCCCGACTTCCTACATCAGCTTGAAGGGTGGACTAACCAGCTGTCAGTGCGTAACGTCACGAAACGGACAGGACTTTGGCCTCGTGGATTTCTTGAGAACCATGTTGACCTGCACTGACCTGCATGGATGCGGCCGGCGAGCGAGATAGGTCACATCCTGGGGGAGATTGGATCACGAAAAGGCCCGGAACCGTGGTGTTTCCTCGGTTCCGGGCCGATTCCTGACGTGACGTGCCTGTCCCGCTACGGTCGGTGGGTCAGCTGAGGCGCTCGATGACCATCGCCATGCCCTGGCCGCCGCCGACGCACATCGTCTCCAGGCCGAACTGCTTGTCGTGGAACTGCAGCGAGTTGATGAGCGTGCCGGTGATGCGGGCGCCGGTCATGCCGAAGGGGTGGCCCACGGCGATGGCGCCGCCGTTGACGTTCAGCTTGTCGAGGTCGATGCCGAGGTCGCGGTAGGAGGGGATCACCTGGGCGGCGAAGGCCTCGTTGATCTCGACCAGGTCGATGTCGTCGATGGTCAGACCGGCGCGGCGCAGGGCCTGCTTGCTGGCCTCGACCGGGCCGAGGCCCATGATCTCGGGAGACAGGCCGGAGACGCCGGTGGACACGATGCGGGCGAGCGGGGTCAGGCCCAGCTCGCGGGCCTTGGTGTCGGACATGATGACGACGGCCGCGGCGCCGTCGTTGAGCGGGCAGCAGTTGCCGGCCGTGACGAGCCCGTCCGGGCGGAAGACCGGCTTGAGTCCGGCCACTCCCTCCAGGGTGACGCCCGCGCGCGGGCCGTCGTCCTTGCTGACGACGGTTCCGTCGGGGAGCGTGACCGGGGTGATCTCCCGCTCCCAGAAGCCGTTCTTGATGGCTTCCTCGGCGAGGTTCTGCGAGCGGACGCCGAACTCGTCCATGTCCTGGCGGGTGATGCCCTTGGCGCGGGCCAGGTTCTCGGCGGTCTGGCCCATCGCGATGTAGGGGTCGGGGAGCAGGCCGTCCTCGCGCGGGTCGTGCCAGGTCGTGCCCTCCTGCTGGGCGACGGCCTCGGTGCGGGCCTCGGCCTCGGCGAAGAGCGGGTTGTGCGTGCCGGGCATGCCGTCGGAGCTGCCGTTGAGGTAGCGGGAGACCGTCTCGACACCGGCCGAGATGAAGACGTCGCCCTCGCCGGCCTTGATGGCGTGCAGGGCCATGCGGGAGGTCTGCAGGGAGGAGGAGCAGTAGCGGGTGATCGTGCAGCCGGGCAGGTGGTCCATGCCCATCTGCACGGCGACGATACGGCCGAGGTTGTGCCCCTGCTCGCCGCCGGGGAGGCCGCAGCCGAGCATCAGGTCGTCGATGTCCCGGGGGTCCAGCTCGGGGACCTTGGCGAGTGCGGCCTGGATGATCGTGGCGGTGAGGTCGTCGGGGCGCAGGTCCTTCAGGGAGCCCTTGACGGCGCGGCCGATGGGGGAGCGGGCGGTCGAGACGATGACGGCTTCGGGCATCACGGCTCCAGTGGACGGTGTTTTTTCGGGCAGTGCCGGTTGGGAAGTTACCGGTACGTATGGTCTGGGTCACCGGTGTGGGGGTGTGACACTGACCGCAGTTTCTAAGCGCTTGCTTGGGCCTCCGGGGTTCGGCCGACGAGGTGCGGGTGCCACGGTGCGGGTGGGCGGGAGCGCCGCCCAGGGGGCTCCGCCTCCCGGACCCCCTTCTCGTCCACCCTCCCACCCGTCTCCGCTCGGTCGAAGGGCTGCCGCACCGGGCGGCGTCCGCCGACCGGCCGAGACGCCCCCGGCTGTGCCTGCCGACTGACGGGGACGGGCGGGTGGGCAAGGCGGGTCAGCGTGACGGGGTTGCCGGTTCGGCTTCCGGGACCCTGCGCCTGCGCCTTCGCTTCAGCAGGGCCCAGGGGCCGCGCGGGCCGGTCGGCATCGCCGCTGTGACTTCCGTGCCCGCCTCGGAGGCGGCCTCCGCTGCTGCTCGGGCCACCGGCAGGAAGCCCTCGCGGCGGGACACGTCCGGGCGTTCCTCCTCCGCCGGCCACAGGCCGAGGGCCGCGCAGACCGTGGGGAGGACGGCCATCGCCGCTGTCGCGTAGCCCTCTGCCGAGGGGTGGTAGTTGTCCGGGCCGAACAGTTCCCGGGGGTTCGCCTCGAACTCCGGGCCCAGCAGATCGCCCAGCGACACCGTGCGCCCGCCCTGCTCCACCGCCCCGATGGTCTGCGCCGCCGCCAGTTGCCGCGAGGCCCGCCGGGCCAGCCAGCGCAGCGGCTGCTGCACCGGCTCGATGGTGCCGAGATCGGGGCAGGTGCCGACCACCACCTCCGCACCGGCCGTGCGCAGCCGCCGTACCGCCGACGACAGATGCCGTACCGAACGGGTCGGCGGCATCCGGTGGGTCACGTCGTTCGCGCCGATCATGATCACGCAGACGTCGGGGACCGGGGATGCCGAAGAGAGCGCCAAGGCCACCTGGCGGTCCAGGTCGTTCGACTGGGCGCCCGGCGACGCCACGTTCCGCAGCTCCACCGGGCGTTCCGCCACCGCCGCCAGCCCCGCCGCCAGCAACGCCCCCGGCGTCTGGCCCGCCCGGTGCACGCCCTGCCCGGCCGCCGTGGAGTCGCCGAGCACGACCAGCTGGAGGGGAGGTTCGCCGGGGACGTCGTAGGCGTGGCCGTAGACGCCGTCGGCCACCGGCACCCGGCCGCCGCTGCCGTTGCCCACATGGCGCCGGGCCAGCCGTACCTCGGCCAGCAGCAGGCCCACGGCCGCCGCGCCGACCAGGCCGGCCCCGCCACCGCCGTACGCCGCTCCGGCCGCGATACGCCGGGCCACCCGTGCCCTCGACATGTTCGTCATGCGTCGCCGCCACCTCCCTCGTAGCCGTACATCCACTCCTTGCCCCGTACAGGCCGTGCGCCAATCTCAACGGGGAGTGAACGACCGCCCGAGGCGCACAGCTGGCCTTAGGCTGGCGACACCACTACGACCACACCTTTTGCAGCAACCGGAGACAACGGTGCAATTCCACGACTCGATGATCAGCCTCGTCGGCAACACCCCGCTGGTGCGGCTCAACAACGTGACCAAGGGCATCCGGGCGACCGTCCTTGCCAAGGTGGAGTACTTCAACCCCGGCGGCTCCGTGAAGGACCGCATCGCCCTGCGCATGATCGAGGCCGCCGAGCAGAGCGGGGAGTTGCGGCCGGGCGGCACCATCGTCGAGCCGACCAGCGGGAACACCGGTGTGGGGCTGGCGATCGTCGCCCAGCAGAAGGGGTACAAGTGCATCTTCGTGTGCCCCGACAAGGTGAGCACCGACAAGATCAACGTGCTGCGCGCGTACGGCGCGGAGGTCGTCGTCTGCCCGACCGCCGTGGATCCCGAGCACCCCGACTCGTACTACAACGTCTCCGACCGGCTCGTCCGGGAGACCCCGGGCGCCTGGAAGCCGGACCAGTACTCCAACCCCAACAACCCGCTCTCCCACTATCACTCGACCGGCCCCGAGCTGTGGGAGCAGACGGAGGGGAAGATCACCCACTTCGTGGCGGGCGTGGGCACCGGGGGGACGATCTCCGGCACCGGACGCTACCTGAAGGACGCCAGTGACGGTCGCGTCCAGGTCGTCGGCGCCGACCCGGAGGGCTCCGTCTACTCCGGCGGCTCCGGGCGGCCGTATCTGATCGAGGGCGTGGGCGAGGACTTCTGGCCGACCGCCTACGACCGCACCGTCGCCGACGAGATCGTCGCCGTGTCCGACAAGGACGCCTTCCAGATGACCCGCCGCCTGGCCAAGGAGGAGGGGCTGCTGGTCGGCGGCTCCTGCGGTATGGCCGTCGTGGCGGCGCTGAGGGTCGCCGAGCGGCTCGGGCCCGACGACGTCGTGGTCGTGCTCCTGCCCGACAGCGGGCGCGGGTACCTCAGCAAGATCTTCAACGACGAGTGGATGGCCGACTACGGCTTCCTCGAGGACGAGGGCCCCAGCGCCCGCGTCGGCGACGTCCTCGACCACAAGGCGGGCGGCTCCATCCCGTCCCTGGTGCACATGCACCCCGAGGAGACCGTCGGCCAGGCCATCGAGGTGCTGCGCGAGTACGGCGTCTCGCAGATGCCGGTCGTCAAGCCGGGCGCCGGTCACCCGGACGTGATGGCCGCCGAGGTCGTCGGCTCGGTCGTGGAACGGGAGCTGCTGGACGCCCTGTTCTCCCAGCGTGCCTCCCTGACCGACCCGCTGGAGAAGCACATGTGCCCGCCGCTGCCGCAGGTCGGCTCCGGCGAGCCGGTCGCCGACCTGATGTCCGTGCTCGGCGCGGCGGACGCGGCGATCGTCCTCGTCGAGGGCAAGCCGACCGGTGTGGTCAGCCGGCAGGACCTGCTGGCCTTCCTCGCCAAGGGCGGAAAGCAGTAGCCGAACAGGCGGTGAACCGCCGGTTTCCCCGCGCCACTTGTGGGTGGTCTGCCGGACGGGCGGACTTCTCGGAAGTGGTACGAGCGTGTCACGTCCGCGCAGCACACGCTTAACACGGGTCCGGCAGATTGGTGGGCGTCGGCAGGGCGCGGAGGTACCCCAGGCGTCAAGCACTGGGGGAGGCTCCCCGCCCGGGCCGACGCCGAACGGCGCCAAGGACCTCCGGAGCGGCTCCCGGACCTCCATGGACGCCACGGACGCGGAAGCCCGGCCCTGACCCGGCCCGTGTCCCTCGCGGGGACCGCCGTCGTCCCGCCCCCCGGAAACGGGGGTGCGGCGGTCCCCGCGAAAGCCTTTCCCCAGCGGTCAGACCGTCGTCCAGCTGCCCAGCAGTGCCAGTCGCTCCGCCGTCTCCGAGCCCGCCTCCGGCGTGTACACCACGATCGTCTGTTCCGGGTCCTGCCCGACGGTCAGGGTCTCGTACGGCAGGGTCAGCAGGCCCGCCACCGGGTGCCGGATCTTCTTCACGCCGTACGCGCACTCCCGGACCTCGTGGTCCGCCCACAGCCGGCGGAAGTCCTCGCTCTTCAGGGAGAGTTCGCCGACCAGGGCGCACAGTTCGGGGTCGTCGGCGTATCTGCCTGCGGCGAGTCGCAGATGGGCCACCGTCTGCGCGGCCACCGCCGCCCACTCGGGGTACAGCTCGCGCCCGGCCGGGTCCAGGAAGACCTGCCGGGGGATGTTCCGTCCGGCCGGCGGCAGTCGGCTGAAGCCGTTCACCGCGTCCCCGAGCGCGTTCCACGCGAGCACGTCCATACGGCGGCCCAGCACGAACGCCGGGCTGCGCTCCATGCCGTCGAGCAGGATCTGGACGCCGGGGCGGACCCGGGGGGCGGGCGGCCGCCGGTCCCGTGCTCCGCGCTGCCGCTGCCGTGGCCGGGCCACCGTCCTCAGATAGGCGTGCTCGGTCTCGTCCAGCCGCAGCACCCGGGCGATCGCGTCCAGCACGGCGTCACTGACTCCCCCCGACGCCGTCCGGGAGGTGCCCCCGGATCCCCGGCCCTGCTCCAGGCGGATGTAGTAGTCGACGCTCACCCCCGCGAGCTGGGCCACCTCCTCGCGGCGCAGGCCCGGTACGCGGCGCCGCCCGTGTCTGGTCAGCCCCACCTCCTCGGGCTGGATGCGTGCACGTCGCGAGCGCAGGAAGTCGCCGACTTCCCCTTCAGGCCAGTCCCCGTCCATACGTCGATCGTAGGGGAGGCGCGCACGGCCAACCTGGTACTGGCAAACCCAGGAAAAGCTCATCCCTGGGTACGGCCGCCGGACCCGGCGAAGGTGGAGTCAGCCGCCGGGGAGACGCCCCGGCGGGACGATCCGGGGGGAACACCCATGTCGTACGAGAACCTGTCCGGCCGTACCGCCGTCGTCACCGGCGCCGCCAGCGGCATCGGTGAGGCCCTCGCGCTGCAACTCGCCGCCGAGGGCGCCCGGGTGGCGCTGCTCGCCCGGCGCGCGGACCGGCTTCAGGCGCTGGTGGAGAAGATCCGGGCCGACGGGGGCGAGGCGCTCGCCGTGGCCGCCGACGTCACCGACGACGCGTCCGTGGACGCGGCCCGGGACCTGGTGCACGAGACGTTCGGGCCCGTCGACCTCGTCGTGAACAACGCCGGTGTCATGCTTCCGAACCCGGTCGTGGAGGGCCGGCTCGACGAGTGGCAGCGGATGCTCGACACGAACGTCACCGGCGTCCTGCGGGTCATCCGCGCCTTCGGCGCCGACCTGGTGGCCGCCGCGGCCGAGGGCCGCACCGCCGACCTGGTCAACGTCTCCTCCGTCGGGGCCCACATCCCCTTCCCCAACTACGCGGTGTACGGCGCCACGAAGGCCGCGGTCACCTATCTCTCGCAGTCCCTGCGCGGCGAGTTCGGGCCGCGGGACGTGCGGGTGACGAACATCGAGCCGGGGCTGACGGAGACGGAGCTGAAGGACCACATCGACAGCGCGGAGCTGTCCGGGCAGCTGGACGGCATGCTCGACGCGATCGGCACCCTGTCGGCGGCGGAGGTCGCGGACGTCGTCGCGTACGCCACCAGCCGGCCCCGGCACGTCAACCTCCGCCAGATCATGGTCCTGCCGACCCGGCAGGCCTGAGCCGGAGGGCTGCTCAGCCGTCCTCGCGGGACCGCTCGCGCCGGCCGCTGAGCAGTTCGGGGTTGAGCCGGACCGCCTGGGCGAAGTTGACGCCGACGATGCCGGCCCAGGCGGCGAACGTCCCGGCCGTCCCCGCGATGCCACCGCAGACGGCGGTCAGCGGGATCGCGAGGATCAGCGAGATGATCGCGAACCCGAAGCGCTCCGCCCAGGTGTCGGCGTCCTTCGGCCGCCGGGCGCCGCGCGCGCTCTGCGTCTGCTGCTCGGCGAGGTGCCGCCGCACCCGGCGGTCCACCGCGTCGTCGATCCGCTGCTCGACCTTCTCCAGGAAGGAGTCCACCAGCGCGGCGTCGTAGTCGTCGCCCAGATCCCGTCGCGCCCGCACCGTGGCGTCGAGGTCCTTGCGCAGGTCCACGTCCCGCGGGTCCAGATTGTTCATGCCGTTCAGATTAGGGAGCGGCCGCCTGCACCGCACTGGGGATAGCCCCCCTGTCCCGTCTCAGGGCAGCAGGCTCACGACCCCGGTGCCGAGGTCGAACCGGGCCGCCTCGACCCCGGCGGAGCCGAACGCCGGGTCGGCCCGGATGACGTCCCGTACCCACGCGGTGTGCGCCCGCATCGTGTGCTCCGCCCAGTTCCCGCTCCGCTCCCGGGTACGCCGTGCGGCGGGCGCGATCTCGTCCACCAGCAGTTCCAGATGGCCCGGCACGGCCGCCCCGGTGCGCAGATGCTCCAGCGTGGCGGCGACCGCACCGCACCGCTCGTGCCCGAGCACCAGCACGAGCCGGATGCCCAGCTCCTGGACGCCGTACTGGACGGAGCCGAGCACGGCCTCGTCCAGCACCTGGCCGGCGGTCCCGGTGCACAGCAGGTCCCCGAGCCCCTGGTCGAAGACCAGCTCCGGCGGCAGCCGGAAGTCGACGCAGCCGACGACGACCGCGAACGGGCGCTGCCCGGCACGGCCGCCGTGCGGGTGCCGGGGGCGGCCGGCGGCGTAGCGTGCGTTGCCGGCGAGGAGTTCACCGAGCGCGGCGGCGGCAGTGGACGGCGGTGCGGGGTGGAGCGTGGGCACGGCCATGACGCTTCCTCAGGAGTCGTACCGATAGCGCCTGTTCACGGAGCGCTTGTTCACCGTACGCAGGGGAAACGTCACCCTCAGTCGCCGTTTAACGACACTTGGCTGATTCGTCGTCAGATCATCGACGTGGCGATACCGCTCCTTGGCCGACAGCGGGCGCGGGCGCCGCGGGCTCCGGCGCGTACGCCGCATTGCGCCGTCCGACCAGCCAGTACAGCAGCGCCGGTACGGCCAGACCGACGATCCAGGAGACGTCCGCGCCGCCCAGCGGGTCCACCAGCGGGCCGGTGTAGAAGCTCGTGGCGAGGAACGGCAGCTGGGCGAGCAGGCCGGCCGCGTAGACCGCGAGGGCGTCCCAGCGCCACGCTCCGTAGCGGCCGTTCGGGTCGGACAGCGCCGGGATGTCGTACCGCTCCTTCGAGATCAGGTAGTAGTCGACCAGGTTGATCGCCGACCAGGGCGTGAAGAACGTCAGCAGGAACAGCAGGAAGTCCTTGAAGGAGGACAGGAAGCTGTCCTTGCCCAGCAGTGCCACCGCCGTGCCCAGCACCATGATCAGCGCGATGTACGCGGCCCGGCCGGCCCGGGACAGCCGCCGCTGTTCCCTGAAGCCGCTCACGCTCGTCACCATCGACATGAAGCCGCCGTAGGTGTTGAGCACGTTGATGGTGAGCTTGCCGAGCGCGATGACGAAGTAGAAGAAGGAGGCCACCAGGCCGGTGCCGCCGAGCGCGACGACGTAGCCGACCTGGCTGTCCAGGAACCTCGCGCCCGCGGTGGCCGCGACCAGCACCCCGAACGTCATCGACCACTGGCTGCCCAGCGCCGAGCCGGACAGGGTCCACCAGAAGGTCGCCTTCGTGGACGTCGTGCGCGGCAGATAGCGCGAGTAGTCCGCGACGTACGGCCCGAAGGCCAGCTGCCAGGACGCCGACAGGGACATCGCCAGCAGGAACATCGGCAGGGAGAAGTGGGCGTCGTGCAGGAGCGCGGTCACGTCGGCCCGGTCGAGGAGTCGTACGCCCAGACAGACGAAGGCGAGGGCGCAGATCGTGCTCGTGATCCGGCCGAGGGCGTGGATCACCCGGTAGCCGACCGCCGCCGTGACCGCCGTGACGGCCGCGAAGACGACGATGCCGGTCGTGTCGTTCGTGTGCGTCAGCTCGCCCACCGCCTGCCCGGCGAGCACGCTGCCGGACGCGAAGAAGCCGATGTACATCACCACGACCAGCAGCAGCGGTACGACCGCCCCGCGCACCCCGAACTGCGCCCGTGACTGGATCATCTGAGGCAGGCCCAGCTTCGGGCCCTGCGCCGAGTGCAGGGCCATCACCGCGCCGCCGAGCAGATTGCCGAGCAGCAGGCCGACGACCGACCAGACGACGTCGCCGCCGAAGACGACCGCGAGGGCGCCGGTGACGACGGCCGTGATCTGCAGGTTGGCGCCCAGCCACAGGGTGAACTGGCTGAAGGCCGTGCCGTGCCGCTCCTCGTCCGGAACGACGTCGATGGAGCGCAGTTCCACCAGGCCGCTCACCTACTTCACCAGCCCGTGCTGCCGGGCGTAGGCGTTCGCCACGTCCTCTGGGTCCTTCTTGTCCTTGTCCACCTGGCGGTTCAGCTCGGTGAGCTGGGCGGTGGTCAGCAGGTTGCCGAGCCCCGCGAGTGCCTTGCGGACGGTGTCGTCGGCCTTGCGGTCGGCGACGAGCGGGACGATGTGCTGGCTGGGGACCAGATGCGCGGGGTCGGTCAGCACCACCCAGTCGTTGGCCTTGATGTCGGTGTCGGTGGTGAAGAGGTTCGCCACGTCCACGTCGCCCTTCTTCAGCGCGCCCTTGACCAGCGGCCCGTCGGAGTCGAGCGACTTGAACTCCTTGAATTCCACGCCGTAGACGTCCTTCAGGCCCACTGCGCCGACCTGGCGCTTCTTCACTTCGGGCGCGGCGCCGATGACGAGCTTGCCGTTGTGCTTCCTCAGGTCGGCGAGGGAGGCCAGGCCGTACTTCCTCGCGGTCTGCCGGGTGACGACGAAGGCGTCCGAGTCCTCCGCCATGCCGTACGGCAGCACCTGGAGGCCGGCGGGCAGGGCCTGGGCGAGGGCGTTCTGCATGGCGCCCGCCTCGGTGGGCGTGGCCTTGGGGTCGAGGTAGTTGAGCAGGGCGCCCTGGTACTCGGGCAGGAGGTCGATGTCGCCGCCCCTGAGGGCCGGGATGACGATCTCGCGGGTGCCGAGGTTGGGGCGGACGGTCACCTTCACGCCGGCGCCCTTCAGGGCGGCCGCGTAGAGGTAGCCGAGCACCTGGTTCTCGGTGAAGTTGGCGGTGCCGATGGTGACTCCGCCCTTGCTGGAGCCGCCGCCGCTGGTGGAGCCCTGGCTGTTGAGCGAGGTGATGCCGCCTCCGCAGGCGGTCAGGGCGGGGACGGAGGCGACCGCGAACAGGCCGCCGAGGACAGTACGTCGGTTCATTGCGGGGGTCCTCGGGTTTCCTAGGCGGTGCGGTGGCGGAACAGGAAGCGCTGGAGGGAGGCGAGGGCCACGTCCAGGACGATGGCGACCAGGGCGACCAGCACCGCGCCGCCGAGCACCTGGACGAGGTCGCGTTGGGCGAGGCCGTCGAAGACGTAGCGGCCGAGGCCGCCGAAGGAGACGTACGCGGCGATCGTGGCCGTGGCGACCACCTGGATCAGGGCCAGCCGCAGGCCGGTCATGATCAGCGGGAGGGCGAGCGGCAGTTCCACCTGGAGCAGTACCTGGTGGCCGCGCATGCCCTGGCCGCGCGCCGCGTCCTTGACGTCCGGGTCGACGGCCGTCATGCCGGCGTAGGTGTTGGTGACGATCGCCGGCACCGCGAGGGCGACCAGCGCGACGTACACCGGCAGCATCGACAAGCCGCCGGCCAGGAAGACCAGCACGACCAGGCCGACGGTGGGCAGGGCGCGACCGAAGGAGGCGAGGTTGATCGCGAGGAACGCGCCCTTGCCGGTGTGTCCGATGAGCAGGCCGAGCGGCAGTCCGATGGCGGCCGCGATGAGCGTGGCCAGCAGGGAGTACTGCAGGTGCTCGGCGAGACGGTGGGCGATGCCGTCGGGCCCGGCCCACTGGGCGCCGCTGGTCAGCCAGCTGCCGAGGTTCTTGAGCAGTTCGTACATCTCAGGCTCGCCTCCTGGTCCAGGGGGTGAGGGCGTACTGGACGGCGACCAGGGCCGCGTCCGCGACGACCGCGAGGAGCAGGGTGAGGACCACTCCGGCGATCACCGGAGTCGGGAAGTCGCGCTGGAAGCCGTCGGTGAAGAGCTGGCCCAGGCCGCCGTCGCCGATGTAGGTCGCGACGGAGACGAGGGAGATCGACATCACCGTGGCGATGCGGACGCCCGCCATGATCACCGGGAGCGCGAGCGGGAACTCGACGGTGAGGAGCGTGCGCAGCGGGCGCGTGCCCATCGCCTTCGCGGCCTCCTTCACCTTCACGGGGACCGAGTCGAGGCCCTCGACGGTGTTCCGCAGCAGGACGACCAGGGTGTAGACCGTCAGGCCGGTCACGGTGGTGGTCCGGGTCAGGCCGCTGACCGGGAGCAGGAGCACGAAGATCGCGATCGACGGGATCGTGAACAGGACGTTGGACAGGCCCAGCAGGAAGCCGCGCAGGGGGCGGATCCGGTGGGCGATCACTGCGAGCGGCAGCGAGATCAGCAGCCCGAGGAGGACGGCGGTCAGGGCGGCCTGCAGGTGGGAGAGGGTGAGTGAGGTGAGGTCGTCGGTGTGGGCGGATATCCAGGACCAGTCGATCGTCATGCCGCCACCCGCACTTCGGCGTGGGCACGGCCGGCGTGCTCGTGGATGTCGTCCCGGGAGGAGACGCCGGTGAGGACGCCGTCGGCGTCGACGCGGGCGATCAGGCCGGTGGGGGAGGCGACCGACTCGTTGAGGGCGGAGAGGAGGGAGTCGCCGTCCGTCAGTGGTCGTACGGGGATCTCGGCGTCCTTCGAGGCCCAGTGCAGGGGCCTGTTCGCGGAGTCGAGGACGAGGGTCCAGGTGCCGCCCTCCGGTGCCGGGCCCCGGGGGACGTCGGCGAGGGTCTTCAGCGACAGCAGCTTCAGTCCGCGCTCGGCGCCGAGGAAGCCGGCCACGAAGTCGTCGGCGGGGCGGGCGAGGAGTTCGGCGGGCGGGGCGCACTGGACGAGATGGCCGCCGGTACGGAACACCGCGATGCGGTCGCCGAGCCGCACCGCCTCGTCGATGTCGTGCGTGACGAAGACGATGGTCTTGCTCAACTCCTGCTGGAGGCGCAGCAGTTCGTCCTGCAACTGGGTGCGCACGACGGGGTCGACCGCGCCGAACGGCTCGTCCATGAGCAGCACCGGCGGGTCGGCGGCGAGCGCGCGGGCCACGCCGACGCGCTGCTGCTGGCCGCCGGAGAGCTGGTGCGGGTAGCGCCTGCCGGCGTCGGCGGCGAGGCCGACCGTCTCCAGCAGTTCGGCGGCGCGGGCCCGGGCCTTCCTGCGGTTCCAGCCGAGCAGCAGCGGGACGGTGGCGATGTTGTCGAGGACCGTGCGGTGCGGGAAGAGTCCGGCTTGCTGGATGACGTAGCCGATGGAGCGGCGCAGCTCGGCTGCGTCCTGCCGCGTGACGTCCTTGCCGCCGACGCGGATGGTGCCCGAGGTCGGCTCGATCATCCGGTTGATCATCCGCAGGGTGGTGGTCTTGCCGCAACCGGAAGACCCGACCAGGACGGTGAGGCCGCCCTCCGGCATCTCCAGGTCGAGATCGTGGACTGCTGTCGTGCCGTTGGGGAAGCGCTTGTTCACCGCGTCGAACTGGATCATGAGATGTCCCTTGCCCGGCTGTATAACGTCATGCAGAGTTCTTGGTGTCTGAATAGGTTGTCAATGCTTCGGTGTTAATCCGAGGTAACCGATGTCCGCAGGGCAAGATCGAATGTCCGGATTGAGGGGAGTTTGGACGTGATGTCGTCTCGTATCGTGGACGCACCGGAGTCCGTACGGTCCACGCGCTCCGCGACCGTGGTCCTGGACGGGTCCGGACTCGGCGTCGAGGACGTGGTGCGCCTCGCCGACGGGACCGCACGGCCGGTCCCCGCGGACCGGGCGCTGCGGCGGACGGAGGAGTCCTGGAACGCCGCCCGGCAGATCGCCGCCACCGGACGCGTCTACGGCCGCTCCACCGGTGTGGGCGCCAACCGGAACGAGGACGTGCCCACCGACGCCGCCACCGGACACGGTCTGCGCCTGCTGCGCAGCCACGCCGGCGCCATCGGCGCGGAACTCCCCGCCCGGCAGGTGCGCGCCACGCTCGCCGTCCGCGCCAACCAGCTGCTGGCCGGCGGCGCCGGGCTCAGGCCCAGCGTGGTCACCGCCCTGTGCGAGGCGCTTCAGAGCGGCGCGTATCCGGTCGTCAACGAGTTCGGCTCCGTCGGCACCGGCGACATAGCGGCCCTCGCCCAGATCGGGCTCGCGCTCGCCGGCGAGCACCCGTGGCGGGGTGCGGGCGCCCCCGAGCCGCAGCCCCTGGACAACAACGACGCCCTCGCCTTGATCAGCAGCAACGCCCTCACCCTCGGCCAGTCCGCGCTCGCCCTGCACGAACTGCGCGGGCTCATCGGCGCCACCCAGGTCGTCGCGGCCCTGTCCCTGCTCGCCGTCGACGGCTCCCACGAGGCCTACGCCGCCCCCGTGCACGCCGCCCGCCCGCACCGGGGCAGCACCGAGACGGCCCGCCGGATGCGCGAGCTGATCGGCGCCGCCGACCGGCCGACCCCGCCGCTCGGCCGGATCCAGGACCCCTACGGTTTCCGCTGCCTGCCCCAGATACACGGCCCGGCGCACGACGCGGCCGACGCCCTGGAACAGGTCCTGGCCGTCGAGATCAACGCGGCCGCAGAGAACCCGCTCATCGCTCCCGAGGACCTCGCCGCCTACCACCACGGCGGCTTCTACCAGGCCCAACTCGCCCTTGCCCTCGATCACTTCAGGCTCGCGGTGACCCAGGTGGCCCGGCTGTCGACGTCCCGGCTGTCCACGCTCAACGAGCCCGCCTACACCCGGCTGCGCCCCTTCCTCGCCGACCACGAGCCGGCCTCCTCCGGCGTGATGATCCTGGAGTACGCGGCCGGCGCCGCCCTCGGCGATCTGCGTGCCTTCTCCGCGCCGGCCTCGCTGGGCCACGCTGTACTCTCCCGGGGCGTCGAGGAACAGGCGAGCTTCGCCTCGCTCGCCGCGCGGCAGACCCTGCGCGCGTGCGATGCGTATCGTCTGGTGGTCGGCTGCGAACTCGTCGCCGCCGTCCGCGCGCTGCGCCAGCGCGACCTGCGGCCCGACCCGGGGCTGCCGGCCGGCCGGGCGTTCGCGCTCGCCGAGCCGGTCCTCGACGCCGACCCGGCCGACCGGCCGCTCACGGACGACGTGACGGCGGCGGCCGCACTGCTCGACCGGTTCACGGACATCTGGAGGGGGAGCGCGTCATGAGCGTGGACAGCGGCACGGGGGGGACGCCCGGCGTTTCGGACAGTCCCGCGAACCGGCTGCAGGTGTTGTTCGAGGGCCACCGGCTCACGCCGACCCAGCGCCGGATCGCGCACAGCATGGTCCGGCGCGCCGCCGACGTGCCCTTCCTGTCCAGCGTGGAACTGGCCGAGCTGGCCGGGGTCAGCCAGCCGTCCGTGACCCGGTTCGCCGTCGCCCTCGGCTTCGACGGCTATCCGGCGCTGCGCAGGCATCTGCGCGAGGTCGTCCCCGCCGAACCGGCCGCCGAGGCGGGCGCGTTCAACGAGTACCAGCAGGCCGTCGAGGCCGAGATCGAGAACCTCAGGCACCTCGCCGAACTGCTCGCCGACCCGCGCCCGGTGCAGAAGGCCGGCCGGATCCTCGCCGCGTCCCGGCCGCTGCCGGTGCTCGGGCTGCGCGCCGCCGCCTCGCAGGCCTACGGCTTCGCCTACTTCGCCGCCAAGGTGCACCCGGACGTCCGGCTGCTCAACGAGGGCGGCACCATGATCCAGGACCGCATCGACGCGGCCGTCCGCGCGGGCGCCTCCGCGCTGCTGTGCTTCGCGCTGCCCCGGCATCCGCGCGAGGTCGTGGACACCCTCGCCTACGCCAAGGACGTGGGGCTGACCACCGTCACGGTCGCCGACTCCGCGTTCGCCCCGGTCGCGAAGTACTCCGATCTGCTGCTGCCCGCCGCCGTCGGCACCGGCCTCGCCTTCGACACCGCGTGCGCCCCGATGCTGCTCGGCCGGGTCCTGCTGGAGGCGGTCTGCGACGACCTCCCCGACGCCCAGGCCCGGCTGGAGGAGTTCGACGCGAAGGCGGCGGCACGGGGGCTCTTCGTGGAGTGACGCGGGCGTTCTCAGACTCGTCTCACGTTCGCTCGCTACCGTCCCGGGCCGTCAGCTGTGCCGGGACGACGAGGAGGCGGATCGTGGCGCGCGGAGGACATGGACTGGCCCGGGTGGCCGTCGTCGTACGGGCCGGGGCCGCACCCCTGTGGTGGTCCGGGGTGTTCGCGGCCGGGGTCGGGGTGCTGCCGCCCGGGGTGACCGGACGCCGGATCGGGGTGCTGGCCGGGGCCGCGCTGTTCCTCGTGGCCGCGGCCGTCGTACCGCTGGTGCGGCGCGGCCGGTACGTCGCCCTCGCCCGTGGGGCGGCCCGCGCGGGCAAGTACGACGTGCTCCAGGACCGGGCGGTGACCGTGCGCACCTGGCGCCGGGGCCACCGCTGGTGGCTCCTGCCGGCCTGCGCGGCGGCCCTCGGCTCCGCCTTCGCCGTCCCGGCGGCGGGCGGCATGCTGCTGGCCGGGCTCGGCACCGGGCTGCGGCTGAAGGCCGCCTGGATCGGCCGGCGCGAGCGGGACGGGCAAACGCTGCTGTGGGTGCGCGTCGACTGGCTCGGCCGGCGGGGCGGGAGCCCGGTGGGCAAGGCCGTCAAGGGCCTGCGCAGTACGGGCATCGCGGCCGGCGACGCGGCCCCGGGCGGGGCCTGCCGCCGCACCGCGGCACTCGCCTGACCCCCCCGGTCACACCTCCAGGTCCTCCTCGATCCGCTTGAGCTGGTGCCGGGCCATCGCCAGGTTGGACCGGCCCGCGTCGAGGACCAGGTAGAGGAACAGGCCGTTGCCGCCACGGCCCTTGAGCAGGCGGATCAGGTGGTACTGGTCCGACAGCGTGATCAGGATGTCCTCGATCTCGGCCTTGAGGCCCAGGTGTTCCATCGTGCGCATCTTGGCGCGGATGACGTCGGTGTTGCCGGCGGCGGCCACGTTCAGGTCGAAGGTCTTGCTGCCGCCCATCGTGCCCAGCGCCATGCCGCTGGTGTAGTCGACGAGCGCGACGCCGGTAGCGCCCTCGATCGAGGTGAGGGCTTCCTTCAGCGCGGTCTCGGTGTTGGCCATGGTGGGTCCTTTCGGTGCGGGCTCAGCTGTCGGTTGCGGTGCGCGCCTCGGCGGCCGTGGCGCGGGTCGTACGGGTCCGTGCGGGTGTGGTGGGGGTGGCCTGGCGCGGCGCCGCGGCGGTCCGGGCGGCGGTGTCGGCGGCGTCGAGCAGCTCTCCGATCCGGGCGCCGGCCCGGCGGCCCTCCAGATGCAGCCGGCCGACGTTGACCCGGCCTTCGGCGAGCAGGGTCAGTACGGCGGTGCGGCCGGCCGCGTAGGTGGCGACGTAGCCGCCCTCGCCACGCACCAGCAGTTCGCGGAAGCCGCCGTGCCCGGTGGCGTCACTCACCCGTACGGCGACGCCCAGCGCGGCCGCGGTCAGCGCAGCCAGTCCCTCCGGGTCGACCCCGGGGGTGTCGTGGGCGACGGCGAGCCCGTCGACGCCGGCCGCCAGGGCGCCGGTGAGCTGCGGCACCCGGGTCCGCAGCCGGCGCAGCTCCTCCAGGACGGCCCGGAGGTCCTCCTCGGACACCATCAGCTCTCTCCTCTCGGCAGGGCGGCGTTCGGCGGGGCGGTGCCGTTCACAGCGCCTCCAGCGCATCCCTGAGCCTCTTCAGCAGCGCGATGTCGGGGTCGGTGACCGCGGGTGGGGGCGGCGGGGCGGGGTCCGGGACCGCGGGGACCAGCGGTGCGACGAGGCCGGCCGCCGCGAGCCGGCGCACGTCGACCAGCGTGTGGAAGGCCTGCCGGCCCAGGTTCCGGGCGATCCCGGCGGCCGTGCGGACGCCGTCCACGTGGTCCAGGACCGCCCGCTGCCGGGGCGTGGGCGGCGCGGGCGCCGCCGGGTCCGCGCGGATCAGCGGGGCGCTGTCGGTGGCCGGGTCGGGCCACAGCCGGTGCAGCAGCAGCCGGCGGCGCAGCGTCTCGCGTTCCAGCGCGACGACCGGGACCGAGGGCAGCGGGCCGAGCCGGGGGCCGCCGTCGTAGCGGAAGCGGCCCGGGGTGCTGCTCGGGGCCAGCGCGAAGTACCCGGCGTCGTACAGCGTGTCCAGTCGGCACAGTTCGAGCGCGCCGGCCGGTAACTCGCCTTCGGACAGCAGGAGTTCGGCGGTCCGCCATGGCTCGGCGGTCCGTGCGGCGGCCCGCTGCCAGGCCTCGGCCGCGAGGGTGCCGTGGGCCGTGAGGAGCACGTCGAGGCCCGGGGAGTGAAGGCTCTCGGCGTGCACCACGCGGCCCTCGGCGAGGTACAGGGTGCCGTGCTCGCGGACCAGGACGCCGGTGGCCCGCTCCTCGGCGAGCCGGGTCAGCATCGGCGACAGGGCCCGGCCGGCCGCCCTGTCCCGCACCGGCAGCGGAGGTATGTGCGTCACGGTCATCCCAGCACCAGCCGGGCGGCCATCTCGCCGAGCCGGATGCGGGCGAGTGCGAGATTGCCGTCCTCGCGGCCGAGCCACAGATGCAGGAAGACGCTGCTGTCGAAGGACGTGTCCACGAACCGCAGCAGGTGGTAGCTGTCGCGATTGCTGACGATCACGTCCTCGACGGGTGGCCGTCCGTCGTCCCCGTGGGCCGCGAACGCGCCGTGCTCGGCGGTCATCCGGGCCAGCTCGGCGGCCTCGGCGGCGGTCGTCTCATGGTCGCCGCCGGGCGCCTCCCCGACCGTGCCGAGCGCCAGTCCGCTCGTCCAGTCCACCAGTGCGGCGCCCCGCGCACCGGGCAACCGCATCGCTTCCAGCAAGCACTCGTCGATTCCGGGCACCGTGGCTCCCCTCCCGCCTGGGACTCCGGCTGAGTGACGTCGACACTACGCAACGTATGCGCGAGGGGTGAGGCCTTTGGCATTTTCCGGTGGAACATGCGTCCGGCGTACTAGCGTGGGTCAACTGACCTCTGTGACAGGAGAGTTGATCCACTCGCGGGGGAGGCGTCAACGGCTCCCGGGAGCCCGGAGAGTGGTGAGTGCGTCCGCGTGCGCCCCGCCGGACTCGGCCACCACCTCGGCGACGGTCTGCGGCTCCCGTACGGCCGCGAAGGTGACGCCCCCCGAGCCGCCCATGTCCGGCGTGAAGCCGTAAATGCCGGGCCGCACAAGGGAGTTGTAGGCGTAGTGGGCGGTGACGTAGTACGCGCCCGTGTCCAGTGCCGCCACGTGGTCGCCCTGCTCCAGCTCCGGCAGCGCGCGCCCCTCGGCGAGCAGGTCGCCCGAGAAACAGGCGGGCCCGGCCACGTCCTGCACCACCTCCGGTCCCGCCTTGGGGTGCCCCTCGGCGTCGTACGCGGCGATCCGCAGCGGCCACGCCTCGGGCGCGTACACCGTCCGCGTCGCCACCTGCACGCCCGCGTGTGTCACCGCGATCCGCCGCCCGCCGGTGCTCTTGGCGTACTCCACCCGCGCCACCACCGTCCCGTGCCGGGCCATGAGGGACCGCCCGAACTCGGTCACCAGCCCGTACCGCCCGGCGAACAGCCCCGGCACCTGATCGGCCAGCACGCGCGCGTACTGCGCGTACGTCGGCGCCGTCACCTCCGAGGCGAAGTCCACCGACAGCCCGCCGCCGATGTCGAGCGTGTCGATCTGCCGCCGCCCGGCCCGCGCGTTGATCTCCTCCGCGAGCGCGTACGTCTCGGCCGCACCCCGCGCGAGCAGCGGCAGCGGGATGCCCTGCGAGCCGGTGTGCGCGTGCAGCCGGGTCAGCCACGGCCGCTCCAGGAACGCCCCGACGACCCACTCGCGCGCCCCCTCGTCGCGCAGGCCCACCCCGAACTTCGAGGTCGCCGTGGCCGTGGAGGTGGCCCGGATCGAGCCGCCGCCGTGCTGCGGATTGACCCTGAGGCCCAGCGGGGAGCGGGTGGGCGCCTGCCGGACCAGGGCGTCGAGCCGGTCCAGCTCCTGCGGGTTGTCGGCGTTCACGGCGATGCCCAGCGCCAGCGCCTCGCGCAGCTCGGCCGGGGTCTTCGCGGGCGCGTCCAGTACCGTGCGGGACGCCGGCACCCCTGCCGCCCGCGCCAGTGCCAGCTCGCCCGGGCTCGCGACCTCCGCGCCGAGGCCCGCCTCGTGCAGCAGCCGCAGTACCGGCACCAGCGGGGTGGCCTTCACCGCGAAGGCGTGCAGCACCGGTGTGCCGGGCGCGAGGGCCGCGTCGAACGCCGCCCGCAGGGCCGCCGCCGACCGCCGGATCCCGGTCACGTCCAGCAGGCCCGCCACGGCCGCGTCCGGACCGAGCAGCCCCTGCTCCACGGCGGCGCGTACCGCCGCGTCCCGTCGGGCGACGCGCTCCCGCGCCTCGGATTCCTCGTCGGCCGCCCGGCTCTCGACGTCCCGCTGCACAGCGTCTCCCCTCGTGTCCGCACTCAGGTGTACCCAGCCAAACACCGTCGGCGCGCCAACGGGGTCACCCCGATGTATTGACTAGTTCTATTCAGACGGACAGGATGTGAATAGACGCAGTAACAGGAGGAGGCAGACGATGTCGGGACCCCGCCCCGTACGAGCACCGCGCGGCACGGAACTGAGCACCCTGGGATGGCAGCAGGAAGCCGCCCTGCGCATGCTCCAGAACAACCTCGACCCCGAGGTCGCCGAGCACCCCGACAAGCTCGTCGTCTACGGCGGCACCGGCAAGGCCGCCCGTGACTGGCGCTCCTTCGACGCGATGGTCCGCACGCTCAGGACCCTCAAGCAGGACGAGACCATGCTGGTCCAGTCCGGCCGTCCGGTCGGCGTGATGCAGACCCACGAGTGGGCCCCGCGCGTCCTCATCGCCAACTCCAACCTGGTCGGCGACTGGGCCAACTGGGAGGAGTTCCGCCGCCTGGAGGCCCTCGGTCTGACCATGTACGGCCAGATGACCGCCGGCTCCTGGATCTACATCGGTACCCAGGGCATCCTCCAGGGCACCTACGAGACCTTCGCCGCCGTCGCCGCGAAGAAGTTCGACGGCACCCTCGCCGGGACGATCACCCTCACGGCCGGTCTCGGCGGCATGGGCGGCGCCCAGCCCCTCGCCGTGACCATGAACGACGGCGTCGCGATCTGTATCGACTGCGACCCGCGCGCCATCGAGCGCCGTATCGAGCACCGGTACCTGGACGTCAAGGCCGACTCCCTCGACCACGCGCTCCAGCTGGCCACCGAGGCCCGTGACGCCCGCCGCCCGCTGTCCATCGGCGTCCTCGGCAACGCGGCCGAGCTGGTCCCGCAGCTGCTCGCGATGAACGCCCCCATCGACATCGTCACCGACCAGACCTCCGCGCACGACCCGCTGTCCTACCTGCCGGTGGGTGTGGCCTTCGAGGACATGGCCGACGCCGCCGCCAAGGACCCGGCCGGCTTCACCACGCGTGCGCGTGAGTCCATGGCGAAGCACGTCGAGGCCATGGTCGGCTTCATGGACGCCGGTGCCGAGGTCTTCGACTACGGCAACTCCATCCGTGGCGAGGCCCAACTGGCGGGCTATAAGCGGGCGTTCGCCTTCCCCGGCTTCGTCCCCGCGTACATCCGGCCGCTCTTCTGCGAGGGCAAGGGCCCCTTCCGCTGGGCGGCCCTGTCCGGCGACCCCGCCGACATCGCCAAGACCGACAAGGCCATCCTGGAGCTGTTCCCCGAGAACGAGTCCCTGGCCCGCTGGATGAAGATGGCAGGCGAGCGCGTCCACTTCCAGGGCCTGCCCGCGCGCATCTGCTGGCTCGGCTACGGCGAGCGCGACAAGGCCGGCGAGCGCTTCAACGACATGGTGGCGAGCGGGGAGCTGGCGGCACCGCTGGCCATCGGGCGCGACCACCTCGACTGCGGGTCGGTGGCCTCGCCGTACCGCGAGACCGAGGCCATGCTCGACGGGTCCGACGCGATCGCCGACTGGCCGCTGCTCAACGCCATGGTGAACGTGGCCTCGGGTGCGTCCTGGGTGTCCATCCACCACGGAGGCGGTGTGGGCATGGGGCGGTCCATCCACGCCGGGCAGGTGACGGTGGCCGACGGCACGAAGCTCGGTGGCGAGAAGATCCGGCGCGTTCTCACCAACGACCCCGGTATGGGCGTCATCCGCCATGTGGACGCCGGGTACGACATCGCGGAGTCCGTCGCCGAGGAGCGGGGGGTTCGGGTGCCGATGCGCGAGGGTGGCGAGGCGTGACCCAGGACGCAGGCGGGCCCGGCAACTCTCCGGTGGGGACCGGGGTCTCGTCGCCGGGTGCGGTTCCGGCCGTGCCCACCCGCTCCCGGTCCGGGCCCCGCTCGACCGGG
This sequence comes from Streptomyces sp. MMG1121, assembly GCF_001280015.1. Classification (GTDB taxonomy): domain Bacteria; phylum Actinomycetota; class Actinomycetes; order Streptomycetales; family Streptomycetaceae; genus Streptomyces. The sequence goes on from NZ_LGDV01000192.1 coordinate 36,274, forward strand.
GGGACCCCCCTCGCCCTGCGGAACGACCGCCCGCAGCCTGTGCAGCCGGTACGTGGTGCTTCCTTCCAGGAGATGTGGCGCGAGCTGCTCCCGATCGGGCGGCACCCCGACTCCGGCGGCTACCGCCGCTTCGCCTGGACCGGGGCCGACGCCGACTGCCGCGCCTGGTTCCGGCAGCAGGCCGAGGCGCGCGGTCTGGCCCACGAGGTCGACCGGAACGGCAACCAGTGGGCCTGGCTCGGGGATCCGGCCGCCGGGGACGCGGTCGTCACCGGCTCGCACCTCGACTCCGTGCCGGACGGCGGGGCCTTCGACGGGCCCCTCGGCGTCGTGTCCTCGTTCGCCGCCCTCGATGAACTGCGCGCCAGGCAGGTGCGGTTCACCAGGCCCCTCGCCATCGTCAACTTCGGTGACGAGGAGGGCGCCCGCTTCGGGCTCGCCTGTGTCGGCTCCCGGCTGACCGCCGGGCAGCTCACCGTCGAGCAGGCCCATCGGCTGACCGACGGGGACGGGGTCGGCCTCCCGCGCGCCATGGAGGCCGCCGGGTACGACCCCGAGGCCATCGGGGCCGACCCCGAGCGGCTGGCCCGGATCGGTGCCTTCGTCGAGCTGCACGTCGAGCAGGGCCGGGCGCTGGACCTGTCCGGCGACCGGGTCGGCATCGCCAGCGCGATCTGGCCGCACGGGCGCTGGCGGTTCGACTTCCGGGGCGAGGCCAACCACGCCGGCACCACCCGGCTGGCGGACCGGCGCGACCCGATGCTGTCCTACGCCGAGACCGTGCTCGCCGCCCGCCGCGAGGCCCGGCTCGCGGGTGCCGTCGCCACCTTCGGCAAGATCGCGGTGGAGCCGAACGGGGTCAACGCCATCCCCTCCCTCGTACGGGGCTGGCTCGACTCCCGCGCCGCCGACCAGGACACCCTGGACACGGTGGTCGGCGGGATCGAGAAGGCGGCCCGGGAGTACGCCGACGCCCACGGCATCGACCTGGACGTCGTCCGGGAGTCCTTCACGCCGGTCGTGGAGTTCGATCACGCCCTGCGCGACGAACTCGGCCGCATCCTGGGCAAGGAGACCGGCCTGACGGTGCCCGTCCTCGGTACCGGTGCCGGACACGACGCCGGGATCCTCTCCGGGAGCATCCCGACCGCCATGCTGTTCGTGCGCAACCCCACCGGTGTCTCGCACTCCCCGGCCGAGTTCGCCGCCGAGGACGACTGCGTGGCCGGGGTGCGCGCGCTCGCCGACGTACTGGAAGGGCTGGCCTGCAGGTGACCAAGCGGACCTACTGGTTGGAACACGCCTGGCTCGACACCACCGTCGAGCCGGGCGTGGCCCTGGACGTGGACGGCGGGCGGATCGGTGCCGTCCGCACCGGCGTCCCCACCCCGCCGCCCGGCGCCGAGGTGCTGCGCGGGCTCACGCTCCCGGGGCTGGCGAACAGCCACTCGCACGCCTTCCACCGGGCGCTGCGCGGCACCGTCCAGGTCGGCAGCGGCACCTTCTGGACCTGGCGCGAGGTGATGTACTCCGTCGCCGACCGGCTGACCCCGGAGACCTACCACGCGCTGGCCCGCGCGGTGTACGCGGAGATGGCCCTGGCCGGCATCACGGCCGTCGGCGAGTTCCACTACGTGCACCACGCGCCCGGCGGCACCCCCTACGCCGACCCCAACGCCATGGGCGAGGCGCTGATCGCGGCCGCCGCCGAGGCCGGCATCCGGATCACCCTCCTCGACACCTGCTACCTGTCCTCCGCCATCTCGAACAAGCACAGTGGCAAGGCCCCCGACGCCCATCAGCTCCGCTTCTCCGACGGCAGCGCCGAGGCCTGGGCGGAACGCTGTGCAGTTCTCAAGGAACGGGATCACGCGCGGATCGGGGCGGCCATCCACTCCGTACGGGCCGTGCCCGCCGACCAGTTGGCGACCGTGGCGGGGTGGGCCGGGGAGCGGCGGGCCCCGCTGCATGTGCACCTGTCGGAGCAGACCGCCGAGAACGACGCCTGCCTGGCCGCCCACGGATGCACGCCCACCCGGCTGCTCGCCGACCACGGGGTCCTCGGGCCGCGCACCACCGGTGTGCACAACACCCACCTCACGGACGAGGACATCGCCCTGCTCGGCGGCTCGGGCACCGGCACCTGCATGTGCCCGACGACCGAGCGGGACCTGGCCGACGGCATCGGACCGGCCGTCGCCCTCCAGCGGGCCGGGTCCCCGCTCTGTCTCGGCTCCGACAGCCACGCCGTCATCGACCTGCTCGAAGAGGCGCGCGCGATGGAGCTGAACGAGCGGCTGCGCACCCGGACCCGGGGCCACTGGACCGCGAACTCCCTGCTGCGGGCCGCCACCGTCGACGGCCACGCCGCCCTGGGCTGGGACGAGGCCGGCACGCTGGAGGCGGGCGCCCTCGCCGACTTCACGACGATCGCCCTCGACTCGGTCAGGACAGCGGGACCGCTGCCCAGGCTGGGCGCCGAGACGGCCGTATTCGCGGCGGGCGCGGCCGACGTACGGCACACCGTCGTGGGCGGTCGGCACGTCGTACGCGACGGGGCGCACACCCTCGTACCGGACGTGCCGCAGGCGCTGTCGGCCGCTGTCGGAGCCCTCCGCGGCTGAATCCCATCGCCCCCCACAAGGACGAGACCATGAGCAGCAGCACCGTCATCACCAACATCAGCACGCTGGTCACCAACGACCCCTCCCTAGGTGACGGTTCCCCCCTGGGCCTGATCCGGGACGCGGCCGTCGTCATCGACGGCGACCGCATCACGTGGACCGGTGAATCCAGCAAAGCACCCGCCACTGACAACCGGGTCGACGCGGGCGGCCGGGCGGTGCTGCCGGGCTTCGTGGACTCGCACTCGCACCTGGTCTTCGCCGGCGACCGCACCCAGGAGTTCAACGCCCGCATGTCCGGCCGCTCCTACACGGCGGGCGGCATCCGCACCACGGTCGCGGCCACCCGCGCCGCGAGCGACGCGGAACTGGAGGCGAACCTGACCCACTACCTGGCGGAGGCGCTGCGCCAGGGCACCACCACCTTCGAGACGAAGTCGGGCTACGGCCTCACGGTCGAGGACGAGTCCCGCGCGCTGCGCCTCGCGGCCCAGCACACCGACGAGGTGACGTACCTCGGCGCGCACATCGTCTCCCCGGACTACGCCGACGATCCGGCGGCCTATGTCGCCCTGGTCACCGGCGAGATGCTGGACGCCTGCGCGCCGCACGCCCGCTGGGTCGACGTGTTCTGTGAGAAGGGCGCCTTCGACGGCGACCAGGCCCGCGCGATCCTCACCGCGGGCAAGGCGAAGGGCCTGCACCCCCGCATCCACGCCAACCAGCTCTCCTACGGTCCCGGCGTCCAGCTCGCCGTGGAACTGGACGCGGCCAGCGCCGACCACTGCACCCACCTCACGGACGCCGACGTCGACGCCCTGGCCAACAGCGACACGGTCGCCACCCTGCTGCCGGGCGCGGAGTTCTCCACGCGCGCGCAATGGCCAGACGCCCGCCGCCTCCTGGACGCGGGCGCGACGGTCGCCCTGTCCACCGACTGCAACCCCGGCTCGTCCTTCACCTCCTCCGTCCCCTTCTGCATCGCACTCGCCGTCCGCGACATGCGGATGACCCCGGACGAAGCGGTCTGGTCGGCCACGGCGGGCGGTGCGGCGGCCCTGCGCCGCACCGACATCGGCCGTCTCACCCCGGGCGCCCGGGCCGACCTGACGCTCCTGGACGCCCCCAGCCACGTCCACCTCGCCTACCGCCCGGGCGTACCCCTGGTCAGGGGGGTGTGGCGACGGGGGGTGCGGGTGGTCTGAGCAGGGCCTTCGCCGACGGGTCAGGCGGCCCCGGCCCGCCACCGCTGCGCCCGGCTCCCGTCCAGCGGCTCCAGGGACACCCCGTAGCGGCCGGCCGGGGTCACCGCCGCGCCGGTGGCGATGCACGGGCGGATCGTGCCGTCGGGGGCGACGGTGAAGCGGAGGTTGTCCCCGTGGTCGCCGTGGACCGAGTCGCAGCCCCAGACGCCCACGCCCCGGTCGGTCGCACCGCGGCTGTCCAGGCAGAGGGAGTCGTCGGCCGCCGAGCGGACCACACCCAGGCGGCCGTCCACGCGCCAGCGCTGGGTCGCGGCGCCCGAGCAGGGGGCTGTGACGACGTCGTTGCCCTGCTCCGGATCGCCGTCGCGGATGTCCAGGCAGCGGCCCGTGGCGAGGTTCACCACCTGCGCGAAGGCCGTACCCGGGGGTGCGGGCGTGGGGCCGGGCGCCGAGGGGTGACCTGTCGGCGCAGGTACCGGTGCGGTCGGGTGGGGTGAAGTCCGGCCGGGGGGCGGGGAGTCGGTGGAGCGGGACGGTGCGGGGGACAGTGAGGGGGACGGAGTCACCGGGACCGTTGCCGTCACCGTCACCGGAGGAGGTGCCGGGGTCGCAGCCGTCGGCTCCTGGCCCCCTTTGCGGTCCGGGACGAGCAGGAACACCAGGAGCGGGGTCAGGGCCACGCCCAGGGCCGCCGAGGCCAGCAGGACGCGGCGCCGCGGCGGCCAGTTCGCCCCTACGCCAGAGGGTTCGGGGACGGGCGGCGGCTCTTCGGCGCGCAGGTACGCCGTGCCGCTCCAGGGCAGCAGGCCCTCCGCCAGGGTCTGCCGGGGTGTGTCCCGCAGAGCCCGCAGATCCTCGAACGCGGCCGTGCAGTGCGGGCAGCGCGCCATATGGGCGTCCAGATCGCCGCTGTGGCGCGGACCGTCGGGTCGTACCGCCTCCTCGATCAGCCGGCGGAAGTCGGCACAGCGCGGGTCGTCGGACGCGGCCAGGCGATGGCGCAGACAGGCCTGGGACAGGGCCTTGAGGGCCTGCGGGATGCCGTACGCCACGTCCGTGCGGCTCAGGCCGAGGTAGGCGGCGGTCCGCTGCTGCGGCTCCTGCTCCAGTACGCCGTACCAGATCAGGCCCTGGTCACGGGTGGGCAGTGAGCGGAACGCCGGGAGGAGGGGCGGGGCGGGGCCGTCGGGCAGGCCGGACGCGTGCAGGACGAGCAGCAGGCCGGGGTCGACGCCCGTGGAGCGCTCGTCGTGGGCCCAGGCCGTCGCCAGCCTGGCGGTCAGCAGCAGGAGGCGGTGGCGCAGCGGGACGGCCGGGTCGGCACCGCGGGCCGTCTCACGGGCCGCCGTGGCGAAGGTCTCGGCCGCCAGCCGGCGGGCGCCGGACTCGCTCGCGGCACAGAGCCGGGCGTAGGCCAGGACCGCCGGGTGGTGCCGTCTGCGCAGCTCCCGCAACGCGGGGTAGGCCGCGGAGGCGGGGGAGGCGGGAGAAGCGGTGGGGATGGAGGAGGCGGGGGAAACGGGGGAGCGGAGGAGGTCGGTGAGGCGGGTGTCCGGGGCGTCGTCGAGAGCCCCGTCGCCCGTGCTTCGGCCCGCCCCGGCCCTGGCCGTCCCGCCGGCACCCGCCCTGGCCGCGTCCGCCCAGGCTCCGCCCGTCCCGGCCCCGTCCTCCCGCTGAGCCATCGTCCAGCCTCCTCGCGACACCGGGCGGCCGCGCCGTTGCGGCCCCGGGCTGGCATACCAGCCAGTATGGGGAGCCCATAGTGGTGGAGGGGGGCGGGCGGGAAAAGAGGTTTCCGCGGGTAACCGGATAACGGTTGGGAACCTGGGGGCAGTTGACCGAGACGAGTGGCCCGGTACCGGCGGATGCCGGCGGCCGGGCCACTCGTTCCCGGTGCCGTGGACGGCGGGACCCGGGGGTCACTCCTCCAGCGTCAGCCCCCTGCGCAGCCGCACCAGCGTGCGGGACAGCAGCCGCGACACATGCATCTGGGAGATGCCGAGTTCGTCACCGATCTCCGACTGGGTCATGTTCGCCACGAACCGCAGGGAGAGGATCTTCCGGTCCCGGGGCGGGAGTTCCGCGATCAGCGGCTTGAGCGACTCGACGTACTCGATGCCCTCCAGCCCGTGGTCCTCGTACCCGATCCGGTCCGCCAGCGCGCCCTCGGTCTCGTCCTCCTCCGGCTGGGCGTCCAGCGAGGAGGCGGTGTAGGCGTTCGAGGCGGCCATGCCCTCGACGACCTCGTCCTCGGACAGCCCGAGCCGCTCCGCCAGCTCCGCGACCGTGGGGGAGCGGTCCAGCTGCTGGGCGAGCTCGTCCCCGGCCTTGGCCAGGTCCAGGCGCAGCTCCTGGAGCCTGCGCGGTACGCGTACGGACCACGACGTGTCGCGGAAGAACCGCTTGATCTCGCCGATGATCGTCGGCATCGCGAAGGTGGGGAACTCGACCCCGCGCGAGAGCTCGAAGCGGTCGATCGCCTTGATCAGGCCGATCGTGCCGACCTGGATGATGTCCTCCATCGGCTCGCTCCGGGAGCGGAAGCGGGAGGCGGAGAACTTCACGAGCGCGAGGTTCAGCTCGACGAGGGTGTTGCGGACGTACGCGTACTCGTGCGTCCCTTCCTCCAGCGTCGTGAGGCGCTCGAAGAGGGTCTTGGACAGGGCCCGCGCGTCGACCGGGCCGATCTCGTCGTACGGGGGGATCTCCGGGAGTCCCTCGAAGGGGTCGAGGGGTTCGATGGGATGATCCAGCTGTTCCGGTGGGGGTGTCGACGTCGCGTCGTGGGTAGGCGATGCGTCGAGCCGGGGTGACATGGTGTCCTCCATCGTTCTCGGCATAAGGCTGCCGAAGCCAATGCGTGCACTGCGGTGTGCGGCGCCTCCGAAGCCGGCGTGTAGGGATAGGAATGTGTGTCCTTACTAGCCCTACCGGCATACCCGAACCGATCGCAAGTGCGTCCTGTTCAGGTATGTCCGATTATGTGAGGTTGTTCGGGTGTCGAAGTGTGCATGGAAGGCGTAATGTTCGAGGGCATCAGCAGCCACGACCTCGGGAGAGAGAACGGCATGGACCACGGGATGGTCGGCAGCGCACAGTCGGGCCGACTTCTGGTGGAGGTGCGGGAAGAGGGCTCCAGCGCGGTTGTGCAGCCGGCGGGTGAGCTCGATCACCACACCGCCGATCTGCTGCGCGAGCCCCTCGAGCACCTCCTGGCCAAGGGCTTCTCGCGCCTCGTCGTGGACTGCACGCGCCTGGAGTTCTGCGACTCCACGGGCCTGAACGTCCTGCTCGGTGCCCGGCTGAAGGCGGAGGCCGCCGGTGGCGGGGTCCATCTGGCCGGGATGCAGCCGGTGGTGGCCCGCGTGTTCGAGATCACAGGAGCCGGGGCGGTCTTCACCGTGCACGACTCCGTGGCGGCGGCTCTGGCGCCCGGCGCCGACTGAGCCCGCCCGCCCGCCCCCTCCTTGCGACCCTCTCCCTGGCGCGCTGTCGGGGCACCCGCTCCCGCGCATGTCCCGCACGTCGAAATCGGGGGGTGTTCCGCCGGATCGGCCGGGCAGGAGAGGGCAGGGGGAGGCGCGAATGGGCAGAAGTAAGCAGGAGTAGGCACGTACGGACCGGTCGGTGCCGGCCGGTGCGGGCCTTTGAATGGTGAACTGGTGAACTGGTGGATCGGTGAGGTGAAGCGCTGATGAGCACCACCCGGCCTTGCTCGCCGGGCGACCGCGGCCCGGAGCCGAGCGGCGCTTCCGGGGTCTCCGAGGAGGGGGCGCCGTCCGCGGCCGTACCCGCGGGGGCGGCCGCGCCGTCCGGACCTTCCGACGGTATGCGGGAGACCGGCGGACGGCAGATCCGTCGGCTCGCCCTGGAGGGGGCGAGCGGGGTCGTCCCGCTCGCCCGTGACTACACCCGGCAGGCGCTGTACGCGTGGGGCTGGCTGCCCGCCGCCACCGCCGACCAGCGGGCCGCCGCCGAGGACGTGCTGCTCGTCGTCTCCGAACTGGTCACCAACGCCTGTCTGCACGCCGAGGGCCCCGACGAACTCGTCCTCACCTGCGACGACAAGGTGATCCGGCTGGAGGTCTCGGACCGCGGCACCGGCCAGCCGGCCCCGCGCACCCCGCACCGCGCCGGCCGCCCCGGCGGCCACGGCATGTTCATCGTGCAGCGGCTGTGCCTGGACTGGGGTGTCGTCCGCGTTCCCGGCCGGTCGGGCAAGACGGTGTGGGCGGAACTGGGCGCACCGGCGTAGCCGGGCCGCGCCGGGCGCCGCTCCGTCCGCGGCGCTCGCCCGGGCGGCCGTCCGGCGTCCACGGCACCTCGGGTGCCGGGGAGCGGAGCTGGTCGCGGCGGTCGGTCCGCCGGCCGTGGGCCCGCCGTGGCTCGTGGGGCGTTCGCATCGTCACAGATCCTCCTCGCACCGTGTCTTCCTTCCTCACGCGCCCCGGCGTACCTTGACGGCCAATCTGATGAACCGTCAGGAATGGGGTGGACCGATCGTGTCGTACCCGAAACGAACCGCCGCGTTCGCGTCCGCCGCGGCTCTGGCCGGCTCGGCGGTGCTGCTGGCGGCGCCGGCGGCCCACGCGGACGTCGTCGATGTCAACTACCGCTGCCAGACGCCGATCGGCGTCAAGAGCGCCGTGTCGCCCATCGACATCAAGGGCGCCAAGAGCGGCGGCGGCTACAAGATCACCATGTCGTGGCAGAAGGGCGTCTCCTCCAGCCCGGTCGAGCTGGGCAAGGGGGCGATGAGTCCGAGTGCCACGATCAGGCTCGGCGGCGCGGACAGCGGCACGCTGCCGGTCAGCGGGCCGCCCAACGCCGCCGCGATCCCCGCCAACACCCCCATCAAGATCAGCGACTTGACCGGCACGTACACGCCGTCGAAGACCGGCAAGGTCACCTTCACGCCGGGCACGCTCACCATCAAGGCGCTCGGCACGACGACGACGTGCACGCCGACCAACTCCCCGCAGGCGGCGCTGACCCTGGATGTGACGGCGGCCGGCGGTTCGTCCTCCGGCGGCTCCTCCTCGGGCGGCTCCTCCTCGTCGTCCTCGGGCGGCACCTCCGCATCCGGACAGCTTCCGCAGACCGGCCCCGACGACTCGGCGGTCGCGCTCGGCACGCTCGGTGCCACGGTGTTCCTCGCCGGCGCGGCGGGCACGCTGTGGCTGACCCGCCGCGGCCAGTCCGTACGCCGCTGACCCGGGCCGGGGGCCCGCGGCCACGCCGTACGCCCCCGACCTGGCCGATGCCCTGCGGTCGGCCGTACGTCACCGGCCCTGGGCCGACGGCCCGCGGTCGAGCCGTATGCCGCTGCCCCCGTACGCCGCTGACCCCGGCCGGCGCCCCGCGCACCGTCCGTCCGCCCCTCCCGCCGGGCCGACGACCGCCCGACCGCCTGCCGACCGTGTTGGCCACCGCCGGCCACCGCTGGAGCCGCCCATGCCGTCCGCCGTCCGCGCGCTGACCCACCGCCGGCGCCCGCCCCGGGCCCGCACCCCGCTGCCGGTCCGCGCGCTGCCCGTGGCCCTGTGCCTGCTGTTCGCCGTGCTGGGCGCGGCACCCCGCGCCGCCGCCGCGCCGGACGCGCGCTGGTCCGTCGCGCCGGTGGGCGACGGCCGCCCGTCCTTCTACGCCGAGGGCCCGCCCGGCACGGTCCTGCAGGACACGCTGTCCGTCGTCAACCCCGGGCGCGCGCCGCTCGTCGTACGGCTGTCCGGCACCGGTCTGCGGACCGTGTTCGCCGAGCAGGGGGTACGTGTCCCCGCCCGCACCCGCGCCGAGGTGCCCTTCACGGTGACCGTGCCGGCCGGGACCGCGCCCGGCGTCCGCTCCGGCGCAGTCGTCGCACGGGACGCGAAGGGGCGTACGGCGACCGTGCCGATCCGGCTCAGGACCGGCGCTCCGGCGCTCGCCGCGCTGACCGTCGAGCATCTCGCCGTACACGCCCACAGCATTACGTACGACCTGGTCAACCGGGGTACGACCGTCCTCGTACCGCGGCTCGCGGTGCGCGCGGACGGTGTGCTCGGCCGGGTCCTGGACCGCGCCCCGCGCACCCTCCCGGTCCACCTGCGCCCCGGCACGCGCGTGCGGCTCACCGAGCCCTGGCCCGACCGGCCCGCACTGGACGCCGTCGACGTACGGCTGACGGTCACGGCCCCGGGCGGAGCGCACGACACGGAGACCACGTCGGCCCGGTTCGTCCCGTGGGCGACCGTGGCGGAGGCGGGCGGCGCGGCCCTGGCCGCCGCGGGCGCGCTGCTCGCGGCACGCCGCCGCCGAACCCGCACGGCACCGGCCGACCCCCCGCCCCGCGGCGCCCCCCAAGGCCCCGCCGATGACGAACTCCTCCATCGCAACGCCGAGTTGACGCAAGGGGCGGTGAAGTGAGCGGAAAAGTGAAGCTTCTGCGGTTGTCCGTGTGCGCGGCGGTGTTCGCGCTGCTGCTGTTGCCCCTCGCCGTACCCGCCGACGCGGCGGACGGGCCGGTCGTCACGTTGTCCGCCACCCAGGCCGGCACCGGCGGCTCGGTCACTGTCAGCGGTACCGGATGGCGGTCGCGCACACTGCTGATGCTGTTGGTCTGCGGGCGTGCCACACCCTCGCGGGGGGTGATCGGCGGCACCAACTCCTGTGCCAACGCCGACGGCCGGGCCGTGACCACCGATGCCCAGGGCGCCTTCAGCCGGAAACTCCCGGTCGCCGAACCGCCCGTACCCTGCCCCTGCGTGGTGCACGTGGCCACCGTCACCGGCGCCCAGGCGGAGGCGGACGCCGTGCTGGACGTCGCCGGGCACCCCGTCGCCGCGCTGCCCGCCGAGCAGTCCGGCGGCCTGCTGGCGATCCTGTCCGACACCCGGCTGACCGGTTCGAGCGGCCTGCTCACCTGGTTCGGGGCGCCGCCGAGCCGCAGCCTGGTCTTCACCGTCGGCAACACCGGCACGAGCGCGGTCAAGGACCCGGTGTTCCAGGTCGGCTCCGCGCACGACGTCTTCGCCCCGCAGTGGGACGACCAGCAATGGCACGGCACCCTGGCGCCCGGGAAGAAGGCGCAGGTCACATTGCCCGTCGAGCTGTCCGCCGGGGCGCACGGGGACTACACCGTGTCCCTGAAGTACGAGGGCAAGGTGCTCGCCGAGCAGCCGTGGGGCGTGGGCCGGCCCTGGGGCGTGACCCTGTTCTGGATCCTGCTCTGCCTGGTGGTCCCGGCCGCGCTGTTCCGGATCGGCATGGCCGTCGTGGACCGGGTCCGCCCACACCGCCCGGGCGCCGCCCGCCGCACCGGCCACCGGCGCCTGCCCCGCCCCGCGCTGCCGTCGGCGCTGCCGCTCCCGCTGTCGCGGGCCCGCTCCCGCGCCCCCGAACCGCCCCCCTCGACCCCGACCCTGCCGTGGTTCGCCCCGGACTCCGTCCCGGGCGGCCCGGCCGGCCGGCTCTCCGCACCGCACACCGACAGCCCGACGAGTCCAACGACTCCCACCACGAAGGGACCCACGTGAGCATCCGAAGGAGAGGTACGGCCGCGGGCGCCGCGCTGGCGCTGAGCGGTGCGGGCGTCCTGCTGGGCCTCGCCGCCACCCCCGCGCAGGCGGCCGAGGTGGCCTACGCCACCCACTGCGTGCCGCCCGCGGGCATCAGCCCCGTCGACGGCACCACGAAGGTCGAGATCACCGCGCCCGCCACCGCGAAGGTCGGCGACACGGTGGACGTCGTGTGGAAGTTCGTCCAGGCCGCGTCCAAGAATCCGAACATCATCGACCTGCCCGCGAACTCGGTCCAGCCGTCCGGGGTGCTGAAGGCGGCCGGCGTGCAGAGCGCCGACATCGCCATGCAGGGGACGCGCACGAACCCGGCGATCCCCAAGGGCGGCGACATGGTGCTGTCCGACATGAAGGGCAGCCTGAAGCTGACGACGGCCGGCGAGGTGACGCTGACGCCGGACGCGTACACCGTCAACGCGATGTCGACCGACACCAAGTGCACGCCGAAGGAGACCGTCCAGAAGGCGGCCACGATCCAGGTGACGGGCACGGGCGGCGGCACGCCCACCACGACACCGACCCAGACGCCGACCACGACCCCGACCGGCACCCCGACCGGGTCGGGCAGCCCCACGGGTTCGGCCACCCCGACGGCCACGTCCTCCGGCGGCAGCGGTGGGCAGACCGACTTCACCGGCAAGGAGGTGCAGATCCCGTACGCCTGCAAGACCCCGATCGGCGACAAGAACGCGACCTCGCCGGTGCAGATCAACGCCAAGAAGAACGGCGGGGACTTCGCCCTCACCGTGCAGTTCAAGAAGTCGGTGATGGACAGCCCCGCCGACATCCCGGCGAACTCCGTGAAGCCGTCCATGGAGGTGGTGCTGGGCGGCGCCGACAAGGGCACCGTGAATGTCGAGGGGCCGATGAACGCCAGCCCCATCAAGTCCGGTGAACCGATCGAGATTCCCGATCTCACCGGCACCTACAAGCCCGGCGCGAGCGGCAGTTCGACGCTGTCACCGGGCGTGCTGACGGTCAAGGCGCTCGGTACGACCACGACGTGCACCCCGACCAAAACCCAGGTCTCGCTCACCCTCGACACCAGTCAGCAGCAGGGTGGAGCGTCCGGCGGCACGTCCATCTCCGGCGGCTCGACCGGCACCGGCGGCAGCAGCGGCGGCTCCGGCGGCCTCGCCGAGACCGGCGCGAGCGACCACGGCGCCCTGAAGGCCCTGGGCCTGGTGGCCGGCACCGCGATCCTGCTGGGCGGCGCGGTGTTCACCTTCATGCCGGGACGCAGGACCCGCTGACACCCCGGAACGCGAAGAGGGCCATCGCATCCGCGGATGCGATGGCCCTCTTCACGAAGTACGTCAGGGACTACGTCAGTGCACGTCGCCCATCAGCTTCTTGACCTTGTTGCGGTACATCCACACCGCGACACCGGCGATCACGGCGAGCACGGCCTCCAGGGCGACGAAGCCCATCTTGTCGAGGTTGATGCCGCCGACGGCCGGGTTCGACACCAGCGCGGTGACCGAGTCGCCCGCGGTGACCGCGAGGAACCAGACGCCCATCATCTGGGAGGCGTACTTCTTCGGCGCCATCTTCGTCGTCACGGACAGACCCACCGGCGACAGCGTCAGCTCACCGACGGTCTGCACGAAGTAGATCGCGACCAGCCACATCGCCGCGGCCTTGTGACCGCCCTCGGCGATCGACAGCGGGGCGAGGAAGAGGAAGAAGGACGCGCCGATCAGCACCAGACCGGAAGAGAACTTCACGATCGTGCTCGGCTCCTTGCCGCGCCGGTTCAGCCACAGCCACAGCCAGGCGAAGACGGGCGCCAGCGCCATGATCATGACCGGGTTGACCGACTGGTACCAGGAGACCGGGAAGTCCCAGCCGAGGATCGAGTTCTTGGCCGAGCTGCTCGCGAAGAGCGACATGGTCGAGCCGCCCTGGTCGTAGATCATCCAGAAGACGGCGGCGGCCACGAAGAACCAGACGTACGCCGACACCTTCTGGCGCTCGCCGGCGTCCAGGTCCTTGTCCCGGCGGATGCGGGCGATGACCAGGATCGGCACGATCAGGCCGACGATCGTGAGCGGGATCAGCGCCCAGTTCAGCGTGAAGTGACCGGTGCCGCCGACGACGCCGTAGAAGACCGCGGCGACGGCCAGCCAGAGCAGGCCCTTGCGCAGCGTGGCGGACTTCTCCTGGGCCGTCAGCGGGGTCGGGACCTCGCTGCTCTTCGCGCTCAGGTGACGGCCGCCCAGCAGGTACTGGGCCAGACCCAGCGCCATGCCGAGCGCGGCGAGCGCGAAGCCCAGGTGCCAGTTGACGTTCTCACCGACGGTGCCGATGACCAGCGGCGCGACGAAGGCGCCGACGTTGATGCCGATGTAGAAGAGCGTGAAGCCACCGTCACGGCGCGGGTCGTCCGCGCCCTTGTAGAGGTGGCCGACCATCGTGGAGATGTTGGCCTTCAGCAGACCGGAGCCGATGGCGACCAGACCCAGGCCGACGAAGAAGCTCGCGGACACGGGCAGCGCGAGGCACAGGTGGCCGAGCATGATGATCAGACCGGCGACGGCGACTGTCTTGCGGGGGCCGAGCACACGGTCGGCGAACCAGCCGCCGGGCAGGGCGAGCAGGTACACGAGAGACACGTACACCGAGTAGATCGCGGTGGCCGTGCCCGCGTTCAGGTGCAGGCCGCCCGGGGCCACCAGATACAGCGGGAGCAGGGCCCTCATGCCGTAGTAGGAGAAACGCTCCCACATCTCGGTCATGAAGAGGGTGGCCAGGCCGCGGGGGTGGCCGAAGAAGGTCTTCTCGGAACCGGGGGTGCCCGGTCGGACCGAGTCCTTCGTCAGGCTGGACGCCATGGTCGTTCCTTGCTGGTCGGGACGCGCTGCTGGAGCGTTGCGCGCCCGGTGGGGGTGCGGCCGGCACCGGCAGGGTCGGTCGTCCACCCCCACGCCCAGGGGGAGTCCGGCTCCGGATCACGGAAGCGGTGGACGGCGACCACCGGGATCCACGCCCCGACGCGACGATGCGTCCGGGGCCCGGCCAGAGGTCATTCCTTTCAAGGCTGGTACTCACCAGCCCGTACACAAAAGAGACCTTCAGCGTCAGATGCCCGCCAAAGGTCCCCGGATGTACTACAGGCGTTCACGTCACTGTACGGCAGGACACTGCCGGATATGGAAGGACTTGAGACGCGGATCACAGGTGTCGGGGGAACCGTGAGAGCGGATTCGAAGGTCTCCCCTACGATCGCATCCCCGGAGTGATGGTCCGGACCGGCGGTGTGCCGCGGGGCGCACCAAGGTAAGAGTTCCGGGAGCGATCACACCCCAGCACGGTGCGCAAGCGGTCTACCATCACCTCTATGACCCGTGTACTGCTCGCCGAGGACGACGCGTCCATTTCGGAGCCGCTGGCCCGCGCCCTGCGCCGCGAAGGTTACGAGGTCGAGGTGCGCGAGGACGGACCCACCGCGCTCGACGCCGGAATGCAGGGCGGCGTCGATCTGGTCGTACTGGACCTGGGACTGCCCGGCATGGACGGCCTGGAGGTCGCACGCCGGCTGCGGGCCGACGGCCACACCGTGCCGATCCTCATTCTGACCGCGCGGGCCGACGAGGTGGACACCGTCGTCGGCCTGGACGCGGGCGCCGACGACTACGTCACCAAGCCCTTCCGGCTCGCCGAACTGCTCGCCCGGGTACGGGCCCTGCTCCGGCGCGGCGCCGCCGAACCCCAGCAGCCGCCGGCCACCCATGGGGTGCGCATCGACGTCGAGTCGCACCGCGCCTGGATGGGCGAGGAGGAACTCCAGCTCACGGCCAAGGAGTTCGACCTGCTGCGGGTCCTGGTGCGGGACGCCGGCCGGGTCGTCACGCGCGACCAGCTGATGCGCGAGGTCTGGGACACCACGTGGTGGTCCTCGACCAAGACCCTCGACATGCACATCTCCTGGCTGCGCAAGAAGCTGGGCGACGACGCGGCGAACCCTCGCTACATCGCGACGGTGCGTGGGGTCGGCTTCCGCTTCGAGAAGAGCTGAGCCCTCCCCGGGCTCAGCGATCACCCAGGTAACGGACCATGCGTCGACGTCTCATCCAGTCCACTCTCGCCGTCGTCCTCGTGGTGATCGCCGTCTTCGGCATCTCCCTGGTGATCGTCGAGACACGGACGATCAGCAACAGCGCTCAGGAGCGGGTGGACTCCGAGGCGGTACGGCTGGCCAGCATCGTGGACAGCCGGATCCTCGCCGCGGAGAACGTCAACGCGGACGTGCTGCGCAACCCGGTCAGCAAGGAGCAGTACGCGGTCATCCGCATGCCCGGCCGGGTGCCGATCGAGATCGGCACCAAGCCGCAGGGTGACGTGATTCACGCCACGCAGCAGGGCGAGGAGGGCGAGACGGTCACCGTGCAGGAGCCACGCTCCGCGGTGACCCGGGAGGTCGGCCGGACCCTGCTGATCATCGGCCTGGTCGCGCTGCTCGCCGTCGTGGCGGCCGTCCTGCTCGCCGTACGCCAGGCCAACCGGCTCGCCTCCCCGCTGACCGACCTGGCCGAGACCGCCGAGCGCCTCGGTTCCGGCGACCCGCGCCCGAGGCACAAGCGGTACGGCGTGCCCGAGCTGGACCGGGTCGCCGATGTGCTGGACTCCTCCGCCGAGCGGATCGGGCGCATGCTGACGGCCGAGCGGCGCCTTGCCGCCGACGCCTCGCACCAGCTGCGCACTCCGCTGACCGCGCTGTCGATGCGGCTGGAGGAAATCACCCTCACGGACGACCCGGACATCGTGAAGGAAGAGGCGAACGTCGCGCTCACCCAGGTCGAGCGGCTCACGGACGTGGTCGAGCGGCTGCTGACGAACTCCCGCGACCCGCGCACCGGCTCCGCCGTCACCTTCGACCTGGACGAGGTCATCCAGCAGCAGCTCGCCGAGTGGCGGCCCGCCTACCGCAGCGCCGGCCGGGCCATCGTCAGCTCGGGCAAACGGCATCTGCAGGCCGTCGGCACGCCCGGCGCGGTCGCCCAGGTGCTGGCCGCGCTGATCGAGAACTCGCTCATGCACGGTGGCGGCACGGTCGCCCTGCGTACCCGCGTCACCGGCAACCAGGCCGTGGTCGAGGTCACTGACGAGGGCCCCGGCGTCCCGGCCGACCTCGGCGCGCGGATCTTCGAGCGGACCATCAGCGGGCGGAACTCCACCGGGATCGGCCTGGCCGTCGCCCGTGACCTCGCGGAGGCCGACGGTGGCCGCCTGGAACTGCTCCAGGCCCAGCCCCCGGTCTTCGGCCTCTTCCTGTCCCGCACACCCCCGGCCCGCAAGACGGACGAGGACCAGCCGATGGTCCGCTAGACGCGCACCCGCTCCGCCGACGGCGGCGCCCTACGGAACCCGCTGGGTCTTCGGCTCGGGCTCGTTCGACGGGTGCTTGGACTCGGCCGCGAGGATCGACTCGGCCTCCTGGGCCGGCAGCGACCGGAACACCCAGGTGCGGTACGACCAGAAGCGGAACAGCGTCGCGACGCCGATGCCGACGAACTTGAAGACGTTGCTCTGCAGCGAGCTGTCCCAGCCGAAGCCGTAGGTCGCCGCGTACAGCACGCCGTTCTCGATCACCAGGCCGATCGCGCTGAAGAACAGGAACAGCGTGAGTTCCTTGGTCCGGCCGTTCTTCTCGCGGTCCCGGTACGTCCAGTAGCGGAAGCCCACGTAGTTGAAGGCGATGGCGACCACGGTCGCGATGATGCTCGCGCGCACCACCGGCAGGTCGGAGGAGTGCCGGACCAGGTTGAACACGGCGAGATTGACAAAGATGCCCGCCACGCCGACGGTGCCGAACTTGGCCACCTCGCGTACGAGCCGTTGCAGCCTCGAGGAACGAGGTTCCATGGCTGTGCAGCTCCCGTCGGTAGGTTTCGTCAACCCCGCCATGCTATCCAGGTGAACCGGTCCGCGCTTCCGCACGAGGCCACAGCTCGGAAACAGGTCGGAAAGAGGTCGGGAAGCCCGGGGTAAGAGGTCGTGAGAGGGACGCGATCCGGTCACATCGGTGTGGCCGATACGCTAGGGGGGTGACGTTCCCGGTAGTCGGCATGGTCGGCGGGGGGCAGCTCGCGCGTATGACGCACGAAGCGGGCATCCCGTTGGGCATCAGGTTCAAGCTCCTCAGTGACACCCCTCAGGATTCCGCGGCGCAGGTCGTGAGCGATGTCGTCATCGGCGACTACCGCGATCTCGACACGCTGCGTGACTTCGCGCGCGGTTGCGATGTGATCACCTTCGATCACGAACACGTACCCACCGAGCACCTCAGGGCCCTGGAGGCGGACGGCATCCCCGTGCGCCCGGGGCCCGACGCACTGGTGCACGCCCAGGACAAGGGCGTGATGCGCGCGAGGCTCGACGCGATCGGCGTGCCGTGCCCGCGCCACCGGATCGTGAGCGATCCCGCGGACGTGGTCCGGTTCGCGGCCGAGGGCGACGGCTTCCCGGTGGTCCTCAAGACCGTCCGCGGCGGCTACGACGGCAAGGGCGTGTGGGTCGTGGAGTCCGCCGAGGAGGCCACCGACCCGTTCCGGGCCGGCGTCCCCGTCCTCGCCGAGGAGAAGGTCGACTACGTCCGCGAGCTCGCGGCCAACGTCGTACGCTCCCCGCACGGCCAGGCCGTCGCCTACCCGGTGGTCGAGTCGCGGCAGGTGAACGGCGTCTGCGACACCGTGATCGCGCCCGCCCCCGGCCTCGACGAGGCTCTCGCGCTCAAGGCCGAGGAGATGGCGCTGACCATCGCCAAGGAACTCGGCGTCGTCGGCCATCTGGCCGTCGAGCTGTTCCAGACCCCCGACGGCCGCATCCTCGTCAACGAACTGGCGATGCGCCCGCACAACTCGGGCCACTGGTCCCAGGACGGCGCGATCACCAGCCAGTTCGCCAACCACGTCCGCGCGGTCCTCGACCTCCCGCTCGGCGACCCGCGCCCGCGCGCCAGGTGGACCGTGATGGTCAACGTCCTGGGTGGTGACTACCCGGACATGTACTCCGCGTACTTGCACTGCATGGCCCGCGACCCCAAGCTCAAGATCCACATGTATGGCAAGGACGTGAAGCCCGGCCGCAAGGTCGGACACGTCAACACCTACGGCGACGACCTGGACGACGTGCTGGAGCGCGCCCGTCACGCTGCCGGCTACCTGAGAGGCACGATCACCGAATGAGCCCTGTTGTTGGCATCGTCATGGGGTCGGACTCCGACTGGCCCGTCATGGAGGCCGCCGCCAAGGCGCTGGACGAGTTCGAGATCGCCTACGAGGTCGACGTCGTCTCCGCGCACCGCATGCCCCGCGAGATGGTCGCGTACGGCGAGCAGGCCGCCGACCGCGGACTGAAGGTGATCATCGCCGGTGCGGGCGGTGCCGCCCACCTGCCCGGCATGCTCGCGTCCGTGACCCCGCTGCCGGTCATCGGCGTGCCGGTGCCGCTGAAGTACCTGGACGGCATGGACTCGCTGCTGTCCATCGTGCAGATGCCGGCCGGTGTCCCGGTCGCCACCGTCTCCGTCGCCGGTGCCCGCAACGCGGGTCTGCTCGCGGCCCGGATCCTCGCCACGCACGACGAGGACCTGCTGCACCGGATGCGCGACTTCCAGCAGGACCTGAACGACCAGGCCACCGAGAAGGGCAAGCGGCTGCGCTCCAAGGTCGAGAGCCAGGGCCACTTCGGCTTCGGGAAGTGACCGCCATGACGAAGTCCGAGGAGGCCCGGGAACTGCTGCGCGAGTTCCCGGTCGTCGACGGCCACAACGACCTGCCGTGGGCGCTGCGCTCGCAGGTCCGCTACGACCTCGGTGCCCGCGACATCGCCGTACGCCAGGACGACCATCTGCACACCGACATCCCGCGGCTGCGCGCGGGCGGGGTCGGCGCGCAGTACTGGTCGGTGTACGTGCGCTCGGACCTGCCGGGCGCGGTGCCGGCGACCCTCGAACAGATCGACTGCGTACGGCAGTTGATCGCCCGCCACCCCGCCGACCTGCGGGCCGCGCTGACCGCCGCCGACATGGAGGCGGCGCGCGCCGAGGGCCGTATCGCCTCCCTGATGGGCGCGGAGGGCGGTCACTCGATCGACAACTCGCTGGGCACCCTGCGCGGTCTGTACGAGCTGGGCGTGCGCTACATGACGCTCACCCACAACGACAACAACGACTGGGCGGACTCGGCGACCGACGAGCCGAAGGCCGGCGGTCTGTCGGCGTTCGGCCGCGAGGTCGTGCGCGAGATGAACCGCCTCGGCATGCTGGTCGACCTCTCCCACGTGGCGGCCACGACGATGCGCGTCGCGCTGGACACCTCGTCGGCCCCGGTGATCTTCTCGCACTCCTCCGCGCGGGCCGTGTGCGACCACCCGCGCAACATCCCCGACGACGTCCTGGAGCGCCTGCCCGCCAACGGCGGGATGGCGATGGTGACGTTCGTGCCGAAGTTCGTGCTCCAGGCGGCTGTCGACTGGACGCTGGCGGCCGACGAGAACATGCGCGCCCACGGGCTGCACCACCTCGACACCAGCCCGAAGGCGATGGAGATCCACCACGCCTTCGAGGAGCGCAACCCGCGCCCGATCGCCACGGTGTCCACGGTGGCGGACCACCTGGACCACATGCGCGAGGTGGCCGGCATCGACCACCTGGGCATCGGCGGCGACTACGACGGCACCGCCTTTACCCCGGACGGCCTCAGCGATGTCTCCGGCTACCCGAACCTGCTCGCCGAGCTGCTGGAACGCGGCTGGTCCAAGGCCGATCTGGCGAAGCTGACCTGGAAGAACGCGGTGCGGGTGCTGGGCGCGGCGGAGGACGTGGCCCGCGCTCTTCAGGCGACCCGCGCCCCGTCCAACGCCACCATCGAGTCGCTGGACGGCGCCGACGCCTGACCCGCCAGGGCGGGGTAGTCGTTGTAGCCGTCCGTCCCGCCCACGTACATGAAGTAGCGGTCCCGGACCGGGTTGAGGGGCGCGCCGAGGCGCAGCCGCTCGACCAGGTCCGGGTTGGCGAGGAAGGGCCGGCCGAGCGCGACCAGGTCGGCGCCGGCCGCCAGCATCCGGCGGGAGGCCCGGGCGACGGCCTCGGTGGTCAGGTCGGTCAGGTCCGGGTTGCCGATCAGGACGCCGGGCCAGTCGGCGCGGATCCGCCGGTACCAGTCGGCGGCCGGGTCGGAGCGCACCAGGTGCAGATAGGCGAGGTCCAGCCCCTTCAGACGGGCCAGCAGCGCGGCGTAGAGGCCGGCCGTGTCGTCCTCGCGGACGCCGTTGACGGTGGAGGCGGGGGAGATCCGGATCCCCACCCGGTCGGCGCCGATCGCGTCGGCCACCGCCTCGGTCACCTCCGCCGCGAACCGCACCCGCCGTGTGACGGTGCCGCCGTAGCCGTCCGTGCGGCGGTTGGTGTTGTCCGCGAGGAACTGGTGCAGCAGCATCCCGTTGGCCGAGTGCACCTCCACGCCCTCGAAGCCCGCCTCGACGGCCCGGCGCGCGGCGGCGGCGAAGTCGGCGACGGTGGCACGGATGTCGTCCGCCGTCATCTCCCTCGGCACGACCGCCTGCCGGTGCCCGCCCGGCGTGAAGATCGTCTCCGGCAGCGGGACCGGGGACGGCGCGACGGGCGTGAGCCCCGTGGTCGCCGGGTGACCGACCCGGCCGCCGTGCTGGAGCTGGAGGAACATCCGCCCGCCGGCCGCCCGCACCGCGTCCGTGACCTGCCGCCAGCCCTCCCGGTGCCGGTCGGTGTGGATCGCGGTGATGTTCGGGTACGTCTGCCCGACCGCGTTGGGCGTCGAGCCCTCGGCGATGATCAGCCCGGCCGTGGCCCGCTGGGCGTAGTGGGTGGCCATCAGACCGCCCGGGGTGCCGTCGGCCTCCGCGCGGTTGCGGGTGAGCGGCGCCATCACGAGATGGTTCGGGAGAGCCAGCCGGCCGAGCCGGGCGGGGGCCAGGAAATCCGTTGTCTGCGTCATGGCCGTACCGTAGAAGTTGACACTGATGTCAGATTCAAGCCCGGAGGCCCGGCATGCGGATCGGTGAACTGGCGCGGCGCACCACCGTGAGCGAGCGCTCGCTGCGCTACTACGAGACCCAGGGGCTGCTCACCGCCGAGCGCACCCCCGGCGGCCACCGCGACTACCCGGAGGCGGCCGTCGACCGGGTCGTGCGCATCCAGGAGCTGTACGCGGCGGGGCTGCACAGCGAGAAGATCCGGCAGCTGCTGCCCTGCATGCGCGACCAGGACGGCGGACCCTCCGCCATCGCCACCCCGCGCCTGGTCCAGGACCTCACCGCCGAACGCGACCGCATCGACCGCATGATCGCCGACCTGGCGCGCTCCCGGGAGACGCTGGACGAGGTGATCCGCACGGCCCGCGACAGCTGACCGGAGTACCCCCGAACGCCCCACTCACCAGGAAGCCTTCCTTCCCTCCGTGCGACCGTGGCGGTACGCCACAGCCGCATCACGACGTAGCTCACGACCGACGTAGCCCACGACGTACGGAGCCCGCCATGGCCGACCTCCAGCACGACACCCCCGCGACGACCGAGGTCGGCGCGGACGACGGCCTGCCGGACGACCCCTTCACCGAGGAGCCGCTCGGCGCGGCCCTGGAACAGGCCCACGCCCTGCTCGCCGCCCACCCGGTAGCCGACGGCTACAGCGGACTGCCCTGGGCCCTGCGCCACCTTCCCTGGTACGACCTGGAGCTGGGCGAGGCGACCGTCGACACCGACATGCCCCGGATGCGCGAGGGCCACGTGGGCCTGCTGTTCTGGTCGCTGCACCTGCCCGAGGGCCCGGGCGGCCACCGCGCGACGGCGGCGACCCTGGAGCAGCTGGACCAGGTCCGCTCGGTGATCGACACACATCCGGACGGGCTGCGCCTGGCGCGCACCGCGGGGCAGATCATCGACGCCCGCAACTGCGGCCGGGTCGCCGTGGTGCCCGGACCCGCCCACGCCGGCGCGCTCGACGACTCCCTCGGCATCCTGCGCGTCCTGCACGCCCTCGGCCTGCGCGTCCTCACCCTCACGGGCACGGCCTGGGCGGGCGAGCAGGGGCTGACCCGGTTCGGCGAGGAGGTGGTCCGCGAGATGAACCGGCTGGGCGTCCTCGCGGATGTCTCCGGTGCCTCCCGGGCCACCGTGGAACGCACGCTCGCCGTGTCCAAGACCCCGGTGCTGTGCACCCGCTCCGCCGCCCGCGAGCTGCGCCCGCACCCGGCCAACCTGCCCGACAAGCTGCTCTCGGCGCTGGGCGCGGCGAAGGGCGTGTGCATGGTGCCGCTGACCGCCGAGCAGACCGGGCCAACGGTCCGGGACGTCGCCGACCACCTCGACCACGTCCGTGACGTGGCCGGCCCGGAGAGCGTCGGCCTGTCCGGCACCTACGACTCCGGCGCCGTCCACCCCCGCGACCTCGCCGACGCCTCCCGCTACCCCCACCTGATCGCCGAACTCCTGCGGCGCGGCTGGTCCGAGACCGAGCTGTCCCTGCTGACCTGGGGCAACGTCCAACGGGTGATGCGCAGCGCGGACTCCACGGCCCGGGTCGCCCAGCGCCGCCGGGAGGCCTCGAACGCGCGGATCGCGGAGCTGGACGCCCCGTAGGCCAGGGGCGACCGGTCAGGTCACGGGTGATCGATCCGGCACAGACAGAACGGATGCCCGGCCGGATCGGCGTACACCTGAAAGTCCTTCTCCTCCCGGTCCGTCAGATCCAGCGGCCGCGCCCCCAGCGCGAGCACCCGCTCATGGGCCGCGTCGACCTCCGCCCAGGTGCGGCCCGCGTCGAGGTCGAGATGGAACTGCTGCCCGTTGCGGTCCGCGCGCGGCCACTGGGGCGGGGTGTACCCCTCGGCCCTCTGGAAGCCCAGCCGAGGGCCGCCGGGGACCTGGAGCACCACCCACTCGTCGTCCTCGGCCACCGGGGTGCCGCCGACGACCGCCGCGTAGAAGGCGGCCAGCGCGTGCGGGTCGGGACAGTCGAGCACGACATTGCGGAAACGGGCGACGGACGCCATGGGATCCTCCCTGGAATCTGGTACCGACCGGCAGACGAACACGGTAAATCACAGGGAGTTCACCGGCCGCGTATGTGGCCGGTGGTGCAGAATGCGGGCAGACGCCGGTTCGGCCGACTGAGCCTCGGCCGAACCGGCGTCTGCCCGTCCGCCCCCGCGGGCTAAGCGGTCGGCCGGCCCATCGCCCGGTACGTCCAGCCCGCCCGGCGCCACAGCTGGCCGTCGAGGGCGTTGCGTCCGTCCAGGATCAGCCGGGCCGGCGCGACCTCGCCGAGCGCCGCCGGGTCCAGCTCGCGGAACTCCCGCCACTCGGTGAGGTGCAGCACGGCATCCGCGCCCCGGACGGCCTCCAGCGCCGAGTCGGCGTAGCCGAGCGTCGGGAAGACCTTGCGGGCGTTGTCCATGCCCTTCGGGTCGTACACGGTGACCTGGCCGCCCTGGAGATGGATCTGGCCGGCCACGTTCAGCGCGGGCGAGTCGCGGACGTCGTCCGAGTCGGGCTTGAAGGTGGCGCCGAGCACCGCGATCCGCCTGCCGAGGAAGGAGCCGCCGCCGAGCGCCTCGCGGGTCATCTCGACCATCTGGCCGCGCCGGCGCATGTTGATGGAGTCGATCTCGCGCAGGAAGGTCAGCGCCTGGTCGGCGCCCAGCTCGCCCGCGCGGGCCATGAACGCCCTGATGTCCTTCGGCAGACATCCGCCGCCGAAGCCGATTCCGGCGCGCAGGAACTTCTTCCCGATCCGGTCGTCGTGACCGATGGCCTCCGCGAGCTTCACCACGTCGCCGCCGCCGGCCTCGCACACCTCGGCCATCGCGTTGATGAAGGAGATCTTGGTCGCGAGGAAGGAGTTGGCGGCCGTCTTCACCAGCTCGGCGGTCGGGAA
This sequence comes from Streptomyces sp. MMG1121, assembly GCF_001280015.1. Taxonomy (GTDB): domain Bacteria; phylum Actinomycetota; class Actinomycetes; order Streptomycetales; family Streptomycetaceae; genus Streptomyces. The sequence continues at coordinate 60,575 of NZ_LGDV01000192.1, forward strand.
GTCGGTCACGACGAACGGCGTGCCCTCGCCCGCCGGGGCGGCGTACACCTCGCGCAGCAGCTTCTCGGCCCGCTCGCCGCGCACGCCCACCACGATCCGGTCCGGGTGCAGGGTGTCCTGCACGGCGAAGCCCTCACGCAGGAACTCCGGGTTCCAGGCCAGCTCCGCGTCGCCGCCGGCCGGGGCGTTCTCGGCCAGGTAACCGGCCAGCCGCTCGGCCGAGCCGACGGGCACGGTCGACTTGCCGACGACCAGTGCCGGCCGGTGCAGATGCGGGGCGAGCGAGGCGATCGCGGAGTCGACGTACGACATGTCGCAGGCGTACTCGCCGTGCTTCTGCGGGGTGTTCACACACACGAAGTGCACATCCCCGAAAGCCCCGACCTCGGCCCAGTCCGTGGTGAACCGCAGCCGCCCGGTCGACCCCTCGAAGCCCGCGACATGCCTGCGCAGCAGCTCCTGAAGCCCCGGCTCGTACATCGGGGTCTCGCCGCGCTCCAGCATCGCGATCTTCTCGGGTACGACATCGAGCCCGAGCACTTCGAAGCCGAGTTCGGCCATGGCGGCGGCGTGCGTGGCGCCCAGGTAGCCGGTGCCGATCACGGTGATCTTCAGGCTCATGGATGTGCTCCAGATGGGGTACGTCGGTGATGCGGCCCCCGAGCATAGTCGGGCCGTTCGACGGGCAACTTTCCCGCTGTCGCCAAGCTCACGTAGGCGTCCTTCGGGCGGGCCTCTAAAATTTCAGTTACTTAACGGTAATTAGCGTCAGTATCACTGCGTCTTTGGAGCGTGAGAGACCGTGGCCGGATCGGCTGACTTCGACCTGTACCGCCCGTCCGAGGAGCACGACATGCTCCGCGACGCCATCCGTTCCCTGGTCGAGGCGAAGATCGCGCCGTACGCCGCGGCGGTCGACGAGGAGGCCCGTTTCCCGCAGGAGGCGCTGGACGCCCTCGTGGCCAACGACCTGCACGCGGTGCACGTCCCCGAGGAGTACGGCGGCGCCGGCGCCGACGCGCTCGCCACCGTCATCGTGATCGAGGAGGTGGCCCGCGGCTGCGTCTCCTCCTCCCTGATCCCGGCGGTGAACAAGCTCGGCTCGCTCCCGGTGATCCTCTCCGGCGGCGAGGAGCTGAAGAAGAAGTACCTGACCCCGCTCGCCAAGGGCGACGCGATGTTCTCGTACTGCCTCTCCGAGCCGGAGGCCGGCTCGGACGCGGCCGGCATGAAGACCAAGGCGGTCCGCGACGGTGACCACTGGATCCTCAACGGCGTCAAGCGCTGGATCACCAACGCGGGCGTCAGCGAGTACTACACGGTCATGGCCGTGACCGACCCGGAGAAGCGCTCGAAGGGCATCTCCGCCTTCGTCGTCGAGAAGTCGGACCCGGGCGTCTCCTTCGGCGCCCCGGAGAAGAAGCTCGGCATCAAGGGCTCCCCGACCCGCGAGGTCTACTTCGACAACGTCCGCATCCCCGCCGACCGCATGATCGGCGCGGAGGGCACCGGCTTCGCGACGGCGATGGCGACCCTCGACCACACCCGCATCACCATCGCCGCCCAGGCGCTCGGTGTCGCCCAGGGCGCCTTCGACTACGCCAAGGGCTACGTCAAGGAGCGCAAGCAGTTCGGCAAGGCGATCGCCGACTTCCAGGGCATCCAGTTCATGCTCGCCGACATGTCCATGAAGATCTCGGCGGCCCGCGCCCTGACCTACCAGGCCGCCGCCGCCTCCGAGCGCGGCGACTCCGACCTCACCTACCTGGGCGCCGCCGCCAAGTGCTTCGCCTCGGACGTGGCGATGGAGGTCACCACGGACGCCGTCCAGCTGCTCGGCGGCTACGGCTACACCCGTGACTACCCGGTGGAGCGCATGATGCGCGACGCCAAGATCACGCAGATTTACGAGGGCACGAACCAAGTCCAGCGGATCGTGATGGCGAGGAACCTGCCGTAACGGAAGGGAGCCACGCGCTCCTCGAAAGGCGCCCTCCGGGGCGCCTTTCCCTTGTGCCCGCGCACCTGCCGACCGGTCGGTCACATGCGTAGCAGGTCGCGGGGACGTAGGACGGAAGCACACGGGGCCCGTCCCGGGTCCCCGCCTCCGAGGAGGAGCCATGACCCAGCCCGGAACGATGACGCCCATGACCCGGCAGATGCAGGACTGCGTCGAGGCCTGCATGTCCGCGCACACCATGTGCGAGCAGACCATGAGTTCCTGCATGCAGATGGGCGGCCAGGCCCAGATGCAGATCATGCGCGCGCTCATGGACTGCTCCGAGACGACCCGTATGTGCGCCGACATGATGATGCGCCGCTCGCCCATGGCGGCCGAGATGTGCGCGATGTGCGCCAAGGCGTGCGACATGTGTGCGGAGGCGTGTATGGCGATGCCGGACGATCCGCAGATGATGCGGTGCGCGGACGCGTGTCGCAGCTGCGCCCAGATGTGCCGGGCCATGGCGTCCGCCGGCATGTGAGCCGGATCCCGAAACGGGCCGAGGGCACCCGCACGGGTGCCCTCGGCCTTCGTGCTGTGCGACCTCTAGTTACCGGAGACGGTGACCTTCTGGTCGTTGTTCAGCTCGTCCACCAGGGTCTTGACCTTCGCCTTGTCCCAGACGAGGTTGCCGCCGGTGGAGCCCGAGATCGGCATGTTCAGGGACGTGCCGTCACCGCCGTTCACGCCCTTCATCGCCCAGAACATCGAGGCCAGGTCCCACAGGCTCATGTCCTTGTCGACGATCAGGGAGTCCAGGCCCGCGCCCATCACCGGGTAGAACTTGAACGGGTTCAGGATCGTCGAGGGCGTCGCCACCTGATGGGCCAGCGCCGACAGGAACTTCTGCTGGTTCTTGGTGCGCTGGAGGTCGGAGGCGGCGAACGCGTGCCGGGTGCGGACGAAGGCGAGGGCCTGCTGGCCGTTCAGGGTCTGCGTGCCCGCCTTGAAGTCGGCGCCGGACCACTTGTCCTTGAAGCCCTGGTCGAGGGTCATCTGGACACCGCCCACCGCGTCCACGATGTTGGCGAAGCCCTCGAAGCCGATCTCCACGTAGTGGTCGATGTGCAGACCGGTGTTGGCCTCGATCGTGCGGACCAGCAGGGTCGGGCCGTCCTCGGCGTAGGCGGCGTTCAGCTTCTCCTGCCGGCCCGTGGCCGGGTAGGTCTTCCCGGACGTCGAGCCCTTGTACGACGGGATCGTGACGTTCGAGTCACGCGGCAGCGAGACCAGGGTGTCGCCGTTGTCGCCGACGTGCAGGATCATCATCGAGTCCGTGCGCTTGCCCTCGGCGGCACCGGTGTGCAGCTTCTTCTCGTCCGCCTTGGACATGCCCTCGCGGCTGTCCGAGCCGACGATCAGGTAGTTCGTGCCGGCGCCCCCCGAGGGCCGGTCGATGACCGTGGACAGGTCGACCTCGCGGCGCAGCTTGGAGTCGGCCCAGAAGTAGGTCGCGACCGAGGTGACGACCAGCACGGTGGCCAGCGTGATCGCGGTCCACTTGATCCGCCGCCGCCAGTTCGGCGCCGGACGCGGCCCCCGGCCCGGGGTGCCCTCCGGACCGTCCGGCCCTCGGCCGCCGGGGCTGCCGTAGACCTGGCCGGTGTTGTAGCCGCTGTCGTACTCACCGTAGCCGGAGCCCTGGTCGTGTCCCTGGCCGTCGACGTACGACGGCTGTTGCGGGACACCGCCCCCGTACGGCGGCGCCGTCGGGCCGGGGTTGCCGTACGAGCGCTGCCCGGGCGGTACCGCCCGGCCGCGCCGCACCTGACGCATCACCTGGGCGCCCTCCGGCTGCGCGCCGGCGCTGCCGCGTCCGTAGCCGGGTCCGCGATTGTCGTCGGACCATCCCTCGGGCCAGTCATTCATGGGCCCAGTGTGCAGGGCGCCGCCGTGCGCCTTACAAGGGATGTCGGAAAATCAGAGCGCCGCTGTTGCGAAGCTGACACAAATTCCGCGAAATCCGCTTCGGCATAAGGTGGAGGGCATGACAGACCAGGTCACGGACGCGGAATCGGACATCCCCGGCAAGCCGACGTCCGCCTCGCGCACCACCCTCAGCCACATCATGACCCACAACGACACCAACCTGCTGGGGACCGTGCACGGCGGGGTGATCATGAAGCTGGTCGACGACGCGGCGGGCGCGGTGGCCGGCCGGCACTCCGGCGGTCCCGCCGTCACCGCGTCCATGGACGAGATGGCGTTCCTTGAGCCGGTCCGCGTCGGCGACCTGGTCCATGTGAAGGCACAGGTGAACTGGACCGGTCGGACCTCCATGGAGGTCGGTGTACGGGTCCTCGCCGAGCGCTGGAACGAGTCGAACCCGCCCACCCAGGTCGGCTCGGCCTACCTGGTCTTCGCGGCCGTGGACGCCGACGGCAAGCCGCGCCGGGTGCCGCCGGTACTCCCGGAGACCGACCGCGACAGCCGCCGCTACCAGGAGGCGCAGATCCGCCGTACCCACCGGCTGGCGCGGCGCCGGGCCATCCGGGAGCTGAGGGAGCAGCGCGCCGCCGAGGGGTTCGAGGACTAGGGCCTGGTCTGTGCCTTCCCGCCGGTCCCGGCGGGAAGGCACAGACCAGGCCCTAGTGGCCCGCCGCAGACGCTCAGGCGCCCGAGCACACCACCTCGCTGCCGCGCACGGCGGTCGGCTGTGGCTGGTTGGGGTCCTCGAAGCGGACCTTGTGCACGTCCTTGAAGTCGGCCCCGGCGGTCACCTTCAGCAGCTGCCCCTGGCCCGGTACGGCGCGCAGTTCGGCGCCCGGCAGTGCGGCCGCCAGGGAGCGGGCCGAGCGGTCCCAGTGGGGGTCGTAGGAGATGACCGTGTGCGGTACGTGGGCGGGGGCCGTCGTCGGCTGCCGGGTCGTGGTGAAGCCGGTCGCCGCGAGCGCCGTGTCGAGCCGCCCCGCGAGCCCGGCCGTGCCGGTGCCGTTCTCCACCTGGACCCGGACCTGCCGGGGGTCCACCTCCACCGGGGCCGCTGCCGGACCGCGGTGCGGCCGGTCCACGGTGAGCGGCTTGTCGTCGCGCAGCGACGCGAACAGCTCCGCCGCCTTGGCCGGGTCCCACTTCAGGGTCGAGCCGATGCCCTTGACCTCGTAGTTCATCCGGCTGATGGGCACGGTGGTGAACTCGGAGGAGGAGGGGGAGAAGTCCCGCATGGCCCGGCCGAGGTCGAGCAGCTCGTCGGCGCCGAAGCCCTCGTCGGCCCGGACCGAGCCGAGCACCGCCCGGGTCACGTCCCGGAACCGCATCGGGTTCAGCAGCACCCCCGAGGAGGCGGCCTTCTCGATCAGCGCGGCCAGGAACCGCTGCTGGCGCTTCATCCGGCCGAGGTCGCTCGTCGCGTCGACGTGCCGGGCCCGTACGTACTGCAGCGCCTGCCCGCCCATGAGGGTGTGCGTGCCGGGCGCGAGGTCGAGCCCGCTGTACACGTCCTTCAGCGGGGTCGGTGTGCAGACGTTCACCCCGCCGAGGACGTCCACGGTCTTCATGAAGCTGGTGAAGTCGACCTCCAGATAGTGGTCGATCTTCACATGGGTCATGTTCTCGACCGTGCGGATGGTCAGCTGGGGGCCGCCCTCGGAGTAGGCGGAGTTCAGCCTGATCGGATGCGTCGCGCGCTGCTGCCCGGTGGCCGGGTCGGTGAGCGCGGGCACCTCGGCGTAGGAGTCGCGCGGCAGGCTCACCACGGTGGCCCGCTCCCGGTTGTCCGAGATGTGCACGATCATCATCGTGTCCGTGCAGTGACAGGGCGCCCCGCCGAGGCGGAACCTGCGCCGCTCCTGCTCGGTGATCTTGTCGCGGCCGTCGGTGCCGACCAGCAGCACGTTCATGCCGTGACCGGCCCGGGGCCGGTTCTTCATGTCCTTGAAGGCGTCGACCCGGGCGATGCCCGCGTCCAGGCTGCTGATCACCGCGTGCCCGATCCCGGCGGAGGCGAGCACCACGACGGACAGTGTGCACGCCGCCCGCATGGCCCAGCGCGGCCGCCGGGGCGGACGGACGGACCGCACCGGCCGCTCGGGCGGGTGCGGCACACGGCGGGGCGGCTGCGGTCGGCGCTGCGGACGCGCGGGGGACCGGGGCGGGCTGGCCAAGGGGGACACCTCCGGGCGAGGCCGTACGTGGGATCCGTGAGCACGGTAGGCCGATACGATCTCCAGCCCGGCCCTACGTCCCGGCGGCGCGCACCGGTGTCCCCCGTTCGCGGTAACGTGAGCCCCCTATGAACGCCAAGCCCGACGTGCGGCTCCCCGCTGTTTCCGTGATCATGCCCGTCCTCAACGAGGAACGGCATCTGCGCGGGGCCGTCCAAGCGATCCTCGCGCAGGAGTACGCCGGCGAGATGGAGGTCGTGATCGCCCTCGGTCCGTCCACGGACCGCACGGACGAGATCGCCGCCGAGCTCGTGGCCGAAGACCCCCGCGTGCACACCGTCCCGAACCCGACCGGCCGCACGCCCGCGGCGCTGAACGCGGCGATCAAGGCCTCCCGGCACCCGGTCGTGGTCCGCGTCGACGGCCACGGCATGCTCTCGCCCGACTACATCACCACCGCCGTGCGGCTCCTGGAGGAGACCGGCGCGCAGAACGTCGGCGGCCTGATGCACGCCGAGGGCGAGAACGACTGGGAGCACGCGGTCGCCGCCGCGATGACCTCCAAGATCGGTGTCGGCAACGCGGCCTTCCACACCGGCGGCGAGGCCGCACCCGCCGAGACGGTCTACCTCGGCGTCTTCCGTCGCGAGGCGCTGGAGCGGCAGGGCGGCTACAACGAGGAGTTCATCCGCGCCCAGGACTGGGAGCTGAACTTCCGCATCCGGGAGGCGGGCGGGCTGATCTGGTTCTCGCCCGAGCTGAAGGTGTCGTACCGGCCGCGGCCGAGCGTGCGGGCGTTGGCCAGGCAGTACAAGGACTACGGCCGCTGGCGGCACGTCGTCGCCCGCTACCACTCCGGCTCGATCAACCTGCGCTACCTCGCCCCGCCGACGGCGGTGTGCGCGATAGCGGCGGGCGTCGTGGCCGGCGTGGTGCTCACCCCGTGGGGCTTCGTCATTCCCGGTGGCTATCTGGCGGCGATCGCCGCGGGCTCCGTCCCGGCGGGCAAGGGCCTGCCCCTCAAGGCGCGGCTGCAGATCCCCCTCGCCCTCGCCACCATGCACATGTCGTGGGGCTGGGGCTTCCTGACCAGCCCGAAGGCGCTGGCGAAGAAGGTCATCGAGTCCCGGCGGCCGGCCGTGCTCAGCTCGCACTGAACCGATACCGAAAGGCCTCTCCCCGTGCGGGGAGAGGCCTTTCGGCTACCACTGATAGGGCTTGTACACGTCCATGCACTGCGACTTGTCCGAGCCGTTGACGGCGTCCGCGCCCTCGGGAATGTCTCCGGCCTTCGGCTTCGACTCCTTGGGATAGGCCGCGCCGGTGCGCCAGTCCGCGCCGACGACGACCGTCACCCCGGACACCCCCGTCGACTGCTGCACCGAACTCATCGGAATGCCCAGTGCCTTGGCCACCGCCTGGGCGTCGCCCTCCAGATCCGCGCTCGGGTACCGCACGACCGTCTTGTCCGCGGACTGCGCCACGGAGGGGTCGGCCGCCGCCCTGGCGTAGCCCTGCTCCACGAGTGCCTGGCTGACCGCCCCCGCCCGGCCCTGCGCCGCGGCCTCGGTCGAGCTCTGCGTGGCGTTCTGCACCAGCACACCGAGCAGGGCCGCGGTCATCGAGGGCGTCTTGGTCGCGGCGGGCTTGCCGGACGTCTGCTTCGCGTCCTTGCCGTCGTCCTTGCCGTTCTTGGCGCCGTTCTTGTCGAGCGACACGTCGTCGCGGAGCATCTGCCACAGCTTGTCGGCGTTGGCGACGTCCGGCACCACGTGGTTGTCCGGGTCCTTCGGGTCCTCGATGTTGGGCATCGTCACCGACGTGATGCGGTCGGACGGCACCGACTTCATCTCCATGCCCAGGTCGTACAGCTTCTTGACCGTGCCGATCTCCTCGGAGACCTTCAGGGACTTGACGGCCGCATCGGCCAGGTCCATCAGGCGTCCGGCGTCGGTGAAGACGTTCTGCTGCCGCAGCGTGCGCATCATCGAGTTCAGGTACATGTGCTGGGCGCGGGCCCGCATCAGGTCGCTGCCCCAGGCGTGCCGGGTGCGCAGCCACTGCAGGGCCTGCTCGCCCTGGACCTTGTGCGTCCCGGCGGTCAGCTTCAGGCCGGAGCCGCCGCGCTGACTGGGCGTCGGATGGTCCCAGACGTTCTGCTTCACACACACGTCGACACCGCCGATGGCGTCCGCCATCCGCACCACACCGGAGAAGTCGATCGTCATCCAGTGGTCGATGTAGACCCCGGTGAGCTTCTCCCACGTGGACAGCGTGCAGCCGGCGCCGCCCCGGGCCAGGGTGGTGTTGATGATGTCGTTCGTCGCCGGGTAGACCTTGCCGGTGTCGGGGTCCGTGCACTGGGGGATGTCGACCCGGGTGTCCCGGGGGATGCTCACCATGGCGGCGCTCTTGCGGTCCGCGGACAGGTGGATGAGCATCTGCACGTCCGCCAGCGGCGGGCTGCCGACGCTGTCCTTGCTGCCGCCGAGCTTCAGGTTCTCGGCCGAGTTACGGCTGTCCGAGCCGATCAGCAGGATGTTCAGCGGGGTCTGCCCGGCGGCGTTCGGCGCGGTCTTCTGCGCGTTGGCGTCGCCGCTGCTGCGCGCGCCCTTGCGGATGTTGCCGTTGAGGTGCTGGTAGTAGAGGTAGCCGGCGCCAGCCGTACCGAGTATGACCACCGTCAGCACGATCGCCGACCAGCGCAGAGCGCGCCGTCTGCGTCGCCGCCGGTCAGTCTTCACGCCGCCCTTGCGCGGCCCCCCGCCGTGCCGGCCGGAGCCGTCCGCCGCGTCCGAGGCCCGCGGTGTGAGCGACATCGTGTCGTCCCCTGCGGGAGCCTCCCCCCGCACATCGCTCTGCGCCAAACTTCCTGCCCTCCCCACCCTTGCGCCGTGCAACGGGTCCGTCCCGCGCCTCGTTAGACGCACGAGGGGCCCATTGGGTTACCTATGAGGCGCACTTCGCCTTGTCTGCCGTGGACTTCTCGACGTCCGGCGCCTTGTCGGGCTTGGTGAGCGAGACACCCGCGCCCTGGAAGTCCTTGCCCAGGGTCAGCGTCATGGCCGGCAGGCCCTGAGAGTTGATCACGCTCTTGCCGGGCTTGAGCGCCGAGCCGGGCAGCCCCATCAGCGCGGCCAGTTCACGTGCCTGGGCGGCCTGGTCGGGGGAGTACTCGAGCGTGGTGTTCTTCAGGTTCGCCGGGGCGTTGCCCGCGTTCTCCGACTTCAGCACGCCCTCGTCGGTCTGCAGCCAGGACAGGGTCTCCTGCGCGCTGCCCCCCAAGGCACCGCCGTTGAGGATCCGCACCCGTACCTCCGAGGGCGCGGACCTGCTGCCCTTCAACCGGGCCGCCTCCGCGTCCTTCGCCGCCTTCTGCTGCTTCTTCACCTCGGTGAAGGAGACGTCGTTCTTGATCGCGTCGAACACCGCGGGCGCCTTCGTCTGGTCGACGACGACGGTCGCGTGCACCTTCTCCGCCGGGTTGTCGACGACGGGCACGGTCACGAACGAGATGTTCTTCGTCGGGACCTTCTTCAGCTCCAGCGCGATGTCCTTGAGCGTGCTCACGGAGCCGATGCCCTTGTCGACGGTCAGCGCCTTCGTGGCGGCCTCGGCGAGGTCGATCAGCTTGGCCGGGTTGGTCAGCGTGTCGCTGGAGGCCATCTTCCGCATCAGCGAGGCCATGAACTGCTGCTGCACCTTGATGCGGTCCAGGTCGCCCTGGTTGCCCCAGCTGTGCCGGGTGCGGACGAAGGCCAGCGCCTGCTCGCCCTCGATCCTGGACTTGCCGGCGGGCAGCTTCAGATGCGACTGCTTGTCGTTCACCGGGTGGGCGAGACACACGTCCACCCCGCCGACCGCCGACGTCAGGGTCTTCACCGCGTTGAAGTCGACCATCATGAAGTGGTCCGGAACGATGCCGGTGGCCTCTTCGACGGTGCGCATCGTGCAGCCGGGGTCGCGGTCGTCCTGCCCGAGGCTGGTGTTGAAGCGCACGTTCTCCGTACCCGGGATGACCTTGGTGCTGCCGTCCGCCTGCTTCGTCGGACAGTCCGGCACGTTGACGATCAGGTCGCGCGGAATGCTGAGCGCGGTCGCGTTCGTCCGGTCCTTGGAGACGTGCAGCAGGATGTTGGTGTCGGCGTGCCCGACGCTGCCCTTGTCGCCGTAGCCCTCGTTGCCCTTGCCGGTGCGCTTGTCGGTGCCGATGATCAGGATGTTGAAGGCGTCGTCCTTGCTGAAGCCGTTCTTGCCCGCGCTGCCGATGTCCGTCGTGGTGACGTTGCCCTCGAGGTGCTTGATGTACAGATAGCCGGCGGTGCCGATGGCGACCAGCACGAACGCCGTGCTGCCGGCGGTCCACGCGATCGCCCTCTTCGCCTTCGACTTCTTCTTCACCGGCCGCCGGGACACGCGCCGCCCCTGCGCCGTCTCCGCCTCGCCGCCCCGTCGCCGGCCCGAGCGCGGCGCCGGTACGGTCCCGCCGCGCACCTTGCCCATCTCCCGGGTCTCGCCGGGAGCCGAGTCGTCACGGCGACGCGGTGTGTCGGCGCTGTCGGGCCTGCGGGGGCCCGGGACCGGCGACTGCGGTGCGGAAGGGCTCAGTCGCAGCTCGTATTCGCCGGTGTTCGGATTGAGTACCCACTGGTCAGCGGGGTCGATGTTGTCCGCCCGCCCACGGCCTTGCGCGTCCACGGTTGTCCGAATCCTCCGTCGGGGCCACGCGGCGCCTTCCCCCTCAAAGGCGCTCGGGTCTCGGTGAATCGGTGCACGGCCCCAGGACGGACCTCGCGCCAGGTGCACCGGATCGCTCACACTATCCGCCCAGTTCAGCGCCAAGCGACGCCGGAGACAAATTCGTCTCCCTACAACTGGGCAATCCCCCTCATTTTCTGGGCGGAATCGGGCCCTCCGGCGCGCCTTACGCGCAGCCGTGCTCGGCGGCGGTACTGCCGCGGTAGGTCGGAGCGGAGGAAGGGCCGTGTCCGTCGCCCTTCTCCGGTGGCGCCGAGGGCCCGGTTCGCGCACCGTCCTTCGCGGTGCCCGTCCCGGTGCCCTTGGCGGTGCTCTTGCCGGCGCCCCTGGTGGTGCCCTTCGTCACGGCCACGGGCTGGTCCGTCCGCAGTCGCGCGAAGAGCTTCTCGGCCTCCGGCTCCACGAGTTGGTCGCGGTTGGCGTCGTAGACGTACGACTCCCTCGGCACGGTCAGGAACTGCACACGTGCGATGGGGATGCTGCGCAGCCCACGAACCAACTGGTACAAACCGTGCAGGCTGGCCAGCTCCGGATCGGTGGTCAGCGAGGAGGTCGCCGCGTCCAGCACCGGATACAGCTTCACCGGATTCAGCAGGACGTCACTGCTCTGCACCTTGTTGACGAGCGCGCCGAGGAACTGCTGCTGCCGCTCCATCCGCTCGGTGTCGCTGCCGTTGCCGAGCGACTTGCGGGCCCGCACGTACCCGAGCGCCTGCTCCCCGTTCAGCATGACCTTGCCCGCGGGCAGCTTCAGCTTGGCGGCCTTGTCGGCGATGGGCTCCTTCAGGCAGACCCGCACCCCGTCGACGGCGTCCACCATCTCCTTGAACCCGCTGAAGTCCACGACCACGTGATGGTCGATCCGGATGCCCGTCAGCTTCTCGACGGTACGGATCGAGCAGGCCGAACCGCCCACCGAGAAGGCGCTGTTGAACATCGCGAACACCGGCTCGCTGCGGCTGCCGTCCGTCCGCCGGCAGCCCGGAATGTCCACCATGAGATCCCTCGGCAGCGACACGGCGGTCGCACTGCGCCGGTTCGCGGCCAGGTGCAGCAGGATCGTGGTGTCCGACCGCTCGCTGCCCAGATTCCGCCCGTACTTCGCGTTGCCGTCCCCGACCCGGGTGTCGGACCCGATCAGCAGGATGTTCTGCGCGTCCCGCACCAGCGCGGTGGGCCGCTCGGCCTCGTACCGGGCGAGTTCCCGGGCGGCCGCGTCGTCCGCGGTGATGTTGGCGCTGAGCTTGGCGTAGAGCGCCCAGCCGGTGCCGGCGGCCGCCAGGGCGAGCACGGCCAGCCCGAGCGCCGCCCCCCTCGCCCACCGCCGCCGACGCCGCCGCACCAGCCCGTCCCCGGTGGCCGAGGCCCCGGGACCGAGGGCCTTGCCTGCGGTGTCGGTCACGGGCGGGGCACCCCCTCATCGGCGTACGAGGCGTACGAGCGTCACGTGCTGCTCCTACGACGATGGCGGGGAGCGTGGAGGGAGGCGCCCTGTGCTACTCCAGCCGGGGGAATCGCGACTCCTCAGCGGCGCACCGCGGTCACCCGCTCGCTCTCGATCCGCTGGGCCAGAGCCTCCTCACCCAGCCGGTCGAGGTTGCGGCAGAGCACCACGGACCCCCCGACGGCCAGCGGCGAGTACAACCCCGCGCCGACCCCTTCCCACGTGTCGTACGACAACCCCGTCAGCAGCCGCGAACCGGGTCCCGTCAGTTCCAGCTCCGTCGCATCGGCCACGGCCTTCTGCACGACCTCCTCGGCGCTGAACTCCGCCCCGGCGACGATCAGCGCCGGCTCCGCCGGATCCGGCGAGGCGAACGGCACGAACCGGTCCCCTTGTCCGGGCACCTCCACGGCGTAGTCGACGAACCCGGCCGGGGTCTGCGGGAAACGCCCGCCCAGCGGCCGTAGCGCCAGCGCGATCCGCTCCCCGCCGCAGGCGCGCGCGGAGTCGAGCGAGTCCGGCCCGCTGACCACCACGTCGGCCGCCGCCGGATCCCCGCCGACGTCGGCGATCACGCCCACCGACGAACAGGCCAGCAGCCACACCGCCGTCTGCCAGTGCGCGGGCAGCAGCAGCGCGACCCGGTCGCCGGGACCGGCGGCGAGGTCGCCCTGCAGGAGGTTCGCGGTCTTGGCCACCCAGTTGGCGAAGGTGGCCACGGACAGTTCGACGCGTTCGCCCGTGGCGTCGTCGTAGAAGGTCACCAGCGGGCGGCCGGGGTCCGCGGCGAGCGCGGAAGCCAGCAGGTCGGCAGGGGTGCGATCGGTGGCGTTCACCCGGGAAAGGGTACGCGCGGGCCGCCGTGCGGGGCGCGTGGTGCGGCCAGCGATCCGGCGACGGCCCCCGACGGTCCGTCAGTTGACGGATAGACAGATTTGTATGCGTATGCCCAAGATCATACCCATGCGTGGATTCCTGACTACCTCGATCGGCGTCATCTGCGCCGCGACGCTCGCACTCCCGCTGATCCCGCCCACGACGCCCGCGACGGCCTCGACCGCGCGAACCCTCGCCGCCCCGGGGGACACCCGCTCGCTGCCCCTTGTCCCCCTCTCCCGTGAGCGCGTCCTCGGCGCCGCCCCGGAGCAGGGCCTGTACCGGCCCGACGGCGAGCACTTCTCGCTGGTCGGGGTGGTGTGGGACGACCCCGGCGTCGAGCTGCGCGGCCAGGTCCAGGTGCGCACGCGGTCGGCGGGCACGGGGGAGTGGTCCGGCTGGCAGGACGTCGAGACGCACAACGCCGACCACGGCGCCGACCCGGGCACGGCGGAGGGGGCCTCGCGGCGGGTGCGCGGGGCGACCGCGCCGCTGTGGGTGGGGGCGTCCGACGGCGTGGACGTACGGGTGCGCGCGGCGGCCACGGGCGCCGGGGGCACCCGTGCGGCCGTGCCGCGGGCCCCGCTGCCGTCCGGGCTGCGCCTGGAGCTGGTCGACCCCGGGGACGGGGAGGCGCCGCCCGAGGGCGCACCGGCCGACCCGCCCAGCACCGACCTGGACACGGACGCGGCGCGCGCGTCCTCGGCCGCCAACGCCGACATCGCCGGCTTCGGCGCGCTGGAGATCCCGGAGCTCGACCAGCAGGCCACGGAACAGGAACTCGCCCGCCTCCAGGGCTCGCTGCCGGTGACGCCGTACATCGGGCCGCGCCCGCGGATCGTCACGCGCCGGGGCTGGGGCGCGAACGAGTCACTGCGTGAACCCGGGTTCGGCTACACCCAGAAGATCAAGGCGGTCTTCGTGCACCACACGGCCTCGGGCAACAAGTACTCCTGCTCCCAGGCCCCCTCCGTCATCCGCAGTATCTACCGCTACCACGTCACGAGCATGGGCTGGCGGGACATCGGCTACAACTTCCTCGTCGACAAGTGCGGAACCCTCTACGAGGGCCGGGCCGGGGGCGTGGCGAGGGCCGTCCTCGGCGCGCACACCCTCGGGTTCAACAGCGACAGCATGGGCATCGCCGTGATCGGCACTTACGGCACGACGAAGCCGTCGCGCGCGGTGGTCACGGCCATCGCCCGGCTCACCGCGTGGAAGCTCGGGTTCTACGGAGGCGATCCGCGAGGAAGGACATATCTCACGTCGGGCGGTGGCAACCTCTACCCCGAGGGTAAGAACGTACGACTGAACGTGATCTCCGGCCATCGGGACGGATTCGCCACCGAGTGCCCCGGTGCGGCGCTCTACGCCGGGCTCGGTACGGCCCGTTCCGGCGCGGCGCGCTATCAGGGGCGCTGAGCGCGTCGTTCCAGGGCGCGGCGGCGGGGGCGCGCGTTCACCGCCGTCGGCGGGGGGCTCGCCGGTCTCATACCGTTCTCTCACCGATCTCGTGGCAAACCGCGCGGTCGTCAAGGGCGCCGTCGCTACGGTCTGCATACACTGACCGGCCGAAACCGAAACGAGCAGTAACGAGTAGTTCGCCGGTCCCGGCAGGAAGCAGAGACGACAGGTGACAGAAGCGATCCTCCTGGTCGGCGGCAAAGGCACCCGGCTGCGTCCCCTCACGGTGCACACGCCCAAGCCCATGGTCCCGGCTGCCGGAGTCCCGTTCCTCACACACCAGCTGGCGCGGGCCCGGGCTGCGGGCGTGGACCACATCGTCCTCGCCACCAGCTATCTGGCCGAGGTCTTCGAGCCGTACTTCGGTGACGGCTCCGCCCTCGGCCTGCACATCGAGTACGTCACGGAGCAGGAGCCTCTCGGCACGGGCGGTGCCATCCGCAACGTCGCCTCGCGTCTGCACTCCGGCCCGGACGACCCGGTCCTGATCTTCAACGGCGACATCCTGACGGGCCTGGACATCAAGGCGCTGGTCGACACCCACGAGGCGACGGCCGCCGACGTCTCCCTCCACCTGACGAAGGTGACGGACCCGCGCGCCTACGGTCTGGTCCCGACGGACGAGACGGGCAAGGTGCTGGCGTTCCTGGAGAAGCCGCAGACGCCCGAGGAGATCGTCACCGACCAGATCAACGCGGGAGCGTACGTCTTCCGCCGCTCGGTCATCGACACGATCCCGCTGGGCCGCCCGGTGTCGGTGGAACGCGAGACGTTCCCCGACCTGCTTGCCGCGGGCGCGCACCTCCAGGGGATGGTGGACTCCACGTACTGGCTGGACCTCGGCACCCCGGCGGCGTTCGTCCGCGGCTCGGCGGACCTGGTCCTCGGCCGCGCGCCGTCCCCCGCCGTTCCCGGCCGCTGCGGAGACCGCCTGGTCCTGCCCACGGCCACGGTGGCGCCGGACGCGAAGCTGACGGGCGGCACGGTCGTCGGCGAGGGCGCCTTCGTGGCGGAGGGCGCGCGGGTCTTCGGCTCGACGATCCTCCCCGGCGCGGTCATCGAGCCGGGCGCGGTCATCACCGACTCCCTGATCGGCACCCGGGCCCGCGTCGGCGAACGCTCCGTCCTGACCGGCACGGTCGTCGGCGACGGCGCGATCGTCGGCCCCGACAACGAGCTCCGCGACGGGGTACGGGTGTGGTGCGACGCCCGAATCCCGGCGGGCGCGGTCCGCTTCTCGTCCGACCAGTGACGCTGACGGGGGTCTGACCGCCGCTCCATGGGGGCTGCGCTCCCAGACCCCCGATCGCACCACCGTGCAGCTCCGGGCCGCCGGTTCCCGCGTGGTCGCGGCCGGCTGTGCGGCCGCGGTGCGCCTGCCCGGCAGCGGCCGTCGTATCGCCGTAGCTGCGGGCAGTCGTGCCGCCGGTGGCGGCACGGGCGGGCGCAGCGGCACCTCGCGGAGGAGCGAAGCCGCTCCCGCGCCCAGCCGCGGCACAGGGTGCCGACAGAGCGCGGGCCGGCAGGGCGCCCCCCGGCTCACAGCAGGCCGATGTCCACCCGGGGCATCTTCGGGGCGCGTCGAGCCGGAGCGTTCCCGCTCAGCAGGATCAGCCGGGCCGCCCGATGCCGCTGTCCGGCGTACGGCTCGAGCAGGCGCAGCATCACCGCGTCGTCGGCATGACGGTCCCCGGCCAGCGCCCACCCCACGATCCCCGGCAGATGCAGGTCCCCGACGGTCACCGCATCCGCCGCCCCGTGACTGCGCTGTACGACCTCCGCCGACGTCCACGGCCCGACCCCCGGCACGACCTCCAACCGCGCCTGCGCCTCGACCGCCGGCATCCCCATCGCCTGCTCCAGCCGCGCGGCCACCCGCACGGCCCGCAGAATCGTCGAGGCCCGCTTGTCGTCCACCCCGGCCCGATGCCACTCCCAGGAGGGAATCAGCGCCCAGGTCCGCGGCGCGGGCATCACCCACATCGGTCGTTCGAACGCCCCGGCAGGACCCGGCGCCGGCTCCCCGAACCTGCGCACGAGCAACCGCCACGCCCGGTACGCCTCGTCGGTCGTGACCTTCTGCTCCAGCACCGACGGGACCAACGACTCCAGCACCAGCCCGGTCCGCGTCAGCCGCAGCCCCGGCCGCCGGTGCCGGGCCAGCGCCACCACCCGGTGCCGGGGCACGAACGCCTCCGGATCGTCGGCCGCGCCGAGCAGTTCGGGCAGCCGGTCCAGCAGCCACTGCGCTCCCGGCCCCCACGCCTCGCCGAGCACCTCACCGCCGTACGCGCGCACCCGCAGCGTCCCCGGCCCGGTGGGCGTACGGCTCGCCCGCCACACGGATCCGTCCGGTGTGGCCCGGAACGTGGGGTCGGCCGGCCCGCGCCGCAGCGGTCCGAGCACGAGCCCGAGATCCAGCGGCCCGTCCGGCACCCACCGTCGTACCCGCGCCGGCGCCGCCGCCTGCCGCGGTATCCCGGCGGCCGCGCCCGCGGGCGCGGGGACATGGCCCCCGCGCACGGTCGTACGCGTGGGCCGCTGAACGAAACGTCCTGCCACGAGTGAGGTCCTAGAGGTTCGCCGACGCCGTCCTACGAGACTAGGCGGTCCCGCCGACAGGCGTACGGAACTCTTCCCCGGACCTCACCGCACCTCGACGAACGCCTCCGCGTCCCGCTCCGGCCGCGGTCTCGGCTCCTCGGCCGGGTGGCCGACGGCCACCGCGCCCATCGGATGCCACTGCGCCGGCAGCGCGAGCGCCTCGCGGACCACGTCCGGGCAGAACATCGTGGACGACACCCACGCCGAGCCCAGCCGCTCCCCGGCCAGTGCGACGAGGAGGTTCTGCACGCCCGCGCCCATGGCGACGACGAACATCTCCCGCTCGGCGCCGTCCCGCCGCGCGTCCCCGTAGTGGTGCGAGCCGTCCATGACGAGGCACGGCACGACCAGATACGGCGCGTCGCGCAGCACGTCGCCCCGGCGCACGCGCTTCGCGATGGACTCCTCGCTCTTGCCGTCCCGCCGCAGGTCGGCGATCCAGGCGTCCCGCATCGCGTCCAGCAGCCGTAGCCGCGACTCCTCCGACTCCAGCAGCACGAACCGCCACGGAGTGGTGTGGTGCGGGGCCGGTGCCGTCACCGCGGCGGCCACCGCGCGCCGTACCGCGCCGGGGTCCACGGGCTGGTCGGTGAAGGCCCGCACCGTGCGCCGCTGGGTCACCGCCTCGCGGACCGCCTCGGAGGTGCCGAGCCGGAACATGTCGTCCCGCGCGGTCCGCACCAGCGGTCGCGCGCCCTCGCCGTCCGCCGGGTCCAGCACGTGCGGCAGGCCGCGTACGACGGCGACCGGCCGGCCGGCCGCCTTGCCCTTGACCAGGTCGCCGGCGGCGGCCAGTTCGTCCGCCGTGGCCACGATCGTCGCGCTGAGCGGGTTGCCGTACGCGTCCGTGCCCCCGCGCAGATCGTCCAGCACGCGCACCCCGGCGGCGCCGATCGCGACGTCCGTGAGCCCCGAGCGCCAGGGGCGCCCGAAGGTGTCGGTGACGACCACGCCGACGTCGACACCGAGCGCCGCGCGCAGGCCGTCACGGATCGCGCGCGCGGACGCGTCCGGGTCCTCGGGCAGCAACAGCACGGTGCCGACGGGGGTGTTGGAGGCGTCGACCCCGGCCGCGGCCATGACCAGGCCCTGCCGGTTCTCCACGATGCGCAGCGTGCCACGCCGGGCCACGACCCGGACCGTCTCTGCGTCGATGGCCGCCTCCCGGTCGGCCGCCTCCATGATCCGGCCCTCGGCCTTGGAGACGATCTTGGAGGTGACGAGCAGTACGTCCCCGTCGGCCAGGCCCGGTTCGGCCGCGGCGATCAGCTTGGCGAGGTCGTCGCCCGGCCGCACCTCGGGGATGCCGGACAGGGCCCGGACGGTGTACTCCGGGCGGTCCTCGCTCACGCTCCCCGCACCTCCTCGGCCAGCGCCAGCGCCTCCCGCGCCATCTGCGCGGTCGCGTCGGCGTCGGTCATCATCAGCGGTACGGCCCGGCAGCGGATGCCGTCCGCCTCGATCCGCCCGACCGCGGCCGCGTCCACGGTGTCGACCAGCCAGCCGTCCAGCAGACCCGAGCCGTAGTGCTCGGCGACCGCGGCGGCCGTGGACTCCACGCCGACCGCGGCGAGCACCTTGTCGGCCATCCCGCGTACGGGTGCGTCCCCGACGATGGGGGAGAGGCCCACCACCGGTACGCCCGCGTCCGCGATGGCCTCCCTGATGCCGGGCACGGCGAGGATGGTGCCGATGGACACGACCGGGTTGGACGGCGGGAAGAGGATGACGTCCGCAGCGGCGATGGCCTCCAGGACGCCGGGCGCCGGCTTGGCCTGCTCGGCGCCGACGGGCACGACCGCCTCCGCCGGGACCTCGGCGCGCAGCCGTACCCAGTACTCCTGGAAGTGGATCGCCTTGCGCTCACCGTCGACCTCCGCGGCCACGTGGGTCTCCACGCGGTCGTCGGTCATCGGGATCAGCTTCACGCCCGGCTGCCAGCGGTCGCACAGCGCCTCGGTGACCGCGCTGAGCGGATAGCCCGCGCCGAGCATCTGCGTCCGCACGATGTGCGTGGCGAAGTCCCGGTCGCCGAGCCCGAACCACTCGGGTCCGACCCCGTAGGCCGCCAGTTCCTCCTTGACGCGGAAGGTCTCGTCGGTCCGTCCCCAGCCCTGCTCCTCGTTGATGCCGCCGCCCAGCGTGTACATCACCGTGTCGAGGTCCGGGCAGACCTTCAGCCCGAACAGGTGGATGTCGTCGCCGGTGTTGCCGATCACCGTGATGTCCGCGTCCGGCACGGCCCGCTTCAGACCGCGCAGGAAACGGGCACCACCGATGCCGCCTGCCAGAACCACAATGCGCATGGGGACAAGTCTTGCAGGCGGGTACGACAACGCGGCAGGCAGTCGCCGGACGCGCGACGGTCGGGTTTCAGGCAGTCACGCGGTCATCCGCTCACGCGGTCACCGCGCGGGGTGCGGTGCGCGCCTCGCAGTTCGGGGACGTGTGCATCGGCATCTCGGTCAGGCCCGGGTAGTACACGTGCAGGCTGACCGCCGGCTCCAGCGCGTCGTTGACGACCTCGTGGACGTACCCCGGTGCGAACACCCGCTGCGCTCCCGCGCTCAACGCGCGCGTGCCGCGTTCGGTGCGCTCGGTGAGGCTGCCCGCCAGCACGGTGAGGACACCGGAGGAGCGGCCGTGGCCGTGCGGTCCGCTGCCCTGTCCGGGCACCCAGGACAGCAGCCAGACCTCGTAGCCGGGGCCGGTGCGCAGCCGGTGGTACCAGCGGGTGGTCGCGTCGTAGCGGACGAGGTGTGCCCACTGGGAGCGGTCGGCGGCGATCGCGCGCGCGAGGCCCACGAACTCGGCGACGGTGGCCGGGTGCTCGCGGGGCGGCTGG
The DNA here is from genome assembly GCF_001280015.1 of Streptomyces sp. MMG1121. Classification (GTDB taxonomy): domain Bacteria; phylum Actinomycetota; class Actinomycetes; order Streptomycetales; family Streptomycetaceae; genus Streptomyces. The sequence goes on from NZ_LGDV01000192.1 coordinate 80,671, forward strand.
AGCAGGTGCGGGACTTCGAGGATGTCGCCGGCGATCTGGAGGTCGTTGTCGCTGTTCATGGGTGCGGTGGTTCCTCAGTGAAAGAAGGCCAGAGGGAACGGAGAACGGGAACCGCGCCCCATGGGACGCGGTCTACAGCTGGAGCGAGGCGGGGCTCAACAGCTGGAACAGCGACAACAGCTACAGCGCGCCATGGCAGCACCGTGGGACCCGGCGGTGCGGGTCGAGGTGAATGCCAAGTTCGCGAGCATGCCCCCTAGGACACCGGGTCACACCTGGGCTGTCAACTCGACGCCCGATATGTGGGACACCTTTCACCTCATCCGGTGCTTCTGTCAGGTGAAAGGTTTGTTCACCGGAGCGCCCGGACACATGGGGCACATCCGAGCGCTCGCACCTCGCGCAACGCGATCGAACGCGGAGCCGTCTTTCTTCGTACAGAGGTCTGCACGGGTTCGACCGCCCCTCGGGCCTCGGCCGGGTGTCAAGGTTTATGGCGATTTGAACACTTTCCGCATGGCCTTGGTTCCGCAGAGTGAATAACGGGCTCAATAGCAGATCTCGGCTTGACTCGCCCGGAGCAGCACACTTGTAATTTCACTCGTGTCGTTCAGCCGAAATCGGTAACGGCTGACGCACGGGGACGCGAAAGACAGACGAGGGGCGCACATGACCGAGCTGGTGCAGCAACTGCTGGTCGACGACGCGGACGAGGAACTCGGCTGGCAGGAGCGCGCGCTGTGCGCCCAGACCGACCCCGAGTCCTTCTTCCCCGAGAAGGGCGGCTCCACCAGAGAGGCGAAGAAGGTCTGCCTCGCCTGTGAGGTCCGCTCCGAATGCCTCGAGTACGCCCTCGCCAACGACGAGCGCTTCGGCATCTGGGGCGGCCTGTCCGAGCGGGAGCGCCGCCGCCTGAAGAAGGCCGCCGTCTGAGCGGACATCCGCCCGAAATCATCACGAACGGCCCGTCGCCAGTGGGTTATCCACAGGCGGCGGGCCGTCGTCGTGGCCAGCCGATAGTGTGGTCGCTCGTCCGAGACGCCCCGCTGTCCCCGCACGGCACGGGTGTCCACCGCAGTCCATCGAACCAGGGCCCGTACCTCGATGTCCGTGCACAGCCATACGGCAGCCCAAGACCCGGCTGCCACACCTGAGTTCCCGCGTCATGTGGTGACCGCGGTCCTCGTCTCCCACGACGGTGCCCGCTGGCTGCCCGACGCCCTCGCCGGGCTGCTCGGCCAGGAGCGCCCCGTCCAGCACGCGGTCGCGGCCGACACCGGCAGCGCGGACGACTCCGCCCAACTGCTCACCCAGGCCCTCGGCGACGGCAACGTCCTGCACCTCGCCCGCCGCACCGGCTTCGGCCAGGCCGTGGAGGAGGCGAGCCGTACCGCCCCGCTCCTCACCCCGGAGGAGCTGCCGTACCTCAAGCGCCCCAGCGGCTGGGACCCCGTCACGCGCTCCTGGCGCGACGACGCCTACGACCTGCCCGAACTCCCGCACGGCGAGCCCATCCCATGGCTGTGGCTGCTGCACGACGACTGCGCCCCCGAACCCGACGCCCTCGCCGAACTGCTCCGGGTCGTCGACAACGAACTCGAACTGGGCCGCGCCGACGTGGCGGTCGTCGGCCCCAAACTGCGCGGCTGGTACGACCGCCGGCAGCTGCTGGAGGTCGGCGTCTCCATCGCCAACTCCGGCCGCCGCTGGACCGGCCTGGACCGCCGTGAGCAGGACCAGGGCCAGCACGACCACGTCCGCACCGTGCTGTCCGTCTCCACCGCCGGCATGCTCGTCCGGCGCGACGTCTTCGAACAGCTCGGCGGCTTCGACCGCAGACTGCCCCTGATGCGCGACGACGTCGACCTGTGCTGGCGCGCCCACACCGCCGGCCACCGCGTCCTCGTCGCCCCCGAAGCGGTCGTACGGCACGCCGAGGCCGCGTCCCGCGAGCGCCGCGTCGTCGACTGCGCGGGCCGCACCACCGCCTCCCCGCACAAGGTCGACAAGGCCGGCGCCGTCTACACGCTGCTCGCCAACACTCGCACGGCCGCGCTGCCCTGGGTCCTGCTGCGGCTCGTCCTCGGCACCGTCCTGCGGACGGTCGCCTACCTCGTCGGCAAGGTCCCGGGCCAGGCCGTCGACGAGATCCGCGGCCTGCTGAGCACCCTGCTGCGCCCCGAGCGGATCATCGCCGCCCGACGCCGACGCGGCGCCTCGCAGATCGACAAGGGCGAACTGCGCCAGCTCCTCCCGCCGCCCGGCGCCACCGTCCGGGCCACCGTCGAGCAGATCGCGGGCAATTTCTCCAGCGGCTCCGACCTCGACACCTCCTCCGCCGGCCGGCACGGCGGCGCAGTGGAGTCCGGGCCCGGCGGCGACGACGCCGAGTTCCTGGAGATCGAGCAGTTCGCCCGGCTCAAGCGGATCGCCCGCAAGCCCGGTCCGGTGCTCTTCCTCGCACTGCTGCTGGTCTCCATCGTCGCCTGCCGCGCCCTGCTCGGCGGCGGCGCGCTCGCGGGCGGCGCCCTGCTGCCCGCCCCGGCCGGCGCGGGCGACCTGTGGTCCCGCTTCGCCGACTCCTGGCACCCGGTCGGCGCCGGCGGCACCCCGGCCGCACCGCCCTACCTCGCGATCGTCGCGACGCTCGCCACGATCCTGTTCGGCTCCACCGGACTCGCGGTCACCGTCCTGCTGGTCGCCTCCGTGCCGCTCGCCGGATGCACCGCCTACTTCGCCTCCCGGCCGCTCGTCACCTCCCGGCTGCTGCGCGCGTGGGTGGCCATCGCCTACGCCTTCCTGCCCGCCACCACCGGTGCCCTGGCCGGCGGCCGCATCGGCACCGCCGTCCTCGCCGTGCTGCTGCCGCTCATCGCGCGCGCGGGCATCGCCGCGAGCGGCCTCGCGAACCGCTCGGGCGCGCGCGGCAGTTGGCGCGCCACCTGGGCGTACGCGCTGCTGCTGACCATGACCACCGCCTTCACGCCGATCGTCTGGCCGATCGCGCTCCTCCTCGGCCTCGGTGTGCTGGTCCTGCGCCGCGCCGACTTCGTCGCCCACGGCCTGCGCTTCCTCGCCCAGCTCGGCACCCCGCTGCTGATCCTCGCCCCCTGGTCGCTGACCCTGCTGCCGACCGGTTTCTTCAAGGAAGCCGGCCTGGACTACGGCCCCTCGACCGCCTCCGCGCTCGACCTGCTCGGCGCGAGCCCCGGCGGCGCGGGCACGGTGCAGGGCCTGATGCTCATCGGCATCGTCCTCGCCGCGCTCGCCGCACTGTTGCGCTCCGAGCGGCAGCTGGGCATCCGCACCGCCTGGGCCGTCGCCCTGACCGGCCTCGTCTTCGCCGTCCTGTCCAACAAGTCCACCTGGGCCGGACCGGCCACCCTCGTCTACGGCATCGCCCTGCTGGCCGCCGCCGCCCTCGGCGCCGACGGCGCACGCTCGCGCGTGGCCGAGCAGAGCTTCGGCTGGCGCCAGCCCGTCGCCGCCCTGATCGCCTTCGCCAGTGCCGCGGGCCCGCTGCTCGTCGCCGCCGGCTGGATGATCGGCGGCGCCGACGGCCCCCTGGAGCGCCGCGACCCGACCCAGGTGCCCGCGTTCGTCGCCGAGGACTCCACCACCGGCGACCAGGCCCGCACCCTGATCCTCGACAGCGACACCGCCGCGCGCGTGCGCTACTCCCTGGTCCGCGGCTCCGGCGCCCGCATGGGAGACGCCGAATTCAGCGCCGCCGACGGTCAGAACACCCGGCTGGACAAGGTCGTCGCCAACCTCGTCGCCGGTTCCGGCGCCGACCAGGCCGACGAACTCGGCGGCTTCGCCGTGCGCTACGTCCTCGTTCACAAGGGCGCGCCCCGCGACGTCACCCGTGTCCTCGACGCCACGCCCGGCCTGACCCGGCTCAGTCAGCAGAGCGGCAGCGCCCTGTGGCGCGTCGACCAGGAGGTCTCCCGCGCCACCATCGTCCCCGCCGGCGGCTCGGGCACCGCCCAGCCGGTCAGCGCGGGACCGGTCGAGATCCACACGACCGTCCTGTCCGGCGCGGACGGACGCGTCCTGCGCCTGGCCGACACCGCCTCCGCCGACTGGACGGCCACCCTGGACGGCAAGCCGCTCGCCCGCACGACGGTCGACGGCTGGGCCCAGGGCTTCCAGCTGCCCGCGAGCGGCGGCAGGCTCGACGTCACCTACGACGACCCGATCACCCACACCGCCTGGCTCTGGGCCCAGGGCGCGCTCGCCGTCGTCCTGGTCGTCCTCGCCCTGCCCGGCCGCCGCCGCGACGTCGACGACGACCTGCCCGAGACGGCGCCGGTACCCGCCCGGGCCACCGCGGGCGAGGGCCGCCGCGCCCGCCGCCTGCGCGCCCAGGCCGAGGAACAGGCCGAGGGGCAGCCGGGGCAGCCGGGAGAGCCGGCCGCCGAGGAGCAGCCCCCCGCCCCGCCGCTGCCCGAGGAGCCCCCGGCGGCCTCCGTGCCCCACCAGCAGCCTTACGGCGACTGGGACCAGACCGCCTACGCGGACGCCGGATACGGCGGCTACGGAACCGACCAGTTCCAGCAGGGCGGGCAGTACCAGACGCCGGGCTACGACCAGCAGGCGTACGCGCACGACCCGTACCAGACGGGCCAGTACGACCCGTACGCCTACAGCGGTACGGCCGACCAGATGCCGTACGACCCGACGGCCTACCAGCAGGGCTACGACCCGGCGTACGACCCCGCCCAGCAGGGCTACGACCCCGCCCAGCAGGGCTACGACCCGGCCCAGCACCCCCACGGCACCGGCAGCGAGCGCCCCGACGGGAGCCAGCAGTGAACCGCACCACCCTGTCCCTGATCGCCGGTACCACCGCACTGGCCGCCGTCACCGCGTTCGCCGCGCTCGACAGCCCGTCCGCCTCGGGTGCCTCCGCCCCCAAGGCGGCCGCCAACCTGCCGGTGGAGCGCACGAGCCTGCTGTGCCCGGCGCCGAGCCTCTCGGACATCGCCGACACGTCGTACACCTCGTTCACGCCCGTCACCCAGGGCACCACGAGCAGCGGCAAGGCCCAACTCCAGCCGGCCGCCGAGCAGTCGGCGGACGGCACGGACACCTCCCAGACGGGCAAGAACGCCAAGGGCTCCAAGGGGGCGAAGGGCGGGAAGAAGACGGCGGACCAGCCGGTGCTCACCCCCAAGGCGCCCGGCACTCCGGCCACCGGCGACACCTCGGGCGCCGACGGGCCCGCGCTCATCGCCACCGCCGACGGGAAGTTCGCTCCCGGCTGGACCCTCCAGGAGACCACCGAGGTCGCCGCCGGCACCGGCCGCGGCCTCCAGGGCGTCAACTGCACCGCCCCGGACACCGAGTTCTGGTTCCCGGGCGCCAGCACGGCCGCGAGCCGCACCGACTACGTGCACCTGACCAACCCGGACGACTCCGCCGCGGTCGTCGACATCGAGCTGTACGGCAAGAACGGCGCGATCAAGTCCCCGCTCGGCGAGAACCTCACCGTCCCGCCGCACGCGAGCAAGCCGATCCTGCTCTCCACGCTCACCGACACCCAGCAGTCCGATCTGACCGTGCACGTCAGCGTGCGCAGCGGCCGGGTCGGCGCGGCCGTACAGGCCCTGGACGCCAAGGCGGGCGGCGACTGGCTGGCCGCGGCCGCCGACCCTGCCGCGAGCCTGGTCATGCCCGGCATCCCCAAGGACGCCACCGACGTCCGGCTGATCGCCTTCACCCCCGGCGGCGACGACGCCGACCTGAAGGTCCGCCTGGCCTCGCCCGACGGTCTGATCACCCCGGCCGGCAACGAGACCGTGCACGTGAAGTCCGGCATGACGACCTCGGCCGACCTCGGCGACGTCACCCGCGGCGAGGCGGGCTCCCTGGTACTGACCCCCACCGACCAGCCGGTCCCGGTAGTGGCGGCGCTCCAGGTCGTCCGCGGCAAGGGCGACAAGCAGGAGACGGCCTTCATCCCGGCCACGGCCCCCGTCGGCACGCGCGCGACCTCGGCCGACAACAGCGCCAAGGGCACCACCCTCGCCCTGACCGCGCCCACCGCCACGGCCACGGTCAAGGTCACCGCCTCGGCCGGCAGCGGGGGCGGCACGGCGGTGACGAAGACCTTCACGATCAAGGCCGGCACCACCCAGAACGTCGCGGCCCCGGTCCCCTCGGGCCTCCAGGGCACCTACGCCCTCACCGTCGAACCCACCTCGGGCGGCCCGGTCTACGCCTCCCGCACCCTCGCCGCCACGGAGGGCGGAGTCCCGGGCTTCACCATCCAGACCCTCCCGAGCGACCGGGGGATGGTCGCCGTGCCCCGGACGACGCAGGATCTGGCGGTGCTGCAGAAGTAGCGCCGAAGCAGTGCTGAAGCAGTAAGGGGCGGCGACGGGGGAGTGGAGGGACCGGCGGGGCCGTACAGGTGCCCGTCGGCCGCAGCCGCGGGGAAGCGTGCCGCCGGAACGGCACCCGTCCCCTGGCCCCGTAGCCCTGCCCCTAGTCCTCCCCGTACCGCGGATCCACGGTCTCCGGAGTCAGTCCCAACAGCTCGGCCACCTGCTCCACGACCACCTCGTGCACCAGCGCGGCCCGCTCGTCACGTCCCTTCGTCCGGATCTCCACCGGCCGCCGGTACACGACCACCCGAGCCCGCTGCCCCTCCCGCGCCGGAACGACCCCGCCCAACGGCACGGCCTCGTCGCTCCACGCCTGATCACCCGGCCCGTCCAGCCGGGGCACCTCCAGCACGAGGAAATCGATGTCGGCGAGCTGCGGCCACCGCCGCTCGAGACGCTCCACGGAATCCTGCACCAGGTCCGCGAACAACTCGGCGCGGCTGGCCGCGAGCGGCACCTGCGGCGGTGCGATCGGCCCCCGCATGCCCCGCCCGTGGCGATCACGGCGACGGGGCCCGGGGCCGGTGGCACGGGGCGGTACACGGTTGTCCATCACCGGTGAAGCGTAGTCCCCGCCCATGTCCCCCGCCCGGCTCCACACCACAACCGCCCCCCCCGGGACAACCGGCCCC
>NZ_LGDV01000193.1 GCF_001280015.1 Streptomyces sp. MMG1121
CACCGCCCCCACCGAGACCGAGACCGCCCCGGCAGAGCCCCGGCCCCAGCCCGCCGAGCCCCGGCCCCGGCCCGCCCCCGCGACGGACAGCTCCGGCCCGACCGCCATGCCGCCGCACACCACGCCGACCGCGCACGCGCCCGCAGACCACACGACCCCGCCCGTCGAGACCGAGGCCCGCCCGTGACCGACCACCCCGAGCTCCCCGTCCGTCTGCTCCTCGCCGACGACCACCCCGTCGTGCGGGCCGGGCTGCGGGCCGTGTTGGAGACCGAGCCGGGGCTCGTGGTGGTGGCCGAGGCCGCCACCGCCGAGGAGGCCGTCGCCCGCGCCGCGGCGGGCGGCATCGATGTCGTGCTGATGGACCTGCAGTTCGGCAGGGGGATGGGCGGTGCGGAGGCCACCGCCCAGATCACCGCCCGCCCGGGTGCCCCCAGGGTCGTGATCGTCACCACCTACGACTCCGACGCCGACACCCTCCCGGCCATCGAGGCCGGCGCCACCGGCTACCTCCTCAAGGACGCCCCGCCGGAGGAGCTGGCCGCCGCGGTGCGCTCGGCGGCGAGCGGACGCACCACCCTGGCGCCCGCGGTCGCGGACCGGCTCATGAACCGGCTGCGCACCCCGGGCACCGCGCTGACCCGGCGCGAGACCGAGGTCCTCACCCTGGTCGCCGAGGGGCTGTCCAACCAGGCCGTCGGCCGGCGCCTCCACCTCACCGAGGGCACCGTCAAGTCCCATCTGGCCCGCGTCTACGCCAAACTCGGCGTCGACTCACGCACCGCCGCCGTCGCCGCCGCTACCGACCTCGGGCTCATCCGCCGCTGACACCGGTGGCCGGCTCAGGACGGGGTCCGGGCGGCGGCCAGCAGCCGGGTGACGTCGTCCGCGCAGATGGTCAGGGCCGCGCCGACCGTGGTGAGCGCGTCCCGCTCGGCAGGGGTGTAGGGGCCGTCGGCGAGGGCGATACGGGCGGCCTGGAGGAGGAGGGACTCACGGCCGGCGGGGGCCAGGTGCGGGGCGAGCGGGTCCAGGGCCTCGTGCAGCTCTATCGTCAGGCCCGCACCGCACGGCTGCTCGAAGACCCGGCCGGTGTCGGCGGCGAGGGCCTCGACCAGGGCGGCCAGCTGGTCCTCGGTGCAGTCGTCGAAGCCGGCCGCGCGGACCGCGCCGGCGGCGGTCTCCAGGGCAGTACGGGAACAGGTGCCGCCCGCGGCGAGCACGGCGAGGGCGACGGTGTGCACGGCGTCGCGGAGCATCGCCGAGAAGCGGCGCGTGGTGGGGTGGTCGAGGACGTCGGTGCCGTAATGGTGACGGCAGGCCGCGCACTCCACGACCGGCCCGGCCGTCCCGCGCGGCAGCACCGGCAGCCCGAGCAGGGTGAGCCGGCGGCGGCCGGTCAGCCGCTGGTAGTTGCGGTCCCCTCCGCAGCCGGGGCAGTAGAACTCACCGTCCCCCACGGGGGTCCATGCGGTGCGGGTGCCCAGGATGTGCACAGCCCTGGTGGCACGGTCGTTTCGTCCCCGTACTGGCAGCACGTCGCACCTCCGTAACCGCGCGGCAACATCGCCGTGCTGGCGTGATGTTAGCCACATCACGCAGGCTGAGTCAGTACCCCGGAAGAGACCTTTCTGTGACCTGATCGGCACGGTGGCCGAAAACGGCGACGCCCTGACCGCCGTATACAGCGGTCAGGGCGTCGAAACCCCCGGTCAGAGGGGTCAGCGGGCCGCGCGGTTGACGGCCGAGACGACCGCCTTCAGCGACGCACGCGTCGTGTTCGCGTCGATGCCGATCCCCCACAGGACCTTGCCGTCGATCGCGCATTCGATGTAGGAGGCGGCCTGCGCGGAGGCGCCCTCGCTCATCGTGTGCTCCTGGTAGTCCAGCAGGCGTACGTCGACGCCGACGGACTGCAGGGCGTCGAAGAAGGCCGAGATCGGACCGTTGCCGGAGCCGGACAGGACCGTGTCCTCGCCGTCCACCGTGGCCTCGACCGTCAGGGTGTCGACCCCGTCGGTGTCCGTGGTCGACTGGCCCGTCCTGACCTGGATACGGCCCCACGGGTTGTCCGGGTTCGGCAGGTACTCGTCCTGGAAGACCGCCCAGATCTCCTTCGGGGTGATCTCGCCGCCCTCGGCGTCCGTCTTCGCCTGGATGAGCCGGGAGAACTCGATCTGCATCCGGCGCGGCAGGTCCAGCTTGTGGTCGTTCTGCAGGACGTAGGAGATACCGCCCTTGCCGGACTGCGAGTTGACCCGGATGACGGCCTCGTAGGAGCGGCCGACGTCCTTGGGGTCGATCGGCAGGTACGGCACCGCCCACTCGATGTCGTCGACCGTGACGCCCTTGGCCCTGGCGTCGGCCTCCATGGCGTCGAAGCCCTTCTTGATGGCGTCCTGGTGGGAGCCGGAGAAGGACGTGTAGACCAGGTCGCCCACGTACGGGTGGCGCGGGTGGACCTCCATCTGGTTGCAGTACTCCCACGTACGACGGATCTCGTCGATGTCGGAGAAGTCGATCTGCGGGTCGACGCCCTGCGAGAACAGGTTCATCCCCAGGGTGACCAGGTCGACGTTGCCGGTGCGCTCGCCCTGCCCGAACAGGCAGCCCTCGACGCGGTCGGCGCCGGCCATCAGCGCCAGCTCGGCCGCCGCCACCGCCGTACCGCGGTCGTTGTGCGGGTGGACGGAGATGCAGACGTGCTCGCGACGGGAGATGTTGCGGCTCATCCACTCGAAGCGGTCGGCGTGCGTGGAGGGGGTCGAACGCTCCACCGTGGCGGGCAGGTTGAGGATGATCTCGCGGCCCGGGCCCGGCTGGTAGACGTCCATGACCGCCTCGCAGACCTCCAGCGCGAAGTCCAGCTCGGTGTCGGTGAAGATCTCGGGGCTGTACTGGTAGCCGAACTCCGTCTCGGGGCCCAGCAGCTTCTCCGCGTACTCCATCACCAGGCGGGTGCCGTCGACGGCGATCTGCTTGATGTCGTCCTTGGAGCCGCGGAAGACGACCCGGCGGAAGACCGGGGCGGTGGCGTTGTACAGGTGGACCGTGGCCCGGCGGGCGCCCTTGAGGGACTCCACGGTCCGCTCGATCAGGTCCTCGCGGGCCTGGGTCAGGACGGAGATGGTCACGTCCTCGGGGATCGCGCCCTCTTCCTCGATGATCGAGCGCACGAAGTCGAAGTCGGTCTGGCCCGAGGCGGGGAAGCCGACCTCGATCTCCTTGTAGCCCATCGCGACCAGCTGGTCGAACATCCGGCGCTTGCGCTCGGGCGACATCGGGTCGATCAGGGCCTGGTTGCCGTCGCGCAGGTCGGTGGAGAGCCAGCGGGGGGCCACGGTGATCCGCTGCTGGGGCCAGGTGCGGTCCGGGATGTCGACCTGCTCGTAGCGGCCGTACTTGTGGATCGGCATGGTGCTGGGCTGCTGGCGGTTCGCCATGATGCGTGGGCTCCTCAGGATGTCCGCATGTCCGAGTGGTCGGCCGACGAGACAACGCCAAAGCTCCGCGGGGAGGGAGTCGACCTGGACTACAGGCCCTCGCCGCGGCAGCTAAGAAGAAGCAGCCCGAAACGCATGATGCTGAGCAGCGTAGCCGAGCCGTGCCGGAGGCGGGAACGCGTTCCAGTATGCGGGACCGGGGTCACAAAAGGGACAAAACGTGCGCCATACCACTCCCGGTCACAGAGGGTGGTCGCATGTCGCGACACTTCACCAATCATGGTTGCGGGTAGTGACAGTCAGATCACGCAGTGCCAGGGTTTTCTGCCATGACGACCAACGGGGGCTTCAGGCCCGTCTTCTGCACGATCGTGCCGCCGCACATCCTCGACCGGCTCGCCCGGCACGAGGACCAGGCGCTCTCCGACTCCGCGCTGCACACCCTCCAGCACGACTCGGCGCTGCGCACCCGCCGCCGGGTGACCGCGGTCCGCACCCAGGCCGCCGTCGCCGCCCCGGCGCCCGCCGCCAGCCGGCCGCACCGCACGATCTACGACGCCCGGCACGGCAGCGACCTGCCCGGCACCCAGGTCCGCGAGGAGGGCTCGGAGCCGAGCCAGGACGCCAGCGTCAACCGCGCCTACGCCGGCCTCGGCGCCACCTTCGAGCTGTACCTGAAAGCGTACGAGCGGGACTCCATCGACGGCAACGGGCTGCCGCTGAACGCGTCCGTGCACTACGAGACCAACTACGACAACGCCTTCTGGAACGGCGAGCAGATGGTCTTCGGGGACGGCGACGGCGAGGTCTTCACCGACTTCACCACCTCCGTCGACGTCATCGGCCACGAACTCACCCACGGCGTCACCCAGTACACCGCGAACCTGGAGTACTACGGCCAATCCGGCGCCCTCAACGAGTCCGTCTCCGACGTCTTCGGCTCCCTCATCAAGCAGTACACGCTCGGCCAGACCGCCGACCAGGCCGACTGGCTGATCGGCGAGGGCCTGCTCGCGCCGGGCGTCCACGGCACCGCGCTGCGCTCGATGAAGGCCCCGGGCACGGCGTACGACGACCCCAGGCTCGGCAAGGATCCGCAGCCCGCGACCATGGCGCACTACGTGCAGACCAACACCGACAACGGCGGCGTGCACATCAACTCCGGCATCCCGAACCACGCCTTCTACCTGCTCGCCACGGCCCTCACCGGGCACGCCTGGGAGAAGGCCGGGCAGATCTGGTACGACGTGCTGACCGGCGGCGAGCTGAAGACGGACGCGCAGTTCGCCGACTTCGCCACGCTGACGGTGAAGGCGGCCCGGAAGCGGTACGGCACCGGGGACGAGCTCCAGGGCGCGCAGAAGGCCTGGGAACAGGTCGGGGTGCGGACGTCGTAGTTCCGTACTAGACAGAGCCCCATGCGAATTCAGGTACGGCGCACAGGCGGCTTCGCGGGGATCGAGCGCCGGGCCGAGGTGGACACCTCGGGCCGGGCCGACGCCCCCGAGTGGCAGGCCCTGGCCGAGCGCGTCCTCGCGTCCGGCCCGGGCACCCCGCCCACCGGCGTCCCGGACGGCTTCCGGTACGAGATCACCGTGGACGGCCGGACGGTGTACGCCGCCGATCCCCGACTCACCGAGGACCAGCGGGAGTTGGTGAGCCGACTACTGAAGGAAGGGGCGTAGGCGGGGGCGGGGGCGCCGGTTCGCGCCGGGGCATTGACTTCCGTTACCGGGGGTAAGGATGATCCCGGCCATGGTGACTGACGCAGGCGACCCGATACCTCGGTTCCCGGACGGCTTCCTGTGGGGTGTCTCGACCTCCGCCCACCAGATCGAAGGAGCCGCCGAGGAGCGCGAGCGTTCCGTGTGGGACGTGTTCACGGACGGGCCGGGCCGGGTGAAGGACGGCTCGACGGCGGCGGTGGCCTGCGACCACTACCACCGCTACCGCGAGGACGTGGCCCTGCTCGCCGGCCTCGGCGTGGACGCGTACCGCTTCTCGGTCTCCTGGCCCCGGGTGAACTCCCCCGGCGGACTGGACTTCTACGACCGCCTGGTGGACGAGCTGTGCGCGGCGGGCGTGCGGCCCGTGCCCACGCTCTTCCACTGGGACCTGCCCGCTTCCCTGGACTGGCTGGACCGGGACACGGCAGCCCGGTTCGCCGACCACGTGACCGTGGTGGCCGAGCGCCTCGGTGACCGGGTGAAGAAGTGGATCACCCTCAACGAGCCCGCGGAACACACCCTGCTGGGCCACGCCCTGGGCGCCCACGCCCCCGGCCGGCGGCTCCTCTTCGACGCGCTCCCGGTCGCCCACCACCAGCTCCTCGCCCACGGCCTGGCGGTACGGGCCCTGCGCGCGGCCGGGGCGGCGGACATCGGCATCGCCAACTCCCACGGCCCCACCTGGCCCGCCTCGGACGAACCGGCCGACGCCGAGGCGGCGGGCTTCTACGACCTCCTCCTCAACCGCCTGTTCGCCGAGCCGGTCCTCCTTGGTGAATACCCGGACGGAACGGGTGAGTTGATGCCAGGAGACGTGTCGGCCGACCTCAAGGTGATCGCCGAGCCCGTCGACTGGTACGGCATCAACTACTACGCGCCGACCCGGGTGGGCGCGCCGGGCGGTTCGGACAGCGAGTACGGCGGCCTGACCCTGCCGGCCGAACTCCCCTTCTCCGTGCGGGAGATCGAGGGCCGTCCGAAGACCGACTTCGGCTGGCCGGTCGTCCCCGAGGGCCTCACCGAGCTGCTGTGCGGCTTCCGTGACCGCTACGGCGACCGGCTCCCCCCGATCGTCATCACCGAGAACGGCTGCTCGTACGAGGGCCTCGACGACCAGGACCGCATCGGCTATCTGGACGCCCACCTGCGCGCCCTGCACGCGGCGCTGGCGGCCGGGGTGGACGTACGCGGCTACTTCGTGTGGTCCCTGATGGACAACTTCGAGTGGGCGGAGGGCTACGCGCGCCGCTTCGGCCTGGTGCACGTGGACTACACGACGCTCAAGCGCACCCCGAAGGCCTCCTACCACTGGTTCCGGGACGTGCTCCGGGCCCAGGGCTGACGGCACGGAGATGACCGTGGCCCGCGCCTCGGCCGCGCTGACCGAGCCGGAGGAGCGGGTCGGCCGGGGCTGGACAGCGACCCTCTCCCTGGCCAACGGGGCCATCTGGGTGGGCTGGTTCGGCCCGCTGCAGATCCTGCTCGCCTCCCAGGCCAAGGACTTCGCGCCCGGCGCCGGGATGTCCAAGGAGACGATGCTGGCCTGGGTGACCGGCGCCGGCGCGGTGGTCTCCCTCCTCGCCAACCCCTTCTTCGGCGCCCTGTCCGACCGGACGACGTCCCGCCGGGGCCGCCGTACGCCGTGGATCGTGGCCGGGGCGGCGGGCGGCGCGCTCTCCCTGCTGCTGCTCGCGCGGGCGGGCGGGATGTGGTCGATGGCGGCGGGCTGGTGCCTGGTGCAGCTCACCCTGAACGCGGCGTTCGCGGCGGTGACGGCGGCCGTCCCGGACCGGGTGCCGAGGCTCCAACGCGGCGTGGTGGGCGGCTGGTTGGGGGCCGCGCAGATCCTCGGCGTGGTCGGCGGCACGGGCCTGGCGACCGCGGCGGGCGGGATCGGGGCCGGGTACGCGGCCTGCGCGGTGTGCACGGTGGCGGGCGTACTGCCGTACGTCCTGCGCCACGAGGATCTGCGGCTCGCGAAGGAGGACCGGCCGCCGTGGTCCTGGCGGGCGTTCGTGGCGGGCTTCTGGCTGAGCCCGCGCCGCTACCCGGACCTGGGCTGGGCCTGGCTGACCCGGTTCCTGATCAACCTCAGCAACTCGCTGGTGCTGCTGTACCTGCTGTACTACCTACGGGACCGCCTCCACTACCACGACCCCGGCCAGGGGGTGCTGATCCTGACGGCCGTCAACAGCCTGACGCTGGTGGCGACCGTCGTGGCGGGCGGGGTGTGGTCGGACCGTACGGGCAGGCGCAAGCCGTTCGTCGTCTGGTCGGGCGTGCTGATGGCGGTGGCGACGGCCGCGCTGTCCGGCTGGCAGACCTGGCCCGGGGCGATCGTCGCGTCCGCGGTCCTCGGGGTCGGCTTCGGCGTGTTCACCTCGGTCGACTTCGCGCTGATGACGGACGTCCTGCCGAAGGCCCTGGACCGGGGCAAGGACCTCGGCGTGATCAACGTGGCCAACGCCCTGCCCCAGGTGGCGGCTCCGGCGCTGGCCGCGCCGATCGTGACGTACCTGGGCGGCTACCGGGTGCTGTACCTGGTGGCGGCGGTGGTCGGGCTGGCGGGGGCGGTGCTGGTGGGCCGGATCAGGGGAGTCGGGTAGGCGCGCGTCGAGCAGGTGCGCCCGCCGGGTGGTCAGAGGGCGCCGGCGTCGCGGGCGGACCAGACGCTCGGGTGGACGGGCCGGAAGCCGAGGTCCCGGCGGATCTTCTGGGTGGACATGATCCCGAACCAGGGGTCGGGGTCGGTCCGCGTGTACAGGTCGGCGGGCACCTCGACGCCGTTGAGCAGGTGCAGCTCGACCGCCGTGACGGGGGCGTCGTCGGCGATGTTGTGGACGGGCCCGTGGACCGCCGGGGCGTACAACAGGCGCAGCAGGCCCTGGGCGACATCGACGTGATGGCCCATCTGGAGCCGCTGGCCGGATGCCCAGCCGGCGGCCCAGCGCAGGGAGTCGGCGAGATGCGGGTCGCCTTCGCCGTACACGAAGGGGAGGCGGCCGATGCGCACCTCCATGCCGCCCTCCAGTGCGAGCAGTTCCCGCTCGGCCGCCGCCTTGGCCTCGGGGTAAGCGCCCCACATCTCGCCGCCGGGCCGGCTCTCGTCGTCCTCGGTCATCGGGCGGCCCCGTCCGATGCCGTAGACGAGGCCCGTGCTGACCTGCACGAACCGTCGTACGCCGGAGGCCAGCGCGGCGCGTCCCAGAGCCACGGCCGCGTCCCGGTTGACGGCGCGGGCCTCCTCGTCGGGAACGCCGCGGAAGGAGGCGGCGACGTTCACGACGGCGTCCGCCCCCGCCACGGCCCTGCCGAGCACCTCCTCGTCCCGCAGGTCCCCGGTCACGACCTCGGCCCCCAGCTCCGCGAACCGCTCGGCGCGCGCCGCGTCGCGCACCAGGACCCGTACGCGCTCCCCCGGCCGGGTCTGTGCGACGAGCCTCGGCACGAAGCGCCGCCCGACCTGCCCCGTCCCTCCGGTCACCAGTGTCAGCATCGTCTGCTCCTCTCGTGGCTGTCCGATGCCCCCACCTTGGAACGGAGCCGGCAGGGGCGGGAGAGACCCGTCGATCAGGGGATCGGCAGTCCCTGGATAAGCCGGGCGTGACGGGTCACGCTGGTGGGGTGAACCGAGCCGAACTCGCCGACTTCCTGCGCCGCGGCCGTGCCCGGCTGGAGCCTTCCGACGTGGGTCTCGCACCGGGTGCCCGGCGCCGCACCCCGGGCCTGCGCCGGGAGGAGGTCGCCTCGCTCGCGGGCATGTCGGTGGACTACTACACCCGCCTCGAACAGTCCCGGGGCCCGCGCCCGTCCCGGCAGATGCTGACGGCGCTGGCCCGTGCGCTCCGCCTGACGAACGACGAACGCGACCACCTGTTCCATCTGGCGGGTGAGGAGCCGCCCCGCCGGGACGGGGCCTCGTCGCATGTCCGCCCGGGTCTGCTGCTGGTCCTGGACCGGCTGCACGACGCGCCCGCGATGGTGATCACGGACTGCGGCGAGGTGCTGGCGCAGAACGCGCTGTCGCGGGCACTGTCAGGAGACGCGCTGGCCCGGCCGCCGCGCGAGCGCAACCTGGTCCGCCGTTTCTTCCTGGACGCGGCGGCGCGCGAGCTGCTTCCGCCGGAGGACCGGCCGGAACACGCGCGGGCGCACGTGGCGAACCTCCGCGCGGTCACCGCCGCCCGCCCCGACGACCCGCAACCGGCCGCCCTGGTGGCCGAACTCCGCTCCGCCAGCGAGGAGTTCGCCCGCCTCTGGGAAACCCACGAGGTGGCGGTACGGCGCGCCTCGGCCAAACGCTTCCGGCACCCCGTGGTGGGCCTGCTGGAACTGGACTGCGAGGTCCTGTTGACCGACGACCGCCGCCACCAACTGATCCTCCACACGGCCCGCCCGGGAACGGCCTCACACGAACGGCTTCAGCTGCTGAGGGTGGTGGGGGTACAGGACATGACGACGGACACCGCTCCGTGACGGCACGGGGCGGGGAAGGAACTAGAAGCCGAGCTTCCTCAGCTGCTTCGGGTCCCGCTGCCAGTCCTTCGCCACCTTCACGTGCAGGTCCAGGAAGACCGGCGTCCCCAGCAGCGCCTCGATCTGCTTGCGGGACTTGATGCCGACGTCCTTCAGGCGCTTGCCCTTGGGGCCGATGATGATGCCCTTCTGGCTGGGGCGCTCGATGTAGACGTTGGCGTGGATGTCCAGCAGCGGCCGGTCGGCAGGGCGGTCCTCGCGCGGAAGCATCTCCTCCACGACCACCGCGATGGAGTGCGGCAGTTCGTCCCGGACCCCCTCCAGCGCCGCCTCGCGGATCAGCTCCGCGATCATGACCTGCTCGGGCTCGTCGGTGAGATCGCCCTCGGGGTAGAGCGCCGGCCCCTCGGGCATCAGCGGGATCAGCAGGTCGGCCAGGAGGTCCACCTGCTTGGACCCCACCGCCGACACCGGCACGATCTCCGCCCATTCGATCCCCAGCTCCTTGCCCAGCTGGTCGATCGCGATCAGCTGCTCGGCGAGGGTCTTGGAGTCGACCAGGTCGGTCTTGGTGACGATGGCGACCTTCGGGGTCTTGCGGATCCCGGCCAGCTCCTTGGCGATGAAGCGGTCACCCGGTCCGATCTTCTCGTTCGCCGGCAGGCAGAAGCCGATCACGTCGACCTCGGCCCAGGTCGTACGGACGACGTCGTTCAGGCGCTCGCCCAGCAGCGTGCGCGGCTTGTGCAGCCCCGGGGTGTCCACCAGGATCAGCTGGGCGTCGGGACGGTGCACGATGCCGCGCACCGTGTGCCGCGTCGTCTGCGGCTGGTTCGCGGTGATCGCCACCTTCTGCCCGACCAGAGCGTTCGTGAGGGTGGACTTGCCCGCGTTGGGGCGGCCCACGAAGCAGGCGAAGCCGGCGCGGTGGGCGGCCTCGGCCGGCTGCTCGGATGACTGGGTACGCACGCTCATGCCGCCCATTGTCCCTGATCCACGCGACCGCGCCGTACCAGCGGTGCCTCGGTGCCGCCCCAGTGGCCCCCGCCCACACCGCCTCCCCGTGAGCTTCCGGAAACCCGCACGCAACGAAACGCCACGGAAACACACCCGTACGCGACCGGAAACCCGCACCGGTGACCCTCTGACGCAGCCCCCACCTCGTTGGAGACGCCCGTGACCCTCGCCGCCGCGCCCCAAGTGAACACCGGCGACACCGCCTGGCTGCTCGCCGCGACCGCCCTCGTGCTGCTGATGACGCCGGGCCTGGCCCTGTTCTACGGCGGCATGGTCCGCACGAAGAGCGTCCTCAACATGCTGATGATGAGCTTCGTGTCGATCGCCCTGGTCACGGTGGTCTGGCTGGCGGCCGGCTACTCCCTGGCCTTCGGGAACGACGCCTTCGGCGGGCTCATCGGCACCCTCGACCACGCCGGCATGAACGGCGTGGGCCCGGCCGACGTGCACGGCACGGTCCCGACCCTCCTCTTCGCCACCTTCCAGCTGACCTTCGCGATCATCACGGCCGCCCTGATCAGCGGCGCGGTGGCGGACCGTACGAAGTTCTCGGCGTGGCTGGTCTTCGTCCCCGTCTGGGCCCTCGTCGTATACGTCCCCGTCGCCCACTGGGTCTGGGGGCCCGGCGGCTGGATCGCGGCCGGGCTCGGCGCGCTCGACTTCGCGGGCGGGCTGCCCGTCGAGATCACCTCCGGTGCCTCCGGGCTCGCCCTGTGCCTGGTCCTCGGCCCGCGCCTGGGCTTCAAGAAGGACGCCATGCGCCCGCACAACCTGCCCATGGTGATCCTCGGCGCCGGTCTGCTCTGGTTCGGCTGGTTCGGCTTCAACGCGGGCAGCGCGCTCGGCGCGAACGGTCTCGCGGCGGCCGCCTTCCTCAACACCCTCGCGGCCGGCTGCACCGGCCTGCTCGGCTGGCTCTTCGTCGAGCAGCGGCGCGACGGCCACCCGACCACGCTCGGCGCCGCCTCCGGCGCGGTCGCCGGCCTGGTCGCGATCACCCCGTCCTGCGGCACGGTCTCCCTGCTCGGCGCCCTCGTCGTGGGCCTGGCCGCCGGTGTCGTCTGCAGTTACGCGGTGAGCTGGAAGTTCAGGCTGAACTACGACGACTCCCTCGACGTCGTCGGCGTCCACCTGGTCGGCGGTGTCATCGGCACCCTGCTGATCGGCCTGTTCGCCGAGAAGGCGATGACGGGCGGTACCGAGGGCCTGTTCTACGGCGGCGGGCTCGCCCAGCTCGGCAAGCAGCTGCTCGCCGTGGTGGTCGTGGCCGGGTACGCCTTCACGGTGACGTACGGCCTCGGCAAGCTGCTCGACAAGGCGATGGGCTTCCGTGC
Organism: Streptomyces sp. MMG1121; assembly: GCF_001280015.1. Classification (GTDB taxonomy): domain Bacteria; phylum Actinomycetota; class Actinomycetes; order Streptomycetales; family Streptomycetaceae; genus Streptomyces. Next base: position 11,998 of record NZ_LGDV01000193.1, read on the forward strand.
GGGCGAGGAGCAGGAGTACACCGGCCTGGACCTTACGGTGCACGCCGAGACGGCCTACGATCACGGGGTCCTGGGCGCCGGCGCCCCGGTCTCCCACTCCGTCGTCGCCGACCGGAAGGTCAAGCCCCGGGCATGAAGCTGATCACCGCCATCGTCAAGCCGTACCGCCTCGACGAGGTCAAGACCGCCCTGCAGGAGCTGGGCGTGCGCGGCCTGACCGTGACCGAGGCGAGCGGCTACGGCCGGCAGCACGGCCACACCGAGGTGTACCGGGGGGCCGAGTACCGGGTCGACCTGGTGCCGAAGGTGCGCATCGAGGTCGTGGTGGAGGACGCGGACGCCGACGCCGTGATCGAGGCGGTCGTCAGGGCCGCGCGGACGGGGAAGATCGGGGACGGGAAGGTGTGGTCCGTGCCCGTGGAGACGGTCGTACGCGTACGGACCGGCGAACACGGCCCCGACGCGCTCTGACCAGCAGCACCCCGCACACCACGGCGGCCGCGAGCACGAGCCCGGCGAGCAGCCACGGCAGCGCGAGGAAGGAGGCGCTCGCCGACTGCCGGGTGCCCGGCGCGCTCGCGGTCAACGTCACGTTCCCCCAGTCGAGTTGGGGCGCCCCGGACCACGGTTCGGTGAGCCGCACCTGTTGGCCCGGCAGCAGTTCGGAGGGGACGCGGGTGAGGGTGCGGTCGAGCAGCGTACGGCCGAACAGCCCGCGCGCCCGCAGCTCCACCTCGGGGTCGACGGTGACGTTCCCGGTGTTGCGCAGGGTGTAGGAGATCATCGCCGTACTGGCGCCGAGTCCGGGCACCAGCGGCTGGTGCCGGCCGATCCGCACCTGCCCGACCGAGAGTGCCGGAAGCGTGGGCCCGCTGACCCGGAGATAGACACGGGCACCGACGGCCTGACGTACACCGAGGGCGAGGGAGCCGCTGCCGGTCTCGACCCGCTCGTCGAGGGCGACGATCGCGCCCGGGTGGTCACCCGGTTCGGCGCCCTGCGGCACCCGCAGGGTGAAGGGCACGGTGACGGTCCCGTGTCCGGGCACGGTGACCCGGGACCGCGCGGGCTTCCCCCAGGCGCCCACCCCGCGCATCGGTTCCGCCGGGCTCCGTACGGCGAATCCGCCGTCGCGGGCGGTGTTGTAGGCGTCGGCCGCGTACAGCCGGAAGGTGAGCGGGCCGCCGGTCTTGTTGGTGACGGCGACCTTGTCGGTGAGGGTCTGGCCGGGGTCGGCGGAGAGGTAGAAGTACGGCCGCGCGGCGACTTTCGAGGCGACCGGGTAGACGGACCAGCTGCCGTTGTCGGCGGCGTGCGCGGGCGCGGCCTGCCATGCCAGCATCAGGCCCAGGAGGAGGACGTACAGCTTGCGCATGGGTGCGGACCCCCACGGACGAGAGACAGGAGAACGGGCGGGTGCGGACGCCCGCACGCTCAGGTGAGCGTCAGCGTGAGCACACCGGAGTACGAGCCCGGAGGCGTGAACGCCGGCACGTCCAGGGAGAGTCCGGCGTCGACGGTGAACTCACCGCCGGTGAGCGTGCCGTCGGGGGTCGACGCGAGGGTCGCTCCCGAACTGCCCACGGCGCCCGCCGAACCGGCCTTGCAGGTGCTGGGGCTGCCCGCCTTGGTGGCGCAGGCGGGGGTCCAGCTGAGCTTCCCGGCATCGATCTTGGCGCCGGGACCGGTGAAGTCGGTGACCTTGCCGGTGAGCGACCAGCCGGCCGGTCCGCCGCGGAAGTCCTTGACGGTCACCGTCTGGAGAGCGCCGGTCGAGGCCCCGCCGTTGCCGAAGTCGACCGACGACAGCGCGACGGAGTCCCCGGCCTGGGACATGGACAGCGTGCCCGCCTTGACGGAGGCCGTCAGCTTCTGGCTGCCGGGCGGAACGGGCGAGTTGTCGTTCACGACGTAGGCGGCCGGACCCGCACCCTGGTCCGCGCTCCAGGAGCCGCCCTCGTAGGCCACGATCCCGGTCGTCGTCCTGTCGTTGACGACGAGGGAACCGCTGAAGGAGCCCTGGGCGTTCGCGGTCACGGTGGCCGTGTCCGCGGTCTGCTGGTCCCCGGCCCGCCCGGCGAGGGTGACGGTCGCGCCCGGCGTGAAGTTGCTGCCGTTGACGGTGACCTTGGCGCCCTGGTCGCCGGAGGCCGAACTCAGCGAGATGGCCCGGGTGTTGGCCGGGGTGCCATCGGTCGCCGTGACGGTCTGCGAGGTGGGTGCGGGCGGGCTGGTGACCGTGCAGGGGGTGTCCAGCTCCAGGATGTAGCTGGTGTGGATGTTGTAGTCGCCGGGCGAGAGGGTGATCTGGCCGGGCTTGGTGACGGTGAACGTGCCGGTCATGGAGAAGGACGGGAAGGCCGCCTTCCCCGGCACCGGCGGGTTCTTCTTCGGCCCGGCGACGGTCACGTCCCCCGTCTGGGCGCCACCGAGGGTGACCTTCCCGGTCGGGGTCATGATGTCGGCGGGCAGCGCGAGATCGGTCGGATTGCCGGCGGCGGCCGTGACCACGGTGTACGTCACGGTGACCGTGTCGCCGACCTTCGGGCTGGTGTTGTCCACCGACACGCTGGCGGTGGTGGTGCCGTCGATCGGCGGGAGGCCGGCGACGGCGGGCGGGATGCAGTGCGTGGCGAAGTCCACGTTCGCGCCGGCGGCACCGGCCGGACAGGCCAGCGCGCCGCCCGCGGTGACCGCCAGGGCGGTCGCCCCGAACAGTGACGCCCAGCGCCACCGTCGGGATCTTCGGGGTGTGGAACCCATGGGCCCCCTCCTGAGGGTTGCTGGCGCAGCGGCTCGGCTGCGCCGACAGGGGGCATTGATGTGGAGCGGGGGTGAGAAGTCAATGGAGATGCCGCAGAAATCTGACGGATCATCAGTTTCTGCGGCATCCAGGGGACTTCCGTATGGAACCGGAACAGATCGCTCAGTCCGGCCGGCCGGAGCCCGTGTCAGCCGGAACCGGCCGGCCGGAGTCGGTCAGTCGAAGACGAAGGGGCCGGGCGACTGGTTGCCGGTGGCCGTACAGGTGATGGTGATCCCGAAGACCGTCATCTTGAGCGAGCCGCCGTGCGCCTCCAGGCTGTCGCCCGAGGCGACGGTGCCGCTGAGCGGGCCGACGCTGACCGCGGAACCGGCCGCCATCGCCGGGTTCTTCGTGCCACTGAAGACGGTGGTGCCGCCGCTCGCCTTGACCATCGTGAGCGTGGAGGCGACGGAGTCCTGCGCCACCGCGATCGGCACGGTGACCGCCGAGGAGCTGAGGGTGATGGTGGCCGAGGTGCCGGTCTGGGTGGCCGTGAGGGTGGCGGCACCGCCGCCGTAGATACCGCAGTCCGCGGTGATGGTCGCCGTCTGTGGGGTGACGGCGGCCGCAGAGGGTGCGAAGGCGAGCCCGGTGACCGCGAGGGCCCCGGCAGCCAGTGCCGCACTCATTGCCGTGCGCTTGCCTCTCATGGGGATCCGCTTCCCTTTCCTGGTGGGGGGAGTGCCATGTGGGGGGCCGACGGACAAGAGGCCTGAGCAGGCGGATGCGGGCACACTGCACGGCGGTGCGGATCTGACGGTCCGTCGGATACTTACGGCTCCATTGATGCGCAAGGGCAAGAACCGAACAAGGTTGAATTCCAGCCGACCTTTCGTTCGGCGGAATCGCCCGCCCAGGGCGGACGCCCCGCCGGCGCAGAGTCCACCCGCCCGCTCGGCCCCGCCGCCCCGGCCGGTGTCCCGGCGCAGGGCCCACGCACCGCCGTGCCGCCCGCCCACCAGCCCGTCTCGGCGCCCTTTCGGCCGGCGGCCACGGGTGGGTGGGCGACGTGCGGGCCAGGGGGCGGAGCCCCTGGTGTGTCAGCCGGCGGAGACGGTCCGGCGGACAACGCCGTCCAGCCCGGCGAGGTGCACCGGCGTTCCCGGCCCGCCGAGGTCGGACACGGCGTCCAGGTCCTCCGCCGGCACGGACTCCGCCTCGCTCACCACCGCCGCCGCCTCCAGCGACGTGGCCCCGGACGCCACCGCCATGGCCACGGCGGTACGCAGCGCGCTCAGCCGCAGCGAGGCAAGCTCCACCGACCCGGCGACATACGTACGCCCGGTCTCGTCCCGTACGGCCGCCCCCTCGGGCACCCCGTTACGGGCCCGCGCGGAACGGGCCAGAGTCACGATCTTGCGGTCCTCGGGATCAAGCGCGTTGCTCTCGGTCATGCCCCGAGCATACGAACCCACGCCCCGCTCACCCCGCCACGGGGTACATCGCGCCGCGGCGCCCCTCCGGAGACGCCAGCCACTCCAGTTTCTCCGCGGTGTCGGCCTCGTTCAGCGGAGTGTGCAGCACGATCATCAGATCGGGTCGGGCCGGCACCTTCAGCACCGTCGACTCCACGACCAGCAGACCGGCCAGCGGATGGTCCAGTTCCTTGCGGATCTGCCCCTGGTCCTCGATGTCCCGCTGCGCCCACATCTCCCGGAACTCGGCGCTGGACGCGCTCACCTCGGTGAGCACCTCCCGGAACCCCTCGTCGTCCGGCCGCGCCGCACACGCGGCCCGGAACTGCGCCACCACCGTGCGCGCGTTCCGCTCCCAACTGTGGCTGCGCGCCCGGTACATCGGATCGAGGAAGAAGTCGATCAGGCAGTTCTGGGTGATGTCCGGCCGCATGCCGAGCACCATCGCGGCGGCGTCGTTGTACATCACGCAGTTGTAGTACAGGTCCATGATGTGCGCCGGATACGGCATCCAGGTGTCGATCAGCCGCCGCAGTCCGTCACACATGTCCCGCTTCTCCGGCGCCACTTCGGGCGTCGGCGGGTTCATCTCGGCCAGCAGATACAGATGCCGGCGCTCGGCGTCGCTCAGCCGCAGCACCCGGGCCACGGCGTCCAGGACCTGCGAGGAGACGGAGATCTCCCGCCCCTGCTCCAGCCACTGGTACCAGGAGGCGCCGACCCCGGCCAGCACGGCGACCTCCTCCCGGCGCAGTCCGGGCGTACGCCTCCGGCCCCCGCCGACCGGCAGTCCCGCCTCCTCGGGGCTGACCCGGGCCCGCCGGCTCATCAGGAACTCCCGCAGTTCGTCACGCCGTTGACTTCGTGTCGCCTCAGCAGCAGGCACGTACCGGCCCCTCCCCCGTCGATTCTGTCTGGTGGTGCCACCACCACCATAAGTTCCGACTCCCCACTCGTATTCCGGCTGCCCGAAGCTCAAGACATGGCGATCGACACCACCACGCAACCCACCGTCTCCACGGGCACACCGCTCGACACCCCCCGGCTGTCGACGCGTGACAAGCTCGTCCTGTTCGTGCTGTGCGCGGCCCAGTTCATGGTCGCGCTCGACTTCTCCGTGCTGAACGTGGCCCTGCCCGCACTCGGCTCCGACCTCGGCATGAGCCGCTCGGCGCTGCAGTGGGCGGTCACCGCGTTCGCACTGCCCTCGGGCGGCTTCCTGCTCCTCTTCGGCCGCATCGGCGACCTGTACGGCCGCCGGAAGCTGTTCCTGGCCGGCCTGGCCCTGTTCGGCGCGGCCTCGCTGCTGGCGACCCTGGCCTGGGACCCGGCGTCCTTCCTCGCCGGACGCGCGCTGCAGGGCCTCGGCGCGGCGGCGATCGTCCCGACCGGCATGTCCCTGCTGACCACCACCTTCCCGGAGGGCCCGGCCCGTGACCGCGCCCTCGGCATCTCCGGCACGCTGCTGTCGCTGGGCTTCACCGTCGGCATGGTCGCGGGCGGTGTGCTGACCGACGCGCTCGGCTGGCGCTCCACCATGGCCCTGCTGTCGGTGTTCGCGCTGATCGTGCTGCCGCTGGCCCCGGGCCTGCTGCCGGAGTCGCGCACCCCGGACCGCCCCCGCCTGGACGTGCCCGGCGCCGTCACCGTCACGGGTGGTCTGCTGTCGCTGATCTACGCCCTGTCCACCGCCGCAGACCACGGCTTCGCCCGCGCGGACGTCATCACGGCGCTGCTCGCCGGCGTACTGCTGCTGGTCGCTTTCGGGTTCGTGGAGGCCCGCTCGGCGGCCCCGCTCGTCTCCCTGCCGATGCTGCGCCGGCGCACGGTGGCCTGGGGCAACGTGGGCGGTCTGGTCACCTTCTCGATGATGTCGACGGTCGTCTTCGTCCTGACCCTGTACTTCCAGGAGACCCTGCGGCTGTCGGCGTTCGAGACGGGCCTGGTCTTCGGTGTCCAGGGCGTGCTGTCGGCCGTCGCGGGCACGCTCGCCCCGAAGGTGATCGGCCGCTTCGGCGCCCGCCGCACCCTGGTCGGCTCGCTGGCCGGCCAGGGCGCGCTGGTCGCGACGCTGCTCCTGCTGAACGCCCACACCTGGTCGGTGTGGCCGGCCACGGCCGCCGTGTCCCTGGCCAGCATGTGCCACCTGGGCGCGATCATCTCGTACGGCCTGACCGTCACCTCCGGGGTGCCGGACGAGGAGCAGGGCCTGGCCACCGGGCTGGTGACCTCCACCCAGCAGGTCGGCATCACGATCGGCATCCCGCTGCTGGGCGTGCTGGCCACCACGTCCCCCGATCTGCTGACCGGTGTGCACACGGTGCTCGCCCTGGACGCGGCGATCGTCCTGGCCGCCGCCGTCCTGGTCGGCCTGGGCCTGCGCCGGGGCCGGCGTCAGGGCCTGCCCAGGGTCTGAACGATCCCGCTCCGCGCGGCCGTGTGCACCACACGGCCGCGCGCGCCGTTGACCAGCGGGAGGAAGGGCGCGACGTGCCCGCACTCGACGTCGGCGACGATCGGCACCCCGAGCGGCCCGAGCGCGTCGAGCACGGCCTCGTGCTGGGTGAGGGCAGGGCTGTCGGGGGCGTGTGTGCGGCCCACGAGGACGGCGGCCGCGCGGTCGAAGAAGCCGGCGAGGCGCATGCCGTGCAGGTGACGGCAGATGGTGAAGGCGTTGTCCTCGCAGGCCTCGACGTAGACGAGCTGGGGCTCGTCCCCGGCGAGGCGCGAGGTGTCGAGGTAGCGCGTGCCCGCGAGCGGGCCGAGCGTCTCGATGCAGCCGCCGATCAGCCACCCCTCGACATCGACGTCCCCGTCCCCGTCGAGCCGGGTCCAACCGCCCTCGGCGTCGAGGGTGAACTGGCGGATCCCGGGGTCGGCGGTCCAGTCGTCGTAGCCCCCGGACCGGTACCGCCCGGGCGGGGTCTGTGCGAACGGCTCGCCCTGCGGCGCGGCCACGATGTCCAGCCAGGACGACAGCCCCTCGGGCGCCCGGTACGGCGTGTCCATGAGGTTGTTTCCGTGCACGGTCGCCACGCCGGTGAGCAGGGTCAGCGGTGTGATGATCGTGGACATGTCCGAGTAGCCGACGACCCAGGTCGGCTCGGCCCGGCCGATCGCCTCGAAGTCGAGCAAGGGCAGCAGATCGATCGCCAGCTCACCGCCCCACGGCGGTACGACGGCCCGGATCACCGGGTCGGTGAGCATCCCGGTCAGTTCGGCGGCGCGCTCGGCGGCCGGGGCGCTGAGGTGCGTCGAGCCGTCCATGCACCGGCCGACGACCACCTCGTAGCCACGCGCCTCGATCTCCTTGATCGCGACGTCGAGCCGCCCCCGGAGTTCCCTGGCCACTCCGGCGGAGGGAGAGGTCACACCGACACGGTCACCGGGGCGCAGAGGGCGCGGATATCTGAGGGTCATGCAGAGCATCCGACCCCGCGCCGACCGCCCCGGGCAACCGGGTTTACGGCCGGTCCAGCCGCAGCCGCTCCGCCCTCGGCAGCCCCGCGACGACGAGGTCGTACGAGTCCTCGATCAGCTCTTTCAGCAGCCGTCCGGGGAGCGCGCCGTCGGCCGTCACGGTGTTCCAGTGCCGCTTGTTCATGTGCCAGCCCGGCACGACCAGCCCCTCGTGCTCCGCGCGCAGCCGGACCGCGTCGTCCGGGTCGCACTTGAGGTTGACCGTCAGGGGCCGCGCGCCCAGCGCCGTCAGGGCGAACATCTTGCCCAGCACCTTGAAGACCGAGGTCTCCGGATTGAACGGGAAGTCCTCCACGGCCGCGTTGAACGACAGGCAGAAGGCGCGCAGCTCCTCGGGGGTCACTCGGGTCCCTCCTTCCCGGCGGGTTCCACCAGGACCGTGACGATCTTGTTCCGGCGGCCGGCGGCGGCCTCCGCGGTCAGCTTCAGCCGGCGTTCGTCGGGCAGTTCGACCTCGGCGGACGCGCCCGCGATGGGAACCCGGCCGAGGGCCTTGGCGAGCAGTCCGCCGACGGTCTCCACGTCCTCGTCGTCGTACTCCTCCAGGCCGTACAGCTCGCCGAGGTCGGTGATGTCGAGGCGGGCGGTGACCCGGTAGCGGTCGTCGCCGAGGTCCTCCACGGGCGGCAGTTCCCGGTCGTACTCGTCGGTGATCTCGCCGACGATCTCCTCGAGGATGTCCTCGATGGTGACGATGCCGGCGGTGCCGCCGTACTCGTCGATGACGACGGCGACGTGGTTGCGTTCCTTCTGCATCTCGCGCAGCAGGTCACCGGCGTTCTTGGTGTCGGGCACGAAGACGGCGGGCCGCATGGCGGTGGACACCAGGTCGCTCTCGGCGTCCCGGCTGATGTGCGTCTTGCGGACCAGGTCCTTCAGATACACGATCCCGACGATGTCGTCCTCGCTCTCGCCGGTCACCGGGATCCGGGAGAACCCGGAGCGCAGGGCGAGGGTGAGGGCCTGGCGGATGGTCTTGTACCGCTCGATGACGACGAGGTCGGTGCGCGGCACCATCACCTCGCGCACGAGCGTGTCGCCGAGTTCGAAGACCGAGTGCACCATCCGGCGCTCGTCATCCTCGATCAGCGACTCCTTCTCGGCGAGGTCGACCAGCGCGCGCAGCTCCGCCTCGGAGGCGAACGGGCCACGCCTGAAGCCCTTGCCGGGGGTGAGGGCGTTGCCGATGAGGATGAGCAGCGAGGGGATCGGCCCCATCACCCGGGCGAGCGGCAGCAGCACGTACGCCGCGACCGTCGCCGTGTTGAGCGGGTGCTGACGGCCGATGGTGCGCGGGGAGACCCCGACGGCGACGTACGACACCAGCACCATGACCCCGATGGCGACGAGCAGCGCCTGCCAGGTGGCGGCGAACTCCTGCAGGCAGGCGTACGTCACGAGGGCCGCGGCCGCCATCTCGCAGGCGACGCGGACCAACAGGGCCACGTTCAGATAGCGGGTGGGGTCGGCAGCGACCTGGGCGAGCTTGGCGCTGCCGCGCCGCCCGGTGCGTACGGCCTCCTCGGCGCGGAAGCTGGAGACGCGCGCGAGGCCCGCCTCCGCGCAGGCGGCGAGCCAGGCGACGACGACCAGCGCGATCGCGCCGAGGACGATCTGCGGAGACATGCGGCCCGCCGCTTACGAGACGGTCGGCGCCGGGGACGGCCCGGTCAGCCCCCGCTCGCCCCGCCAGCCGTCCACGATGGCGGCCTGGAGCCCGAACATCTCGGCCTTCTCGTCGGGCTCCTCGTGGTCGTACCCGAGCAGGTGCAGCACGCCGTGGACGGTGAGGAGCTGGAGCTCCTCGTCCATGGAGTGCTGGGTGGGCGCCTCGGTCCCCTGCTTGGCGGCGACCTCCGGGCACAGCACGATGTCGCCGAGCAGGCCCTGCGGCGGCTCGTCGTCGTCCTTCGCGGGCGGCCGCAGCTCGTCCATCGGGAACGACATGACATCGGTGGGACCCGGCAGGTCCATCCACTGGATGTGCAACTGCTCCATGGCGTCGGCGTCCACGACGATCACCGAGAGCTCGGACAGCGGGTGGATGCGCATCCGCGCGAGCGCGTAGCGGGCGATGTCGAGGATCGCCTGCTCGTCGACCTCGGTACCGGACTCGTTGTTGACGTCGATCGACATGGTCGTGCTGGTCTACTTCCCCTTGGGGCCCTTGGCACCGGGCTTGCCGTGGCCGCCCCTGTGGGTGCCGTTCTCGGTGCCGTTCTTGCTGTCGTACTTCTCGTACGCGTCGACGATACGGCCCACCAGCCTGTGCCGTACGACGTCCTGCGACGACAGCCGGGAGAAGTGGACGTCCTCGACGCCCTCCAGGATCTCCTGCACCTGTCGCAGACCGGACTTGGTGCCGTTCGGCAGGTCGACCTGCGTCACGTCACCGGTGATCACGATCTTCGAGTCGAAGCCGAGGCGGGTGAGGAACATCTTCATCTGTTCGGGGCTCGTGTTCTGGGCCTCGTCCAGGATGATGAAGGCGTCGTTCAGCGTGCGGCCGCGCATGTAGGCGAGCGGCGCCACCTCGATGGTCCCCGCCGCCATCAGCCGGGGAATCGAGTCCGGGTCGAGCATGTCGTGCAGCGCGTCGTACAGCGGACGCAGGTAGGGGTCGATCTTCTCGTAGAGCGTGCCGGGCAGGAAGCCGAGGCGCTCACCGGCCTCCACCGCGGGGCGGGTGAGGATGATCCGGTTGACCTGCTTGGACTGCAGGGCCTGGACCGCCTTGGCCATGGCCAGGTAGGTCTTGCCGGTACCGGCGGGGCCTATGCCGAAGACGATCGTGTGCTGGTCGATCGCGTCGACGTACCGCTTCTGGTTGAGCGTCTTGGGGCGGATCGTGCGGCCACGCGAGGACAGGATGTTCTGCGTCAGCACCTGGGCCGGGGTCTCCGGGCCGTCGCTGGTCCCGTTCTCGCTCGCCTTGAGCATGGCGATCGAGCGTTCCACTGCGTCCTCCGTCATCGGCTGCCCGGTGCGGAGCACCAGCATCATCTCGTCGAACACGCGCGAAATGAGGGCGACGTCGGCGGGGTCGCCGGCCGCGCTGATCTCATTGCCCCGGACATGGATGTCGGCCGCCGGGAAGGCCCTCTCGATCACACGCAGGAGGGAGTCGCCAGAACCCAGCACGGTCACCATGGGGTGCTGGGCGGGGACGGTGAACTGCGCTCTCGCCTGCTCCTGCGCGGGGGTATGAGCTGTGGATGTCTGTGTCATGGGCCGGCGCTGAAGGCCTGCGCTTCCTCCTCGTCACGGCCACCTGGCTGAGGGTGGCCTCGCGATTCCAGAGTACGACGGGGGGCTGACAACGCCGTAGGGCTTTTCGGGGTCCGGATTCCGGAGCAGGCCAGGTGGGAGACCAGGGGTTCAGGTCGAGCGCCGGAAACCGATGGTCGGTACGGCCCTGCGCAGCGGCCACACCCGGTCCAGCCGCTCGGGAACCAGGCCCTCGAGGAACGCGTACCTCTCCAGCGCCGCCGGCTCCTGCCCGGGCAGGGACTGCACCCTGCGCCACCAGGCGCCGATCTCCGACCACCCCGGCGCCGACAGGGACCCCCCGAACTCCTGTACCGACAAGGCCGCCGTGAGCCCCGCGAACGCCAGCCGGTCGGCCAGCGGCCACCCCGCCAGGGACCCGGTCACGAACCCGGCGACGAACACGTCCCCCGCCCCGGTCGGATCCAGCGCCTCCACGGCGATCGCGGGCACCTCGGCCGCCTCCCCCGTCCGCCGGTCCACCGCGTACGCCCCCTCGGACCCCAGCGTCACCACGGCCACCGGCACGTGCTCGGTCAGGGCGTGCGCGGCGAGCCGCGGGCACTCGGCCCCCGTGTACCGCTTCGCCTCCTCCGCGTTCGGCAGGAACGCCTCGCAGTGCTCCAGATCCGCGAGGCCCGACAGGTCCCACGCCCCGGTGTCGTCCCAGCCGACGTCGGCGAAGATCCGGGTCCCCTCCCGGGCGGCCTGTGCGATCCAGGACGCGCGCATGCCCGGCGTCAGCGAGGCGACGGCGGCACGCGCGTGAGGCGGCCGGTCGGGGGCGCCCTCGTGGAGGAACACGGCCTCCGGCGGCGGCTCGTGCCCGTGGGACACCATCGTGCGCTCGCCTTCGTAGGCCATCGACACCGTCACCGGCGAGTGCCAGCCGGGCACGGTCCGCGAGGCCGACAGGTCGATGCCCTCGCCCTGCGCGAGCGCGTCCCAGCAGTACTCGCCGTAGTGGTCGTCCCCGAACGCCGCGGCGAGGGAGGTCCGCAGGCCGAGCCGGGCCAGCGCGGTGGCCATGTTGGCGACCCCGCCGGGGCTGGAGCCCATGCCCCGGGCCCAGGACTCGGTGCCGCGCACGGGCGCCGAGTCCAGCCCGGTGAAGATGATGTCGAGGAAGACCGTGCCCGTCAGATAGACGTCCCAGGGCGGGTCGCCGGGCGTGCGCAGCGCGGCGAGCGGGTCGACGTGGGCCTGCCGGCGCCCGGCCTGCGTGAGGTGGTCCGGTTCCTCTCCGGCGAAGGTGTGCGAGGCGGTCACGGTGCGCTCCCTGGCGTGGTGCGGGTCTGGCCAGTGTGCACCAGGTCACGCACCGGAATCGCCGGTCGCGCCCGCTTCCCCCGCTACCTCACCGGTCTCACCAGCGCGGCATCACCGGTTGCCGCCACCCCGGTTCGCCCGCGCGCATCGCCGCCGCGTCGTCCCGGTCGCGCAGCGTGCCGTCGTCCTCGGTCCACCTGCGGTGCAGCCGGGCCAGTTCGTCCCGGTCGAGCGCGACGCCGAGTCCGGGTGCGTCGGACACCACGACCCGGCCGTCGTCGAAGGCGAGCCGTTCGGTGAGGACGTCCTCCGACTGCCAGGGGTAGTGGGAGTCGCAGGCGTGGTGCAGGTTCGGGACGGTGGCGGCCACGTGGGTCATCGCGGCGAGGCTGATGCCGAGGTGGGTGTTGGAGTGCATGGACACCCCGACCCCGAAGGTCGCGCAGATCGCGGCGAGGTACTGGGTGTTGCGCAGCCCGCCCCAGTAGTGGTGGTCGGAGAGCACCACCTGCACGGCGTCCTTCGTGAACGCCTCCTTGATCTCGCCGAAGGCGGTGACGCACATGTTGGTGGCGAGCGGGATGTCCGTCGCCGCCGACACCTCGGCCATCGCCGGTGTGCCCAGGGTCGGGTCCTCCAGGTACTCCAGGACGTCCCCGAGTTCCTTCGCCACCTTCAGCGAGGTCTCGACGGACCAGGCGCCGTTGGGGTCGAGGCGCAGCGGGTGCCCGGGGAAGGCCTCGGCGAGGGCACGTACGGCCGCGATCTCCTCGTCGGGCGGGAAGACGCCGCCCTTGAGCTTGAAGGAGGTGAAGCCGTAGCGGTCCTTGAACCGCCGCGCCTGTTCGACGACTCCGGCCGGGTCGAGGGCGGCACCCCAGTCGTCGGGCTCGGCCGCGACGCCCCGCGGGTGTGCGGCCCACTTGTAGAACAGATAGGCGCTGTACTCGACCCCGTCGCGCACCTTGCCGCCGAGCAGCGCGTGCACGGGCAGTCCGAGCGCCTTGCCCTGGGCGTCGAGGCAGGCGACCTCGAAGGCGGAGAGCACGGACAGCCGCAGCTTGTCGGCGCTCTGCACCCCGCGCAGCCCGCCGGCGTCCACCTCTGCGTCGACCCGGGACGCGTCCACGCCGAGGTCGAGAGCGAACAGACCGTTCACATCCATGACCGACCGTCCGGTGAGCCGTTCGGCCAGCGGACGGGCCAGCTCCAGGTACTTGGTGTCGCCGTAGGTCTCGCCGAGCCCGGTGATCCCGTCGGCCGTGACGATCTCCACGATCAGCCGGGGGGTGTACGGCTGGTGCACGCCCTGGGTGTTGAGCAGCGGCGGGTCGGCCACCAGGATCGGCGTCAGCCGTACCTCGGTGATGGTCAGGTCACGGGTCACAGGGAGGCTCCTACGAGGTCGAGTCCGGCGGTGAGGAGGGCCTTGAGGTCGGCGAGGTCGGCGGGTGCGGGGTCGGTGAGCGGGGCGCGCACGGGCCCGACGCGCTGTCCGCGCAGCCGGGCCGCGGCCTTCACCAGGGACACGGCGTATCCGGGCGCACGGTCGCGGAGTTCCACGAAGGGAACGTAGAAGTCCCGTAGCAGCTTGTCGACCGTCCCCTCCTCCCCCTCCCGGAGCGCGGCGAAGAAGGCGCCGGCGATCTCGGGGGCGAAGGCGTGCACGGCGGAGGAGTAGGCAGGGACGCCGACGGTGGCGTAGGCGCGGGCCTGGATCTCGGCGGTGGCGGCGCCGTTGAAGAAGAGGAAGCCGTCGGGGGCGGCCAGGGTGAGGCGCTGGAGCCGGTCGAGGTCGCTGTGCCCGTCCTTGACGCCGATGACGTTCGGGATGCGGGCGATGCGGCGCAACGTGTCCGTGCCGTAGGCGACTTGGCCGCGCTGATAGGCCACGATCGGCAGCGGGGTGCGGGCGGCGAGGTGCTCCAGCTGGGCGGCGAGGCCGTCCTGCGGGGCGTCGACCAGGTAGTGCGGCAGCGCGAGCAGGGCGTCGGCGCCGGCCTCCTCGGCGATCCGCGCGAACCGGGCGGCCTGCGCCCAGCCGTACCCGGTCCCGGCCACGACGGGCACGCGCCCGGCCGCCTCCTCGACGGTGATCGCGACCACGGTCCGGTACTCCTCCTCGTCCAGCGAGAAGAACTCCCCGGTGCCGCAGGCGGGGAAGAGGGCGCCCGGCCCGGAGGCGAGCCGGTCGGCGACGTGGGCGCGCAAGCCGTCGGGGTCGAGGGAGCCGTCGTCGTGGAAGGCGGTGAGCGGGAAGGACAGCACACCCCGCGCCATGCCTTCCCGCAGCCGCCGCGCCACATCCTGCGGACTCGGATCGCCGCCCACCCTGATCATCTCCCCTTGTGAATGCCGTCTATATATGAGAACAGTATCTGGAAACAGCTGCTACCCGCAGCGACACCTGGCAAACCAAAAGGTGACTCGGATCACGCGACCCCGCCTTCTTCCGGAACCGCCTGCTTGATACAACTTGCTCGCGCGTTCCTGTCCGTCGACGGTCGTCGCCCCACTCCCCCTTTCTGAGTCACCTTCCGGGAACGCCCGTGTCCGCCCCCCGCACCCTGCCCTGGCCCCTCGTCGCCCTGTTCACGGCCGGGTATCTCGCGCCCTATCTGCTGCCGACCACCGTCGGCCGGCTCGACTCCGGGCTGCCGCTCACCGCCACCCAGGCCGGGGCCATCGGCAGTGCCCTGCTGCTGAGTTCGGCGGCGGCGGGCTTCCTGCTGGCCTCGCGGGTCGAGCGGATCGGCGCCCGCACCCTCGCCCGCGCGGGCCTCGCCCTCGCCTTCCTCGGCTACGGCGGTGCCGCCCTCACCGGCGTCGTACCGGCCGTCGTCGCGGGCGCGGTCGCCGGCGGCTTCGGCTCGGGTACGGTCACGGCGGTCGCCGCGAGCGGCATCGCCGCCGAACGCGACCCGCACCGGGTCACCACGCGAGGCCTGCTCGGCGTCTCCGGCCTGGCCGCCGCCCTGTATCTGACGATTCCTCACCTCGGCCCCGGCCACGGCCTCCCTCTGGCCGCGATCGCGCTCACCGCGCTCGCCGTCTGGCCGCTCACCGGCCGCCTGCCCCGCCGTACGGCACCGGCGGCCCGTACGGCTGTCGGGTACGGCCGCCTCCCCCACCTCCGCGCCGGTCTGCTGCTCGCCGCCGCGATGCCGTGCTGGTCCCTCGCGCAGAACGCCCTGTGGGGCGTCAGCGGCAGGATCGGCCTCGCCCAGGCCCGCCTCGGCGAGGTCACCGTGGGCGCGGTGTTCGCGGTCGCGCTCGGCGCCGGGCTGCTCGGGGTGCTGGGTGCGGGGGTGCTCGGCTCCCGGCTGGGCCGGGCGCTGCCCATCGGCGCCGGTACGGCACTGATCGCGGCCTGTGTCGCGCTCAGCGCCTCGGCCCGGGACCTGCCCGCCTTCGCGGCCGGCGAGATCTCCTGGAACCTGCTCTACCCGATCGTGCTGTCGTACGTCCTCGGCCTCGCCGCCTCCCTCGACCCCCGGGGCCGCTGGGCGGTCCTGGTCGGCTCGGCGTCCTCGCTGGGCACGGCGGCGGGCCCGCTGACCGGGAGCGTGCTGGCGGCCGGGGTGGGCTTCCCGGTCACGGGCGACCTGCTCGGCGCCGGGCTGCTGGTGATCGCCGTACCGATGACGGCGGTCGCGCTGCGTACGGCAAAGCGCCCCCTGTCGGTCGTGGAACTCCCCGTGGAGGCGCCTGCCGTACCCGCGCAGCGGGCTTATGACACCGCGTCGCCGTCGAACTCGTACGCGTCCACCTCGGCGAGATAGCGCGCCCGGCGCTCCTCGTCGTCCTCCAGGAAGGAGGCGAGGAAGGAGTTGCGGGCCAGCTCGCGCAGCCGGTCCTCGGACAGGCCCAGGCTCTGGTGCACGGCCGTGAAGTTGTCGCCCGCGTAGCCGCCGAAGTAGGCCGGGTCGTCGGAGTTGACCGTGCACATGAGGCCCGCGTCCAGCATGGCCGGCAGCGGGTGCTCGGCGAGCGTGTCGACGGTGCGCAGGCGGACGTTGGACAGCGGGCACAGGGTCAGCGGGATCCGCTCCCGGACCAGCCGCTCGACCAGCGCCGGGTCCTCCACGCAGCGCAGCCCGTGGTCCACGCGCTCGACGCCGAGCACGTCCAGCGCCTCGGTGATGTACTCCGGCGGCCCCTCCTCACCGGCATGGGCGACCCGGCGCAGCCCCAGCGCGGCGGCGGCCTCGTACACCTCCTTGAACTTCACCGGCGGATGCCCGACCTCGGCGGAGTCCAGGCCGACCCCGGTGATCCGGTCCAGGTAGGGCTCGGCGGCCCGAAGGGTCTCCAGGGCCGACTCGGCGGACTCGTCGCGCAGGAAGCACATGATCAGCTTCGTGGAGACGCCATGGCTCTGCTCGCTGCTCCCGAGCGCCCGCCACAGTCCCTGCACGACCGTCCCCAGGGACACGCCCCGCACGAGATGGGCCTGCGGGTCGAAGAAGATCTCCGCGTGCCGGACGCCCTGGGCGGCGGCGCGGGCGAGATAGGCGTCCGCCAGGTCCGCGAAGTCCTGCTCGATGCGCAGGACGGCCATCAGCTCGTAGTACAGGTTCAGGAAGGACTGGAGATCCTCGAAGTCGTACGCCTTGCGCAGTTCGTCCGTGTCCGCGTACGGCAGGCTCACGCCGTTGCGGGCGGCCAGCTCGAACGCCAGCTCCGGCTCCAGGGTGCCTTCGATGTGGAGGTGCAGTTCTGCTTTCGGGAGAGGCATCGAAGCATCGTACGGCGTGCTTCAGCGCCGTTTCGGAACCGGCACTCGCAGCAGATCGTGCGCCACGGTCAGCTCCCCCTCGAAACCGGCCGCCCGCGCCTGCCGCTCGAACTCCTCGGGCTCGGAGTAGCGCTGGCTGAAGTGGGTGAGGACAAGGTGTCGTACGCCCGCGTCCCGGGCGACGGCGGCGGCCTGTCCGGCCGTCAAGTGCCCGTGTTCCACCGCCAGTTCGACGTCCTCGTCGAGGAAGGTGGACTCGATCACGAGCAGGTCGCAGCCCTCTGCGAGCGCGTGCACGCCCGCGCAGAGCCGGGTGTCCATGACGAACGCGAAGCGCTGCCCGTGCCGGACCTCGCTGACGTCCTCCAGCGTCACGTCCCCGAGCCGGCCCTCCCGCTGGAGCCGGCCGACGTCCGGCCCCTTGATCCCGTGCGCGGCGAGCCGGTCGGGCAGCATGCGGCGGCCGTCGGGCTCGATGAGGCGATAGCCGTAGGACTCGACAGGATGGGACAGCTTGCGGGCTTCCAGGGTGTACGACGGGGTCACCGCGAGGATGCCGTCGGCGGCGACCGGTGCCTCGGTGATGCCGACCGTCTCCCGGTAGGCCGTCGCGTACCGCAGGCGGTCGAAGAAGCGCTGCCCGGAACGCGGGTAGTGCGCGGTGACCTCGTGCGGCACCTGGTCGAGGTTGATCCGCTGGATGACACCGGCGAGGCCGAGACTGTGGTCGCCGTGGAAGTGCGTGACGCAGATCCGGTTCAGGTCGTGGGCGGCGACCCCGGCGCGCACCATCTGCCGCTGGGTGCCCTCGCCGGGATCGAACAGGATGCCCGCGCCGTCCCACCGCAGCAGATAGCCGTTGTGGTTGCGGTGCCGGGTGGGGACCTGACTGGCGGTGCCGAGGACCACCAGTTCACGTACGGACATGGCGTCCTATCCCGGGGGCCATTCCATGCCGCGCCCGCCGAGGACGTGCGCGTGGGCGTGCCAGACGGTCTGGCCGGCGCCGGCTCCCGTGTTGAAGACGATGCGGTAGCTGT
The DNA here is from genome assembly GCF_001280015.1 of Streptomyces sp. MMG1121. Classification (GTDB taxonomy): domain Bacteria; phylum Actinomycetota; class Actinomycetes; order Streptomycetales; family Streptomycetaceae; genus Streptomyces. The sequence goes on from NZ_LGDV01000193.1 coordinate 30,013, forward strand.
CGAGCTTGTCCTCGTCCGCCACGGCCTGGGCTTCCTGCAGGACGTCGGCGGCCGCCTGCGGTGCCCCGGCGGCGAGGGCGGCCGCGTTCTCGTAGTGGACCTTGGGGATCACCAGAACGTGGGTGGGGGCCTGGGGATTTATGTCCCGGAAGGCGACGGTGGTGTCTGTTTCGCGGACGATCGTCGCCGGGATGTGTCCTTCGACGATCTTGCAGAACAGGCAGTCGGGCTGCGGTTCGCCTGTCACGCGTGTGCCTCCTCACGCTGGTGATCAATACCGGTGCATCGTAGTCGCTTCAGGCAGGCAACCCCGGAGGCGTTTTCGCGGGTGCCCTCTCCAACGCCTCGAGCGCCAGCCGCACCGCCGCGTCCAACTGGGTGTCCGTGCCGGACGCCCAGTCCTGCGGCCGCTGGACGACCTCCACGTCCGGCTCCACCCCGCGGTTCTCCACCTCCCACCCGTGACCCTCCAGCCAGATCGCGTACTTCGGCTGGGTGACCAGGGTGTCGTCGATCAGGTGGTAGCGGCTGTCGATGCCGATGACGCCGCCCCAGGTGCGGGTGCCGACGACCGGGCCGATGCCGAGGGCCTTGATCGCCGCGTTGACGATGTCGCCGTCGGAGCCGGAGAACTCGTTGGCGACGGCGACGACCGGGCCGCGCGGCGCGTCGAGGGGGTAGCTGGTGGGGCGCATGCCGCGGGGGACGTCCCAGCCGATGACGCGGCGGGCCAGCTTCTCCACGACGAGCTGGGAGGTGTGGCCGCCGCGGTTCTCGCGCACGTCGACCACGAGACCCTCCCGGGCGACCTCGACGCGCAGGTCGCGGTGGATCTGGGCCCAGCCGGGGGCCTGCATGTCGGGGACGTGGAGGTAGCCGAGGCGGCCGGCGGAGGCGGTGTGGACGTGGGCGCGGCGGTCGGCGACCCAGGCGTGATAGCGCAGGGGTTCCTCGTCGGCGACGGGGACGACCACGGTGTGGCGGGGTTCGCCACCGCCCGCCGGGGAGACGGTCAGCTCCACGGGGTGGCCCGCGGTGCCGACGAGCAACGGGCCCGGACCCGTCATCGGGTCGACGGAGTGGCCGGCCACGGCGATGATCGCGTCGCCGGGGCGGACCGCGACGCCGGGGGCGGCGAGCGGGGAGCGGGCGTGCGGATCGGAGGTCTCCGCGGGGAGGATGCGGTCGATGCGCCAACTGCCGTCCGGATGGCGGGAGATGTCGGCGCCGAGCAGGCCGTGCCGGGCGCCGCCGCGTCCGCCGGCGGGGATGACGAAGGCGTGCGAGGTGCCGAGTTCGCCGTGCACCTCCCACAGGAGGTCGGTCAGGTCGCTATGGGTGGCCAGCCGGCGCAGCAGGGGGCGGTAGCGGTCGAGGACGCCGGTCCAGTCGACGCCGCCGAGGTCGGGCCGCCAGAAGTGGTCGCGCACGAGGCGGCCGGTCTCGTCGTACATCTGGCGCCACTCGGCGGCCGGGTCGAGGGTCTGCCGGACGCGGGCGAGGTCGACGGTGACGCTGGTGTCGCCGTCGTCGTCGGTGCCGGTACGGCGGTCGCTGGGCACCACCCGCAGCCGGCTGTCGCTCCACAGCAGGACGCGCTTGCCGTCGCCGCTGACCTCGAAGTGGTCGGCGTCGGAGGCGAGGTGCTCCAGGCGCCGCTGGGCGAGGTCGTAGCGCTCCAGCTCGGTGTGCGGGTCGGGGTCCTCGGGGTGGGCGCGGGCGGCGCCGAGGACGCCGTGCACGGGGTGGCGCAGCCACAGGACGCCGTCCTTGGCGGCGCGCAGCGTGGAGTAGCGGCCGGCCTCGACCGGGAAGGGGACGATGCGGTCGGCGAGGCCGTCGAGGTCGATACGGGTGGCGGGGGTGCCCTCGCTGTCGGGGGTCTCCTCCTTGTCCGGGGTCTCGAAGGGGCGGCCGTGGCGCTGCGGGCCGAACGGGGACGGGGTGGTGGCGGCCAGGGTGATCAGGTGCGGGCGGGCGCCGACCACGAAGGCGAGGTCGAAGACGTGCTCGTCGTAGACCGGGTCGAAGGCGCGGTGGGAGAGGAAGGCGAGGTGTTTGCCGTCGAGGGTGAAGGCGGGGGCGTAGTCCTGGAAGCGGAGCGGGGTCGCCTCGGTGACCGACAGGTCGGTGGTGTGGGCGAGGCGCAGCTGGGAGAGCGGGCTGGGGCCGGGGTGGGCCCAGGCGAGCCAGGCGGAGTCGGGTGAGAAGGCGAGACCGGAGACCTCGCCGTCGTCGCTGCGGTCGACCTCGCGGACCTCGCCGGTCTCCCGCTCGACGAGCAGCAGCCGGCCGTCGTGCGCGGCGACGGCGGCCCGGCTGCCGTCGGGCGCCATGGCCAGTTCCAGGACCCGGCCGAGCTGTCCGGCGGCGAGCCGGCGCGGGGTGGCGCCGGGCACGTTCCCGGTCGCGGGGGCGAACTCCAGGGCGTCGTCGCCCTCGGCGTCCGTCACCCACACCACCCACTCCTCGCCCTCGGCGCGGAAGGTGCGGGGCAGCCGGGCGCGGACGCCGGGGGTGGCGGCGAGGGCGCGGGCGGGGCCCGAACGGTGGGTGATCCAGTGGACGCCGCCGCGCACACAGACCGCGCTGCCGCGGGCGGTGCGGTCGGGCGAGGCCGCGCTGAACCAGCGGGCGGCGTTCACCGGGCGGGGGCGCAGGTCGATCCGGGGGCCGCCGAGGCGCACGTCCAGCCGGCGCGGCTCGGCGCCGTCCAGGTCGTCCAGCAGCCACAGTTCACCGGCCGAGCTGTAGACGACGCGGGTGCCGTCACCGGCGGCGTGCCGGGCGTAGAAGCCGTCGAGGGGGGTGTGGCGGCGCAGGTCGGAGCCGTCGGCGAGGGAGGAGTACAGGGCGCCGGTGCCCTCGTGGTCGGCGAGGAAGGCGATGCGGTCGCCGGTCCAGACCGGGCACTCGATGTTCCCGTCGATCTCCTCGTGGAGCCGTACGAACTCCCCGCCGCCCTCCCGGTCGATCCACAGCTTGCCCGCCGTACCGCCCCGGTAGCGTTTCCAGTAGGCGGCCTCACGGCCCATCAGCGCGGAGAGCAGCACGGTGGCCGGGCCGAGGGCCACGTCGCCGACCGGGCCGTACGGCAGGGTCTCGGCGGGGCCGCCGTCCAGCGGGACGGCGTGCGCCCAGGTGTGCCGGGAGCTGTGCCGGCCCTGCGCGCCGAGCGCGAGCACCCGTCCGTCGCCGGTCCAGCCACGCACCTCGGTACGGCTGTTGCCCCAGTACGTCAGCCGTTCGGCGGGGCCGCCGTCGACGGGGGCGACATGTACCTCGGGCGCTCCGTCCCGGGTGGAGGTCCAGGCGAGCCGGCGCCCGTCCGGGGATATCCGGGGCTGGGTCACGGGCCGGTTGTCTGCGCTCACCCGCCAGGCCCGGCCGCCGTCGAGGGGCGCGAGCCATACGTCGTCCTCGGCGACGAAGGCCACCAAGTCGCCGTGTACGTGGGGGAATCGGAGATAGCCGGAAGACGCCGTGGTTCCCGTCGAAGCACCCTGAGTCACCCCGTCACTGTACGCAGCGCCGGTGCACCCCGCTCCTGATTCCGATCACTTGCCTTCGACGGGCCAGCAGGTGGGGTCGCCCTTGCGGGGAGGGGAGGCTCCGGTCTCGGTGACCGTGACCGTCACGGTGGGCCGCCCGCCGCCGGGGTGGTAGGTGGGCGTCTTGTACGTCGGCCCGGGCGTGGCGTCGCAGTCACCGAGCCCGTCGACGTGGAACACCTGCCGGCCGCCGACCCTGGCGGTCAGATCGCCGCGCACACAGGCCCCGTCCACGGCCTTGGTGACCTTCCCGGAGACAGTGATCTTCTTCCGGTCGGTGGTCTCGCCCTGGCAGCCGACGGAGACGACGGTGGTCTCACTGGGCGAAGGGGTCCGGCCCGCCCTGCCCCCGTAGTTGCCGACGCAGCTGAGCCAACTGACGTCCACGTGCTGTCGTTTCAGCGCGGCCGTCGCGGTCGTCCGAGTGGTGTAGGCGGCGGCCGAGGAGTTGAGATCGGTCGGCTGACAGCCCACGACGGCCCCACCACCGACCACGACCAGCCCGGCCACGGCCACGGCCCGTGCGGGCCGCCGAAGGCGAATTCCTCTCAATACCCCCATGCAGGGCAGAGTGCCACCGGCAGGAGCACGGGGGAAGGCCGCTTACGGCCACTCACCCGTTCGAGGGCCCGTCAGCCGCGCAGCAGCAGCCACTCCTGGAGTTCCACCAGGTTGCCCTCCGGGTCCTTGAGGTAGGCCACGCGCATACGGTCGGTCATGGGGGACGGTCCGTGCAGGAGGGTGGCGCCGCGGGAGGTGATCTTCGCGCAGTAGGCGTCCAGGTCGTCGACGCGCAGGACGACCAGGGAGCGGTGCCCGTTGGCGGCCTCGCCCAGTTCGTCGAGGATCTCGGCCATCATCGCCCGGTCCTGCAGGGCGATCCCGGCGGAGCCCGTGTGCGGGCTGAACTTCTCGTACGGCCCCTCGGTCGCGCCGGACTGCGACTTCAGGCCGAGGACGTCGGCGTAGAACCGGTAACAGGCGGCGAAGTCGGTGACCAGGAGCCGGACTTGGGCGAGTTCCACGATACCCCCAGGCAAGTCAGGACCAGCGGCCGGTGCGGCCCAGCAGAAGGGCCGCGGCGGCGGTGCCGGCGGTGGATGTGCGCAACACGGTGGGCCCCAGGACGTACGGCTTCGCGCCCGCCTCGGCGAACAGCGCCAGCTCCTCGGGCGAGACACCCCCTTCGGGGCCCACCACCAGCACGATCTCGCCGTCCGTGGGGAGTTCGGCGGTGGCGAGGCGCTCCTCGCCGCTCTCGTGGAGCACGGCGGCGAAGTCGGCGGTGGCGAGCAGCGCGCCGACCTCCTTGGTGGTGGCGGCGTCCGCGACCTCGGGGAAGCGGACCCGGCGGGACTGCTTGCCGGCCTCGCGGGCGGTGGCCCGCCACTTGCCGAGCGCCTTCAGCCCGCGCTCGCCCTTCCACTGGGTGATGCAGCGGGACGCCTGCCAGGGCACGATCGCGTCGACGCCGACCTCGGTCATCGTCTCGACGGCGACCTCGCCCCGGTCGCCCTTGGGCAGGGCCTGTACGACGGTGATGCGCGGCGCGACAGCCGGCTCCTCGTGGACGGACTCGACGTCCACGACGAGCCGGTCCTTGCCCTCGGCGGCCTTGACGACCCCCTCGGCCCAGTGCCCGAGCCCGTCGGTGAGGACCACGTCCTCGCCCGGCCGCAGCCGCTTCACGGACACGGCGTGCCGCCCCTCGGGCCCGTCGAGCACGAACTCCGACGCGGCGCCGCCGAGTTGGTCCACGACGAAGACCGGGGCGGTCATCGCCGGTCACCTCCGGCCGACAACGCTGTCCGGGCGGCGGCGAGTTCGGCCACCAGCGTCTCCACCAGCTCCCCGGCCGGCAGCTCCCGGGCCAGCCGGTGGCCCTGGCCCGCCCACAGCGACAGGCCCTGCGCGTCCGCGGCCTTGGCGGCGGCCTTGCGCAGCGGCGCGGTCAGGTGGTTGATCTCGGGGTAGGCGGCGGGGGCGTACGGGCCGTGTTCGCGCACGAAGCGGTTGACCAGTGCGCGCGCCGGCCGGCCGGAGAAGGCGCGGGTCAACTCGGTGCGCGCGAACAGGGGGTTGGTCAGCGCCTGCTTGTGCAGAGCGTTGGCGCCGGACTCGGGGGTGGCGAGGAAGGCGGTGCCCAGCTGGGCCGCGCTCGCGCCCGCGGCGAGGACGGCGGCGATCTGGCTGCCGCGCATGATGCCGCCGGCGGCGACGATGGGGAGGTTCACGGCCTCGCGGATCTGCGCGACCAGCGACAGCAGGCCCATGCCGGAGCCGTCGTTCTCGGCGAGGTCCCGGTGCGTGCCCTGGTGGCCGCCGGCCTCCACGCCCTGCGCGATCACCGCGTCCGCCCCGGCCCGCTCGACCGCGCGGGCCTCCTCCGCGGTGGTGGCGGTGACCAGGGTGAAGGTGCCGGCCCTGCGCAGCCGGTCGAGGACGTCCCGGTCCGGAGCGCCGAAGTGGAAGGAGACCACCGGCACCGGGTTGTCGAGGAGCACGGCGAGCTTGGCGTCGTAGCCGTCGTCCCGGCCGCTGTCGGGGTCGCCCAGCTCGGTCTCGTACCAGGCGGCCTCACCGGCCAGCTGTTGGGCGTAGACCTCGACGGCGCCCGACTCGGCGTACTCGGGCTGCGGCATGAACACGTTCACACCGAAGGGGCGGCTCGTGAGCCCCCGCAGCTGCTTGATCTCCTGGTACATCCCGTCGGCGGTCTTGTAACCGGCGGCGAGGAACCCGAGGCCACCGGCCTCGGAGACGGCGGCGGCGAGCTGCGGGACGGAGACGCCGCCCGCCATGGGGGCCTGCACGATCGGGTGAGGGAAGAGATCGGTCAGTGCGGAGGACATGACCGCATGTTGTCACGTCCTCCGTACAAGTCCGAATCCGGGCTTCCCATGGCATAGGCCAGGGGCATACGGGGTGCCGAAGCACCGCCGCACGCCCCTGACCATGCTCTTGACCGCAACGGCTCAGCGGCCGTTGAACGCGTCCTTCAAGCGCGAGAACAGCCCCTGCTGACCGGGCTGGAACTGCCCCGTCGGCCGTTCCTCGCCGCGCAGCTTGGCCAGCTCGCGCAGGAGGCGTTCCTGCTCGGGGTCCAGCTTGGACGGGGTCTGCACCTCGACGTGGACGATCAGGTCGCCCCGGCCGCCGCCGCGCAGATGCGTGACGCCCCGGTTGTGCAGCGGGATCGACTGGCCGGACTGGGTGCCGGGCCGGATGTCGACCTCCTCCATGCCGTCCAGGGTCTCCAGCGGCACCTTCGTGCCGAGCGACGCCGCGGTCATCGGGATCGTGACCGTGCAGTGCAGGTCGTCGCCGCGCCGCTGGAAGGTGGTGTGCGGCAGCTCGTGGATCTCGACGTACAGGTCACCGGCCGGACCGCCGCCCGGGCCGACCTCGCCCTCGCCGGCGAGCTGGATCCGGGTGCCGTTGTCGACACCGGCCGGGATCTTCACCGTCAGGGTCCGGCGGGAGCGGACGCGGCCGTCGCCGGCGCACTCCGGGCACGGGGTCGGCACGACCGTGCCGAAGCCCTGGCACTGGGGACAGGGGCGCGAGGTCATGACCTGGCCCAGGAAGGACCGGGTGACCTGCGAGACCTCACCACGGCCGCGGCACATGTCACACGTCTGGGCCGTGGTGCCCGGCGCCGCGCCCTCGCCGTTGCAGGTGTTGCAGACGATCGCCGTGTCGACCTGGATGTCCTTGGTCGTCCCGAAGGCCGCCTCGTCCAGCTCGACGTCGATGCGGATCATCGCGTCCTGGCCGCGCCGGGTGCGCGAGCGCGGTCCGCGCTGCGACGCCGTGCCGAAGAACGCGTCCATGATGTCGGAGAAGTTGCCGAAGCCACCGGCCCCGAAACCGCCCGCGCCCGCGCCGCCCGACTGGGAGAGCGGATCGCCGCCGAGGTCGTAGACCTGCTTCTTCTGCGGGTCCGACAGCACCTCGTAAGCGGCGTTGATCTCCTTGAACCGCTCCTGGGTCTTCGGATCCGGGTTGACGTCCGGGTGCAGCTCGCGCGCGAGCCGACGGAACGCCTTCTTGATCTCATCCTGCGACGCGTCGCGGCGCACGCCGAGAACGGCGTAGTAGTCCGTGGCCACTTACGACTCCGCCAGGATCTGTCCGACGTACCGTGCCACTGCGCGTACCGCTCCCATCGTTCCCGGGTAGTCCATGCGGGTCGGTCCGACCACGCCGAGCTTGGCAACCGCCTCGCCGCCCGAACCGTAGCCGACCGACACGACGGAGGTGGAGTTGAGTCCCTCGTGGGCGTTCTCGTGGCCGATGCGCACGGTCACGCCCGGATCCTTCGCCTCGCCGAGGAGCTTGAGGAGCACGACCTGCTCCTCCAGCGCCTCCAGCACCGGCCGGATCGTGAGGGGAAAGTCATGTCCGAAGCGGGTGAGATTGGCGGTTCCGCCGATCATCAGCCGCTCCTCGTTCTCCTCCACCAGTGTCTCCAGCAGAGTGGAGAGCACTGTGGAGACCGTACCGCGGTCCTCCGGATCGAAGGCGTCCGGGAGGTCCTCGACCAGCATCGGCACGTCCGTGAACCGGCGTCCCGCGACCCGGCTGTTCAGCCGGGCCCGCAGATCCGCCAGCGAGGCCTCGCCGAACGGCGCCGGGCAGTCGACCATCCGCTGCTCGACCCGGCCGGTGTCCGTGATCAGCACGAGCATCACGCGCGCCGGAGCGAGCGAGAGCAGCTCGACGTGCCGGACGGTGGACCGGGTCAGGGAGGGGTACTGCACGACGGCGACCTGCCGGGTGAGCTGCGCGAGCAGCCGCACGGTCCGCGCCACGACGTCGTCGAGGTCGACGGCGCCCTCCAGGAAGTTCTGGATGGCCCGCCGCTCGGGCGCGGTCATCGGTTTGACGCCGGCGAGCTTGTCGACGAACAGCCGGTAACCCTTGTCGGTCGGAATCCGCCCGGCGCTGGTGTGCGGCTGGGCGATGAACCCCTCGTCCTCCAGGGCCGCCATGTCGTTACGGACGGTCGCCGGGGAGACGCCGAGGTTGTGCCGCTCGGTCAGGGCCTTCGAGCCGACCGGCTCCTCGGTGCCGACGTAGTCCTGGACGATGGCGCGCAGCACCTGAAGCCTGCGTTCGCTCAGCATGCGCACACCTCCAGCACGTCGTCCCCTCGTCCCGCTCGTCCGTCAGGTCGGCCGCCTGGCACTCCTCCCGTGCGAGTGCCAGCGTTTCCCGGGCCCAGTGTACGGCTGTCGGGTACGCCCTGGGCAAGGTCGTCCACGGTGTACCGGGTCGTACCGCTAGCGTCGCGGTATGACGGTGACTTGGGAAGAGCTGGGATGGGAGCGGCTGGCCGCCGGGGTCGGGCGGTGCCGGCTGCCCGGCTGGGACTGCACCGTGGGGCTGGTCCTCGGAGAGGGTACGGCGCTCGTGGTGGACGCCGGCTCGAGCCCGGCCGAAGGCGCGCTGCTGCGGGCGCAGGCGGGGGAGCTGGCCGGCGGCGATGTGACCCATCTCGCGCTCACGCACCCCCATTTCGACCACGTCTTCGGGGTGCCGTCGTTCGCCGGGGCGGAGGTGTACGCGGCGGTGGGCGTGGCCGCGGTGTTCGCCCACGAGCGCGAGGAGCTGCGCCTGGACGCGATCAGGAACGGTCTGCCGGTGGCGGAGGCCGACGAGGCGGTCGCGGCGCTCGTAGCGCCCGGTCACCAGGTCTGCGGCGAGTGGACGCTGGATCTGGGCGACGGCCGCCAGGTGCTGCTGGCCAACGTCGGGCCCGGCCACACCGCCCACGACCTGGCGATCCTCGTCCCCGGCGAGCGGGAGGTGGTCTTCTGCGGCGACCTGGTCGAGGAATCCGGCGACCCGCAGGCGGGCCCGGACGCGGTCCCGTCGCAGTGGCCCGCCGCCCTGGACCGGCTGCTGGCGCTGGGCGGGGAGGACGCGCTGTACGTGCCCGGTCACGGAGCGGTGGTGGACGCGGGGTTCGTACGCCGGCAACGCGATCGGCTGGCGACGCGTTTCGGCGTGTCGTGAGCACCGCTCCCCGACTTCTCCTATCGTCACTCGAATGCGCCAGTACTCCGCCGACCTGACCCCGCCGTGGAAGAAGTCCCCGCCCGTGCCGGAGGTGGCGGCGGAGCCGGGTCTGGTGGTGGAGGAGCCCGGCAGCGGGTTCTGCGGGGCGGTGATCCGCTGCGAGGCGGGCGCGGTGACCCTGGAGGACCGGTTCGGCAAGCACCGCGTCTTCCCGCTGGAGCCAGGCGGCTTCCTGCTGGAGGGCAAGGTGGTCACCCTCGTACGGCCGTCGTCGGGTGGTCCGGCACGGCCCGCCCGCACCGCGTCCGGCTCGGTCGCCGTCCCCGGCGCCCGCGCCCGCGTGGCCCGCGCCGGCCGCATCTACGTCGAGGGCCGCCACGACGCCGAGCTGGTCGAGAAGGTCTGGGGCGACGACCTGCGCATCGAGGGCGTGGTCGTGGAGTACCTGGAGGGCGTGGACGATCTCCCGGCGATCGTCGCGGAGTTCGGGCCCGGCCCGGACGCCCGGCTCGGTGTGCTCGTGGACCACCTGGTGCCGGGTACGAAGGAATGGCGGATCGCCGAGTCGGTGACGAGCGGGCACGCGCTGGTCGTCGGCCACCCGTACATCGACATCTGGGAGGCGGTGAAGCCCGCCGCACTGGGGATCGCCGGGTGGCCTCGGGTGCCGCACGGCCAGGACTGGAAGACGGGCGTGTGCCGCGCCCTTGGCTGGCCCTCGGACAACACCGGCGCGGTGTGGCAGGCGATCCTGAAGCGGGTGGGCTCCTACAAGGACCTGGAGCCGGAACTGCTGGGGCGGGTGGAGGAGTTGATCGACTTCGTCACGGGTGGCGGCGGGGTCTGACGTCGGGGAAGGTTCCGAACTCGCTGGTGTCCGGTTCCAGCCCCGGACGCTGCGCCTTGAGTCCCTCGGGCGGCTCGAACCCCTCGAAGAACCTGGTCACCCCACGCTCGTCCACAGCCATCGTCTCCGTGGCCTCCACATCCGCCGCGTCCTGTCGGCGGCAGCCTGCGAACCAGGTCAGGGACCGAACCGGGGTTCCGGGGCGGTTCACTCGCCGCAGTGATCAGTCCACCAGGTCCCGCACCACCGCATCCGCCAACAACCGCCCCCGCAGCGTCAGCACCGCCCGCCCGTCCTCATACGGACCCGCCTCCAGCAGCCCCTCCCCCCGCGCGCGCCGGGAAGCCGCCAGCCCCGCCTCCTTCAGGAGCGACAGCGGCACGCCCTCCCGCAGGCGCAGCTCCAGCAGGACGCGCTCGACCCGCCGGTCCTCCTCGGAGAGCAGTTCGCGCCCGGCCCCCGGTGAGCGGCCGGAGGCCAGGGCCGTCGCGTAGGCGCCGGGATGCTTGACGTTCCACCACCGCACCCCGCCCACGTGCGAGTGCGCCCCGGGGCCCGCGCCCCACCAGTCGGCGCCGCGCCAGTACAGCTCGTTGTGCAGGCAGCGCCCCGCTTCCGAGGTGGCCCAGTTGGAGACCTCGTACCAGTCGAAGCCCGCCGCCGACAGCAGTTCCTCCGCGATCAGATAGCGGTCCGCGTGGACGTCGTCGTCGGTCATCGGGACCTCGCCCCGGCGGATGCGACGCGCGAGCCGGGTGCCCTCCTCGACGATCAGGGCGTACGCGGAGACGTGGTCGGGGCCCGCGCCCAGCGCCGCCTCCAGGGACGCCCGCCAGTCGTCGTCGCTCTCCCCCGGAGTGCCGTAGATCAGGTCCAGGTTCACGTGCTCGAAGCCCGCCGCCCGCGCCTCCGTCACGCATGCCTCGGGGCGGCCCGGGGTGTGGGTCCGGTCCAGGATCTTCAACACGTGCTGCTTCGCGCTCTGCATGCCGAAGGAGACGCGGTTGAAGCCGCCCTCGCGAAGGGTCGACAGGTACGCCGGGTCGACGGACTCCGGGTTCGCCTCCGTCGTCACCTCCGCGTCCGGCGCCAGGCCGAACTCGTCGCGGATCGCGCCCAGCATCCGTACCAGATCGTCGGCGGCCAGCAGCGTCGGCGTACCGCCCCCGACGAAGACCGTGCGGACCTCGCGCGGGTCGTCGCCGAGCACCTTGCGTGCCAGGCGGATCTCGTCCGTGAGCGTCTCGGCGTAGTTGTCGCGGGACGCCAGCACCCCGCCGGTGCCGCGCAGCTCGGTCGCGGTGTAGGTGTTGAAGTCGCAGTAGCCGCAGCGGGTCGCGCAGTACGGCACATGCAGATAGAAGCCGAGCGGGCGGTCGGCCGCCCCGGCGAGGGCGGACGCGGGCAGCGCGCCGTCGGCGGGGACGGGCTCGCCGTCGGGGAGTGCGGAAGGCATGTCCCCATTGTCCAGCACGCCGGGTGTTACTCGGCCTGGAGCACCAGCAGGGCCAGATCGTCCTCGGGCGGGCCGCCGCCGAAGTCGTGCACCAGGTGGCGGATCCTTTCAGCGATCAGCTCGGCGCTCAGGCCCGCACAGCCGGACAGGGCGCGGGCGAGCCCGTCGCCGTCGTCGAACTGGCGGGTTCCGCAGCGCCGCTCGGTCACCCCGTCGGTGACGCACAGCAGGCTGTCGCCGGGCCGCAGCTCCACTGTCTCGCTGGTGTACGTCTCGTCCTCGATCACGCCGAGCAGGGTCTGCGGGCGGGCCGCCGTACGCACCGTGGCGTCGGGGGCGAGGACGAGCGGCAGCGGGTGCCCGGCGGAGGCGAGGGTGCAGCGGACCCCGCCCTCGTGCGGCGTCAGCTCACCGTAGAGCAGGGACAGGAAGCGGGTCTGCGGGCCGTCCCCGGATGCCATGGGCCGGCCGCCGACGGCGACCAGGGCGCGGGCGGCGGCGTCGGCGGCCTCGGTGGCGTCGTCCAGGAGGAGCTGGTTGAGGCGGTCGAGGACGTCGGCGACGCGGTAGCCCTCGCGGGCGAGGAGCCGTAGCCAGGGGCGGGCGAGACCGATCACGACCGCCGCCTCCGGGCCCTTGCCCTGGACGTCGCCGACGGCGAAGCACCAGCGGCCGTCGCCCGCCGGGAACAGGTCGTAGAAGTCGCCGCTGGGGCCGCCCTTGTCGCACGGCTCGTACACGAGCGCGCTGCGCATCCCGGGGATCTCGGCGACCGCGCCGGGCAGCAGTCCGCGCTGCAGGACGGCGCTGATGGTGGCCTGGCGGGCGTACTGGCGGGCCGCGCCGATGGCGAGGGCCACCCGGCGGCTCAGGTCCTCCACGAGCCCGGTGACCTCGTCGGGGAACCCGGCGGGCCCGCAGCGGCCGATGACCATCGTGCCGAGCGGCCGGCCGCCCGCGATCAGCCGGTAGGCCAGCGCGGTGCCCTCGGCGCCGCGCGCGCCGAGCGCGTCCCCGGGCCAGGGGTACGGCTCGGGGCCCGAGCGCAGCCCGTCGCGCGGGGCGGGCGGCTCCTTCTCCAGGACGCGGTGCAGGTCCTCCACGCGTCCCTCGCAGGTGTGCCAGACCCGGGCGGGCCCGCCGCCGGCGCCACCGCGCACGCTCGCCTCGTCCTCCAGCCACACCGCGCACCAGTCGGCGAGCCGGGGCACGATGAGCTGGCCGGTCAGGGCGGTGACCAGGGTCTCGTCCAGCTGTCCGGCGAGCAGGTCGGAGGCCTCGGCGAGGAAGGACAGCGCGCCCCGGCCGAGCCAGTCCGCGTCGCCGTCGGCGCGGTGCGGCTGCGGGGCCAGGTCCTCGGCGACCTCCAGGGCGGGGCCGGGGGCCGGTCCGTCCGGCTCGTCGACGCCGCCCGGGGGCAGCCGCGCCCAGACGGTCTTGGCGCCGGGGCGGTAGGTGACGCCCCAGGACTCGGCGAGCGTGCTGACCAGCCGCAGGCCGCGCCCGTACTCGGGGGTCTCGTACGGCGCCTCGCCGCCGAGGGGATCGCGCGGGGCGCGCGAGGGATGCCGGTCGCGCACCTCCACGACGAGCGCGCCGGTCTCCTCCAGCCGCCAGTCGACCTCCACGTCCGTACCGGCGTGCACGACGGCGTTGGTGACCAGCTCGCTGACGACGGCCATGGCGTCGTCGACGAGCCGCGGCGCGACCTCCGGCACGTCGACCAGCGCGGCCCGCACCAGCGCCCGCGCGGACCCGGGCGCCAGCGGACTCCCGGGCAGCACGGCCCGCCCCCGCACCTCACGGAGCCGGGGCTCGCTGTCCCGCTGCGTCGGTATGGCCGCCATGTCCATGCGGCCAGGGTGACAGACAGGGGGTGTACGAAAGCGGTGAGTTACCGAAGTGGCCAGAAGACGGCAGCTTTTGAACGCCCGTGACTGGCGACGGGGCGCGGGGCCGAACCGCCCCTCACTTCTCCCTCGCCCCGGCGTACATCTCGTCGATGAGGTGCTTGTACTCCCGCTCCACCACCGGCCGCTTCAGCTTCAGGCTGGGCGTGATCTCCCCGTGCTCCACGTCGAGATCCCTGGGCAGCAGCCGGAACTTCTTGATCGTCTGCCACTTCTGGAGCCCGGCGTTGAGCTGCTGGACGTACCCGTCGACCATCTCGACCGTCTGCGGCGCGGCCACGACGTCGGCGTACGACCTGCCCTCCAGCCCGTTCTCCTTGGCCCAGTCGAGGATCGTGGGCTCGTCCAGCGCGATGAGGGCGGTGCAGTAGTTCCGGTCGGCGCCGTGCACCAGGATGTTGGAGACGTACGGGCACACCCCCTTGAACTGGCCCTCGACCTCGGCCGGGGCGACGTACTTGCCGCCGGAGGTCTTGATGAGGTCCTTCTTGCGGTCGGTGATGCGCAGATAGCCGTCGGGCGACAGCTCGCCGATGTCCCCGGTGTGGAACCAGCCGTCGGACTCCAGCACCTCGACGGTCTTGTCGGGCAGCCCGTGGTAGCCCTGCATGATGCCGGGGCCGCGCAGCAGGATCTCGCCGTCGTCGGCGATGCGCACCTCCGTGCCGGGCAGCGGCTTGCCGACCGTGCCGGTGCGGTAGGCCTCGCCAGGGTTGACGAAGGAGGCCGCGGAGGACTCGGTGAGGCCGTAGCCCTCCAGGATGTGGATGCCGGCGCCGGCGAAGAAGTAGCCGATCTCCGGCGCGAGCGCGGAGGCGCCGGAGACACAGGCGCGCAGCCGGCCGCCGAAGGCCTCGCGGAGCTTGGCGTAGACGAGGGTGTCGGCGACCTTGTGCTTGGCGGCGAGACCGAAGGGCACGGAGGCGGTGCCGGTGCGCCGGAAGTTGTCCTGGCTGGCCTTGGCGTACTCGCGCGAGACGTCCGCGGCCCACTGGAAGATCTTGTACTTGGCCGGGCCGCCCTCGCGGGCCTTGGCCGCTACGCCGTTGTAGACCTTCTCGAAGATGCGGGGCACGGCCGCCATGTACGTCGGCTGCACCACCGGAAGGTTCTCGATGATCTTGTCGACGCGGCCGTCGACGGCGGTGACGTGCCCGACCTCGATCTGTCCGGAGGTGAGCACCTTGCCGAAGACGTGCGCGAGGGGCAGCCACAGGTACTGCACGTCGTCGATGGTGACCAGGCCGGTCGCGGCGATGGCCTTCGCCATGTACGCCCAGTTGTCGTGCGGCAGGCGCACACCCTTGGGGCGGCCGGTGGTGCCGGAGGTGTAGATGAGGGTGGCGAGCTGGTCCTTGGTGATCGCGCCGACCCGCTCCTCGATCAGCTCCGGGTGCTTCTCCAGGTGGGCGGCGCCGCGCAGCTCCAGCTCGGCGAGGGTGGTCACGAAGTCGTCCGTCGCGACACCGGCCGGGTCGATGACGACGACCTTGGTCAGGTCGGGCAGCTCGGCGCGCCTCGCGACCGCCTTGGCGGCCTGGGCGGCGTCCTCGGCGATCAGCACCCGGCTCTCGGAGTCGGAGAGGATGAACGCCGACTCGTCGGCGTTGGTCTGCGGGTAGATGGTGGTCGTCGCACCGCCGGCGCACATGATGCCGAGGTCGGCGAGGATCCACTCGGCGCGGGTGGAGGAGGCGAGCGCCACGCGCTGCTCGGGCTCCAGGCCCAGTTCGATGAGGCCGGCCGCGATCGCGTACACCCGCTCGGCCGCCTGTGCCCAGCTCAGCGACTTCCACTCGTCGGGGCCCTGGCCCGAGGCCGGCGGCACCGGATAGCGGTAGGCCTCGGCGTCCGGTGTGGCCGCCACGCGCTCCAGGAAGAGGGCCGCCACGGACGGCGGACGGTTCTCGATCAGGGTCTGTGTGTCGCTCACGACATCCTCCGGGGCCCGCGACGGTGCGGCTGGCTCAGTGCGGCTGGGTCTACTCACGGGTGGGGGTCCGCGCGGTGATCGCGCGGTTGTTTAACTCGCGAGTAACTATCGAGCAGGGATCAGAGTAAGCCGCGACCGGCCGCTGCGTAAGGGGCATCGGCCTGTCTGTTTCCCCGCCTGCTCCACGCAGAGCGACGTTACGCACGCGTAGGGGCCCGTCGCGCTTTCGTACGACGAGCCCCGTCATGCCCGGTTTGCGGACACGCCCCACTGTTACCAGTGGTTACTTCTTGCCCTTGCCCGACCCCGCGCTGTCATCGCTGGACAGGACCGCGATGAAGGCCTCCTGCGGAACCTCCACGGAACCCACCATCTTCATCCGCTTCTTGCCTTCCTTCTGCTTCTCCAGCAGCTTCCGCTTACGGGAGATGTCACCGCCGTAGCACTTGGCGAGGACGTCCTTGCGGATGGCGCGGATGGTCTCGCGGGCGATGACCCGGGAGCCGATGGCGGCCTGGATCGGCACCTCGAACGCCTGCCGCGGGATGAGTTCGCGCAGCTTGGCGACGAGCCGCACCCCGTACGCGTACGCGGCGTCCTTGTGGGTGATCGCCGAGAAGGCGTCCACCTTGTCGCCGTGCAGCAGGATGTCGACCTTGACCAGGCTGGAGGTCTGCTCGCCGGTGGGCTCGTAGTCCAGCGACGCGTAACCGCGCGTCTTCGACTTCAGCTGGTCGAAGAAGTCGAAGACGATCTCGGCGAGCGGCAGGGTGTAGCGGATCTCGACCCGGTCCTCGGAGAGGTAGTCCATGCCGAGCAGCGTGCCGCGCCGGGTCTGGCACAGCTCCATGATCGAGCCGATGAACTCGGTCGGCGCGAGGATGGTGGCCCGCACGACCGGCTCGTACACCTCGTTGATCTTGCCTTCGGGGAACTCGCTCGGGTTGGTGACGACGTGCTCGCTGCCGTCCTCCATGACCACCCGGTAGACCACGTTCGGCGCGGTGGCGATGAGATCGAGGCCGAACTCGCGCTCCAGCCGCTCCCGGATCACGTCCAGGTGCAGCAGACCGAGGAAACCGACGCGGAAGCCGAAGCCGAGGGCCGCGGAGGTCTCCGGCTCGTAGACGAGGGCGGCGTCGTTGAGCTGGAGCTTGTCCAGGGCCTCGCGCAGCTCGGGGTAGTCGGAGCCGTCGAGCGGATACAGACCCGAGAAGACCATGGGCTTCGGGTCCTTGTAGCCGCCGAGCGCCTCCGTGGCGCCCTTGTGCTGGCTGGTGACGGTGTCACCGACCTTGGACTGGCGGACGTCCTTCACGCCGGTGATGAGGTAGCCCACCTCGCCGACGCCGAGGCCGTCGGCCGGCAGCATCTCGGGCGAGCTGACACCGATCTCCAGCAGCTCGTGCGTGGCGCCGGTGGACATCATCTTGATGCGCTCGCGCTTGTTGAGCTGGCCGTCGATGACACGGACGTACGTCACGACACCGCGGTAGGAGTCGTAGACCGAGTCGAAGATCATCGCGCGGGCGGGCGCGTCGGCGACGCCGACCGGGGCCGGGATCTCCTTGACGACCTTGTCCAGCAGCGCGTCGACGCCGAGTCCGGTCTTGGCGGAGACCTTCAGCACGTCGGACGGGTCGCACCCGACGAGGTTCGCCAGCTCCTCGGCGAACTTCTCCGGCTGGGCGGCCGGCAGGTCGATCTTGTTCAGCACGGGGATGATCGTGAGGTCGTTCTCCATCGCCAGGTAGAGGTTGGCGAGGGTCTGCGCCTCGATGCCCTGGGCGGCGTCGACGAGGAGGACGGTCCCCTCACAGGCGGCCAGCGACCGCGAGACCTCGTAGGTGAAGTCGACGTGCCCCGGGGTGTCGATCATGTTGAGGATGTGGGTCGTGCCCTGGTCGGGGCCCTCGGTGGGGGCCCAGGGCAGACGCACCGCCTGGGACTTGATCGTGATGCCGCGCTCGCGCTCGATGTCCATCCGGTCGAGGTACTGAGCACGCATCTGCCGCTGCTCGACCACCCCGGTCAGCTGGAGCATCCGGTCGGCGAGCGTGGACTTGCCGTGGTCGATGTGCGCGATGATGCAGAAATTGCGGATCAGCGCCGGGGCGGTACGGCTCGGCTCGGGCACATGGTTAGGGGTCGCGGGCACGCAGGGTCCTGTCTCTTGAGGCGCCTTATGCCTCGGGTCGGATCGATACGTAGTCTCCATGGTCCCACGCGGAGGGACCGAGGACCGTTTTGGGCCGCCCCGGGGACCGCTGGTAGTGTGGATGGCTGTGCCTCATGCCCTCTCAGCGTGAGGCATGTCCGAGAAATTTTGGATCACCGGTACGGGACCCGAGCGGCCCCGCACCTGAACCTGAAAAGGCTCCTTCGTGGCGAACATCAAGTCCCAGATCAAGCGGATCAAGACCAACGAGAAGGCTCGGCTGCGCAACAAGGCCGTCAAGTCCTCCCTCAAGACCGCGATCCGCAAGGCCCGTGAGGCCGCTGCCGCGGGTGACCTCGAGAAGGCCACCGAGCTGCAGCGCGCTGCCGCGCGTGCGCTCGACAAGGCCGTCTCCAAGGGCGTCATCCACCAGAACCAGGCCGCCAACAAGAAGTCGGCGCTTGCTTCCAAGGTCGCGTCCCTCAAGGGCTGAGCTTTCCTTCTGATCTGACCGCCGGATGGACCCAGAGCGGGCCCTCTCTCATCCGCTCCCGTCCGGCACCCCCGAGCCTGTACGCGGCCTGCGTTCGCCACGCGGGTACGGGCTCATCAGCTTGAACCGGAACCCCGGCACCTTTCCCTTCCCCAGGGTGGTGGCGGGGTTCTTGGTTGGGCTTCCGCCTTATCCCGCCCGCTGGTGAGCGGGCGGGGGCTGCGGCACAGCCCCGGGGACAGCTATCCGCGCCCGCGGGACCGAGCGGCCCGGGCGATGATCACAACCGCCTTCTCCAAGGCGTATTCGGGATCGTCCCCGCCCCCCTTGACGCCCGCGTCCGCGTCGGCGACAGCGCGCAGCGCCACCGCCACCCCGTCCGGCGTCCACCCCCGCATCTGCTGCCGCACCCGGTCGATCTTCCACGGCGGCATCCCCAGCTCACGCGCCAGATCGGCCGGCCGCCCGCCCCGGGCCGACGACAGCTTCCCGATCGCCCGCACCCCCTGGGCCAGCGCGCTGGTGATCATCACCGGCGCCACCCCCGTCGCCAGCGACCACCGCAGCGCCTCCAGCGCCTCCGCCGTACGCCCCTCCACGGCCCGGTCGGCGACCGTGAAACTGGAGGCCTCGGCCCGGCCGGTGTAGTAGCGCCCGACGACCGCCTCGTCGATCGTCCCCTCCACGTCGGCGACCAACTGGGACACCGCCGAGGCCAGCTCCCGCAGATCACTGCCGATCGCGTCGCACAGCGTCTGGCACGCCTCGGGTGTCGCGGAGCGCCCGACCGCCCGGAACTCCTGGCGCACGAAGGCCAGCCGGTCCGCCGGCTTGGTCATCTTCGGGCAGGCCACCTCCCGCGCCCCCGCTTTGCGCGCGGCGTCCAGCAGGCTCTTGCCCTTGGCGCCGCCCGCGTGCAGCAGCACGAGCGTGATCTCCTCGGCGGGCGCGCCGAGGTACGCCTTCACGTCCTTGACCGTGTCGGCCGAGAGGTCCTGCGCGTTGCGTACGACCACGACCTTGCGCTCGGCGAAGAGCGACGGACTGGTCAGCTCGGCGAGCGTGCCGGGCTGCACCTGGTCCGGGGTCAGATCCCGTACGTCCGTGTCGGCGTCGGCGGCCCTGGCGGCGGCCACCACCTCCTGCACGGCACGGTCGAGCAGCAGGTCCTCCTGGCCCACGGCGAGGGTCACCGGGGCGAGAGGGTCGTCGTTCGCAGTCTTCCTGGCCATCGGGACAAGCATCCCACGCCCCACTGACAACGCCCCCGGGCCCGACCGGCCGGCAGGGCTCGGGCAGGGCCTACGGCTCCTCGCGCCAGCCGTCCCACTCGCCGGCGAACGCGTCCAGTTCGGCGGGGTCCAGCCGCTCGCTCTCGTCCCGCAGGACCACCAGCCACTGCGCGTCCTCGGCGTCGTCCTCGCCGGCCAGTGCGTCCCGCACCAGCCGGGGCTCCTCCTCCAGGCCGAACCGCTCCCGGAGCACCTCGGCCGCCTCCTGCGCGGCCTCCCGGTCGGGCAGCACCAGCACATGTCTCACATCGCTCACGGGCCCATTCTCCGGCACCGCAGGAGCACCGGACCGCCAGGTCAGCCCTTGGCCACGAGCTGCACGTCGAGGTCGACCCGGATGCTCGATCCGACCACCGCGATGCCCCGCGCCAGCATGGACTGCCAGCTGACCGTGAAGTCGTCGCGGTGCAGCTCGGTGGTGGCCCGGCAGGCGGCCCGCATCTCGCCCTCCATGCCGTTGCCGAGCCCGAGGTACTCGGTGTCGAGCGTGACCGTGCGCGTCACCCCGTGCAGCGACAGCGCGCCGGTGACCGCCCACCGGTTGCCGCCCTTGTGCGCGAACCGGTCGCTGTAGAACTCCAGCGTCGGGAACCGCTGCACGTCCAGGAAGTCCGCCGACCGCAGATGGTCGTCCCGCATCCGCACCCCCGTGTCGATGGACGCGGCGTCGATCACGACGTGCATCGCCGACCGCTCCACCCGCTCGCCGATCCGCACCGCTCCGGCGAAGGAGCCGAACTTCCCGTGGATCCGGGCCAGCCCGATGTGTCGCGCGGTGAAGCCGATCGAGGAGTGCATGGACTCGATCTCCCAGTCGCCCGGTCCCGGCGGCTTTGGCGGCTGGGACACCTGGAGGGTCACATCGCCCAGCGAGGCGAGGGAGTTCTCGCCGACCAGCGCGGTGGCCCGGTAGGGCGTGTAGCCCTCGGCGGACACCGCGAGCCGGTACTTCCCCGCCGGCACCGTCGCCAGGAACGTCCCGTAGGGATCCGTGCCGCCGGTCATGACCTTGCGGCCCATGGTGTCGCTGACCGCGAACTCGGCGCCCCGGACGGGTTCGTTGACCGGATCGACCACCCGGCAGCTGAGCACCCCGGCGTCGGGAGGTGTCTGCACCGCCCCCAGAGGACTCGTCCGTTGCTTCCGGTTCGTCCCGTTACCGAGCCAGCGGCCGAACATCCACGACTCCCCTGTGCGCCTCGACATCATCCGTAGCCGAAGATCCATTCGATCACTGATGCGGCTTTCGAGGCAACACGGGACCACATCGCGGGAATCCAGCACATGCGCCGGAAGTGATCCGAATTAGTCGTGCGGGTTCCGGTTTCGTACGGTCGGCACACAGCTCAGTTCGATCCCGAACCGCTCCCGGTACACCGCCAGCACCTCCTCGTCCGTCTCCAACTCCCGTGTCTCGCGCGCGCCGTCGGCTGCCGTCGTCGTCAGCGTGCGCCCGCTGAGCGTGATCCTCCCCCCGTCCTCGGTGGCCCGTGAACAGACCAGCGACCCCGTGAAGTGCGACAGCGGCGAGGTGCTGTGCCACCAGACACCGGCCCTGAAGTCCCCGAGCGCCCGGGGCCGCCCCTCCAGCCGGTACTGCCGCTCGCCGTCCCGTACGACGTCCAGGTCCCCGGTCCCGGCCGGCCCGTCGCCACGCACCCCTGCCGCGTCCGGCCCGGCCTCCACGAGCTGGAACACCCCGGCCGGGTCGGCCTGCTCCCCGCGTTCCGCATACCTCAGCGGACGGTGGCTGTTGGCCCCGAACCCGACGTCGACGAGCCAGCTGACCCCCTCCGCCGACCGCACCCGCAGCGCGAGGTGGTCGTACGGGATGCCGAGCCGCCCCTCGTCGCCGTACACGCGTGCCGCGAGCAGCTCGACCTCGTAGCCGAGGGCGGTGAGCAACGCGCCGAAGGCGCCGTTCAGTTCGTAGCAGAAACCGCCCCGGCGTGCCCCGACCACCTTGGCCAGCAGCCGTTCCTCCGTCGGCACGATCTCCTCGCCGAGGTGGATGGAGAGATTCTCGAAGGGCACGGATCGCAGATGGCACAGCTGCAGTTCGCGCAGCGCCTGGCCGGTGGGCCGCTGCGGGCGCGCGGCCCCGATCCGGTGGAGATAGGCGTCGACCTGGGATGAGTCCATGCGCTCAGTCTCCCGTCACCCGCACCTGACCGCCCGGCCCTGCCGCCCCGGTGACCGCGAGCCCGCCTTCCCGGTCGGTGCTCAGCACCAGCGCGCCGCCCGCCCGCAGCGCGGCCACGGTCGCCGGTGCCGGGTGGCCATAGGGGTTGCCGGCGCCCGCGGAGATCAGGGCCACCCGGGGAGCCGCGAGCCGTATCAGCGCCGGGTCCTGGTAGGCCGAGCCGTGGTGGGCCACCTTCAGCACGTCCACACCGGCCAGTTCGGCCGCCAGCGGGGACCGGGACAGCGCCTGCTGGGCCGGGGGTTCGAGGTCGCCGAGCAGCAACAGCCGCAGGCCGCCGGAGCGGACCAGCATCGCGACACTGGCGTCGTTCGGCCCGTCCGGCTCCGGCACCGGGCCCGGCCACGCCGGAACCCCCGCATCCGGCGACGCCCCGCCGCTCGGCGGCGGCCACAGGACCCGCCAGGCGAGCGGACCGGTGCACCGTTCCTCCCCGGCCACGGCCCGCGTGAGCGGGATGTGCCGTCGCGCCGCCTCCTTCCTGACGAACTCGGCCTGGTCGGCGGGTTCTTCGAAGCCCGTGGTCTCGATCGCGGCCACCGCGCGGCCCCGCAGCACACCGGGCAGTCCCGCCACGTGATCGGCGTGGAAGTGGGTCAGGACGAGGAGCGGGATGCGGGTGATGCCCAGCTGTCGCAGACAGCGGTCGACCGGCGCCGGATCGGGTCCGGCGTCCACGACCACCCCGGTGCCGTCGCCCGCCGCCAGCACGGTCGCGTCGCCCTGGCCGACATCGCACATCGCGAATCTCCAGCCCGGCGGCGGCCAGCCCGTGAGCACCCGGGTCAGCGGCGCCGGCCGCACCACCGCCAGCACGAGCAGCAGCCCGAGCAGCCCGCACCACCACCGGTGCCGTGCCAACCGCCGCCCCGCCAGGACGACGGCCACGGTGAGCGCCGCGAGCACCAGCGCCCCCGGCCAGCTACCGGGCCAGTCGATGCCCGCGCCGGGCAGCGCCGCCCCCGTCCGGGCGACCTGTGCGATCCACCCGGCGGGCCAACTCGCGCACCAGGCCAGCACCTTGGCCACCGGCATCGCCACGGGTGCCGTCACCAGTGCCGCGAACCCCAGCACCGTCGCCGGCGCCACCGCCGCCTCGGCCAGCAGGTTGCACGGCACCGCCACCAGGCTCACCCGTGCCGACAGCACCACCACGACCGGCGCGCACACCGCCTGCGCCGCGGCGGCCGCCGCCAGCGCCTCCGCGAGCCTCGGCGGCAGCCCGCGCCGCCGCAGCGCCTCGCTCCAGCCCGGCGCCAGGACGAGCAGCGCGCCGGTGGCCAGCACGGAGAGCAGGAAGCCGTAACTCCGGGCCAGCCACGGGTCGTAGAGCACCAGCAGCAGGACGGCCGTGGCGAGGGCCGGGACCAGGGATCTGCGGCGCCCGGTGGCCAGCGCGAGCAGCGCGACCGCGCCACAGGCGGCGGCCCGCAGCACGCTGGGGTCGGGCCGGCACACGACCACGAATCCCAGCGTGAGCACCCCGGCGACCAGCGCGGTCGCCCGCAACGAGAGCCCCAGGCGCGGGGCCAGGCCTCGGCGCTCGGCCCGCTGGGCCAGCCCGGGCGGTCCGATGAGCAGGGCGAGCAGCACGGTGAGGTTGCTGCCGGACACGGCGAGTGTGTGCGCCAGGTCCGTCTCCTTGAACGCGTCGTCCAGCTCGGGTGTGATCCGCGCGGTGTCCCCGACGACCAGCCCGGGCAGCAGCGCCCGGGCGTCCCCCGGCAGGCCGTCGGTCGCCTCCCGCAACCCGGCCCTGAGCCGTGCCGCCAGCCGCTGCGGCCCACTGGGCCCCGCCACGATGCGGGGCCCCGGCCGCCCGCGCACCCGCAACACGGCCGCGGTCCGCTCCCCACCCGACAGCGCGGGCGCCAGCCGCCCGCTCACCCGCAGCCGCGTGGACGGCACCAGCCCGAGCCAGGCGGCCCGCGCCTCCCGGGTACGCCGGGCGCCAGCCGTCCCGGAGGCCGTGCCGTGCCCGGCGCTCTCCGCCGCCGGGACGTCCGCGTCGACGACCAGCAGCACGGAACTGCGGGTCCGCACCCGCGTCCCGTCGCTCTCCTCCACGACGCGCACCTGCGCCCGCACCAGGACCGCCACGGGCGCCGGGTGATCGCCGCGCACCCGCGCCCGGCTGAGCCGGGGATCGTCGCTCACCTCGACCTCGGCGGTCACGGTCGCGAACCGCCGGGCCAGCTCAGGCACCGGGCCGCGCCGCACATCCGCGCCGTGCAGCCCGGCGGAGACGCCCGCCGCGGCGACGCAGAGCAGCACGGCGGCGACCGAGGTCCGGGCCCACATGAACCGGCCCGGCAGCCCGGCCGCCCGCCCCGTCCTTGCGGTCCGCATCCCCCGCCCGGACCGGGCCGACAGCAGCACGACCCCGCCCAGCGCGCAGACGCCCGCGAGCACGGCGGTCCAGCCGGCCGGTGCGTCCAGCGTCAGGGCCGCCGTGGCCCAGGCCGCGAGCGCGGGTGGCACCAGGCGCAGGTCCAGGGGACCCGCCCGGTCGCCGCCGGGTGAAGCCCCCCGCGCCGCACCCGGACCCTGCCGCCCCTCGGGCCCACGGCCTGCGGCGGCCTCGGGCGGTCCGGCATCGATCGCGCGGCTCATGGCCGTACCAGCTCGCGCAGATCGCCGAAGCGACGGTCGCCGATGCCGTTGACCTCGCGCAGCTCGTCCACCGAGCGGAAACCGCCGTGCTGGGTGCGGTAGTCGATGATGTGCCGGGCCAGCACCGGGCCGACCCCGGGCAGGGCGTCGAGCTGGTCCGCCGTGGCCGTGTTGAGGGAGACCGGGGCCATGGGGCCCGCGCCCGCCGCTCCGGATGCCGCCGCGTCCGCCGGCCCGGGCGGGGCGACCGCGCCGACGAGTGCGCCGACGACAACCTGCTCGCCGTCGACCAGGAACCGGGCCCGGTTGAGCCCCTCGGTGCTCACGCCCGGACGGACACCGCCGGCCGCCCGCAGCGCGTCGGCCACCCGCGAACCGGCCGGCAGCCGCCGGATCCCCGGTTCGCGGACCTTGCCGCTGACGTCCACGACGATCTGCCCGCCCGGCGCCGCCGGGGAAGCCGCCGAGGCCCGCGCACCGTCCTTCGCCTCCGCGCCCTTCTTGACGAAAGGCGCCTCGGCGCGGACCACTTGAGGTGCCTTCAGGGACTCGGTCCGCCCGGTCCAGAAGTGCTGTACGGCGAACACGGCGGCAGCCGCGAGCACCACGGCGAGCGCCACGACGCCCCGCCGCTCCATCCCGCACCGCGCCTGCCACCACACCGGCATCCGCTCCCGCACCGCCGGCCCGACCCGCTCCCGCCAGCCGGGAGCAGCGGAACAGGGCGGCTCCGACGGGCGGGCGGAATCGGCCAGTTCGGAGTCGAGGGCCAGGGTGCTGATCAGCGTCCTCGCCGGACTCAGCCCGGGCGCCGGACCCGTCGCCGTCGCCGTCGCCGTCGCTGCAGCCGCAGCCGCAGCCGCAGCCGCAGCGCCATGGTCCGACTCCCGCCGCCGCACGGCCCGTTCACCGAAGAGAAGTTCCGCTCGCCGGCGCAGTTCCTCAGCGGGTGCCGGCGGACGGGCACGGGCACGGCGATAGCGGACGCGGCCGTCCGAGGACGGCCCGCGGCCGGGTCCACTGCTCGCGGTGACGGTGCGTGTACGTGATCGAAGTGCCATGCGACGAGAATGGGTCATCCCGCCGATTCGCGATGATCTTGGTCAATTCCCGGGGGTTACCGCCCAGTTGTGGAAAACTCCGCCACTCGCACGAGTGAGGACTCAACGCGGCGAGACCACCGCTCCCAGCAGACCGGGGCCGGTGTGTGCCCCGATCACCGCCCCGACCTCGCTCACATGCAGATCGGCCAGGCCCGGCACTCGTGCCCGGAGCCGGTCGGCCAGCGCGGCGGCACGCTCAGGGGCGGCGAGGTGATGGACGGCGATGTCGACCGCGGCGCCGCCCGCCCGCTCCGCGGCCAGTTCCTCCAGGCGCGCGATGGCCTTGGAGGCCGTACGGACTTTCTCCAGGAGCTCGATACGGCCGCCGTCCAGCTGGAGCAGGGGTTTGACGGCGAGGGCGGAACCGAGCAGGGCCTGGGCGGCGCCGATGCGGCCGCCGCGACGCAGATAGTCGAGTGTGTCGACGTAGAAGTAGGCGGACGTGCCCGCGGCGCGCTTCTCGGCGGCCGTGACGGCCTCGTCCACCGTGCCGCCGGCCTCCGCGCTCTCGGCCGCGGCGAGCGCGCAGAAGCCGAGGGCCATCGCGACCATGCCCGTGTCCACCACCCGTACCGGCACCGGTGCTTCGCGCGCCGCGAGGACCGCCGCGTCGTAGGTGCCGGACAACTCGGCGGACAGATGCAGCGAGACGATTCCGCTCACGCCGGACTCGGCGACCCTGCGGTAGGTCTGCGCGAACATCTCGGGGCTCGGGCGGGACGTCGTGACGGGGCGGCGCTTTTGGAGTGCCTGGGCCAGCGAGCGGGTCGAGATCTCGGTGCCCTCTTCGAGCGCCTCGTCGCCGAGGACCACGGTCAGGGGTACCGCGGTGATGCCGTGACGCTCCATCGTCCGTGGCGGCAGGTAGGCCGTTGAATCGGTGACGATCGCGACATGGCGGGACATGAGCTGGAGGTTACCTGCCGTATTACTCACGCGGCAGCCCGGCCCCTGCGGTGCGGGAGCGGAGCGCTCCGCTCAGGCGGTGCTCTCGGGGCGGGGCTTCTTCTGCCAGGGGTGGACGGGGCGGGCCGACGGCGGAGTGATCGCCTGCGGGGGCGGCTCCTCGGCGGTGGACGAAGCGGCCGGGGCATCGGTCCACTGCGGGGGTGTCCCGGCGGGTCCGGCCGGGGTCCAGTGGCGCAGGGCGTCCGCCTCTATGTCGATCTGGTCGCTGAGCGCGCCGAGATCGTCGTCGGTGAAGCGGCGCTCCCGGTCCCGGACGGCCCTGCGCAGCGAGTCCGCGGACTTGGTGATGCGCTCGGTGCGCTCGCGCAGCTCGGCCAGCCGCGCGCTGACCTCGGCCCGGTCGGGCTCGGCCTCCAGACGCCTCAGGTCGGCGTCCAACTGGTGTCCGTGCGCGCTGAGCCGCTCGAAGAGGCCGAGGGACTCCTTCAGCGACTCGTCCTCGGCCGCGCCCGTGCGCAGCGCGTCCTGGGTGGCGCGCATGGACGTGCGCAGCGCGAGCCTCAGCTGGGCGATCTCGGCGGCCGGGCCGATCTGGACGAAGGACTTCGCGCGCAGGGTGTGGTCCTCGACCGTGCGCCGGGCCTGCTCGATCGTCCGGTCCACTCCCCGCTTGGCGGCGCCGACGGCCTTCACCGTGGCGTACGCGCCCAGGCCGATGAGCAGCAGGAAGAGCAGGGCGAACACGGCGATCACTGCTTCCATGACGCTCCTCCTCGACCGACGCGGCACTCGCCGCTGCGCTCTCCACGGTAAACGCGGCGGGCAGGCCCCGAGTTCCGGAAGAACCCCGAGCCTGCCCCGAATCTGCCCGTAGGGGATTACGCCGTGACGATGTTCACCAGCTTCGGCGCGCGCACGATCACCTTGCGGATGTCGGCACCGCCCAGCGCCCGGACGACGCCCTCGTCGGTCAGCGCCGCCTTCTCCAGCTCCTCCTCGGAGATGGCCGGCGGCACCTCCAGACGAGCCTTGACCTTGCCCTTGATCTGCACGACGCAGGTCACGGTCTCGTCGACCACGTACCGCGGGTCGGCGACCGGGAAGTCCCGGTGCACGACGGAGTCGGTGTGGCCCAGCTTGCGCCACAGCTCCTCGGCGACGTGCGGGGCCAGCGGGGCCACCATCAGCACCAGCGGCTCGGCGACCGAGCGCGGCACCCGGCCGCCCGCCTTGGTCAGGTGGTTGTTCAGCTCGGTGACCTTGGCGATGGCGGTGTTGAACCGCAGGCCCTCCAGGTCCTGGCGGACGCCGTCGACGGCCTTGTGCAGGGCACGCAGCGTGTCCTCGTCGGGCGCCGCGTCCACCACGGTCAGCTCGCCGGTGTCCTCGTCGACGACGTTGCGCCACAGCCGCTGCAGCAGCCGGAACTGGCCGACCACCGCGCGCGTGTCCCACGGCCGGGAGACGTCCAGCGGGCCCATCGCCATCTCGTACAGGCGCAGCGTGTCGGCGCCGTACTCGGCGGCGATCTCGTCCGGAGTCACCGCGTTCTTCAGGGACTTGCCCATCTTGCCCAGCAGACGGCTGACCTGCTCGCCCTGGTAGTAGTAGGCGCCGTCGCGCTCCTCCACCTCGGCGGCCGGCACCGCGATGCCGCGGCTGTCGCGGTAGACGTAGGCCTGGATCATGCCCTGGTTGAACAGCTTGTGGAACGGCTCCGCGGAGGAGACGTGCCCCAGGTCGTACAGGACCTTGGACCAGAAGCGCGCGTACAGCAGGTGCAGCACCGCGTGCTCGGCGCCGCCGACGTACAGGTCGACACCGCCGTGCGGCTGACCCTCGCGCGGGCCCATCCAGTACCGCTCGATCTCGGGGTCGACCAGCTTCTGGTCGTTGTGCGGGTCCAGGTAACGGAACTCGTACCAGCAGGAACCGGCCCAGTTGGGCATGGTGTTGGTCTCGCGGCGGTACTTCTTCGGTCCGTCGCCCAGGTCCAGGGTGACGTTGACCCAGTCCTCGTTGCGCGACAGCGGCGTCTCGGGCTGCGTGTCGGCGTCGTCCGGATCGAAGGTGCGCGGGCTGTAGTCCTCGACCTCGGGCAGCTCCAGCGGCAGCATCGACTCGGGCAGCGCGTGGGCGACGCCGTCCTCGTCGTAGACGATCGGGAAGGGCTCGCCCCAGTAGCGCTGGCGGCTGAACAGCCAGTCGCGCAGGCGGAAGTTGACGGTGCCCTCGCCGACGCCGTTCGCCCGCATCCACTCGGTGATGCGTGCCTTGGCCTCGACGACGCCCAGGCCGTCCAGCGAGATGGCGTCGTTCGTGGAGTTAATGATCTTCGCGTCGTACGACCCGAAGGCGTTGTCCCAGGTCGAGGTGTCGGTGCCGCGGCCGTCGGTCGGCTCGACGACGCAGTGGATCGGCAGCTCGAAGGCGCGCGCGAACTCGAAGTCGCGCTGGTCGCCCGCGGGGACGGCCATGATCGCGCCGGTGCCGTAGCCCATCAGGACGTAGTCGGCGATGAAGACCGGGATCCGGTCGCCGTTGACCGGGTTGGTCGCGAACGCGCCGATGAAGACACCGGTCTTGTCCTTGGCCTCGGCCTGCCGCTCGACGTCGGACTTCGACGCGGCCTGCGCGCGGTAGGCGGCGACGGCCTCGGCGGGGGTGGCGTGGCCGCCGGTCCACACCGCGTGCGTGCCCTCGGGCCACGCCTCGGGGGTGAACTTCTCGACCAGCGGGTGCTCGGGCGCCAGCACCATGTAGGTCGCGCCGAACAGGGTGTCCTGGCGGGTGGTGAAGACGGTGATGCGCTCGCCGTCGATCGGGAAGTCGACGCGGGCGCCCTCGCTGCGGCCGATCCAGTTGCGCTGCTGCAGCTTGATGGCCTCGGGCCAGTCCAGCTCCTCCAGGTCCTCCAGCAGCCGGTCGGCGTAGGCGGTGATGCGCATGTTCCACTGGCGCAGCTTGCTCTTGAAGACGGGGAAGTTGCCGCGCTCGGAGCGGCCGTCGGCGGTGACCTCCTCGTTGGCCAGCACGGTGCCCAGGCCCGGGCACCAGTTCACGGGTGCTTCGGAGGCGTAGGCCAGGCGGTACTCGCCCAGGATGTCGGCGCGCTCGCCGGTGCTCAGCTCGCTCCACGCGCGCGTGGTGCCCGGAATCGCGCGCTCACCGGACTCGAACCGGGCGATCAGCTCGGAGATCGGGCGGGCCTTCCCCGCCTCCGGGTCGTACCAGGAATTGAAGATCTGCAGGAAGATCCACTGGGTCCACTTGTAGTAGTCCGGGTCGATCGTCTCGAAGGACCGGCGCTTGTCGTGGCCCAGGCCCAGCCGACGCAGCTGGGACTTCATGTTCTCGATGTTGGCCTCGGTGGACACACGCGGGTGCGTGCCGGTCTGCACGGCGTACTGCTCGGCGGGCAGGCCGAAGGCGTCGAAGCCCAGGGTGTGCAGGACGTTGTGGCCGGTCATGCGCTGGAACCGGGCGTAGACGTCGGTGGCGATGTAGCCCAGCGGGTGGCCGACGTGCAGGCCCGCACCGGAGGGGTACGGGAACATGTCCATGATGAACTTCTTGGGCCGGGCGGCCAGCTCGGGGTCGCCCGCGAGGTCACCCTTGGGGTTCGGCGCCGCGTAGGTGCCGTCGGCGTCCCAGAAGTCCTGCCAGCGTGCCTCGATCTCGGCTGCCATCGCGGCCGTGTAGCGGTGCGGCGCGGCCACCTCGGCGGTGGCAGCGGGGTTCGTCTCGCTCATGATCCTCAAAGCTCCATCGATCGTCTCTGCCTGCGGAAATGAAAAATCCCCTCGCACAGGAGGGGACGCCGCGCCGATGCCGACCTCACGGGTTCGACCGGGGGTCGGTACTGATCAGCGCGGCCCGCTAAGCAGAAGGCGTACGGCACGCATGGCGCTAGGGTACCGCAGGCCCTGAGCGGGCCGCGACGGCCTTGAGCAAGCGGCGACGCGCTTCCGTATCCCCTGTGGACATGCCAGGAAGCCCGCCGGAACTGAACCAAGGTCAAAAATTACTTCGCGTACTGTCCCCTTTGGGACATCGCCCTAGTCATATTGCCCGTTGATAACAACGCAATAACTGAAACCCCGTACCGATCGGTATGGCGCCACTTAGAGTTCGGCAGCGGGACCGCTTTCCCGAAACTGCTCGGAGTTGCCCCCATGAACCCTCGTCGTAGTACCAGCTCACTCCCCAAACCAGGCCGCTCGGCCTATGGGGTGGCGACCGCCGTCGCCCTGCTGCTGATACCCGTGGTCGTGCTGGTCGGAGGCGGCCCGGTCCGCGACTTCCTGAACTTCGGCGCGGGCGTGCTGTCCCTGGTCTCGCTCAGCTGCTCGGTGATCTGGGGCCTGTTCGCCCAGGACCGGATCTTCCTCAACACCCGGCAGCGGATCGTCGGCCAGGCGGTGCACCGCACGACCGCGGTCGCGTCGATCGCATTCCTGCTGCTGCACATCACCACAAAGATCGTGCTCGGCCACACCCAGCTCATCGCCGCGGTCATTCCGTTCTCGCTCGGCGTCACCGGACTCGGCGGCCTGATCGGACTGGGCTCCCTGGCGGGCCTGCTGATGATCTTCGTGGGCGTCACCGGCGCCCTGCGCAGCAATTTCGCCACTCCGGCCCCGGTCGCCGCCCGCTGGCGCGCGATGCACATGCTGGCCTACCCGGCCTGGTGCGCGGCGCTGGTCCACGGCCTGTACGCGGGCCGCTCGGCCAAGCCGGTCTTCGTGATCCTCTACGGCGCGTCACTGCTGGGCGTCATGGGCGCCCTCGCGCTGCGCGCCGCCCCGCGCCCGGTCAAGCGCAGGGTCGCCGACCGGCTGGTGACGCTGTTCGGCAGCCCGGAGCGGCCCGGCCGCGAGGAGCTGGACACCAGCCGCTCCCGGATGGCCGAGGCGGCGCCGCCGGGCTTCGGGAGCAGGCGCGGACCCGAGGCGGCCGCCGCCCCGCTGTACCAGTCACCCGCGGCCCCCGCCGCCCAGCCCGCGTCGGGCTTCGCCGCCGCCTACCGCGCGGTGTCCCCGCGCGGCGGCGCCCAGCCGCCGTTCGCGGCCGGCCAAAGCGCCCGCACGGACCTGCCGCTGGACTTCCAGGCCACGCAGCCCGTCCCGCGCGTGGACGGCCCCTCCAGCACCTCGGGCAGCTGGCCGATCCCGTCCCCGCCGCCGGTCGGCGAGGCCCCGCCGTCCGTGTACGACCCGCTCCAGGACACCGGACACACCATCCCGGTCTATGGCAATGCAGACACGTCCGGATACGGCGGAAGTGACATGTACGACACCGGTGAGACAAACGGCCGCTATGGCACGTACAACCCGAGTGACACGTTCGACAGCGGTCCCGCGACCGAAACACTGCCCGGCGCGTCCTTCGAGACGCCGGGTTCGGGCGAACCCTGGAACACGCCCTCCGGAGGCTTTAAGTGAACGAGGCCCTGCCCGACGTCCCCGAAGTCCGCGTGGTCGGCCTTCCGCAGCTCACGTCGGGCTTCGACCTTGTGGAACGACTCGACCTGCCCATGCACCTGAAGGTGCACGGGCCGCTCGACCCCCTGGGCGGCGAACAGCTCGCACAGCTCGCCGAGAACATCAATCTCAAGGGCCGCGGCGGCGCGGGCTTCCCCTTCCACAGGAAGCTGCGCTCGGTCGCCGAGTCGGCGATCAAACGCGGGGTGCGGCCGGTCGTCGTGGTCAACGGCAGCGAGGACGAGCCGGCCTGCCGCAAGGACACGGTGCTGATCAACCGCGCCCCGCACCTGATCCTGGACGGCGCGCTGCTGTGCGCCGAAGCGCTCGGCGCGCGCACGCTGGTGATCGGTGTCACCCGCGAGTCCACGCAGCGCTCCATGGAGGCCGCGCTCGCCGAACGCGGGCTGAGCAACAGCCGTAGATCGGCGCTGCGCGCGTGGGTGCAGCGCAACCCCGTGCGCATGGTCACGGGCGCGGCCGCCTCGCTGATCCGCTCGGTCGACGGCGGCCCGGCGATCCCGCCCGGCCGCAAGATCAGCGCCTCGCAGTCCGGCGTCGGCGGAGCGCCCACACTGCTGTCGAACGCGGAGACGTTCGCGCAGCTGGCCATCGCCGCCCGCATCGGCCCCGAGCGCTACGGCAACACCGGCCTGTACGACGAGCCGGGCACCGTCATGCTGACCGTGTCCGGCGCGGTGGCCCGCCCGATGGTGCTCGAGGTCCCCACGGGCGTGCCGCTGCGCTACGTGCTCCAGCTGGCGGGCGCCCCGCCGGTGCCGCAGGGCGTGCTGACCGGCGGCTACCACGGCAAGTGGATCGACGCGGCGACCGTCGACGAGGCGATCGTCTCGCGCAACTCCCTTGACGCGGTGGGCGGTTCGCTGGGCGCGGGCGCGATCCTGCCGATCAGCCAGGAGACCTGCCCGCTGGGCGAGTCGCTGCGGGTGGCGCAGTGGCTGGCCGAGGAGAGCGCCGGCCAGTGCGGCCCCTGCTACCTCGGACTGCCCGCCGCCGCGCGCGGGCTGGAGGACATCCTCAACGGTGGCGGTCCGGCCGCTCTGGAGGCGCTGAAGCAGGTCGCGAAGAACGTCAAGCGCCGGGGCGCGTGTTCGCACCCGGACGGCTCGGCGATGTTCCTGGAGTCGACCATCAAGGCGTTCACCGACGACCTGGCCGCCCATGTCCTCGGCAACGGCTGCGGACGGCCCGTGGAGGGCGTTCTGCCGCTCTTCGAGGGAGGCAGGGCCCCCACGGGCATCCCGGGCGGCGCGGAGCCCGAGGAGACCGGCGCCAGCCGCCAGAAGATCCACGTCGACTGGACACTGTGCCGGGGCCACGGTCTGTGCGCCGACATCCTGCCCGAGGTGTTCGAACTCGGCGCCGACGGCTTCCCGACCGTCGCCCAGGCGCAGGTGCCGCGCTACGCGGAGGCGAAGGCCCTGCGCGCGGTACGCCGCTGCCCGGCGCTCGCCCTGCGCCTCGAGGAGGACACGCGCGGGCAGGCGCCGTCGCGCAACCTTCCGGTCCTCTCCCAGGGCCGCGGCCGGCGGGCGCTCGGCCGCTGAGCACACGGAAAGGGGCGGGTCACCCGAGCCGGGTGACCCGCCCCTTTCCGTCTCCCCCCGCCCAGCCTCCGTACAGCGTGGCAACACGCAGAAGGCGGACCATCCGAGGGATGGTCCGCCTTCTACTTCTGTGGAGCTAAGGAGAATTGAACTCCTGACCTCCTGCATGCCATGCAGGCGCTCTACCAACTGAGCTATAGCCCCTTGTTTTGTTGTCCCGCCCGGTCTCCCTGGCGACGTCGTAAACATTACAGGCCGCTCGACGCAGCACCAAATCGGTTTCCCGTCCGCCCCGATACGTCCCTGATGTCGGATTCCGTGTCGCGCGGCGCCCCGCGCGCGGGGCGCCTCAAGCCGTCACGAAGGAGTAGAACCGCTTGAGCGTGCAGTGCTCTTCGAGCAGCCGGCCGTAGATCGGCTCGCCCTCCAGCTCCCGGTACGTCTCGATCGGGTCGCCCTTTATGATCAGCGCCCGCGCGCATTCCTCGCACCAGTACTGGTAGTCGGGGTTGATCGGCTCCATGTCACGGACGATCGGCGTACCGCTGCCGCACCAGTCGCACTTTCGCCTGTGTGCACCCATCGATCAGCTCCAGCTGTGGCCGCAGGCCGTGCACACGTAGGAGATTCCGCCGTTGTCGCCGAGGACTTGGGCCACGTGCGCGGAACCGCAGGAAGGGCAGCTGAGCCGGGTGATCGTGCCCCGTATCAACGCCGCACCGAGGAGGTGGCCGCCCTCCCCAAGGATGCTCGCAGGCATCGCTACTCCCTC
Organism: Streptomyces sp. MMG1121; assembly: GCF_001280015.1. GTDB lineage: Bacteria > Actinomycetota > Actinomycetes > Streptomycetales > Streptomycetaceae > Streptomyces. Next base: position 64,328 of record NZ_LGDV01000193.1, read on the forward strand.
CCGTCGGGCCGCGCCCCCTTCCGGCCGTTTGATTCTGCCACGGGAACGCCTCCACGGGGGTATACGAGCGAGGGCCCCGAGCGACTCAGCACCTGGCACAGGTACCAACGCAGAAAATCCCGCCCCCTGAGGGACGGGATCTTCATCACCGATCTTTGACCACTCGACAGAGTGTCGATCAGTGGAGCTAAGGAGAATTGAACTCCTGACCTCCTGCATGCCATGCAGGCGCTCTACCAACTGAGCTATAGCCCCTTGCGTTCTTCCCGCTCGGCGGGGCGAACAAGAAGAACTCTAGCCTGTGACCTGCCAGAAAGTGAAATCCGGGGGCCGGAGGGTCCGGAAGCTCAGTCGTCGTCGCCGAGGACGGGCTCCGGGAGGGTGCCCGCGTTGTGCTCCAGCAGACGCCAGCCGCGGGCGCCCTCGCCCAGCACGGACCAGCAGCAGTTGGACAGACCGCCGAGGCTCTCCCAGTGCTGTGACCCCAGGCCGAGCAGCCGGCCGATGGTGGTGCGGATGGTGCCGCCGTGGCTGACCACGACGAGCGTGCCGTCCTCGGGCAGCTTCTCGGCGTGCCGCAGTACGACGGGTGCGGCCCGGTCGGCGACCTCGGTCTCCAGCTCGCCACCGCCACGACGGATCGCCTCGCCGCGCTTCCAGGCGGCGTACTCCTCGCCGTGGCGGGCGATGATCTCCTCGTGCGTCAGCCCCTGCCAGACGCCCGCGTAGGTCTCGCGCAGGCCCTCCTCACGGGTGATGTCGAGGCCGGTGAGGGAGGCCAGCTCGGCGGCCGTGTCGGCCGCCCGCTGAAGGTCCGAGGAGACGATCGCGTCCGGCCCCAGGGAGGCCAGCAGCCGGGCGGCGCGGCGGGCCTGGCCGATGCCGGTCTCGGTCAGCGCGACGTCCGTGCTGCCCTGGAAGCGGCGCTCGACGTTCCAGGCGGTCTGGCCATGGCGCCACAGGATGACGCGACGGCCCCGGCTCGTGCGGTCGGTCACCTCACCGGTGGCGCTCATCACCACTCCCCGCCCGGCTCCGCGGCGGCCTCCTCGGCCTGCAGCTCGGCGTGTTCCTTCGCCTTGCCGCGGGTGGCCTTGGCGTCGGCGGGCAGCTCCAGCTCGGGGCAGTCCTTCCACAGCCGCTCCAGGGCGTAGAAGACCCGCTCCTCGCTGTGCTGGACGTGGACGACGATGTCGACGTAGTCGAGCAGCACCCAGCGGGCCTCGCGGTCGCCCTCGCGGCGCACCGGCTTGACGCCGAGTTCCTTCTGCAGGCGCTCCTCGATCTCGTCGACGATGGCCTTGACCTGGCGGTCGTTGGGCGCGGAGGCGAGCAGGAAGGCGTCCGTGATCGACAGCACGTCGCTGACGTCGTAGGCGATGACGTCGTGGGCGAGCTTGTCGGCCGCCGCCTGGGCGGCGGTGTTGATGAGCTCAAGGGAACGGTCGGTGGCGGTCACTACGAAGCTTTCGGTCGGGGAACAGGAGATCGGCTGGGGGTGTGGAGGCGGCCCCCACAGGGCACAGCCCGTCGGCGGTCTTGCCCTCAAGGGTCTCACGGACCGCCCTGGGCACCCCACGTGATAAACGGATCGCGCGGAGTGCCCCCGGCCGCTGTCAGGAGGCGGACGGCTTGTAGTCCTGGCCCAGGACCACCGAGACGTCGGCGCCCGAGGAGACCGTGCCCTTGGTCACGGAGCCGTCCGGCAGTCCGAGGGTCTTGGCGACCTCGGTGGCGTTCTCCTTGTCGGAGGCGTCCGCGTAGAGCACCTTCGAGGCGGTCTGGGTGCCGGCGGCGCTGCCGCCCTCCAGGAACGTGAAGCCGCCGTTGAGGAGCACCACGCGGGCCTTCTCGGTGTCGTCCTTCACACCGGTGGCGTTCTGCACGGAGACCCGGACCGCGGAGCCGGCGGCGGGGCTCTTGGCGGTGCCGCCGAGGATGTCCTTCACCACGCTGTCACTGGTCTTCGCGCTCAGCGTGCCGTCGGTCTGCACGGGCAGCAGGGCGGTCTTGTAGTCGCCGCTCTTGGCGAGGTCGGAGAGCTTGGCGAGGAAGGTGCCGAGGTCCTTGTCGGTGAGCGGCGGATCGAGGATCTGCGCCAGGGTCTGCACGGTGGTGACGGCCGACGACGGGTCCGAGGACAGCTTGCGCAGCACCCCCTGCATGACCTGTCCGAACCGCTCCAGCTGGGCGTTCTCGGACTCGCCGGAGGCGCGGTAGGTGGCGTAGGCGACGGCCATCTTGCCGCTGAGGGTCTGCTGGCTGCCCTTGGTGACGAGCGGCTCGGCGCCCTTCTTCTCGGTGTCCGGGTCGGGCACGTCGGTGTTGGTGTCGATGACGATGTTGCCGACCAGGTCGACGAGGTTCTGCAGGTACGGGGTGTCGAGGCGCCAGGTGCCCTGGATGCTGGTGCCGAGCACGGTGTCGAGCTGGTCGCGGGTGCCGGAGGAGCCGTCGTCGTCCACCGACTTGGCGAGGGTCGTCGTGGCGCCGGAGTCGTCACTCAGGGCGAGGCTGTTGGGCAGCAGCACGGTACTGCCCTGCTTGGTGGTGGTGTTGTCGACCAGCAGCGCCGTGGAGGTGCCGCCCTTGCCGGTGTTGTGCAGGTGGACGACGATCACGTCGCGTTTCTGGGCGCCGACGGGCGTGGCCGCGCCGGGCCCGGAGCCGTCGGAGGACAGGCCGGGCAGCTTTCCGGCGTACCAGAGGTAGCCGACGCCGCCGGCGGCGACGAGGGCGAGGACGACGGCGAGGGCGATGATCCGGCTGCGGGCGCGGCGGCGGGCCTCCTCGCGGCGCTCGGTGCGGTTCTCGGTGAACTTCAGCCAGTCGATGACGTCCTCGGAGTCGCCGTCCGGCTCCTCGACGAAGGCGAACTGCTCGGTGCGGTAGTCCCGTTCGCCCTCCTCACGGGGCGCCTCGTGCCCCTCCCCCGCGCTCTTCGGCTCCTGCGCCGGGCCGGTCTGCTGCGGGATGTAGGCGGTCTGCCCGGCGACCCGGGGCTGCTGCCCGCTGCTCGCGGCCTGCCCGTAGGGGTCGTGGCCGGCGGTGTGCTGGGTGTCCGTTGCGGTGCCGGTCCCGTAGGGGTCGTACGGGCTCTGGGCGGCGTAGGGGTCGTACACCGGCTGCTGCCCGGAGTCGTAGGCGGGTACCGGCGGCTGCTGGCCGGTGGCGTACGGGTCGTAGCCGTAGCCCTGCTGCTGGGCGTACGGGTCGTAGGTGGCCTGCGGTGCCTGCTGTGCCGGGACCTGCCGGTACATGGGCTGGCCGTACTCGTCGTAGCCGACGAGTTCGTACGGGCTCGCGCCGTAGCCGGCGTCACCCGCGTCGTATCGGTCGTTCACCGGTGCCCCTCTCGGCTCACTCGCCGCGGTACAGCTCGCGTTTGGCGATGTAGCGCACGACTCCGTCCGGCACCATGTACCAGATGGGGTCCCCCTTCGCGACTCTCGCACGGCAGTCTGTGGAGGAGATGGCGAGCGCCGGAACCTCGACCAACGACACACCGCCCTCCGGCAGACCCGGGTCGGTCAGGTGGTGGCCGGGGCGGGTGACGCCGATGAAGTGCGCGAGGGAGAACAGCTCCTCGCTGTCGCGCCAGGTCAGCAGCTGGGCGAGGGCGTCGGCGCCGGTGATGAAGAACAGGTCGGTGTCGGGGTTGAGGACGCGCAGGTCGCGCAGGGTGTCCACGGTGTAGGTGGGGCCGCCGCGGTCGAGGTCGATGCGGCTGACGGAGAACTGGGGGTTCTCAGCGGTCGCGATGACCGTCATCAGATAGCGGTCCTCGGCCGGGGAGACCTTGCGGTGGGACTTCTGCCACGGCTCGCCGGTGGGCACGAACACCACCTCGTCCAGCTGGAACTGCGCGGCGACCTCACTGGCCGCCACGAGGTGCCCGTGGTGGATCGGGTCAAACGTTCCGCCCATCACGCCCAGGCGACGCTTGCCCGCGTGCACCGGACCGGTAGGCATGTCCTGCTCTCCCATGCGTGCAGACCCTACCGGCCCGGCCTGGAGGCTCCCGCCCGGGACGGGGTCCGGGCTCAGCGGTCGCGGTTGAAGCGGGTGGTGATCCACAGCAGGAGCAGCAGGACGATGAAGGCGCCGCCGCCGGTGATGGCCGGGTTGAGGCTGTTGTGGTGACCGCCCTCGCTCTCGGCGAGGGTGGCCAGCTGGGCTGCCGTGCTGTGAAGGCTCATCATCTTCGTCAGGACCTATCGCGTGTGGGCGGGATAAAGATGTCGGCTCATCGTATGCGGGCGGCCCGGCGACGATCACGCCGACTCCGCCGTTGGGGCGGGCGGGGAACTTCCGCCGCCCGTCAGTCGTCCTTCCGCTTGTAGCCGCGAAGCAGGAACCAGGCGGTCAGCGCACAGCCCAGGAACATCACGATCAGCACGATGCGGAGCAGATTCCCCGTCCCGTGCTGCTGGACGGCGAGCGTGGCGGCCTCGGTCAGCCGGGCGGCTGCGGGGTGGTGATCCATCAGTGGACTCCTTCGGCTGTACTGCCCGTCCACGGTATCTCCGCCTAGGCTGGGCCCTGCCTCGGGGGCACAGTGGGCACTCACACGTACTTGGGGGAAGACATGTCCGACGACGGTGAGCAGCAGACGGGGCACGAGCGCGTGCCGAGCCGGCAGCGCAGGAGCTTCCCCGGGATCTCCTCGCGTGCCTACGAGCACCCGGCCGACCGCTCGGCCCTGGTCGCGCTGCGCAAGCTGAGCGGATTCGACACGGTCTTCAAGGCGCTCAGCGGGCTGCTGCCGGAGCGGAGCCTGAGACTGCTGTTCCTGTCCGACTCGGTGCGCGTCTCCGAGCGGCAGTTCCAGCACCTGAACGACATGCTCCTGGACGCCTGTCACATCCTGGACCTGGAGAAGGTCCCGCCGATGTACGTCAACCAGGACCCGCAGCCGAACGCGATGTGCATCGGCCTGGACGAGCCGATCATCGTGGTCACCACGGGGCTCGTGGAACTCCTCGACGAGGAGGAGATGCGCGCGGTCGTCGGGCACGAGGTGGGCCACGCGCTGTCCGGCCACTCGGTGTACCGCACGATCCTGCTGTTCCTGACCAACCTCGCGCTGAAGGTCGCCTGGATCCCGCTGGGCAACGTCGCGATCATGGCGATCATCACGGCGCTGCGGGAGTGGTTCCGCAAGTCGGAGCTGTCCGCGGACCGGGCGGGGCTGCTGGTGGGCCAGGACGTACAGGCCTCGATGCGCGGCCTGATGAAGATCGCGGGCGGCAACCACCTGCACGAGATGAACGTGGACGCCTTCCTGGAGCAGGCCGAGGAGTACGACTCCGGGGGCGATCTGCGCGACTCGGTGCTGAAGATCCTGAACGTGCTGCCCCGCTCGCACCCGTTCACCACGGTGCGGGCGGCCGAGCTGAAGAAGTGGGCCGAGTCCCGGGACTTCCAGCGGATCATGGACGGCCACTACACGCGGCGCGACGAGGACAAGGACACCAAGGTCAGCGACTCCTTCCGGGAGTCGGCGGCCACCTACGCGAGCGATGTGAAGAGCTCCAAGGACCCGCTGATGAAGCTGGTCTCGGACCTCGCGGGCGGCGCGGGAGACCTGGGCGGCAGGGTGCGGCGCGGCTTCGACGGCTTCAGGAGCCCGCCGACGGCGAAGGAGGGGCCGCAGGACAAGGGGGGGCCGCAGGACACGGAGTAGCCCTTTCCCCGCCGCACCCCGGCGGCTGTCACTGCGCTCGGCACGGAAACGCCGCTCAGACCGTCGGCTGGGCCCGGACGGCCAGCGTCCCGCACAGGGCCGCCGGGCTGTCCGTGGCGTAGGGGTCGCTGCCCGCGGGGACGCCGCTGCGGGCCGTCTGGCCGGCCAGCAGCGGCCGGAGGTAGGCGCTGGAGTCCTCGGCGCAGGCCATGGGACCCGCCTGGACGTACGACGTGACCAGCTGGACCTGGTGGGTGCGCAGATCGTCGCGGCTGAAGCGGAAGGTCAGCTCGCGGCGGACGGTGAAGAGGGAGACGGGCGCGCCGGCCGCGGCGCCGGCGGGGCGCACGGCGTAGACCAGGGTGTGGTCGGCGGTGACCTCCAGCGAGTCCGCGTCGGCCTCCACGGCCTGCAGGTCACCCTGGACGCGGATCCCCTTGTCGGCGAGCTGGACGCGGGTGGGGTCGAAGCGGACCAGCCAGCCGGTGGCGGCGTGCCGGCCGTCGGCCGCCGGGTGGGGGGTGCTCTGGACGCTCTGGTCGAACTGGTCGAGCTGGTCGCCGTCGAGGAGGGCCCGGGCGGGGTTGACCTGTCCGCCGGTCAGCACCTCGGGGTAGAGCGCGGAGCGGACGATGTAGTCCTTGGTGGCGGTGAGTGCGGTCATGACCTGGCTGTCGGAGAAGTGGGCGGTACCGCTCACGACCGGCAGCGGTATCCCCTCGGCGCCGACGGCGAACTGGCGGGCGGGGCTGTGCGCGTACAGGCGCTCGGCGTCGACGGCGCCGGGCACCTTGCCCGTCGGGGCGAGCGGGATCACCGTCATCCGCAGGGGCTCGACGGGGCGCCGGGCCTGCGGGGAGCCGTAGGGGTGGCGGACGCTCAGATAGACCGCGGTGCCCATGGCGACGGCGATCAGCACGACGAGGGCCATCAACTGCCGTGCGAGTCCGCGGTGCAGGGACGGACGGCGGCGCACGGCGGGCGCGTGGTCGGCCATCCGCTCCTCGGCGGAGTACTCCTGGAGACGGGCAGCGCGGACGAACGACTCGTCGAAGACGACGGATCGGTACTCGTCCTCGCCACCCACGGGGCCGCCCTCGGGTGTCCCCTCCGGTGGGTCTCCTGGCCCGCCCATACTTTCAGAGTAGGTCTCATGAGCCTCAGGTAAACGCCCTGGTACACGACAACTTCTGACAGGTGCTCAGCAAGAAGCGGGTGAGGGCACTCAGGGGGTGCGCGGGACGGCCGAGGCGACCGGCCGGCCCGTGTCGGCGGAGACGGAGGGAGCGGCGGCGCTGCCCTGTTCCACGCCGGTCGAGGCGGGGGCGGGCACCCGGTCGCGGGGGCCGGAGGAGCCGCCCCGGTAGACGGCGGCGAAGGCGAGGGCGACCATGCCTATGCCCATCACGACGGCGAGCAGCCAGGCCACGGGGCGATGCCAGCGGACCTGTCTGCCGTAGGCGCCGAAGGGACCGTGGCCGTCGCCGAGGACGTAGGTGTCGTCCAGCTCGTCCTCGTCCCGATCTTGGCTGAGATCGGTTCCCTCGGGAGCGTACTTCTCGCTGTAGCGCTCGCCTCGGGCGCGGGCGCGGCGGGCCTCCGCCTCGGAGGCCTCGGCTCTGGCCTGTGCGGCGGCCAGGAGGCGTTCCACGGCGCTCGGTTCATGGATCGTGGCCGCCTGTACGAAGGCCTCGTCGAAGACCACGGAGGCGAACTCTTCGTCCGGCACCCCGTGGTCGTGGTCGTCGTCGGGCTCCCAGCCGTCAGGGAACGGCGTGCCCCCCACGTCCTCCGGCACCTCTCCAGAGTAGACCTGGGGGGTCAATTTGGGCAGACGGTAGGGAAATTCATCCATCTGCTGAGACGCTTTCCGGACGCTCCCCGAACATGCGGCCGCGGCCGGAACGTTCAGCCGAACAGGTGATTCTCAGGGGCGCAGGTGGCCGTCGCCGGTGACGATGTACTTCGTGCTGGTCAGCTCCGGCAGGCCCATCGGGCCGCGGGCGTGCAGCTTCTGGGTGGAGATGCCGATCTCGGCGCCGAAGCCGAACTGGCCGCCGTCGGTGAAGCGGGTGGAGGCGTTCACGGCGACGGTGGTGGAGTCGACCAGCCGGGTGAAGCGGCGGGCGGCCTGCTGGGAGGTGGTGACGATCGCCTCGGTGTGGCCGGAGGTCCACAGCCGGATGTGCTCGACGGCCTTGTCGAGGGAGTCGACGACGGCGGCGGCGATGTCGTAGGAGAGGTACTCGGTCTCCCAGTCCTCGGCCACGGCCTCCACGACGGTCGCCTCGGAGTCCTTGGCGTAGGCCATGACCCGCTCGTCGGCGTGGACGGTGACGCCGGCCTCGGCGAGGGCGTCGAGGGCGCGCGGCAGGAACTCGGCGGCGATGTCCTGGTGGACCAGGAGGGTCTCGGCGGCGTTGCAGACGCTGACCCGCTGGGCCTTGGAGTTGATCAGGATGCCGATGGCCATGTCGATGTCGGCGTGCGCGTCGACGTAGACGTGGCAGTTGCCGGTGCCGGTCTCGATGACGGGGACGGTGGACTCGCTGACCACGGTCTGGATCAGGGAGGCGCCGCCGCGCGGGATGAGGACGTCGACCAGGCCGCGGGCGCGCATCAGCTCGCGCACGGAGTCGCGGCTCTCGCCGGGCACGAGCTGCACGGCGTCGGCGGGCAGCCCGGCGCCGCCGACGGCGTCCCGGACGACGCGGACGAGGGCGGTGTTGGACTCGTAGGCGGAGGCGGAGCCGCGCAGCAGGACGGCGTTGCCGGACTTCAGGCAGAGGGCGGCGGCGTCGACGGTGACGTTCGGGCGGGCCTCGTAGATGATGCCGACGACGCCGAGCGGGACGCGGACCTGGCGCAGGTCGATGCCGTTGGGGAGGGTGGAGCCACGGACGACCTCGCCGACCGGGTCGGGCAGCCCCGCGACGTCGCGGACGTCGGAGGCGATGGCGCGGACCCGCTCGGGAGTGAGGGTGAGCCGGTCGACGACGGACTCGCTGGTGCCGTTCTCCCGGGCCTTGGCCACGTCCTTGGCGTTGGCCTCGACGATCTCGGCGGTCCGGACCTCCAGGGCGTCGGCGATGGCGAGCAGCGCGTCGTCCTTCACGGCACGCGGCAGCGGCGCGAGGTCGGCGGCGGCGGCCTTGGCCCGGTAGGCGGCCTGGGTGACCGGGGACATCGAGTCGTACGGCGAGAGCGTGGTCATGAGGGAAGGGTAGTGCGCGGGGCCGGACCGCTCCGCGGTCGTCCCACACCCCGAGACACCCCAAAGGGGCTCAGAAGGGGTGCACTCCCACCGGTGTCGCGGGCGCCGGGCCGTAGCCCTCGGCGATGCGGTGGTGGTAGGTCTCGCGGTCGATGACCTCCAGGCCGACGATCTCCCACGGGGGCAGTCCGGCGCTCTGCCGGTGCTCGCCCCACAGGCGCAGGGCGACGGCGGCGGCGTCGTGCAGGTCGCGGGCCTCCTCCCAGTACCGGATCTCGGCGTGGTCGGTCGCGTATCTGCTGGTCAGGAGGAAGGGGTGGTCGTGGGCCAGCTGTTCCAGGGCACGGCGCAGGTCGGGCAGGGGGACCGCCTTCCCGGAGACGCTGAGGGTGACGTGCCACAGCCGGGGCAGGTCTCTGGGCTCCTCGTAGGTGTCCCCGGCCACGACGCTCGTCAGAGCACCGCGGGACGTCGCCTTAGGGCGCACTCGTCTCACGACGGCCTCCTTCATGACTCGCTCGGCCCCTTGACGGAACGTGTCCTTTCAACATGTCCCAGAGACAAAGTTGAGCAGGCTGCAGGCCTTCGCGTGGTGGTTTTACGGAACGTCCCCCACCGGGGGCGTTCCTTACGCCCCGTTTTACGAGCGGTTTTGCGAGTGTTACGGGTGCAGGAGCACCAGGTCGTCCCTGTGTACGACCTCGCGTTCGTACGCCGGTCCGAGTTCGCGGGCCAGCTCCCGGGTCGAACGCCCGATCAGCCGGGGAATCTCCTTGGCGTCGAAGTTGACGAGTCCCCGGGCGACCGCGCGGCCGGCCATGTCGCGCAGTTCGACGGGGTCGCCGGCGCTGAACTCGCCCTCCGCGGCGGCGATTCCGGCGGGGAGCAGCGACTTGCGGCCCTTGACCACGGCCTCGACGGCCCCGTCGTCCAGGGTCAGCGCGCCCTGCGGGGTGGAGGCGTGCTGGAGCCACAGCAGCCGGTCGGCGGAGCGCTTGCCGGTGGGGTGGAAGTAGGTGCCGGTGTCGCCGCCGCTCAGCGCCTCCGCCGCGTGCACGGCGCTGGTGAGGACGACGGGAATGCCGGCGGCGGCCGCGATCCCGGCGGCCTCGACCTTGGTGACCATGCCGCCGGTGCCGACGCCCGCCTTGCCCGCGCTGCCGATCTCGACGCCGGCGAGGTCCCCGGGACCCTTCACCTCCGCTATCCGCGAGGTGCCGGGCTTGCTGGGGTCGCCGTCGTAGACGCCGTCGACGTCGGAGAGCAGGACGAGCAGGTCGGCGTGGACGAGGTGGGCGACGAGGGCGGCGAGGCGGTCGTTGTCGCCGAAGCGGATCTCGTCGGTGGCGACGGTGTCGTTCTCGTTGACGATCGGGAAGGCACCCATCGCGAGGAGCTGGTCGAGGGTGCGCGAGGCGTTGCGGTGGTGGGCCCGGCGGCTCATGTCGTCGGAGGTGAGCAGGACTTGGCCGACGCGGACGCCGTAGCGGGCGAAGGAGGCGGTGTAGCGGGCGACGAGCAGGCCCTGGCCGACGCTGGCGGCGGCCTGCTGGCGGGCGAGGTCCTTGGGGCGGCGGCGCAGGCCGAGCGGGCTGAGCCCGGCGGCGATGGCACCGGAGGAGACGAGGACGATCTCCCGCTCTCCGCCGCTGCGGATCTTGGCGAGCACGTCGACGAGTGCGTCGACACGGTCGGCGTCGAGGCCGCCGGCGGCGGTGGTCAGGGAGGAGGAGCCCACCTTGACGACGATCCTGCGGGCCTCGTTCACGGCCTGCCTTGCCCTTGTCACCTTGCTGTCTGTCCCCTCGCGTAGGTCCGGCTGCCTGTGCGGCAATCTACGCGACGTGGGCCGGGTGGCGCCCATGCGCTCAAGGCATGGACGCCCGCGGCACCACCGCGAGGTGACAGGCGTTCCTACATCAGCCGCACCCCGCGCATCAGACCCCACCCGCCCAGCGCAAGTAGCACCCCCGTCGTAACGGATGCCCCCCATGCGTAGCGCGGCTTGAGCTCGGGCGGCTCGCCGGTATCGGGAGCCACACAGGGTTCGAGCAGCAGGAAGGCGAAGAATCCGAAGCCGGTGACCAGGCAGACGGCGAACCACACCCCTCGATTCTTCACCCGCGTGTACCTCCTCGGCAGCGCGTAGGCCGCGGTCAGTACGGCCACGCCCACGCCGACCGCAGCCCAGCGCAGGACTGCGGACCGCAGAAAGAGCGGATAAGTGGCGGGCAGGAGAACGTCCAACGCGCCTGGCCCCTGACCGGCCGACCGGTCGCGGAACGGGAGGTCGTCGACGGGCATGCCCGCCTTGGCGGCGATCACTTTCTCGACAGCGGCCACATCGCCGCTACCGGGGAGCGCGCCCGGCACTCCGGTGTGCACTTCGCGGTAGATCAGCGGGGCGGCCTCCCAGAGCAGGTTCACTCCCTGGTCGTCATAGCCGATCTCGACGACCGGGGGCCTGTCCGACCGGAGAGCACTCAGCAGGTCCTCCTGGGTACTCGGAATCGGAAAGAACTGGAACAGGCACGCCACATAGGACGCGACCAAGACCGCCAGAGCGATGAATCGGGCCGCCTTGGTCAACGATCCAGAAAGGCTGAGCGGCGTGCTGATGCCGGAGTCATTGGACACTTACCGTCACCGTTCCATAGAACTCCTGCGCGATGCTGGAGAAGGCGTGACCGGAAGGAACGTCTCCCACCAGGGGGGCATGTGATAGTGAGGCCATGCCCGTTTTGTTGTAGGAGGCGAAAGCAACCGTGAAGGAGTGGGATTCCCTCGACTGTGCGATCACTTGGTACTCGATGTTGTAGCTACCGAGGAACGCGGCCGGAGTCTCGCTCCCGGCCCCGCCGTCCGTGATCATACCAAGCAGGTCCTTACCGATGTTCGACTTCGCGTCCGCGTGATCCGCGTTGCCTCCGAGCTCGCTCGCCGGAGCATCGAAGTCGGCGCTGAGGATCTTGCGAGCCAGACCTTCTATGACTTTCTTGTGGGACGAGTCCAGCATCAGTTGCTGAGTCAATGGACTGCCGTCATCGAAGGGAATGTTGTTCACGTCTCCCTTCCCATCGGCCCACAGGTAGAAGAGATCCCGCCAGCTGAGCTGCGGAGAATTACCGCCAAGATAATTACATGCGGCGGCTTCTCCGCTTTTGACCGAGGCGCCCGGAGTGCAAGGACGCGTGTTTCCGGCGACAGCCTCGATGTACTCGCGCAGCTGAATCGCCAGCTGCTTGTGCAGGCCGGGCTTTTCATTGGTGACGAGAGAGTTCAGACTCCGTACGCACGCGGCGTCACAGCCGCCACCGCCGCCGGAGGACGTGCCGCTGCTGATCGCGCCCGTGTCCACCAGGGCGCTCGAACCCTTCGGCTGCTCCGGAGGCCCATAGGAATCACCCGGCAGCGGGGCTCTCATGAGCCCGCTGGGATCGGCGAAGTTGACCGGGTTGTTGCCGCTGTAGCTGTAGGCCGAGAGGTTCTGCGGTGCGTACGGCTTGGTCAGGTCGTCCGGGCTGATGAAGCGGCCGAGTGCCGCGTCGTACATACGGGCGCCGAGGATGGACAGGCCGGTGGAGTCGTCCTCGGGTTTGCCGAGGAAGCCCCGGTCGGTGGCGGAGGGAAGGGCGGTGCTGCCGCGCTGCTCGCCGAACGGCGTGTACTTGCGGCGGGTGACCGCGCCGCCCGCGGCGATCAGCAGGGAGGTGGAGGCCTGGGTGTCGCTCAACAGCCAGGTCAGCTTTCCGCCACTGGTGCCGTCGTCCTGGCGCATCGCCACCGTCGTCCCGGCGGCCGAGTACAGGCGGGTGGCCTCGACGCCACCGCCGGTGGCCTTGTGGAGTTCCTGGCCGTCGAGGTAGAGCACGTTCTCCTGCGGCGACGTGCGCAGCAGGACGGTGCCGTCGGTGTCGTAGACGTAGGTGGACGTCTCGTCGCCGCCGGTCTTGTGCTGGGTGATCCGGCTGACCCTGTTCTGCGCGGTCCAGTCGATGCTGGAGCTGACCCCGTTCACCGTGCGGGCGGTCATCTGCCCGGACGTGTTGTAGGAGAAGGTGTCGGAGCCGGCCTGAGTCACCGCGTGCGGGTGCGCCTGCCCGGCCGTGTAGGCGGTGCCGTCGGTGCTGTAGCCGGGGTAGGTGTAGCTCCTGGTCGTCGAACCACTGGCGGTGGTGTCCTTGACGGACATCAGATCGCCGAGTTCGTCGTAGGTGTACGTCTGGTCGTAGGGGTCCAGGCTGCTGCTCAGGTCCGGCGTGGCCGCGCCGGTGCAGCCGTCGGTCGCCTCGGTGGTCCAGGCCTGGCTGAGCCGGTTGAGCTCGTCGTAGGTGTAGCACTCGCTCTGCTGGGTCACGCCGTCGGTGATGCCGGTGATCTGGCCGGCGAGGTCACGGGTGTAGGTGTCGTCCTGTGCTGTCTTCGTGGTGCTGTCGGCGGTGACGGTGGTGCGGATGTCGGCCAGTGCGCCGGTGCCGTTCGTGTCGTCGAAGGTGTAGGCGCGGTTGACCGTGGCGTCCGTGCCGCCGCTGGTGCCGTACGTACGGGCGTCGAGACGTCCCACGCGGTCGAAACCGAAGGACGACTGATAGGTGGCCAGCGGCGAGGACACCGTCGAAGGCCGTCCCTGGGCGGTGTAGGCGGTGGTGACCGTCTCCGCGGGCAGACCGCCGACCGCCGGGTAGGAGACCGACGTCATGTGGTCGGCCTGGTCGTAGCCGTAGCCCACGGTGTAGCTGCCGGCGAAGCCGGAGCCGTCGTCCGGGACGGTGACCCGCTTGCCCGTCGCGCGGCCGCGGTTGTCGTAGCCGGTGACAGCGACGGTGTAGGCCTTGCCGCTCGCGTAACTGGTCGACGAGGCGAGCTGCCCCAGACCGCCCGGGGCCGTGTCGTAGGCGAACTGCGACAGCACGGTGGAACCCTGGGAAACCGTCGTCTGCCGGCCGATGTTGTCGTACTGGTACGTGAGTGTCGTGCCGTTGACGGTCTCCGTGCCGACCTTGCCGTTCTCGTCGTACTGGGTCGAGGAGGTTCCGGCGTCCGGGTCGTTCACGGAGGTCCGGTCACCGGCCCAGCCATAGCCGTATGTGGTGACGTTGCCCTTGGCGTCCGTGATCTGCTTCAGCTTGCCGCTGCGCGTGTACGCGTACGACGTCGTCTGCGCCCCCTGAGGACCGTGTTCGACGACCTTGGTCACCTGACCGAACACATCGGTGAAGGTGTCGGTGGGCTCACCGCTCGCCGGGACGCTGGTGGTGTGGTCGCCGTAGTAGTAGGTGCGGGTGTGGCCCGTCGCCTGTGGGGTGCCGTTGACCAGGATCTGCGTCTCGGTCGTCCGGCCGGCCCAGTCGATGATCGGGTCGGTGTAGGAGGGCAGGTCGTCCACCGTCGGGAGTACCATCCCGGAGCCCGCGGCGCTGGAGTTGTAGAAGGCCGCGGAGCTGCCGGTGACGTTGCCCGAGGTGTCGTAGCGGGTGGAGACCACGTCGCGGCCGGTGCCGTCCGGCGCCGTGGACTGGTCCTCGCGGATTCGGCCCAGGCCGTCCAGGTAGTCGTGGGAGTTCACGTACGTGGTGCCGGACTGGAGAACCCCGGTGGTCACCTGGCTCGGCCCGGCCACCGTGTCGGGTACTCCGTCGCTGTTGGTGGCGGTGGGCGTGTCATAGCTGAACTGCATCGACGGGTGGCCGTCGGGATAGTTCGCTATCTCGGTCGGCTTGAAGACCTGGACATAGCGGCCCACCGAGTCGTGCACAAGTCGGGTGGTGTGACCATTGGCGTCGAGCACCTCGTACGGGGTGCCCCACAGACGCGAGTACCAGGTCGTGGTGGACTCCGCCGGACCCGGACCGGCGCCGCCGTCCGGGTCCGGGGTGGTGACCGTGACACCGCTGGTCGGCCAGGACGTAGCCGGCGAGTACGTCGTGGTCGTCTTGTTGCCCTTGCCGTCGTAGGCGGCGATCACGCGGCCGGCACCGTCGTAGTCGGCCTTGGTCGAGCGGTACGTGGAGGCGTCCGTATAGGTCCGCGTCTCCGTCGCGTTGCCGTCGACCAGCGCCGCGTCGTTGTTCGCGACGGACGTCGAGCCGTCGTACAGCGTCACCTTGTAGGAGTCCTGGTTGGCGGAGCCGCGCGAGGCGCAGTCGGCGTCGTAGTGGCGCACCTCGTCCTGGAAGACCATCCAGCGCTTGACGTCCGAGTCCGGGAAATTGGACGTGTTGTACGCGCGGCCGTAGGTGGTGCACCGGTTGTCGTCGACGTCGACCTGGCCCCAGTCGTTGGTGCGCAGGGGCAGGCCGTAGGTGGTGCTGGTGGAGCTGGTGTCGTCGAACTCGTTGTTGACGACGTGCTCGCGCCAGCCCGTGGAGGTCAGGTCGTCGGTCGTGGTCTTGCTCTCACGCACGAAGCGGGCGTCGGGCAGGCCGTCGTACTGGGCCGTGTCATGGACCCAGTACTCCTGGCGGACCCGCTGGTGCGAGCCGCCGTCGCCGTCGCGCTTGGAGTACTCCAGGGTCTTGCCGGCCAGCCACGCGGAGTCCGTCCAGGACGTGCCGTAGCCGTCGGTGACCGAGACGCTGCGGGTGGCGGAGGTGTCCGTCTTGGAAGTGCGGTCACCGTCCAGGCCCCGGTAGAGCCAGTAGTAGGTGGAGGCCGCGTTGCTCTTCGTGCCGGTGAAGACCTCGACCTGCGGATAGCCGCGCCATTCGGACCAGGTCTCGTCGGAGTCGGGTATCAGCGGGTCGTTGGTGAACGCCCAGCCGGCGCCGCCGTGGTACTCGTAGCGGGTCGTCATGACCGGGTCGCCGTCGGTGCCGGCCCCCTGGCCCACGCCCGGGTCCACGGAGACCTGGCTGACGAGGTACTTCTTGAACCAGCCCGTCTTGGCCGCGCCGGCGCCCTCCGGTGTCCACTTCTGCCAGAAGCAGTCCTGGGCGTTGGACGACTCGCTCGGCAGGCTGTTGATGTCGCAGGCGTCGGGCTGGCTGTAGGTGACGCTGGTCACCGAGCCCAGGTCGCCGTAGATCTTGTCGACCCGGCGGAAGTTGAGGGTCGAGGAGCCGACCTGGTTGTCCAGCCACTCACCGTTGAAGTTGATGACCGGCAGACGCTGGTCGGGACCGTCGCCGTAGCCCTCGCGCTGGACGTAGTCGAGCCAGAGGGTCTTGCCGACGGTGCCGTCGGGGTTCGGCAGGCCGTACTTCATCTGGTACTGCATCGCCGGGTCCCACGTCGTACCGCCGTCGTCGCTGACGTAGGTCTTGATGTCCCACAGCATGTCGGTGGTGAAGAACGTGGGGTAGTACGTCTTGCCCGCGCAGTAGTTGTCCGCCGCGGTGCCGTCGCACATCAGGTCGGTCGGCACGTCGGGGTACGAGTCGGGGTTGGACGAGATGCCCGGGCAGTCCGCGGGCTCCTTGCCCAGCGGGTCGGCGTCGCTCATCCGCTCCACACAGCGGCCGACATGGCGCAGCTCGACCTTGGCGGGCAGCTTCGCGCCGGTGATCTGGGAGGCCCAGCCGTACTCGATGCGGGTCAGGTAGCCGGCCGCGTCGTACGCGCGCGCCTTGTCGGTGTTGATGACCGAGCGGTAGTGGTTGGTCTGCTTGTCGTAGAAGTAGGCGTTCTCGACCTCGTTGGGGTCGACCACGCGGTCCAGGTTCCAGCGCCAGGCCTGGGTGCAGGGCTCGGGGAACACGTCGTGGCAGGGCTCGCCCGCGTCGTCGCCGGCCACCGGGACGGTCAGGACGGAGTTCGTCGCGTCTTTGGTGCGCTCCGCGCGGCCCCAGCCGAAGTAGTACCGCATGCCGTCCTGGGAGGAGATCACCCAGTACTCGTCGTCCGAGCCGTGGCCGCCGGTCAGGTGCTGCACGCGCCAGCCCGGGTCGTCCTGCACGTGGTAGGAGCCGGTGCCGTTGCCGTCCTGGATGAGCGCCGAGTTCACGCCGTTGAGGCTGATGACGTACTTGGCGCCATCGGGCTCGGTGCTGTGGTTCGGCGACTGCCAGCACAGGTCGCCGACGGTGTTGTTGACGTCCTGCGAGCAGTTCCGGTAGATGCGCTGGATGTAGCCGACGTCCAGGTCCCAGCCCATGCCCGCCCAGGAGGCCTGGTTGTTCGTCGCCGAGGTACGGCCGTCGACGGACTGGGAGTCGTAGGACAGGGACAGGTCGGGCGTGGCGCCGAAGGGGGCCTTCGGCAGGGTGATCGGCAGGTCGTAGGTGAAGTCCCCGGAGCCGTTCGACACGCTCCACTTGCCGGTCGGGCTGAGCGTGGAGGCCCGGTAGTCACCGGTGTCCGAGGACGAGCCCGTGGCCAGCGTCGTCACCGTCGAGGTGGTGGCGGCCGACATCATCGCGATGCCGGGCTTCGGGGCGGCGGTCGTCGCGGCGGGGTCCGCGTCCGCGTACACCGTCGCCGTCAGCCTGCCCGACTTCACGTCGTTGTGGACCGGGAGATAGCGGCGGGTGTCCGGCGAGCAACCGCGCTTCTTCGGAGTGGTGAGCGCACAGGCCGGCATCTGCACCAGCCGCAGCCGGGAGGCGAAGTCACCGCCGTAGGCGTTCTTGAAGGCGTTGTAGTCGACGGTGACGCCGACCGGTCCCGGGGCGGCGCTCTTGTCCTTGCGGGTCAGGCGCAGCGCCATGCCCACGCCGCCGATCGCCTTGATCTTCGTGTGGTCCAGGACCTGCACGTCGACGTCGCCGGGAGCACCGCCGGACGGACTGAAGGCGAGTTTCCCGCCCCCGGCCATGGCGTCCTTCGCGGCCTTCTGGCCGAGCGCGAACGCGGACTGCGGGGGCAGCCCGGCGGTCCGGATCTCCGCCGCCGTCGGGGTCTGCACCGACACCACGGCCGACTTGGCCGCGGCGGTGCCGGCCTGGGCGTCGAGAACGGTGCCCGACGGGGACACCGCCCGGGCGTGTCCCGTCCCGGTCCTCGAGAGGTCGACCCGCGCGCTCACCCCCTTCGGCCAGGCCACCTTCGGTGCCTTGGTCATGGTCGGCTCCGCCTGCTGCCTGGGCACGGCCGTGCCCTTGCGGGCCGACACACTGACGGTCCGGTCCTTCGCCTTGGCCACGGCGTCGGCCACGGCGAACGCGGGAACCGACACGAGACCCGACAACAACACACCGGAGACCGCTACGACGAAGCCGCGTCTGTACGACGCACGCATCACGAACCCCCCACCCCTCTGGCCGAATATCGACCCCAAACGGTCAAAAAGAGCGGGTCCGCGACGCGAGACGTCACAAAGCCAACACATGGCGAACACACGCAGGCCGGAGATTAACCAGAAACTTAATCGGCCCATTTCCGTCAAATCGACTCGTGATCCCTCAAATGTCACCAGCGCCTTGGCGGAAGATTTACGCCTTCATGGTCAACGGAACATCTGATTCCAGCGTCGCTACCGCGATCTCTTACCAGGTGCTTTAATGACCGGCCAGCAATCCAGCCAACTCCCCCTTGGTACGGCATGTCCTATTTGCATGCCAAAGGCGCGGACATTGGCGCTTTTCTCTTCCGGTCTTGGGGGTTCCATCGCCATGCTCGATCGCAGACGCTTTCTGCGCACCGGCGGCATCGTCATCGGCGCGGCGGCCGTTCCGACCGTCGCCATCGGCGCGGCACAAGCCGTCACGCACTCCCGGCACACGGCACGGGACGGTGCCACTCCCGGTGCGGTGACCGCGAGCAAGCGGTTCGATCTGACCGATCCGTCCGTCGAGCTGTTGCGCGAAGTCCCGCTCACCGGAACGCGCGTGCTCCAGTCCTTCGCCTTCGACAACACCCGCGGGCACCTGTTCGCCGTGCAGCTGGTCGACGGCGGACTCCAGCTCCCGGGAGAGACGCAGACCTACTCCGGTGCCGACCGCGAGGCGGACGGCGACCTGTGCCTGACGCGACTGGACGCCTCGGGGAACATTCTCGGCACCATGTATCTCCGCGGATTCGGGCACGGCGTGCAGATCGGGGTCGAATCCACCACTTACGGCACTTATCTGTGGACCGAGACGCACAACATTCGCACCGCGAATTCAGACGGCACGTACACCGGATGGGGTGACCGGCTCGCCCGGTTCAAGTTCGCCAACGGAGCGGTGCTCACCGCGGACTCCCCCGCACTCACCCAGTACACCCTGGAAAGCGGCGTGGACCGCACCACCTGCACCATCGACCCGGTCAACAACCTGCTCGCGGTCCGCTGCCGGGTGGCCGGCGCCTTCCGCTTCCGCCTCTACGACCTCGCCGCCTTCAAGGCCGGCGGCAGGACCACGCTCGCCGACGTCGCCCAGCCCGCGGATCTCCAGCCCGGCTACACCGACACCTTCCAGGGTTTCGCCAGCTACGGCAGCTACCTCTACCTGCTGGCCGGCTCCGCCTACGGCGTGGACGGGTCCGCCTCCCCGAACGGCAACACGTACATCACCAGCGTGAACTGGAACACCGGCACCGTCGCGGAACAGAAGCTGACGAAAGCCGCGTACACCCTGCTCTACCGCGAGCCCGAGGGCATGGCCATCCAGATCCCCGACCCGGGCAACCCGCAGTCGCTGCGACTGTGCAGCGGCTTCGCCTCCTACACGTCCGACACGGACCAGAGTAAGAGGGTGAGCATCTATTACAAGGATCTTCTTGTCTAAATCGGACACAGGGGCCGGGGGGTGAGTCCTGCCACACCCCGGCTGACCAGTGACGGAAGGGCTGCAGTAAGAACGTCCCACGATTCACGTTAGGGTAGGCTTAAACCAACCTTAACCTTGCACCACTTGTGCCTCTCGCCGCCCGTACCGCCGGCCAGCAGCGGGACGCGGTTGAGTCTGACCGACAGCCCAGGAGTCCCGAGCATGCCCCTCGCGAATGGAAACGCTTCGCCGAAAATAAGCGTTGTCGTCCCTGTCTATAAAGTTCAGGGATATCTGCGCGCATGCCTGGACTCCATTCTCTCCCAGTCCTTCGAGGACTTCGAGATCGTCGCCATCGACGACCACTCCCCCGACTCCTGCGGCCGGATACTCGATGAGTACGCGGCCCTGGACGAGCGCGTCATACCGGTGCACTTCGAGGAGAACCAGGGCATCGGAAAGGCGCGGGACGCCGGTGCGCTGAAGGCCCGCGGCGAGTACATCCTCTTCCTCGACAGCGACGACACGCTCGCCGACGGCGCGCTGCAGGCGATGGCCGACCGTCTGGCCGACACCGGCAACCCGGACATCCTCCTGCTCAACCACGTCCGCACGTACTGGAACAACCGCGTCCAGGAGAGCGCGGCCGGTGAACTGCTCGCCGGCGCGGGCACGGATGTCTTCACCGCCCTCGAACGGCCGGAGTTCCTCGGCATGTTCGCCGTCGTCTGGAACCGCGCGTACCGCCGCGAGTTCTACGTCGGCAACAACTTCATCTTCACCGACGGCATTTACGAGGACGCGCTCATGGTCTACAAGACCATGCTGACCGCGGAGCGCATCGCCGCCACCGACCACGTCTGCGTCGAGTACCGCCAGCGCCGCCAGGGCAACTCCATGCGCACGCCCGGCCGCAAGCACTTCGGGATCTTCGAGCAGTACGCCCGGCTCTTCGAGTTCCTCGACGAGCGTCCCCACCTGGAGCCGGTGCGGACACTGCTGTTCGAGCGCATGGTCAGCCACTTCCTGTTCACCCTGGCCCGCGAGGACCGTATCGTCCCCAAGGACCGCACGGAGTTCTTCAAGCTGTCGGCCGCCCAGTACAAGCGCTTCAGGCCGAAGAACCTCGTCCTTCCGGAGGGCACGCAGGGCACCAGGTTCCAGTTGCTGGAGCGCGGCTCCTACACGGCCTACGCGGCGGTGATGGCCGCCGGCAACACCCGTCGCCAGATGATCCGGCGGGCCGCCAGGGTCAAGACCAAGCTCGGCAAGACCGCCTACAACCGGCTGTACCAGCTGCACCTGCGCCGCCCCGTCGACGAGAACCTCGCGGTCTACGCGGCCTACTGGAACCGCGGCGTGGCCTGCAACCCGGCAGCCGTGTACGAGAAGGCGAAGGAACTGGCTCCGAACGTCCACGGTGTCTGGGTCGTCCGACGCGACATGGTGGAGAGCGTCCCCGCGGGGGTCGACTACGTGGTCGCCAACTCGCCGCGCTACTGGGAGGTCATGGCCCGGGCCAAGTACCTGGTCAACAACGTCAACTTCCCCAACAACATCGTCAAGCGCCCCGAGCAGGTCTTCCTGCAGACGCATCACGGCACCCCGCTGAAGCAGATGGGCATCGACCAGCAGAAGTACCCCGCGGCCGCCAAGAACATGAGCTTCGCCAAGATGCTGGAGCGGGCCGACAAGTGGGATCTCAGCCTCACCTCCAACCAGCATTCCACCGAGATATGGGAGCGGGTCTACCCCTGCGCGTTCGAGGCGGTCGAGTACGGCTACCCGCGCAACGACGTCTACTTCCGGGCCACCGCCGAGGACGTCCTGCGGGTTCGCCGTGACCTCGGCATCGAGGACGGCAAGACCGCCATCCTCTACTGCCCGACGGTGCGCGACTACCAGAAGGGCTACGTGCCCCGTATCGACCTGGAGCGCTTCTGCCGCGAGCTCGGGCCCGGCTTCGTCGTCCTGGTGCGCACCCACTACTTCTACGGTGCCGACCCCCGGCTGGAGGCCCTGCAGGAGCGCGGGCTGATCAAGGACGTGTCGAAGTACCCGGTCGTGGAGGACCTCTGCCTGGCCGCCGACGCGCTGATCACCGACTACTCCTCCATCATGTTCGACTACGCGTGCCTCGACCGCCCGATCGTCACCTACGCGGACGACTGGGAGGTCTACAGCAAGGCCCGCGGTGTCTATTTCGACGTCCTGTCCGGGAAGCCGGGCGAGACCCCCGGCGCGACCGCCGGCACGGAGGACGAGCTGATCGAGGCCTTCCGCTCCGGTGCCTGGAACGGCGCCGAGGCCGCCGAGCTGCGGGCGGCGTTCCGGGAGCGGTTCGTGCGGTTCGACGACGGAAACGCGGCGGAGCGCGTGGTGCGCCACCTGTTCCTCGGCGAGAAGCCCGCCCCCGCGGTGCTGCCGCTGGACGAGCGGACTCCCGCGCCCGCGCCGGACGTCGTCACCGCGGCGCACATCCCGCGGCAGCCGACCGGCGAGCGTGGCCTCATCGGCGCCTGACCTGCGGTCTGACGTGCAGCCTGACGTACGGATTGACGTGCAGAACGAGAAAGACGAGCAGCGCATGGTTTCCCGCCCCACCATTTCCAAGGCTGTCATTCCCGCGGCAGGCCTTGGCACCCGGTTCCTGCCGGCCACCAAGGCCACTCCCAAGGAGATGCTGCCGGTTGTCGACAAGCCGGCGAT
>NZ_LGDV01000194.1 GCF_001280015.1 Streptomyces sp. MMG1121
CGATCAGGGCGCGGGCGCGGGTGAGCTGCCAGTTTCTGGAGGCCTCGGGGTCTTGGAGGTCTTCGGTGGAACAGCGTCCGGCGAAGGCGAAGCGGATCACGTGTGGTCAGACCCCCGGCGATTGTGGTGTGCAGCGTGGTGCGGGTGTTATGTGGCGGTCTGTCGTACCTCGATTTGGGTGAGAAGGGCCAGCCGGTCGTGCCCTTTCTAGGCATCTCCGGGGTCGGGGCGTGACTGGTCGGGATTGGTGATCATCGCCTGAAGGAGTTGCAGGAGGGCAATAGCGACGAAGTCGGTAACGGCGGGTGGCTCTTCGGGGAGGGCCACGTGGATCTTCTGGGAGTTGCTTGGACTTGGGTACGGCTCGGATGGGGGCTGGGGCATGCGCTGCTGAGTGTCGGGGGCAGAGGGGCTCGTCGGTGCTGACACATCCGATATAGAGATGGTGCACGTCGTTTTTGCCGTCCTGTGCCAGCCGGTGACCGTTTGGGCAAGGCGGCCGACTGCGGATTTCGTTGGTCCCTTCCGGCTCGGACTGAACCCGGCGTACAGCCCGACTCGTCTGCCATCTGGGCCCTGACCAGGGGAAACGACCTGGTCGGGGCCTTGGTGCGTCTGGGTGGAGTGCCCGCCTGTACCTGCGGTTTCCTGGGAGTTCCCGGGCGATTGTGCACGGGGTGTGCACGCTGGCCGGTGCCCGCGCCCGGAAGCGGCGCAGAGTCCCGTCACGACCATGCGCCCCTTGCAGGCCTGCCACTAACATGTCTTCCCTGTGACGCAGAGGCGCGTCCTTGTCACTGGGGGGTATGGGGTGGCGCTCGACGGGCCCAGCCTGGGCAAGATGCTGGACGATGTTGCGGCGGGGAGGATCCAGCTCCCGGACTTCCAGCGACAATGGAAGTGGGACGACGATCGCATTTCTGCTCTATTGGCGACGGTGACGCTCGACTATCCGCTGGGTGTCGCCATGACTCTGGAGACCGGTGGCGAGGCCCAGTTCAAGGCTCGTCCGCTGCATGGCACCGAGGTCGGCCCGCTTGTCGTCCCGGAACAGTTGCTGCTCGACGGGCAGCAACGGCTTACGTCTTTGTTCCAGGCGCTCAAGTCGGACCGTCCTGTGGAGACGACCGGCGCGCGGAACAAGCCGTTCAAGCGCTGGTACTACATCGACATCGCCAAGGCGGTGGATGACAGGGCGGACCGGGACGAAGCGATCCTGTCTGTTCCGGAGGACAGGATCGTGCGCGGCACGTTCGGCCGTGGCACGGCCTGGGACCTCACAACTCGGGAGAAGGAGTGCGCGGGTGGCCTGTTCCCGTTGAACCTGATCTTTGAGCCGGAGCAGACCGGCAAGTGGCAGCGGAGCTACGTCAGTGCTGCCGACGATCGCTGGGACCTGTGGTCGGCGTTTCAGGCCCGGGTCATCGACACCGTCAAAGGGTTCAAGGTGCCGCTAATCCGGTTGCCGAAGGAAACGCGTAAAGAAGCAGTGTGCTCGGTATTCGAGCGGGTGAACACCGGTGGCGTCGTCCTCAACGTTTTTGAGCTGCTTACGGCGACTTACGCGGGGGACACGCAGTTTGCGGAGCGCAACGGGGGCGAGGACTTCAGCCTCATCGAGGACTGGCGGTCCATCAAGGGCAAACTGTGCTCGGACTACCCCGTGTTCGGGACCCTGGACAAGGATAGCGGTCAGGAAACCGGACTCACGAGCCTCGATTTCCTTCAGGCCATCGCCCTGGTGCGGACGTACCGACGCAAGCACGAGTTCTTGGCGGCACATCCCGGGGCGACGAACGCGCCGGCGGTGAGCTGCAAGCGCCGCGATCTACTGCATCTGCCACTCTCCGACTACACGCAGATTGCACCGAAGACGGCAGAGGCGTTGTCCTGGGCTGGCCGGTTCCTGGCCTCGCAGTACGTGTTCCGCGAACGCGACCTGCCATACGGATCCCAGGTAGTGCCCCTCGCGGCAATCGGTGTCATTCTCGGGGACGCGGTGCAAGAACCGGGCGTCCAGGAAAGGCTCGCACGCTGGTACTGGTGCGGTGTGCTCGGTGAGCTCTACGGGGGCGTCACGGACACCCGGTTCGTCCGGGACGTGGAGCAGGTGGTCGGCTGGATCCGAGACGGCGGTCAGGAACCCGACACCATCACGGAATCAACCTTCCAGGAACAGCGCCTGCACCGGCTCACCTCTCGCAACAGCGCCGCCTACAAGGGCATCCACGCACTGTTCCTTAAGGAGGGGGCGATCGACTGGCTCTTCCACGGAGAGCCGATCAACGAGCAGTCCCTGATCGGGCAGTACGTGGACATCCGCCAGGTCTTCGCGAAGGCCTGGTTCGAGCACAACGGTGTGGACGGCTCCTGGATGACCAGCATCGTGAACAAGACCCCACTGTCCTACCGGGCGCAACAGACCATGGGGACCAGTGCGCCCTCGGCCTACCTGCAGTCCTTCGAACGGCATACCGGCAGTCCGGGCGACTGGCTCGACGACATTGTCGGCACCCATCTCATCGACCCCAAGACGCTGCGTGCGGACGACTTCGAGGCCTTCTACCAGGACAGGACGGCAAGACTTCTGGAACTCGTGGAACGGCAGATGGGCAAACCTGCGGTCCGCGAGGGGGCAGGCGATGTCGATGCTGGATGACGCGACTGTCAAGGGGCTTGAAGGTGCTGCCCTGTCGATCCGAAGCCTGCTGGACCTGTGGGGTTTCCGGGTCCGAGACCACGCGTCCGTTCCGCAGATCCAACTCGATCTGAAGGGCTTCGGCCTGACCACGGTGCCTGACTTCGCGTCCGGTTCTCTGGACGACGAGGTTGCGATCGTCCCCGTCCCTCATGAGCAGGAGACGCCCGCCGACACCGTCGCTGCGGACAGCGGCACTGAACCGAGGCCGGCCGACGGCGCCGAGATCCCTGAGGATTTCGAGGATCTTGAGGAACCAGTCGGCATGTTCCCGCAGGCAGCTATGCGGGTCCACGACCTGCCGTGCGCTCACGGTGTCACCTCGATCGCGCCTGACGATCCTCTACCGCTCGCGATGGGGAGGATGGCCGAGCACGGATACTCGCAACTCCCCGTGATCGATGCGTCAGGGACTCTACACGGGGTCGTCACGTGGGCGTCGATCACCCACATGCATGCGACCGGACGCAAGCCCTGCCTGACCAGTGCGATCAGCGGCGAGTACGAGATCGTTAACGCCTCCGCGCACCTGTTGCCGGTGTTGCCACTCATCCGTGCCCATGAGTTCGTTCTCGTCCGAGCCGCGGATGGGAGGGTGAGCGGCATCGTCACATCCGCTGATCTGGCTGGCGAGTTCGGTACGGTCGCTCGGCCCTTCTTCACCCTGGGGGAGATCGAGCGGCGGTTGCGGCGTTGTCTGGGCCGGGTCTACAGCGAGGCAGACGTCCAGAAGGTGCACAAGAAGAAGAGTTCCGTCGACGAGATGATGTTCGGTGAGTACATCCGGCTTTTGGACAACGAGGAACGCTGGAACAAACTCGGCTGGCCTGGTGTAGACAGGGTTCACTTTATTGGGCTGCTCAGCCGCGTGAAGGACGTCCGTAACACGGTCATGCACTTCAATACCCCCTCACTCAGGTCTGAACAACTGGACCTGCTCGACCGCTTCGTAGGAATGCTGCGGCTCTACGATCCGGACTACGGAATGACCACAAGCGCGTGAAGGCGGATCGTTGTTAATGCAGAGGGCAGCAAAACTCGCTGCCCGGTCTGGCTGTCGGGCGGCCCGGGAACATCCGGCGCCTGACCCATTTCGTGGCTTCGGGGCAGGGAATATCGCCGTTGTCGACACTGCACAGAGCGCGGAGCGCCATCGGATGCATGTCCTGGGCCAATGCTGCATCGCGGACTGTCGGGCGGCCCGCCGAGGTGAACGGCGCCCAGAAAGAAGCGCGTCCGCGGGAAGCGGAATGGTATGTGTAGGTTCGGTCGTCCCCCCACGCGAACCTGACCTGCGCCGGAGCGGGCTTCCGAATGGTGTCGCGGATGCGGCGGCCGAGGCCCAACTGCCCCTCTGCGGAGCATGGAGCCAGCTCGGTGACGGCTCCGGAACGAGCTTCTCCCGGCCGATCGTGCTGCCGTTCCGGGTGATGATGACTTCGCTGTCGTCGATCGTGTAGCGGTAGGGTCGTTCCGCGCAACGCAGCCGTCGTCGCCTTCCTCCGCTGTCATGGCCAGGCCCGTGCTGGGACGTCTGATGAATTTCCCGTAGTAGTACAGGTGATCGCCCGGAGTCCGGCACAGGGTGATCTGCTTGTTGTCCATGCGGTAGGTGCGGACCAGTGTCGCTTCGCCGCCCGGCAGCGTCTTTGCGATACGGGCGGGACGCGAGTGCGCGGCCAGGCCGGACGTGGGGGATGGGCGGGCCTCGATGGCGGACGTGAGGGCGGACAGGCAGCTCGTCACCAGCTTGGGGACGAAGAACAGGACGCCGGCTGCGATGGAGCAGCCCTTGAGCCAACTGCGGCTGCGCTTCCTGTCGACAGGGACACGTACCGGCGCTGTCCGGGGGCGGGAGCCGCAGCCAAGGACCGGTCGTACGACACCCGCTGTAACCTGCGGAGATTTGCTCATCATTACCGTGTCGGCACGTCGATCGAAGACGCGTGTCGTTTTACTTGGTGACCCAGGTCGTCCGAACTGCTTGCTCCACCGGCGGGCCGGTGGAGCCCCTCCATCTACAGCGGGGAACCTAAGAGACCGGGACGACAGCGTTCGCGGCCCGTCGACGCCGTCCAGCCAGAGGGAGTGAGACGGTGGCGTGAACGTGAAAGGGAGCCGAGACGGGACAGGGAGCAGCCAAGAGGAGACAGGGGATGGCGAGCGGGAGAAGCCGGCTCTGCCGCCGGGCGATCGGGCTCGGACGTCTTGGGGTGACGGCGAAAGAGGTGATGCGGGAGCGCTTCCAGCGGTAGTTGGCTGCCGGACGGGTGTCCGGTGACGCGGAGCCGGATCGAGTGGCGGGCCGAACAACTACGGCTGGGTGGTGCTGGCCCGCTGGCGCCGAGTGGGCAAGACCCCGAGCACGGTGGACTGGGCGCATATGAACGGAATGCCGGCTCACTGATGAGGACCACCCGACTCGGATAGGTGCCAGGTGGTGGTCCGGCAGGGTGATGTGGAAGGAGACGTGATCACCGTCGGGGTGCAGGCGGATGACGAGCTGAGTGATCTCAAATAGGCGCCGCAACAGCTGCTCGGGCGCGTCTGTGAGATGACTCGCGAGGAAGGGCAAGGCGCTGAGGAGTCCAAGGATGGCGCCGGTCGCTTCGGCGGGGTCGGCCGCCGTGAAGTTGTGGAGCCTGGCGAGTGTGTTGGTGCGCTGGACTTCGAGGTCGTTGTAGGTGCGGCGAAGGGCAGTGGCGTAGGGGTCGTCGGCGGGGCAGTTTTGCGCCTGCTGCAGGAGGTTGTGCTGGCGGCGCGTGTAGTCGTCCAGCTGAAGGTCCCCTCGTAGCGTGGAGTCCGTGATTGCAGGGGATGTTGAGGCTCATGGGGTCCAAGCAGCAGAAGTACGACACAGAGTTTCGTGAGGGTGCTGTACGCATCGTGATCGAGACGGGAAAGCCGATCCCGGAGGTCGCCGAGGAGTTGGGCATCCATTCCGGGACGCTGCACAGCTGGGTGTCGCGGTGGCGGCGCAACGGCTCGGCTTCCTCCGACCGGCCCACGCCGGCCGAGGCGAGTGGTCGGCTGCGGGAGGCTGAACGTGCCGAGCTGGAGCGGCTGCGGCGGGAGATGGGCGAGAAGAACAAGCGGATCCGTGAGCTGGAGATGGAGCGTGATGTCTTCAAACGCTGCATGGCCTTGTGGGTGAAGTAGCTGCCACGGCCCCGGCCCGGCTGGCCGGGGTGATCAGCGACTGCAAGGCCGAGGACAACATTCCGCACAGCCTCGCGTGCCGCGTGCTGGGCGTGAGTGAGTCGTGGTTCTACAAGTGGCGGGACCGGCCCGTCACTGCCCGCGAGGTGCGGCGCGGCCAGCTGACTGACGCGATCAGGCACGTCTTCGACGGCTCGGGCGGCACCTACGGCTCCCCGAAGATCTGGATCACGCTGATGCGGGAGGGTTGGCGCGTCTCGGTGAACACCGTCGCCAAGACCATGGCCGAACTCGGCCTGGCCGGACGGAAGATCCGCCGACACCCAGGGCTCACCCGGCCCGGCCGACGGGCGGCGGCTCCGGACTTCGTGCGCCGCGACTTCGGCGCTGACGCGCCTGACCAGGTCTGGGCCGGCGATATGACGGAGATCGTCACGAGCGAGGGAAAGCTGTATCTGGCCACAGTGATCGATCTGTTCTCGCGCCGCCTGCTCGGCTACGCGATGGGCGCCCACCACGATGCCGAACTCGTTGTCGCCTCCCTGCACATGGCCAACGCCACCCGCGGCGGCGACGTTAGAGGCGTGATCTTCCACAGCGACAGAGGCTCGGAATACGTCTCCCGCCGCTTCAAGCGGGCCTGCCGCCGGCTTGGCGTGACCCAGTCCATGGGCCGCGTCGGCTCGTGTTTCGACAACGCCGTCAGCGAGGCGTTCAACAGCGTCCTCAAGGTCGAGTACGTCCACCGGCACACCTTTGCCACCCGCACCGAGGCCCGGCTGAAGATCGCCACCTGGATCACCGGCTTCTACAACACCCGCCGACTACACAGCGTGAGCCTTTTCCAGCCTGATCCGGTGGCTTTGCAGGGCAGCACTCGCCGGGCTGCTCCCGGGCTCAACTTCCCTCGGGATCGAGCCGCTCGGCGGCTTGGAGCACGTACTCGGGGAGCTTCGACGTAGCGGCCAGGACCTCGATGCCGATAAGACGGCCCTGCTCGTCGAAGTCGAGGTTGATCATGCCGTCGACATCGATCGGATCGCAGGGATAGGTATGTGCTGATCTCACGCTGACCTGCGGGTCGGTGAAGTATATGTACGCCGCGTTCGCGGTCTTGTCGTAGGTGACTTTGACGTCAGGCACGATGCTGGGGTCCCTTCTGTGTTGTTGATCCCGGTCTCGTCAAGGCGCTGCGAGTTGCAGGGCGAGGATGGCCTTGACGATCGTGGTGATGCGGGTCGTACTGCAACGGAGTTTGCGCAGGAGCCGCCAGGTCTTGAGGGTGGCCATGGCCTGCTCGCCGAGGGCTCGGATCTTGGCGTGGGAGGTGTTCAGGGCTCGCTGGCCTGCGGAGAGTTTGTCCCAGCGACCGCGGTAGGGGACGCGGATGGTGCCGCCGGCTCCTTGGTACGCCTTGTCCGCCCAGCAGCGGACGCCGGTTTGGGTCAAAGCGGCGGGGATGCCGTGGGTGCGGGCGGCCTTTATGTCGTGGACCGCTCCCGGTAGTGCCGGCGAAACCCAGAGCAGGCGGCCGAAGGGGTCGGTGATGACCTGCACGTTCATGCCGTGCTTCTTGTGCTTCCCGGAGTAGAAGGGGCGGTCGGCGGCGATGCGGTCGATCGGAAGCAGGGTGCCATCCAGGATCACGAAGGCTTTCGTCGCCGCGGTGCTGACCGCTTGTTCGAGCGCGGGGGCGAGGGCAGCCAGGACGTCGACGGCTTCACGGATGTAGCGGTAGACGGTGGCGAGGCCGACGTTGAACGCCGCGGCGAGCCGACCGTAGGTGTCGCCGCATCGCAGGTGCGCGAGGGCGAGGAGTGCCTGACGTCCCGCTGGCAGGCGTCGCCACCGGCTCCCGATCTCACGGCGGCGCTGACCCAGGTGACGGGCGAGGAACCGCAGGGTCGAACTGGACAGGTCGATCCCGGACGGGTAGACGAGCACGGAAACTCCTGGCGGACAACGGGTGATCTTGGTCGTGAACCCGTCTACCAGGAGCTTCACCGCGTTGTACAGACCTCCGCGGCCAACCAGCCACCCTCATCACGAGGTTGGAAAAGGCTCACTGTTGCCGCATGAACACGCGCGATAGCCTGCCTTGTGCCGTGTGCGGCACAACCAGCGACACACGAGGGGGATCGTGGAGCGGCGCGATGCGCGAGGGCATTACGAGGAGCTGGCAGCCGAGTACGACGAGCACTGGGTCTACGGTCCGCACTACGTTCCCTGGATGTCCGGCCGGATTGCCGAGGCACTGCGGCTCACGCCCACGGACAGGATCGCCGACGTCGGCTGCGGGACGGGCCTGTTTGCCAGGGAAGTGGCCAACCAGCTCAAGCCTCGACATCCCATTCTGTGCGTCGATCCCTCCGAGGCGATGCTCCGTCAGCTCGGCACGCCGCCTCCGGCTGATCTGAGTCCGGTCGTCGCATCGGCTGAGGACATTGCCGAAGGTCGTACTCGTCTGCCGTACGAGCGGCTCGACGCGATGTGGCTGAAAGAGTCGGTGCACCACGTGGCCGATCCGGCACACACGCTCCGCGGCTTGGCCGACCGGCTCACGCTCGGAGGCCGGCTGTTGGTGGTGATGCTCCCGGCCACCATCCAGTACCCGCTGTTCGAGGCGGCCCTCGCGCGCTTCGAGGAGCTGCAGCCGGACCCGGCCGTGATCGAGGGACATCTGCGGGCGGCTGGGCTGGAAGCCGGTCTCAGTCACGTCGAGCATGAGCTGCGCATCGACCGGGACAAGTACCTCGGCATGGTGCGCTCCCGCTACATGTCCCTGCTCTCCACCTTCAGTGACAGCGAGATCGACAAGGGCATCGAAGAGATGCGCCTGGCTCATCCGGAGCCCGTGCTGGCGTTTCCCGATCGGTTCGCGTTCATCCTCGGCCGGCGATGTGGGGAGTCCGAGTGAGCACGATGGTCGATGAACGGCTGCGACGCCTGCGGAGCGAACTCGACGACCACTCGCGGATCGCTGATCGACTGGGGCTCGATCTGGAACGGCCGTTACGGTCCCTCAACGACGGCTATCCCGAAAATGCAGTTGCCCTGGTCGGAAAGCTCACCGAGAAGCTTCTCAAAGAGTTGTGGCGCCACCACGATGTCGAGGGCGATCCTTCGACGAAGGCCCTGAACGATCTGGTCAAGCGCTGCCGTCCGTACATTCGCAGCAGCACGGTTCTGGACGCACTCGACGACATTCGACGGCTGCGCAACCGGTCCACACACGACGGATACGACATCAGCGACGAGGATGGGCTGCTAGCGGTCCGCAGGCTCGTCGACGTACTGGTTGGTTCACCGACACCGGAAGCGCGGCGCTCCTCGGCAGTGAGCCCGACATGGCCCCCGAGGTCGCCCGCCGCTGCGAGTTCCTCGCAGGGCTGTACGTCACCCTCGGCTACCGGCAGGCCAAGCGATTCGTCCTCAGCCCTGACACCGTGTACCAGCTGTTCTGCCGTGAGTCGGGGATGCGCCTGGAGTACGTGGAGTTGATGCTCTCCCGAGACGCCGACGACCTGAGCACTGTCCTAGCCTCCAGTGACGGGGAGCTGCTGCGCACCCGGCTGCCCAAGCTCACACGGTTCGTCGTCCTGGACGACGACGGTGCGGAGCCCGGCGCCCTCCACCGAATGCTGGGTCTGGACTTCCGGATCGTGCGCTACGACGGCTTCGTCGACACCATCGTCAACCTCGACACCCACCTCGCCGAACTCACCTCCCCCGGCGACCCGGCGGAGCCGCAGACCGCTGTAGCCGCGGCGGCGCTGACCATCGACCCACGCACCGGCGAGTCGACCATGGAGCAGTCCAGCGATGCGGCGAAGCTCCTGGCACGCCTGGCGTGCGGCAGTGCGAACGTCTTGGTCACCGGCCGTCCGGGGAGCGGCAAGAGCACACTTCTGCGCGCACTGGCTACCAACCCCGAGGTCCGCCGCTTCCGCTTCTACTTCGACCTCGGTCTTAAACCGAAGGACGAACCGTTCTCCGAGTACGCGGCCCGCCTCCTCGCGCCAGCCATGACGTCGGACCGCTCGCGCTCCTACGACCTCTTCCTCTACCTCATCCGTTCCGGGACCGCGCTATGCGTGCTGGATGCTGTCGACGAAGGCGTCGACGAACCAAGCTCTGCCGGCTTCCTACGCCTGTTCACCGATCTCGCGGCCGTCCTGTCCGCCGAATCAGCAGTCGTCATGAGTTCACGAGTGTCCTTCCTCGCGGACTCACCGCAGGTTCGTCAGCTGCTGGACAGCGGTGCGGGCCGTTCCGAGCAGCTGGTCGAGCAGATGTACGCCAACGGCCTCGACCCCTCCCGCGTACCGCACTTCCACGTCGTACGCCTGGCCGACCCCGACGCAACTCCGCTCGAGAAGCGTCTCACCAAGGCGCTGAACCTTCCCACGGGGAAGCCACTCGCCGACATCCTGAGCGCTCACATCACGCGGACGTTCACCGAGTGCGGGCAGCCCGATCTGGAGCAGCACCTTCCCGCCACGCTCGGACACGCCTTCCTCACCGACCGCACCGTGTTCTCCCTCCTCGACCTGCACCGCCAGCTGGGGGCCGACGCCTTCAAGCGCGGACGCCTCCATCTCGACGCTTGTGTCCTCGCACCGCTGCTGCGACCGGCCGGGCCCGAGCACGTCGCCTTCGTGCACACGGCGTACCAGGAACTCCTGGCCGCCAGGTTCCTGACCGAGCCGGCGAACCGGGACCTGGCAGCCGACCTTCCCGGCGGCGCCTTCCTCACCGAGCAGGTCCGCGCCTTCCTCGCCGGTGTGTCCAACAGCCCGGAGACCGACGACTGCGTGCTGCCCGCAGGGGCATACCTCGTCGGGCCCGCCGAACGGCTGCTGATCCGCCGCGTCGAGCGCCCCGTACGCTTCGACCGCCACGCCGTGACCGTCGCGCGCTACCGCCGCTTCCTCGACGCCCTCGACCCGGACGGCACCTCACAGTGGGACCACCCCGACCAGCCGGCCGGCGTCACACACCGCCCCTGGACCGACCGACTGCGGCGGCCCGACTACTACGAGAACCCGCGCTACGACGCCCACCCCGCCATCTGTGTCAGCTGGTGGAGCGCACACGCCTTCGCCGCGTTCGAGGACAAACGCCTGCCGACCTCCCTCGAGTGGGAAGCCGCTGCCCGCGGCACCGATGGGCGCCTGTTCCCCTGGGGCGATGCCCTCGACGGTGCCCGCGTCAACTGCGCCGACACGTGGGTCGGCCGGCCTGTGGTGACGTATCAGGCGTGGTATCGGGACTTCGCAGGTGACGCTGTACGGCGGGCCGGGGCGACTCCCGTGGACGAGCGACCGGGCAACCGCTCCCCGTTCGGCGTCGTCGACATGGTGGGCAACTGCTGGGAATGGACATCCACCAGCCTGGACGACCCCGGCGAGGCCGTCATCTGCGGTGGCAGCTACGACAACCCGATGCGAGCCGTGCAGAGCAGCAGCAAGGGCATCTACCGAAAGCGCGGCGCCAGCAACGCAGTCGGCTTCCGGTGCGTGCAAGACCCCGACACGTCCCAGACAGAGGAGATGACGGCATGAGCGGAGGCGGGCCGCGTCAGGGAACCATTGTGGACAGGCGACCAAGCGGCGGAGGGATAAGCGGTGCGCTCGGCTCCTACATCGTCCGGGACGACGAGGACGAGCGGTACTACAGCTTCGACTACCGGCAGATCGTAACCGAAGGATTCCGGACCATCCGCACCGGCGAGCACGTCCGCTTCCACGTCAGCACCGAAAGTCCCGACCGCGCCGAATTCGTCATTCGTCTCAACCAGCCCGACCCAGCCGAGTACTACCGGTGAACCCTCACGAAGCTCCAGTGCTTGAGGAGGTCACGGGCGCGCGCCAGGAGCTGACGGTCGTCCTGCCCGTGGGGCTGTTACGTGTCCCCGACTGGTTCGAAGGTCCCTTCCCCTTCGAGCTGGGCAGCCGCTGCACCGACGCCCGCACCCGGTCCACCTACTTTGCCCCGGCCTCTGCCCGCGCTCTCTACGGGTCACCCGGGCGGCCACGTCGCTGGCACCTGCCGCTGGACGTCAAGCAAGATGGGCTGCATCTCCTGGGCATGGAACTTATCCGCGCGGCCACTGTCCACAATCCGGAACACGCACTGGCCGTCCTGCACTTGAGCGCGGAGAGACCGCTGCTGCCCATACTGCGGGTCCTGGCCGGACGACGGCTGAACCCCATAGACGAGCCGCTCACCGGGCCCTTCGACCCGGCCAAGCTGCTCGCCGGCATCGCTGACGTCCGCGCCCCCAACGCACCCTCCGCCACAGCCCAGCCCTACACCATCGCCTTCATGACCCCGACGCCACAGCAGACCCCCGCCCTCCGCTCCGGGCCGGAAGGGGCGCTGCCTGCGAGCGCGGATCGCTGGCTGTGGCAGCTGGCGTCACGCTCCACCCCGGAGGACTTTCCCCTGCCCCCAGAGACTGCCGGCGAACAGCTCAAGGACGTCGTCAGGATCTCCGCAGACTGGAGTGCCCTCGTACTACGCCAAGGGGCAGCCTTCCTTGGCCACCGAACCGACACCGGCGCGGGCGACTTCTTCGAATTCGCCGCACTGCACTCCCGTACCGTCTACCTCGATGCTTTGCTCCTCGGCGCGCTCCAACGCGATCACATCGACGAGCTCACCGACGAGCTCTCCGAGGTCTTCAACTCATCACAGCTGGCACGCCGGGTTGCCGCACTGGAGAGGAACATCGCCGTCTTCCGCAGCACCTACTGGCGACAGCACCTCACGGCACACGGGGCAGCGAACGATCTGCTGCTCGCCTTCCAGAACCAGCACCGACTCCCCGCGCGCTTCCACGAAATCCTCGCTGAAGCAGCCGACTACAGCAGACTCGTACAGACCCAGGAAGGCCAGCAGATCAGCGGCGCCCTGGGCGCCCTCACCATCCTCGGCTTGCCACTCGGCACAGCCCTCAGCATCCTGCAAGTCCTCGGCGACAACTCCGTGGCACATCTGCTCATCGCGCTGACACTGTCAGTCGCCGCTGCAGCCGGTGCCCTCACCACACGCTACGGGCGCCTGGTCCTGTCATCCCTACGGGGTGGGGACAGCAAGGGGTAGGGCTTGCAGAGAATCAACACGGAGCTCGTCTGCTATTTGGGCTCCTGACCACGAGGAAGGGCCTGGTCAGGAGCCTGGAGCGTCTAGCTGGGGTTCGTGCTTGTATTTGGTTGTGCACTGGGTGTACATGCAGGTCCCGGATGCCAGGGGTATGCCGTCGGGCTGTCGCGACAACGCCCGCATGTCACGCGGCGTTCGAACCCGACGGAGGACCGTCGTCCGTCAACAGGGACGTCGCACGGCTGGCATCGCGGTCGGCGTGCTGGGGCAGGTAGCGACTCGCCCTGCCGTGCCAGGTCACGACCAATTCGTCCCGTGCCCTGGTGGCCGCGACGAACAGCAGGGAACGGGCCCGCTGTTCCTCCTGGCGATACCGGTCGGGGCTGCTCAGCCGGAAGGCTTCGATGCGCTGATGCGGTACCAGGCCTTCACTCACACCTGCCAGGAATACCCGCTGGAATTCCAGCCCCTTGAACCGGTGCATGGTTCCGATGCGTACGGTGTCAGTGTCACGCGGCCCCTCCCGGCCGATCTCGCTCGCGGGGATCAGGAACGGCTTGCACGCCAGGGTGTAGGCGAGTTGTGTGACGGCGGCGTTGTCCGGGACGCTGACGGCCATGGCCGCGTACGGAGTGCCGTAGCGCTCATGGCGCTCCTTGAGCAACGTGGCGATGGCTCGCATTTCGGTCTCCCAGTCGGGAGCACGCCAGTACTGGGGGGCCAGTCCGGTC
Source organism: Streptomyces sp. MMG1121 (assembly GCF_001280015.1). Classification (GTDB taxonomy): domain Bacteria; phylum Actinomycetota; class Actinomycetes; order Streptomycetales; family Streptomycetaceae; genus Streptomyces. Next base: position 13,696 of record NZ_LGDV01000194.1, read on the forward strand.
AGGACGGACCGGTACCCGTCCAGCGTGTCCGGACCGTCGTCGAGATCGTCGAAGCTCTCACCGCGCACGAGACCGTGCGCACTGCCCAAGATCTCCCGCGTGGTGCGGTAATTCAGCGTCAGCCGCCGGGAGGCCCGTCCAGGAGTGCTGATACCGAGCCTGCCCAGTACGACCTGGTGCGAGTAGATGCGCTGATGGGCGTCGCCGACCAGGAAGATGTCGTTCGGCCCGGGCGCCACCATCGCGCGCAGCATCCGCCAGTGCGAGGCCGACAGGTCCTGGGCCTCGTCCACCACGATGTGCTGGTAGCGGGGCTTGAGCCACATGCCGCTGCCAGCCTCACGATGAATGAGGTCGAGGCCGCCGTGCTCCTCCTTGTAGTGTGCCTGCTCGGCGGCCTTGGCCCTGCGGCGTTCCTCAATCCGCGCGGCCTCGTCGGCGATCAGCGCATAGGTGGTGCGCCGGGGTGGACCGTCCAGGAGTGAGCGGTATGTCTGAACCAGCTCCCACACCCGGCTCCGGTCGGCCCGCTGCAGCACACCCCGGCCTCGGCGTTCAGCGCGGAGGTACATGCGGGCGGTACCGCAGCCCTGGGCGAGGATGACGTGCTTGAACTCCGAGTCGAGAAAGTCGGCGTCGTAGTCGAAGACACCGGCCTCGGCGCACGCCCTGTGCCAGAGCGTCATGGCCTCCTCGTCGCCCATGGGCGAACCGAGCACGGAACTCGGATGCTGCTCGACCACTTCCCGGGCGAGCTGGTCCACGGACTTGACGTCGACCCGGCGCACGAGTGCGTCACCGCCGAGCCGGGACAAGCGCTCCTTCAGATCGGCGGCGAGGTTGGTGTTGTACGTGGTCAGCAGTACGGGTCGGGTCTGCCCCGGCGACAGCTGGGCGACGAGGTGCCGGACCCGGTGGAGGGCCACGACGGTCTTGCCGGTGCCCGGCCCGCCGGTGACCTTCGCCGATCCCTTGAACGAAGCGGTGGCGAGCCTGTGCTGTTCGGGGTGGAGGAAGAGTCGCCAGGCATCGAAACTGTCCCCGAGCGCGTCCAGGACGGCCGAGTCCTCCGTACTGACCTGGGAGACGGGCCGTCGCGCCGCCCGGGCCCAGTCCTGCTGATCGACCTCTTCCTCGGCCCGCCACTGGTCGGTAATGAACCTGCGGACCTCGCGCGGCTCCATGCCGTCGTGCAGTGCCAGCAGCACCTCCCGGGTGAGTCCAGGGAGGTTGTGACCGAGTACGGCTTCCAGCTGGCGGCTGTTGGTGACCCGCCGCATGGTGGGCAACAGGGAGGCGATGACACCGAGCCCAACCAGCTCCTCGTCCCCGTAACGGGCGAAGAGAGCTACCGGCAGGGCGGCCGGCGTGGTCTCGGAGGCGGCGGCCTCCGCGCCAGAACCGGTCGCCTCGGCAGCGGGGGACTCCTCGAGCGCGGTTCTCGGTTCCGGACCAGGCTCCGGGCGTGCCGGCATCGCCACCACATTGGCGCTGACCTCGCTCTGGTCGACGAGCTCGACACCGCCCGAGACCGCGTTGATCTCCACGGTCAGCCGGGCGAGTTCGTCTCGCGCCGCCGGGCCGACCCGGACGGCCAGCAGACTGAAGCGGTTCTCCTCGGCCTCCAGCAGCAGCCCCATGCGGCTTCCGTCGAGCGCGGCGAGGAACAGGCGCCCGTTTCCGCCCGCCTCACGCAGAAAGGTCAGCCGCAGCGCACGGTTGGACCGGTCGGCCCGCAGTCGGCGGACGAAGTCGCCCACTGCGTTCTTCGTGGCCGCGTCAAGGCGTCGGATATCTTCGTTGGCCTGCGGTGTAACCGCGACCTGTGTCCTGACATTGCTCATCGCCGGTCCCCTTCCTCTCCGGATGCGCTCTGCTGCCAGTCGCCGAGCAGGGCGACGAGCTCCTCCTCGTCCCAACCGCCCGGGGCCCGGACTTGCCACCCCGCCGCTGCGCACTCCGCCATGTAGGCGTCGTCGGCCGCGTCCTCGTCCAGGACCACCGCGATCCTGCGGTCCGGCCAGGCCAGTTCGAGCGGCCGGGAGACACCGACGGCGTCCCAGCCCGCCTCGGCGGCCCGCACGTCCCCACGCTGCGACAGCGCCTGGGCGAGGGCCTCGATTGCCGGATCACCCACGTACGACAATTCGCGCAGGACGAGTTCCCAGGCGGCGCGTTCCAGCGCAGTGGGGGCCGCGGGGGTCTCGACGGCTTCGGGCGTCGGCCATGCAGGCGCCTCGGCGTCCGCCTCCGGCTCCGCATCCCGGTGTCCCCGCTCCGGCATCGTCACGACGAGCCCCGTGCCCGGGAGCTCTTCACGTAGGGCCGTAAGCAGACCGTCCGCTCGTACGGCGGTGGCCGCCAGCAGTCCTGCGTCGAAGGAGTCCAGCTCACTGCGGGCGAGTTGGAGACCATCGGCCCGGCCCGTCCCGGTCGGATCCAGGAATTGGAGCACGTTCCCCCAGCACAGCCACGCCTTCCAGCATCGCCGGTGCATGGCGCTGTCACCTGCGACGGCCTCGGCACGATCGTCGAGCACGGCCAGCGCGCTCAGCCCCTGAGGTTTCACCCGGGGGTCGCCGATCAACGCCAGAGGCAAACCAGAGGCGTCACGCACGGGATAGAGCTTCAGCCCCTGACCGCTGACCGGGGGCCGGGCATCACCTCGCAGCGTCGCCTCGATCCACGGCACGGCGGCCACGGGGGAGGCGTCGACGACCTCCTCCCGCTTCGCCAGCTGGAGCAGACCCCCGACACAGAGCCTGGCCATCGCGTGCCAGCGTCGGAGATCCGGGTCAGCGAGGAAGGCGAGCAGGGCAGGGATGGCACCGGCGAACAGTCGGTCGATCTCGGCCGGATCCTGCCGCTGCTGTGCCCAGCGCGCCCGGGCCCGACCGCCCGGCGTGACATCGCCCTCGACGGCGTACGGCGGCCACGCGGCCTGCGCCCACGGGCCGGCGAGGGCAGGAGTGAGTACCTGCGCGGCCTCATCCCCGTCCGCCGCCGTACCCCGCCCCGCCCGGGCTCGCAGCTCCTTCTCCCAGGTCATGACGTCGTCCCAGGTGATCTGCCAGACCAGCGTGCCGTCGGCACGCAACCGGGCCCGCTTGGCGGCGTCCCCCGAGATCCGATTCGTCGCCGCGGAGGCGTGCCACCGGTAGCCGTCCAGGTAGATGGCTACCGGCATGGGCGGCGCGCCGTCCGAGGTGGTCTCACCCGCGACGGGGCGCAGCAGCAGATCCGGCACGGTGCCCTGCGCATACAGCGGCTTCTGCGCCACAGACTCCCAGCGGATCGGCGAGCCGTCCCGCCGGCGTAGCGTGAACTGCTTGCCCTGGCGGCCGGTCGGAGTCTCCTCGTGTTCCACTTCCGCCTGGTTGGCGGGATCGGCGAGCCATCGGTCGAGGCAGTCGATGAAGCGCCGCTCAAGGTCGCTCTGCGCCTGCCGGGCGAAGCGGCGCCGGTCCTCCTCCTCAGCCTCAGCGCGGCCCGCCCGACCCTTGCCGACGGGCTTGACGGCCCACCGGCTGCGGCCGTCCTCGCCGAGCACGTCGTCGAGCATCCACAGTGCCTCCCGGAGGTCGAGGAGCCCGTACTCGCGCTCCGGCGCGTACCCCAGCAGGCACAGGTGGCACGCGCGGCGAGACCCGTCCCTGCACGGGCAGTCGCGCAGATACTCCTGGGCAGCCGCCAGCACCGCCCGGAACTCCTCGCCCACACCCTCGACGAGCCGCTGGAGATATCCCGTGCCGCCGGGCAGCGAGTCGTAGAGCACCAGGTAGTTGCGGGTCAGCCCGCTCTCGCGGTCCGGCTCCGTGCTGGGGGTGGACCGGATGTGCGCCGGATCCCCGCCGTAGCGCAGCGCGAGCCCAAGGTGCAGGGCGGCGGAGAAAGAGGCCAGTCGTTCCGGCACGTGCAGGGTCGCGGCGGGGAGCAGGATGCGCAGCGCCTCGGTGTGGTGCTCGGTGGCGGTGATCACCCGCCGGTCCTGTGCGTGGACGGACCGGCCGCGGCGTCGTGTGGGACACCAGGGCCGGTGGTGGGCCAACTCCGGGCGCCCGGCAAGAGATTCGGACAGCTCCTCCTGCACGGGAGCGTGTCCGGGCTCGCGGTCGGTGGCGCCGCCGCACAGCGGACAGAGCACAAAGGGCGTGATGGTGACCTCGGCGCCGGCGAAATAAGTGTCCGGGCGGCGGCTCAGCTTGGCGGGCCCGAGATTGAACCTCCTGATGACCGCCTCGCGCACGTGGTCGACGCCGAAAGTGGCACCCGAGTGCCGCCAGCTCTCCTTGATCGCAGCCGGATCGATGTCCACCGCCGTGGCCGTCGAGTAGTAGCGCCGGTTGCGCGAGTCGTGGTCGTCGATGATCCGGGCGTCGTCCCGTTTGTCCCGGGAGGTGACCTTGTGCGGGACGATCACGTGGTGCAGTGCGGCACGGCCGCCGATGCCGGGTCCAGCACAGCGGGGGCAGGCAGAGGTGTCGGTCTCAGCGTTCCTCGTACGGACGTATCCGCACTCTCGGCAGACCCGCCAGGCGACCACAGTCGAACGCGGGTCCTCCTCGTCCTCCTTGGGGCGCGGCCCGAGATCGAAGCCGTCGATCGTGTGGTGGTAGCCGAGGACGTAGTACGAATTCCCGGGTGCCAGCTCGGTGAGCGCCGACTCGGAGGGCCGCTTGTACGTCCGGGTCTCGGTGCGCCACTGCGACGCGGGTACCTCGTCCGCGTCGGCACCGCGGGCGCGCCGGGCGGGCTCCTTGCGGGTCAGTGAGGCCTCCAGCCGAACGCCGTCCTCCACCAGGCTGTAGTTGGGCAGCAGGCCCCATTCGACGAGGAAGGCCTGTGCCCCCGCCTGCGCGAACTCCTGCTGCTGTTTGGCGACGGCTGCCGCCTCCCGGGCGAGGTTTCGCTTCTCCCTCGCTTCGTCCTCCACGTTCTCGTGCAGTGCCTCCGCCGCCTCGTTGATCAGGGCGCGGCGGTCCACGAGTTCGGCGCGCTCCGCCTCCCACGCCTCCTCAGCGTCCCGCAGGGCGTCGGCCAGCTTCCCCGCGGCATAGCGATGCAGGGCGGCACGGGCATCCCGGGAGACGCCCGAGTCCGGCACTCCGTCGATCTCGGGGAACAGCTTCAGAAACTCTTCGACCAAGTCCCTGCGCCCGGTCACAGCCTGCGCGAACCGCCGCAGCCAGCCGACCCTCCCGAACAGGGCCGTCACCCGGTCGGGCAGTGGGATCACGCCCTCCAGTCGGCCGCGCGCGGCCAAGTCGACGAGATGAGCGACGAACTGGCGGCGCAGCAGCTCGCCCGCCGACAGGAAGCAGCCGGGGGGCAGGATCCGCCCCGCGATCAGCTGCCGCGGCTCGGACAGGTGATACAGAGCGCGCGGGCTGGTGTCGGCCAGCGACACCAACAGCGCGTTTCCCGTCGACCGGCCCGCCCGGCCAACCCGCTGGACGTATCCGGCCGTGCTTGGCGGCAGCGAGGCCAGGACGACCGCCTCCAACTGGCCTATATCGATGCCGAGTTCCAGAGTGGGCGTACAGGAGAGCACATTCGGGTCGGTGTGCCGGACACCTTGCCGGAAGCCCTTCTCGACCTCCTCGCGCTCCTTGCGGCTGAGTACGCCGGTGTGCTCAGCGGCGACCACGCTGTACGGCCCCGCCTCCCGGTACAGCCGCCGGTAGTAGTCCAACCGGTAGTCCCGCCCGGCCCGGCCGGGAGCCTGAAGGGAGGGCACCGCCAGCTGCCCCGCGCAACCCTTGAGCGGACAGGCCAGACCCTGCCACACCCCGACCCGCTCCGGCGGCACAGTCTGCGTCCAGCCGCACTCCGGACAGGCCAGCGCCGCGTGCGCCGTCTGCTCGTCGGTCAGCGGCCGCACCCGGATGTGCCCGGGAGTGAGCCCGTAGACCCCGTGCCCCTTGCCGCTGCCGCCGCCCTTGTCCTCCCCGGTACGCCGGTAGGCCAGGGCGCCGACCTCGCCGTCCGCCAGCCGCGGCAGCAGTTCGGCCAGGTAGCCGGCGGCGAGGGCCCGGTCCATGCCCAGACAGCGTTCGGCGAAGTCGGTGTACCAGCTCTCCCTGGTGTCGACCCGCTCGAAATCCGTCCTGCCTGAGCGTGACCCGACCAGGACGAAGGCCGGCGCCTCCGAGTTACGGCCGAAGGCCTGCATACCCTCGGGGCGCCCGCCCCAGACCGTGTACCGGTTGCGCCCCTCGGCGTCGATGAACCCGTCCAGCCAGGCGTGCCGAATGCCGCCGCTGATCCGCACGTGTTCTAGGAGTCCGCGCACGAACCCCTCGAAGCGCCGTAGCCGGTCCGGCCCGGACGCGGGCAGGACCGGCTGTGCGGCCTCTTCGACTGCCTCCTCGCCTTCTCCCGCCTCCTCGGGTTCCACCGGCAGTTGCCGCCGTAGGTGCTCCTCGTACAGCCCTTCGGCGAGTCGCGCCGCGCGTTCTGGGTCCGGCAGGAACACCTCGGCCGCCACCGTGCGTGTGAGCTCCAGGGTCCGGCCCAGCCGCGAGTCCAGCCCGAACTCCAGCAGGGTGTTGAACGCCAACCGCTCACCGACCAGGTCCCACGTCCCCTTGGGCAGCCGCTTCTTGCCGGCCAGGAGCCGCTTCACCCGGTCCACGTCGTGCAGGTCTGGCGGCACAACCGAGGCCAGCAGCTTCTCCTTGTCCACGGAGGCCCGCTTGACCAGCGAGGCGATCAGCTCGTTGAGCGGTACGCCGTTCTCGGCGAAGCCCGTTTCCTCCGCCGAGCGCTCCGTCAACTGCTCCTGGACGAGCGCCCGCAACGAGAACTTCCAGGCCCGCGATGCCACGAACCCGGCCCGGTGGGCCGCGTCCTGCACAGAGTCGTTGAAGATGAGGGTCTTGCGCCGGTCGTTGCCCTCCGCGTCCTCCTTCGGTAGTTCCCCGCCGGTGAACAGCTGCGTGACGGCCACTGAGGCGAGCGGGGCCACACCGGCACCGAGGAAGCGGATGCCCTGCGCCTGCCCGCATGCCGGGCATCGGTCCTGCTTCGCGTACTCGTCCCGGTCGGCGTTGTCGAACCACGTCTTGACGAACACCCCGTTCTCCGGCGCCTCGGCGATCGAGCCGTCGGCGCGGAACACCTCGTCGGGGTCGATCCGGCGCAGCGCCTCCCCGCTGTCCTCGAGGACCAGCACGGTCGCCTCACGGGTCGCCGCCCGCCGCCCGCGCCGCATGCTCCGGGCGAGTGCCTGCCGCGCCTGCTCGGCCGCCTCGGTGGGAGTCGCCGCGATGAGAGCCCGTACGCGGGCCTTGCCGGTGCCGCCGCCCGCGCTGAGCCGGTAGATGTCGTCGGGCGCGGTGACTAGCGAGTTCGGGTTCCGCTCGGGGCTGATGGCGCTCCAGCCTGACCGCCCGCAGTGCCGGCAGTACGCGGACGGCAGCCGCCCGGCCCGCGCCACGGCCCGGCGCCGCTCCTCTTGCGCGGCCGAGGCGACGGCGGCGGTGGCGGCCTGGTCGGCGTCCGTCCAGGAGAAGACGGGCTTCGGTGAGACGAACCGCAGGACGCGAGAGAGCGAGCGCACCCACAGGTGTGTCTCGACGAGCAGCAGGGGCCGTTCCTGATCGTCGGGCGCTCCTGGGTCGCGGGCCACCGAGATCAGTGCGATGAACCGGGCCAGCGCCTCTGTGGCGGCCTCTGGGTCCTGGGCCGCCGTCACGCGCCAAGCGGAGCTGGTGGGGAAGGCGGCCAGGATCTCCTCGGCGGTGAGCGGTTGGTCCACGTCGGCGGTCAGTAGATCGTGGGTGATCGGGTGCGCGAGGAGGCGGCGCCCCATCTCGCGTGCGTCGGAGGTGTCGCAGCCGAGCACCGCGTGGGCGACGGCGTCGAGCCCGCCGTCACCGGCGGCGGGATCGGGAAGGGCCACGAGATCGTCGGGGGAGGGCAGCGGCAGCGTCAGGTCGACGGGGGAGAGGAAGGAGTTCAGGTCCCGCCGGTCCTCCCCGACCACCGAGTCGTCCGGGAACCGCACGCCGAACACTTGCGAGGCCACGTCCAGCATCGCGCGGGGACCGCCCGCGCCGCCCTGGTCCTGTCGGTCGCGTACAGGCGACTCGCCGAGGGTCGCTGAGGTGGCCACCGGGCAGATCGAGCCCAGCGGGCGGCCTTCCTCAGCGGCCCCGACGACCGCGCCGAGGCGCCGCAGAAGCATGGCGACGTCCGTGCCCTGGGCACCGTCGTAGGTGTGGAACTCGTCGATCACGATGTACGCGAGATCGGCGTCGGCCCACAGCGGGGCGTCCTGCTGCCGCTGGAGCAGCAGATCCAGCATCTTGTAGTTCGTGATCAGGATGTCCGGCGGATTCCGCCGGATCTCGGCCCGGTCCACCGCGACCCGCCCGTATGGGGAACCGTTCTTTGTGGAGCTCGCCTCACCGATGTAGAGCCCGGCGGTCACGTCCTCCAGGCGCTCGTCGCGCAGCAGCTTGCCGATCCGGTCGGCTTGGTCGCCGGCCAGGGCGTTCATCGGGTAGAGCAGTACGGCCTTGATCCCGTGCTTGCCGGCCGCCTTGGCGCGACGGCAGTGGTCGATGACAGGGATGAGGAAGGACTCTGTCTTGCCGGAGCCAGTGCCGGTAGTGACGAGCGTGGGCTGCGGGGTGTGGCCGCCCTTGGTGGTGAGCCGGGCGAACGCCTCAGCCTGGTGCGCGTACGGCCAGAAATCGCTCTTCCACCAGTCGAGGTGCTGCTGCCATCCGTTCTCGGCGGCTCGGAACGGGCGACGGATCCGGAGGTAAGGCCCACGGAACAGCCCGTTGGCTGGGTCGGTGAGGAAGTCGGTGAGCGCATTCTGGGTGGCGGGCTCGGCCAGCGCGAACGTGGTGGTCAGATACTCGACCGTGGTGTCGCGCAGTGCCTGCGCGGCGAGTGTGGGTCTCATGGCGCCCGCCGGCCCTCCCCGTTACGTCCTGCTCCGGTACTGCCCCGGACTCGTGTCACCGATCGTGGGTGATAGCTTCGCCCCCGATCTGGACCACTTTACGTGTGGGGTCCGACAGCGGGGTCGGATTCGGACGGGAGGGGCTGGTGAGAGGGGGCGTGAGGCCCAGAACGTACGTCTCGACCATGCCGCGCGGATTCGGACTCATAGAGATCCACGAGAGCGCCACAGCCAAGGGAGAGCGCGGGTTCTACCTCGCCCGCGTGATCAGAGCCGACAACTACCCCATCGAGTTCTGATCCCGGACCGTGACCTTCGCGCTGGTCCGGTGCAGTAGCGAGTTCAGGCTGCTCTGTGGGCTCGGGGGCGATCAAGGAGCCTTGCTGAGCGGGCCGACGGCAATTATCCGTTCCGCAGCTCGGCCGTCCGTCCCGCCCCTGAGGGGAGGCGGGGCGGACGGTGCCCGCAACCGCGCGGGTTTCGGCGCCCGGCCTACTGCTGTGCGGATCCCGGAGGCTCCGTGTCCCCGGGCTCCCAGCCGACGGCCCGCATCCGCCGTGTGAACTCTGCGTGCGCGACCCGCATCTCCTTCACCCTATCTGCCCGGTAGAGCGGCCCCTCGTATCCGTCCGGGAGGTTGGCTTCGAGCGGGAAGTCCGCATGCGAACTGAGCTGCTGCCAGGCGTCCTTCGGTTGACCGTACCCGTGCACCTGATGGCTTTTAGCGATGCGCCTCCCCGACGCATCGAACCACATACGTTCCTCTTGCTTCTGCATGGCGGAGAACCGGGCCCGGTACATCGCCACTAGTTGATCGGCGCTGATGCCCAGCCATACGGACACGAGGGCATCGATTTCAACCAACGCAGCGCGACGAGAAAGTTCGGATCGCAGCGGGCTATTGAAGTGCCATGCTGGGCTGACACCGTCTGTAAGGGGGGCGACGCCGGGCCAAAGGGTCGCCCATGAGTCCTGGCTCCAAGCGTGTGTATAGAGCTCAGCCCACAGGTGTCCGTATGCCGCTGTCTGGCAGTTCAGCCGGATGGTACGCAACGTGAGCGCTTCGGCGAGCGGGTGTCCCGCGGTAGGCGCTGGCATGGCCTCAGCTTCGCCCACACGTAGGTCTCCACGCTCTGTGATGCGAAGAAAATACTCCAGGGGTAGGGATGACCAGAAGCCTGCCACTTGCACGGTTGTGAGGTTGTCTCGGGCGATCAGGCTATGTACTTGATCGACGTGAGATGGTCCGGGAGGTACCAAGGCTGGCGTAAGCGATCTGGCATAGTCGGAAGGAGTCCTACGCCGCCATACCATGCGATAGAAGGACGTCCATGGCCGAGTGGCCCAATCGTGAAGCACCCCATCAACGTCCGCTGCCGTGGATGCATTTTCTTCAGCAGCGAAGGCGGCTGCGACCGATGCTGCCAGTTCGTCGGTGCGCAATGAGTGGAGAAGCTTGTAATCGAGCCACTCGCGCTTGCGGAGTCCGTGGCTGTATTTCTTTCGGTTACTGGTTGGTCGGTAGTGGGTGCGCGGCACAGCGTTGGGTGCGAGGTCCGAGTGTGCCCACGGTTCCATGTCGGCAGCTACCCGCGCATCTGGGATTGGTTGCGCGGTAAACGGCGTAGCAAGGCTGAAGAATCGAGGCTGAAGGATTACATCGTGCCAGGATGTCGCAGAGCCAGAGCCCCACGTGAAGTAGCCAGCCGTCCGGTCGTTCTTCTCGTGGAAGCCAGGGCTAATACGTGGGCGCAGCGAAGCTAGCCGGTGGGGCCACTTGGCGAGAGCGTAAATAGCGGACTCTTCGGAACGTGTGACAGGGAATAGGGCCTTTGCCTGTTCCGTAGGGGATCCGCTATCGCCTGCCAGGGCGTGCCATGCTGACAATTCTTGTTGAGTGACAACAGAGATGCGAGAAAGGTGCGGGCGTACATCCCACGAGTCCTGGTCCACTCGGACAATGCCAGGTGCATCTCCAGAGCCGTCGTGTTGTACAGACTGCGCGAGCGTCGCTGGGTGAAACAACCAGCTAACGTGCTCGAAGTGGACCGGACTCTGGCGTCCGTAGACGTTGATGCTGAAGTGTGTGCTGTGGTGGACGGGAGGCGCAAAGAGCCGGAGCTCATTAGCGAAGTCGGCGTGCAACCTCAGGTGGTGGTAGGCCGTGCGTCGGAGCATCCCTTCCTTGGCGCCGGTGAGGTGCGTGGCAGGATGAATCAGCCCCGCCACTCCCCGAGCACCAATTGCCCGCCACGACAGCAGCATGAATGCCCGATACAAGTCAGGCTGTGTCCCCACTAGCTCGCAATAGGTGTCCACCGAGGCCAAGTACCCCGACATCGCTGCCGAGTCCGCCAGCTCACCCATGAACGCTGATCGTGCCACGGCCCCACCCAGCACCGCCGCCTTGCGCTCCGCCCACGCCTCATTGCTCGGCTTCTCCGCCAGCTCGAACCACGGCTCGAACTCCGCGAGAACCCCGCTCTCCTTCCACTCCTGCTTGACCCACGGCGGATTCCCTACCATCAGGTCGAACCCACCCCCCGCAAACACATGCGCGAAGTTCAGCTCCCAGTGGAAGAATCCCCGCTCCTTCGCGATCCGGACCGCCGTCCCGTGCCACGGGAAAAGATGACCCAGGTTCGCGAAGTCCACCCAGCCCGAGATCTCAGTCATCTTCTCGTCGAGGGCCTCTTCGAACTTATCCAGTCCCTTAAGGCCATTGACCTTCGGGATCTCGAACAGCGAGCCAGTGTCCTTCCCCGGCTCCACATCCACCCGACCGACGACCGACTCCGCGAACTCGATCCACTCGTCTAGGTTCCGCAGCGCCACCTTACGGTCGAGGCTGCCCTTGCTGAGCTTCTTGAGGTCCTGCGGGCCGTCGAAGTAGTCCGGTGCCGTGCCGTCGAGGAGCGAGACCTCCTCCAGCGGCCAGAACCACAGCGCGCACCACGCGTCCATGACCTGCTTGAGCCGCCAGTACGGGCTGCCCTCCACCTGGAGGGCCTGACGGACGGCCTCCCGGTCCATAACCGGGGCAGACCGCTCCCCACGACTCTCCGCACCCCACACCGGGATGTCACGAGAGATCTCCTGTTCCGATAGCTTAAGCCGTAGCTTGACCAGGTCCCACAGGTACTCCACCCGCTCGGCGAGGGCCCGCAGGCGCCCTGCCTGCCCGTAGGAACCGTCGTCCGAACTGGCGTCTACGCCGGGTCGCGCCTGGGTCGCGCGCTTGGCGGGAGCCAGCGCCGGGGCCTCGGCTGGCGGCTCCGCCGAGAAGTCGAACCCCGACTGCTCCCAGATCTCCAGGCCCAGGTCGAGCGCACCCTGCCCGGTGCGTGCCTCCCTCTTCAGCGCAGTGGCCTGGGGCGTCGGGGCCTTCTCCGACGGAGACGACTTCTTCTCGCCCCTCGGTGCCCGGCGGATGCCCGAACGCCACTTCTTCATCGCCTCGATGAGCTGAGGGTCGAGCCAGTCGGCCACCGCCCCGGCCACCACGCTCTGTCCAGTGCTCTTCCGCACCGACACCGAGTCGAAGACCGAGCCCCAGCCCAGGGCTGGCAACAGGAACTGGTGCACCGGCCGGTGGACGCCGGTGCCCGTCAGCTTCTCGGTCAAGGGGACAGCCTTGGGCGCCTGCTGGTCGGAGGTCTTCAGCCAGCCGCCCTTATCCAGTGACTGACCCGGGTATACCTTCCGCGCCGCCCCGATCAGTGAGTTACCGCGGTGCAGATGCAGGCCGTACCAGGGGGCCCGCATGCCGGGGTACATGGTGTTGAGCCACAGCGAGATCTCCGCCAGCTCCACCGCCGTCTTGTTGAGGTCGACGCCGTACGCGTTGTGCAGGGCGATGTACGCCTTGGCCTTCTGCAGTTCGCGCGGGTACTCCTCCGGGTCGATCTGTTCGCCCCGCTCGTGCTGCGCCAGCTTCAGGTACAGCTCGGCCAGCTGGTTGACCGCCTCGTTCAGGAACGCGCCGGAGCCGAGCGCAGGCTCGCACACCCGCCAGCGCAGCACCTCCGCCGCTGTGACGTCCGACTTCTCCGGTTCGCGCGGGTCCACGCGGCCCTCGTCGTCCAGCCGGAACCGGAGCGTCTGCTCGACCGTCGCCTGGGTCAGGGATTCCGGCGTGTAGTAGGAGGCGCTCGTCTGCCGGTCCCGACCGGCCAGCCGGTACACGTACGAGCCGACCGGGTGGACCACCGAATCCGGTTCGCCAGTCTCCGGGTTGACGCTGTCCTCCTTGACGAACACGCTGTCGCCCGGCGCGTCCGAGTACAGCCCACTCCGCACCTGGTCGGTCGTGATCAGCCAGGACCCGCCCTCCGGGTTGCCGCCCTTGGCGACCTCGTACATCGGCTCGGTGGCGATGAAACCGGTGTACGACATCAGGCCCTCGTACACCGCGCCCAGGTGGTTGATGCTGAGGTTGGCGTAGCTGATGAACCCGCCTCGGCCCTTCCCCCGGCCCTCGACCAGCGTCAGGTGGCGAAGGACCTGGTGCAGCACCTTGTTGCGCAGCCGCAGGTCCAGGGGGCTCGCCGGGGCCGGCGAGCCGTCGGGGCGGGTCGGTTCCGGGTAGTCGATCCGCTTTCCGACGAGCCTTATCGACTCGGGGTCGAAGAGCCGGGAGCGCAGCGCCTCGATGCGTACGCTCTCGTGGCCGTCGTCCTCGGTCAGCTCGGGCGCCTCCTCGACTGGCGCGCTGCGGTCGGTGACCGTGTTCGCCACCGGGTGGCCGGTGAACACCTTCTTGAAGAGCAGGGCCAGCGACTCGTGGAAGTGGAACCGGTCCCGGGACGCGCTGCCGAGCTTGTCCTGGACGACGAGCTCGCGCAGCCGGGCCACGCTGTACCCGGTCGCGTACTCCTCGCTCTTCACCGGCAGGATGTCGAGTTCCGGCCGGGCCTCCGCGTACAGCAGGAACAGGATCCGGTACAGGTAGCGCAGCGACTCCTCGGTCAGGAGGCGCGGCAGGTCGCCGGGCTCCTTCAGGGTGTCGGGCAGCCATTCCGGCAGGTCCTCGGGGTGGACTCCGGACTCCTCGCGGGCTCGGCGCAGCACCTCGTTGGCGATGAGCTGGACGGACTTCTGGAGCCCGACCCGGAGTTCGGCGGTCACGCCCACCGAGTGGTCCCGGGACTCGGCGACGAGCTTGGCGATCTCGTCGTCCGAGCCGTCCTCGCCGGGCCGTAGGGATGAGGCCGCGAAGATCGCCGCGATCAGGTCGATCTCGTTGGCTTTAGTCCCCTTCGCTGCCTTGCGAGGCAGGGCGGTGTCCAGGTTCACCGCCAGATAGCGGCCACGGGAGAATGCCTGCCGGTCGGCGAGGATCACCATGCCGCCGAAGAGGAGCAGTGCGTAGCGCGGGGCGTTCTCCGCGTTCAGCACCCATGAGGCCAGCTCGCGGACGGTCGTCAGCGTCTTCGAGGCCGAGAGACGGACCGGGGCGGGAAGGAGGTTCGCGTGCCCGTCGCCCCGGGTGGCGTCCAGGTCCTCCGCGAAACCACCGGTCAGGACGAGGACACCGGCCTCCGAGTGGGCCACGGGCACGGCCACTGGGCCGGTCGGGGTGTGGGCGGTGAAGTGCCCCGGCCTCGGGGTGAAGCCCAGGGCCTTCAGTAGGCGTTCGTGCCACCCGGCCAGCGCGGCTCGCCACTCGCCCTCGGGTGTGGTGTCGGCTTCGGCTTCCGACGGCGCTGGCTGGAAGGCGGGCGGTTCCGTGTCCGGGCCCGCGGCCTTCAGCGCGATGGCGGCCGCCTCCTGCGCAGCGACGGCCGGCGCGTACGGCAGCGCGTTGTACTTCTCGGCTTCCGGGCCGAGTACCGCCCGTACGTCCATGTAGGGGCGGGTCAGGTCGCGCAAATTCTGCCGGGGCGTGGCCCGGCCCTGGCGCTCAAGGGCCGACCACGCCTTGAGGGGGCCGCTCGTGAGCTGCTTCGGCAGGATGTCGTCCAGATAGAAGGACGGGAAGTATTCGCGTTCGTTGATCAGGGAGTCGAACGTCACGCCTGCTGCTCCTGCTCACTGTTCATGGGGGTGCGGTCGAGGGGGCGGGGACTCATGCGCCGGGCTCCAGTACGGCCAGGACCCGGACCATCGGGTCGCCTGAGGTCCGCAGCTGGGCGGCGGCCTCGGCCAGGCGGTCCGCCGCTTCGTCGCGGGTGGAACGGGTGAACCCCGGGAGCAGCTCCTGCCGCCAGTCGCCGACTTGCTTCTCGTACGCGCGCAGCGGGGCGTCGACCTCCCTGTCGGCGATTTCCCGCAGACCGTCAAGCGTCCGCCGGGTCTCGGCCACGGCCTTGGGGACCAGCAGCTGAAGGTCCTCCAGGGGGCCCGGGGCGT
Source organism: Streptomyces sp. MMG1121 (assembly GCF_001280015.1). Taxonomy (GTDB): domain Bacteria; phylum Actinomycetota; class Actinomycetes; order Streptomycetales; family Streptomycetaceae; genus Streptomyces. The sequence continues at coordinate 28,964 of NZ_LGDV01000194.1, forward strand.
AGTGGTCGGGCATGTCTGGTCCGATGCCCAGTTCGACGAGAAGCTCCGGGGTGAGTTCCCGTACCCGGGGCTCCGGCTCGTTGAGGCGGTCGATCGCGAGCCATGCGACGAGGGTCGGCCGCCCCTCGGCGTTGGACCACACGCCCTGGGTGAGGACCACCGGCACGGGTGCGACCCGGGGATCGACCTGGAGGACCTGGGCCTGCTGGCGACCGAGCTGGACGAGTACCTTGTCGCTGATCCACTCGACCACCGGGTGGAGTTCGCCGACGTAGTGGGCGTCCGGCCATAGCGAGGACGAATCGGAGTCCTCGCGGGCCCTCTTGAGTGAATCAGCCGCGTCCTCGCGGCTGAAGGTCAGCTTCATCCGGCGGGCGATGTTCTGATCGCGCAGATAGCCGGGTGGCAGCACGTCGAGCCGGTCGGCCAGGTCTTCGGGAGTGTCGAAGCTGAGGTCAGTGCCGGTGAAGACGGTGTTGAGGTGGAACGACTCCAGCTTGGCCAGTTCGTCCAGACCCGTGCGTACGTACAAGAGGCGATTCCGCTCTGGGGCGGGGTCGAACAGGCGCAGCTCGTCCACGGTCGGGATATCGGAATCTTCCGTGGTCGAGGTGGGACCGTCCTGCACAGGGTTGGGTTCTTCCAGAGCATCGGACCCGTAGTCGTCCAGGTCCACGTCTAGGTCGAAATCGAAGTCGGCGTCGGAGCCGGAGACGTCGGCCTTTGCTTCCACCGGGGCCAGGCCGGTACCGAACTCGCTCATCGTCTGGCGGGCCACGGGGAAGTCGGCGGACAGACCGCCGCTTTCGGCGAGCGCGTCCACATCGACGGCCTGGAGGTCGGCGACCGCGTCCTCGGGAGGAGCGTCGCGGAGCAGCGCCTCCATCACCCGGCGTTCCTCCTTGCCCCAATCGTCCTCCTTCGTAGCAGCCTCCACCGCACCCAGCACCTCGTGGACCCGCGCCTCGCGAGCGAGGACTTTCTCCGCGACCGTCCGGTCGTCCAGGGCGCCCTCGACCTCGCTCCGCAGGATCAGCGCTCGGAACTCGGGGTTCTCGGTCTGCCCGTAGCGGTCGATACGGCCGTTGCGCTGCTCGACCCGGATCAGGCTCCACGGCAGATCCCAGTGAACGAGGTGGTGGCACTGCCGGTGAAGGTTGACGCCTTCGGAGGCGCCGTCGCCGGTGAGCAGCAGTCGCACGTCGCTGCCGGCCCGCGCGAACTCGTCTACGTAGTCCATTTGCACCGTATCGGAGACCTCGCTGTGCATCACTTTGACGGCGGCTTCACCGTCCTTGGGCTTCTTCCAGCCCAACAGCGCAGGCAGTACCGACCCAAGCCAGTTAAGGGTCTCGCGGCGTTCAGAGAACACGACCGCGCGGGTTGAGCTACCCGGTCCGACCTTGATCTGGCGGAGATAGGAGACGAGAGCGGCGAGCTTGGCCGTGGTCACGGCTCCAGCCGCCGATGCCTGATCGATCTCGCGGGCGAGTTCCGTGAGCCGGAGCAATGAGGTGACCTCCGGCATTGCCGAGTGCGCCTCCGCGATGGTCAGCGGCGGATCGGTGACGTTCTTGTGCCCTTCCGGAAGGGCGTGGCCGAGGCTGGCCAGTTTCTTGCGGGCTGTCACGAACAGCGCGCGGTGAGAGGACAGGAAGGACTTCAGCAGCACGTAAGGGAAGAGGCGATCGGCCTCGTGCGGGTCAGGATTCCTCAGCCAATTCTCGGTCAGCTCGGCGAAGACGCGCTCCTCCAGCTCGCCCGCCACACAGGGGATCGGCTTCGACTCGCCGCGAGGCGCCCACGAGCCTTCCAGCGCCTTGGCCACTTCCGTGCTCACCTTGGTACGGCGCAACATGAGGTGGTGTAGCTCGGATGCCTTGGGGTTCTGCTCGTGCTTGACGGCCATCGGGTCCAGGAGCCGGACCAGGCCGGTGAAGTCCCGCATCACACCGTTGTGCGGGGTGGCGCTCGCGAGGATCAGTGCGTCGGTCTGCTTCGCGAGCAGCTCGGCCAGGATGCGGCGGTCGCTGCCACGGTTGATCAGGTTGTGGGACTCGTCGATCACGACGGCGTCCCAATCGACGCCCTGGAGCCAGGCACCGTAGCGCTTGGCGTTTTTCAGGGTGTCCATCGAGATGATGACGCGCTTGTAGTACGTGAACGGGTTCCGGCCGACCGGGATCTTCCGCTCGATCCTGGAGATTCCCATACTGTCCAGACGGACGAGGGGCAGCGAGAAGCGGGTCCACATCTCGTGCTGGAACTGCTCGAGCACCGGCGCCGGCGTGACCACGAGAATGCGCTCGCCGCGGCCCCGACGGATCAGCTCACCGAGCAGGATCCCGATCTCCAGGGTCTTGCCGAGGCCGACGACATCACCGATCAGCAGGCGCGGCCGCAGCGGGTTGGCGAGGGCCTTTTCGGCGGGCCGCAGCTGGTAGTCCATGCGATCGAGCAGAAAGCCCTCGGTGAGCGCGAGACGGCGCTCGATCTGGGGAAGCGGGGTTTTGCGCAGCACCGCCTCCAGGAAGAGCCGGCTGAGTCGGTACCCGTCGGACGTGTCGTGGACGAGCCGGGTGTTCTCGGGGCGGAGAACGCGGGGCATGCCGTCGAGCGAGGTGAGGAAGCGCGCCCGGTGCCCGCGGACCAGCTCGGATGCGCCGGTCGCCTCGATCAGGAATTCGCCGGGGCGGACCTCGTCGCTGTTGGTGACCAGCCACTCCTCGTCCCGTACCTCGATCACCGTGCCCGCCGGGGGCGGGCCCGAGAGGAGGTCGGACGCTGCGTTGGGCATGGCGGGCGGTTCCTTTCGACAGGACGGTGGGACGCACGCCCGGCCCGGGCGCACTAGGTTCTGTTTCTACCGGTGAAGGGGACAGCGCGGGCCCCTGTCGAAGCCTAAACGGACAAAGGTCCTCGCGATCCGGGATCTGCAAGCTGCTGTCGCCGGCCCGAGTCAAGACCCATGCCGCGACAGCTCAGAGGCGCCCGCTGTGGGCGTATGCCTTCCGCAGCCGTTCGGCAGCCCGCAGGGCTACGGGCGGAGTCACGGCGGCTTCGGGCGTCGCGGGGGGCTCCGGCGGCGCGAGGCGGTAGCTGGTCACGGTGGGCTGCGCGGGGACCGGTGCGGCGGGCCCCGGAACGTGGTGCGCACCGGGGTCCACCACGGTTGGGACATACCCGGCGGGGTTGGGCGCGGGCTCGGCCGCCACGTCCAGGGGTTCCAGGTTCTGCGCTTCGGCCTCCAGGAACTCGTCGAACAGGTCGGGTGCCCACGGACTGTCCGGAGCGGCCCCCTGGTCGACGGCCTGCTGCGCCGCTTGCTGGACCTCAGGGTCCGCCAGGTCGGAAAGAGCGTTCGCGGGGAGCTCGGGGATCAGTCCGGATTCCGTCACGAGGACTCGCAGCTGGTCCGCGGCGGCTTCTTCCGTCAGCCCGTGACCGGCGAGCAACTGGCGTAGGTCGCTCTCGATCTCGTCGAGCGACGGCCGCTGTGCCGCCACCTGCACCAGAATCCGGCCCAGCAGCGGCAGGTACGGCGCGTACATGCCGTCCCACTTTGGTGCGGTGAGCAAGGGGGCAAAGGGGTACGGCGGCCGCTTGGCGGCCGCGAAGAACAGCACCGCCCCCAGCGAGTAGATGTCTGCCGGCTCCTCGACGTGCTTGGCGTCGGTCGCCTGCTCCAGCGACATGTAGGACGGGGTACCGAAGCCGACACCCGTCTTGGTGAGAGCCGCGTCGCTGTCCCGCTCGGTGAGGACGGCGAGACCGAAGTCGAGTACGACGGGGCCGTCGGGCCCGAGAGCGATGTTGCCCGGCTTGAGATCCCGGTGCAGCAGTTTGGCGGCGTGGATGGCTCGCAGAGCGTCCACCAAGGCGAGGCCGAGCGCACCGTACGGGCCCACGGGCAGGGGACCGCAGGCGTGGACGAGCTTGTGGAGGGTCGGCCCGTGGACATAATCCATGGCCAACCAGGGCTGCTCGGCCTCGGCATCGGCGCCGAGCAGCCCCGGGACCCGCGCACTGGCTACCGTACGCATCGTCTCAATCTCTTGTGCGAACCGCGCCCGGGCTTCCGCTTCGGAGTGCTCGGAACTGTCTCGCAGCTTCGACGGCTTGATCACCTTGACTGCCGCCAGGGTCGGATGAGCCGACTCCCTGAACTCGGTCAGGTGGTATCCCGTCTCCAGCTCGGGACCGAGGTTCTGCAGCGGGAGCCTGCGCCCGAGATACGTACGGCCCATCCCGCCCTGTCCGAGCACGGCGAGCAGTTCGAACGGGCCCAGTACCACCGGGTCCTTCTCATCGTTCAGCTCGTACATGGCTCGTGCCCCCCACCCGTGTCGAACGCTGGACCTCGGTTTCGTCGGCAGTGCGTGCGGCTCTGGAGGAGTCGGGACGCTCGGGAGGGCCGCGTCCGGCCGACGGCGCACACAGCTTGTCGGCCAGTCTACGGCGGGAGATCCGCTTCGCTGCCGGGACCGGAGCAGGTCAGGGAGCCGAGCGGCCAGATCAGATCGCGTACTGGCCGAGAACCGACCTGCGGGGCCGGAGGATCGGCTGAAGCTCCTGGCGCAGCAGATCGGCGTCCGGTTCCGGCAGCCTCAACGACGCGCGGCGCATACGGGCACTCCAGCTCTCAAGCTTCGGGAAAACCTGAAGATGAGGGACGAGGTCGGCGAGGACCACCCCCTCGTGGCGCGGGGCGAGTCCGTGCACCTTGAGGGTGCATCCGGAAGGGAAGTCCCGGTCGCCGAAGGGCACGGGGTCCGGAAGCGCTGACACCTCGGAGGTGACGGTTGCCAGGCCCATGATCCGCCCGCGGTCGCGCTGGGGTTCCGGTATCAGCCTCTGGTTGTATAGAGGAGGATCTCGTCACTTCTCCGGGAGTCCGGTGGTGCGCCCGGCGGGGAAGGCCATCCTCTCGTTCTCCAGCACCCAGGCCAGGGGCTCCCGGTCGCCGATGATGATCAGATGCGTCGCCATCAGGCCCCGCCTCGCAGTTGTTCACGGAGGTCCTGAAGATGGACCTCGGGGTATTCCTTGAGGACGTACTTGCCGTAGCCGTTGATGTCGACTCCGGTCTGCGCCTTGAGCGCGGGCGAAGGCTTGGAGAACTCGCGGCCGTCTTCGATCTTGAGCCAGCCGTCCGCTGTCACCATGGCCTCGTGTGTCAGGCCGCGGCGCGGCTGGACGTGGATCAGCTTGTCCCCGGCCTTCAGCAGACCTGCCCTGATGAAAGGCATCAAGTCACCGGGCCGACGCTCCGCCGTGGCTGTCGGCAGTCGGCCGGAGCCTCCGAGGAGCAGGCGCCGCAGTACGTCGTTAGGTGTGTCCACCAACGGCTCGCACTGGCTCTGCAGGAACGCGAACACCTCGTCGTCTATCTCGATAGAGCGCATGAGCGCGAACGATCTCCAATCATCACTGGACACCTTAAGTCTCTAAAGTTTGCCAGATTACAAGTTTTCCTGCAAGGGTTGGCAGCCGGGGTCGTGAGCCATGCTGACGCGGTGTCCGGTCGATCGCTCAGAGCCTTGAGGTCCCCGTAGGCGAGGAGTCCGGCCGAGTCGAGGCTGCGGCGTGGTGATAGGAGGGGCGCCGGGGCGGCGAGGCGTGATGCCTCTCGATCGAGGCGTCTGGACTGGAGGCTCTCGTACCCTTGGAGGCGGTTCAGACCTCGATGACAGTGGCGGGTCCGCCGCACGGTGCGTTGAGATGGAGCTGCGACACCGCCAGCGGGTCCGCGCCGCGGACCGCATCCGCGTAGCCTGCACCACCTGCCCCCTGCATAACGCCGCGCAAAATCAGAGTCGGCTGGAGATCGTCCAGATCACATTAGGCCTGCTGGCCTGGATGGCGATGCTCGCCCTCGCCTGTGGCTCTCGGCTGAGGGGACCCCTGCGCCTGCTGCTGTGGCGGCGGACTCGCTGGACAGTCACAGCGCTGCGAGGGGCTGTGCGAGGCTGTCGGCTCCAGAGAGACTGGTCCGGTTGGCGCTTCGTGTGCCCGTGCGACCCGCACCTATGGGTTGCTGTCGGTGACCAGCTTCAACAAGCCCATAATGTCTGTTAGGTCGGGGATCACGACGTGGGCACCTGTCGCGCGCAGTTCCTCGGCGGAGCTCCGTCCCGTGGCGACGGCGATGATGCGGACGCCGGTGGCGAGACCGCCCTCGACGTCGGCGGGGGTGTCGCCGATAAGAACCGCGTCTGGGGCCGCAACGGATGCGCGGGTGAGCGCCATTTTCACGAGTCCTGGCCGAAGATCGGCGTCCTCGCCGTAGGCGCCGCCGTCCCAGTGGATGTGGGTGTCCAGGCCAAAGACGTTGAGCTTGATCTCGGCGACCGCGCGTACGTTTCCGGTGACGACGGTCTGTCGGAGTCCGGCGGCGGCGAGCGCGTCGAGGGCGGCTGCGGCGCCGGGCAGTGCGTGACCTTGCTCGCGTAGTTCGCCAGCGTGCCGGATGTGCTGGGCCGTGAGTGCCGCCGCGAACCGCTCGAAGTCGGCTCGGTCGGTGGTGAGGCCGTGGAGCTTGGCGGTCTCCCGGAAGATGACGGCTTCGGTGATCCCGTCGATCTTGGCTTGTTGGCGCATCGCTTGACCGGTCACTTCCTCGAAGGCCGCGGCGGACAGCCTGCGTCCGACGCCGCGCGTGTCGATGAGTGTGTGGTCGATGTCCCACAAGACAAGCTGTGGCATGCGACGAGCCCTTTCGAACTGGACGTCCAAGCAGTTGCGCTGAGTCCCCAATCGTTGCGGAAAGTGTCCGCGACGCGGAAGACAGCCCTACCCTGACGAAATACGGGAGGCCCGATGGTCGATTCACCGAAGCTGCCCATCGGGCGGCAGGTCAGGCACTACAGGCGCAAGAACGGTAACCGCTCGCAGGCCGCCATCGCAGGCCTGTGCGGGATCACCGAGCGATACCTGTCCCTGATCGAAACCGGGAAGAAGACACCGTCGCCCGATGTGTTGGCCCGACTCGCGCGTGAGCTAGGCGTGCCGATGTCGGCGCTGCTCTCGGATGAGCCTCACCCCGAGTCCGGCGTCTCACTGAGCACCGTGCCCGACATTGCTCGTGCCTTGATGGGGTACACGGGAGTCCGGGCCGGCGCCGCCGTGACTCCGGCGGAACTCCGGGACCGCGTTGAAGAAGCCTGGAGGACCTGGCAGACCAGCGAGGAGCGATTCAGCGAAGTCGAGCAGGTGCTCCCGCAGTTGATCGCTGACGTAGAGTGCGCCGTCCGCGCATATCGCACAGGAGAGGAATCCAGGGCCCGCCGCGAAGTGCTGCGTACTTCGGCGGACTTGTACGGCCTGCTGCGGTCGTATTGCCGGCGCACGGGACGCCTCGACCTTGCGCTCATGGTTGCGGACCGCGCTCGCCGCGCCGCGGAGGACGCGGACGACCCGATCCGCCTGGCCGCGGCACACTGGAATTTCGGGCACTGCCTGCTCTCCCAGGAGGGCGGTGCCGATGAAGCGGGGGAGATCGCCGAGGCGGCTGTCCAGCAACTCCAGGATGTTCCGGACAGTGATGAGAAGGCGGCCATGCAGGGCGCCCTGGAACTCGTATGTGTGGTGGCTGATGCTCAGAGCAGGCGGTGGTGGCATGCCCGCCAGCGGCTGGAGGAGCAGGCGGCTCCCTTGGCACAGCGAGCGGGTGAGGCCAACATCCAGTGGACGGTGTTCGGGCCTACGAACATTCATCTGCACGCGCTGAGCATCGAGATGCTGGCAGGGGAGGGCGCTGAAGGACTTCGCCTGGCCGACGAGGTAGACATCTCCCGCCTGCCGAGCAGGGAACGGCAGTTCACGTTCACCCTGGAAGTGGCGCGCTGTTATGACCTGCGGCGCGATGACGCCGCGGTCCTCGTCCACCTTCTGGACTTGGAGAAGCTGAGTCCGCAGGACATGGTGCGCAGCAAGTTGGCCACCGACATGGTGTTGGGCCTGCTCGATCGTGTTCGTCCCACGTACCGCCGCCAGACCCTGGGGCTGGCGGAGCGCCTCGGGGTTGTCTGACCCGAACCGGGAGTTCCCCCGAACTCACGGTTCGGGTAACCGCGTTCTCCAGGTCCTACCGTCTCGGCAACAGTGGCGACGAGATGGGGCGCACCGTGACGACAGAGCGTTCGTGCATCCTTCCTTGCCTGCCTGACCTGGCGCGGGAGGGATGGGAGGCGATCCGGGTCGACCGTTACTACGGTCTGCAGGCTCTGGCTCGGATGCACACTCCCGGAGCTGTGGCGATCGACCCGTCCACCATGCCGAGCGTGTGCTTCTTCGTTCAGGCCGGTTCGGCAGCGAAATGGCCGCAGGCACCAGCGATCAGCGTGATGACGTACTTCGAGCTGCCACCGGCTGCGCGGCAGACGCCGCCGGGAACGTACTGGCTTGTGCCGCCACGGGGCGGCACCCTCCGGCTGACCGACGAAGGCGCCCTGTTCATCGCACTCACCGAGGTCATCCCCGATTGGGCAGAGGCAGCATCGTGACCAGAAGCGCGTCAATGAAGGTCAGAGAGGTCGTGTCGGCGTCAGCCGGTGAGGCCCGGGAGGACTTGGGCCGGAATCGTGTTCCCTCGAAGGGCGAGGGGTTACTCGACGTGGAGAACTGGCTGTTGCCGGCGGCCGTGTCGGACGCCGACCGGGTTCGCACCGAGTGGGAAACGCAAGGGGCAGCCGTACTGCGATGCGGCACTCGGTTCTGCGCGATCTGCGTTCCGTTGGACGTGGCTGAGGCTGCCGCGGGTTGCACCACTCCGGACGAGGTGGACGCCTACCTGGCGGGGGCACTGCTCCGGGCGCCGGTCATCCGGTCCCAACTCGGGCAGTGGCTGTTCGTCCTGTGCGAGCCGGACACGGTCAAGGACTGGAAGGTACCGGGCACGGAGTGCCTGGGGGACGGACACCTGTTGGGAGTGCCTCGGCCGGACATGGTCGGGCTCCCAGGCCGTACCACCTCGTGCTGGGCAGTGCCGATGCGCGAGCTGGGGGCTCTGGGGAGCGGAAAGGCGGTGTCGCAACTCGTCTCCTATGGCCGCTACCGGATGTCGGACACGGTCCCGAACCCGCAGCACTCTTTGAGCGGGCCCCCGCGCCTCGATCTGGACCGCGTCCGCCAGGTACGGGACGAAATCCTGCACCTGACACGCGACCTGCCGGAACAGGTGCCACGGCGAGCACAATTGGAACCGGCGATCACAGAGCTGGAGACGTACCTGGAGGACCTGGCCCGCTGGATCGAGCCGGTCATCGCGGAGGCGAACCCCGCTGATCGGCAGACAGTGCGGTGGCTTCTCGGCCGGGTGCGACAGCTCCTGTCTTCCGAACCGCCGTCCACTGATCGGGAGGCCGCCACACAGGCCGAAGATCTGGCGCTGTCCTGCCGTGCGCTCCAGGGGGTTTATGAGCGTCACAGCTGCCAATGGCGAGGTGTGATCCGGTGACTGACACGTTGCCGCGGCGCAAGTCTGACTGTGCCCCGCGTTGGCGAGCAATGGTGGCTGAGGACGGGGCGACAGTGATGTCAGCTTGCTTCCCGCGGGTGGGCGCGTCAGTGCCCATCGCACGGCGGCTGGTCCGTGAGGCCGTGGTGGACTGGGACTTGCCAGACGTGGCGGACGCGGCCGAGCTGGTCGTTTCGGAGCTGGCCTCCAACGCCGTCCGGCATGCGCGCCATTGGGGGTTCAGGCTGACGATTCGGCGTCTTGCTCACGGGGGCGTAAGGGTTGCCGTGACCGACAAGAGCCGGGTGCTGCCGGTGATCGGTATCTCGTGCGCTGAGAACGTCACCGGCCGGGGCTTGGCGCTCGTCGACGCCGTTTCGCAGGAGTGGGGGATCGTCCGCCTTCCCTGGGGCAAACGTGTCTGGGCCGACGTCGCGACGTCCGACGTTCTCGCCGACTTCGGCCCCGCCCCCGAGATGCGCGTGTTCGCCACCCCGACAGCGCAGATCATCTACGTGCTCATCGTGGTGGCGCTCGCAGCCTGGCTCGGCGTACTGATCGCCGGCGGGTAGCGGCGGTGAGTCGGACCGGTTCAGAAGTGCAGGCTGCACGCTTCAACCACCTGAGCGCCGGCTGCCTCGCCGAAACCGAGGCCGGGGTCGGCGGCACTTTCTGGCGAGTCACCTCGACAGCGTCTTGTCTCGGTGGTCTCTATCAATGACGCCGGACTGGATTCCGGCCCGCACTGATGGCTGGACCGGACAGGAAGCCTGGGGGTGTAGCCGGCACACCACCGTCCCGCCCCTGACCGGGGACCATGTACGCGCTCCATGACCCGCGTCCCGTCCGCGCACTGCCCGGGACGACCCACCGACCCCTCCCTCCTCGTTACCCCGTTGGGGAGGGAGGCCCGCTCTCCGACTGGAGTGCGGCCCCGCACGGATAGACGCAGCCATAGGAGGCGTCCGTGACCATCAACACCGTTGCCTGCCCGTCCCTTCGCCTCGCGCCGCCCCGCGTCGCGGACGTCTTCGTGCACGAGGCCGCGCGGATCCATCGAGCCGCCGCCGAGATATGGCCCGGCGAGCCCGTATGTCTGCAGAGGCACATCCCCAGCGTCACCGGCTACGTGCACCGCGCCCGCGTCGGCGAGCGCACGTTGTACGCGAAGACATCGCTGCTCGGCGTTTCCCTGGTGTCGCTGCTGCGTGGGGTGTACGGCCCCTGGCACGAAGTGCAGCGAGCTCAGCGTGCGTACGAGGAGCAGCCGAACGGGCTGCTCCAGCGCGAGGCCGCGCAGTTGCGGCTGCTGACCGAGCTGGGCGGCCCGAGGGTCTGTCCGCTGGTCGGGCTGAGCAGCGGCGTGATCTTCACCGAACCAGCGCCTGGCCTGACGTTGGGCGAGCTGCTTTTGGAACGGCCAGGTGACACCCGGGTTCTGCTCGACCGTACCTTCGCCGAGCTGCGACCGCTGCACCGCCCAGGTGCCGTCCGCCGGCTGCCGACCGCCAGCGTGATCGAGGAGCGAAGCATCCCGGGCACGTTCCTCCGCAAGTTCAACGGCTTGTCCGGGACGCTCTACGCCGACCGGCTCGATTCGGAGCGATGCGAGGCTGAGCAGCGACAGGAGGTCCTACGACTGGTCCATCGTTCCGTGAGTCGTCTACGACGACTACGTATGCGCCTGCCCTCGGCGGACGGCACGTCCCTCGCCTACGGGGACCTCAAGCCTGATCACGTGGTATTCCCGTATGGCGCCGATGGGCGGCCCATGTTCCTGGATCCGGGGCTGCTGCGGGCGAGCCGCATGGTAGACATCGCGAAGCTGATCAGCCGTACGGTGCTGACCCTCGCTGCCCGCCGACCGGGAGCGCCGACTGCGCATCAAGTGCTGTACGGCCTGGATGACTTCGTGAAGTCGCAGGTCTCGATGCTGTCCGGCAGGGACCGGCGCCTCTGGCTGCAGAACCTGATGACGCTGTGGCCGATGGACACCGTGAACATCATGACCACGTATCTGTCCGCGCCCTCGGCGCTGCCTCTGCCCCGTGTCGGTGCGGCGCTGATCGGCCGGGCTGTGCCGGTCTTCTCGATGGTGGAGTCGATAAGTGCCGACCTGGAGAGCGGCACGGCAGTGTGCGGCACATGGGAAGGCGCCCTGGACGCTGCCCTGGCGGTGGCCTCATGAAGCGACCGGGCCTGCGCATCGGCGTGGTTGGCGCCGGGGCGGTCGGTCAAGCCGTCGGCGCGACGTTGATCCTCGCTGGGCTGTGTGACCAGCTGCTCATCTCTTCCCGTGTGGTCGAGCAAGCCGCGGCGCTGGCGGCAGACCTGGACGACATGCGCTCGGCGATCGGTTCGCCGGTCGTCCCGTACGCCATCGAGGTGCCCCGGCTGTGGGACTGCGACGCCGTCGTGATCGCCGTACGGGCTCAGTTCACGAACCCGCGCAGCAGCGACATCCGTATGGGCGGCCTGCACGCCAATGCGCGTGTGATCACCGGGCTGGCCCGCGAGCTGAGCCACTACACCGGCACGGTGCTGATGGTCACCAACCCGGTGGATCTCATGACGAGGTTGTTCGCCGAGCAGTCAGGATGCCCGCGAGTGTTCGGGATCGGCTCCAGCCTCGACACCGCCCGCTACCGGCACACCCTTGCCCGGCTCATGGACGTGCCCGTGGACGCGGTTCAGGGGCACGTCATCGGCGAGCACGGGGACAACGCCGTGGTGTGCGTCTCCTCCACCACCGTCCACGGCAGGCCGGTCACCGTCCCGGTCGAGCAGATACGGGAGGAACTCGCGCGGCGGCCGGGCCGGATCAACGCCGGCATCGGCCGCACCCGGTCCGGGCCTGCCGGGGCCGTGGTGTCCGCACTGCGCCTGGCCCTCGGCCTTACCGACGGGCTGGTCGAACTGTCCACCTTGCACGGGGGCGGCTACCTCGGTGTCCCGCTCCGGTTCTCCGTCGGCCTGCCGCGGCCGTGCATGCCGTCATTGGACGAGGACGAGCAGCGGCAGCTGCACCTCGCCCGCAACAAACTTCGCACCGCCTACCAGGCCGTGTGCGACGCCCTGTCCAACTGCTCTCCATCAGTGAGGAATCCGTGACCAGCTACGCCACCCGACTGCAAGCCGCCGAAGCGGCCGTGACCGTCCTGTCCGCCGACAAAGCTGTCACCGACTGGTCCACCCGGTACTTCGGACCGTGGTGGAACGCGGTCGACGCGAAGCCCGAGAGCGTCTGCGAGGGGCCGCTCGTGGTCGCCGAGGTCGACGAAGACGCCTACGGCGAGGCGTCCCTGGCGGTCACCCAGGCTCCGCACACGAGCACTACCTACGCCAAGGCCCAGACTCTGGTAGCCCGGGACGCCGCGGCCGGCGCCGTCAGGGCCGTCTCCCCGGGGGAACTGCTGGCCTACCGGTCCGAGCCCGCCTCGGGGACGCTGACGATCTATGGCTGCGACACCGAGACGGTGGCAACGGCCACGGCTCGCCTGGCCCGGGAGATGGTGCGCGGCGTACTGCTGCGGGCCGGCTGGTGCGTGCTGCACGCTTCGGCAGTCGTCCAGGGCGGCCGCGTGGCCCTGACATTCGGCAGGAAGGGTGCGGGCAAGACCACCACCGCGCTGGCACTGGCCGCACGGCACGGGTGGGGGCTGCTGGCCAACGACCGCGTGTTCGTCCGCCCCGACGACCGCGACGGAGTGGACGTTCTGCCATGGCCGTCGGCCGCCGCCATCGGCCTCGGGCTGCTCGACGCCCTCAACTGGTTCGACATGGTGCGGGAGAGGCTGCAGGCCGGCGAGGCCCTGCACCCCACACAGGACCCGCGCGTGAGCCGAGCACTCCTCGCGGGTGCCCGGACGCCATTGTGGGACGGCGGGAAAGAGCTGAAGGCCCAGGTCTTCCCCGACCAGTTCGGCAGCTGGTTCAACATTCCGCTGGCCGCCGGGGGAGAGGCTGCCGCCCTTCTCTTCCCGCACATCCTCGCCGGGGCTGCTCCCGCCGCGAAGGGAGAGGCCCGAGGCCTGGACGACAGCGACTTCATGAGCGGGGCGACCGAAGACCGCTACCCGGACGTCTTCGACCTGGTCCGTGTCGACGGAGGCGGCAGCGAGGAATCTCGGCACGAGGTCGCGCACAGACTGGCGGCGCTGCCGCACCACGCCATGGTCCTCGGGCATGACGTCGCTGCCAATGCAGACCTCCTCGCCAAGCTCGTCGACCTGCCATCGCTCTGAACCGACCCAGCCCCACCTCTGTCGCCCCGGCCATGCCTCGGCCGGGGCGATTCCGGTTCTGCTTTCCGGGAATGAGTCAGGACCGCTCAGAGGCTCCAGCACCCCCGCTTGGGCCGTCGTCGAAGTACTCGAAAGACCTGGTGAGAGGGGTATTCCGCTCTTCGGAGGACCACGGTGTGGTGGTCGCGACACAGTCGCGATCACCGGGAGGTTCTGCCGTGGCGCCGATTCTATTCACCGCTGTGCTGCTGCTGCCGTTTGCGACGGCAGCAGGCCCGTTCGCGCTGCGGGAAGCGCGTGACTGCGCCCGCCCGGGCCCTGGCCGTCACCGCCGCGTCATGCGCGGGCGTCACGCGGCCCGGGGAGGACGGCGATGACCGCCCACGGCGCCACGGGCACCACCATGTGTGTTCTGTTGCGCTGGACCAGCTGTACTCCCGACGCTGCAGCCCGGGCTCGCGCCACGCTGCGGTGTGCCCTCGATCAGCTCGGCTACGACGGCGAGGTGATCAGCGATGCGGTGCTGGCCGTCTCGGAATTCGTCACCAACGCCACCACGCACGCCGTCGGCCCGTACGAGATGCGCCTGCGCCGCACCGATACGGGGATCATCTGCGAAGTCGAGGACCACGATCCGCGCATCCCAGAGGTCCCTGAATTCCCCGCAACGCCGCCGTACACCCCTGCCGAGGAGAACCGCGGGGGCGGCCTGGAAGCGCTGTGCACGCTGCTGTCCGAGCACGGGCGGGGCCTGCACATCGTGCATCAACTCACCGAGGGTGCATGGGGATTCCGAGGGCAAAGGCGGACGAAGGCGGCGTGGTTCACGGTCCCGTCCGCTCGCGGTGACCGGCACAAAACTTCGTAGCGCTCTGGGGCTGTGGCCATGAGTTGAGGCGGGTGGTTTATCGGGCAGGCGGATGAGCCTTTGAAAGTGGTGCTCGTCGCTCATTCGAGCGACGAGCACCACTTTTTGGTGGGGAAGTGGGTTATCGAAGCGGAACGCCTCGGAAGTAACGGGTCGAAATCGGGGTGGAATTCACCCTCCCGTCGTGATTGGTCGGAGCGGCACCGGGTACCTCCAGTCGCATCTGGTCACTGACGGTTGTCGTCCGGGTGTAATAGGTGACGGAAGGTGGGGATGGTGAAGACACGACGGTGGACGAAGGTGTTTCTGGTGGCGCAGAGCGCAGTGGTCACGGGTCTGTTACTGGCGACTGTTGCGTGTAGCTCAGCCAATGGTGCTCCTTCGCCGCCCGCGGCGGCTGATTCGAGTCGGCCCGCAACCACTTCCACGTCTGCCGGGAGTGATGCAGTCGCGGCCTACCGGGCCATGTGGAACGACACGATGATCGCTGCTCGTACATCGGATGCCGAGAATCCGCAGCTGAATGACCACGCCGAGGGCGGCGCGTTGCAGCTCGTGCGCCACATGATGCGGGAGGACGCGAAGCAGGGACTGGTGACGAAGGGGCAACCGACCTTCGCACCGGTGGTCACGAAGGCCGGGCCCGCAACCGTCGTCATTCAGGACTGCGCTGACGGCAGCCGTTGGCTGCAGTACACCAAGGACGGTTCGCTCAAGGACGACATGCCTGGTGGGCATCATCGAGTGGATGCGACGGTTCAGAAGCACGGTGACCGCTGGCTGGTCGAGTCGCTGTACATCGGCGAGGTGGGGACGTGCAGCGCGTGAGCCGTGGCGCCGTGGTTGTGCCGACGGTGCTCGCTTTGACTGCTGTCGGGACCGGTCTGTTATGGGCGCCGAGGGCTTCGGCGGGAGACGGATTCGGTATCGGCGCCGACGTGAAATGTGCGGGGGATGGGTGCGACCTGAATGCTTCCCGCACGATTCCGTCGCGACGCACCAATGCGGCAGTGCCTGTGCGAAGGAGTGGCGACGGTGGCCTCGACGGTGGGGGAGGGCATGGCGCGCCCGTTGTGACGCCGACGGTTGTTTCCGACGGCTGGGAGTACGACCTGGGCAATGGGATGGGCATCCTGCCGCGGTTCGATGGAGACAAAGGGGACAAGAAGAAACCTGCTGACCCGGGTAGCCCGCAGGTCTCCGTGCAAGAGGTTGCCCAACAGGCCGTCAGGCGGCTGCGTTTGCCCAAGCCGGTGATTCACACAAGCCCTGGCGAAGACTACGTCCAGGTCGTTCACGTGCCGACCTGGATGTGGGTGGAGCGGTCAACGTGGGGGCCGGTGTCGGCGTCGGCCGCTGTGGAGGGCGTGAGTGTGAAGGCGACGGCTCGGCCGCGGACGGCGGTGTGGTCGATGGGGGAGGGTGGCCAGGTGGTGTGCCGGGGGCCGGGGACGCCGTATTCGGACGCTTACAGTCCCAAGGCGTCGTCGCCGGACTGTGGTTACACCTATCAGCGGGCTTCGCTGTCCGCGCCGGGCCGGGCTTACAGGGTGTCGGTGCAGGTGACATGGGATGTCGAGTGGCATGGGGGCGGGAAGGCCGGGGTTGTGCCGGGGCTGGTGATGGCCGCGCAGCGGCGGCTGGTGGTGGATGAGGTGCAGACCGTTGTGACGCGCTGACGGATCGGAGCGCGGGCGCGGCCCTGGCGTTGGGCTGGGCTGGGCTGGTGGATGTTGGAACTCTTCTGATCGTGAGGTGAGTTGTGGGTACCTCCATGTCTTCTCCGGGTCTCAAGGGCGGCGGAGCGCGGGTGCCGGGAGCACGTCGGTCCGGACCGGAGCAGCAGCCGGCGGTGACGGGCGCCCGGCGGCGCAGGGTGGGCTGGGTGTGGGCAGGGGTGGGCGCGGTGGTCGTCTCGGCGGTCGGCTTCACCCTGGTCGCGCAGACGATGGGGGAGCGAGCGCAGGTTCTGGTGCTTGCCCGCGATGTGCCGGCCGGACAGGTGCTCAAGCCGGGCGACCTGCGTGTGGTGAAGGTGGCGGCGGAGACGGGCGTGGTGCCCGTCACGGACCGGGCCAGGGTGCTGGGACGGCAGGCGAGGGTGCCGTTGGTCGCCGGGTCGCTGCTGGCTCCCGGCCAGGTGGGCCTGAGTGCTGTCTTTCCGCCGAAGGGATTCTCGCAGGTGGCGCTTGCCGTCGAGCCTGGCGGTGCGCCACCGGATCTCGCTCGCGGGGAGCGCGTCGCTGTCCTTCCCGGGCCGGCCGGCACCGCGCTGACGGGTGACGAGGAGCAGGCGGCATCGACGGTGGCGGGGACGGTGACGGGGGTTAGGGAGCCGGAGTCGGCGGGCGGGCCGCGTGTGGTCTCGGTGCTGGTGGAGACCGCGGCGGCGCGGCGGGCGGCGCAGCTGGAGCATCCGCGTGTGGTGGTGCTTCCCGCGGAAGGGCGTGAGGCTCCATGAGGCGTCTGATCGTCGTGGGGTCGGTGACGGGGGCGCCGGGGGTGACGACGACGGTGCTGGCTCTTGCCGCCGTGTGGCCGTCGGAGGCGGATGGCGGGGTGCGGCCGGTGCTGGTGGAGGCGGATTCCTCCGGTGGTGATCTGATGATCCGCTTCGGTCTGCCGTCGGCTCCCTCGTTGCTGGATGTCGCGGCGGCGGCGAGGCAGCCGTACCCGGGTTCCTTGCTGGGAGCGGCGAGCGAATTGCCTTGCCGGGTACGGGCGGTGGTTGCGGTGCCGGGCCGTGGGCCATGCCGGGAGGCGGTGCGGCTGCTGGCGGGTGAGGCTGGGCGGCGCGTGCTGCTGGGAGACGAACACGACCGGGGCACTGTCCTGCTGGACGTGGGGCGCCTCGGCGAGGACGTCGAGCCGCTTCTCGAAGCCGCTGACCGCATCGTGCTGGTGGCTCGGGGAGGCGCGGAGCCGCTGACCCATGTGTCCGCGTACGGCGTGGATGCCTACGCATCTGCGGGGCGGGTGTCGCTTGCCGTGATCGGGCCGTGTCCGTATCCGCCTGAGGAGATCGCACACACGCTGGGGATCGAGTCGGTGGTCTTCCTGCCGTGGGACATCAAGAGCGTGGCCGCGATGAACAGCTCCAAGCAAGGCGCGCTGCGTGCATCGGGCTTCCGGCCGCCACCGCTGATGACCTCCGTACGGACACTGGCCCGTCGGCTGGCCGCGCCGCCCACGGACGAGACCAGGGCGGCAGACGCGGATCGTGGGCGCGTGCTGGAGGGCGGCCGTGAGGTTGTGATGGAGCCCATCTGGAGCGGCCTGATTCAGGTACCGGGAGTCGAGGAAAGCGGATGGTGAGCGAGCAGCTGGTGGCACCGGGGATGATTCCCGGTCGTGGTGAGCGGGCGCTGGCGCAGCTGGTGCGGCAGCGTGTATCGGCCCGGCTGGCCCAGTACGCGGGCGAGCGCGAGTCGGCAGGATTGCCGGCGGAGGACGAATCGGCGCGGCGGGCCACCGTAGGGCTGGTGCTGGCCCAGGAACTGGGCGAACAGCGCCGCCTGGCGCTCGCCCAGGGCGCCCCGGTGATCGATGCCGAGGCGGAGGAGCGGATCGCGCAGGCGGTCAAGGACGAGCTGTTCGGCACGGGCCGCCTGGAGCGGCTGCTGGCCGACGAGCGAATCGAGAACATCTGCGTCAACGGCTGCGATGCGGTGTGGATCAAGGACGCGGCAGGCGCATGGCACCGTGAAGCACCGGTAGCCGCCTCGGATGAGGAACTGGTGGAACTGGTCCGCACACTCGCCGCCCGTACCGGTGGGGAGGAGCGCCGCTTCGACCGGGGCATGCCCCGCCTGAACCTGCAGCTGCCGGACGGGTCCCGGTTGTTCGCCGTGATGGCGGTGACGGGCCGGGTGTCGCTGACGATCCGCCGCCATCGCTTTCCCGCAGCCTCGATGGCGGAGCTGGTGCGGCTGGGCGTGTGTGACGGGCAGCTCGCCGGGTTCCTGCGAGCACTGGTGCGGGCACGTAAGAACATCGTGATCGGCGGCGGCACCAATGTCGGCAAGACCACCGTCCTGCGGGCCTTCGCCCACGAGATCCCGCCCGCAGAGCGGCTCGTGACGATCGAGGACACCTTCGAACTCGGCCTCGACACCGACCCGGTGGCTCATCCGAACGTGGTGGCCATGCAGGCCAGGGAGCCGAACATCGAGGGGCAGGGCGGCATCGATCAGGCGGAACTGGTGCGGTGGGGACTGCGTATGTCCCCGGACCGGGTCATCGTGGGGGAGATCCGCGGGGCCGAGGTCATCCCGATGTGCAACGCCATGAGCCAGGGCAACGACGGGTCCCTGTCCACGATCCATGCCTCCACCTCGCGTGGGGTGTTCACCAAACTCGCCTCCTACGCCGCACAGGCTCCCGAACGCCTCACGCTGGAGGCGACGAACCTGATGGTGGCGTCCGCGGTCCACTTCGTCGTCCACCTGGGCTGGGACACGGCAGGGCGTCGGGTCATCGACTCGGTACGCGAGGTCGTCGACGCGGACGGGGCGCAGATCGTCTCCAACGAGGTCTACCGCCCGGGCCCGGACGGGCGCGCCGTACCCGCCACTCCACTACGCACCGAAACCCTCAACGACCTCGTCGCGGCCGGACTTGATGCCCGGGACGCCGCCGGCCAGTGGTGGGGAGCGGCCTGATGAACAGCCTGGTGGGCCCCGGTGCCTGGACCGGCATCGCGGTTTTGTGCGGGACGGTCTTCGGCCTCGGCCTGGTGGCCATCGCCTACGGCGCGGTACGGCGCGCCCGGCACGAGCAGCGGACCGGCCTCTGGCGTGCGCTGGTGGCACGGCTGCCGGCCGACTGGACCACACGGCGCGTGGTCATCGCGGTCATGGCCGGATTGGTTGCCGGGGCGTTGACGACGTGGCCGGTGGCGGCAGTGCTGACCACAGTAGCGGTGCTCACTCTTCCCGGGCTGCTGGGCCCGGACCGGGAGGCTGCACGGCGCACGGAACGGATGGAGGCGCTGGCCACGTGGACGGAGATGCTGCGCGACACCCTCTCCGCTGCGGCTGGTCTGGGACAGGCCCTGCTGGCCACCGCGGACATCGCCCCCGCTGTGCTGGAGCCCGAGATGAAGGAACTGACCGCCGCCGTCCGCGCCGGACATTCTCTGCCCGCTGCGTTGCGGGCACTCGCCGAACAGGTCGATGACCCGCTGGCCGATGTGGTGGTGGCCGCGCTGGTGATGGCGGCCGAGCAGCAGGCAAGCCACCTCGCTCCGCTCCTCGGGGAGCTGGCGGAGTCGGTGCGCGAGCAGGTGGCCATGCGGCAGCGCATCGACGCAGGACGCGCGAGCGTGCGCACCGGAGTACGGGTCACGGTCATCGTCACCCTGGGGATGACGGTGGGGCTCGTGGTCTTCAACCGCCCCTACCTGGACCCCTTTGACACGCTGACCGGACAGGCCGTGCTCGCCCTGGTCGGTGTCCTGTTCACCGTGAGCTTCGCCTACCTGACCGCGGTCGGCAGCATCGAGGAACCCGTCCGCCTCATCAGCCCGACCGCACCCCGCACCACAGCAGGTTCCGCACCGGGAGGCAGCAGGTGATCGTCATGCTGCTCGGCGCGCTGTTCGGCGCCGGAGCGACCGCTCTCGTCTACGGACTGCGTCCACCCCGGCCCGTCCTGGCCGACGTCCTCACCGCACTCAACACACCTGCACCGCCCGCGGTTTCACAGACAGGTGAGGCGGAGTGGGCCACCCGGCTGGGCAGACGCGCCGTACCCCTCGTGCGCGCGCTCGGTTTCCCCACCCCCTCACTGCGGGCGGACCTTGCCGTCTGCGGCACCGACGAGGAACACCACCTGGCGGGCAAGGCGGTCTGCGCGACGGCTGGCCTCGGCGCCCCCTGGGCGGCGGTGCTCGTGCTGCGCCTGGGAGCCGGTATCGAGGCGGGCTGGTGGGCGCCGTCAGCCGGCGCACTCACCTTGGCCGTCGTGCTGTTCTTCGCCCCCGACCTGGCCGTACACCGGCAGGCCGAGCAGCGGCGCCGCGAGATGCGGCACACCCTCAGCCTCGTCCTGGACCTGACCGTGATCGCGCTCGCCGGCGGCGCAGGAATCCAGCAGGCTCTCGCCCAAGCCGTGGACGCGCCCCAAGGGTGGGCGGCAGCGAGACTCCGGCACACCCTGCACGTCGCACACCTCACCCGCACCAGCCCCTGGCCCCACCTGGCCGATCTCGGACGGCACCTCGCCGTGGCGGATCTCACCGAGCTGGCCTCGACGCTGAGTCTGGCCGGCAGCGAGGGCGCCAAGATCCGGACCTCGCTCGCGGCCAAGGCTCGGGCGATACGGCGGCGCAGGATCGCGGAAGCCGACGGAGCCGCCCAGGCCGCCACCGAACGGATGTCGCTGCCCGTGGTCGGCCTGTTCGCCGCGTTCCTCCTGCTGATCGGCTACCCGGCCCTCGCCCACGTCATGTCGATCACCTGACCAACCAGCCACACCAGCCCCACAGAGAGACCGTGATGTTCCCACTCGACACCCTGATCCGCCTGGTACGCGCCCACTGGGCCGAACTGCGCCGGCACGCTCGCTCGGACGCGGGATACACCACCGAGACCATCGTGGTCACCGCCCTGCTGGCGATCCTGGGCCTGACCGTCGTAGGCATCATCGTCGCCAAAGTCACCGCCAAGGCCAACAGCATCGACCTGGGTTAGTTCGTGACCACGTCCCGCCGCAGACTGCACAGTGACCAGGGCTCGGCAAGCACCCAGCTGGTGCTCGTCGTCCCGGCGCTGCTGCTGACCGCCTTGTTGGTGGTGCAGTTCGCGTTGGTCTGGCACGCACGGCACATCGCCCAGTACGCCGCCCAGCGGGCCCTGGCCACTGCCCGCGCGCAGGGAGGCACTGCGGGGGACGGCCGGGCTCAGGCGCTGCGCAGCCTCGCCGCGCTGGGCAGCCGCGTCCTGACCGCGCCATCCGTGACCGCCGAGCGCACCGCCACCCAGACCACCGTGCGAGTGAAGGGGACGGCGATGCGCGTACTGCCCATTCCCGGACTGGTGCTGCACGCCTCCGGTACGGCCTCCGGCCCCACGGAGAGGATCACCACCCCTACCGGAGGCCAGCCGTGAACCAGCAGACCCACCGTGCCCGAGGCCATAGAGAGCAGGGTTCGGCAGCGGTGGAGATGGTGCTCATCACGCCACTGCTCGTCCTGATGTTCCTGGTCGTCGTGGCCTTCGGGCTGCTCGCCGATGCCCGCCTGGTCGTGGTCGACGCCGCCCACCAGGCCGCCCGCGCCGCATCCCTCGCCCGCACCGAGAAAGAGGCCCGCACCCAAGCAGAACGGGCGGCCGGCGCGGCACTGCGCGAGGCAGGAGCCTCCTGCACCCGCCCGAGCGTCCACCTGGCCACCGGCGGACTCACACCGGGCGCCACGGTAACGGCACGAGTCTCCTGCACCGCCGACCTGGGCACTCTCACCCACACCGGGCTCCCCGGCCACGTACCGCTGGCCGACACCGCCTACTCCGCCGTCGACACCTTCCGGAGCACCCCGTGAAACGACGCATGCGCGTGCACCTGACGCAGGTCCGGGTTCGGAGGGCGGCCGGGGATGACCAGGGACAGGTCACGGCGTTCGTCGTCGGCGTCTTCGCCGCGCTGTGGTTGTTCGCCGGCATCGTCGTAGACGGCGGGCTCGCCCTGACGGGCAAGGCACAAGCCCTGGACGTGGCACAGGAGGCGGCACGCACTGGCGCCCAGCAACTGGACGTCGGCCGGCTGCGGCGCGGAGAAGAGGTCCGGCTCGTACGCGACAAGGCCGCAGCGGCGGCCCGCGCCTATGCCGCCTCCACCGGCGACAGCGCCACCGCCTCCGTCACAGGCGAAGCCGTCACCGTCCACGTCACCCACCGCCAGCGCACCCAGATCCTGCAACTGATCGGCCTGCGCACCCTCACCGTCCACGCGACCGGCACCGCGCACGCCGAACGCACCACCCCGTAAGGACCGTTCACCCTGTTCCGGCCGAGGAGAGCGAACCGGTGATGTACCACCCTCCGCAGCTGCGCCAGCGCGTGACCGCGGCTGCCACGGCCGTCGGCACTCTGGCCGTCACGCTCTCCCTGCTGGCCGGGATGCCCTACGTCCTGTGGCGGGCCGCTGGCCTACCCTGGCCCGAACACGTTGCCTCCCTCAGCGAGTTCGCGCAGCGGTTGGCGCAGCCGGTCAGTGACCCCATGGTGATCGACCTGCTGGCGCTGGTCGGCTGGGTGTGCTGGGCCGTCTTCGCCTACACCGTGGTCCGCGAGACCGTCTGGTACGCCACCCATCTCCCGCAACTGCTGCGCGACCGGCACACACACCATGAGCACCTGGCCGCCCTCTCGGTGAAAGGCTCCCTGGCTGCGTTGTGCATCGGCACCCTCGTCGTCGCCCTGATCGGCCTGTGTCGCCCTCAGACGCTCACCGGCCAGCAGTCGTCTCCGAGAGAGGCACGGCCGCACACGGTGGCGACAGCACCCCTGCTCCCCTCTCAGACCCGTCGCCCCGCGCCTGTGCTTGTGGCCGAGACAATGCCGATCCAGGAAACGGCGGCAGCACTCCCCCCGGCCCCGGCACGCGTTACGCCACCCGGGGACGCGGAAACGGTCCGGCACATCGAGTACACGGTCATCGAGGGGGACACACTGTGGGACATCGCTCATGCGTATATGGGCGACGCGCTCACATGGCCGCGCATCTACGCGCTGAACAAGGACCGTGTCCAAAGCGACGGAGCCCGACTTACCGACCCGGACCTGATCCGGCCCGGCTGGCGCCTGACCATCCCCGTCCCCCGTGAAGCCACATTGCCGCCGACATCTGCCCCCGCTCCGGCACATCAAGCACCGGACACCACACCCACAAAGAAACCCCCCGAGAACCCGTCGGCCCAGCCGACTCTCAGCCAGGACAAGGACGTCGGCCGGCAGGACCGCGGCCAGCACACCCCCTCGCACGCGGACCGGCACAACGAGGTCACCGCTCACAAGGCGGGTGCGCAGACAGGCCCGGCCACGATCGGTCTTGGGGAGGCGAGCCTGATCGGCATCACCACCGCGGCCGGCCTGCTGGCCGCACGCCGCTATTGGTACTGGCACCAAAACCGCCGACGTGACCCGGACCAGGAGACAGAGATCCCCTCCTTGAGCCCGCTGGTGGACAAGGCCGCCCAAGCGGCCCACGCAGCCACACTGCTCCGCCAGTCAGAGGATCCCGACGTCCTGGCTCCCCGCCGTATCCCGCCTCAGCCGCCCCGCGCGAAAGGCACGGTCACCATCGGTGTCCGGCAGGACACCGAAGTCCCCCTTGATGAGCTGGCCGTGCCTGGAGGCTGCGCCTGGACCGGCCCGGGTGCCGAGGGTGCCGCACGCGCCCTGCTGGTCGGTGTCCTGACCGCCGCCGAACGCCGGCGCCCCAGCCCTGCGCACGTGACGGCGGTCGTCCCCCACGACGTGGCCGAGAGTCTGCTGCCCGGACTGCCCGCCCAGTTCACCGTCCTCAGCCAGAGCGCCGACCTCGACGAGGCGATCCGAACCGCCGAACAGCACCTGATCACGCACGCCCGCACCCACGACGAACACGACACCATGCCCGCGACGACCGGGCAGGCGAGCGCCGACTTGGCCCGGAAGACCGAGCCGGGCACCCTTCTCCTGCTCGCCGTGCCGGACGCCGCCCACACCGGACAGCTGCAGGCCCTGGCCGCCCGCAGCAGACCCGAGATGCTGATCGTCCTCACACTGGGCGCCCCGCTGCCCGGTGCCACCGCCTGGCACATCGACGCCGACGGCTCCGCCACACCTGCCGGACCGCCCGGTCAGCACCCCGGCGCACTGAGACTGTTCCACCTTGCGCTCGACGCCGCACGCGACGTGACCGACGTCCTCCTCACCGCGCACGGCCAGCGCAGGCCATTGCGCATCCTGCCTGCACCCAGCCCCCAGCCTGGCGCCGACCAACCTGACACCCCGGCCGAGCCACCGCCGAAGGGCACACCGGCGCACGCGAACCCAGTCGAGACCTGCCGGCCGGCTCAGGCCAAGCCCGTACGTCTCCACGTCCTGGGCCCCGTCACCCTCTACGTCCGTGGTCACCAAGACCCCGTCGGCACCAACCTGCGCGGTGAAGTCCACGAATTCCTCGCTCTGCTCGCCGCCCACCCCACCGGACTCCTCGCCTCCGACATCGCCGACAAACTCCACCTCGACCCAGGCAGCGACCAGAACGCACTGAAAAATCTCCGCCGCTCCGTGAGACGCGCCCTGCGCGCCGCGACCGGAATCACCGCACAGGAATTCATCCTTCTTCAAGGAGAGCTCCACAAACTCCATCCGGAACTCGTAGAAACAGATCTCGCTGATTTCAGTCACAGCCTCAGAGAGGCATTCCCCGCCTCCGACAGCGGCGAGGGCCTGAGTGATGCTCTGGCCGCCGTGCGGGCCGCACTGGCCCATTACTGCGGCCCCTTTGCTCAGGGCGGCGACTACCTCTGGGCCGACACCGTCCGCGAACACCTCGCCATGAAGGCCACCGACGCAGCCGTCCGCCTGGCCCGCCAGGCTGAGCGCGCCCACGCCACACCGCGCGAGCTGGACGACGTGCTGACGCTGCTGGACCACCTGGGCGCCATTCACCCCGACCACGAACGTCTCGCCCAGCACACCATCCGCCTCTACCAGGCCTCCGGACGCCACGACACGGCCCGGCACACCTACACCCGCCTGGCAAGGCACCTCACCGAACTCGGCCTCGAACCCGAGCCAGCCACCCAAGCTCTCATCGCCCCCCGGACCCGCCAGACTCGATAAAACAGCAGGCCACCGGACCTGCCTGCCTCGGCGGTCGGCTCGCTGGCTCGATGGCGTCCGCCCCGTCGCATCCGTTAGCGCATCCGCCGTCGCTTCTGCGTGCGCGCTTGGATACGACACCCCACCCGGCCTCGAACACGCAGCCCAGGGGCCCTGCGAGCCACCGGCGGGTGAGGGCGACTGTATATCGGTGCAGTAAAGCATCCCGATCTCCAACCCTGCGGCTGCCCGGCGCCTCCCCTCCCGGCACCGGCACATCTGCTGCTCTCACCAGCGACCGACCAGCCTGGTGTCCGCTTACTCCACTTCACCAATCCCACACCCAGGCCGGCGTCCTCCCCGTCACCGGCCGCCCTGACCGAAAAGGCCACCCAGGCGGCGCACCGCCTGGCCTGGATCCGCACGCGTACTCGAACGAGCAGAATTTTCAGGCGTGTTGGGTTCCTGCGTATCGGTCGTACGCGGCGCAGGTCACGACGCTTTGTATCGCACCGGCGGGAAATCCCCTGAAATCCCGTCGTGAATTCACGAGAATTCCAGCATTATCAAGCCGGAATCCCGCTTCAGGTGGGGTGCAGGTCGAGCTATATTTGAATTGTTCCCGGGGGGCCCGGGAAAGGAAAACCCTCCAATGGGGTCCGCCCGAAAACGGATGACGGGTGGAGTGTGCCCTGATGGCGGTCATTTCCGAATTCGAATAGCCGGTTTCCGGTCTGGTAGTGAAAGGAATTCACCGATGACGAGCCCTGCCGCGCCTGCACCTGCATCCGCCCCCGCGCCCGAAGCTCCCGCCCCGGCATCCGGGCAGGCGGACTCCGCGCCGCCGAGCGCGCCGACGCCTTTGGCGGGGTCGCTGTCCGGCCCGGTCGGCAAGGCCCGCCCGGGCGAGCTGCGGGCGAGGATCGCGCAGATCCTGGCCGCCACCCCGAGTGTCGGGTTCACGGTGACGGAGCTAGCGAAGGCCCTGGGGCATTCGGGAGGAGCGGTCGGCAACGCGTGCGAGACGCTGGTGTGCCGGGGCGAGGCAGAGCGGTCAGGTTCCAAACCCCGTACCTACCGGGCGACTTCACTGACCGGGGCCGTGGCCCAGCAGGCCTCAGGCCCCCCGCCCGCACCGAGCCCGACTCCTTCGGTGCCGCGTCAGTCGGCCGGGAAGAGCGCTGTACCTGTGCCGCCGGGCGGGCGGCCGGAGCCCATCACCCGCCCCAACGGGCAGAAGTACCACCCCAGGGCTCTGGCGCAGCTGCCCGATGTTGAAGCACTACGGCGGCTGCGGCAGGCACAGGTGCCGGTGTTGCTGTACGGGCCCCCGGGCACGGGGAAGACCTCCCTGATCGAGGCGGCCTTCCCGGACCTGATCACGGTGGCCGGAGACGGCGACACCACGGTCGGCGACCTGATCGGCGAATACACCCAAAACGCCAGCGGGGGCTACGAGTTCATCTACGGCCCCCTCGTCACCGCCATGCAGGAAGGCCGCGCCCTTCTCCTGGACGACGCCACCCTCATCTCCCCGAAAGTACTGGCCGCCCTGTACCCGGCCATGGACGGGCGCAGGCAGATCCAGGTCAAGGCGCACAAGGGCGAGACGGTCACCGCCGCCGACGGCTTCTACGTGATCTCCGGACACAACCCCGGCGTGCACGGGGCAGTCCTCACCGAAGCGCTCGCCAGCCGGTTCAGCGTGCAGATCCAGGTCGGCTCTGACTACGACCTGGCCGCCGCCTTGAAGATCAACCGCACTGCGGTACGCATCGCCCGCCACCTCGCGGCCAGCCAGCAGGCCGGAGACGTCGGCTGGGCCCCGCAGCTACGGGAGCTGATCGCCTTCCAGAAGATCGCCGACGTGCTCGGCGCCGAGGCCGCCTTCGCCAACCTGGTCGGCATCGCGCCCCTGGAGGACCGCGACACGGTCGCCGAGATCGTCACCAAGGCCATCGGCCGCCCGGTCACCGCCCTCGCCCTGGGCCGCCAGCTCTGACCAACGCGCACCACACCCGGGGGCCACAACTCACCCGGCCCCCGGCACCCAAACCACCTGCCAACTCCTCCCGGAAGGGGCTCGATCAGCCATGCCCGCACCCGCTCACCTCCTGCCAGCACCGCCCCCGCTGACCGAGACGGAACACGACCTCACCCGCTGGGAAGACGACGGCGGACCCGCCTACGAAGCGCCCCCCCGCCCGCACGCCGCCCAGTGGCTGCGGATCTCCGCCGCGCTCGGGGAGCGGCTGCCGGAACTGGCAGGCCGCGAGGACGTGATCGTCACCTGCGATCACGGCACCCGCTCCGGCGCCCCGGCGGCCTTCTATCGGACACTCGCCCAACTTGAAATCGACGCAGGCCTGTTCGCGCCGCTCAGGCCCGCCACCATCCACCCCACCCAGGTCGGGGACGAGGCGCGCTATCCGGTCGCCTGGGGAGCGTTCACCCACGAGGCCGCGCACGCCGCCCACAGCCGCTGGAGCACCCCACCTGCCCTGCGCGGCACCGCCCTGGACACGGCCGCCCAACTCCTGGAAGAGGCCCGCGTCGAGAAGGCACACCTGGCCCGACGCCCAGGCGACCGGAGTTTCCTGCGGGCCGCCGTGCAGAGCCTGGTCCTGCCCGACTTCACCACCCAGAACCCCACCGACTCCTGGCAGGCCGGGGCGGCAGCGGGCCTGATCCTGGCCCGCCGGGACGCCGGAATCCTCGACCCCGACGAAACCCAGCCCCTGCACGACGCCGTCACCGCCATCCTCGGCCCCGACCTCCTGGACACACTCACGCAGATCTGGACGGCTGCCCACGCCACCTCCGATGACGACGCCCAGGCGATGATGAGCCACGCCCAGGCATGGTGCCAGGCCCTGGGAGCCAGCCCCGACGCACCGCAACCCACCCCCGACCCGTCCGGATCCGGCCGCAGGGGCGAACTCGCCGACGTCATCGGCAAGGTCACCGCAGCGGTGGCGGCAAACGAAGCCGCCAGCCAAGCCGCCCAAGCGCGCGCCAACGCCGCCCAGACCTCCCGCGCCCGGGCGAAGGCCGCCCATGCCGCCCGCGCCCGGCAGGCGGCCGAGATCGCGAGCAAGGTCTTCACCCCTGGCGCACGCCCCTTCACTCCCGAAAGCCAGCGCAGCAAGTACCGCAGCGACGCATCGCCGGTGACCGGGACCCGCCCGCCCACTGCCGGGGAGAAGGCTGCGGCCGGACGACTCGCTCGGGCGTTGCGGGCGGCGGCCTACCGGGAACGCGCCACCACGGTCACCTCCTCAGCCGTCCCGCCTGGGCGGCTGAACATGCGCGGCGCTCTGGCCCGGGACGCGCAGAAGGCGGCAGGCGCGATCCCCTCGGCACAGCCCTGGGTCCGCACCCAGCGCCGCCAAGGCCCCACACCACCTCTGCGGGTCGGCATCGCGGTCGACGTCTCCGGCTCCATGAACGCCGCCGCATCCCCGATCGCCTCAGCCGCCTGGATCGTCGCCAAAGCCGCCGCCCTGACCGACCCCGACTCGCGCACGGCAACCATCGCCTACCGTCGCGCCCTGACCGCGATCACCGCACCCGGCCGCGCCCCCGCCCGGGTGACCGAGTTCGACGCAGACGGCGGCGGCCACAGTCTGGCGGAGGCCGCCGACGCCCTGACCGCAGCCCTGGACCTCGCCACACCCGGTACGGGCCGCCTGCTGGTGATCGCCTCCGACGGCCACTACCGCCCCGACGAAGTCACCCGCGCCGCCGACCGCATCAGCGCCTTGCGCACGGCGGGATGCGCGGTGTTGTGGCTCGCCTTCGAACCCGACCCCCGCCCGCTGCCCGGCGCCACCCTCCTGGAACTGGCCGACCCGGCCCAGGCCGCCACCGCCATCGGCAAGGCCGCCACCACCGCCCTAGCCGCCACCAACCCCTGACCCGCCGTGCCGCCCCGGCACGGCCCGGGGCGGCACCCGACCCGATACCGACCACCACTGCGAAGGAGACCGGAATCATGACCTCGCTCGCCGAACGCGCCCACGCCGCTGCAGTGTTCATTCGGCACAACACCGCCGTCAGCCCGCACGGCCCCTACCGGGGCGAGGAACACGCCCGCACCGCCGTACGCCTGGCCGCCGCACTCGGACTCGGCCTGGACCAGATCACCACGGCCCCGGACTGGCAGCGCCGCCGCAGTACCCCGGCCGAGCCGGTCCTGGCCACCGCCACCTGCCCCGACACGCACGAGAAGTACGTCTTCCTCGCGCGCTTTCCGATCTACGACGACGAGGCATTCGAACTCCTCGGCCCGTGCCCTGAATGCTCCGGCCGGGTCCCCCTCGCCGAAATCCGGCACCTCGCCGACCTCGGCAGCTACCTCGCGCGCCCGCCGGTCAAGTCCGAGGACATCCCGCAGCCGCACACGGTGCCGGAGACCTTCACCGGCGACGAAGGCCACACCAGCACCTGCCCTTACGCCGAAATCCTCTGAACGCCTCCAACAGCACAGGAAGGAACCCCAACGCCATGGCCGAACGCGCCAGCCGCATCCGTGGCACCGCTGTCCGGACCCACAGGCCCTCGACGTCGCCTGGCGAAGACCCCGATACCCGGCGCGCGCCCGGGCAAGGGGCTCTTCGCACGGCCCTCGGCGAGGACGGATTCCAGCGCATCCTCCGCCAACGGTACGAACGAGGCACCGCGCTGGGTGAACTGGCCGACCTGCTCCTCAGCACCGCCGCCGAAGCGGACCGGCTCCACGGCAAACTGCGCCGCCACGCCACCCACGCCCGCGAGCGTCTCGGCGATGTCCTCAACCCCTGCCTCGATCCGGGCTTCGTCCCGGTCACTGGCCTGCTCGCCAGCGTCGGCCACACCACCGACCTGCACGCCGCACGCTTCGCCCAGCAGATGAACCAGCTCACCCTCGTCCTGGAGAGCTACCAGATCGCCGTACGGCATACCGGATACGTGACCGAACGCAGTTGACCATGTGGGGGCCCACACGCGGGCCCCCAACCCACTCCTTCGCGATAGCCATACCGCGGGCCGGCGACATGACACGGCCCGTCTCCCAGGGAAGGCCCTCCTTCACCATGTCGGCTCCCGGAGCCCCACAGCATCACCTGTTCGTGCACCAGCTCCTGTGCCGCGCCCACGCTCTCCTCACGGCCTTCGAAGACGCGCAGGCCCTGCCGCTTGCCGCGCTGCTGACGCGTGCGGTGGACCACATGTCGGCCGAGGATCGTGCCAACCTGGACGCACCTTCAGCCGCCCAGCACGTCGCCGAGTGTGGGCGGCCATCAAAGATTCCCCACGTACGGCCAGTTTGAATGTGACTCTTGGTGATCGAAGCGGCGAATTCCCGATCGGCATGGTGGGAGCATGCCTCCGGGTGCCGGGATCGGTCTTGCGTCGTAGAGCGTTGCGTTCAGGTGGTGTGCAGGTGAAGGTCGAGGGCGATGTGCGGGGCGAGTGCGTGCAGGAAGTCCGGTGCGTCGAACATCTCGCCGGCGGAGGCGACACCAACGGTCTTGGTGCGGCCGGTCAGGACGCGTTCCAGGGCCTCGACGACCAGGGGCGCGGTGACGGCGTAGATGTCCTGGCCGCCGGCCGTGGCCCGGCGTTCCGTTCCGCCCGAGCGCACGACGACGTCGACCAGGAAGGTCTGGTCGGAACGCCCGTTCACGTCAGTGGCGGCCGGGGCCGGCGTGTGGGGTGCGGCGACGTCGCGGACCGCCTCGGCGGTCATGTAGGTGGTCACGTCCGGGATGGACAGGTGCTCGGGAACGGTGACGACGTCCGCCATCGTGAACTCCCCGATCACCTCCCGGGGACCCATCGGCTCCGGGAAGGTCCACTCCAGGGTCGGCGCGGCGTCGGTGCGCTGCTCCCACTGTCCGCCGCGGTAGCGCAGGCGGACGTCGCCGCGCCGCTCGCGGGAGACGGCACCGGACAGGCGGGTGCCGGTGGTGGGGTGCCAGCTGCTGAGCGCGTAGGCGATGTGAGCCTCGTCGGCCTTGGTCCAGTCGCCCATCGCCGCGGTGGCCAGCAGGTCGCCGAGGCCACCGAAGAAGGCCATGGCCGGGACGATCGCCGCTCCCGTCTCCTGGGCCCGATCGCGGTAGTGCGCGAAGGTGTCGAGATTCGCCTCGAGTTCGGCGGCCACGTCCAGGTAGGGGATCTTCGCTCGGAGCGCGGCTTCGATCAAGGGGCCGGTGGTCGAAGCGAAGGGACCGGCGCAGTTGATGACCGCCACTGTTCCCGCCAGGGCCCGGTCCAGCGAAGCCGCATCGTCGACCGATGCCACCCGGGCCTCAAGCCCGAGCCCGTCGGCCAGCTCCTGCACCGCCTGCGCGTTACGCCCGGACGGCACCGGGACGAACCCCCGTGCGGCGAGCTCCGCAACCACGAACCGCCCGGTGTGACCGTACGCGCCGAACACCGCCACCAGCTGACCTGACCCCATGAGACTTGCTCCCGAGCACTCGAAGATCCGCCGCGCTGTCGATCCGCCGCGGCCTGACACCCACATCCTGGCCTCCCGGCAGCACCCCGCACGAGCGTCGGAAACGACATGGCACGTACAGTTTTGGACATGCCCACCGTTGCGCTGGCCGTCACCGACGGCATGCTCCACTACGAACTGGCCGTGGCCGTCGAGATCTTCGGAGCCGACCTGACCCACATCGTGGACCCCTGGTACGACTTCTCCCTGTGCGGGAACGGCCCGGTGCACGTCGACCGCTTCCGCCTCGAACCCGACCACGGACTCGACCACCTCGCGCACGCGGACACGGTGATCGTGCCCGGCTGGGCCGACACCGACCGCGAACCACCCGCCGAACTGACCGAGGCGGTGCGCGCCGCCCACGCGGCCGGCGCCCGCGTCGCCTCCTTGTGCACCGGCGCCTTCGTCCTGGGCGCGGCCGGACTCCTCGACGGAAAACGCGCCACCACACACTGGGCACACACTCGGGAACTGGCCCGGCGCCACCCCAAGGCTACCGTCGACCCGGACGTCCTCTACGTCGACAACGGCGACATCCTCACCTCCGCGGGCAAGGCCGCCGCCATGGACCTGTGCCTGCACCTGGTCCGCCTTGACCACGGCTCGGCCAACGCCAACAAGATCGCCCGCCGTCTGGTCATCCCACCCCACCGCGACGGCGGCCAGGCCCAGTTCATCGCCGCCCCGCTGCCCGCCCCAGGCAACCACCCCCTGGCAGCACTCTTCCCCTGGGCACTGGAACGACTGAACCAGCCACTCACTGTCGAAGACCTGGCCCGCCAGGCCCGCATGAGCTCACGCCACCTCGCCCGCCACTTCAAACACCTCACCGGCACCACACCACTGCACTGGCTCCACACCCAGCGCATCCGCCACGCCCAAGAACTCCTGGAAACCACCAACGCCACCGTCGACACCATCGCCACGGCCACCGGCATGGGCACCGCCACCACCCTGCGCCGCCACTTCCACCGCAGCGTCGGCGTCCCACCCGACACCTACCGCCGCACCTTCCGCCCCTGAAAACCAGCCCCAGCACATCTGACACTTCACGCTCAGTAGCCATCGGCGGCCAGTTAACTCCCCACCAACTGGCCGCCGATGGGGAATTCCAACT
Source organism: Streptomyces sp. MMG1121 (assembly GCF_001280015.1). Lineage (GTDB taxonomy): Bacteria > Actinomycetota > Actinomycetes > Streptomycetales > Streptomycetaceae > Streptomyces. Next base: position 61,951 of record NZ_LGDV01000194.1, read on the forward strand.
GGCCACTGTCAGCCGAGGCCGCCGTAGAGGTGCTGGCTTGCACTCGCACGCCCATCCGGCCTCAAAACCCGAACTTGGCGAGCTGTCTTCGGGCCCTCGACCAGCTGCCCCTCAGGGCTCGCACGGGCCTGCTCGCGGCGGCTGTGCGGCGTACTACCCCTGATCTGGGTAACGCGCGGTACCGCCTGTCCCCGGCGTCCTCGCTCACGGCGGGAACCGGGCTGCCCGGCACCGTGCGGCGGGGCACTGCCCATGTCCGTGCAGTAACGGCGACTTCTGTGGTGGCTGCGGGCACGCGGGCTGCGGAGGACGTCGATGAACCGGCATAGGCTCCGCGGTGACGGCGAACTCCCGACGCGGCGCCCCTTTGCCGACGACGGCATCGAACCCGAGGGCGGCGAACCATACGACGAGGTCGCCGACCCTCGCACTCTCATTGTGCGCGTGTGCGCCCGGCGCTGCGACACGTGCATCTTCCACCCGGGCAACCTGATGAACCTACAGCCCGGCCGTGTGGCCGACATGGTCACCAAGGGCGCGGCAAGACGAGGGACACGTGGTCTGCCACAAAACCCTGGGCACCGAAACGCTGGCAATCTGCCGGGGCTTCGCCGACGGCCCTGACCAGGGCCGGAGCCTCGCCCTCCGCCTGGCCCGCGCGCTGGGCACGCTGAACGAGATCTCACCGCCATGACCGAACGTGCCAGCCGCGAGGCACCGCAGCCCGGACCCACAGGCCTCGACGTCGCCTGGCGAGCACCCCGACGTCAGGCGTGTGCCCGGGCACGAGGCTGCGCCCGCAGCCGGCGAAAATCCATACCAGAACGTCCTCGGCCAGCGACACGAACGCGGCGCGGCATCAGACGAATTGGCCGACCTCTTCTTCAACACTGCCGCGAATGCCGACCGGCTGCACGGCAAACTGCGACGCCACGGCGCCCACCGGATGACGCTCTCTCCGGTGGCATGCTCATACCCGGCTGGTGGGGGCGCGAAAGACCGAGCGTTTGATGCTTGACCGCCATAGGGGTGATGTTGCCAGCTGCCCCCGTCTCGTCGCGCGGAAGCTCCAGGTTGGGCAGTATATGAGACGCATTGTGAGTGTGGGCGCCGTCATGGCCATGACGTGTGTTCTGCCGGCAGCGGGGCCGGCGGCCGCCTCGACCAGCGCCTGTACGCACCACTGGTCGGGCCCCCAGGTCTGCATTCGCCTGGACGGCCGCAACGAGTGGAACCGGGTCACGGCTATCTGGGCCAACCCGCCCGGGTCTGCGAAGACGAGGAATGTGTGGCTGACTCTGGACGGCAAGCGACTCGGCCGGGCGGAGACCGCCCGCCGGGTAGGCAAGACATTGAGTTACACGTGGTCGGCCTTTGATACCGGCACCGACACGAAGGTCTGCGTGCAGTTCGCGAAGATCAACCGAGTGGCCTGTGACACGACCAAGTACAGCGGTGTCCCCGGCTCGGTGTAGGAGTTCCCGTCAGCCAGGGCCTGGGCGCGGCGCAGCCGAGCTGTATGTGCTGCACGGCGCGAGGCGCGTAATGAGTGCGTAGTGTTGGCTTGCACGGCGGCCGGGTCGCTCTGTACATCAGAGACCTCCTGAGCAGAGCCAGCCGGGCTGCTCCCAACTCCATTGGAACAAGCCCGGCTTGCCGCTGTCGGTCGGTTACGCGTTGCTGCTTGGCGTTGCGATGCGGTAGGTGCGGGGTCGGTCGCTCATCGGCTCGGCGATGCCGTCCTTGACCAGCTTGTCCAGTGCGTTGGCGATGGCACCTGAGGACTTCTCGATGACGCGGCTGATCTTGGTGGCGGTGAATGCCTGGTCGGGATGGGCCTGCAGGTGGTCGATGACCAGTTGGCGGAGTGCTCCGGGTGCGAGCCGCCTCCGGTCGCTCGACTGGATGGCTGCCATTTCCGGTGACCTCGTCGCCTGTTGGGAGGTTGCCTGCTGGGCAGGGGCATGCTCCGGCTTCGGGCCGTTGTTGTCGGCGTTGTGGTGTGTGTCGGCTTCGTTCTCGGCGCCCTCGACGTGTTCGGCGGGCTCTTTACCGTCCTGGTCTGAGGTGTCGTGCGGTGTGTCGGCTGCCGGTGCGGCGGTGTCGCTCGCTTCGCTGCTGGTGCTCGATTCCTCGCTGTCGGTTGTGGTTGCGGCTGCAGGGGCGCTCTCGGCGTTGGTGTGGCCGGACTGTGGCGCGGACGCGTTGGTGGTGGAAGGTTCCGGAGCGGGCGTGGTCTCCTGCTCACTGGAGTCGTCCTTGCTGCTGGTCCAGGGAGCGGGCGCGGCGCGCCAGCGGTCGGGGGTGCGGAGGGGGCCGTCGTGGCCGCCGGGGGTGCGGGTGGCCAGGCCCTTTTCCTCCAGGGTGACCAGGGCCTTGCCGGTGGTGGAGCGGCCCAGGCCGGCGGCGAGTGCGAGCTCGGCGCTGGTGGCTCCTTCGTCATCAGTGAGGGTGACCAGTTTGGCGTAGACGGCGCTGGTGGCGACGGTCAGCTGGGTCAGGGGGTCCGGGTCGGGTACGGCGTGCAGCGTGGGTGTGTTGGTAGTGGTGTTGTCGGTCATGAGGGGGCCTCTCTTCCGTCTGAGGGCGGGTGGGTGAGGTCCCCGGCCGGGGGCGGACCGCACGGGTGCGGGTCGCGGATGTTCGCCGGGCGCGTGCGCATCGCGTGTCTCCCGCGCGGACAGGGCCGTGGCATGGGCGGCTCACGGATTGGCCGTGGGCTGCCGAGCGTGTCGGCCACGACCATGGACGCTCCGCTCCGGCGGGAAGTCAAGCGGGCACATCGCTTCCGGATCGAACCAGCTCCGAGTGCTGAACACGACCATCGGATGTGCGCGGCAGGTCAGCCTTGTGCCGATCGGCGAGCGGCGCCCGGACATCCCTTCCGCTGAATCGATCGGTCGTGGAGCTGTGACCGGTCGGGTGACGGTCGGCCGGTTCAATCAGCGGTCGGCGGTTGCGGGCTGAGGTCGCGTTCCAGGAGCTGCTCGCGGATCTGTTGGGCGCGCCGTGGTCCGATGCGCAGATCGGTGCGCAGCCGCCAGGTGCTGACCGGTTTTCCGGTGGCGGAGCGGGCTGCTGCGTGCAGCGCGATGGCGCGTGGCCACACGTCGGTGTCTGTCGCCGTGTCGTCGGTTGGTGGGGTGCTGGGCGCCAGTGGGGGATGATCGGGTGTGTCGTGGCCCCTGTCGGGCCGTTGGTGCCGGGTGTTCGTGGCGGCAGGGATGTCGGTCGGGACGGGTGGGGGGCTGGTTCGGTTTCTTGGGTGTGAGGCGGTTGGTGGATCGGGATGGGGGCCGGGAGCGGTGGTGTCCTGGGTCGATCGGGATGTGCTGTGGGTGGGCGGGGAGTTCTGTTCGGGAGGATCGGTGGTGGCGATCCGGTCTATGAGGTCGGTGACGGTCCGTCGGTAGGCGGCGATCGTTTCTGTCAGGGCGATCAGGAGCAGTGCCGGGGTCAGGTGTAGGAGGACGGCTGCCGGATCGGCCTTGTGGGGCCAGCCGATCTGTCCGTCGGGCCACAGGCTCTCCCAGGAGTTCATGAGAGCGGCGGTGCATCCGGCACTCCAGCGCAGTGCGGTCGACCAGATCGGTGGGCGGATTCCCCACGAAGCGAGGCGTGCGTCCACGTACAGCACTCCGGCCAGTGCCGTGCCGATCATCGGGTCAAGGAGGACCGCGATGGGCAGAGGGATGTCGCGGCTGGTGGCGAAGCGGGTGACGTTGACCGTGGTGAAGGCCAGCGCGAGAAGCCCGACCGCGCACAGGACCCAGGTCATGGTCCGCAGCACCGCGATGGCTTCGCGGGTGGGGATCTGCTTCACCGTCTCGCGCCTTGTGCTGCTGGCCTGGTTGCGCCTTGGAAGGACGGTGAGTTGGCGCGCGCGGGACCTTGGCGCACGACGGCCCCGGGGTGTGGGGCGTCGATGGCCTGGCCGCCTCCGGTGTAGAGGGCTACGTGCGTGATGTCGCGGGGGCTGGTGCCGAAGAACAGCAGGTCTCCTGGTGCCAGCGGCGCACCCTTGAGGAGGTGGGGGCTGGCGTCGTACTGGGCCTGGGCGACGCGGGGGATGCTGATGCCGGCGGCATGGTAGGCGGCTTGGGTCAGGCCGGAGCAGTCGAAGCCGCCGTCGGCCGGTCCGTCGCCGCCCCAGACGTACGGGGTGCCGAGCTGACGATGAGCGAAAGCAACCGCCTTGGTGGCGGCGTCGGTTGGGGCGGGGATGGCGGCCGCGTACTCGTCGGCGATCTTGAGGACCTGGTTCACGTAGGCATCGGAGTGGTTGTAGGCCCAGATGGCGCGACGCAAGTTGTGGCCGCCTCGGGCGCCGTTGGCGCACAGCAGGCGGGCTGCGGCGTAGACGGCGTCGGCCGGGTCCCAGGGGGTGGGCGGGTTCTTTCCCCCGGGTGGTACGGGACGCGCGTACGTGGCGAAGGTGGAGGGGAGGAATTGCATCGGTCCGACGGCGCCGGCCGAGGAGACCATGTCGGGGTTGCGGGTGTGGTCGGTCTCGACTTTGCCGATGGCGGCGAGGATGGTCCAGGGCAGGCCGGGGCATTCGGGTGCGGCGCGCTGGTAGAGGGCGAGCAGGTAGGCGGGGACGTCCTCCAGCGCATGTCTGCTGGGCGTGGCGGCCATGCTGCCGCCGGAGGACAGCCCGCCCAGCAGCGCGGCGAGGGCGCAGGCGGCCAGCAGCGGCAGGGCGATGACCGTGCATCCGATGCCCCCGGCAACCCTGGTGAACAGGGAGCTCACGTTCCTGCCTCAGGCGTGGGTGGGAGTGGGGGCACGGGGAGGGTGAGGGCGGTGTCGGCGTCTGTCGGGTCCAGGCCGGAGGCCGGTCCGAGGTGGGGCCATCGGGCGGTGAGGCCGGTGAGGGTGGTGCGTCGGGTGTCGCCGGTGCCGAGGGGGCTCCACCAGGGGCCCCATGGGGTGGAGGTGGTGAAGTCTGCGGATGAGGTGGCGAGGTACAGGCCCAGTTCGCGTGCGGGTGTGGCGAGACGGCGGCGGAGGGTCTGGTCGCGGGATGCGGTGCGGGTATGGATCAGCAGGGCCGGCCGCACGTTCGCTGTTGCGGCGAAGGCGGCATAGCCGGTGAGCTTCGCCTCGACGCGCGCGAGGGGCTGGCTGCCGGTGTCGTATTCGAGGAAGAACGGCAGCAGCAGGTCGCCTTTGCGGTAGTGGGCGTAGGCGTCGGGGCGGACGAGGTCGCCCCAGCGGCGGGCGCAGGATCGCTCGGACAGCCAGAGCGGCAGGCCGGTATGAGGGCTTGTGCGGTGGTGAGCGGCGAGGTGGGTGAGGAGTTCGTTGACGCCGAGGTCGTGTCCGAGGGAGGGGGAGTAGGCGATGCGGCCGGTATGGCTGGGGCGCCAGCCGAGGTTGGCGAAATCGCAGCCGGTGTGGGCGGCGAGGACGGCGGCACCGGCGGGGCCGAGGGTGTAGTGCTCGGGGGCGGAGCCGGTCTGGGTCAGGGGGCGGAAGGAATCGAGGACGGCGTGCCGGTGCAGGGCACGCAGACGGCGCTGGGCCGAGCGCAGAGAGGTGTAGGCAAGGCCGGCGATCTGGTGGGTGGTCAGGACCTGGTGTTCGTGGAGCATCCGTGTCAGCCATAGATCCCGTGGAGTGAGGATCCGGGAGAGCGCGGCGACGTCGGTGTGCCGGGCAGGGCGCGGGCGGGTGGTGGAGGCGCGGGCCGTGTACCGGGAGCCGGGGCCGACAGCGGGGCGGGGCAATGCGGGCATGACAGATCACCACCATCAGGTGAGAGGAGAACAGGTGTAGGTGTGCTTCAGGGGCGTGTGGCCGGGCGTGGTCCGGTGCGTCCGCCGGCTGCCGCGCGCAGGCCCTTCGCCCGGCCGGGCACCGCAGGCGGCAGGGGGCGGGTGGTGAGGGTGAAGGCGGCCGATTCCGCGCCGCCGGTCAGCAGGTGTGCCGCGGCCTGGTAGGGGCCGAGGTGGGCGAGGTCGTGCGCGGCCAGAGTGGGGAGGGTGTGCCGTTCCAGGGCGCCTGCGTCTTCGGGGGAGGCGTTGAAGAAGATCTTGTTGCGGGCGTTGGCGGAGATGCCTTCGCGCAGGTCGCGGGGGAGCTGGGCGAGGTGCTGGTGGGCCAGGAGCATGGACAGGCGGTAGCCGCGTGCCTCGGCGAGCATGTCCTCCAGCGGATACGGCAGGGTCAGGAAGTTGTGGGCCTCGTCGATGCTGAGTGTGGCGTCGATCCGGGCATGCTCGGGGGTTCGGGCACGGGCTGCGGCGGCCTGCCAGGCGCCGGCGACGATGAAGGAGCCCAGCAGCCGGGCGGTCTCCTCGCCGAGCGCTCCTTTAGGGAGGCGGGCAAGCAGGATGCCGCCGTCGAGGACGCCGGCGAGGTCGAAGGTGGAGGGGCCGGCGGCGATGGCGCGTCGGGCGAAGTCGCGCAGCAGGAAGGCGCGGAGCTTGTTCATCACCGGGCCGACGACGGCCGCCCGAGAGGGGTCGGACATGGACTCGTACCAGTCCCAGAAGCCGCGCAGCACCGGGTCCTTGAGCGCGGGGATGATCCGCAGCCGGTAGGGGGACTCGCCCAGCAGGCGCGGGACGTCGGCGAGGGTGACCAGCTGGTGGGTGCGCTCGCGGTGCTTGAGCAGGGTCAGGCAGGCCGCGCGCATGACGTCATCGGTGCGCGGGCCCCAGAAGGCGGTGAAGATACGGCGGAAGATGCCGGTGAGGTTGTCGACGACGACGTCGATGTCCGTGCCGTCCAGCACGTTCAGGCAGGGCGGGGTGTGCGGGTCGTCGGGGTCGATGAGGACCAGGCGGTCGGCGCAGGTGTCCGGGAGCCGGTCGAGCAGGTCGGTGACCAGGTCGCCCTTGGGATCGATGACGATGACGCCGCGGTGATGGCGCACATCGTCCAGGACGAGGTTGGCGATGAGGGTGGACTTGCCGGAGCCGGTCGCGCCCATGACATGGAGGTGGTGGCGAGCGTCGGGGACCGCGAGCCCGACGCCGCGACGGGCACCGGTGTCCGAGCAGCCGAGGGGTTTGACGCCGTTGCCGGGTGCTGGTTCGGGGACGGACGGGGGCGGCAGGACGGAGCGGGCTCCTGCTCGCTGCAGGCCGGGCGCATCGGGGGCAAGGGGCAGGTGAGCGAGGGCGGCGAGTTCGGGGACCGACAGCAGCGCCGGGCGTGAGCGCGGGAAGTACCGGGCGCTCAGGTGGGGTTCGGGGCGGCGCAGGCGGGTGCGTGCGAGGTAGTTGCGGTCGGCGTACAGGCCGAACACGGACGCGAGTGCGTGGGCCCGTCCGCGCGTCACGTCTTCGGCTCGCTCCACTTCTGGGGAGCAGGTGGCGGCGTAGGTGAGGACGCACTGCCATTGCGGACCGGAGAGCTTGGCGGCCGATTGCCGCACGGCGGCGCCGTGTTCGGGATCCTGCTTGCCGGTCGCGGCGGGCTGGGCGCGGTGGAGGAGAAGCGCGGCCAGGGCGACCGGCCGGGCGGGGGTGCATCCTGCTTTGAGCCTGCGGGCCTGGCGGCGGGCACGGCGCAGTGCGGTGCCGGTGGCGGGGCGGACGAAGATCTGTACGCAGGCGGACTCGTCCTCGCTCATGCCGGTGGCGGCCTGGAGCAGCGCCCGCAGTGGGTCGCTGGCGTGGTCGGTGCGCAGCGGCAGGACGTCCGGGCGGGCCGAGTGCAGGTGTCCCGCGGTCACCACGTGACGGGAAGGGAGGAGCGGGTTGGGTTCGGTGACGCGTGTGTGGGCGCCGGGCCATGCGGCTTCGACGGCGCGGCGTACCAGCCCGAGCGGCACGGTTCCGGGCAGCCAGAGGCGGATGGACAGCCCGGTGTGGGACCAGGCGTATTCGAAGGCGAGGTGTGGCTGGCCGGTCGTGATCCGGTGCCACCAGGGGCGCAGGAGGCCGGCGAGCTGGGCCCACAGCACTTCACCGCCTCGGGGCGCGACTGTGGGCGGCGCGAGGATCTCCACGCAGCGTGCGTCTTGGGTGAAGCGTTGTGCCCGCCACAGGAGCAGGCGCCGCTTGAGCGCATAGCTGCCGGTCACGACAACACCCGCACAGGGGGCGAGGACGGGTGCATGTGTTCCCAGCCAGCTGATGGCTGTGCCGTTGATCGTGGTCCAGAAGCGGCTTGGATCGTTGAGGAAATCTACGAGCGGCCCGCCCGGCTGCGAGGAGGCGTACGGGAAGCGAGCTGTCACGACTCGCATCCCGTGTCCTGGCCGAAGGAGTCGTCGGCGTAGATGCCCTCGGTGTCGGGATCCGCGTCTGCAAGGTACTGCGCGGCGAGTTCGCTGGGGTCAGTGGTGATCACTTCGTGTTCTCCGGGTGCGGCGACGCTGATGAGGGCGACTTTGTGGCGGCGGTCACCGGTCAGCAGCAACGCTTCGCCGCGGCCGGCGCTGAGCAGGAACTCCCGTTCGCCGTGGCAGAGGTGGAAGTTGTCGCCGATGGTGTCGATGGCTTGGGGGGCCTGGCGCAGAAGGATCTGGGTGGCGGCGTTGGAGACGATGGCCCGCCCGAGCGGGCTGGCGAGGACGTCGTCGGCGTCCTGGGTGACCACGGCCAGGCCGGTCCAGCGTTTACGGGCGGCCTTGGCCATGCGGAAGAGGAATCCGGCCCCGGCGCCGTCGCGCATCAGCAGCCACGCTTCGTCCACCACGACCAGGTGCCGTCCGGTGCGTGTGTGGTGGGTGACCTGCCGCCAGATCGCGTCCAGCGCGAGCAGCATGGCCGGCGCTTTGACCTCTTCGGGCAGCTGGCGCAGGGCGAACACGACGAGGTGCCCGGTGGTGGAGGCGGTGCTGTGGCCGTTGAACAGCCCGGAGTGCGAGCCGGTGGTGAAGGGGGCGAGCCGGTTGGCCAGGCCGGCTGCCATCTCGCCGTGGTCCTCGGCCAGGACGATGGTGAGGTCGGTGAGGGTGGGTGGGGTGCGCTGCCAGGTGCGGGGGTCGGTGGTGATCCCGGCGCGTGTGTAGGTGGTGAGGATGGCCTGGTCCAGCGCTGCCTTCTCGGCGGAGGTCAGGTCGCTGCCCAGTAGGACGGCGAGGAACGTGTGGAGGAACAGCACGCGCCGCGTCAGGACGTCCTCGTTGCTGTCTGTCGCTTCCGGGAGGTCGAGGGGGTTGAGGCGTACGCCGTCGGTGCCGAGCGCGATGACGTGTCCGCCGACGGTTTCGGCGAGCCGGACGTACTCGTTCTCCGGGTCGATGACCGAGGCTGTGACGCCGGTGAACAGCAGGCGGAGCAGCTCCAGTTTGGTCAGGTAGGACTTGCCTGCGCCGGCGCGGGCCAGGGTGATGGAGTTGTAGTTGTCCTGCGCGAAGCGGTCCCACAGCACCGGAGCGCCTGAGACAGCGTTCAGCCCGTACAGCACCCCCGACGTGATGCCGGCCTGATCGGTGGTGATCGGGAGGTCGGGGCTGGTGAAGGGGAAGCAGGCGGCGAGTGCGGCGGTGTCGAAGGTGCGGCGGATCTTGAGGGTATCGATGCCGAGGGGCAGGGTGGCCAGCCAGCCCGGCAGGGCCCGGTAGGTCGTCGGAGCGACGGTGATGAGCAGTGACTCGGCGATCGCGCGTACGGCGGCGGCCTGCTCGGCCAGGGTCTCCTCGTCCGAGGCGTGCACGGTCAGGTAGAGAGCGACGTGGAAGAGCTTTCCCTCGCCTCGGGCGATCCGGTACGCGAGGTCGGCGGCGTCCGCGGCGGCGGCCTCGACGTCCGGGTCGTCCAGATGACCCTTGTCGAAGCCGGTACGGCGGCCGGATTCCAGGCGCGCACGTTGCTTCTTCAACCCGGCGGCTGCGACCGGGTTGGGGACGGGCTCGATGTGCAGGGCGATGTCGAGGTGGCCGGGGAAGTGCAGCAGCGGGGCGAGCCAGCCGGCGGTGACCTCGGCGGGGTAGCCGGTGACCACGAGTGTGGTGGCCAGGTGCGCTCCGATGGCCAGGGTGCGGGCGTGCACCTCAATGGCCTCGGGGCCGGCCACATCCAGCAGGTGGGCACCGTCGACGACCGGCACCTCAGCAGCGCTGCGACGGGAGCTGAAGCGGAGCGGGGTCATGCGAGGCTTCCTTCCGGTCCGTCCTCGTGCGGAGTGGGGGTGTCGGGGTTGCAGGCCGCACTGACCAACTCGGCGCACTGGTCCGCGTCGAGCGGGGTGACGGTGATCTCGGCGGCGGCGAGTGTGCGGGTGGCCTCGGCCAGGCGCTGACGTGCCCGTCCTTCGCCGGAGTGGCGTCGCAGGCCTGGTGCTGCGGCTTCTTCGCGGGCGACCAGCACGATCTGTCGGCCGAGCAGGTTGCCGCTGGCGGCGAGGTCGGTGAGGAAGTCAGCGTGCGCGCGGGCGGCTCGCTCCAGCGCGGGGTGCGGCAGTGCGGCCGCATCGTGCTGCAGGGTGTCGGCGAGCGGGGCGAGGTCGATGTGGTGGCAGCGCACCAGCACCTGGGTCGGACCGGTCAGGGAGTTGAGCCAGCGCGCGAACGCCGCGGTCAGGGCCTGCTGCTCGGCAGCCGAGCGCAGCTCGAAGTTGACCGTGGAGCATGTCGCCAGGGCCGCCTTTCCCTCCCGGTCCAGGTCGAGTACCCCTTCCGATGTGATCCCGTCGTACGGCATGCGCATCGCATCCGGAGGCGGGCCTGCTGCTGTGGCCCAGCGGCCGGGAACGACGGCGGGCAACGGGGACACTCCTTCGGGGGCGTGTACCCGGCGTTTCGACGCGCGGGCATGGGCAAGCGCGGAGAGCAGAAAATGGTCCAGGCTGATGCCCTCCCGGCGGCCGAGCGCGAGGGCGGCTACCGCACCAGCGACCGGGATGACGAGGACCGCGTAGGCGAGCGCCGTCATGAAGGGGCGCGTGGCCCACCAGCCGCCGTACAGCACGAGTGCCGCGGCGGCGAGGATGCCTGTCTGCCTGGCGGTGAAGGGGCCCAGGATGCGGTCGGGGCGGGAGATGTCGGCCGGAATGCGGGTGGTGTAGGGGGTGTCCGCCGTCTCGTCGGACTGATGCACGGGGCTACCTCCGGGGCGGTTCGAGGGGCAGGCGCAGCTGCACGGGGCGCGGCGGCCGGACGCGGACACGGCGGGCGGGAATGGGCAGGGCCAGTTGGCGCGCTCGGTTCGCGGGGCCCGGCCGGGCCGCCAGCGGTGGCGCGGCCAGCACAGCGCGGGCTGGTGGGAGTGAGGCTGGTACGCGCTCGGCGCGGATCGGCAGCCAGAGCTGGGTGGCCCTTGCCGGCCGGATCGGGGTGCGGGCTGCAGTGACGGGTAGGGGCAGTTGTCGGGCCCCGCGGGCTTGGGCGGGATGGATCACAGCGCGGGGACCTCTCGGGGTGTGGACGGTGGGAGTTGCACCGGGCCCGCGGCGCTGCGGCGTCCGGCGAGGTTGGGCAGCAGCGACCGGAGTCCCTGCTGTGGCGGGAACCGGTGCGCCGACGCCGCCGACGCGGCACCCGCCCGGCCCGCCCGGCCCGGGCGGGGTACGGGGCGGGGCACCGGGCGCGGGCTGACCCGCTGGCCCCGGGCGACCACCGGGACGGGTCGGGCCCGCTGGTCCGCGAGCGGGCAGGGCGCGGCCACGGACATGCCCGCCCCCACCCCCGGGGCCAGGGGCAGGCGGGCCGCCGCCAACTGGCCCGCGCCTGCCCCGTCCCGGACGGCCTCCTCCGCCGGGACTGCCCCGGCCCCGGCCTGCACCACCTCCACCTCCACCTCCACGTCCACCGCCTCCGCCTCGGCTGCCTCCCCCTGGGCCGCCGCGGCCCGGCCCCGGCCCGCCGCCTCCTGCGCCGCCTGGGCGGCGACGCGGTGGGTACATGCCTGGCAGGTAGTGGTTGATGAGCCGGTACATCGCCAGGTGCCTGAGCATCCGCACCCCGGGCGTGTGCGGTTGGTGCGCGGGGGTTCCCTGCAGGACGACCTGCAATGTCCAGCCGGGAATCTTGAACAGCACCCAGAACAGGGCCACTCCGGCGAGCATCGTGCCCAGCTGGTCGGCCTTGGGAATGCCCAGGGCGGTGGCACCTGGGGCGAAGAACAGCTTCAGCGCGAGGACGAACGTCATCGACTGGGCGATCTGGATGACCAGGCAGCCGGCCAGCCCGCGCCACCACAGGCGGGCGACCGGATCGGTCAGCGGATGCGCGTGGCACGCCAGCATGAGGGGCGCGCACGCGGCCAGCAGCGCCATCACCGCGACACGTACCAGGAATCCGATCAGCACGGCGAGGACCAGTGCCGTCGTCACGATCGCCAAGATGAGCAGGTACAGCTTCAGCCCAGGGGCACCGAAGAGGGTGAAGGGCAGGACGCGTTCGACCATGCCCTGCCCGGCGTCCGACAGGTCGGTGGCCATGATCGCGTGGGCGAGGGCATTGGACAGGCTGATCGCTTTGCCCATCACGGTCAGCGAGGCAGCCGCCGCGGCCATCCCGAGCAGCAGGCGCGGGGCGATCTGCCGCAGGGTGTAGCGGGTCTGGACGGTCTCGTAGCCCATCACCGTGATGCCGCCCGCGGTCACGAACAGCACATAGACCCCGGCCGTGGTCCCCAGTATCCAGGTCCACAACCGCTTGATGTCCGCGTGCTGGGTGACGTCGGGGGTGGCGAGCAGGGTGTCGGCGAGGAACTCGCGGATCGGCTTCATGACCTGTTCGATCAGCGTGCCGAGGAACGAGGTGACCGCGTTCAGGATCATGCCGGGGATGTCGAGAAAGCCCCAGCCGCTGGCCTTGTCGCAGCCGACGCCTGTGGCCTCGCAGGCCGAAGGACTGGGGCCCGGCCCCGGCTCGGCGGGGGAGGGCTGTTCTGGTGTTGGCGCGGGCCGGCCCACAGACGGCGTGGGTCCTGGGACGGGATGCGGCCTCGATCCGGGCTCAGGGGCGGGGGAGGACGCTGAAGGGCCGGGCGCGGGCCGCGGTTCGGGCTGAGGCGGATCAGGGGAAGCCGGGCCCAAGGCAACCGCACCTTCGGCGTACGCAGAGCCCGGCCGGGCGGGCGGAACCAGCACGAGAGCAACTGCGAACAGCAGCGGCAGGGCACAGCTCAGACGCGTGCGCATCACTGCTTGCCCCCGCCCGCCCCGACGATGCCTTGCAACACCGTCACGATCACCGGCGCCAGGATCGCCAGACCGTAGCCGATGGCCGCAGCTTTCAATCCTCGCTTGGCGGCCTCGACTTCCCCGGGATCACCGCCGGCCATCAGGTAACGCAGCCCGCCGAAGGTCAGGAACAGGGTGGCGAGTGCCGCGAGGATCCCGACGATCCAATTCCGCAGATTCGTGATGACCGTCGGGATGTCCGCGACCGCCCACACACAAGGCGGATCCGCCAGCAGCGCCGAAACGGTACAGGTCGCGACGAACGCCAACCGGAAGAGCCAGCGACCCAAAGGCCAGACCTTCGGCCGGCACGGCCGACGGAGACTTGGGGACACGGCAACACACCTCCATCGGCAGCAGAACTGGACAGAAAAGGGAGAGCGGGACGGCAGTCCCACAGGCGTGTACGAGAAGCGGGTGCGGGGTGAGCAGAACCCTGGCCTCCGGGCCGACCTCCTCAAGGAGTGCGACGGGAAGGGTTTCTCGGGTGTCAGCACGAGACGGTCGTGCTCACCCCACACCGTTCATCGCCCCCGGTCTCGGACATCGGCCGCCAGGCTGCTGCGCCGGACCGGAGCGGACGGCCCGGATACCGATCCGCGCCGTCGTCGTGAATAGAGATGCCGCTGGCGGGAATTGACATCCCGCCACAGAACATCGCTCGGTCGGACGCTCTACAGACTCTGCTGCCGGCGCCGCAGATATGCGGTCAGGTGCTGTTCGGCGGCGTTGCGGTGCCGGTAGAGCTGACGCGTACTCACCCCTCGCTCGGCCGCGAGCCGGTCCATGGGCTCTCCGTAGAGGCGGGTACGGGCGATCAGCCGCGCCTCCGCCACATCCACCACACCGGCCTGCATGGCGTGGGCCAGCACCGTCAGTTCGTCCACCGGCTCACCCTCGGCCACCGGAGAAGGAGAGCAGAGGTGGTCGAGAGGGGCGGTGGCCGGGTCGGCTTCGCGGGTTGCACGGCGGCGTGCGGCGTACGCCAGTCGGTGCACGGCCCGGTCGGCCGCGCTGAACAGTTCCCGATCCAGCCGCTCCGCCCCCGGGTTTACCGTGCGCAGGGTCATGGCGACGGCGGCCAAGGCCTCCTGCTCGACCTCGGCGTGCTCCAGATGGGCGGGGCGGGCCAGCCGGGCGAGCATCCGGCGCAGCACCGGCACGGTCATGGCCACGGCGACCACGCCCCACGGCTCACCCAGCTCGCGGGCGCGCCGGACCACCTCGCGCCAGGTCTGCTCACGCAGCTCGGCACGGGTGGACGGGTGGGCGAGGTGGGTGCGGACCCGGTCGACGGGCCATGCCGCACGGTCGGGTTCGTCGCACACCAGGTGCGCGGGGAACGTGAGCGGCTCCATGCCATGAGCGAGGGCGAGGAACGCCTGCTCCAGCTCCCCCAGAGGGGAACGAAGAGCGCTCTTCGGACGGACAACGGCGGGGCGGTGAGCTGCGTGACGGTGGTGCATGGCGCATCTCCTGTGACGGCGTGGACAACTTCCGCCCCCACGCCTCCCAGGCCTACGTGTCACCGTCGGCCCACCCGCACGCCAGCGCCGCGTCACTGCAGGTCGAATGGCCCGGCACGTGCGATGGCCCGGCACCGGCCCTGCCGGTACGGACTGGAGTGACGCCTCATACGGAGCAGCACAAATCGAACACAGATTTTCTCGACCGCGATCTGAGCCCTTACAGCGCGGGTGGTACCGGTGGTCCGGTGGTGGCTCGCAGATGGCACGCGACTGGCTCGCCTGCGCTGCGACCTGCGTATAAGCCAAACGCCATGAGGAAAGACCGTGCACTTCGGCAATTGGGCTGAGTGACTACCCAGAGGATCGAACACGCACAAGGCGATGGCAAAGACCGGCCGGCAACTTCCTATTACTCACGTCAGCACGAGCACGGCAAGCCCTCCTTCCCGGCGCCGCTCAGCCCATGCAGAACTCCATCGTTGCCCGCTCTCATACGTCCCAGCCGCTGCCGACGACCGTCTGGCTGCCCAGTCCGGACGAGCCCAACGCCGCTCCCATCCCCGGCGCGGTACTGCCCGCCTGGGCCCTCGACAAGATCCGCACCGACTTCGTCGGGCGCCCCCTGCACCGGCCCCTCCCGCTCCTCAAGATCGCGATCCGGGACACCGCACCGGGCATGGACGCCCGCATCCCGACCACCCCCTTCACCACTCCGGCCGCCAACGAGGACGGCACGAAGCGACCGTCCATCCTCCTGGCCGAACTCCACCCTGACACTCTCCCGGCCCCCTCCGGCGACCTGCCGTCCGACGGAAGAGGGATGCCCGGTGCGCTGGAGGACGGCTGGCCCGGCTTCTTCCACCGAGCCCACCAGCTCCTCCCCGCAGACGGGCTGCTGCTCCTGGCCACCCGCCAGCGCCGGGAGGCCGGACGTCTCACCGACCCGCTCGGCATGCTGATCGCCTCCGCCCGCACCGCCGGTTTCCGCTACCTCCAGCACATCGTGGTCGTCTACGGCCGCGCCGCCGGCGACCGCCTTGTCCCCGCTGCTCCCGCGGACACCTCCCGCGGCGTCGTGCACTGCGACCTGATCGCCCTGTCCGCGATCCGCCACGCGTAGACCCAGGCAATGAGGAGACACCGCCATGCCCTACCCCCTCTCGGTGTGGAACACCGCACCCACCTCCGCCCCGGCCCAGCGCAAGGGCCGCTACGTGCCCGGCTCGGCCGCACACCCCGCTAAAATGCTCCCGCGGATCGCCGCCCACGCCATCTCCATCTACAGCCGCCCCGGCGACCTTGTCCTCGACCCGATGTGCGGCATCGGCACCACCCTCGTCGAAGCCATCCACCTCGGCCGCAGCGCCCTCGGCGTCGAGTACGAACCGAAGTGGGCCGAACTCGCCGCTCTCAACGCCGCCTCCGTCGCCCACAACGGAGGCGGCAGCGGCGCCGTGCACTGTGGCGACGCCCGCAAACTCACCCGACTCATCCCCACCACGCTGCACGGCGAGGTGGACCTCGTGGTCACCTCACCGCCGTACGGGCCGAGCGTCCACGGTCAGGTACGTTCCAGCCGGGAGACCGGCGAACGCGGTGTGGTGAAGATGGACTACCGCTACAGCCACGACCCCGCCAACCTCGCCCACGTCTCCACCGACCGGCTCCTGGACGCCTTCACCGAGATCCTCGCCCAGTGCCGGACGATGCTGAAACCGGGAGGTACCGCCGTCGTCACCACCCGCCCGTGGCGCGAGCGCGGCGAACTTATCGACCTGCCCTCCGCCGTGCTGGCTGCCGGGAAGGCCGCCGGCCTGACCCCCACCGAACGCTGCGTGGCTCTCCTCGCCGGCATCCGCGGCAGCCAACTCATTGCCCGCCCCTCGTTCTTCCAGATGAAGAACGTCCGTGACGCCCGACGCCAGGGCATTCCCCTGGCAGTGGTCCAGCACGAAGATGTCCTCATCTTCACCAGGCCCGACACAGCGAACAAGCCATGTGCCACCGTGCCTGAACTGAGCGGGCCGTGGCGCGGCAGGCGAGCGAACCGGGCCCGCGCTTCCGAACGCGCCTGCCGATTCCGTACCTCGGGGATGCGACACAGTCAGAGTGGACACCACCCGGCTGCCGTGCTAAACCGCGAGCGTTCCCACCGCGGGCGGATCGATGAGTAGAGCCAGAGCAGTCATAGCGCTCCCGTATGGTCGCCACGCGAGGGGCGCACGATGCCCGATGCCCGCCTCGAAGGCGCCGATGGCAGCGGCACTTCATGGGCGCAGTACTGGTCGGCAGCGCGGATCCGCCGTGCGATCAGGGAGTGAGCCTGCACTCGTTCCGGCACGTCCGGGATCAGGCTGTCCAAAGTCTTGCGGCCCCGTCACGGCGTCATGAACCCCGGATGCAAGAGCGCTGGGGTCCGTTGGTCGCGACCGGACGTGGACGGACCGAACCGCCGTGCCGACTCCCTGCACTGGCCGAAGTCAGCACGGCGCGCTCCCGATGAGCTAGGAAGTTGGCTCCTGGAAGACCGCGCGGTAGGCGCGCGGGCGATCGGTGATCCGCTCAGCAAGGCCTTGATTGGTGAGAGCGACGAGGGCGTTGGCGATGGCACCGGACGAGCGGCCGATCATGCGGCTGATCTTGGTGGCAGTGAATGCTTCGCCCGGATGGGCGTTGAGATGATCGATAACGAGCCGACGTAGGCCTCCCCGAGCGAGGCGCTCGGCTCCGTCGGGCGAAGCAACAGGGCTTGCTGACTCGGCGGATTCCGTGCACTGGGCAGGCAACGGTACGGAGGAGACAGCCTGTCCCAACTCCGATGCACCTGAACCCTGTGCAGGGCTATGGGCAGTGGGCCCGTGGGAGTTGGGCGTCGGATCGCTGGTGTCGACAACTGGTCCGCCGGGGGAAACAGCGCCGGTGATGGGCTGGTCCGGTCCCTGACCAGTGAGAGGCTCTTCGGGAGCGTGACCAGGGTCGTTGTGCGTGGCGCGCCAGAGGTCAGGGCAGCGGCTGGGGCCGTTCTGAATGCCTCGTTCGCGATGGGCGAGTCCCCGCTTCTCGAGGGAGACGAGTGCCTTGAAGGCGCTGGAGCGGGCAGTTTCTGCGGCCTGGGCGATGTCGTCGACACGGGCCGGATCTGTGAAGGCAACCAGTTGGATGTAGACGTGGATGACGGCGGGGGACAGCCCCGTCAGCTGGTCGGTTGTGTCGGACATGGAGAGGGCCTCGCTTCTCAGAGTGCTTCAGCAGTGAGGTCCCGGCCGGGTGCGGTCCCGTGTGGACCGCTGGTGTCGCCGGCGCGTGCGCATCGCGGTGTTCCGGACGGACAAGGCCGACGATGTGCGGACTGCCTTCGTTCGCGACGCCGCACGGCGGATCGACCGCGACCATGGACGCTCGCAAGCGCGCATGAAGTCAAGCGCTGGTGAGCTGACCCGTGATGCGCACGAGGTAGGGGGCTGAGGGCAGACGTGCCGACTCTGTCCATGGGCATGGTCGGCGGCGATAGTCCTGCTCGGCCATTTGCACGGAGCGACCAGCATGTTCTTCGTCTGCTTGTGGTGCACGATCTCACCCGCTTCTGACCTGCGGCAATGGATGGAATCGCCTGATGCGAAGCCAAGTTGGTCCGTCCCTGGTCCGGATCACTGAGGCTTCCACCGGGTAGATGCTTGGGGGACCTTGGCGTGCCTCAGCGCCGAGGTCCGCTCCTCGATCCTGCTGCGGCATCTGCGAACGCCTCGAGTGCCCGCAGCGGGCGGCGCGTTGGTGCCCTGCCCCGTGGCGCCCATAGCCGCCTGCAGGGGAATGCGGCTCGGGAGGTCTTCCACCTGGTCGGACAGCTACAGCCACGACCCCGCTCGTAGCGGCTGTCCTGACACGAGCCCGGTTTGCGGCGGATCAGCGGCCGGTGGCTGTCGGGCCGCGGTCCAGCCAGGCCGATGACAGCTCAGTCATATAAGCGGTGCTTCTCGGCGCCGACCCTGCCACCCTGGACGTGCTGATCCCGCTCACCTGCCACGGGATCCAGCGACTGCTGAGGATGCTGGTCGTACATAGCCGTCGTTGAACGGCTCGCCGGTCGTTGGCTCCCCACCACTGAGCAAGTCCTGCCTGCCGGGCTACGGGCTCGCCTGATCGGCGAGCGCGCCCTCGACGCCTATGAGGAGGGAGCGGACGACGGCGCCTCGATCGACGCTGTCGCAGCTCTCAGCGCCGCCGATGCCTTACGAGTTGGTGCGTGATAGCGGGTGGGGCGTGTTTGGCCTGGTCGTGGCCGATTTTCAGGCGTTGATGGTGCGGTCTGAGACGAGGCCGGCGATAGCACGGTAGGTGTCGGGCAGGCGGTCGCGGCTCAGGCCGAGATAGCCGTCGTCCAAGAGGACCTCGACGTCGGGGAAGTGCTGGAAGCAGATGGCTATGCCCTCGTTGCGGGCGGCCGTGGCATCGTGCATACGACCAGGCCGCAGGGCATCGGTCCATAACGTGCGGCCACGCCAGTCGGCGATGACGGTGGCCTTCATCGTGTGCTGTTTCTTCTTGCCGGAGACGAACGTGCGCCGGCCGCCACGTCCGGCCAGCGGACGACGAACCTGGATCTCGGTGGCGTCCAAGCGCAGCTCAATGCCCTCGGCCTGGGCGTAGGCGAACACGTCTGTCAGCGTCCGCAGCCGCAGACCGGGACGGTCGGGAACCGCGCACCCCCGCTCGGCCAGGAGCGTGCGTATTTCTGCGATCGCACGGGTGATGGTGGAGCGGTCGACGCCGAAGAGCAGTCCCAGCACCGCGTGCGGCAGGTCGTGTCGCAGATGGATCAGCGTGGCCACCAGCCGGTCGACGAAAACCAGCTGGTGACGGGCGCCGGCACCCGCGGCCCGCTTCCTGGCCCCACCCCGCGCAGCATGACGGCGGCCCTCCAGGCCGGCCTGCCACGGCACAGCCAACTCCTCGACCAGACGCGCGAGATGACGCTGCGAGATCCCCGTAAACAGCCGATGCGCTAGCACCGTCCGGTTGACCATGATCGCCACACCCGGATCATGCCACCAACCTGGCACGACGCCCCACCCGCTATCACGCACCAACTCGTTACACCGTGTCCTACATGGTCAGTTGGTCGTTGGCCAGGTCATGGAGAGTGGGCGCTGGGGATGGATCGTGCCGGATGGCTTGTGGGAGATCGCCAGCCCTTTGCTGCCACCGGCGCGGGTGCGGCCGCAGGGCGGCGGGGTGGCCAATATCGATGATGAGGCGGTGTTCGCGGCCATCATCTACGTCCTGGTCAGCGGCTGTGCCTGGCGGGCTCTGCCACCGTGCTTCGGGGCGTCGAAGTCCACGGTGCACCGCCGGTTCCTGATCTGGTCGCGTGCGGGTGTCTGGGGACGGCTGCACCAGAAGGTGCTCGAACTCCTCGCCGGCCAGGGCCTGGTCGACCTGTCCCGGGCGGTGCTGGACTCCGCTCACGTCCGCGCCCAAAAAGGGGCGAACTTGCAGGTCCGTCGCCCGTGGACCGGGGCAAGCCGGGCTCCAAGATGCACGTCCTGTCCGACGCGAACGGACTGCCCCTACGCGTCGGACTCTCTGCGGCGAACACCCACGACAGCCTCGGACTGAAGCCGATGGTTGCCCATTTCCACGTAGGACACGAGTCCCA
Source organism: Streptomyces sp. MMG1121 (assembly GCF_001280015.1). GTDB lineage: Bacteria > Actinomycetota > Actinomycetes > Streptomycetales > Streptomycetaceae > Streptomyces. The sequence continues at coordinate 82,165 of NZ_LGDV01000194.1, forward strand.
CAGCGACCATTCCAAGCCCCAGCGGCTGCATGCCGACAAAGCGTACGACGTTCCTGACCTGCGGCGATGGCTGCAAAGCCAGCACATCGGCGTCCGCATCGCCCGCAAAGGAATCGACTCAAGCGAACGACTGGGCCGCCGCCGGTGGGTCATCGAGCGCACCATCTCCTGGCTGACCGGCTACCGCCGCCTGTCACCCCGCTACGAGCGACATCCCCGCAACTACCTGGCATTCCTCGGCCTCGCCGCGGCTCTCTGCTGCTACAAACGCCTCGGCAAACTGACCATGTAGGACACGGTGTTAGTGGGCGTCCCGGCCGAAGAGGTAGTCGGCATGCTCGCGCTGGGTGTGCATGGCGTCGCTGGTGACCACGGCTCCGGCCAGGTCTGCCACGGTCTCCAGCAGCGGCCGGAAGCAGGTGATCTCGTTGGTCTTCTCGCCGATGTCGAGCTGGGCGAGGGCCTGGCCGGTGTGTGGTCGAGGGCTGCGAGCAGGTGGATCTTGCGGCCTCCTGCCCTGGCGGCGCCGCGCAGGCTCTTCCCGTCGACCGCCAGGCCGCGCAGCCGGCTGCCGGTGGGGCTGCGCCGGTCTACCTTCTTGCGCAGATGGGCGTTCTCCGCCTCCAACGGCGTCGGCGGCTCGGCCGGCACCTTGGCCCGGCGTCCCCGCGGCCGGCTCGCGCCGGCTGCCCGGACCCAGTTCCGCAAGGTCTCGGGATTGATTCCCAGATCGGCAGCGACCTGCCAGACCGTCGCCTCGGGCCGCGACTGGTACGGCGCGACCGCGTTCGCCTTGAACTGCGGCGGATAGTTCTTCATGACCACGAGATGCCCGTTCTCGGATCCCCAGGATCCAGTGTCTCGCGTGCCCAGGATCTACGGTCAAGGCCCGCGGTCGTGGTGGGGCCGGGTGCTGTGTGTGTCTCGGCGTGGGTGAGCGGGGCGGGTGCGGCTGGTACGGCTGGGATCTCACCCGTTCGGCGGTTGGGAAACGCCGGGAGGGGAGTCACTGGCGAGGGCGGGGGCGGATGTGCCCGCGGGCGGCTCTCGGGTG
>NZ_LGDV01000195.1 GCF_001280015.1 Streptomyces sp. MMG1121
CCCTACGCCCCCGCACCCCCGAACCGCCGCCCCACGTACTCATCGAACGTCACCTTCCCCACCGCCCCCTCCGGCGCCAGGTGTCCGCCCGCGCGGAAGGCGCGGTACGTCGCGCCGAAGAGCGGTACCCGGGCCACGGGGCGGCGGTGGCCGGTCGCCTTGAGGTAGGCGTGGGCCAGGGAGTCGAGGGAGCGGATCTGCGGGCCGCCCATGTCCGGTACCCGGCCGGCCGGTGCGGCGAGGGCCAACTCGGCCAGGCGGTCGGCCACTTCGGTCACCTCTACCGGCTGGTCCGGCACCCCGGCCGGGACCAGCAGCACCGGCGGCTTGGCCAGGCCGCTCAGCAGCGTCACCAGCAGGTCGTGGAACTGGGTCGCGCGCAGCACCGTCCAGCCGAGCCCCGACGCCTCGACCAGCCGCTCCACGGCGAGCTTGGACCGGTAGTAGCCGAACGGCACCCGGTCGACCCCGACGATGGAGATGTGGGCCAGATGGCCCACCCCGGCCCGCCGCGCCGCCGCGATCAGATGCCCGGCCGCCCGCTCGTCCCCGCCGCGCGGACTGCTCGCGCAGTGGACCACCGTCTCCACCCCCGCGAGCGCGGCGTCGAGGCCTTCTGTGCCGGCCCGCAGATCGACGGCGTACGGCTGTGCGCGGCGGCTGAGCACCCGCACCTCGTGCCCGTCGGCCCGCAGCCGCTGCGTCACGCGGCGGCCGAGCGTGCCGGTCCCGCCGGTCACCAGGATCGTGGTCATGCTGTTCCCGTCCCTCCGGACTCCGGGCGCCCCGGCCGGAGCACCCCTCGTCAGGTCAGACCGAGCAGCCCCCGGAAGACGTGACATGCGCCGGCCGACCGCGATCTCCCGATGGGCGTGGCCGAACGCCTCGCGCGGCACGGGACGCTCATCCGTGGTTTCGACGGCACCGACCGGCGCCGCCGGAGCCCGTGGCGACCTCCGACGGCCTGCCGGGCCCGGGGTCGGCCGGAGTCGGCGGGAGCGGCCTGCGCGCGCCCTGGCGGTCCGGCGGCGGGCAAGGGCCGTCGTCACCGCCACCGGACCCGTCCGCACCCTAAAAGGACTAGACCAGCAGGGTCAATGGGTCCGGACCACCCTCAACCCGCCCTCTGAGCGCGGTAGTTGTACCGCTCGACCGCACCGCACAAGGGTGGCGACACGTGCTGTGAGGGAGCCCACACTCCTCACCTGTCTGGAGGACGGTCCGGCGTGGCACACTGGCCCTGTACCAGAAGCAGCGCACTCCGGGGTCGGTGAAAGTCCGAACCGGCGGTTACAGTCCGCGACCCGGTCGCTTCCAGCGGCCGGTTGACCAGGTGAAATTCCTGGACCGACGGTTAAAGTCCGGATGGGAGGCAGTGCGCGGCGGGCGGGCACGTATGTCGTGCGCGTCGCCGTATCTGGACGCGTTCGCACGCGGACGGGTCCCCCTTCGGCGTCGCCCCGGTGTGCTCACTCGTACATTCTGTCGTCATCGACAGGCCCCGGAGTCCGTGCCCGAATGAGGCAGGAGGACCCGGGAAGTGTTCACCGGAATCGTCGAAGAGCTGGGTGAGATCACCGCCGTCGAGAACCTCGACGACGCCTCCCGTTTCCGGCTCCGTGGCCCCGTCGTGACCAAGGGCGCGCAGCACGGCGACTCCATCGCCGTGAACGGGGTCTGTCTCACCGTCGTCGAGCACGAGGGCGACGAGTTCACCGCCGACGTCATGGCCGAGACCCTGAACCGCTCCAGCCTCGGCGTGCTCACCGTCGGCTCCCGCGTCAACCTGGAACGCCCCATGGCGGTGGGCGCGCGCCTCGGCGGGCACATCGTGCAGGGCCACGTCGACGGCACCGGCGAGGTGCTGGAGCGCAAGCCCTCCGAGAACTGGGAGATCGTGAAGATCTCCCTCCCCGCCGACCTCGCCCGCTACGTGGTCGAGAAGGGCTCCATCACCGTCGACGGCATCAGCCTCACCGTCGTCGACGCCGGGCCGGACCACTTCACCGTCAGCCTCATCCCGACCACCCTCGCCCTGACCACGCTCGGCGTGAAGCAGCCCGGCGACCCGGTCAACCTGGAGGTCGACGTCATTGCCAAGTACGTCGAGCGGCTCCTCGGCGACCGCGCCCAGGGGGCCGACCGGTGAACTGGCTGAACTCCCAGGCGTTCACCCTCTTCGGCCAGCACATCATCTGGTCGGACATGGTCGGCAACATCCTCGGGCTGATCACCCTCGCCCTCGGCTGGCGCCGCTCCCTGTGGACCTGGCCCGTGCAGTTCCTCTCCGGCCTCGTCCTCTTCGCCGCCTTCTACGGCCATCTGACCGGCAGCGCCGGCAAGCAGGCCGTCGTCATGGCCGTGGCGCTCTACGGCTGGTGGCAGTGGCAGCGGAACAAGAACCGGTCCGCGGACGGCCACATCGCCCCCCGCTTCGCCACCTGGCGCGAGCGCGCGGCCATGCTCGCCTTCGCCGCCGCCGGCACCGTCGCCGTCGCCCTGTTCTTCCAGGCGTACCCGAGCCTGTCCTGGGACCCCTGGCCCGACGCGTACATCTTCGTCGGCACCATCGTCGCCATGTACGCCCAGGCCAAGGGCATGGTCGAGTTCTGGATCGCCTGGCTCCTCGTCGACCTCGTCGGCGTCCCCCTCAACTTCACCAACGGCTACGCCTTCTCCGGTTTCGTCTACGTCATCTACGGCGCACTCGTCCTGTGGGGCATGCGCGACTGGTGGCTGCGCTCCCGCAAGAGCCCGCAGCCCGTCCTGGAAGGAGCGCCGGCATGAGCTCGGCATCCCTGCTCTACGACACCGACACCATCGAGAACTTCCGGCTCGACCCCGTCGAGCAGGCCGTCGCCGACATCGCCGCGGGCCGCCCGGTCGTGGTCGTGGACGACGAGGACCGGGAGAACGAGGGCGACCTCGTCATCGCCGCCGAGAAGGCGACCCCCGAGATCGTCGCCTTCATGATGAGCGAGTGCCGGGGGCTGATCTGCGCCCCCATGGAGGGCGAGGAACTCGACCGGCTGCGCCTGCCGCAGATGGTCGAGGACAACACCGAGTCGATGAAGACCGCGTTCACCGTCTCCGTGGACGCCACCGCCGCGCACGGCGTGACCACCGGCATCTCCGCCGCCGACCGCGCCACCACGCTCCAGCTGCTGGCGAGCGGCACCGCCGAGCCCACCGACCTCGTGCGCCCCGGCCATGTCTTCCCGCTGCGCGCCCGGTCCGGCGGCGTCCTCGTCCGCAACGGCCACACCGAGGCCGCCGTCGACCTCGCCCGGCTCGCGGGCCTGCGCCCGGCCGGCGCCATCGTGGAGATCGCCGGCGAGGACGGCCGGATGCTGCGACTGCCCGAACTGATCCCGTTCGCCCGCAAGCACGGCCTGACGATCATCTCCATCGAGGACCTGATCGCCTACCGCCGCGACAGCGAGCCCACCGTCCGCCGCGAGGCGGAGACCCGCCTGCCCACCCGGCACGGCACGTTCACCGCCTACGGCTACCGGTCCACCGTCGACGGCGTCGAACACGTCGCCCTCGTGCACGGCGAGATCGGCGACGGCGACGACGTCCTCGTCCGCGTCCACTCCGAATGCCTCACCGGCGACGTCTTCGGCTCCCTGCGCTGCGACTGCGGCCCCCAGCTGGACACCGCCCTGGAGCGCATCCAGGAGGAAGGCCGGGGAGTCGTGGTCTATCTGCGCGGACACGAGGGCCGCGGCATCGGCCTGCTGTCCAAGCTGCGCGCCTACGAACTGCAGGAGCAGGGCCGCGACACGCTCGACGCCAACCTCGAACTCGGCCTGCCCGCCGACGCCCGGGACTACGGCGCAGGCGCCCGGATCCTCACCGACCTCGGCGTGCGCAGCATCCGGCTGATGACCAACAACCCGGACAAGACCGACGCGCTGCTGCGCCACGGCCTGAAGGTCACCGGCCGTGAGCCGATGCCGATCGAGGCCGGCGAGCACAACCTCCGGTATCTGCGCACCAAGCGCGACCGGATGGGGCACGACCTGCCGTGGCTGGACACGCCCGCCGTGACAGCCTGCGGCAACCAGTAAGCAAGAAGGCACTTAGGGAGAGACGTGAGCGGCAAGGGTGCACCGGAGCTGTCCGTACGCAACGCGAGCGACCTCAGGGTCGCCGTCATCGCGGCGCAGTGGCACGAGCAGGTGATGGACGGTCTGGTGAACGGCGCCATGCGCGCCCTGCACGAACTGGGGATCGACGAGCCGACCCTGATCAGGGTCCCCGGCAGCTTCGAGCTGCCGGTCGCCGCCAAGGTCCTCGCGGGCCGCGGCTACGACGCGGTGGTCGCGCTCGGCGTCGTCATCCGCGGCGGCACCCCCCATTTCGACTACGTGTGCCAGGGCGTCACCCAGGGCCTGACGCAGGTCAGCATCGAGACCGGCGTCCCCGTCGGCTTCGGCGTGCTCACCTGTGACACCGAGGAGCAGGCCCTGGACCGGGCCGGCATCGAGGGCTCGAACGAGGACAAGGGGCACGAGGCGGTGACCGCCGCGGTGGCGACCGCGGCGACGCTGCGCTCAGTATCCGAACCCTGGCACTAGGTCGGCCGTCGCAACGGCTAGGGTGGGGCACACCATGTCCAAGAAGACGTTCGAGGAGCTCTTCACCGAGCTCCAGCACAAGGCCGCCCACGGCGATCCCGCCACTTCCCGCACCGCAGAGCTGGTCGGCAAGGGCGTCCATGCCATCGGCAAGAAGGTCGTCGAAGAGGCCGCCGAGGTCTGGATGGCCGCCGAGTACGAGGGCAAGGAAGCGGCCGCCGAGGAGATCTCGCAGCTGCTGTACCACGTTCAGGTGATGATGGTCGCCCGCGGGATCTCCCTGGACGACGTCTACGCCCACCTGTAAGCCCATCAGCTCACCCAGCACACCCCATCACGCAAAGGAAGCCGACCTCATGCTGCGCATCGCCGTCCCCAACAAGGGTTCCCTGTCCGGCCCTGCGGCGGACATGCTGCATGAGGCTGGCTACCAGCAGCGCCGCGAGTCCAAGGAGCTGCGGATCGTCGACCCGGAGAACGAGGTCGAGTTCTTCTACCTCCGCCCCCGCGACATCGCGATCTACGTCTCTTCCGGCCGGCTCGACATCGGCATCACCGGCCGCGACCTGCTGATCGACTCCGGTGCCGACGCCGAGGAGATCCTGCCGCTCGGCTTCGCCCGCTCCACCTTCCGCTTCGCCGCCAAGCCCGGCACGGCGAACGGCGTCGAAGACCTCAAGGGCAGGACGGTCGCCACCTCCTACGAGGGCATCGTGGCCAAGCACCTCGCCGACAGCGGCATCGACGCCTCCGTCGTCCACCTCGACGGCGCCGTGGAGACCGCGATCGAGCTGGGCGTCGCCGAGGTCATCGCCGACGTCGTCGAGACCGGCACCAGCCTGCGCAACGCCGGTCTGGAGGTCTTCGGCGAGCCGATCATGAAGTCCGAGGCGATCGTCATCCGCCGCACCGGCGCCGACGCCGAGGAACCGAAGGTCCAGCAGTTCCTGCGCCGCCTCCAGGGCGTCCTGGTCGCGCGGACGTACGTGATGATGGACTACGACTGCCGGGTCGAGCAGCTGGAGAAGGCCGTCGCGCTCACCCCAGGCCTGGAGTCCCCGACCGTCTCCCCGCTGCACAACGAGGGCTGGGTCGCGGTCCGCGCCATGGTCCCCGCCAAGGAGGCGCAGCGGATCATGGACGACCTCTACTCCATCGGCGCCCGCGCCATCCTGACGACGGCCATCCACGCCTGCCGCCTTTGAGGGGTACGCCAGCGATGTCCGACACTCCCGTCCTTCCCGTCACCTTCCGGCCGGGCCACACCCGGGCGATCCTGCTCACCGCCGGTGTGGTGATCTTCCTGACCATCTCCGCGATCGGGCTGCTGCTGGAGCAGCTCGGCCCCGGGGAGCGGCTCAGCTTCGTCGTCACCGGCGCGCTCGTCTTCTGGGTGCTGACCCTGCTCGCCCGGGTGCGCGTCGACGCCGACGAGTCCGGCGTCACCGTGGTGAACATCGCCAGCAAGCGGCGTCTGGACTGGGCGGAGATCGTTCAGGTGAACCTCCGTCCGGGCGACCCGTGGGTGTTCCTCAACCTCAGCGACGGCACCAGCCTGCCCGCGCTCGGCATCCAGCCGGGCATCGCCAAGCAGCGCGCCATCGCCGACGCGCGGGCCCTGCGGGCGCTCGCCGAGGCCCGCTCGACGGTCTCCGGAGCCGACGAGCGAGGCTGACCCGGGGGCGGATCCGGGCTCACTCGGGGACAGATCGGGGCTGACTCGGGGGCGCCCACCCTGCCCGAGCGGCCCTGTCTTGATTAATCTGGTGCCGGAGGCCTTTTCGCTGCGCCTCCGCCCCTGCGCGCCGCCCGGCGCCCAGGGGTTCCTGCTACCCGAGGAGTGACTCCCTCCAGCGATGGACGGATCGTCCTGTAGTACCTGCGCCGCCCCCACCCGACATACCGGGAAGGCGGCGGCATCGTGACCACCTCTCTGCTGCTCCTCGCAGCGGCCCTCCTGCTGATCCTCGCCAACGGCTTCTTCGTGGCGGCCGAGTTCGGCCTGGTGACGGTCGAGCGCCCGGAGGCCGAGAAGGCCGCCGCCGACGGCGACCGACGCGCCCGTACGGTCGTGGAGTCGCTCAAGGAGCTGTCCTTCCAGCTCTCCGGCACCCAGCTCGGCATCACCATCACCTCCCTGGTCGTCGGCATGCTCGCCGAACCGGCCCTGGCCGGGCTGCTGCACGGCCCGTTCGCCGCGCTCGGCCTGCCCGACGGTGCCGTCTCCGGCATAGCCGTGGTCGTCGGCATGCTGCTGGCCTCCGCGATCCAGATGGTCATCGGCGAGCTGGTGCCCAAGAACTGGGCCGTGTCCAAGCCGCTCCAGGTCGCCCGGTTCGTGGCCGGCCCGCAGCACCACTTCTCGCGCCTGTTCCGGCCGGTGATCGCCGCGCTCAACACGGTCGCCAACCGGCTCGTGCGTGCCCTCGGCGTGGAACCGGCCGAGGAGCTGGCCTCCGCCCGCACCCCGGGCGAACTCGTCTCCCTGGCCCGGCACTCCGCCCGGGCCGGCGCCCTGGAACAGGACACCGCCGACCTGTTCGTACGCACCCTGTCCCTGGGCGAGCTGACCGCGCAGCACGTCATGACCCCCCGTGTGAAGGTCAGCGCCCTGCAGGACTCGGCCACCGCCGAGGACGTCGTCAACCTCACCCGGGCCACCGGCCTGTCCCGCTTCCCCGTCTACCGGGAGAAGATCGACGAGATCGTCGGCATGGCCCACCTCAAGGACGCCCTCGCCGTCCCGGTGTACGACCGGCTGCGCACCCCGGTGAGCCGCATCGCCCGCAAGGCGCTGCTGGTCCCCGAGACCCTGCCGGTCCAGCCCCTGCTCGCCCGGCTCCGCTCCGAGCAACCCATCGCGGTCGTCGTCGACGAGTACGGCGGCACGGCCGGCGTGGTCACCCTGGAGGACATCGTCGAGGAACTCGTCGGCGAGGTCCGCGACGAGCACGACGGACAGGACGCTCCCGAGCTGGCCGCCGCCCCGCCCGAGGACGGCAGGCCCGCCTGGGACGTGGACGGCAGCTGCCGCGTCGACATCCTCCAGCGCATAGGCCTGGACGTGCCCGAGGGGCCGTACGAGACCGTCGCCGGCCTGGTCGCCGACCTGCTCGGCCGTATCCCGGCCCCCGGCGACCGGGCCGAACTGCCCGGCTGGCGGGTCTCGGTCCGCCAGGTCGGCCACTACCGCGCCGAACGGGTCCGCCTGGTCAGGACGGCCCCGGCGGCCCCGGTCATGGAGGCCGCCCGATGAGCGTTCTCCAACTGGTCTTCGCCGCGCTGCTCGTGCTCGCCAACGGCTTCTTCGTCGGCGCCGAGTTCGCGCTCGTCTCCGTGCGCCGCAGCCAGATCGAACCGCTGGGTACGGCGAGGGCCCGCCAGGTGTTGTACGGCCTGGAGCGCCTGCCGCAGATGATGGCCGCGGCCCAGTTCGGCATCACCATGTGCTCCCTGACGCTCGGTGCGGTCGCCGAGCCGACGGTGGCGCGGCTGCTGGAGCCGGTCTTCGAGGCGGTGCGGCTGCCCGACGGCATGGTCCATCCGCTGGGCTATGTGATCGCCCTGATGGCGGTGGTCTTCTTCCACCTGGTCATCGGCGAGATGGTGCCGAAGAACCTCGCGATGGCGGCCCCCGAGAAGGCGGCGCTCTGGCTCAGCCCGGGTCTCGTCTACTTCGCCCGCCTGTGCAAGCCGATCACGGTCGCCCTCGGCGCCTGTGCCCAGGCCATCCTGCGCCTGTTCCGGGTCGAGCCCAAGGACGAGGTGGAGGCGGTCGTCACCAGTGAGCAGCTCAACCGCCTGCTGGAGGATTCCGGCCAGGCCGGCCTGCTCGACCCCGAGGAGCGGGAACGCCTGGAGGACGCCCTGGAACTGGGCTCGCGCCTGGTGACGGACGTCCTGCTGCGCCGGGAGTCCCTGGTCACCGTGACCCCTGCGGTCACCCCGGGCGAGATCGTCGAGCTGACGGCCCGCACGGGCTACTCCCGCTTCCCGGTCTCGGCGACGGACCACGGCCCCTTCATGGGCTACGTCCACGTCAAGGACGTCCTGGACCTGGAGCACTCCGACCGTGCCGTCCCGCAGCACGTGTGGCGCCCCATGGCCACCCTGCGGGCCGAGCTGCCGCTCGACGACGCCCTGACGGTGATGCGCCGGGCGGCGACCCACCTGGCCCAGGTGGCCGACGCCGCCGGCAAGGTGCTGGGGCTGGTCGCCCTGGAGGACGTACTGGAGCTGCTGGTGGGCGAGGTACGGGACCCGGCGCACCGGGAGATGCCGGAGCCGCGGGTGAGCGGGGAGCCGGAGGGAGTGCTCGCCACGTAGTCCGTTGCCGGCTCCGCCGCCGGGAGGCAGGTCGCGCCCGCGCGGCGGAGCCGCATGCCCCTGCAGTCCCGCGCCTCTTCGGGGCGTTGCTTCACATGGCCGACGGATCCTGCGGCCCCCGCCCCGACAGCACCTCCCCGTACGCCTGCATCAGGTCCGGCAGCCGCAGCGTCGCCAGATCCTCCCGGGACAGGGCGCCGGGATACGCGGACAGTCGCAGGTCCCGGTACGCGCAGCTCTTCTCGTACAGCGTCCGCAGGAAGCGGCCGTTGCCCAGTTCGTCGATCCACCCCTGGTCGACCACGTGCCCGGCGATCGAGCGCAGCTCCTCCAGTGCCTCGTCGTCCCACGCGTCCCCGTTCTCCGCCGCCAGCACCTTGCCGATCTCGGTGAGTTCCTGCGGCCGGTAGGAGGGGAAGTCGACACGGGTCGTGAAGCGGGAGGACAGGCCCGGGTTCGCCGCCAGCAGCCGGTCCATGCCCTCGGGGTAGCCGGCCAGGATCACCACCAGATGGTCCCGGTTGTCCTCGGCCCGCTTCAGCAGCACCTGCAGGGCCTCGTCGCCGTACGCGTCCCCCTTGCCGTAACCGGAGTTGGACAGCGAGTACGCCTCGTCCACGAACAGGACGCCGCCGATCGCGGAGTCGATCAGCTCGTTGGCCTTCACGGCGGTCTGTCCGAGGTACTCGCCGACGAGATCCGCCCGCTGGGCCTCGACCAGATGGTCCCCGCCGAGCAGGCCGAGCGCGTAGAAGACCCGGCCCAGGATCCGGGCCACCGTGGTCTTCCCGGTCCCGGACGGTCCCGAGAAGACGAAGTGCCGCTTCGGCGGCTGTACCGGCAGTCCCTGCCCGGCCCGCAGCCGCGCCATGTTCAACTGCGCGGACAACGCCTTGACCTGGCGCTTGACCGGCTCCAGCCCGACCATGCGCTCCAGCTCGGCGAGCGCCTCCTCCAGCAGAGCGGGATCGGTCGGTCCGGCCGGGATCGGCGAGGAGGTGACACCGGTCTTCATCCGCACCGCCGGATCGCTCACCGACGGCAGCGGCCCGGTCGGCAGATCCGGCTCCGTCAGCCGCAGATCACGGCCTTCGGTGCCGAAGAACGGATCGAACCCGTCGGGCCCGTCGATGCTGTCCTGCCCGGCTCCGGTGAGAGTGATCGCGGCGAGGTCGGCGGTGTCGTCGTAGCCGTCCCCCTCGGCGATCGCGGCGAGCCGTGCCGAGGTGTCCATGAAGGCCGGATCGACCCGGTGCACGGCGCGGTACAGGGGGAGCGCGGCCGCCGAGCGTCCCGTTCCCTCGTGCGCCCGCGCCAGCCAGTAGCGCAGCTCCTTGCGCTGCGGCTGCTCGCTGCGGCAGCGCATCAGTGCCGCCGAGAGCAGCGGCTCGGCCTGACCGTACGTCTCCAGCCGGACCCGGGCCATGCCGCCGAACAGGCCCGCCTCGATGCCGAGCATGGGATCGTCAAGCAGCGGGTCGGTGTGCCGGACCAGCTGATCCCAGTCCTTGACCAGATAGGCGCGGCAGGCGTGCAGGAAACGGACCTGGGGGTCGGTGTCGACCGGGGGGAGTCCGGCGAGCGCCCGGTCCAGCTCGGGCACGTGCCGGCCGTCCAGCCAGTGCGAGGCGTGCGCCAGCAGCAGATCGCGCGGGCTCTCCAGCACCGGCTGCACCCACCAGCCCAGCCAGTACCAGGAGTTGATGGTTCTACGGTGCCGGGCGCGCTGTTCGCCGAAGCGGTCGCGGTGCCGGAACATCCTGAGCAGCGCGGTCGTCGTGTCGACCCGGAGCGCGTGCAGCCCGAGCCAGCCGTCCGCCATCCCCGGATCGATCCGCACCGCGGTGCGGAACTCCTCCTCCGCCTGCGGATAGGCACCCATCGTGTAGGCGTCCACCCCCCGCAGCCAGGCGAGGTCGGCCGGGGCGTCGGGGCCCTGCGTGCCGAAGTCCATCCGTCCCCCCACAGACCGTGCCCCCGTGGTTCACCACCGGGCGGTCGCCCGGGGCCGCCGCGGTCGAACCGCCGTGCCGCGGACCGGAGTTGCAGGTGCGCGAGGCAGTCGCCAGAAGGTCGCACCAGGGGCATCGTACCCGCGCCGGGACCGCGTGCCGAAGGGTGCCGTACAGGCCGTTTGACGAGGTAGGAGCAGACGGGGCGCACACGCCTTCGTGACCGAGGGTGAGCGGATCGGTGCGGGGGGCGCCCGGAAAGCCGGATAAGGGCAGAACGAAGCCCCCGGTCACGGGGGAACAACCGGGGGCTTCGCGTCGGTGGGCGGTTCGGAATGACCGCTCATTGAGAACGTAAGTCCTGTACGGGCCCCGGGTCAAGCACAGTTGAGGCACTCGAAGAAGTTCGCTCACCGGCGCCTTCACAACTTCACCACAACGCGGACGGTCCATCACTGAGGGTCACATTCTGGTCCGGTCCAGGCGTTGACCCGGGCCCCGGCAGCACCTCGTACCCCTTCGGCGTCTGCGACACCAGGAGATCGGCATGGGGGCGTGAGGGGTCGGCGGCGAAGTGCGCGTGCTCCGCCTCGACCCAGCCGTCCCAGAACTCCCGCTGCTCCGCCCCGTCCCGCTGCCGGCCGCGGGTCCAGGACTCCTCGCGGGGCAGCTCCATCCACAGCAGCCGGGCCAGGTGCGGCCGCAGCGTGCGGCGGCCGGCGCCCACGCCCTCCAGCAGGACCACGGGCGCGACCGGCAGCGGGCGCGGTGCGCCGAAGGCACGGGCCTGCCAGTCGTAGGGGGTGTAGTGCGCGCTCTCGCCGTGGGCGAGCGGGCGGAGCACCTGGGCCATGATCCGGTCGGTCCACGCGAAGAGCTGCTCATGGCTCGCGATGTCGTCGAGGTGCAGCACCGGTGCCCCGTCCAGCGCCGCGGCCAACTGTCCGGCGAACGTGGACTTCCCGGAGCCGGCGTGCCCGTCGACGCCGATCAGCCGGACCGGTCCGAGGGAGGGGGGAAGCCGGCGCAGCCGGGCGGCGAGGTCGCGCATGGTGATTCCCGAGGTGTGGGGCGATGCGGGTGGTTTTCCGGAAACAGTGTAGTAGTGACCCATAGGGGGGCGGACCGCCGCGGCCTTGCGGCCGGAAAAGGTCGAGGTTTGAACCATCGGCTGGCGGCCAGTCAATGGCCCGGATAAACATTCCCGAATCGCCTGACCGATATGTCGAATTCGACGTTCCGGGGCCGCCCGCCGCTGAGTAGGGTGCCTCCAGCGCAACTGACCATGCGTCGTACGGGGACTGGCAGGGGGACATGGCCGCTGAGTTATTCGAAGGACAGTACGTGTGGCATCCGGCGGCCGACGACCGTGTGCTGGCGAGTGTATGCGTCGATGTGCGGGCCGGACGTTATCGATACGCGTACGAGGCGCTCGCCGAGACGCGTTCCGACTTCGGCCTGCGCGCCCATCGCTCGCTGGTCCTCGCCTCCGAGGCCGCCGGCACCGATCTGGTCGAACGCTGGCTCGCCGAGGAACCGACCCCCGAGTCCACACTGATGTGGGCCCGGGTCGCGGTGCAGCGCGCGCTGCGGGCCGCCGACGCGCGCGACGAACGCGCCGAGGCGCTGGAGCGCATAGCGCTGACCGCCTGCGACCGCGCCGCCGCCCTGGCCCCCGAGGACCCCACCCCCTGGGTCGCCAGGCTCGCCATGGCCCGGCTGCACCGGCTGCGCGACCCGGCGCCGCAGGGCCTGCTCACCGCACCGCGCGGCCCCTGGCGGCTGTTCGCGCACGTCCTCTCCCTGGACCCCTGGCACCGCGAGGCCCACCACCGCTTCCTGTCGTTCTTCTTCACCCGGTACGGCGGTTCGGTCAACGCGGCCTGGGACGTGGCCGCCTTCCTCAGCCAGCGAGCTCCTGCCGACTCCGTCCTGCGGGTGCTGCCCCTCGTGGCCCTCGTCGAGAGCTACAACCCGACCCAGCTGCTCGCCGACCACGTCTGGGAACAGCCGCAGTGGCGCTCCGCCGCGCTGGCGATCTACCAGAACTGGCTGCCCGCGGTGGCCGGTTACCGCTTCACCCCGGTGCTCGACCTGGCCTACCTCGCGCACGCACTGGTCATGGCCCAGTGCGAGTTCGAGGCCCGGGCGGTGTTCACGGCGATGGGACCGTACGCCTCGCGCATGCCCTGGAGCGCCTTCGGTGACCCCGCCGAGCAGCTCTCCCGGGCCCGGCGCGGCTGTGGCCTGCCCGCCCCGGGACCCGCCTGACCCCGCACGTGCTCCGCCCCCACCGAGAGTCCCACCGAGAGTCCCATCGAGAGAAAGGCCGAACTGTGTCGGAACGGATGTCGGCTCCACGGGCGAAGGCCCGCGCGGGCGACGGCCCGGTCGCGCTCGACGACGACGCGACCCTGCATGCGATGGGTTATCCGCGGAAACTCACCCGGCGTTTCCAGGCGTTCGACAATTTTGCGATCTCCTTCACCATCATCAATATCCTCTCGGGTATTTTCTCCTCCTTCGGATTCGGTATGGGTGCGGGCGGACCCCGCATTCTCGTATTCGGCTGGATCGGCGTTTCCGTCATGGTGCTGCTCATCGGCGCGGCCATGGCGGAAGTCGCTTCGGCCTATCCGACGAGCGGTGCCCTGTATTTCTCCGCCGGCAAACTCGCCAAGCGGCACAAGGGTGCCTGGTCCTGGTTCACGGGCTGGCTGAACTTCGTGGGCCAGATCGGCGGCACCGCCGCCACCGGCTACGCGGCCGCCACCTTCATCCAGGCGTTCGTGCACCTGCAGTGGGCCTCCTACCAGCCGACCGCGCATCAAACGGTTCTGATCACGGCCCTGATCATCGTGCTCCAGGGACTCGCGAACACCTACACCGTCCAGCTCGTCGCCATACTGAACCGTATTTCCGTGTGGTGGCTGCTGATCGGACTCGTCGTGATCGTGGGCGCACTCATAGTGATGCCCGATCATCATCAGCCGGCCTCGTTCGTGACCCATTTCGAGAACAACACCGGCTTCACGAGCGGGCTTTACGGCGGCATGCTCGGTCTGCTCGTCACCAGCTGGACCTTCACCGGGTTCGACGGCAGCTTCCACATGTCCGAGGAAACGGTCCACGCGACGGTCAACGCCCCCAAGGGGATCACCCGGGCCATCGGCTATTCGGCGATCACCGGTCTGATCCTGATGCTGGCATTGGTCTATAGCATTGGCGACTACGCGAAGGTGGCCTCCTCGGACGCGCCGCCCGTCCAGATCCTCATCGACGGCCTCGGTCTCGGCGCCGCCAAGGTCATGCTGCTCATCGTCATCGGTGCGATGCTCTTCTGCGGCCTGGCCAACCTCACCAGCAATACCCGGCAGATCTTCGCCTTCTCCCGGGACGGTGCGATGCCCGGCTCCCGCTGGTGGCACACGGTCTCGTCGCGCACCCGTACGCCCGTGAAGGCGGTCTGGCTCGCGGTGGCCTGCTCGCTGGCGCTGGTCGTGCCCGGCTGGTGGTCGCACACGGCGTTCACCGCGATCGTCAGCGTCAACGTGGTCGGACTCTTCCTCGCCTACGCCGTGCCGATCTTCCTGCGGCTCCGGCTCGGCACCGCGTTCGAGCCGGGGCCCTGGCACCTGGGTCGCTGGGGCAAGCCGATCGGGTGGCTCGCGGTGATCTGGATCCTGCTCAGCAGCGTCCTGTTCATGCTGCCGCAGGCCTCACCGATCACCGTCGACTCGTTCAACTACGCGCCGATCGCGCTGGCCGTCGTCCTGCTCGTGGCAACGGTGTGGTGGTTCGCCACGGCCCGCCGCCGCTTCCAGGGGCCGGTCAGCTACGGGCGGCCCGACGAGGTCGCCGCGATGGATCTCGTCTGACGAAGCGGTTCGGTCCGGGTGGTTGCGCGCCTTGTCCGGGTGCGCACCGCCGTCCTTCCAGTGGCCAAGACCAATATTCATCGCGTGGCATGCGCCGAAGTGCTGGCAGGGGCATGCCGCCTGCTTCATAGTTGGCGCAAACCATGCACCGGACCAGCCCCGACCCGGACACCTGGGGGTAACCGCGCCCATGAGCAGAGCCCAACAGCCGTCCCGCAGAACCGTCCTCTCCGCCGCCGCCGCCGTCGCCGCCGCGGCGGTGGCCGGCGCCACGGGCCCCGCCGCCGCGGAGCAGCGGCCCGCCACCACCGCCGACGACCCCGCGCAGGCCCGCGCGGTCGACTACCACGCGTGGACCACGTACCGCGAGTGGCGTCTCGGCGCCGCCCAGGGCGTCCGGGCCGTCGCCGGCGCCCGTCCCGGCGTCGTGCTCGGCACTCCCGCCGGTCGCGTCGACTACACCGACCCGCACACCGGTACGACCGCCACCTGGGAGTACGCCGTCTGGACCGGCCCGGTCCACCGGCTCGCCGTCCCGGCCACCGAGGTCGTCGCCTCCTGGAACGCGCACACCCCCGACGGCACCTGGATCCAGGTCGAGCTCCAGGGCACGTACTCCGACGGCACCGCCACCCCCTGGTACGTGATGGGCCGCTGGGCGGCCGGTGACCAGGACATCAGGCGGACCTCGGTGGACGGCCAGGGGGACGGCAGGAGCGGCATCTCGACCGACACCTTCGCCATCGACGACGCGAGCACCGGCCTGCGTCTGACCTCGTACCGGCTGCGCCTGACCCTCTACCGCAAGCCCGGCACCCGGCTGAGCCCCACCGTCTGGCGGCTCGGCGCCATGGGTTCCGACATCCCCGACCGCTTCACGGTGCCCGCCTCCGCCCCCGGCCTCGCCCAGGAACTGTCCGTCCCGCGCTACTCGCAGGAGATCCACAAGGGGCAGTACCCGCAGTACGACAACGGCGGCGAGGCCTGGTGCAGCCCCACCTCCTCGCAGATGATCATCGAGTACTGGGGCGGCCGGCTCACCCCCGCACAGCTGTCCTGGGTCGACCCCTCCTACGCCGACCCGCAGGTCGACAACGCCGCCCGCTTCACCTACGACTACCAGTACGAGGGCTGCGGCAACTGGCCGTTCAACGCCGCCTACGCGGCCACGTTCGAGGGCCTCCAGGGTGTGGTCACCCGGCTCGCCTCGCTCTCCGACCTGGAGACGCTGATCGCGGCCGGCATCCCGGCCATAACGTCCCAGTCCTTCCTGGCGACCGAGCTGACCGGCGCGGGCTACGGCACCTCCGGCCATCTGATGACCGTGATCGGCTTCACGGCGGACGGCGATGTGATCGCCAACGACCCGGCCTCGCCGGGCGACGACGCCGTACGACGGGTCTATCTGCGCCGGGAGTTCGAGAACATCTGGTTGAGGACCAAGCGGTACAACGCCTCCGGCAAGGTCGTCTCCGGCTCCGGGGGAGTCTGCTACCTCTACTTCCCGGCCCGTCCGACCCCGCGCCAGCGCAAGGCCCTCGCGGCGGTCGGCGTGTGCTGACCGTGTGAGCAAGCTCATCACCGCAAACGCCGTCACGGGTGGCAAGGTGGACAAATGGATACAGCACACCCGGTCACCGCCACCCGCGTCCGCGCCCGCACCGGCGGGCCCCAGGAGGACGGCCCGAAGATCGCCGAGCACGTCCTGGGCTGGGTCCTCGTCGTGGTGGTCGCGATGCTCGTGACCCAGCTCGGCCTGCTCTGAACCGATCCGCTCACACGTACGGCATGTTCTGACATACTGCGGAGGTCCCGCCGACCGCCTGGAACAGGGTCGAAATTGACTATGCCGCACCAGCGTGCCGCCGCCCGTCCCCGGGTGCGCGGCACCGAGCGCTCGGTGGCGCGCCGCGCCGAACTCATCGCCATCGGGCGGAAGTTGTTCGCCGACACGTCCTACGACGCGCTGTCCATGGACGACATCGCCCGTCAGGCGCATGTCGCCAAGGGGCTGATCTACTACTACTTCCAGTCCAAGCGCGGCTACTACCTGGCGATCATCCAGGACTCCGTCGCCGACCTGGTCACCTTCGCCGCGAGCGGACTCGAACTGGCCGCGGTGGACCGCGTCCACCGCACCGTCGACAGCTATCTGCGCTACGCCGAGCATCACCAGGCCGCCTACCGCACCATAGTCAGCGGTGGCGTCGGCTTCGACACCGAGGTGCACGGCATCCGGGACGGCGTGCGCGAGGCGATCGTCGCGACCATCGCCGAAGGTGCCTACGGCCGCCGGGACATCTCCCCGCTGGCCCGGATGAGCCTGCTCGCCTGGGTGTGCAGCGTCGAGGGCGCGACCCTGGACTGGATCGACCATCCCGAGCTGTCGCTGTCCCGCGAGACCATGCGCGAACTGCTCGTGAAGACACTCGGCGGAGCCCTGCGCGCCGTCGAGGAGCTGGACCCGGCCTACCCCGCCCCGCAGCCGGCCCGCCGCGACGCCTGACGCACGGGGGAGCGGAGGCGCGTGGTCCTCCGCTCCCGAGTCCCCCCGGTCAGGGGCTAGTTGATGGCCTTGATCAGCTCACCGTTCGCGGTGTCGCCGCTCAGCTCCCAGAAGAAGGTGCCGCCGAGGCCCTGCTGGTTCTTGTACGTCATCTTCGTGCCGATGGTGGCCGGGGTGTCGTAACTCCACCAGTCGCTCCCGCACTTGGCGTAGGCCGTGCCGCCCACGGTGCCGGTCGCCGGGCACTTGGTCCTGAGCACCTTGTAGTCGTCGATGCCCTGCTCGTACGTCCCCGCCGCCGGGCCCGTCGCCGTGCCGCCCGGCGCCGCCTGCGTGACGCCGGTCCAGCCGCGGCCGTAGAAGCCGATGCCGAGCAGCAGCTTCGCGGCCGGGATGCCGAG
The DNA here is from genome assembly GCF_001280015.1 of Streptomyces sp. MMG1121. Lineage (GTDB taxonomy): Bacteria > Actinomycetota > Actinomycetes > Streptomycetales > Streptomycetaceae > Streptomyces. The sequence continues at coordinate 17,647 of NZ_LGDV01000195.1, forward strand.
GCCCTTGAGCTTGGCGATCGTCGCCGAGGTGTTGAAGTCCGCCTTCGGGATGCCCGGGTAGGACGTCAGCGGGGAGTGCGGGGCGGTCGGGCCGGCCGCGTCCCAGGCGCCGAAGAAGTCGTACGTCATCGGGTTGTACCAGTCGACGTACTGGGCCGCGCCCGCGTAGTCCGCCGCGTCGATCTTGCCGCCACTGCTCGCGTCCGCGGTGATCGCGGCGGTCACCAGCGAACCACTGCCGAACTTCGAACGCAGCGCCGCCACCAGGTTCTTGAAGGCCTCCCGCCCGCTGGTGTCGCAGCTGTTGCCGCACGCGTTCGGGTACTCCCAGTCGATGTCGATACCGTCGAACAGCCCCGCCCACTTGGGGTTCTTCACCAGGTCGTAGCAGGACTGGGCGAACGCGGCCGGGTTCTTCGCGGCCTCCCCGAAGCCGCTGGACCAGGTCCAGCCGCCGAAGGACCAGAGGATCTTCAGGCCCGGGTGCTTCTTCTTCAGCTTCAGCAACTGGTTGAAGTTGCCCCGCAGCGGCTGGTCCCAGGTGTCGGCGACACCGTCGACGGATTCGGCGGCGGTGTAGGCGCGGTCGGTGGCCGCGTACGAGTCGCCCATCGCGCACTTGCCGCCGGTGACGTTGCCGAAGGCGTAGTTGATGTGGGTGAGCTTGGCGGCGGAGCCGGAGGTCTCGATGTTCTTGGCGTAGTACTTGCGGTCGTAGGTGCCCCATTCGGTGAAGTAGCCGACGACCTTCGAGCCGGCCTGGACCTGGGGAGAGGCGGGGGCGGCCGGGGCGGCCGCGGTCGCGCTGCCCGCGCCGGCCAGCAGACCCGCGCCGAGGACGGCGGTACACGCGGCGGCGACGAGTGCCCGGAGCCGGGAGCGGTGCCGGGAACGGTGGGGAGTGTGCATATCGGGTGTCTCCTCGTGGGGGAGAGGGGAACGCGTGCCGATTGGCATGAACGCGGCAAAGCGTTGGTCATGCACCGTAGGAGGACTAGACCACTACGTCAATGGTTCGGACCAATTTCAGGGGTGCGGGACGTTCCGGCCGGGTTCCTGAAGTAAGCGGTCGTTAACTGGTGACGCGAGGTCCCTGATCGGGCATACTCACAGCGCAGCCGCTGGTCAGCAGCTTCCGGGACCCGGGAGCTGCCGCCTGTGGCCCACCGGAACGATCAGGCGGAGCCGCCCCCATCCCACGGGCCACCCGCCCGTGCCCGAACAGGGAGGAGACCGACGCCATGTCCGACCGCGACCCGCAGCCCGTGGAGCGTCAACTGCCCACGGAAGAGGCGAGGGACCTGCTGTCCCTCGTCCGCGAGATCGCCCAGCGCGAGATCGCGCCGAAGGCCGCGGAGGAGGAGGACGCGGGACGCTTCCCGCGTGAGGTCTTCACCCTGCTCTCCGAGTCCGGCCTGCTCGGTCTGCCGTACGACTCCGGGTACGGCGGCGGCGACCAGCCCTACGAGGTCTACCTCCAGGTGCTGGAGGAGCTGGCCACGGCCCGGCTCACCGTGGGCCTCGGCGTCAGCGTGCACACGCTCGCCTGCTACGCGCTCGCCACCTACGGCACCAAGCAACAGCAGGTCGAGCACCTGCCCGCGATGCTCGGCGGCGGCCTGCTCGGCGCCTACTGCCTCTCCGAGCCGTCCTCCGGTTCGGATGCCGCCTCCCTGCGTACCAAGGCGGTCCGGGACGGCGACGGCTGGGTGCTCGACGGGACCAAGGCCTGGATCACGCACGGCGGGATCGCCGACTTCTACACCGTGATGGCCCGCACGGGCGAGGACGGCCCGCGCGGCATCACCGCCTTCCTGGTCCCGGGTGACGCCCCAGGCCTGAGCGGAGCCGTGCCCGAGAAGAAGATGGGCATGAAGGGCTCGCCCACGGCGCAGGTCCACCTCGACGGCGTCCGGGTCGGCGACGACCGGCGCCTCGGCGAGGAGGGCCAGGGCTTCTTCATCGCGCTGTCCGCCCTCGACTCCGGACGCCTCGGCATCGCCGCCTGCGCGATAGGCCTCGCCCAGGCCGCGCTGGACGAGGCGGTCGGTTATGCCACCCAGCGCAGTCAGTTCGGCCACCCCATCGCCGACTTCCAGGGCCTGCGCTTCATGATCGCCGACATGGCCACCCAGATCGAGGCCGGCCGCGCGCTCTACCTCGCGGCGGCCCGGCTGCGCGACGCGGGCAAGCCGTTCGCCAAGCAGGCCGCCATGGCCAAGCTGCACTGCACGGACACGGCCATGAAGGTCACCACGGACGCCGTACAGATACTCGGCGGCTACGGCTACACCGCCGACTTCCCGGCCGAGCGCTATATGCGCGAGGCCAAGGTCCTGCAGATCGTCGAGGGCACCAACCAGATCCAGCGCATGGTCATCGCCCGTCACGTGGCGGGACCCGAGGGTCGCTGAACTGCCCCCTGAGGACCGTCGGGGCCGCCAGTTGGACCCACTCCGGGTCGTGGCGGCCCGGCAGGGTGCGGCCCCCGTCCGCCCAGGCCCGCAGCAGAGCGCGGTAGATGGGCGGATCCTGCGGCACGGGCGGCGGAACCGGTTCCGCGGGGCGCGGGACGAAGATGCGGCGCTGACGCCCGGTGGCCGCGTACAAGAGGGTCATGCCTGGGCAACGCGGGATCAGCCGGACAGGTCACCCTCCGGCGGAATCGGGCGTCAGTTCACGCATGTCCCGCTCCGCCCCTGGTCTCCTCCCACGGTCTGACGTACCGTCAGCGGACTGTCCACCAGGGGGTGTGTCCGTGGCCGACGACCGACCGGTACCGCTCGACGAGTACCCGGTGCACCAGGTGCCGCTGTCCATGAAGCATGTGGCGACCGGGGACCGCAACGCCTACGACCGCTGTATCTTTCACGTCTTCGATCATGCCGGCCGTGCCCTGCTCATCCTCGGCCTCGGCGTCTACCCCAACCTGGGCGTGATCGACGCCTACGCCACCCTGCGCACCGGGGACACCCTGCACGCCGTCCGTGCCTCGGACGCTCTCGGTGAGGACCGGATGCGGCTCGCCGTCGGCCCGCTGCGCATCGAGGTCGCCGAACCGCTGCGCCGGCTGCGCCTGGTCTGCGAGGACGAACAGCTCGGCTACGACATCACCTGGACCGCCGCCTTCCCGGCCCTGTGGGAGCCGCACCACCTCCAGCGCCGGGGCGACCGGCTCACCCTGGAGGGCCGCCGCTTCGTCCAGGCGGGCACGGCACAGGGCGTGATCCGGGCCCAGGGAGCGGAGTTCCAGGTCACCCCGCAGGGCTGGACCGGGACCCGGGACCGCAGCTGGGGCGTGCGGCCGATCCCGGGCGAGGACGGCGGGCCGCTCGCCGAGGGCCACCCCACCGAGGGCTTCCACTGGATCTGGTGCCCGGTCCGTTTCGAGGACCGCTTCCTGATGGTCGTCATCCAGGAGGACGCCGACGGCTACCGCTCCCTGAACGACGCCACCCTGGTCCGCCCCGGCCACCGCGACCGCCAACTGGGCTGGCCCCAGGCCGAGATCGCCTACCGCTCCGGCAGCCGTCACCCCGAGCGCGCCCTCATCCACATGGGCGATCCGCGCAAGCCGCTCGAACTGGAGGCGGAGATCCTGGCCTCGTCGCCGCTCGCCGTGGGGGCCGGCTACCCGCCCGCCGACGACTGGCAGCACGGGACCTGGCGGGGACCGGGCTGGTCGGACCGCCGTACCTACGACCTGACCCTGCCCCAGCCGCTCGCCGCCTACGGCGTCACCGACCACTCCGCCCGCTTCCGGCTGGACGGGCGGACCGGTCACGGCATCTTCGAGCACGGTTCGTTCGGCCGGCACGACCCGAGCGGCTTCACCGGCTTCGACTCGGTCGCACCGTGAGGGAGGACGAGATGGCCACGGCACCACGCCCCCGCACCACCACGCGCGACCCCGAGGAACTCGGCCGGCGCCTCACGGTCTGGCTCGGCGACCGGCTGCCCGGCGCCAAGGTCACCGGTGTCACCGTCCCGGCCTCCAACGGCATGTCCAGCGAGACCCTGCTGTTCGACATCGAACATCCTCAACCACCCCTGCGCGCCTGCGCGTTGCGGCTGGCGGCGGACCCGTCGGCGTACACCGTCTTCCCGGAGTACGACATGGCCCGTCAGTACCGCACCCTGCGGCTGGTGGCCGACCACAGCGATGTTCCCGTTCCGCGCGTGCTCTGGCTTCAGGAGGACCCGCAGCCGCTCGGAGCGCCGTTCTTCGTCATGGAACGGGTCACCGGCCGCGTGCCCCCCGACGTCATGCCGTACACCTACGAGGGCAGCTGGCTGCACGCGGCGAGCGAGGCGGAGCGGGCGCGGCTGGAAGCGGCCACGATCGGGCTGCTGGCCCGGCTGCACGACCAAGTCCCGGTCGGCGAAGCCGGTTTCCTTTCCCTGCCCGGCGACGGGGACGCCCTACGCCGACATGTGTCGGCCCAACGCGCCTACTACACCTGGGTGATCGGCGGCCTCGCCCGCTCACCGCTCATCGAGGCCGCCTTCGACCGGCTGGAGCAACTGTGGCCGAGCGAGCCCGGCGAACCCGTCCTCACCTGGGGCGACGCACGTATCGGGAACGTCGTCTACGACGGCTTCGAGCCCGTCGCCGTCCTCGACTGGGAGATGGCGGCGCTCGCCCCGCGCGAGGTCGACCTCGGCTGGACGGTCTACCTGCACCGTTTCTTCCACGACCTCACGGTCGCCTCCGGTCAGCGCGGCCTGCCCGAACTCCTGCGCCGTGACCGGGTCGAGGCCCGCTACGCGCGGCTGACCGGGCACACCCCGCGGGACATGGACTTCTACGTCCTGTACGCCGCCCTGCGGCACGCGATCGTCATGCTGCGCATCGCCTATCGCCAGGCGTACTTCGGGGAGGTCGCCGTCCCGGCGGACCCGGACACGCTGATCCTGCACCACGACAGCCTGCGCGCCATGGTGCAGGGCACGTACGTGTGAGCGGCGGGGCGACTCAGGCGGCCTGGCCGCGCATCGCCGGCACGCGCATCGGGCGCGAGCCCGGGCCGCCGACGTGCGAGAAGGGCTGCGTGCGCCAGTCGAGGCCCTGAGGGAGCGTCAGGAGCAGGGCGGTGTCCTGCTCCTGCGGCTCCACGGACTCGTCGGCGGGGCGGGCGTCGGCCGCCACCCGGCCCGTACCCGCACAGACCGTGAGCCCGAACGGGTTCCACGGCGAGACGCACAGCGCGTGCTCCGGCAGGATCTCCTCGTCCGCCAGCAGCGCGATCGGCTGCGCGCAGTCCGGGCAGATCACCCGGTACATCTCGAAGGTGTCGTAGGCGTCCAGTTCCTCGTCGAGGGCGTCGGGTTCGACGCCCTCCGGCTCGGGCTCGACGACCGGCTGGGGCTTGGACGTGGGACGTCCAGGGCGATGGACACTCTGCATGGGATTCTCCCCCTAAGGCTGCGCCGTGAAGGCGCTGCGGCCTCGACCACACCAAGCACTTCCCGTCCGGTCTCGGAGGTAATCACGAGAACATCACGGAGCCCGTTCGAGCTGTGTGGCGTTCGTCACATGCCACACGCAGGTGCGCATTGTGGGCGCTTCGCGGCGCTTTTTGTATCGAACCGGCTATGACCTGCGCTCTCGGCTATCCCAGGAGATCAAGCGCACTGTAGGTTTTGGCGCCATGGAGGAGCTGGACCGACAGATCGTGCAGCTGCTCGTCAAGGACGGGCGGATGAGCTACACAGACCTGGGCAAGGCCACGGGCCTGTCCACGTCGGCCGTGCACCAGCGGGTGCGACGGCTGGAACAGCGTGGCGTCATCCGCGGCTATGCCGCGGTGGTCGACCCCGAGGCCGTCGGGCTGCCGCTCACCGCCTTCATCTCGGTGAAACCGTTCGACCCCAGCGCGCCCGACGACATCGCGGACCGCCTCGCCGGCGTCCCCGAGATCGAGGCCTGTCACAGCGTCGCCGGCGACGAGAACTACATCCTCAAGGTCCGCGTGGCCACCCCGCACGAACTGGAGGAACTGCTGGCCAGGCTGCGCAGCCTGGCAGGGGTCTCCACCCGGACGACGGTCGTGCTGTCGACACCGTACGAGGCACGCCCGCCGAAGGTCTGACGACTCACCCTCGCACGGCCTGCCGTGCGCAGCCCGCTGTCGGCGCGCGCTGCCTGCCGACTGCCGTGCGGCGCCCCCGCCGCGGGCACGGCTTCGACACGCCCCAGGTGCGGCCGGGCCCGGTCGGCAGGAGAAACTGTCGGCTATGAGCAACCGCACCGCCGAGCCCCCCAAGACCGTCCTCCTGCGCCGCGGCGAGGTGCACAGCCCCGCGGACCCGTTCGCGACAGCGATGGTCGTCGAGGCCGGCCAAGTCGCCTGGGTCGGCTCCGAGGGCGCGGCCGACGCCTTCGCCGACGGGGTGGACGAGGTGGTCGACCTCGACGGCGCCCTGGTGACCCCGGCCTTCACGGATGCCCATGTGCACACCACCGCCACGGGCCTCGCCCTGACCGGCCTCGACCTCTCCGGCGCGCCGTCCCTGGAGGCCGCCCTCGCCTCGGTCCGCGCGTTCGCGGTCGCCCGCCCGGACGACCGCGTCCTGCTGGGCCACGGCTGGGACGCCGCCCGCTGGCCCGGCGGCCGCCCGCCGACGCGCGCCGAACTCGACGCGGCCACCGGCGGCCGCCCGCTGTACCTCTCCCGCATCGACGTGCACTCGGCGGTCGTCACCACCGCCCTGCTGGACCTGGTACCCGGCGACGTCCCGGGCACGGACGCCCCGCTCACCAAGGACGACCACCACGCCGTACGCCAGGCCGCGCTCGCCGCCATCACCCCGGCCCAGCGCACCGAGGCCCAGCGCACCGCCCTGGTGCACGCGGCCTCCCTCGGTATCGGCTCGGTCCACGAGTGCGGGGGCCCGAACATCTCCTCCGAGGACGACTTCACCGGCCTGCTCGCGCTCGCCGCGGAACTGCCGGGCCCGCGGGTCGTCGGCTACTGGGCCGAGCAGAATGCCGAGAGGGCGCGTGAGCTGGGCGCCGTCGGCGCCGCGGGCGACCTCTTCGCCGACGGGGCCCTCGGCTCGCACACCGCCTGCCTGCATGAGCCGTACGCCGACGCCGCCCACTCGGGCACCGCCTACCTGGACGCCGAGGCGGTCGCCGCCCACGTCGTCGCCTGCACCGAGGCGGGTCTGCAGGCCGGCTTCCACGCCATCGGCGACGCCGCCCTGACCGCCGTGGTGGACGGCGTGCGCGCCGCCGCCGAGAAACTCGGCCTCGCCCGGATCCGCGCCGCCCGCCACCGCGTCGAACACGCCGAGATGCTCACCCCGGAGACCGTCGCCGGCTTTGCCGAACTGGGCCTGATCGCCTCCGTGCAGCCCGCCTTCGACGCGCTGTGGGGCGGCGAGGACGGCATGTACGCCCGACGGCTGGGCGCCGAGCGGGCCCGCACCCTCAACCCCTACGCGGCCCTGCTGCGGGCCGGCGTGCCGCTCGCCTTCGGCTCGGACAGCCCGGTCACCCCGCTCGACCCCTGGGGCACCGTCCGCGCCGCCGCGTTCCACCACACGTCCGAGCACCGGGTCTCCGTGCGCGCCGCGTTCACGGCGCACACGCGCGGCGGCTGGCGGGCCGTCGGCCGGGACGACGCGGGCGTCCTGGTGCCCGGAGCCCCCGCCGACTACGCGGTCTGGCGCACCGACGAGCTGGTCGTCCAGGCTCCCGACGACCGGGTGGCCCGCTGGTCGACCGACCCGCGCTCCGGCACCCCGGGCCTGCCCGACCTCACCCCGGGCCGCGCCCTGCCGGTCTGCCTGCGCACGGTGGTGGGCGGACGGACGGTGTTCGTAGGGCCGGGCGAGTGATCTACGGGGGTGGCGCGGCGCCGGCCGCTCGCCGCCGCCGCGCCGCCCGACCTGCGCATCCTCCCGGGCAGACCCGGCATCCGGACCGTCGTAGCTGGTCAGAGGGCTGTTGACAGTCGGCGCCCGGGGGCCGGTAGGTTCGTTCGAGTCCACCACCGGACGCCCGACCGGGGAGCGTTCACGTGACTCGTCGCAGCGCCGCTGGGTCAGGGACGGTGTGCCGCAGCGGGGCACCGCCACTGGGAGCCAGGCTCAGCGCCCGCGCCGGCGAGGGAACGTTCCGGCCGGTCGGCAAGGTGTGACCCGGGTGGGGCCCGGGTGCTCAGTAGACAACGGCTTTCGGTCGATCCGCAGCCAGCGGGTCCCAGGTCGGCCCGAAGGGCGCCGGGCCCCCATCCGCCGTGGCGGAAAGGTACCGGACGCGTGGCGGAAAGGTGCCGAAAAACGCGTTCTTACCCCGCTCTTGTGGAATCGACACCCCCATACGAACGATGTCGGCGCGTCTTGCCAGGCCGCGACCACTATGGTGGGACCCCTGTGTACGACCAGAAGGGGCAGCAGTGAACGACGGCGACGGGACCCTCGAGGCCAAGGGCCAGGGGAGGCAGTTCGGGCCGCTCGGCACGGCCTTGGTGATCATTCCGACCTACAACGAGGCGGAGAACATCAAGACCATCGTCGGCCGGGTGCGCAAGGCCGTCCCCGAGGCGCACGTACTGATCGCGGACGACAACAGCCCTGATGGCACGGGCAAGCTCGCCGACGAACTGGCCGCCTCCGACGATCACGTCCAGGTCATGCACCGCAAGGGCAAGGAAGGCCTCGGCGCCGCCTACCTCGCGGGCTTCCGCTGGGGCATGGAGCACGACTACGGCGTGCTGATCGAGATGGACGCCGACGGCTCCCACCAGCCCGAGGAACTGCCCCGGCTGCTCACCGCCCTCAAGAGCGCCGACCTGGTGCTCGGCTCCCGCTGGGTGCCCGGCGGCCGGGTGGTCAACTGGCCCAAGTCCCGCGAGTTCATCTCCCGTGGCGGCAGCCTCTACTCCCGCATTGCCCTCGACCTGCCGCTGCGCGACATCACCGGCGGCTACCGGGCCTTCCGGCGCGAGACGCTCGAAGGTCTGGGCCTGGGCGAGGTCGCCTCGCAGGGCTACTGCTTCCAGGTCGACCTGGCCCGCCGTGCGGTCAAGGCCGGTTTCCACGTCGTCGAGGTGCCGATCACGTTCGTCGAGCGCGAACTCGGCGACTCGAAGATGAGCAAGAACATCCTCGTCGAGGCGCTGTGGCGGGTCACCGCCTGGGGTGCCGGGGACCGCATCGCCAAGCTGAAGGGCAAGGGCAAGCCGGCCTGACGGCAGGCACAGGCCGCGGCTGATCAACCCCTTATCCCGTGCTGAGCCGGCGCCAGGCACACTGGGAGTATGACGACTGGCGCTCCGACCTCTCCGTACACGACCCGGCCCCGGCGGTCCAGGCTGCGCAGGTATCTGCCGCTGGGGATCGCCGCGTGGCTGGTGCTGGAGATCTGGCTGCTGACCCTGGTCGCGGGCGCGGCCGGCGGTCTCACCGTGTTCCTGCTGCTCGTCGCGGGCTTCGTCGCCGGTTCCGTGGTCATCAAGCGGGCCGGCCGCCGCGCCTTCCAGAGCCTCAACGAGGCCCTTCAGCAGGGCGGCTCCCCGGAGCGCGGTGGTGGCAACGGCCTGATGATGCTCGGCGGCCTGCTGCTGATGATCCCCGGCATGGTGTCCGACGTGGCGGGTCTCCTGCTGCTCCTGCCCCCGGTCCAGAAGGCCGTGAGCCGCTTCGCGGAGAACGCCCTGGAGAAGCGGTTGCGCACGGCGACCCCGGGCAGCCTGGGCGACGCCTTCCAGCAGGCCCGTATGCACCGCCCCGACGGCAAGGTCGTGCAGGGCGAGGTCATCCGCGAGGACCGGCCCGAGCCGGGCGGGCAGTATCCGCCGCTGACGCGCTGAGCGCCTCCCGAACCCGTACAAAACCGCGGGCGCCGTACGTGGGATTCACGTACGGCGCCCGCGGTGTACTCGTATGCGGTGCTATGCGGACTTACGGCTGTCCCGAGGGTGAACCGCGATGTTCATCGCCCCCGAGCGCAGAACCGCCAGGCGCTCCTCGAGGACCTCTTCGAGTTCCTCACGGGTGCGCCGCTCCATCAGCATGTCCCAGTGGGTACGCGCGGGCTTGGCCTTCTTCTCTTCAGGGCCGTCGCCGTCCACGAGGAGTGCCTGGGCCCCGCAGACCTTGCACTCCCACTCCGGCGGAATCTCCGCCTCGACCGAGAAGGGCATCTCGAAGCGATGCCCCTTCTCACATGCGTACTCCACGGCCTGGCGCGGGGCCAGGTCGATACCGCGGTCCGTCTCGTAGCTGGTCACCACGAGGCGCGTACCGCGAAGAGCTCGCTCACTCATGAATCGTGCCTCCCGGGCTTGTCGCCCACAGGACAGGTGTCGCTGTCGTCGTCATCCGGTCAACGTCCGGTCGGCGGTAAAGATTCCCGTTCCGAGTCCCGTTCCGGGTCATGCGTCGCCGTCGTAGCCGCCCCTTGTTGTACCCACCAGCGCCCGGTTTGTCACATCTACTAGCAGATGTCACCCGGCGTTTCTGCATCTTTGACGCGCAGTAACGGTACGCCTGGCAGGCCAAACGCGTACACTACCGCCCTTTCGTGCTGAGCGCTAAATCCGCGCTAGATCTTCCCCGGAACGGGGTTGCCCGCCTCGCCGATCGCGCGCCGTACCGGGACCCGGGCGAGCAGGGCGAAACCGATGACGAAGAAGGCCACCAGTGAGATGATCGCGGAGCGGTAGCTTCCGGTCAGCTGGTAGGTCACGCCGAACAGCAGCGGCCCGAGCCAGCTCATCCCGCGGTCGCTCATCTCGTACGCCGAGAAGTACTCGGCCTCCTTGCCGGGCGGCACGAGATGGGAGAACAGCGACCGGGACAGTGCCTGGCTGCCGCCGAGGACCAGACCGATCCCGGACGCCAGCACGAAGAACCACACCGGCGCCTTCGCGGGCAGGAAGTAGCCGGCCGCCAGCGTGAGCGTCCAGGCCACCAGCGAGCCCAGGATCGTCCGCTGCGCGCCGTGGGTCCGCGCCAGCCGTCCCATCGCCAGCGCCCCGGCCACCGCCAGCACCTGCACCAGCAGCACGGCCACGATAAGCGTCGACTGCCCGAGCCCCAGCTCCTGGGAGCCGTACACCGAGGCCTGGGAGATCACCGTCTGGATGCCGTCGTTGTAGACGAGGTACGCGAGCAGGAACGCCAGCGTCAGCGGATACCGGCGCATGTCCCTGAACGTCGCCGTGAACTGCCGCAGCCCGGGGGTGGTGGCGCGCTCCACGCGCGTGTGCCGGTCGCGCAGCCGGCGCAGCGGTACGAGCGTGAACGCGCCCCACCACAGACCCGCCGAGGCCAGGCAGATGCGCACGGCCGCCGACTCGGTCAGGCCGAAGGAGTCGTGCGCGGTGTACAGCACCAGGTTGGCCACGAGGACCGTGGAGCCCGCCGCGTAGCCGAAGGCCCAGCCCCGCGAGGAGATCGCGTCACGCTCCTCGGGCGGGGCGATCTGCGGCAGGTAGGAGTTGTAGAGCATCATCCCGACGGCCTGCGCCGCGTTGGCCACGACGAGGAGCACCCCGCCGAGCAGATACCGGTCACCGTCGAGGAAGAACATGCCCGTCGTCGCGGCAGCACCTGTGTAGGCCGCCGCCGCGAGCAGTGGTTTCTTGCGACCGGTGCGGTCGGCCGCGCTGCCCACGAGCGGCATCAGCACGACGGCGAGGATCACCGAGAGGGACACCGAGTAGGCGAAGAACGAGCCCGCGCGGACCGGTACGCCCAGCGGATGCACATAGCCGTCGGCGTCCGCGGCCCGCTCGGCGACCGCGGTGAGATAGGGCCCCAGGAAGACCGTCAGGACGCTGGTCGAATAGACCGAACAGGCCCAGTCGTAGACGTACCAGCCGCGCTGCTCGCGTCGCAGGGCGCCGGTCTCGTCCGCCGCCCCCGTGCGCACGGTGTCGATTCCCACCCGTGCCCTCGCTTCCCCGTGCTCCTGCGAAGGCTCGGGCCCTGGCGGCCGGGTGGTCAGACCCAGACGCCGCGGTCCTCCATGACCTTGCGCAACGTGTCGATGTGATCGGTCATGATGCCATCGACGCCCAGGTCCAGGAGCCGGTGCATGCGCTCCGGCTCGTTGATCGTCCACACGTGCACGTGCAGCCCGCGCGCGTGGGCGGCGCGGACGAAGCGTTCGTCGACCACCGGCACGCCGGACTGGGCCTCGGGCACCTGGGCGGCGACGGCGGAGCGGCGCACGGCGGCCGGCAGGCCCCATGAGCGCAGGCGCAGGCTGAGCACCCCGCGCGTGCCGAACGACGTGGCCAGGCGCGGCCCGGCCAGCCGCTGGGCGCGCAGCACGCGCGCCTCGGAGAAGGAGCCCACACAGACCCGGTGCCAGGCGTCCGTGCGCTCGATCAGGTCCAGCAGGGGCCGCAGAGCGGGCTCCGCCTTGACGTCGACGTTCCAGCGGACCTCGGGGAAGGTCTCCAGCAACTCCTCGAACAGCGGCACCGGTTCACGGCCCCCCACGCGCGCGTGCCGCACGTCCTCCCAGGGCAAATCCGCGATCCGGCCCGCCCCGTCGGTGACCCGGTCCAGGGTGGAGTCGTGGAAGGCGACGAGCCGGCCGTCGGCGGTCGCGTGCACGTCCGTCTCGATGTACCGGTAGCCCATCTCGACCGCGCGCCGGAACTGCACCACGGTGTTCTCGATCCCGTCTGCGGCCCCGCCCCGGTGGGCGAAGGCTATGGGGCCCGGGTGGTCGAGGTACGGGTGGCGGCGCGGCGGTGTCGTGAGGGTCACGGACGCAGTATCACTCGTTCCGGTGTCGCTGCGGCAACGACCGTGCTTCGGGTCGATGCCGCAGGGACGGCGAACACCCGCAGGAAGAGCTGGGCCAGCGGGCCGATGGACGCCGCGTACAGCACGGTGCCGATCCCGATGGTGCCTCCCAGGGCGAACCCGGTGGCCACCACCGCCACCTCGAGCAACGTCCGTATCAGCCGGACCGAACGGCCGGTGCGCCGGTGCAGCCCGGTCATCAGCCCGTCGCGCGGGCCGGGTCCGAAGCGCGCGGAGATGTACAGACCGGTCGCCGCGCCGTTCAGCACGATGCCCGCGAGCAGCAGCGGGACGCGTACGGCGAGGGAGTGCGCGTCCGGGACCAGCGCGAGGGTCCCGTCCAGCGCGAGGCCGACGGCGAAGACGTTGGAGACGGTGCCGAGGCCCGGGCGCTGGCGCAGTGGGATCCACAGCAGCAGCACCGCCGCGCCCACGATGATCGACACCACGCCGATGGTCAGCCCGGTCAGCTCCGCGAGCCCCTGGTGCAGCACGTTCCAGGGCTCCAGGCCCAGACCCGCCCGCACGAGCAGCGCGGAACTCGCGCCGTAGAGCGCGAGGCCGGCGTACAGCTGGATCAACCGTCGTCCGAGACGGTCCGGAGTGGACACGGGATACCCCCCTGGGTGGTGGCGGTGGCCTGACACATGACACTCTGTGGCGTGGGATGGAGAGTCATCCATGGCCAATTCGGGGAAGGTGGACTGATTGTCATGGCGCAGTGGACCTCTGCGATGGGTGCCGCGCAACTCGCCCGGCTGCTGAACTCCCAGCAGGACCGCCCGGCCGGCCCCGGCACCCGACGCCCGCCCGCCTACCGCGCCCTGGCCGACGGCGTCCGGCTGCTGGTGCTCGAAGGGCGCGTGCCGGTCGCCGCCCGCCTCCCCGCCGAGCGTGAACTCGCCCTCGCCCTGTCCGTGAGCCGCACCACCGTCGCGGCCGCGTACGAGGCGCTGCGCAGCGAGGGCTTCCTGGAGTCCCGGCGCGGCGCCGGCAGCTGGACGGCCGTACCGGCCGGGAACCCGATTCCGGCCCGCGGTCTCGAACCGCTGCCCCCGGAGGCGCTGGGCTCGGTGATCGACCTGGGCTGTGCCTCGCTGCCGGCCCCCGAGCCCTGGCTCACCCGGGCCGTGCAGGGCGCCCTGGAGGAACTGCCGCCGTACGCCCACACACATGGCGACTATCCGGCCGGGCTGCCCGCCCTGCGCGCGATGATCGCTGAGCGCTACACCGCGCGCGGGATCCCCACCATGCCCGAGCAGATCATGGTGACCACCGGCGCGATGGGCGCGATCGACGCGATCTGCCACCTGTTCGCGGGCCGCGGCGAGCGCATCGCCGTGGAGTCCCCGTCGTACGCCAACATCCTCCAGCTGATGCGTGAGGCCGGCGCCCGCCTGGTCCCCGTCGCGATGGCCGAGGGCCTCAGCGGCTGGGACATGGACCGCTGGCGCCAGGTGCTGCGCGAGGCCGCACCGCGCATCGCCTATGTGGTCGCCGACTTCCACAACCCCACCGGCGCGCTCGCCGACGACGACCAGCGGCGCCGGTTGGTGGACGCGGCACGCTCGGCCGGCACGGTGCTCGTCGCCGACGAGACGATGTCCGAACTGTGGCTGGACGACGACTTCGCGGGCATGCCGCGCCCGGTGTGCGGGTTCGACCCGGCCGGCTCCACGGTGATCACGGTCGGCTCGGCCAGCAAGGCGTTCTGGGCGGGCATGCGCATCGGCTGGGTGCGCGCGGCTCCGGACGTGATCCGCAGCCTGGTGGCCGCGCGCGCGTACGCAGACCTCGGCACCCCGGTGCTGGAACAACTGGCCGTCAACTGGCTCTTCAGCACCGGTGGTTGGGAGCAGGCGGTGCAGCTGCGCCGGGCCCAGGCCCGGGAGAACCGGGACGCGCTGGTGGCGGCGCTCCGCCGCTCACTGCCCAGCTGGGAGTTCGCGGTCCCGCAGGGCGGTCTGACCCTGTGGGTGCGCGCCGGCGGCCTCTCCGGATCCCGGCTCGCCGAAGCGGGCGAACGAACCGGCGTCCGCGTCCCCTCGGGCCCCCGCTTCGGCGTGGACGGCGCCTTCGAGGGCTATGTGCGGCTGCCGTTCACCGTGGGGGGAGCGGTGGCGGAGGAGGCGGCGGTCCGGCTGGCCGCGGCGGCCCGGCTGGTGGAGACGGGGGCGACGGGAGGCGCGGAGGCACCGCGGACGTTTGTGGCGTAGACCGAAGGCGCGCCCGTACGGGGTGCTGAGCACCGGTGCCTCACGAGGTCTCCACCCGCACCGCCTCCGCACTCACCGTCGGCTTCGTCAGATCCGTCGGCTCCGGAGGTTGCGCCGTCACGGCGATGGCCCGTGGCGGCAGCAGGTCCAGCACCGCCGCCCGGTCGGCATCGCTCGTGGCGTCGTCGTACGGATCCGGCGTGCGCGGCACCTGAAGGCGGTGCACCGGGCCGGAGCCCAGCCGGGCGTACCCGCGCCCCGGCGGCACCTGCCCCAGGGGCGTCGTGTGCGGCGGCACTCCCAGCACCGCCTCCACCTGCCGGGACGCGGCGGTCCCGAGCACCACACGCGCGCGTGTGTGCTGCCGGACCGCGTCGCTCAGCGCCTCCGCGGCCTCGAACTGCTCGGCCACGACGACGGTCACGTTCGCCGCGCGGCCGTGCCGCAGCGGCACCTGGAGGAGCGCCTGCGGGTCCTCGCGGCCCTCCGAGGCCGCGAGGTGCGTGAAGACGGACGGGCGGTCCAGCAGGATCCACAGGGGCCGCCGGGTGTCCGCCGGTGGCGGGTCGCCCGCCTGCCGGGCCAGATTGATGGCGATGAGCCGCCGCTCGGTCTCCTGCGTGGCCCACTCCAGACTCGCCAGCGCCCCGGGGAGGGCGCACTCGACGGCCAGGACGCCGTCCCGGCCGGTCAGGCACGCGTACTCGCCGGTGCCGCCGCCGTCGACGATCACGACGTCCCCGTGCCGCAGGGCCTGCACGGCGACGGTGCGCAGCAGGGTCGACACGCCGCTGCCGGGGTGGCCCATGGCCAGCAGGTGCGGCTCGGTGGAGCGGACGCCGGTGCGCCAGACGACCGGCGGGACGTCGATCTGTTCCTCTCCGTAGGACAGGGGAAGCGTGCGCTGGACCTCGCCCGGATCGGTGAAGCCGAGCACGGTCTCGCCCGGCGTGGTGACGAAGTGCTGGGCGGCGATGTCGGTGGGCAGCGGGGCGAGGGCGGTGACGGTGAGCCGGTTGGCCTCCTCGTCCCATGCGAAGCGGTACTCGCGGCCCCGGCCGGCCTTCGCGGTGAGCAACTGCTCGATCCGCGCGCGGGCCTCGGGCTCGCCGTCCGGGAAGTAGGCGGGGTAGCGGATCACGAGATGACCCACACGTCCGCCGTCGTCGAACTCGCAGTCCGCGAAGGCCTTCTCCCACTCCCCGTCGTACGCGTACAGCGGTGCCGGGTCCTCGGGGCTCGAGAAGTAGGGCACCAGTGCCTCGTAGAGGGACTGGAGCCGTTCGACCTGGGCCTCGTCCGGCCCCTCGGGGGCCGGCGGGGTGCGCTCGCGGCCGTGCCAGGCCGCCGTCGCCATCACGGTGATGACGGCGAGCAGCGGTCCGAACGGCACCAGCGCGACGACCATGACCACGGAGGCCACCAGGAACAGCAGTGGCCCACGCCTGTCCTTGGGGGTGTCCGCCCACTTGCGCCGCCCGGCCGAGGCCAGCCGGCGCAGCCCCCGGGTGACGGTGATCAGCGGGTGGAGGACGTCGGTGGCGCTGTCGGCCGCCGTCCGGGCCAGCTCCCGGCTCCGGGCGATCTGCGTCCGGGCGATCTGGGCGCTGTCCTTGCTCAGAATGCGGGGGAGAGGGCGCCGGGCCACTGCTGTCTCCTGTTGGTGTGTGCGTACGGGCGTGCGGGCGTGCGGGCGTGCGGACGGGACGGGCCGGGTCAGAACTTGATGCCGCCGAGCAGGCTCGCCAGGCTCTCGCCGCCGGCCTTGATGCTCGGGGCGATGCCCGTGCTGGCGAGGTAGAAGCCGAACAGGGCCGTCACCGTGGCGTGCGTGCCCTTGAGCCCGTCCTTGCGGAAGAACAGGAAAACGATGACGCCGAGAATCATGACGCCGGACATGGAGAGGATCATTTGAGACCTCCTGGTGTCGAGGTGGGGACAGTCACCATGAGTTCTTCCAGGATCACAGGATGTATCCATACGATTAAAGGTGCAATTGGGTTAAATCCGGCATATTTCCCCCGGTTGGCGGAACGGTTCAGCTCGTTGAGCAGGGTCGATGTCGCCCGATGGGGCTGAGGGGGATCTTTACCTCGGGCACATCGGGTCATGTGCCGCGCGAGCCAGTACGCTGTCGATTCACTCGTACGGCCGTGTTCCGCTCGCTGCCGTACGCTCCGTGCAGTCACCGAAGTTTCCAGGAGAGGCGGTCCCGTTGATGAGCGAAGCCCCCGACCCCGAGGTCGTGGAGCTGGCGACCAAGATCTTCGATCTGGCCCGGCAGGGGCAGACCGAGGCGCTCGTGGCGTACGTCGACGCGGGTGTTCCGGCCAACCTCACCAATGACCGCGGCGACTCACTGGTGATGCTGGCCGCCTATCACGGCCACGCCGACGCGGTGCGCGCGCTGCTCGCCCGCGGCGCGGCGGCGGACCACGTCAACGACCGAGGCCAGACCCCGCTCGCGGGTGCCGTCTTCAAGGGCGAGACCGACGTCATCAAGGCTCTCCTGGAAGGCGGAGCCGACCCCGCGGCGGGCACGCCGTCGGCCGTCGACACCGCCCGGATGTTCGGCAAGACGGAACTCCTGGAACTGTTCGGCGCGCACTGATGCACATGTCCTGACCAGGTACGACAAGGAAAACGGGGGAGGCGGTACGGGGCCGCCGGAAATACGGTCGCGGCAGCACACACCGCGGGTCATCATGGCGACGTGATTCACGGACGCGATGGCTGGGCAGGTGTTGCCGCACCGCGCGGGCCGTGATGCGGTCCGCATGGGCCACCGACGAGAGGCAGAGAGAAATGGTCTACAGCAAGCAAGAGACGGCGGGCGCTCCGACGTTGTGTCACGCGGCCAGGTAGTGCGTGTTCCCCGGTTGCGTCGACGCTTGATGTGAGGCTGTTTCCCATGTTCGATCCGTTCATAGCGCCGAGCGGTACGCTGCTCGGCCTGTTGCAGCGGGGCCGCGGCGACGGCACGCTGCACGCGCTCACCGCCCCGCGCGTGGAAGCGCTCGCGGCGCTGAACCAGTGCGTGCTGCGCGACCCCCGCCAGGACTGGCAGGTGGAGAACCGCTCCCTCTACTACGCGCGCCTGTACCTCGACCTGAATGGCGAGCTGGACGCGATCGCGGACCACCTCTTCGGTCCCGAGGACGTCCTCGACACCGACGAGTCCCGCACCGGCCTCGCCCTCGCCGTGCTCGGGCACCTCGCCTCCTACGGCAGGCGGGACGCGCTCGAACTGCTGCGCAGGTACGCCGCCCACGGTTCCAGCTGGGCCTGGGCCCTGGATGAACTGGCCCTCAGGGACGACGACGCGGGCCTGCGTGCCCTCGCCGCCCCCGTCCTGGCCCGTTTCGCCACCGATCCCGAGGGCGAGGCCGAGCTGGCCGTCGCCGTCCGGGACGCCTTCGAGCCGCGGCCGTGGCGGCTGTGGGCCAAGGATCCGCGCGAATCGATCGCCACGCGTGTGCGTGCCGCGCAGGAGACCGGCTGTTTCGACCGCTGGCAGCGGCAGATGCGGCCCACCGGTCCCCGGCCCGGATGGAGCGTGAGTGCCGTCTTCGAGTGGGCCCAGCAGGGCATGGACCGCGGCGCCGCCCTCCATGTGCCGGCCGCCCGCTGTCTGGTCGCCGTGGCCGGCCCCGAGGACCGGCCGGAGATCGTCCAGGCCGCCCGGACCGGCACCGACGGAGCCCGCTGCACCGCCCTGCGCTACCTCGCCGACAGCAACGACTCCGACGCCCTCGACCTGATCGAGGCCGCGGTCGCCGACGGCACGACGGTCGTCGTGGAGGCCGCCGTCGACGCCTTCGAACGGATGCGCAGCGTCGCCGCCGTCGACCGCGCCCGCCGCTGGGCCCAGCGCCCCGACCCCCTCGGTGCAGCCGCCGGCCGCATCCTCGCCTGCCGTGGCGCCGCGCGCGACGGCGACCTGGTCCTCGGCGCCCTCCGCGAAGCCGTACGCGGGGAGGGACCCGACGCACCCACCCTGTGGACCCTCGTCGACGGCGCCGGACGCCTCGGCATCGCCTGCGCGGCCCCCGTCCTGCGCCACGTCTACCGTGAGACGGCCTCCTCCCACCTCCGCGGCCGCGCCGCCCGCGCCCTGGCCGCCACCGATCCCTCCTTCGCCACCGGCTTCGCCGTCGAATGCCTGTGGGACTGCGAGGAGACCACCCGCGAGATCGCCGCCCGGCACGCCGAGACCGGCGACGCCCGGGTCGTGGAGCGCCTGCGCCGCCTGGCCGCCGACCCGGCCGAGGAGGACGAGGTACAGACGGCGGTACGCAGCCGCATCGGCCCCGACGCCGCCACCGGCTGACACCCCAGATACGCATACGGCCCGGGCGGACGACCGCCCGCCGGATGAACAGCGGGTGACCCGCGGGTCAGGCGGCCATGACGGCCGGCTGACCCGCTCGGGTGTGCAGCCCAACGCTCATGGGACGTTCCCCGAGCGGAAAGATCGACGTTGACGCGGCCACGTCCAGCGCGGCGACAACACCCGTATGCGTGTCGTCATCGTGACCGAATCCTTTCCCCCCGATGTGAACGGCGTGGCCCACTGCGCGCTCCAGACCGCCCGGCACCTCGTAGATCGCGGTCACTCCCCGCTCGTCGTCGCGCCGGCCACAGCCCCCGGCAGCGCACCGGACACGGACGCCCCGTGCCCGGTCGTCCGTGTCCCCTCCCTCCCCCTTCCCGGCTACCACCAGGTCCGCGTCGCCCTCCCCAGCCGACGCCTCGCCGCGGCTCTGCTCGATCACCGCGCCGACCTTGTCCATCTCGCCAGTCCCTTCGTCCTCGGCGTCCGCGGCATGGCCGCCGCCGCCCGGCTCGGCATCCCCGCCGTCGCCGTGTACCAGACCGATCTCGCCGGGTACGCGCGTACGTACATGGGTGCCGGAGAGGCCGCGGCCTGGCGGCGGATCCGCTCCGTGCACGCCGCGGCCGACCGCACCCTGGCCCCCTCCAGCGCCGCCCTCGCCGACCTCGAGGCTCATGGCGTGCCCCGGGTGCGGCTGTGGCCGCGCGGCGTGGACACCGTACGTTTCAAGCCAGAGCACCGTGACGAGGCACTGCGCCGCGAACTCGCCCCGAACGGCGAGCTGATCGTCGGCTACGTCGGCCGGCTCGCCCCTGAGAAGCACGTCGAACTGCTCGCCGGTGTCTGCGGGCTGGAGGGCGTGCGGGTCGTGGTCGTCGGCGACGGGCCGAGCCACGCCCATCTGACCGAGGCGCTTCCCGGCGCCGTGTTCCTCGGCCGCCGCACCGGCGACGAGCTCGCCCGGATCTTCGCCTCGCTGGACGTGTTCGCGCACACCGGCCCCTTCGAGACGTTCTGCCAGACCGTCCAGGAGGCCATGGCCAGCGGCGTCCCGGTCGTCGCGCCCGCCGCCGGCGGCCCGCTCGACCTGGTCGCCCACGGGCGCACCGGACTGCTCGTCCCGCCGTGCGACGCCGCCGCCGTCACGGAGGCGGTGCGCACCCTGGCCGCCGACCCCGAACGGCGGGCCGCCCACGGCGTCGCCGCCCGCACGATGGTCGAGGGCCGCACCTGGGCCGCCGTCGGTGACCAGCTGATCGGCCACTACGACGACGTGCTCGCGGCCCGCAGGACGGCGGTGGCGGCATGACCGGCCCGTCCCTGCGCATCGTCCGGCTCGCCAACTTCGTCGCCCCCGCCTCCGGCGGCCTGCGCACCGCCCTGCGCGAACTGGGCAAGGGTTTCCGGGCCGCCGGCCACGAGCCGGTGCTGATCGTGCCCGGCGAACGGCACACCGACCAGGACACCGAACAGGGTCGGGTCATCACCCTGCCCGGCCCGTCGCTGCCCGGCACCGGCGGCTACCGCGTCCTCACCGACAAGCGGCGCGTGGCCGCCGTCCTGGAGGAGCTGGCCCCGGACCGGCTGGAGGTCTCCGACCGGACGACCCTGCGCTGGACCGGCCGCTGGGCCCGCCGCGCGCGCGTGCCCGCCGTGATGGTCTCCCACGAGACCGCCGACGGCGTGCTGCGCACCTGGGGCCTCTCGCAGAACCTGTCCCGCCGGGCCGCCGACGCCCTCAACACCCGTACCGCGCACGTCTACTCGCGGGTGGTGTGCACCACGGAGTTCGCCGAGCGCGAGTTCGTGCGCATCGGCGCGCGCAACGTCGTACGCGCCCCTCTGGGCGTCGACCTGATGACACGCCACCCCGCGCTGCGCGACCCCGGGGTGCGTGGCGAGTACGCGCGCGTGGACGAGGCGCTGCTCGTGATGTGCTCGCGGCTGTCCGTCGAGAAGCGTCCCGGCACCGCCCTCGACGCCCTGGAGGCACTGCTGCGGCGCGGACGGCGGGCGGTGCTGGTGGTCGCCGGGGACGGGCCGCTGCGGGCCCGGCTGGAACAGCGCGCGCGGGAGCGGGGGCTGCCGGTGACCTTCCTCGGGCACGTCTCCGACCGGGCCCTGCTCGGGGCGCTCCAGGCATCCGCCGACGTCGCCCTCGCACCCGGGCCCGCGGAGACCTTCGGGCTGGCCGCCCTGGAGGCCATGGCCTGCGGCACGCCTGTCGTGGCGAGCGCGTCCTCCGCGCTGCCCGAGGTGATCGGCGCCGCGGGCGCGACCGCGGCCGACCGGGGCGAGGCCTTCGCCGACGCCGTCGACACGCTCCTGGACCGGGGCGAGCGCGAGCGCCGTGAGGCCGCACGCGCGCGTGCGGAGTGCTTCGGCTGGGGTACGGCCGTGGAGGCGTTCCTGGCGGCCCACGACGCCGAGGTGCTGCGCCGCGTGGACACCGGACGCACCGTGCCGGAGGGCGTGGCATGAGAGCCGTCCGTTTCGTCGCCCTCGGTGACTCCCTGACCGAGGGCGTGGGCGACCCCGTCACCGAAGGGTGGCGGGGCTGGGCCGCGCTGCTGGCGCCGTCGCTCGCCGGGGCGGTGGAGTTCACCAACCTCGCCGTCAGCGGGGCGCAGACCCGGGACGTGCTGGAACGGCAGACCCCGGCCGCCCTCGAACTCCGCCCGGACATCGCGTCCGTGGTCATAGGCGTCAACGACACCCTGCGCCACACCTTCGACATCCGCGCGGTGGCCGCCCATCTCGACGAGGCCTACGCGGCCCTCACCCGGCAGGGCGCCACCCTGCTCACCGCCTGTCTGCCCGACCCCGGCGCGATGCTGGGCCTCCCGGGCGCCCTCGCCCGCCCGCTGGCCCGGCGGCAGCGCGCGGTCAACACGGTCGTCCACGCGCTGTCCGAGCGGTACGGCGCCGTCCACCTGCACGCGGCGGGCGGCGCCTGGATCACCGACCGGGCCCTGTGGAGCGCGGACCGGCTCCATCCGGGCGAGCGCGGGCACCGGCAGCTCGCCGTCCGCTTCCACGCCCTGCTCGCCGAGGCGGGCCGGGCGGGTGGCCAACCGCCCTCGTCCGAGCCGGAGTTCCCCGTACCGACCCGCGCAGCGAGCCTGCTGTGGCTGGCCACCGCGGGCACCGGCTGGGTGGTCCGGCGGTGCAAGGACCTGTTGCCCCAACTGCTGCGCCTCGCCGCCGACGAGATGCGCCACCGGGCGAAGGGGACCGGTGCCCACCTCGACCTGAGCGCGTCGGCGGCGGTGGCCGCGGCCCTGGCCGCCTTGCCGGAGCCACCGGTCGAGGACGCCGGGGTCACGCTGCGCCGCACCGTCCCCGTCCCGAACCGCACCGCGGCGCCCGAGGGCACCGCCCACCGCGAGGGTGCGGAGGTGGTGGCGAACGGCGTCGGGTAGCGGAGCGTACGGGGCCGAAGGGCCGGGATGCCGGGCCGCACGGCTCGGATAGTGAATCGTTCAACGATCCGGCGATCCCCATGTTGTCTCGTTCCGGCTGTCTGCGATTGAATTCCCGGCATGACAGAGCAGCTGACGGGACTGGCCGGCGACCGGGCGCTCCTCGGGCGTACGAGCACGGCGGAGCGGGTGTCGGACATCCTCCGCAGCCGTATCGCCGAGGGGTACTTCCCGCCCGGCACCCGGCTGTCGGAGGACGGCATCGGCGGGGCGCTCGGGGTCTCCCGCAACACGCTGCGCGAGGCCTTCCGGCTGCTCACCCATGAACGCCTGCTGGTGCACGAGCTCAACCGGGGCGTGTTCGTCCGGGTCCTGACCGTCGAGGACGTCGAGGACATCTACCGCGCGCGTGCCCTGGTCGAATGCGCCGTCGTCCGCGGACTCGGCGAGCCGCCGTACCCGCTGGACGCGCTCGCCGCGGCGGTCGCCGAGGGCGAGAAGGCGGCCGCCGGCAGCGACTGGAAGGTGCTGGGCACCGCCAACATCCACTTCCACCGGGAACTGGTCGCCCTCGCCGGCAGCGAACGCACCGACGAACTGATGCGCAGCGTCTTCGCCGAGCTGCGGCTCGCCTTCCACGTCGTGGACGACCCGCGCCGGCTGCACGAGCCGTACCTCGCCCGCAACCGCCAGATCCTTCAGACGCTCCAGGCCGGCGACCGGCACGCGGCGGAACGGCTGCTGGAGACCTATCTCGCGGACTCGCTGGAACGGGTCGTGGAGGTGTACCGGCGGCGCGTCGGCGAGGACGCCGCCGGACCCTCCTGAGCTGCTGTGACCCCCGTCGCTTCTGCGTCGTTTGGGTTGATGTCAGACCGAGGACCTAGTCTGTGCACCGTGACTTCGCCTGCATCGACGGACAGCGTTCCGCCCCAGCTCAGCGCGGGGCCGCGCCCGGCTCCGGGCCCGGCCGCCGACGAAGGGCTGGCGCGGCGGCTGCGCGCGCTCGCCTGCACCGCGCCGCTGCACGACCTGGACGCGCGCAAGGCCAACCTGGCCGGTGAGTACTCGGTGTACGGGATGGCCGAGGTGGCCCTCGCCGCCATCGACCTCGTCACGCTCAACATGGACTTCGACACCGGCGCCGACCACGAGCAGATCGTGGCCCGGCTGATCCCGCGCATCGCCGCCCAGGCCCCGCACCGGCCGGCCGCCGAGCACGAGCGCGTGGCCCGCTGGGTCCTGGAGAACCTGATCAACGTCGGCAGTGTCGACCGCGGCTTCCGCGCGGTGTACGGCACCTTCGGCCCGGACGGCACGTACGTGCGCCGGGACTACGACTTCAAGCTGATCGAAGAGGTCCCCGGCCCCGGCGGCACTGTCTACCTGCGCACGACCGACGAGGCGGTCAACGTCCTGGTCGGCGCCCTGGACACCGACGTCACCAGCGCCCAGATCGCCGCCGAGGTCAAGCTGGAGGTGCTGATCAGCCGCGGTCGCCTCGCCGACGCCCAGCTCGCCGCCGAACAGGCCCGCTACCGCACGGTGCAGTACTCCGAGACCCTGCGCCGGGCCCTGGAGGCCACCCGGCGCAACGTCCGCGCGGTCGACTGGCTGAGCGCCGTGCCCGACATGATCGCCGAGGCCCTGGAGCACGTCGCCGACCGCTATCGGCACGAGAACGCGATCCTCACCAACATCCGCAAGGCCCGCGACGAGACCGAGGAGCCCGAGCACAAGCGCCGGGCCGCCGAACTCGTCGACATCGTCAAGGACTGCATCCGCCGCCACACCCAGCTCCAGTCGCGCCTGCTGGAGGCGGGCCCGCTGTTCCGCGCCGAGCAGGACCGGCAGGCTTTCGCCACGCCGGCCACGACGTCCGGGACGGACCTGTACGGCCATCTCCTCGCCCCCGTCCTGCCACTGCCCCTGGAGCAGGCGATCCGGGTCACGGACGCGTTCTTCGCCCAGGGCACGGGACTGCGGACACCGGTCTGCGTGCGCGTGGCGGACCTCGTCGACATACTGCTGACGCCGCCCGTCGAGCGGGAGCACCTGGGCGCCGAGATGCCCGAGCCCGACCTGATCGCCACACCGGACGACAGCCGGTTCAGCGAGGAGCAACTGGCCGCCGCGACGGAACTGCTGGACCTTCCGGCCGACGCGCCGCGCAGACTGTCGGGGCTGCTGGCCGAGGCCCGGCGCACCGGGGATCCCGATCTGGCCTACCTGGTGGCCCTGTTGGCGGTCCACGCGGCCAGTCCCGCCGTCGGCACCGCCTACCGGCAGGGCGAGGAGAAGCTGTTGTTCGCCGTCGACGACGGGACCGAGCTGGACGATCCCGAGTTCGGCGGTGCCGACCTGATCGTCGGGACCGCGCTGCTGGACGCGGCGGGGATGGCGGCGGACCGGACGGAAGCAGCATGAGTGAGCAAGCACGCGACAAGGAGCCCCAACCGTGACCGAGCACGTCGACCGGAGTGAGCCCGAGCCCGCCGCCGCGCCGGCCGGTTCCGCCGTCACCCCCGCCGACGCCGCCGACGCGGCGCGGCTCGTCGCCTTCGGACTGCAGCCCAAACTGCAGCCCGCGCGGGACCAGGAGTACACGGAACTGCTGCGCCGGTACCGCGAGGACCCGGCGTTCGCGCGGCTCGCCGACGCCGTCGCCGCCGGGCTGGGGCTCGTCGTGCTGGAGGTGTCCCCGCGCGCGGGGATGGCCGTCACGGCCGCCGAGGATTCGGTGTTCGCCGTCCGCATGGGCGACTACGCGCGTCGCACCGCCGCCGACGCCGGCGACCGCTTCCTGCACGGGCTCGCCCATCTCGCCGTCGCCGCGCTGGCGTTCCCGCGCCCGGAGGACCTGGCCGACGACTCCTACATCGGCCGCGTCACGGTCAACGGAGTCGACGCCTTCGTCCGGCAGGCCTGCCGGCGTCTGGAGGAGCGGGCCGAGGAGCAGGGCGAGAACACCGACCCGGCGACCGACGCGCCGGACCTGGAGGCCGCCTGGCGGATCTGGGCCAGACGCAGTGCCACCGGCGCCACCAAGGACGCCCGCCGGCCGGCCGCCTCCACCACCGGCATCGTCGCGAAGGCCCTGGCGTTCCTCACCGAATCGGGCTTCCTGCAGCGCACCGGCGACGACAGCGGCGGCACCTACCGCACCACGGCCCGCTACCAGCTCCAGGTCCGCGACATGGCCGGCACCGCCGCCATGGCCGAACTGCTCGAGCTGGGCGTCGTCCCGGTGACCGACGGCACGGCCAGCCTGATGCCGGCCGAGGAGACCGCGGACCTGGAGCTGGTGGCCGACGCCGGACTGCCGTTCCACTCCTGACGCTCCCAGGGGCGCCCCGCCCCAAAAGCTCCTGAACCACCGCACCTTTCACCAGACTTACGAGAGTCCGCCATGTACGAGCTGTCCCGGGTCCGCCTCTACTCCATCGGTCCTGCCGGTGCGCGCTACGCCGACACCGTGCTTGACCTGCGAGGCGTGGGCGAGCCCGTGCCTGACCCGGCGCCCACGCAGGCGGAGTTCTTCGAGGAGGAGCCGTCCGGCCCGCCGCGCCGGCCCGCGCCCGCGGGCGTGCTGTTCCTGGAGAACGGCGGCGGCAAGTCCGTCCTGCTCAAGCTGATCTTCTCGGTGATGCTGCCGGGCCACCGCAACACCCTCGGCGGCGCCAGCTCCGGCGTGCTGCGCAAGTTCCT
Organism: Streptomyces sp. MMG1121; assembly: GCF_001280015.1. Classification (GTDB taxonomy): domain Bacteria; phylum Actinomycetota; class Actinomycetes; order Streptomycetales; family Streptomycetaceae; genus Streptomyces. The sequence continues at coordinate 44,103 of NZ_LGDV01000195.1, forward strand.
GCTCGCCGACGACTGCGGGCACGTGGCGCTGGAGTGGCAGCATGTGCAGACCGGCGAGTGCGTCGTCGTCGGCAAGGCCAGCGAGTGGCGCGGACGGCAGGTCTCCAACGACCCGCGCAAGTTCGCCGAGGCCTGGTACTCCTTCCGGCCCGGCCCCGGCCTGAGCCTGGACAACCTGCCGGTCGCCGAGTCCACCGCCGTACGGCCGCCCGTCGAGGGCGCCTCGGGCGCCCAGGGCCGGCGCCGCACCATGAAGGGCTTCCGCGACGCCCTCATGGAGGCGGGCAAGGCCTACCCGCACCTGGAGGTGCACTGGGAGGAGATCCACGACCGCTGGATCGAGCACCTCGGCGACCTCGGCCTCGACCCCGAACTCTTCCGCTACCAGCGGGAGATGAACGCCGACGAGGGCGAGGCGGCCGGCCTTTTCGCGGTCAAGAAGGACTCCGACTTCACCGACCTGCTGCTGCGCGCGGTCACCGACACCCGGGACACCGACGGTCTCGCGGACCTCGTCAGCGGCTTCGGCAACAAGCTCGGCCGGCGCGCCGAGCTGATCGCCGAACGGGACTTCACCGCAGGGTCGGTCGACCTGCTCGGCCGGATCGTCGAGGCCGCCGAGGCGCGCTCACGCGCGCGTGACGTCCACGCCGGCGCCGAGCGCCGCACCCGCACGCTGGCCCGGCGGCTGTCGGCCCGCGCGGTGCGGGAGCGGGTGCGGGCCGGCGACCTCGCGCAGCGCGTGACGGCCGCCGCGTACGCCGTCACCCACTCGGAGGGCGCGCGCGAGCGCAGCGCCCTGATCGCCGCCGAACTCGCCTACCGGCACGCCTCTTTGGCGCTCGCCGCCGCCGAGAAGTCCGCCGCCGCGCAGAAGCGCGAGCTGGCCGACGCCCGCACCCTGCACTCCGCCTGGCAGGCCGCCGAGGCCGCGCTGCGGCACCGCGCCGCCGCCGACCGTGTCGCGCGCGTCTCCGCCGCCATCCAGGAGGCCGAGCGGGACGCCGCGCCCGCGCTCGCCGCCCGCGCCAAGGCCGCCGTGGATCTCGTACGGGCCCTGCACGCGGCAGCCGAGAGCGCCGAGACCCTTGCCAACGAGGGGGAGGAACGCTCGGCCGCTCTCCAGGAGGCCGGCGACAGCGCCCACCGGGACTCCACCAGCGCCGCCACCGAGGCGCAGCGTGCCCGCAGTGAGGCCGGACACCTGCGCCAGCGCCTCGCCGAGGTCGAGCAGGAGACCGCGGAGGCGGTCCGCGCGGGCTGGCTCGACGACAGCGCCCCGGACGCCGACCCGGCCCGGGCCGCGCTCGCCGCCAGCGACGCCGAGAAGACCGCCGTGGCCGCCTGGGACGCGGCCCGCGAGGCCGCCCGCAAGGTCACCGAGCACGCGCGCGAGGCGGCCTCCGCCGAGTCCCGCGCGGAACTGACGGCGGCCCGCGCGGCGGATGCGGCGACGGCGGCCGGACGGGCCCACGAGGCCGAACAGCGGCTCGCCGAGTCGCTGGCCGCCGAGGAGCGGCTCGCCGAACTGCTGAGCCTGCCGGGTACGCCGGGCCGGGCGCGGGTGCCGGGCCCCCGGACCGACGCGGACGACGACACGCGGGGGGGCTCCGCCCCCGAGACGGGCTCCGCCACCGAGGGCCCCCTCCTGGCCGAGGAACTCGACCGCTTCGCGGACGAGCTGCGCGAACTCCTCGACGACGCCGTGACGACCGCCGAACGACACCTCTTCGAACTGCGCACCGCGGCCGCCGACGACGCCCGGATCCTCGGCGCGCTCGGCGACGGCGGGCTGCTGCCGCCCGGCCCGGACGTGCTGGCCACGGTGGAGTTCCTCGGCGAGCACGGCATCCCCGCCCTGCCCGGCTGGCGCTATCTCGCGCAGGCCGTCGATCCCGCCGACCACGCGCGCGTGCTCGCCGCCCGGCCGGAACTGGTCGACGGCGTGATCATCACCGACCCGGACACGCACGCGCGTGCCCGCGAGACCCTCGGCGCCGCCGCCCTGCTGCCCCGCTCCACCGTGGCCGTCGGCACGGCCGCAGCCCTGCTCGCTCCGCCCCCGGCCGCCGACGCCTCCTCCGGTGACGTCTTCCTGGTACCGCCGAACCCGGCCATGCACGACGAACTCGCCGCCGACGAGGAGCGGCACGCGCTGCGCGCGCGGGCCACCGAGCGCGACGACGAGATCCGCACCCTGGCCGCGCGGCTCGGCAAGGACCGTGAACTGGCCGCCCGGCTCGCCTCCTGGCGCTCCGGATGCCCCGCCGGACGTCTCATCGAACTGGCGCGGGCCGCCGAGGAGGCCCGCGCGTTCGCCGAGGAGTCCGAGGCGGAACTGGCCGAGGCCCGCTCCGCGCGCACGGAGGCCGACGAGGCCGCCGCCGAGGCCGCCCAGGTGCGCGACGAGCGTCAGGAGGCCGCGCAGAAGGCCCGCCGTGCCGCCGACGCCCTCGCCGGCCTCGCCTTCCGGCTCCGCGAGCGCGCCGGCTGGCAGGTCAAGCTGCGCGAACTGGCCGATGACGCCGCCGAGTCCGAGGCCCGCGCCCAGTCCTGCCTGGACCGTGCCCGGGCCGCCGACGAGGACCGCCGCGCCGCCCAGCGCGCCGCCGACGACGCCCGTCGCACCGCCCGTGCGCTGCGCGCCGAGCGCTCCGAGATCGCCGGCGCCCCCGACGACGTACCGCAGGACGGCGCGGACGCCCCGAAGGCGTCCCTGCCCGCGCTCCGCGAGGCCTACCGGGCTGCCTCACAGGTGTACGAGAAGGTCGGTGTCGGTGCCGACCTGCGTGCCGAGCAGGCGCGCGCGGAGAGCGACGAGAGCGCCGCCCGCGCCGAGCTGGACCGGCTCAGCAACAAGGTCCGCACCCGCGCCGAGCAGCTGCTGGAGTCGCCCGACGGCTCCGACGGTCCTTCCCGGCAGGCGGCCGCCGCGCGCGCGGAGGAGCTGGTGCAGCTCCTGGAGACCCGTATGTCCACCGCGAGCGAGCAGCTCGGCCGGCTGCGTGGCGAGGCCGAGCGGCACGCGCCCGAGGACGGCGAGGCACACACCGAGCTGGCCGACGAACTCGTCCCGCGCGACGCCGAGCACGCGCAGGCGCTCCTGCGCACCGCGACAGCCGAACTCACGGCCCGCACCGAGGCGTTGGCGGAGGCCCGCGAGGCGCACGCCGAGCTGCTGGACGCGCACCGGGCCGCCGAGGACGCGGCCGGCGGCTTCGACGAGATCGCCGCGATGCTCCGTGACCTGTTGCGCGAGCACGTCCCGGAGGAGGACCAGGAGGAGCCGGAGCCGTACCCCGGCAGCCTGGAGGAGGCCCGGCACTCCGCGGCCGAGGCCCGCCGCTCGCTGCGCGGCTGCGCCGCCGACCTGTCCGCCGCCGAGGCGGCCGTCCGCGAGGCGAGCGACGTCCTGGTCCGGCACGCCAACTCCACGCGCTACGAGCAGGTCCGCACCCCCGCCCGGCAGCAGATCCGTGAACTGCCCGCCGCCGCACTGCCCGAGCACGCCCAGAAGTGGGCCGAAGCCTTCGCGCCCCGACTGCGGGTCCTGACCGACGAGCTGGCGCAGCTGGAGCGCAACCGGGAGTCGATCGTGGACCGGCTGCGCGGGCTGGTCGAATCCGCCCTCGCCACGCTGCGCTCCGCCCAGCGGCTCTCCCGGCTGCCCGAGGGGCTCGGTGAGTGGTCCGGGCAGGAGTTCCTGCGCATCCGCTTCGAGGAACCCAACCAGGCCACGCTCACCGAACGCCTCGGCGAGGTCATCGACGAGGCCACGCGCGCGGCCGTGAAGAAGAACTCCGACCTGCGCCGCGACGGCATGTCCCTGCTGCTGCGGGGCACCGCCGCCGCGCTCCAGCCGAAGGGCGTGGCGGTCGAGATCCTCAAGCCCGACGCCGTGCTGCGCGCCGAGCGGGTCCCCGTCGGCCAGATGGGCGACGTGTTCTCCGGGGGTCAGCTGCTCACCGCGGCCATCGCGCTGTACTGCACGATGGCCGCACTGCGCAGCAATGACCGGGGCAGGGACAAGCAACGGCACGCCGGCACGCTGTTCCTGGACAATCCGATCGGCCGCGCCAACGCGACGTACCTGCTGGAACTCCAGCGGGCCGTGTCCGACGCCCTCGGCGTGCAGCTGCTGTACACCACCGGGCTGTTCGACACGACCGCGCTCGCCGAGTTCCCGCTGGTCATCCGCCTGCGCAACGACGCCGACCTGAGGGCGGGCCTGAAGTACATCAGCGTGGAGGAGCACCTCAGGCCCGGGCTGCCGCAGCAGCCCCGGGCCGGAGAAGCGGTGCACAGCGAGATCACGGCGACGAGGATGTTCAAGAAGCAGGTGTGAGGGTCACGCGTCCTCTTTCAGCAGGTCCGCGCACTTCTCGCCGATCATCATCGTCGTGATGCACGGGTTGACGGCGATCAGGTCCGGCATCACCGACCCGTCGGCCACCCGCAGTCCTTCGACCCCCTTGACCCGCAGCCGCGGGTCCAGCGGGGCCGAGGGGTCGTCGTCGGCACCCATCTTCACCGTGCAGGACGGGTGGTAGACGGTGTTGTGCGTCTTGTGGATGTAGTCCAGCAGCTCGTCGTCCGTCCGCACGTCCGGACCCGGCGCCAGCTCAGCGCCGGTCCAGCCGCCGAGCGCGGGCTGCGCGGCGATACGGCGGGCCAGCCTCAGCCCGTAGGTCATCACCCGCACATCGTGCTCGTGCGTGAAGTACCGCGGATCCACCTTCGGTTTGTCCCGGAAATCCCGGGTGCGCAGCCGAACCGTGCCGCGCGACTTCGCCTTCGTCACATTGGGCGTCAGACAGAACGCGTTCTCCGAGGTGGGGTAGCCCCAGCGCGCGGTGTTCATGTCGAAGGGCACGGAGCCGTAGTGGAACATCAGGTCGGGCCGGTCCAGGCCGGGCTCGGTGTCGTAGAAGATGCCCGCCTCCCACCACTGGCTCGACGTGGTGGTCATGGGCTGCTTCGCCTCCCACATGATCACGCCCTCGGGGTGGTCCTGGAGGTTCTCGCCGACACCGGGGGAGTCGACGACGACCTCCACGCCCACCTCGCGCAACTGCCCGGCCGGTCCGATGCCGGACAGCATCAGCAGCTTCGGGGAGTCGATCGAGCCGCACGAGACGATCACCTCGCGCCGGGCCCGTACCGTGCGGGTGTGCACCAGGTCGGGGTCCAGGTACTCGGCGCCCACGCACCGTCGGCCCTCCAGCACCAGCTTCTTCGCCCGCGCCCCGGTGCGGATGTCCAGATTCGGACGTTTTCCCATCACCGGGTGCAGATAGGCGACCGATGAGGACTGGCGGGTGTTGTTCTCGTCGGAGTTGATCTGGAACCAGTTGGCCCCGCGCACCACCGTCGTACCGGTGTTGAACGGGACCGTGGGTATGCCGGCCTGCGCGCACGCCTCCAGCAGGGCGGCGCCGCACGGGTCCCCGCCCTTCAGCGTGCGCAGCTTCACCGGGCCGGTGCGGCCGTGGTGACCGCCGGGCGCGTCGTTGTTCTCCAGCCGGCGGTAGAGCGGGAACAGGTCGGCCGCGCTCCAGCCCGTGCAGCCGTGGGCCGCCCAGTCGTCCAGGTCCTCGGCCGGTGCCCAGAAGGCGATGCAGGAGTTGTGCGACGAGCAGCCGCCGAGCACCTTCGCGCGCGCGTGCCGCATAAAGCTGTTGCCGCTGTCCTGCGGTTCGACCGGGTAGTCCCAGTCGTAGCCGGACTCCAGCAGCCCCATCCAGCGCTCCAGTCTGAGGACGTCGTCGTCGCCGACGTCGCTCGGGCCCGCCTCCAGGACGCACACCGTCACGGACGGGTCCGCGGAGAGCCGCGCCGCCACCACGTTGCCCGCCGTGCCGCCGCCGACCACCACGTAGTCGAACTCATCGATGCTCATGTGACCTCCTTGCCGGGATCAGTCGGCCGCCGGGGCGGCGAGGGGACTCGACGGGGCCGTGGACGTGGCCTCCAGGCGGTGTTCGGCGAGCACGCCGGTGCGGTGGCGCTGGACGAACCAGTAGTACGCGAAGCCGCCCCCCGCGATGACCGCGACGAACAGCACCGCGCCCCAGCGCAGATACCAGTGGTACGGCGCGCTCGCGTTGTAGACCGCCCCGCGCGGCCAGATGAGGTTGATCGTCATGGCCGCGCCCCACACCACCGCGACGATGTTGACGAGCAGTCCCCATCGGCCCAGGGAGAACCTGCCCTGGCCCGCCGGCCGCCAGGTGCCGCGCAGCCGGGCCACCAGCATCGGTGCGGTGACGCCCAGATAGGCGAGGTAGATCATGATGATGCCGATGCTGGTGACGACCGTGAAGATCTGCGGCTGGCGGATGTTGACCACGAGGATCGCCAGCGCCAGCACGCCGATGATCACGGCCGGCAGCACCGGGGTCTGGAAGCGCGGGCTGACCCGGGCCATCAGCGAGGACGCCGGCAGGTTGTTGTCCCGGGCCATCGCGAACGCCAGCCGGATGGCGGCCGTGTGCACGGCCAGCGCGCACACCGTGACCGCGATCAGCACGCACCACAGCATCGCCTTGCCGGCCGTCGGACCGAGCACGTCGAGCACGACGTACTGCAGACCGTCCGTGGAGAGCTTCCCGCTCTTGAGGTTGGAAACGCTCATCAGCGCCAGGAGCAGCACCAGTCCGCCCAGGACGAAGGAGGCGACGATCGCCCGGATGATGGCGCGCGGGGCGTTCCGGGACGGGTCGAGGGACTCCTCGCCGAGCGAGGCGGCGGTGTCGAAGCCGTACATGACGTACGCCGAGGCCAGCGAGGCCACCAGGAAGGCGCCGAGATAGCCGGTCGAGTAGCCCGCGCCGGTGTGGTTGGTCTGCAGGACGACCTGCGGGCCGCGGGTGATGTGGACGGCGAACAGGATGATCAGTACGACGGTGGCGATCAACTCGATGAACACGCCCGCCGTGTTGATCGTGGCCATCAACTTGACGCCGAACGCATTGACCAGCGTGGTGAACAGGATCAGCACGGTGGCCAGGACGACCGCGTTGGTGGCCACGTCGTACTTGCCGGTACCGTCCCCGACGAACTGGAAGGTGGATGAGATCTGCGGCAGGGTCAACTGGTAGGCCAGCGCGACCGCCGCGATGGACACGATGGACGCGATCAACATCATCCACCCGGCCAGCCAGCCGAGGTGGGCGTTGCCGATCTTCTTCGACCAGTTGTAGACCGAGCCGGCCACCGGGTAGCGGGCGGCGAGTTCGGCGAAGCACAGGGCGACCGCGAACTGGCCGGCGAACACCATCGGCCACGACCACCAGTAGGCCGGTCCGCCGCTGCCGTAGCCGAAGTAGAACAGCTGGAAGGTGCCGGTCAGGATCGAGATGTAGCTGATCCCGGCGGCGAAGGTGTGGAAATTGCCGAGCGTGCGCTTGAGTTCGGGTCGGTAGCCGAACTCGGCGAGTTCGGCGTCGTCGTGGTCGTGCGGGCCTGGCGATTGCTTCGTGGCTGTCATCAGCGGACTCCTCTGGCCGTCAGTCGAACCAGCCCTGCGGTGCCGGCGCGGTGGTGCGCCAGATGTGCTTCGTCTCGCGGTACTCGGCGAGCCCCGCCGGTCCGAGTTCCCGCCCGAAGCCGGACTGCTTGTAACCACCCCATTCGGCCTGCGGCACATACGGGTGGTAGTCGTTGATCCAGACCGTGCCGAGCCGCAGCCCGGCCGCGACCCGGGCGGCGCGGGCCTCGTCCCCGGTCCACACGGCGCCCGCGAGGCCGTAGACCGTGTCGTTGGCGAGCCGCACGGCCTCCTCCTCGGTGGTGAACCGCTCGACGGTCAGCACCGGTCCGAACGACTCCTCCCGGACCACCGACATACCGCTCGCGCAGTCGTCCAGGACGGTCGGGAGGTAGTAGAAACCCTCGTCAAAGCCGGGTCCGGAGGGCCGGGCGCCGCCGCAGCGCAGCACGGCGCCCTCCGTGATCCCCCGGGCCACGTAGGCCTCGACCTTCGCCCGGTGGGCCGCCGAGATCAGCGGCCCGGTCTGCGCGCGGTCGTCGAACGGCCCGCCCGGCCGGATCCGCCGGGCCCGCCGCACGATCTCGTCCACGAACCGGTCGTGCAGCGCGTCCTCGACCAGCAGCCGGGCCCCTGCCGAGCACACCTGTCCGGAGTGCAGGAACACCGCCGTCAGTGCCATGTCGACCGCGGCCTCGAAGTCGGCGTCCGCGAAGACGATGTCGGGGTTCTTCCCGCCGAGTTCGAGCGCGACCTTCTTCACCGTCCCGGCCGCCGCGGCCATCAGCCGGCGGCCGGTGTGCAGCCCGCCGGTGAAGGAGACAAGGTCCACGTCCGGATGGTCGCCGAGCGGAGCGCCCGCCTCCGGACCGGCGCCCAGCACCAGATTGGCCACGCCCGGCGGCAGCCCGGCCTCCGCCAGCAGCCGGAGCAGGTGGATCGCCGTGTGCGGGGTCAGCTCGCTCGGCTTCAGCACGAAGGTATCGCCCGCCGCGAGGGCCGGAGCGACCTTCCACGCCGTCTGGAGCAGCGGATAGTTCCAGGGCGTGATCAGGGCGCAGACGCCGACCGGTTCGTACACCACGCGGCTGTCGACGTCCGCGCGGCCGGTGTCGATCACCCGGCCGGTCTCGCACGCGACCAGCCGCGCGAAGTAGCGGAAACAGTTGACCACATCGTCAATGTCGTACCGGCTCTCCACCAGTCGCTTGCCGGTGTCAAGAGATTCGGCGCGGGCCAGGGCGTCCTTGTCGCGGACGAGGAGGTCCGCGACCCGCAGCAGCAGGTCGCCGCGCTCCGTCGCCGGTGTCCGTGGCCAGGGGCCCGTGTCGAAGGCGCGCCGGGCCGCCGCGATCGCCTCCACGGTGTCCTTGCCGCCGGCCTCGTCCACGACGGCGACCAGGGAGCCGTCGGCGGGACAGCGGATCTCCCGGGTGCGCCCGTCCAGGGCGCCGCGCCACGTGCCGTCGATGAAGAGGTCAGGCATGGGCGTCTCCCAGCCGGTGCCGGAGCCATTCGTGGAAGATCCCGATGTGATGCTCGTTGGGAACCAGCACCCCGCCGTCGCGGTACGCGCGCGAGGACATCGCCGGCTGGGTGCGCTCGCACGCCTGGAAGTCCTGCACATTGACGCGGTGGAACAGCTCCACGGACTTCTCGACGTCCGCGCCCGACGCCACCACCTCCGGCGCGTACAGCCAGTCGCACTCCACCACCGTGCGGTCCTCGGCCAGCGGGAACATGCGGTGCAGGATGACGTGGTCCGGGACGAGGTTGACGAACACGGTCGGCTTGACGGTGATCGCGTAGTAACGGCGGTCCTGGTCGGGCCCGACCTCGGGCAGCTTGGCGAAGCCCGCGCTGCCGTCGACCGTGAACCCCTTGATCTGCGCGCCGAACTCCGCGCCGTGGCCGACGTAGTACTGGGCGGCGTACCCGTCCGCGAACTCCGGGAGCACCTCGGTGAGTTCGGGGTGGATGGTCGCGCAGTGGTAGCACTCCATGAAGTTCTCGACGATCAGCTTCCAGTTGGCCCGTACGTCGTAGGTGACGCGCTTGCCGAGGGCCAGGCGCTCGGTGCCGTAGTGCTCGATGGCGGCGGCGTCGCCGAGCCGCTCCACGGCCGCGGACATCACGGTGTCCTCGAAGGAGGGCGGTTCGACGGCCAGGCACACCCAGGCGTAGCCGAGCCATTCACGCAGAGACACCTTGATCAATCCGTACTCGACTCGATCAATGTCCGGCATCTTGATCAAGTTGGGCGCGGCGATCAACCTGCCGTCAAGGTCGTACGTCCATGCGTGGTACGGGCATTGCAGACTGCGGCGCACCTCGCCGGACTCCTCGGTGCACAGCCGCGCGCCCCGGTGCCGGCACACGTTCAGGAAGGCGCGCAGCGCACCCGTGCGCGTGCGGGTGATGATGACGCTCTCGCGGCCCACCTGGACCGTACGGAAGGCTCCCGGTCGGTCCAGGTCGGCGCTGCGGACCGCGCAGAACCACAGGGATTCGAAGAGTTTCTCCTGCTCCTGCCGGAAGATCTCCGGGTCGGTGTAGTAGCGGCCCGGGAGTGTCGCGATGAGGCTCGGGGAGGTCGGGGTCGTCGTCACGGGCGGGCTCCTCAGGCGGGCGCGGCGGCGAGGCGGGCGGGGTCGGACAGGCCGATCGGGTGGGCGGTCGAGCCGGTCAGTGCCAGATCGGCCGGGATCTCGCCGACGGCCGGCACGAACGTGAAGCCGTGCCCGGAGGACCCGCCGGCCACGGTGACCGACTCCGGGTGGACGGGGTGTCGGGCGGTCACGAAGTGCTCGTCCGTGGTGGTGGTGTACCTACAGGTGGCGGCCTTCAGGAAGGTGCCCGGCAGATCCGGGATGCACCGGGACATCTGATCCGCCATGGCCCGGACCTCGTCCTCGTGCACCGTCCGGTCGATCGTCTCCGGCGTCGTGACCGGGCCGTTCCTGAAGAAGGCGACCTTGGCGCCGAGTGCGGGCCCGTCGATGGCCGGAAAGCCGTACACCCGGACGCCGGCCTCGTCCTCCCCGAGGCAGACCGGATGGTGGTCCGGCACGAACGGCCCGGTGCCGCCCTTCGGCTGGAACCAGTACATGACGTCGTAAGACGGTGACACGGGCGCCTCCTAGCGACGGATCCGGCTCATCTCCGGGTCGAACAGGGGCTCGTCGGCGACCGTGGCCGGCACCTTCTCGCCGAAGTACTCGACGTGCACGCCGGTCCCGGCGGTGAGACCGGCCGGCAACCAGGCGTAGGCGACACAGCGGCCGAGCGTGTAGCCGTACGACGCGCTGGTGACGTAGCCGGCCGGACGGCCGCCGACATAGACGGGCTCCTTGCCGAGGACCACGGCGGCGGGATCGTCGAGGAGCAGCGGCGTGAGCCGGCGGACGGGCTCTTCGGCCCGTGCGAGTGCCGCCCCGCCGACGAAGTCCTCCTTGTCCCCGCGCACCGCGAAGCCGAGGCCCGCCTCGAACGGGGTGTGCTCGTCGGTCATGTCGGTGCCCCAGGCGCGGTAACCCTTCTCCAGCCGCAGGGAGTTGAACGCGGAGCGGCCCGCGGCGATCACGCCGAGGTGCTGCCCCGCCTCCCACAGCGTGTCCCAGAGCCTGAGGCCCAGGTCGGCGGTGGTGTACAGCTCCCAGCCCAGCTCGCCGACGTAGCTCAGCCGCATCGCCGTCACCGGCACGTGCCCGACGTACGTCTGTTTCGCCCGGAAGTAGCCGAAGCCTGCGTGGGAGAAGTCGTCGCGGGTCAGCGGCTGGACGAGGTCACGGGCCAGGGGCCCCCACACGCCGATGCAGCAGGTGCCGGCGGTGATGTCCCGGATCCCCACGTCGGCAGGCGCGTGGCGCAGCAGCCAGTCCAGGTCGGCGGGGGAGTTGGCGCCGACCTGGAAGCGGTCGGGGGCGAGGCGGGCGACGGTGAGGTCGGAGCGGATGCCCCCGGTCTCGTCCAGCAGGAGTGTGTAGGTGACCGCGCCGGGCTTCTTGCGGAGGTTGTTGCTGGTCATGCGGTCCAGGAAGGCGAGGGCGCCGCGGCCGGTCACCTCCAGGCGGCGCAGCGGCGTCATGTCGTACAGGGCGACCTGCTCGCGGGTCGCCCGGGCCTCGGCGGCGGCGATCGGCGACCAGTAGCGGGCCGACCAGGCATCGCGCTCGGGGAGGTCGCCGAGGGCGTCCACGAGCGGGGCGTTCGCCTCGTACCAGTGCGGACGCTCCCAGCCGGTGCCCTCCAGGAAGAAGGCGCCGAGTTGCTGCTGACGGGCGTAGAAGGGACTGACCCGCAGCGGGCGCGGCCGCTGCATCGGCTGGAGCGGATGCAGGACGTCGTACACCTCGACGAACTGCTGTGAACCGCGCTCACGGACGTACGCCGGTGAACGCTGCGCTTCCTCGAACCGCGTGAGGTCGCACTCGTGCACGTCGACGGACGGCCGCCCCTCGACCATCCATTCGGCGACCGCCTTCGCCACTCCGGCGGAGTGCGTCACCCACACCGCCTCGGCCAGCCAGAACCCCCGCAGCCGCCGCGCCTCCCCGAGGACCGGCATGCCGTCCGGGGTGAAGGAGAACACCCCGTTGAACCCGGTCTCGATCTGCGCATCGCGCAGGGCGGGCAGCAGCTCGCGGCAGTCCTCCCAGCTCGGCGCCCAGTCCTCGGCGGTGAACGGGTACGAGGACGGCATCTCCATGTCCCGGGCACGCGCCGCGTCGTAGGCCGGGACGGCGAACGGGTCCACGGGCAACGGCCGGTGCGCGTACGAGCCGATGCCGATGCGGTCGGTGTGCTCGCGGAAGTACAGATCGCGGTCCTGGAAACGGAGGATCGGCCTGGAGGCCTCGGCCGTGGCGCCGGCCAGCTCGGGGAGCGGCTGCGTCCTCGCGTACTGGTGCGCGAGAGGTTGCAGGGGTACGTCGACGCCGGCCATGCGGCCGATGACCGGCCCCCAGAAGCCGGCCGCGGAGACGACGTGGTCGGCGGGGAAGGCACCCCGGTCGGTGACGACCCCGGTGACCCGGCCGCCGTGCTGCTCGATGCCGGTGACGGTGTGGCGGTCCAGGAAGCGGGCGCCGCGCGCGGTGGCCCGGTCCATCTGGGCGCGGGCCGCGAGCACGGCCCTGGCGAGGCCGTCGTCGGGAGTGTGGAGTCCGCCGAGGACGACCGACTCGTCCAGCAGCGGCCAGAGTTCCTTGCAGCGGGCGGTGCCGACGATCTCGCCGCGGATGCCCCAGGCGGCGGCGTAACCGGCCCTGCGGTGCAGGTCGGCCAGGCGCTCGGGAGTCGTCGCGAGTTCGAGGCCGCCGACCCGGTGGAAGCAGGAGACGCCGTCCACGTCGAGGGAACGGAACTTCTCGACGGTGTACCGCGCGAACTCCGTGAGGGTTTTGGAGGGGCTGGTCTGGAAGACGAGCCCGGGGGCGTGGGAGGTGGAGCCGCCCGGGGCGGGCAGCGGACCCTGTTCGAGGACGGTGACGTCGGTCCAGCCGCGGGCGGTCAGCTCGTCGGCGAGGGAACAGCCGACGATGCCGGCACCGATGACGACGACGCGGGAGGTACGGGGGCGATTCCCGGGGGCCTTCACAGCACCACCACCGAGCGCAGCACCTCACCGCGGTGCATCTTGCCGAACGCCTCCTCGACCTGGTCCAGGGCGATCGTCTCGGAGACGAACGCGTTGAGGTCGAGCAGGCCGTACAGGTACTGGTCGATCAGGAAGGGGAAGTCCCGGCTCGGCAGACAGTCGCCGTACCACGAGGACTTGATCGCGCCGCCGCGCGAGAAGACGTCGATCAGCGGGAGGTCCACCTTCATCTCGGGGGACGGGACGCCCACCTGGACGAGCAGGCCAGCGTGGTCGCGCATGTAGAAGGCCTGCTGGAACGTCTCGGGCCGGCCGACCGCGTCGATCGCGATGTCCACACCGTGGCCGTCGGTGAGTTCCCGCACCGCCTCGATCGGGTCCGTGCCCCGGGAGTTGACGGTGTGGGTGGCGCCGAACTTCTCCGCCTGGTCGAGCTTCCTGTCGTCGATGTCCACGGCGATGACCTTCATGGCGCCGTTCAGGCAGGCGCCCGCGATGGCCGCGTTGCCGACCCCGCCGCAGCCGATGACGGCGACCGAGTCACCGCGGCCCACCTGGCCGGTGTTGACCGCCGCGCCGTAACCGGCCATCACCCCGCAGCCGATGAGACCGGCCGCCTCGGGGCGCGCGGCCGGGTCGACCTTCACTGCCTGACCTGCCGCGACCAGCGTCTTCTCGGCGAAGGCCCCGATGCCGAGGGCGTTGCTGAGCGGGGTGCCGTCCAGCAGGGTCATGGGCTGCGCGGCGTTGCGGGAGTCGAAGCAGTACCAGGGCCGGCCCCGGCGACAGGAACGGCAACTGCCGCAGGGTGCCCGCCAGGCCAGCACCACATAGTCGCCGGGCTCGAGATCCGTGACACCCGCTCCGACCGACTCGATCGTGCCGGCCGCCTCGTGGCCCAGCAGGAACGGGAATTCGTCGTTGATCGCGCCCTCCCGGTAGTGGAGGTCCGTGTGGCACACCCCGCACGCCTGGACGTCGACCAGGACCTCGCCGGGGCCCGGATCGGGGACGACGATCGTCCGCACCTCGACGGGTGCGCCCTTCTTGACGGCAACTACGGCACGGACCTCGTGTGGCACGACAAGCTCCTCTGCTGTTGCGCATTGCACGATGGGTTGCGCGATGGGGAACATACTGAGAACGGCGTCACGGGGCCGTCAAGGGGTGCGCGTTAACCCTTGGCAAAAGGCATCCGGGGGGCGAAACCTGTCGGACACATGCCCCGGACGCACGGCGGCGCGGGACCGGGAACGTCCCGGTTCCGCGCCGCTGCGCGTCTGCTGTGAACGCCTCTCGTGCGTGCGCCCGGATCTCGTCGGGGGTGTCCGCCAGCCCTCCGTCAGAAGCCGTAGCCCATCCGGCGGGACAGTTCGGCCCCGGCTGCCACCGTCCGTTTCGCCACCTCCGGCAGCCGGTCCGGATTGAGCCGGTACACCGGCCCCGAGACGCTGATCGCGGCGATCACCTTGCCGTCGTGCGCGCGCACCGGTGCCGCTACGGCGGCGAGCCCCAGCTCCAGCTCCTCGATCGTGACGCCGTACCCCTGCTCGATCACGGCCTCCAGCTCGGCGCGCAGCATTCCCGCGCCGGTGACCGTGCGGTCCGTGAACCGCGGCAACGACCGCGCCAGCAGGCCTTCGCGCAGGGTGGGCGGCATGTGCGCGAGCAGTACCTTGCCGCTGGACGTGGCGTGCAGCGGGGTACGTCTGCCCAGCCAGTTCTGCGCGGTGACCGATGCGGTACCGCGGGCCTGCATGATGTTGACGGCCGCGTCGTCGTCGAGCACGGCGATGTTCACCGTCTCGCCCAGCTCGTCGGCGACCTCCCGGCAGACCGGGACGCCCTCCTGGGAGATGTCCAGCCGCACTGCCGCCGCCCCCGCCAGGCGCAGTACGCCGGCTCCCAGGTAGTACTTGCCGCGGTCCTTCGCCTGGGCCACCAGGCCGCGGTTCTCCAGGACGCCGAGCAGCCGGAACGCCGTGGACTTGTGCACGTCCAGCGCCTCGGCGATCTCGGTGACGCCCGCCTCGCCGTGCCGGGCGAGGATCTCCAGCACGCTCACGGCGCGGTCCACCGACTGCACCGCGCTGGCCGCGCCGCGGCCGTGCCGCTCCGGCGCCCTGGGCTTCTGCGTGGTCTCCTCGGTGCGGTCAGACTGCTTCTGCGTGCGGGTCATGGCTCAACTCTCACCACCTGTGGGCCCGGTTCGGGCCGCATCTGCGGGAAGCCCTTGACGCGACGGTCGTCCCGCCCGGATTCTGTTGCGCATAGCGCTAGCTCGTGCGCCATGCGAAACATCATGTTACCGAAGCGTCCGGATCCAGGAAGGGTGCGGACCGCCCGGGACATCAGAACCACCCGGATCGACCGGACCGAGGACGGCCCGGCATTCCAGCATCGCTCCGTCGGGCCGGACCGCCGCAGGTCCGGGCTCCCGGCCGCATCCCTGACGCCTGCATCCAGCAGGTCCCGGACCGAGTGTCCCGGACCGAGAGGGGGGCCCGTGATTCCCGTCTGCCGCCTCGAAGACCTCCCCGAGGGCGAGTCCGTCCGCATCGGGACCACCCCGCCCGTCGCCGTGTTCCGCACCGAAGACGGCGGGCTGTACGCCATCGACGACACCTGCACCCACCAGGACGCGTCCCTCTCCGAGGGCTGGCTGGAGGGCTGCCTGGTCGAATGCCCGCTGCACGCCGCGTCCTTCGACCTGCGCACCGGCGAACCGACCTGTCTGCCGGCCCGGCGCCCCGTCCGCACCCACCGCGTCACGGTCGAGGACGGCATCATCCACGTCCACCTCACCGTCGAGAAGGGCACGGCCGCATGAGCACCGCCTTCGGCCGGTCCGGCCGCGGGACCGCCGCCGTCCGCCGCGACGGCCGGCCGAACACCACGCTCGACCGGTGCCGGCGCGCGCGTACCGCGGTCGGCGGGTACGGCACCGGAGGCGTCGTTTCCGGCCGGTACGGCACCAGGAACGCAGCCTTCGGCCGGTACGGCCGTCCGAACCCCGCCCCCGGCCCGCACGATCACGTGAACCCCCGCCGTCCCGCCCCCGCCGTCAACGCCAGGAGCCGTGCCCTATGAGGACCGTGACCATCGTCGGCGCCTCCCTCTCCGGGCTCTACGCCGCCCGTGAGCTGCGCGCCCAGGGCTTCGACGGCCGACTGGTGATCGTCGGCGAGGAACCCCACCGTCCCTACGACCGGCCTCCCCTCTCCAAAGACTTCCTCACCGGCCGCGCCGACGAGGAGCAGCTCGCCCTCGCCGACGCCGACGAGACCGCCGGGCTCGACGCCGAGTGGCTGCTCGGCGTCCGCGCCCGTGGCCTCGACCCGCGCGGCCGGACCGTCCTGCTCGGCGACGGCCGTACGGTGTCCACCGACGGCGTCGTCATCGCCACGGGGGCCGCCGCCCGCAGGCTGCCGGGTGACCGCCTCGTCGGTGTCCACACGCTGCGGACCCTGGAGGACGCCCGTGCCCTGCGTGCCGAACTCGTCCGGGGACCCCGCCGGATCGTCGTGATCGGCGGTGGTTTCATCGGCGCCGAGACCGCTTCCTCCTGCGCCGGGCTCGGCCACGCGGTCACCGTGGTCGAGGCCGCTGCGCTGCCGCTGGTGCCCCAACTCGGGCCGGACATGGCCGCCGTGTGCGCCGCCCTGCACCGCCGCGGCGGGGTGGAGCTGCTCACCGGCACCGGCGTGGCCGGGCTGCGCGGCACCGGCGCCGTCACCGGAGTCGCCCTCAGCGACGGCCGCACCCTGCCCGCCGACATCGTGATCGTCGGCATCGGCGCCACCCCCCACACGTCCTGGCTGGCCGGCTCCACGATCGCCCTGCACGACGGTGTGCTGTGCGACGAAGGCTGTGTGACGGCCCTGCCCCAGGTCGTCGCGGTCGGCGACGTCGCCCGCGTCGGCGGCGCCCGGGCCGAGCACTGGACCTCCGCCACCGAACAGCCCCGCGTGGCCGTGACCAATCTGCTCGCCGGCCGCACCCTGGAAACAGCGCGCACCGTGCCGTACTTCTGGTCCGATCAGTACGGCTCCCGCATCCAGTTCGCAGGCCGGTACCGCGTCGGCGACACCGTCCAGGTCACCGAGGGCGAGGCCACCGGCGGCGGCCCCGGCGAGGCCGGCTTCCTCGCCCGCTACGAACGGGACGGCCACACCGTCGCCGTCCTCGGAGTGGACCGGCCCCGCGCCTTCATGAAGGCCCGCCGCGAACTTGGGCGGGGGGAGCGGCCACGAGCCGAACCGGCCGTGCTGTGACGGTGAGCGGGCGGAGCCGTGCCGGCCGAGGTCAGAGGTGGGACAGCTGACCGGTGCCGCCCCGCCTGCGTATCCGCTCCTGTTCACGCAGGGCCGCCCGCTCGCGGCGCCGGCGGGCACGGCGCTCACGGCGCAGTGCCCGGGCCGTGCTGCTGGGCTCGGAGACCACGCCGTAGCGCTGGCTCCACACCTGGCGGGTGACCCACACGTCGACCACCGCCCAGGTGGCCACCACCGTGCTCACCACGCTGCTGATCACCATGGGGAACGCCAGCCAGGACCCGGCCATCGTGCACAGGAAGGCCACCATCGCCTGTATCAGCGTCACCGAGATGATCAGGAGTGCCCGCACCGCCGCCGTACGCACTGGATCGGGCATCGGGTGCCGCCGGGCCGGCTCCTCGATCCACAACGGCCGGTGATCCGGCCGCCGTTCACCGCCTGCGGACTCCCCGACGCGCCGCTCGCGCGCCGGAATGTCGCGATCCGGCTCCCCGTACCCCCGCCGCGCCGCCGAGCGCTCCGCCACGCGCTCCTCGGGCGCTTCGCGCTGCCCCGCCGTCCCCATCACCGTGTCACTCCCCACCGCCGGCAGACCGCTCGCCCCGGAGTCTGCGGACTCCGACTCCCCAGTGGCTGCCCGGCTTGCGCAGTTTTACGCCGCCGGAGTGCGGGATGCGGCACCTGTGGCCCATTCCGCCCCCATTTCCCGTAGAGAAGGACGAACGAGATCGCCTGAAGATTCCCCGCCAACGCAAAAATCCGGCCAACCGCCAGGCCGGGACATCACGGTCGGGCCGGGCGCGGCCACCTGAACGCGGTGGCAATCTCCCGCAATGCCCGGACAACTCGCCATGTCTCACCGACGGAGCGGAAGTTCGCCCTCCGGACATGTCTTCGAGTTAACTGTGAGGCGGTAGTAGGCTCGCGCCGTTTGTTGACGCAATGTGCACCCCCGTCCGGCGGGGGTCGAGCTGGGGGAGGCCATGCGCTTTCGCGGGAAGTCGATCCGCCGGAAGATCGTGGCGCTGCTTCTCGTGCCGCTGGTGTCCCTGGCCTCCATCTGGGGCTTCGCCACGGTACTCACGGGGCGTGAGGTCGCCCGGCTGTTCCACGCCACCGACATCACGAAGGACATCGGCTACCCCGCCGAGGACACCGTCCGCGCATTGCAGCAGGAACGTCGCCAGACCCTCGTCTATCTCGCCGACCCCCGCGCCGCCGACGCGCTGTCCGCGCTGCAGCGCACCCGCACCGCCACCGACCGGGCGGTCGCCGAGATCCGCAGGAACGCCGGGGACCACGGCGGCGCCCACGGCATGGGGGCGGCCGGCGGTGAACGCCTCACCACGGTCCTGGACTCCTTCGACGGGCTCGACTCCCTGCGCCGCAGCGTCGAGCAGGGAACGGTCAACCGTGCCCAGGCCTTCGACCTCTACAACCGTCTCGTCGACCCCTGCTACACGCTGCTCGACGCCCTCGAAGGCGTGGACGACGTCGAGATGGACAAACAGGCCCGCGCGATGGTCAACGTCACCCGCGCGCGCGAGCTGCTCTCCCGCGAGGACGCCCTGCTGGGCTCCTCCCTCGTCGTCGGCCGGCTGACCCGCGACGAGACCCGCGACATCTCCGATCTCGTCGCCCAGCGCACCCTGCTGTACGACATCAGCCTGCCGCTGCTGCCCGCCGCCGAGCGCGATCGCTACGAACGCTTCTGGAAGAACGCCGCCACCGCCCCGCTGCGCACGGCCGAACAGTCCGTCATCGGCGCGGAATCCGGCACGCCCCGCGGCATCACCGCCAAGAGCTGGGACTCCGCCGCGGCGGGCGTCCTGGACGAACTCGGCACCCTGGACGACCAGGCCGGCGACCGTTTCCAGGACCGTACCCGCCCAGTGGCCATGATCGTCATCCTGCAGGCGGCCGTCGCGGGCCTCCTCGGTCTGATCGCCCTCCTGGTCTCCATCGTCCTCTCCGTCCGGATCGGCCGCAGCCTCATCCGCGACCTGCGCCAGTTGCGCCTGGAGGCGCACGAGGCCTCCGGTGTCCGGCTGCCCAGCGTGATGCGCCGCCTGTCCGCCGGTGAACGCGTCGACGTCGAGACCGAGGTGCCGCGCCTGGAGTACGACAAGAACGAGGTCGGCGAGGTCGGCCAGGCCCTCAACACCCTCCAGCGCGCCGCCGTCGAGGCCGCCGTCAAACAGGCCGAACTGCGCGCCGGCGTCTCGGAGGTGTTCGTCAACCTCGCCCGCCGCAGCCAGGTGCTGCTGCACAAACAGCTCACCCTGCTCGACACCATGGAACGCCGGACCGAGGACACCGACGAGCTCGCCGACCTCTTCCGCCTGGACCACCTCACCACCCGTATGCGCCGGCACGCCGAGGGGCTGGTGATCCTCTCCGGCGCCGCACCTTCCCGGCAGTGGCGCCGCCCGGTCCAGCTGATGGACGTCGTCCGGGCCGCCGTGGCCGAGGTCGAGGACTACGAACGCATCGAGGTACGGCGGCTGCCGCGGGTCGCCGTCACCGGCCCGGCCGTCGCCGACCTCACGCACCTCGTGGCCGAACTCCTGGAGAACGCCACCGTCTTCTCGCCCCCGCACACCGCCGTCCAGGTCCTCGGCGAGCGCGTCGCCAACGGCTTCACCCTGGAGATCCACGACCGGGGGCTCGGGATGACGGCCGAGGCACTTCTGGACGCCAACCTGCGCCTCGCCGAGACCCCCGAGTTCGAGCTGTCCGACACCGACCGGCTCGGCCTCTTCGTGGTCAGCCGCCTCGCCCAGCGCCAGAACGTCCGGGTCTCCCTCCAGCCGTCGCCCTACGGCGGCACCACCGCCGTCGTGTTCATCCCCGACGCGCTGCTGAGCGACGACGTACCGGACACCAACGGCCTCGGCTTCCGCCTGGACCGCGACCGCCCGGCGCCGGAGGTCGGGCAGGCGGCGGGCCGCTCCGCGACACCGGTGCAGCGGCCCGGCCTGCCGACCTCCCTGCTCGACGGCCCGGTGGAGTTGGAGGCACCCGTCGATCTCGACGCCCTCGACGACTTCCCCGGCGTCCTGGCGGACGAGGACAGCGAGCGCGGCGGACTGTTCCGGCCCCGCCGCCCCCACTCCCTCGACGACGACCGGGCGGAGGCCTCCGCGTCCGCCGACCGTCTGCCGCGTGACACGGCCGGCGACCGCGGACCCGTACCGCTGCCGCGCCGTCAGACACCCAAACTGGTCAGCTCGCACGGCAAACCCGTCACCGACCAGCGCTCCCGCCGCGCCGAACCCGACGCGCAGCCCTCCGCCGGTCCCCGCCGCCCCGACCCCGGGAGCCTCGCCCCGCTGCCCGCCCGCCGACGCGGCACGGCCGCCCGGCGCACCGGCGAACTCACCGACCGCGTCGAGGCGGAAGGCGGACCGACCCGCACCGGCGGCGCCGACGAGCCCCCCGGGATCCCGGCACTGCCCCGCCGCACCCGCCCCAGGGCGACCGCCGCGGACGGTCCCGGCGACCCGGGCACGTCCGGCGGTACGGCACCTTCCGGATCGTCCGCACCTTCCGGATCGTCCGCACCTTCGGGACCTTCCGAACTGTCCGGTGAAGAGGACCGGTCCGGCAGCGGCCCGGCCCTGCCGACGGGCGACACGACCGGGTCCGCCGACGGGGCTTCGCCTGTCGTGGATGCGTACCGGTCCGATGACCCGTCGTCGCCCGTCGCCGACGCGGTCCGACTCGGCGACGCGTCTTCGTCCGCCGCCGGCACGGCCCGCTCCGGTGAAACGTTCCCGTCGGCCGCCGACGTATCCCCGCCGAGCGGCGCCGGAGCCCTCGCCGGTGGTGACGTACCCTCGACACGCGACACCGCAGACCTCGCCCGCTCCGACGGCTCCTCGCCCGACGGCACCGCAGACCTCACCACCGGCGACGGGCCTGTCCGGCCGGCCGTGGAGCCGGACGGTACCGGGGCGCTGCCCCGGCGGGTGCGTCAGGCCAGCCTGGCTCCGCAGCTCAGGCAGGACGCCGTACGACGCGCCCAGCGGCCGGAGCGGCCCGCCGACCGCGACGCCGAGGAGGTCCGCAGCCGGATGGCCTCGCTCCAACGCGGCTGGCAGCGCGGCCGGGAGGAGAACGCCGAGGGCGACGGGTCCCGGAACGGCACAGCACCAGGAACGACTAAGGGGGACGGTCGATGACCGCACCGAAGGCCACCGGCCACACGGCGACGAACAAGGGGGAGCTGAACTGGCTCCTGGACGACCTCGTCGACCGGGTCGCCAGCATCCGCAAGGCCGTCATCCTGTCCGGCGACGGGCTGCCCATGGGCGCGTCGAAGGACCTGACCAGGGAGGACGGCGAGCATCTGGCCGCCGTGGCGTCCGGTTTCCACAGCCTCGCCAAGGGCGTGGGCCGCCACTTCGACGCGGGCACCGTCCGGCAGACGGTGGTCGAGCTGGACGGCGCCTTCCTGTTCGTCACCGCCGCCGGCGACGGCAGCTGTCTCGCCGTCCTCTCGGACGCCGACTCGGACGTCGGGCAGGTCGCCTACGAGATGACGCTCCTCGTCAAGCGGGTCGGCGTGCATCTGGGCACCGCCCCGCGCACCGATCTGCCCGCGGGCGGGTAGTGGGATGACATGAGCGTGAGCGTGAGCGGAGACGGTCAGGGAAGCAGCCACTGGTTCGATGACGAGGCCGGACCGGTCGTCCGTCCGTACGCCATGACGCGTGGCCGCACCACGAGTCCGGCCCAGCACCGCCTCGACCTGATCGCGGTGGTCGTCACGGAGCCGGACACGGGGGACCCGGAAGCGGATCCGACGCTGTCGCCCGAACACGTGGCGATCGTCGGACTGTGCCGGGACGAACCGCAGTCGGTCGCCGAACTCGCCGCGGAGATCGACCTGCCCATCGGTGTCGTCCGGGTCCTCATCGGTGATCTCGTGCACGCGGAACTCGTCCATGTCACCCGCCCGGTGCCCCCGGCCGAGCTGCCCGACGAGAGCATTCTGCGTGATGTGATCAACGGCCTCCGGGCCCTGTGACCGGCACGGAAGCGAAGCAGTGACATGACAAGCCGGCCGGACCGTCCCCCGACCCCAGCAACCAGGAGAAGACACCGATGATCTTCGGGCGTTCTGAGCGCGGAAAGCCCCCGGTCGAGCCCGTCACGCTCAAGATCCTGGTGGCCGGCGGCTTCGGCGTGGGCAAGACGACCCTCGTGGGTGCGGTCAGCGAGATCAGGCCGTTGCGCACCGAGGAACTGCTCACCGAGGCCGGGCGCCCGGTCGACGACACCAGCGGTGTGGAGGGCAAGCACACCACCACCGTGGCCATGGACTTCGGCCGTATCACCCTGCGCGAGGACCTGGTGCTGTACCTCTTCGGCACGCCCGGGCAGGAACGGTTCTGGTTCATGTGGGACGAACTGTCCGAGGGCGCGCTCGGCGCCGTCGTGCTCGCCGACACGCGCCGCCTGGAGGACTGCTTCGCCGCCGTCGACTACTTCGAGCGGCGTTCCATCCCCTTCCTCGTCGGTGTCAACTGCTTCGCGGGGGCGGCCCGTTACCCGGCCGAGACCGTGCGGCAGGCCCTAGACCTGGACGACGACGTACCCGTCGTCCTGTGCGACGCGCGGGACCGCGAGTCGGTCAAGGAGGTGCTCATCGGAGTCGTCCAGCACGCGATGCGGTACGCCTCCGACCGCCACGAGGCCGTCACCGGCTGACCGCCCGCCGAGCCGCCGCCGGCTGACCGCAGGACACGGCCCGTACGCCCGCCGACCGGGGTACGGGCCGTGGTCCTGTGCGGAGCACCCACACGCGCGCGTGGAGTCGATCCGCCGTGGCTCCTACGCGTCACCGTCCTCCAGCCAGCCGAAGCTCTTCTCGACGGCCCTGCGCCAGTTGCGGTGCTCGCGCTCGCGCACCGGTGCCTCCATCGCGGGCGTCCACTCCGCGTCCTTCTGCCAGTGCGACTTCAGCTCGTCCAGGTCGTTCCAGACGCCCGTCGCCAGACCGGCGGCGTACGCGGCGCCCAGACAGGTCGTCTCCGACACCCGTGGACGGATCACCGGCACCCCGAGCACGTCCGCCTGGTGCTGCATGAGCAGGTTGTTCCCCGTCATGCCGCCGTCGACCTTCAGGGTGGTGATCCGCACCCCGGAGTCCTGGTACATGGCGTCCACGACCTCCCGCGTCTGCCAGCTCGTCGCCTCCAGCACCGCGCGCGCGAGATGTGCCTTCGTGACGTACCGGGTGAGGCCGGTGACGACCCCGCGCGCGTCGGAGCGCCAGTAGGGCGCGAAGAGTCCCGAGAACGCGGGCACGATGTAGGCGCCGCCGTTGTCGTCGACACTCGCCGCCAGGGTCTCGATCTCGTCGGCGGTGCGGATGATCCCGAGCTGGTCGCGGAACCACTGCACGAGCGCGCCCGTTATCGCTATGGACCCCTCGAGGCAGTACACCGGCGCCTCCCCGCCGATCTTGTAGCCCATCGTCGTCAGCAGCCCGCTCTTGGACGGCACCGGCCGGTCGCCGGTGTTCAGCAGCAGAAAGCTCCCCGTGCCGTACGTGTTCTTCGCGCTGCCCACGTCGAAGCATGCCTGCCCGAACACGGCGGCTTGCTGGTCGCCCAGCGCCGAGGCGACGGGCACTCCGGCGAGCTGTCCCACCGCCGTGCCGTACACCTCGGCGCAGGAGCGGATCTCCGGCAGTATCGCCTCGGGGATGTTCATGGCGGCCAGGATGGCGGGATCCCACTGGAGTGTTTCCAGGTTCATGAGCATGGTCCGGCCGGCGTTCGTGACGTCGGTGACGTGCCGGCCGCCGTCGGTGCCGCCGGTCAGGTTCCAGATCAGCCAGGAGTCGATCGTCCCGAAGGCGATCTCGCCGTGTTCGGCCCGCTCCCGCAGACCGGGCACGTGGTCCAGCAGCCAGGCCGCCTTGGGTCCGGAGAAGTAGCTGGCCAGCGGCAGTCCGGTCTGCTCGCGGAAGCGGTCCTGGCCGTCCGCGCCGCCCAGTTCGGTGCACAGGGCGGCGGTCCGGGTGTCCTGCCAGACGATGGCGTTGTGCACGGGCTTGCCCGTCGCGCGGTCCCACAGGACCGTCGTCTCGCGCTGGTTGGTGATGCCGAGCGCGCTCAGTCGGTCGGCGCGCAGCCCGGCCTTGGCGAGCGCTCCGGCCACCACGGCCTGCACCTTGGACCAGATCTCGGTCGCGTCGTGCTCCACCCAGCCCGGCTTGGGGAAGATCTGACGGTGCTCGCGCTGGTCGACGGCGACGATGGCGCCGCCGTGGTCGAAGACGATGCAGCGGCTGGACGTGGTGCCCTGGTCGATGGCGGCGACGTAAGTGCCGGCGGTGTCCGTCATGGCTGTCCCTGGGTCGCTGGAGCGCTGAGTTCGGAAGGTCGCGTACGGGTCCGGGAGCGGCGTACGGCGATCAGAACGCCGCGTGGTAGAGCAGACCGGCGAGCGTGCCGCCGATCAGCGGGCCGACGACCGGGATCCAGGCGTAACCCCAGTCGGACGTGCCCTTGTTGGGGATCGGCAGAAAGGTGTGCACGATGCGCGGGCCGAGGTCGCGGGCCGGGTTGATGGCGTAGCCGGTGGGGCCGCCGAGGGAGAGCCCGATACCGACGACGAGCAGGGAGACGATCAGCACGGTCGTGCCGGACTCCCCGAGCCCCTTGGTCAGCCCGCAGGCGAGAAGGGGCAGTACGAGCGCCATGGTCGCGATGATCTCGGTGATCAGATTGGCGACCGGGTTCCGGATCTCCGGGATGGTCGAGAAGATGCCGAGGGTCGGCAGCGGCTCCTCGGCCCCGCCGCCCTCCTCGCGGACGTTGGCCTGGAACTGGGCGAGGTACACCAGATAGGCGAGTACGGCGCCGATCATCGCGCCGACGATCTGACCGAGCAGATACACCCAGACCTTGCCCCACTTTCCGGTGTCCACGGCGATGCCGAGGGTGACCGCGGGATTGAGCTGGCCACCGGAGAGGGGAGCTGCGGTGTACGCGCCCGCGAGGACGCCGAAGCCCCAGCCGAACGCGATGACGATCCAGCCCGCGGCCCGCGCCTTGGAGTGTCTGAGGGTGACGGCGGCGCAGACACCGGCACCGAACAGGATGAGGATCGCGGTGCCGATGACCTCGCCGACGAAAATGTGCCCGTTGCTCATGGCGGCTCCCTTGGCGCCGGCCCGGGCGATCAGCCCCGGCCCTCCGTGCAGGAACGGTCCCTTGGCGACTTCGGCCGAAGGCAGGGAGGCCCGCGCCCCGCCGGCGTCCGTGACGGGCGTGCCGTCGCAGCCGTATCGCCGGGAGGGACGGGCCGTGGAGCAGGACAGATCCGTGGCACTGTGCCTGATAACACCGAGAATGTACGGCGATGTCGGCCGACAACGGGAAGTGTTCACCGGCGTTCCGGAGGCGTCAAGGTTGCCGACGGCGACGGTGACATCGACTTGCTCGCCGAGCGGACATCTCAACGGACGTACATGAGAGGGCCGTTCACCACCCTGGCTCGACGGCCGCGCACCCCGCCTGCGCCGGAGCCGTCCCCGTGCCGCCGCGCCGGACCTCGTGACCGGCGATCCCGGCGCGCCCGAGCACCCAGCTCGCCCCGCGCAGCGCCTTGGCCGCTTTCTTCAGCGGGGCGAGATGGGCGGCGGCCTGGCGGTGGTCGCCCACGCTGCCCGGGGCGCACACGACGGTCGCGAGGGAGAGCGTGACCGGCCGGCCGCCCGCCGACCAGGGTGCGTCGAGCACGGTGGCGACCAGCGGATCGAGCACCGCCTCGTCGGCCAGCACCAGGAAGTCGTCCCCGCCGATGTGCCCCACGCGCGTGTGCCCCGCGACCGCCTGCTGCAGCGAACGCCCCACCGACCGGATCAGCTCGTCGCCCGCGGCGAACCCGGCACCGTCGTTGACCTGCTTGAAGTGATCGATGTCCAGCCAGCTGAGCGCGAACGTCCGGCCGTCCGCGATCCATCGGTCCACCTCGGTCGTGATCGCGTCCGAACCGGGCAGCCGGGTCAGCGGATTGAGCCCGGCCGCCTCCTCGACCCGGCTCTCGGCCAGCGCCCGCACCAGGTCTGCGAGCCGTACGACGCCCACGCAGCGGTCGCGCGCGTCGAGCACCGCCACATCGTCGGAGGTCCGGTCCCGGCCGCCGATCGCGACCACGTCCAGCACCTCCCAGGCGGTGGCGTCGACGCCGACCGTGCGGGGCGCGTCGCCCAGTTTGAAGGCGGGCCGGTCGGCGTACAGGGCGTGCCCGTACCGGGCGGACATCGACAGCAGGAAGCGCGAGCGGTGCACCGACCGCACGGGCCGGCCGGCCTGGTCCACCAGCAGCACACCGGAGACGTCCGGCGACCCGGTCAGCAGCGCCCGCACCTGCCCCGCCGACGCGGTCACCGGCAGGACGGCGGCGGGGCGCACGAACTCCCGCACCGACGGCCCGGACCGGGGCACGCCCACGGCGCCGGGGGAGCGGGGCGGAACGTATACGTCCGCCGCCGGGATCCGGGCCGGCGGCGCGAACAGCACGCCCTGGGCCAGTTGCGCGCCGGCCGACAACGCACCCGCGCACTGCAGCTCGGTCTCGACCCCCTCCACCGCGACCAGGGCGCCCAGTTCCTCGCACAGCGTCCGCATCGCCCGCACCGCGGCGGGCCGGGCCAGCAGCGAGGCATCGAGCTTGACCAGGTCGGGGGAGAGGTCGGTGAGCAGCCGCAGTGGTACGTCGCCGTCCCCGATGCCGTCCGCGCTGATCCGGAATCCCTGTTCGCGCAAGCCGGCCACCGCCTCCAGCAGCGCCCGCTGCGGCACGTGCGTGTAGGGCGGGACGACGTCGAGCGTCACCTCCCAGGGCATGCGCCCCGCCGCGCGCACGGCGTCGTACAGCGGGGTGAGGCCGCCGAGGTCGGCGAGGGTGGCCGCGAACACGTTCAGGTGCAGCGGCAGCAGCGTCTCCTTGTGCGTCGCCGCACGCAGCGCCAACACCGTGAGCCTGCCGTCGAGTTCGGGATCGCGACGGGCCTCGGCGAGGACGTCACCGGTCTCCGGGCGGGCGAGTGTCTCCAGTGCGGCGACCGCGCCCGTCCTCAGGTTGACCACCGGCTGGAAGGCGAAGCGGAGAGTGTCCGTCCAGGAGTGCACGGCAGCATGATGACGCGCCGCCCGCGCACGCCCAGGCGCAGTTCATGAGACATTCACGCAGGATTCCGGGACGATCACACAGCGTGGACAACCTCATGGATCACTTGAGCACCACCCGCCTCGGACCACCTTCGCCCCGCGACCGGCCGACGCCTTGGATCATCTCACCGCGACCACCGACGATCCGTGCCCGAACAGCCCCTGGTTGGCACTGATTCCCACGCGCGCGTCGGCGACCTGGCGGTCTCCCGCGGTCCCTCTCAACTGCCAGGTCAGCTCGCAGACCTGGGCGATGGCCTGGGCCGGCACCGCCTCGCCGAAGGACGCGAGCCCGCCGCTGGCGTTGACGGGTATCCGGCCGCCGGGGGCCGTCGCGCCCTCCCGCAGAAGCTTCGCTCCCTCGCCCTCGCCGCACAGGCCCAGATCCTCGTACCACTGCAACTCCAGTGCGGTGGACAGGTCGTAGACCTCGGCCAGGGACACGTCCTCGGGAGCGATGCCCGCCTCCTCGTAGGCGGCCCGCGCGATGGACGCCCGGAACGTCTGGCCGGAAGGCTCCACCGCGACCGCGGAGTCCGTGGCGATGTCCGGGAGGTCCAGCACCGTGTTCGGGAAGGTCGGGGTCACTGTCGACACCGCCCGGATCCGCACCGGCCGCTGCGGGCCGTGCCGGTGGGCGAAGTCGAGGCTGGAGAGCACCAGGGCCGCGGCGCCGTCCGAGGTGGCGCAGATGTCGAGCAGCCGCAGCGGATCGGCGACCACCGCGGACGCGGCGACCTCCTCGGCAGTGACCCGCTTGCGGTAGCGGGCGTACGGATTGAGCGCGCCCATGGCGGCGTTCTTCACCTTGACCAGTGCGAAGTCCTCCGGTGTGTCCCCGTGCAGCGCCATCCGCCGGCGCGCGTACAGCCCGAAGTAGGTCGGATTCGTCGCGCCCAGCAGCCGGAAGCGCAGCCAGTCCGGATCGTCGGGGCGGTCTCCGCCCGCGGGCCGGAAGAACCCCTTGGGCGCGGCGTCGGCCCCCACGACGAGGACGACGTCCGCGAGCCCGGCGAGGATCTGTGCCCGCCCGGCGGCGATCGCCTGCGCCCCGGACGCGCACGCCGCGTACACGCTCGCGACTCTCGCCCCCTGCCAGCCCAGGGCCTTGGCGAACGTCGCGCCCGCCACATATCCGGGATACCCGCCACGCACCGTGTCCGCGCCCACGACGGAGCCGACGTCCCGCCAGTCGAGCCCGGCGTCCGCGAGCGCCGCGCGGGCCGCCGCCGTCCCGTACTCCACGAAGGACCGCCCCCACTTGCCCCATGGGTGCATGCCCGCGCCGAGCACCGCCACGTCCACCGTCACACCCTCACCCCCGTCGGCCGCCAGTGCCAGGTCGTCCAGGTCGTCTCCGCGTCCTCGTCGAGCACGCCGGGGACGACCTCCACCTCCAGGCCCACCGTCAGATCGGCGACGGTGATCCCGGGAGCCGCCTGCCCGAGCACCACGATCCGCTCGGCCTCCAGCTCCACCGCGATCAACGCGTACGGCTCCCACGGAAGTTCCGGATTGCTCACATAGGGTGACGGCGGGCGATACCGGCTGTCCGTGTACGACCAGATGTGACCCTTTCGCGACAAAGGAACCTCCTCCAGCGAGCCGCCTCCGCAGTGCGGGTTGCGGCAGTGGACCTCCTCGCGCGGAAAGAACACCGAGGCGCAGGACGAGCAGCGCGTGCCCAGCAGTCGGAAGTCGCCCCCCTCTCCGCCGAACCAGCCGTCGACCGCGGGTAAGCGTGTGTGCGGCAAGGCCCCTCCCCAGCAGTAAATCTGACGATTCGTCAGAAGTGTGTCACGCGTCGACGGAAAACGGCAGACAGCCCACACGAACCGAACGGCCACGGGCGGAAGACGTCCTTCCTCCGATCGGATACAGTCCGCGCGTGTCCGAAACTCACCACTCAACTGCCAACTCCGGGCCCGGCTCCCACTGTTCGAGCTGCGGAGCGCCCTACGGAGAAGGCGTATCCGGCTGGCCTCGTACCTGCCAGTCCTGCGGGAGCGTCGCCTACCGCAACCCGCTGCCGGTCGCGATCGCACTCCAGCCCGTGTACGACACCCAGGGCACGGCCCTGATCGTCATCACCCGCACCATCGCCCCCGCGCGCGGAGGCACGGCCCTGCCCGGCGGCTACGTCGACGACCGGGAGGACTGGAAGCAGGCCGTCGTACGCGAACTCAAGGAGGAGACCGGCATCGACGCGGCCGCCCGAGACGTACGGCTCGTGGACGCCATGAGCTCGCTCGACGGGCACCTGCTGCTGTTCGGACTCCTCCCGGAACGCCCGGCCGAGGGACTGCCGCCCGCCGACCACACGGACGAGACCGAGGGCCGGCGGCTGCTGCGCCGGCCCGAAGAACTCGCCTTCCCGCTGCACACCGTGGCCGTACGGGCCTGGTTCGAGGGCCGGTACATCTGAGCCGCGCGGCTCAGCCGACCCCCCGCACCCGCACCGGGCAGGGCGGCTCACCCGAGCCCTCCCCGCCCACCCTGGTGACCACCACCTCCCGGCCCTGCCGGCGGGCGACGTAGCGTTCCGTCTCCGGCTCGTCCCATCCGTCGCCCGCGTCCGGCACGACCAGACCGCCCCCGGTCCGGCCCCGCGCGGGCGCCCACACCTCCAGCTCGAGACCGCCGTCGGCGCCCCGCACGGGAATGACCGCTCCTGCGCGCGCGAACACCGGTATCCGCGACAGCGGCGCGTCCACGAGCACCTGCGCCGGCCCCTCGTACGCCTGCTCCGTCACCGTGTCGTACCAGCGCCCCCGCGGCAGCTGCACCGCACGCCGGTCCGCACCCGGGTCCAGGACCGGGGCCACCAGCAGGGCGTCCCCGAGCAGAAACGTGTCCTCGCAGGCGCGCAGCGCCCGGTCCTCCGGAGCCCCCCACCAGAGCGGCCGGACGTACGGCGCACCGGTGCGCCGGGCCAGCTGCGCCAGCGTCACCCAGTACGGCCGCAGCCGTTGCCGTTCGTGCAGTGCCACGCGCGCGTGCTCCAGCACCTCGGCACCGAACTCCCAGGGCTCCCTGCGCCCCGCCCGCAGACTCGCGTGCGTACGGAACAGCGGCAGATACGCGCCGAGCTGGAACCACCGCAGATACAGCTCCGGCGACGGGCTGCCGTCGAAACCCCCCACGTCCGGACCCGAGTACGGCACCCCGCACAGCCCGAGCCCCAGCACCAGCGACAGCGACGCCCGAAGGCCCGGCCAGCCCGTCGCCACATCTCCCGACCAGGAGCCCCCGTAGCGCTGCATCCCCGCCCAGCCCGAGCGCGAGAACAGGAACGGCCGCTCCCCGGGCGACAGCCGGCGCAGCCCCTCGTGACCCGCCCGGGCCATGCACAGCGCGTACACGTTGTGGGCTTCCCGATGGTCGCCGCCACGGCCCTCCAGGTCGTGTCGGGCCGAACGCGGGAGGGTCGGCTCACCGAAGGCGCTGAACGACGTCGGCTCGTCCATGTCGTGCCAGAACCCCGCGAAGCCCTGCGCCAGCCGCTCCGCGTAGAGCCCTGCCCACCACTCACGCACACGCGCGCGCGTGAAGTCCGGGAACACGGACTCACCGGCCCACGCCACACCCCGCACCGCGCGCCCGGCGGGGTCCCGCACGAACGCGTCCACGGCCGAACCGCTGTCGTACACGGCGTTGCCCGGCGCCGCCCTCACCGCCGGATCGACGATCGACACCAGCCGGATCCCGTCCCGGCGCAGCTCCTTTGCCAGCACCGGCAGCTCGGGGAACCGTTCCTGGTCGACGGTGAACACCTGGTGGTCGTCGTAGTGGTCGATGTCCAGGTGCACGGCGTCCAGCGGCAGACCACGCTCCTGGTAGCCCGCCACGATCCGGCGCACCTCCTGCTCGCTGCCGAAACCCCAGCGCGCGTGATGGTGGCCGAGCGCCCACGCGGGCGGCAGCGCGGGCGCCCCGGTCAGCGAGGCCCACGTGTGCAGCACGCGCGCGGGAGTGCCCACCACCACCCAGCAACGCAACGGACCGCCGTCCATCCGCACCTCGCAGCGACCCGCCCGGTCGTGCCCGGATCCGGCGCCCTCCTCACCCTCCCGCAGCACCACCGTGCCGTCCCACGAGGTGTCGTGGAACATCAGATGCGTGCCGGCGTCGGCCACCACGAGCTGCACCGGCATCGTCACAGACAACGGATCGGTGCCCGGCCCGAACGCCCGGCCCGGGTCGGTGTTCCACAGCCGGTACGCGCCGTCCCGCAGCCGGGGCCCAGAGGCCCGCCCGCCCAGCCCGAAGAACCGGGCGTCCGCCGCCACCTCCGACCGCTGCATCCACCGCGCGGTACCCCCGCCGACCGGCTCCCACCAACGAGGCGGCAGATCCCGCCGCAGGGTCACCCCGCCCGGCGTGCACACCTGCACCGCACCGTGCCGCGAGACGACGACCGTGACACGCTCGGCGACCACCCGCCAGCCACCGTCCTTGTCCGGCTCCAGCACCGCCCGCGGATCCGGCTCCGGACAGCTCCCCGCGAGCGCGTACGACGGCAGCGGACCCGCCCCGTCCCAACCCCAGAACACCGCCCCGTTCACCGCGACCGTGATCCGCAGCTCGGACCGCCCGAACCGGATGACACCGCCCCCGGGCCCCGGCTCCACACCCTCCACCTGCCCCGGGACCCGCGCCCGCTCGGTCCCCCGCCGCGGCAGCCCGGCGGCGTCGATCCGCCTCCTGCGCCATGCGGCACGAACGGTACGCAACCCCCGAGCTGCTCTCCCCGAACCGACCACACTCACCGAACGCACCAGGTCACGACCGTCCATGTTGCTCACCCTGCCACTGAGCGCCCCACGCGTGCGTGTCGTTCAACTGCCGTTCACCAGTGTTGGGACCACATCTTCACGACACCGACTATGTGGGGCGCGCCCTGGTGTAGAAGTCGATCACATGGCATCGTCCCTGTCAGCCGCGTCACGCGCACACCCCAGCCCGTGCGCGGACCGACGCCCACGACGCGCACAGCCCGGGAGCCGCCCCATGTCGACCGCGAACCCCCAGCCGCTCTGGCAGCCCGATCCCGAGCGGATCGCCCAGGCCCGCATCACCCAGTTCCAGGCATGGGCCGCCGACCACCACGGCGCCCCGGCCGACGGCGGCTACCCGGCCCTCCACCAGTGGTCCGTCGACCAGCTCGACACCTTCTGGAAAGCCGTCACCGAGTACTTCGACGTACGCTTCTCGACCCCCTACGCACGCGTGCTCGGCGACCGCTCGATGCCCGGCGCCCCGTGGTTCTCCGGAGCGACTCTCAACTACGCCGAACACGCCCTGCGGGCCGCAGCCGACCGCGCCGACGAACCCGCCCTGCTGTACGTGGACGAGACCCACGAACCGCGCCCGGTGACCTGGTCCGCACTGCGCCGCCAGGTCGGCTCCCTCGCCGCCGCGCTCCGCACCCTCGGCGTCCGCCCCGGCGACCGCGTCAGCGGCTACCTCCCCAACATCCCCCAGGCCGTCGTCGCCCTGCTCGCCTCGGCCTCCGTCGGCGCCGTCTGGACCTCCTGCGCCCCCGACTTCGGCGCCCGCAGCGTCCTCGACCGCTTCCGGCAGGTCGAACCCGTCGTCCTGTTCACCGTCGACGGCTACCGCTACGGCGGCAAGGAGCACGACCGCCGCGAGATCGTCGCCGAACTCCGCCGCGAACTGCCCACCCTGCGCGCCGTCGTCCACATCCCGCTCCTCGGCACCGAGGCACCCGAGGGCGCCCTGGACTGGTCGGCCCTGACCTCGGCCGACGCCGAGCCCGTCTTCGAACAGGTCCCGTTCGACCACCCGCTCTGGGTGCTCTACTCCTCGGGCACGACCGGCCTGCCCAAGGCCATCGTCCAGTCCCAGGGCGGCATCCTCGTCGAACACCTCAAACAGCTCGGCCTGCACTGCGACCTCGGCCCCCAGGACCGTTTCTTCTGGTACACCTCGACCGGCTGGATGATGTGGAACTTCCTCGTCTCCGGCCTCCTCACGGGCACGACGATCGTCCTGTACGACGGCAGCCCCGGCTACCCCGACACCGGCGCCCAGTGGCGCATCGCCGAACGCACCCGGACCACCCTCTACGGCACCTCCGCCGCCTACGTCATGGCCTGCCGCAAAGCCGGCGTCCACCCCTCCCGCGACTTCGACCTCTCCACCGTGAAGTGCGTCGCCACCACCGGCTCGCCCCTGCCGCCCGACGGCTTCCGCTGGTTGCACGACGAGGTCCGCGACGACCTCTGGATCGCGTCCGTCAGCGGCGGCACGGACGTCTGCTCCTGCTTCGCCGGAGCCGTACCGACCCTCCCCGTGTACACCGGTGAACTCCAGGCCCCCGGCCTCGGCACCGACCTGCAGGCCTGGGACCCGAGCGGCAAACCCGTCATCGACGAGGTCGGCGAACTGGTCGTCACCCAACCCATGCCGTCCATGCCGGTCCGCTTCTGGAACGACCCCGACGGCAGCCGCTACCACGACAGTTACTTCGACACCTACCCCGGCGTCTGGCGCCACGGCGACTGGATCACCCTCACCTCACGCGGCACCGTGATCATCCACGGCCGCTCCGACTCCACCCTCAACCGGCAGGGCGTCCGCATGGGCTCGGCCGACATCTACGAGGTCGTCGAGCGCCTGCCCGAGATCAAGGAATCCCTCGTCATCGGCATCGAGCAGCCAGACGGCGGCTACTGGATGCCGCTCTTCGTGCACCTCGCACCCGGCGCGGTCCTCGACGAGGCACTCCTGAACCGCGTCAAGCGGGCCATCCGCGAACAGCTCTCGCCGCGCCACGTGCCCGACGAGATCATCGAGGTGCCCGGCGTCCCGCACACCCTCACCGGCAAGCGCATCGAAGTCCCCGTCAAGCGCCTCCTGCAAGGCACCCCCCTGGAGAAGGCGGTCAACCCCGGATCCATCGACAACCTCTCCCTGCTGGGCTTCTACGAGGAACTCGCCCGCAAACGCGCCTGAACCGACCCCGGGACCACCTGCGCGAACGATCGCACGTCTCGCCCCCGACCACCGGCGGCACCGCGTTGTCAGTGCCGCCGGTTACGGTGAGTGAGCATTGATCGACCGCGCACTTTGGGGGAAACATGGCGCACACCGACCACCAGGCCATGCGACGCGTCCTGCGCCGCGAGATCGCCGGCACCATCGGTCTGCTCACCGACGAACACGACTTCCGCGCCATGCGGCGCTACCGCAGCTTCACCTTCGACGACC
Organism: Streptomyces sp. MMG1121; assembly: GCF_001280015.1. GTDB lineage: Bacteria > Actinomycetota > Actinomycetes > Streptomycetales > Streptomycetaceae > Streptomyces. The sequence continues at coordinate 78,894 of NZ_LGDV01000195.1, forward strand.
ACACGGCCTACCTCCAGCAGGTCGAGGCCGTCCTCAAGAACCGCGCCGCCCAGGGCAACCACACCACACTCGCCCTGTTCGACCCCGAGGACTACGCCGTCTACTGCGCGGACACCGGCCTGGACCCGGAAGCGGCGGCCAGCAGGACCAGGTTCACGGCCGAACTCGCGGCCACGGGCCCCACCATCCCCTACGACGGCCGTCCCCTCACCACCCTCGTACCGGCCCTCGTGGACGAGGCCGTACGCCAGGCCACCTGGGAGTACGCCACCACCCTGCTGGCCCGCCTCGGCCCCTGCCCCACCTGCGGCGAGGACATCGGCAGGGCCGCCTTCACCCGCGCCTCCGCCCTCCTCGTCCGCATCCTCGACACCGCACCGCCCGGCGACCGCCACCTCGTGGCCAGCGTCTCCGGACCACCGGAGACCCTCATCTCCGTCCTGCACGGAGATGACGACGGCCACGGCGGCACCCGCCTCGACGAGGCCGACGCCCTGGAATTCACCAGCGTCCTCGCGCTCGGCCTCGCGACCCGCAGCCCCGGCGGACTCGTCATCCGCACCAGCCGCCCCGAGACGGCCGACCGCATCTACGGCTGGCGGCTGCGCACCGGCGGCCTCGAACCACTCACCGCGTCCGAAGTGTTCGACGCCTACTGCACCGACGTCGAGTCCGGCGACCTCATCTCCCCGGAGTCCGGCGTCGACTACTGCGAGCCACCCGACCTCGGACAGGACAGCACCGCCCCGGGCCACCGTCACTGACCACACACCACACACCGACACGCGTCAGGGGCGCCCCACCCAAGGCGGGACGCCCCTGAACCCGGCACACCGGACGCGGTGGCCGGTCGGCTACTCGCCGGACAGCACCGCCTGGGCAGCGCTGCGCGCCTCCTCGGCACTGTCCGCCGCACGCGCGGCCGCCGCGGCCCGCTCGCACTGCGCCAGCGTGTATTTCGCCAGCGTCGCCCGGACATAAGGAATCGACGCCGACCCCATGGACAGGGAGGTGACACCCAGACCGGTCAGCACACAGGCCAGCAGCGGGTCCGACGCGGCCTCGCCGCACACACCACAGCTCTTGCCCTCGGCACCGGCCGCCTCGGCGGACAGTGCCACCAGGTCGAGCAGCGCCGGCTGCCACGGATCCTGCAGCCGGGACACCGCGCCGACCTGCCGGTCGGCCGCGAAGGTGTACTGCGCGAGGTCGTTGGTCCCCAGCGACAGGAACTCGACCTCCTGCAGGATCGAACGCGCCCGCAGCGCGGCCGACGGGATCTCCACCATCGCGCCGAACTTGGCCCGCAGCCCCGCCTCACGGCACGCGTCGGCGAACGCCTTCGCGTCCGCGCGGTCCGCCACCATGGGCGCCATGACCTCGAGGTAGACGGGCAGCCCCTCGGCGGCCTTGGCCAGCGCGGTCAGCTGCGTACGCAAAACCTCCGGGTGGTCCAGCAGCGTCCGCAGACCCCGCACGCCCAGCGCGGGGTTGGGCTCGTCCGCCGGCGTCAGGAACTCCAGCGGCTTGTCCGCACCCGCGTCCAGCACACGCACGACCACACGGCCCTCGGGGAACGCCTCCAGCACCTGCCGGTAGGCCTCTACCTGCTTCTCCTCGGAAGGAGCGTTCTTGCTGTCGTCCAGGAACAGGAACTCGGTGCGGAACAGACCGACGCCCTCGGCCCCGGCCTCCATCGCGGCCGGCACGTCCGCCGGGCCGCCCACGTTGGCCAGCAGCGGCACCTTGTGGCCGTCCGCGGTCGCACCCGGCCCGGTCGACGCGGCCAGCGCGGCCTTGCGCGCGGCGGCCGCGGCTTCCAGCTCCGCCTTCTTCGCCTCGCTCGGATTCACGAAGATGTCACCGGTGCTGCCATCGACGGCGATCACCGTGCCCTCGGCCAGCTCACCCGCGCCCGGCAGGGCCACGACCGCCGGCACACCCAGCGCCCGCGCCAGGATCGCGCTGTGACTGGTCGGCCCGCCCTCCTCGGTCACGAAACCGAGCACCAGAGACGGGTCCAGCAGTGCGGTGTCGGCAGGAGCCAGATCCCGGGCCACGAGCACATAGGGCTGGTCACTGTCCGGGACACCCGGCATCGGAACGCCCAGCAGCCGAGCGACGATACGATTCCGCACGTCATCGAGGTCGGCCACACGACCGGCGAGGTACTCACCGGCGCCGGCCAGCAGCTCGCGGTACGCCGCGAACGCGTCGTACACGGCACGCTCGGCGGTGCTGCCCACGGCGATCCGCCGGTCCACATCGGCCATCAGCTCGGGGTCCTGGGCCATCATGGCCTGTGCCTCGAGCACCGCCTGGGCCTCGCCACCGGCCAGATTGCCGCGTGCCGTCAGATCGGCGGCGACGGCGTCCACCGCCTGACGGGCGCGCCCCTGTTCCCGCTCGGCCTCTTCCGCGGGAATCTGCTTGGCCGGCGGCTCCAGCACCGCCGTGCCCATGTGCCGGACCTCGCCGATGGCCACGCCATGGCTCACGCCCACGCCTCGCAGCGTTGTCTCCATCTCACCCGTCTCCGATAGTGCGGCGGGTCCCGCCGCCGCGGTGGTTTTCCTGTCCGCCGCCCGTACGGCGGCGCTGCCGTCAGTTCCAGGCGAAGAGGTCGTCGCCGGCCTTCACATCACCGCTGTCACGGAGTTCGGAGAGGGACTCGGCGGTGGCTTCGAGCGCGACGACGGGGCAGACCGGCGACTTGCCGGCGGCCTCGACGGCGGCGGGGTTCCAGCGCACGATGGCCTGGCCCCGCGTCACGGTGTCGCCCTTGTTGACGAGCAGCTCGAAGCCCTCGCCGTTGAGCTGAACGGTGTCGATGCCGAGGTGGGTGAGGACACCGTGCCCCTCCCCGTCGACCACGACGAAGGCGTGCGGGTGCAGGGAAACGATGACGCCGTCCACGGGCGCCACGGCCTCGGAGGATTCACGCACAGGGTCGATGGCAGTGCCCGGGCCGACCATGGCCCCGGAGAAGACCGGATCCGGCACGGCGGCCAGTCCGATGGCGCGTCCAGCGAGAGGGGACGTCACGGTGGTCATGGGAAGCCTCCCAGAAGTGGAGCTGCTTACGGGCCGTCACTGGCTGTCCCGGACGGCACTGAGCAGCAGGGTATGTCATAGGAAGTTGGGGTTCCGTATGGAAGCTACCAGTTAGTGGTCTAGACCACCAACCCAGCGGATTTGCACCGTCTTCAAGGCTCCGTGTACAGTCGTACTCCTGCTTGGGCCTGAGGGGCGCGACAGCGTCCCTGCTCAGCAGCACCCAAACTTGTCAGATCCTATCTCTGGGTCTCCTTCTGCATGCCTGCAGGGGGTGGTCAGAGAGGCGGAAAAACCCTGATAGAGTTTGGAACACCGAAGGGAAGCCCGGAGGAAAGCCCGAGAGGGTGAGTACAAAGGAAGCGACCGTTCCTTGAGAACTCAACAGCGTGCCAAAAATCAACGCCAGA
>NZ_LGDV01000196.1 GCF_001280015.1 Streptomyces sp. MMG1121
ACCCCACCCCCGCCACCGCCCGTCCCGCGAACCCGTCGGCCACCACCGCGACCTGCGCGTCCTGCGCAGCGCCTACCGCTGGCAGCGGCGCACCGCCACGCTCACCGCACTGGGCTACTTCACCCTGTTCCTGGTCCTGTCCGCGTGCGCGCCCGGCGTCATGACGCGCACGGTCGCGGACGGCATCCCGGCCGGCCTGCTGCTCGCCCTCCTCCAACTCCCCGTCACCTGGCTCGCGATCGCCCTGTACGAGCACACCGCGCGCCAGCACGTCGATCCGCTCGCGGACCGCATCCGCGCGGAGGCCGCACTGGACGCACGGCGCGGAGCGACCCGATGACCGGCGCCGCCCCCTCCCCCGCCGTCTGGGGCTTCACCGGATTCAGCGGCCGGGCCCAGGAGATGTCCCTGGTCGCCTTCTCCACCGTCGCCACGGTAACCCTGCTGCTGTGCGTGATGACCGGCCCCGACCGCGACGACCTCGACGAGTTCTACACCGGGTACGGCTCCCTGTCCCCGCTGCGCAACGGCCTCGCCATCGCGGGCGACTACATCTCCGCGGCCACCGTCCTCGGCACCGGCGGCGTGATCGCCCTGTGCGGCTACGACGGGGTCGTCCTCGCCCTCAGTACGGCGCTGTCGCTGATGCTGCTGATGTTCCTGCTGGCCGAACCCCTGCGCAACGCGGGCCGGTTCACCATGGGCGACGCACTCGCCCGCCGGCTGCCGGGCCGCTGTGTGCGCATCACGGCCTGCGCGGTGACGATCGCCGCGCTGCTGCCGCTGATGCTGGTCCAACTCGCCGGAACCGGGCAGCTGATGGCGTTCATCCTGGGCTTCTCCAGCGAGTCGCTGCAGACGGGATGCGTCGTGGGACTCGGCACGCTGATGATCGCCTACGCCGCGATCGGCGGCATGAAGGGCACCGCCCTCATCCAGATCCTGAAGATCGTGATGCTGGTCGGCTCGGGCGCCGCCGTCGCCGTACTGATCCTGCACCGCTTCGACTGGGACCCCGGCGCCCTGTTCTCCGCCGCCGCCCGGCAGAGCGGGGCCGGACCGGCCTTCCTGCACTCCGGGCTACAGTTCGGCACCGGGACGAGATCCCGCCTCGACATGATCGCCTCCGAGCTGACCGTGGTGCTCGGTGGCGCCTGCCTGCCGCACGTCACCATGCGCACGTACACCGCCTCCAGCGCCCGCCAGGTGCGCCGTTCGATGTCCTGGGCGGTGTCGATCGTCGCCCTGTTCGTCCTGGTCATCACGGTCGTGGGCGTCGGCGCCACCGCGCTGGTCGGCCGTACGGTGATCGCCGGGGCCGATCCGCAGGGCAACACCGCGTATCTGCTGGGCTCCCGGGCCGCGTTCGGCGCGGACGTGTCGACCACGGAGACCTTCCTGTTCACCATGGTCACCACCGCGATCTTCCTGACCCTGCTCGCCTCGGTGGCCGGGATGATCCTCGCCTGCGCCAACTCCCTGGCCCACGACGTCTTCGCCGCACGCGTGCAGGAGATGCCGGCCCGGCGCGAGATGGCCCTCGCGCGCGTGTCGGCGCTCGCCATAGGCGTACCGACGATCCTGCTCGCCACCCTGGTGCAGCACTACAGCCTCCAGCCCCTGGTGACGCTCTCCTTCTGCCTGGGCGCCTCGGCCATCGCGCCCGCCCTGGTCTACGGCCTCTTCTGGCGCCGCTACACCCGCGGCGGGCTGCTGGCCACGCTGATCGGAGGCACGCTGACCGTGCTGCTGCTCATGCCGGGCACCAATCTGGTCTCCGGCTCGCCCCTGTCCGCGTTCCCGCACGCCGACTTCAACTGGTTCCCGTTCACCACCACCGGCATCGTCTCCATCCCGGCCGGCTTCCTCTTCGGCTGGCTCGGCACGCTGGCCTCCGGCCGCGCGAAGGCGGAGCAACAGCGGCGCCAGTACGAGGCGGTGGAGGGGTGGATCCTGGCGGGGGCAGTGCGCAGGGGGAGTTGAGGGGGACGGCGCGCGGCCGGGGCGGGGTAGCGCGGGGCCGGGGGGGGGCCAGGGGCGGCGGAGCCGGGGGCTATTCCAGGGCCGCTCGGCCCCTGAGCGAGATCAGGCTGCTGCGGACGTTGTCCATCTGCGCCCGTACGTCGTCCCAGGTCTCACTGTGCTCGCGCAGCATCTGTTCCGTCTCATGGGCGATGCACTCCTCGCGCACGCGCGCGTCGGCGATGATCTCGACGGCGCGCAGGCGTGCCTCGTCCTGGCTGCGGCGCGCTGCCTCCTCGGCCTCCCCGAGGGCCTGCTTGGCCTCGGACAGCGCGGCCTCGGCGCGGCTCATGCGTTCAGCGTCGCGGGCGTCCAGCACGGCGACCTGCTCGGCCTCCTCGCGCTCGGCCTCGGCCCACCGCTCGGCGTGCTCCCGGGACTGCTCGGCGAGCATGGCGGTGGTGCGCTGCCGGGCCTCGCGCCACACCGCGAGCGCCTCCGCGCGCCTTTCCTTCACTTCGCGCCGGGCGCCGATGCGCAGGCCGTCGGCCTCGGCGCGCGCGGCGAGGAGGCACTGGCGGGCGTGTTCGTCGGCTTCAGCGCCGAGCGCGTCCGCGGCTTCCTGCGCCTCCCGGCGTACGCTCTCGGCGCACGCCTCAGCTTGCGCGACCTGCTCACGCGCTTCGCGCCGCGTGCGCTCGGGGAGATCCACCCCCTCCTCCATCGCGAGCTGGAACAGGCGCCGTGCGGGCTCCCCCAATTCCTCGTACTCCTGTGGCGCGAGCTGGGCGACGACCTCACGCATCCGCGCGGCCTCCGCCTCCATCTCCCGGGCGAGCACGGTCAGCCGCGCGGCGCGTTCCCACGCGGCGTCCCGGTCGGACGACAGTGCCCGCATGCGGGCATCCACCTGATCGGGGCGGTAGCCGCGCCCCCGGACGGTCACGAAGTCGTACAGCGGCATCGATGCACTGCTCACGCTGGGACCCCTCTCCACCGGATATTCACGACAAACGCGACGGGATGATTTCGCGCACATCTTGATGGATCGGGCGTAAGTGTTCATAACGCGACACTCCGCAGTCACGTCACGCTCGAATTCCGCTGGGAGCGGATGGGAGCGGACGCGAACAGCGCCGGGCGCAGGCCCGGCAAGCCATCGGGTTCACCGGAACGCCGAAAGCCCCGCCGTCGAACGCGGCAGGGCTTCCGGTGGGAATGCGTGTTCAGGCGGGTGAGGACGTCACAGCAGTCCGTCCCACATCTGCTCCAGCAGGACCGACCACCAGCTCTCCGGCGAACCGAGCGCCGCCGGGTCCAGCGCTGCCAGCTGCGCCTGGAAATCGACGGTCCAGCGGCCCGCCTGCTCCTGGTTCAGCCCGTACCTGAGCCGCCACATCCGGCCCAGCAGCGCCAGGCAGCGCGCGAACTCCGGCAGCCCGGTGTTCACGAACTGCGGCGGCACCGGAGCACCGCCCGGCCCCGCCTCCACGGGAACGGCCACGATGTTCGCCGTGCCGTACTGCACACAGATCGCCTTGCCGAAGTCGGTGCCCATCACGAGGTACGAGCCCGCGTCCGCCGCCGGCTGCACCCCGCGCTCGGCCGCCAGCTCCGCCAGCGTCGGCACCGGACGGCCCGGCTGGGCCTGCGCCCAGAAGAACGGTCCCAGGTCCATCGGCAGACCGGCCACGACCAGCGTGTGCGCCACGACCGGCGGCACGCCCTGCCGGGACACCGCCTGCTGCTCGAACCGGAAGATCCCCGGCCCGAACACCGCCGCCAGCTCCTGCCCGATCCCCTCCGGCGGGACCGGCGGCACGGGGTGCACCTGCGACAGCGGCGCCCGCACCGGCGCCGGCCGCGCGGGCCCGTCCGCCACCTGGTGCAACTCGCCCTGGTGCGCCAGCAACTGCTGCATCCCCTGCTGCCGGCTCGCGTGGTCCGTGCCGTACGGCGCGATGCTCGCGATCCGCGCCTGCGGCCACTGCTCCCGGATCATCCGTGCGCAGTAGGCGCCCGGCAGCTCGCACGACTCCAGCTCCGTGTGCAGCTCCAGCACCTGGTCCGGCGGCACGTTCATCGACCGGAGCTCATGGAAGATCTGCCACTCCGGGTGCGGCGTGCCCGGCGCCGACCGCCGGATCAGCTGCTGCTCCGAACCGTCCTGCGCGCGGTAGCGCAGCACGGCCTGATAGCCGGGGCCGACCGTCGGCTGCCCCTGCGGCGGATACCCGTACGCCGGCTGCCCCGGAGCGGGCCCGCCCGGCGGCATCGGCTGCGGAGCGCCCGGCGGCATACCGGGGGCGCCCGGGGCACCGAGTGCGCCCGGGGCGGGCGGCGGCGGAGGCACGCCCGGACCCGCCACCGGCGGCGCGGCCAGCATGGTCTCCGCGTGGTGCACGGCACCCCGGCCGCCACCGGACGTGCCAGGACCCGCGGGAGCGCCCGGAGGCTGCGGCACGCCGGGTGCACCGGGAGCCCCAGGGGCGCCCGGAGGCTGCGGCACGCCCGGCACAGGGGGCATGCCCGGAGCGCCCGGAGCTGCCGGAGCGCCCGGGGCGGGAGGCATACCCGGGGCGCCCGGTCCCATCTGCGCGCCCGGCGCACCCGGAACGCCCGGCGCACCCGGAACGCCCGGGGCGCCCGGAGGCTGCGGCGCGCCCCCGCCCAACTGGCTGGGATCGGCCAGCACCGTGGCCGCGTGGTGCACGTTGCCCGGAGGCGCGGCAGGCGGGTGGGGGGCGCCCGGAGGCTGCGGCGCGCCCGGCGCCTGGACCCCTCCCGCACCCCCCGGAGCGGCCGGCGCACCCGGCCCGTCAAGGCCTTCCGGCCCGAGCGACGACACAAGCTGCGTCGGCACATACGCACCCCCGGACGCATCCGGCGCGGGCGGAGGCACCGCACTCCCGGGGCGTGCGCCTGGCGCACCAGGGGCACCCGGCGGCGGAGGCGGCGCACCCGCTCCGCCGCGCGCCTTCTTCGGCGGCGGCGCGGCCTTGCTCGTCGCGGCATCCGCGATGTCCCCGGCGTTCGGCGCGAGCCGCCGCCCGGACGTGTCCGGGTCGGCCGGAACCTGGGGCGCGTTCGGCGCACCGGCCGGCGCCTGCGGGTAGCCGTAACCCGGAGCACCCTGCGGATAGCCGTACGGAGCGGCGCCCGGAGACGGAGGCGGGGGCGTGCTGCCCTGCGGAGCACCCGGCGCGACAGGAGCCGCGGGGGGCGGGAGCGGGGTGCCGGGCGCAGGCGGGTAGACGGGTGCGCCCGGCGCGGGCGTGCCGGGAGCGCCGGGTGCCTGCGGATAGCCGTACGGAGCGGCGCCCGGAGACGGAGGCGGGGGCGTGCTGCCCTGCGGAACGCCCGGCGCGACAGGAGCGGCGGGCGCCCCGGGTGCACCGGGCGAGCCCGGCGCGTGCGCGATGCCAGGCACGGCCGGCGCACCACCAGCAGCGGGTGGGCCACCTTGCACGCCCGGCGTGTAGGAAGGGTCGAGCGCCGGCGCGACCGCTGTGGGCGGCAGCTGGCTGCCCCCCGACATCAGCGCCGTCTTCGCCTCCGGCGTGGATGCCGGCGGCCGGGGAACCTCGTCGGAGTCGCTCAGCGGAGGCGCGAACACCGTCGCGGGCAACGGCACGGAACGATCGTCCTCACCGGAGCCCGCGTTCGTGTCGGTACCGGTCCACGGGGTGGCACCCACCGGAACATCAGCCGGAGGAACGGCGCCAGGACGCGCGTGCCCAGGAACGGGCGCCCCAGACGAGCCGGATGCGCCGGGCGCACCCACCGGCACCCCGGCCTGCGTCTCCGCAAGCCCCCCAGCACCGGCCGAAGCCCCGGCACCCGCACCCACACCGGGACCAGGACCGGCGCCAGAACTCACGCCCCCACCAGAAGACACACCCCCGGCCCCCGCACCGGACGCCTCCCCCGGCCCCCGCTCCCCGATACCCAGCTTGTCCGCCGCCTCCTGCAACCACTGGGGCGGAGTCAGCAGGAACGACGTCTGGTTCAGGTCGACACGGGCGGGCGCGGGCGCCGCAGCCACGTCCTGCGAGCCGTCCGGGCGGCCGTACTCCTCCTCGAAGCGGCGGATCACCTCGCCCACCGGCAGCGCGGGCCACAGCGTCGCCTCCCCGCTGTCCCGGGCGATGACGAGCCGCTGCCCGCCCGCGTCCGAACGCGGGCCCTCCGCCCGGTCCTCGCCCCACACCACGAAACCCAGCTCGAACTCCCGCACCCGCACCTCACGATGCTGGTACACGGGCACGTCGCCGTTGATCCACTCCTCGGCGCGCTCCTGCGCCTGTGCGTAAGTCACCATCGCCTGAAGTTCACTCCCCCACCGGACCGGACGGCGCCGCACCGGCGGACGCCGGGACGACATGGGCGAAACCGCCATCGACCATCAGGTTCGCCACCGTCTCCAACTCCGGCGGACTGCCGGCCAGCCGGGACAGGAAGACATCGAAGTCGTCACCGCACGGCAGCAGCAGACGCTCCACCCGCTCGGCCGGCGACCACGAGGGATCCACGTCCCGCACGTCGTCGTACGCGCAGAACCACACCGACCCCAGCCGCTCGCCCTTCACCTTCACCGCGAGCAGACCGCCCTGCACGAACGCGACGCTCAGGAAGTCCTTCGTCAGATGGTCGCGCAGACACTTGTTGACGTAGACGAGGTCGTTGACCGCAGCCTCGTCCCGCACCGTGAAGAAGGGCTGGTCCACCAGCAGACCCAGCTCGGCGACCAGCGCCGTACCCACCGGCGCACAACCGCCCGCCGCCTTCAGGAAGGAGCGGTACGCGCCCGGAAGCCGGTAGCCGAGATCCTCCTCGACCCCCTGCACCTGCGTCTCCGTCACCGCCACACCCGACTTCGGCAGCCCGAAGTGCGCAGGCCGCGTCTCCTGCAACGGCCGCGTCCCCCGCTTGAAATGGTCCACCGGCGCCGTCGCCACACCACCGTGATGCCGCAGCAACGCCTTCACCTCGACCGGAACCAGCTCCAGCCGCCGCGAACCGGCCACGTGATGCCACGTCCAGCCGTGCGGCGTCGCCACATCCGGCACCGTGTCCCACAACTCGTGCCCGTCCGCCGCCAGCGCCGCGTTCGCGGACACGTAGTCCGTCAGCCGCAACTCGTCGACCCCGAACCCGTCCGGCGGCTCGGCGATCTCCACCGCCACGCGCGCGTACGCAGAGAAATCCGGGTACCCGCGCTCATCGACCCGTACCCCTCTCGGGTGACGCGCCGCCCGGACCGGATCCGGGAAGTGCACGACCTGCCCGGCGTAGGCCGCGTTCGGCGGCGCGGCTTGTCCCCCAGCCTGGCCGCTGGGCGGTGCCCCCAGCCCGAGCCGACCTGTCGTCATGGCGGTTGCCCCCTGCGGCGTTCTCTCTGGCCTGAACGGCGGTGTCGATCGCGGATGCCGACAGCCTATGCGGTACACGCACCCCGGTCACCGGCCCACCGCATCCCCGGGGAAACCACCCCTCCGCTTCCGTGACCAGCCGTCACCCCTCCGTGACGATCCCCCCCGACCGTGGCGTGTCGCACCGCCCCAGCTTCCGCACCAGCCACGGCATTTGGCACCCTGTGTCCTTCGGGGGGATGCCCGGGGAGGGGAAAACGACCATGAATACCTTGCGGACCGGAGGTACGGACGTGCGGGCCGGCGACCCTCGCATCGGCTGGAGCGGCCCCGACACACCCCCCGCGCCCACCCTGCGCCAGCGCCGCGACGGCATCCTGCCCACCGTCGCCGCCGCCCTCTCCGTCCGCGGCGCCACCCTCACCGGCACCGCCGCCCGCGGCGACCAGCCACCCGCCCTGCACCCTCTCGTCCAGGACTTCCTCGACACCCTCACCAGCGCTCAGCGCGACCGCTTCACCGGCCGCTGCGCCGAAACCATCCTCATCTCCCGGCACCTCACCGCAGCCGACGCCACCCGCAGCAAACGCGCCGCCCGCAAACCCATGACCAACGGCGAAGCCCGCAAAGCCCTCAAACAGGCCAAACTCACCGCCCGCCGCATACGCGAGGACGGCGACCCCCTCCACGGCAGCTTCGCCGCCCCCTGCCGCGCCTGCACCGCCCTCAGCGCCCACTTCGGCGTCCGCATCGTCGACCCCACGGCAACCGACGGCTGACCACCACCGTCAACCCCAGTACCACCCGCCAGCACGACGAACGACGATCGAAGGGCCGATGCACCCCGACCGCGCCACCGCCCCCCAGCTCCCCCACCCCACCGAGCAGGGGGCACCCGCACCACGCTTCCCCGTCCCGGTCGACGCCGCCCTGCGCGCCGCCGGCTGGCAGCCCGGACGCTGGGACATAAAACAGGCGGAGATCTGGGCCGACGCCCTGCGCGAACACAGCTCACCCGCCGGACACCGGCACACCGTCTTCCCCGCCGCCGTCGAGGCCTGGGCCGAATTCGGCGGGCTGCACATCGCCCCCGGCGGCCCCGGCCGCCAGATCGCCCCCGCCACCCTTCACCTCGACCCCCTGCACGGCCGCCACCTCGCCCGCACCCTCGGCGACCTCGGCCGCGCCCTCGGCACCGAACTGTGCCCCCTCGGCGAGGAGACCGACACCGCCGCCGCCCTCGCCATCGACGCCGAAGGCCGCGTCTACACCCTCGACCACACCGGCGACTGGTACGTCGGCCCCGACATCGACCACGCCCTCGCCACCCTCATCACCGGCATCGAACCCGTACGCCTCACAGCGGGCTGAACCGGACCGCTACGCCGCCGGAATCACCGCCGACACCCGGAAACCCCCCGCATCCGTCGGCCCCGACACGAACACCCCGCCCAGCGCCACGACCCGCTCCCGCATGCCCACCAGACCGTTCCCACCCGACGGCAGCCCCGCCGCCGACGCGAACCCCGGCTCCGGCGGCGGCTCGTTCTCCACCTGCATCGCGATCTCCGAGACCCGGTGCGCCAACCGCACGTGCGTCTTCGCCCCCGCCGCGTGCTTGTGGACGTTCGTCAGCGCCTCCTGCACCACCCGGTACGCCGTCCGCTCGATCTGCCCCGCATACGAGCGCGCCTCCCCCACCACCGACAGCTCCACGACCATCCCCGCCGCCGCCGACTGCCCGATCAACTCGTCCAGCTCCGACAGACAGGGCCCGTCCTCCGCCACCGCCCGGGAAGCCGCCGCCGCGACCGCCTCCCGCACCGCCGCCAACGGCACCTCCGCGGCCCGCCGGCCCACGTCCTCCCCGGCCCGCAACACCCCGAGCATCTCCCGCAACTCGGTCAGCGCCTGCCGCCCCATGTCCCCCACGAGCGCCGCGTTCCTGACGGCCTTCTCCGGATCCTTCCGCGCCACCGCCTGCAAGGCAGCGGCATGCACCACCATCAGACTCACCCGATGCGCGACCACGTCGTGCATCTCCCGCGCGATCCGCGTCCGCTCCTCGTTGCGCGCCCACTCGGCCCGCTCCTCCGCCCGCTCCGCGAGCAACTGAAGCTCCCGCTCCAACGAGTCCGCCCGCTCCCGCAAGCTCTCCATCAACCGCCGCCGCGCCCCCACGTACAGCCCGAACAGCAACGGCGGAGCTGTCAGCCCCAACGACGTCGCCACCGCGGCGAACGGCACGAACCAGTCACCCAGCGTCAGATCCCCGCGCGCCATGCTCTGCCGCACCCGCACGAACGTCACGATCATCGTGCCCAGCAACGACATCCCCGCGAGCGCACCGATGATCCGCCGCGGCAGCTCGCACGACGCCAGCGTGTACAGGCCGACGATGCCCATCAGGAAGCCCATCTCGGCCGGTGTGATCGCGATGGCGACCAGCACGACGGCGATCGGCCACTTGCGCCGCACCAACAGCACCGAACCGGCGATCACGCCGAACAGGACTCCCAGCGCCACCGGGATCCCCGCGTCCCGGGCGAACGGAACGCCCTCCGCCCCGCACTCCATGGCTGACACGAGCGCGAGACTCCCGTCGAGCACCGCACTACGCCACCTGGCCCACCACCAGGGACCGGTCAGGCCCCTGGCGTGCTCTTCCCCCGTCATGGTCATGCATCCAGCCTACGGGCGACCGGTCCGCGTTTTCCGGCGACTTTCACCACCCACGACACGCCACACTCCGTAACCGGATGATGTCGAAATCAACCAATATCCCTCGAACTGGTGAACCGCTCCGTTCACCCCCGGAACGCACATTCCGCCTGGACGGTATGCGTATGACACATGCACCTGGCACATACGCCGACTTCGAGGAGCTGCGGGAGCGGGCGGTCGCGCTGCGACTCCAGGGATGGACGTACGACCAGATCCAGGTCGAGCCGGGCTGCTCGAAGAGTTCGATCTCCCTGTGGGTTCGGGATCTGCCGAGGCCGGAGCGCAAGCGGAGCCCCGAGGAAGCGGCGGCCATCGCACGCAAGGGCCGGGAGGGGAAGCTCCGCATCCGGGACGAGGAGCGTCAAAGCGCGAAAGAAGACGCCAAGACGGCCATCGGCAACCTCTCCGGTCGCGAACTGTTCCTGTTGGGCGTGGGTCCCTATCGGGCCGAGGGCGGCAAGGACAAGCCCTACGCCCGCCGCGAGAACGTCGCCTTCGGTTCAGCGTGATGATCCACGAGACTGCGGACGTCGTGGTCGCCGAGCGCCACTGGGCGGACCTGGTCGGCGCCACCCCCTCCACCTTCGACAAGACGACCCTCAAAAAGCACAACCCCAAGACGGTTCGCATGAACACCGGCGACAACCACCGGGGCTGTCTCGTGATCAAAGTCCTGAAGGGTGCCGACTCGTACCGTCGCATCGAGGGGTCTTGGTACGGCATAGTGGAGGCCGCGCGCGAAGCCGATCAATCGATTCGGGCAAAGCGCGCAATCCATCCCGGATCGTCTAAGGGCAGGACAAACGGTTTTGGTCCGTTGAATGAGGGTTCGAATCCTTCTCCGGGAGCCACAGCACACAAATCAAGGTTCGGGTCCTGACCGGTGACAGCACCGTCGGGGCCCGCTCTCATGTCCGCCGAAACTCCCCCCGGTATCCTGCGGCTGTCATCCCCATCCAGAGCCGAAGGGCAACCCCGTGAGCGCCATTCGCCCGGCCGCCGTCGTCGTTCTCGCAGCGGGTGAGGGCACCCGTATGAAGTCGGCCACACCCAAGGTCCTCCACCAGATCTGCGGCCGTTCCCTGGTCGGCCATGTGCTGGCCGCCGCCCGTGAGTTGGACCCGCAGAACCTCGTCGTCGTCGTGGGCCACGCCCGCGAGCAGGTCGCCGCCCATCTCGCCGAGATCGACCCGGGCACCAGGACCGCCGTGCAGGCCGAGCAGAACGGGACCGGGCACGCCGTACGGATGGGGCTGGAGGCGCTGGGCGGGGCCGTGGACGGGACCGTCGTGGTCGTGTGCGGGGACACCCCCCTGCTGACCGGCGGGACGCTCACGCGGCTGGCCGCCGCCCACCGCGCCGACGGCAACGCCGTGACCGTGCTGACCGCCGAGGTCCCGGACGCGACCGGGTACGGCCGGATCGTGCGGGACGAGGCGTCGGGTGTCGTCACCGCGATCGTGGAGCACAAGGACGCGAGCGAGGCCCAGCGGGCGATCCGGGAGATCAACAGCGGGGTGTTCGCGTTCGACGGGCAGCTGCTGGCGGACGCGCTGAAGAAGGTGCGGACGGACAACAGCCAGGGTGAGGAGTACCTCACGGACGTGCTCGGGATCCTGCGGGAGGCGGGGCACCGGGTCGGCGCCTCCGTGGCCGGTGACCACCGGGAGATCGCCGGGATCAACAACCGGGTGCAGCTCGCCGAGGCGCGGCGGATTCTCAACGACCGGCTGCTGACCGCCGCGATGCTGGACGGGGTGACGGTCGTCGACCCGGCCACCACCTGGGTGGACGCGACCGTGACGTTCGAGCGGGATGCCGTCGTGCACCCGGGGACGCAGCTCACGGGTGACACGCATCTCGGCGAGGGGGCCGAGGTCGGGCCGAACAGCCGGCTCAAGGACACGCGGGTGGGTGCCGGGGCACGGGTGGACAACACGGTGTCCGACGGGGCCGAGGTGGGCCCGGGGGCGTCCGTGGGGCCGTACGCGTATCTGCGGCCGGGGACCCGGCTGGGCGCGAAGGGCAAGATCGGGACGTACGTCGAGACGAAGAACGCCACGATCGGGGAGGGCACGAAGGTGCCTCATCTCTCGTACGTCGGTGACGCGACGATCGGTGAGTACACGAACATCGGGGCGGCGAGCGTGTTCGTGAACTACGACGGTCAGGACAAGCACCACACGACGGTCGGGTCGCATTGCCGGACGGGTTCGGACAACATGTTTGTGGCTCCTGTCACGGTCGGGGACGGCGCCTACACCGCGGCGGGGTCGGTGATCACCAAGGATGTGCCGCCCGGTTCGCTGGCCGTGGCCCGTGGCCAGCAGCGGAATATCGAGGGCTGGGTGGCCCGGAAGCGTCCGGGGAGCGCGGCGGCGAAGGCGGCCGAGGCGGCGTCCCGGGAGGGCGAGAGCGAGGACTGACCGGAAACGTGTGCGCCAAACACGGCGTACCGTGATAAGTGCACATCCGCACGCGTGCACCCGCACCCTTACCAGCTGATACGGCCTCTCACGCCCAGCCGAGAGGTCGCCGAGCAGCCGGCTGGCTGAGACAACCTCTGAGGAGACTGTGCTGTGACCGGGATCAAGACGACCGGCGAGAAGAAGATGATGTTCTTCTCCGGCCGCGCCCACCCCGAGCTTGCCGAGGAGATCGCCCACCAGCTGGGTATCGGGGTCGTCCCGACGAAGGCCTTCGACTTCGCCAACGGCGAGATCTACGTCCGGTACCAGGAGTCGGCGCGTGGTGCGGATTGCTTCGTGATCCAGAGCCACACGGCTCCGATCAACCAGTGGATCATGGAGCAGTTGATCATGATCGACGCGCTGAAGCGCGCGTCGGCGCGCTCCATCACGGTCATTGTGCCGTTCTACGGTTACGCGCGGCAGGACAAGAAGCACCGGGGTCGTGAACCGATTTCGGCGCGCCTGGTCGCGGACCTGATGAAGACGGCGGGTGCCGACCGGATTCTGACCGTGGACCTGCACACCGACCAGATCCAGGGCTTCTTCGACGGGCCTGTCGACCACCTGTTCGCGCTGCCGCTGTTGGCCGACTACGTGGGCGACAAGGTGGACCGGGACAAGCTGACGGTCGTGTCGCCGGACGCGGGCCGGGTGCGGGTGGCGGATCGCTGGTGCGACCGGCTCGGTGCGCCGCTGGCCATCGTGCACAAGCGGCGTGACAAGGACGTCGCGAACCAGGTGACCGTGCACGAGGTCGTGGGCGAGGTCAAGGGCCGGGTGTGTGTCCTGGTCGACGACATGATCGACACCGGTGGCACCATCTGCGCGGCTGCTGACGCGCTGTTCGCGCACGGCGCGGAGGACGTCATCGTCACCGCCACGCACGGTGTGCTCTCCGGTCCGGCGGCGGACCGGCTGAAGAACTCGCGGGTGAGCGAGTTCGTGTTCACGAACACGCTGCCGACGCCGGGCGAGCTGTCGGTGGATCTGGACAAGATCAAGGTGCTGTCGATCGCTCCGACGATCGCGAGCGCGGTGCGTGAGGTCTTCGAGGACGGTTCGGTGACGAGCCTCTTCGACGAGCAGTGAGGTTTCTGCAGCCCCCTGGCTGAAGATCCTTTTGAGTGCGGCCTCCCCCTCCGAGTAGACTGTCGAAGTTGCTCGGCGAGGGAGGCCGTTCTCCGTTTTCTGACGGGGTCACGGCTGTCCGTTATCGACGCGCTCTTCGTAGCAGGCCGTTCGTGGCCGGGTGACCCCGTCCGTATCTACCTCTACGAGGAGTGATCAGCATGTCCGAGGTGAAGCTCACCGCCGAGACCCGCACCGAGTTCGGCAAGGGTGCCGCCCGTCGCGTCCGCCGTGACAACAAGGTCCCGGGTGTCCTGTACGGCCACGGCACCGAGCCGCTGCACCTGACCCTGCCGGGCCACGAGCTGCTGCTGGCGCTGCGCACGCCGAACGTCCTGATCTCCCTGGACATCGACGGCAAGGCCAACGAGCTGGCGATCCCGAAGTCCGTGCAGCGCGACCCGCTGAAGGGTCACCTGGAGCACGTCGACCTGCTGCTGGTCAAGCGTGGCGAGAAGGTCACGGTCGAGATCCCGGTGCACACCGAGGGCGAGCTGGCCGCCGGCGGCAACCTGCTGGAGCACGTCCTGAACGCGCTGCCGGTCGAGGCCGAGGCCACGCACATCCCCGAGGCCGTCACCGTCTCCGTCCAGGGCCTGGAGGCCGGTGCCTCCGTCCTCGCCAAGGACATCACCCTGCCGGCCGGCGTGACCCTGGCCGTCGAGGAGGACGCTGTCGTGCTGCAGGTCCTGGCCGCGCAGGCCGAGGAGACCGAGGGCGAGACCGCCGAGGGCGAAGAGGTTGCCGAGGCCTGAGCCTCTGGCTGTACGCTCCAGCCGCTGCTTCCCTGGAGGGAGCAGCGGCTGTTGCACGTGTGAGGAGAGATGGACGTGACCACCCCTGCCAGCGACGCCTGGCTCGTCGTCGGGCTCGGCAATCCCGGGCCGGAGTACGCCATGAACCGGCACAACGTCGGGTTCATGGTGGTGGATCTGCTCGCGGAGCGGATCGGGGGGAAGTTCAAGCGGGCGGGCAAGGCGCAGGCGCAGGTGCTGGAGGGGCGGATCGGTCCGGCCGGTCCGGCGAGCCGCCGGGTGGTGCTGGCGAAGCCGACGTCGTACATGAACCTGTCCGGCGGTCCGGTGAACGCGCTGAAGGACTTCTACAAGGTGCCGCTGGCGAATGTCGTGGCCGTGCACGACGAGCTGGACATCGACTACGGCGTGCTGCGGCTGAAGCTGGGCGGCGGTGACAACGGGCACAACGGTCTGAAGTCGATGTCGAAGGCGATGGGTCCGGACTATCACCGGGTGCGGTTCGGGATCGGGCGACCGCCGGGACGGATGCAGGTGGCGGACTTCGTGCTGAAGGACTTCTCGTCGGCGGAGCGCAAGGAGCTGGACTACTTCGTGGACCGTGCGGCGGACTCGGTGGAGTGTCTGCTGGCGGAGGGTCTGGAGCGGGCGCAGAGCGCGTACAACTCCTGACATGTACTTCTAGGGCGGACACGCGAGTTGACCCGCTGTGCGGGTATGGCCAATGATCCCGGCCATGCCTGCCACAGCCAGCACCGCACGTGCCCGTCAGGCGTCCGTGACCGCTCTGCGGTTCGGGCGGGTAGCGACGATGGGCGCCCTCGCCGCGCTGATCCTCTTCGCGGGGGTGTGGGGTTCCTGGGGGACCGCGCAGCACGTGATGCTGGACAAGGGGCGCGAACAGGGCACGGTCAGGGTGACGTCCTGCACGGGTGACATCTGCGCCGGGCCGTTCACGCCGACGTCGGCGGGGGCGCGGGCACGTGCGCGCGTGGAGCTGGCGGAGTCGGTCGCGGTGCGCAAGGGGCAGACGTACGACGTCGTCCTGAAGCCGGGTACGGCGGACGCGGTGCGGTCGGGGCCGGCCGGGATCCTGTACGCCTGGCTGCCGCTCGGCGGGGCGCTGCTGCTGGCCGCGGTCGTGGTCGCGGGCGGGATGCGGCTGACCCGGGTGGCGTGGGTGCTGGGGCTGTCCGGCGTGGGTCTGCTGACGGCGGCGTTCGCGGCCGTGCAGTGACGTGCCGGCATGACGGTGCCCCCGGGGTCGTACGACCCCGGGGGCACCGTCTGTCCGGGCTGGTCAGCCGGTGTTGCGCAGGCCCGCCGCCACGCCGTTGACGGTCAGCAGCAGCGCACGGGCGAGCAGCGGGTCGGCCTCGGCGCCGGCCGCCGCCGCGTCGCGCTGACGCTTGAGCAGGGTGACCTGGAGGTAGGAGATCGGGTCCAGGTAGGCGTCGCGGATGGTGAAGGTCTGCCTCAACGCGGGCTCGGCGTCGAGGAGTTCGGTCTCACCGGTGATCCGCAGGAGTTCGCGGACGGTCAGCTCGTGCTCGGCCCTGATGGCGTCGAAGACGTGCTTCAGCTCGTCGGGGACGAGGGTGTCGACGTAGTGCTGGGCGATGCGCAGGTCGGTCTTCGCGAGGGTCATCTCGACGTTGGAGACGAAGTTGCGGAAGAAGTGCCACTGCTCGTGCATCTCGTCGAGCACGGTGTCGAGGCCGGCCTCGCGCAGGGCCTTGAGGCCGGAGCCGACGCCGTACCAGCCGGGGACGATCTGCCGGGACTGGGTCCAGCCGAACACCCACGGGATGGCGCGCAGGCCGTCCAGGCCGGCGCCGGAGTCGGGACGGCGGGAGGGCCGGGAGCCGAGGTGGAGGTCGGCGAGCTGGTCGACCGGGGTGGAGGCGAAGAAGTACGCCGGCAGGTCGGGGTCCTCGACCAGCTTCCGGTAGGCGGCGTGGGCGGCGTCCGAGACGACGTCCATGGCGGCGTCCCAGCGGGCGAGTGCCTCGTCGGACTGGCGGGGGGCCGTGTGCAGGGC
Organism: Streptomyces sp. MMG1121; assembly: GCF_001280015.1. Classification (GTDB taxonomy): domain Bacteria; phylum Actinomycetota; class Actinomycetes; order Streptomycetales; family Streptomycetaceae; genus Streptomyces. The sequence continues at coordinate 16,454 of NZ_LGDV01000196.1, forward strand.
GGAGGCCTGGAGGGTGGCCGCGACCGTCAGTTCCAGGTTCTCCCGGGCGAGGGAGGGGATGAGGTACTTGTCGGAGATGACCTCGCCCTGCTCGGTGACCTTGATCTCGCCCTCCAGGGTGCCCCAGGGCTGGGCGAGGATCGCGTCGTGGGAGGGGCCGCCGCCGCGGCCGACGGTGCCGCCGCGGCCGTGGAAGAGCCGCAGCCGCACCCCGTACCGGTGCGCCACGTCACGCAGTCGGCGCTGGGCGCGGTGGATCTCCCACTGGCTGGTCGTGATGCCGCCGAACTTGGAGGAGTCGGAGTAGCCGAGCATGACCTCCTGGACGTCGCCGCGCAGCGCGACCAGGCGCCGGTAGGACGGGTCGGAGAGCATGTCCTCGAGGATGGTGTCGGCGGCGCGCAGCTCGTCGGTGGTCTCCAGCAGCGGCACGATGCCGATCTTGGCCCAGCCGGCGTGCAGGTCGATCAATCCGGCCTCGCGGGCGAGGACGGCGGCGGCGAAGACGTCGTCGGCGCCCTGGCACATGGAGATGATGTAGGACTCGATGACCTCGGGGCCGAAGATCTCCAGGGCCTTCTTGACGGTCTCGAAGACGCCGAGGGTCTTGGCGCCGGCCACGTCGACGGGCGCGGGGGTGGGGGCCAGCGGCCTGCGCGACCTGAGTTCCTTGGCGAGGAGCTTGGCGCGGTACTCGCGGGGCATGTCGGCGTAGCGCCAGGACTCCTCGCCGAGGCGGTCGAAGAGCTGGCCGAGGGCGTGGTGGTGGGCGTCGGCGTGTTCACGGACGTCCATGGTGGCGAGCTGGAGGCCGAAGGCGGCCAGGGTGCGGATGACGCGGCCGAGCCGGCCGTCGGCGAGGAGGCCGCCCCGGTGCTCGCGCAGCGAGGTCTGGATGAGGCGCAGGTCGCTCAGCAGCTCGCTGGTGCCGAGGTAGTCGCGGCCGTCCTCGTGCGGGGTGCCCGTGGCGAGGCGGTGCTTGGTGTTCTCCAGCTTCTGCCGGACGCAGGTGGCCTTGAGCCGGTAGGGCTCCTCGGCGTTGAGGCGCTTGTAGCGGGGGCTGATCTCGGGCAGCCGCGCCAGGTCGGCGTCGAGGGAGGCGAGGAGCTCGTCGGTGGCGCCGGTGTAACGGATGGAGTTGGAGAGCAGGCCGCGCAGTTCGTCGACCATCTCCAGGGCGTCGTTGATGCCGTGCTCGTGCTGGAGGATGAGGACGTCCCAGGTGACCTGGGGGGTGACGTTGGGGTTGCCGTCGCGGTCGCCGCCGATCCAGGTGCCGAAGGTGAGGGGGCGGGTGTCGTCGGGCAGCTTCACGCCCACCCGCTCCAGCTCGGCCGTCAGGTCCTCCAGGACGTCACCCACCGCGTCGGAGTGCAGCTCGTCGAGGTAGTAGATGGCGTTGCGGGCCTCGTCGGCGGGCTCGGGCCGTACGACGCGCAGCTCGTCCGTCTGCCACACCAGGTCGATGTTCTCGGCGAGGCGGACGTCGTGGCGGCGGCGGTCGGAGTCGAGGACGGGGGTGTCCAGGAGCGCGGCGATGCGCCGGAGCTTGTTGAGGACGGACCGGCGGGCGGCCTCGGTGGGGTGGGCGGTGAAGACCGGGCGGACATTGAGGTTCTGGACGGTCTGCCGCAGATGCTCGGGGTCGGCGTCCTTGAGCCGGTCGGCGGTGCGGGCGAGGAGGCCGCCCTCGGCGGCGCGCCGGGCGCGCAGCTCGCGGCCGCGGTGCACCTGCTCGGTGACGTTGGCGAGGTGGAAGTAGGTGGAGAAGGCGCGGACCAGCTTGGCCGCGGTCTGCAGTTCGGTGCCCCGCAGCAGCTCGGCGGCGGCCTCGCCGTCCTCGCGGGTGAGTCGGCGGACCTTCTCGACCAGTTCGAGGAGCTCGGCGCCTTCCTGCCGTACGAGGGTCTCGCCCAGGAGATCACCCAGGCGGCGGATGTCGGCGCGCAGCTCGCTGCCGGTCGTGGTGGTCTGGTCGTCGGCACTGCTCACAGGTGCGGCTCCTTGCAGTGTTGAAGCTCGTCTGGGAGGGAACCCGTCCGCCTGCCACGCGGCGGGCGCCGCATACGGGCCGGAGCGTCCGGGAAGGAAACTTCAGCGGACCGCGCTGTCCGACCGAGTTCAAGGATAGGTGTCCATGCGGACGCGCAGACTCCCGGGCTCTTGCCGCCGCGCGACACGCTGCCATACTTACGACGCCGTAGGTTACGGAACCGTAGGGAAGTACCGTCGACTTCCGCCCGGTCCCGGCGGCCCGGCGATCTGCCCCGACCCTCGACCCCACAGGGGACGCGCATGACCTCGAGTTCCGATGTGATCGACGAAGCCCGCAAGGCCACCGACACCTCCACCTCCCCCGCCACGCTGGGCGGCGAGCAGAAGCGTTCGATCGAGCAGATCACGCTGCTCCTGTTCATCGTCGTGCCGTTCCTGGCACTGGTGGCGGCCGTGCCGCTGGCCTGGGGCTGGGGGGTGAGCTGGCTCGATCTGGGCCTGCTGGTCTTCTTCTACTTCCTGGGGTGCCACGGCATCACGATCGGTTTCCACCGGTACTTCACCCATGGTTCGTTCAAGGCCAAGCGGCCGCTCAGGATCGCGCTGGCGATCATGGGGTCGCTGGCCGTCGAGGGCCCCCTGGTGCGCTGGGTGGCCGATCACCGCAGGCACCACAAGTTCTCGGACGCCGAGGGCGACCCGCATTCGCCGTGGCGGTTCGGGGAGACGGTCCCGGCGCTGATGAAGGGCCTGTGGTGGGCCCATATCGCCTGGATGTTCGACGAAGAGCAGACCTCGCAGGAAAAGTACGCGCCGGACCTGGTCAAGGACCCGGCCATCCGGGCGATCTCGCGCCAGTTCGTGATGTGGACGGCGGTGTCCCTGGCGCTGCCGCCGCTGATCGGCGGGCTGGCGACGATGTCCTGGTGGGGCGCGTTCACCGGTTTCTTCTGGGGTTCACTCGTCCGGGTCGCGTTGCTGCACCATGTGACGTGGTCGATCAACTCGATCTGTCACGCGGTGGGCAAGCGGCCGTTCAAGTCGCGCGACCGTTCGGGCAACGTGTGGTGGCTGGCGGTCCTGTCCTGCGGTGAGTCCTGGCACAACCTGCACCACGCCGACCAGACCTCGGCGCGGCACGGGGTGATGCGCGGCCAAATCGACTCCTCGGCCCGTTTCATCCGGATCTTCGAGCTGCTCGGCTGGGCGTACGACGTGCGCTGGCCGTCACGCTCCCGTATCGATTCGCGCCGTATCTCCGCTGATGACGGCTCCCGGAGCCGGAAGGCAGGCGCCGAGGCGGCATGATTGACGCCGTGGCGACCGACTCCAGCAGCACCTCCGGCAACGACAAGCAGCGGCGGACCCGCCGGACCCGTATGACCGGCGCCGAGCGCCGCCAGCAGCTGCTGGAGATCGGTCGCACCCTGTTCGCGGCGAAGGGCTTCGAGGGCACGTCGGTGGAGGAGATCGCGGCGAAGGCCGGGGTGTCCAAGCCGGTGGTGTACGAGCACTTCGGCGGCAAGGAGGGGCTGTACGCGGTGGTGGTCGACCGCGAGATGCGGCGCCTGCTGGACATGGTGACCGGCTCGCTGACCGCCGGGCACCCCCGCGAACTGTGCGAGCAGGCGGCGTTCGCCCTGCTCGACTACATCGAGGAGTACACGGACGGTTTCCGCATCCTGGTCCGCGACTCCCCCATCCCCCAGTCCACGGGCTCCTTCGCCTCGCTGATCTCGGACATCGCCACGCAGGTGGAGGACATCCTGGGCCGCGAGTTCAAGTCCCGCGGCTTCGACCCGAAGCTCGCCCCGCTGTACGCGCAGGCGCTGGTCGGCATGGTCGCCCTGACCGGCCAGTGGTGGCTGGACGTACGCCGCCCGAAGAAGGCGGAGGTCGCGGCGCATCTGGTGAACCTGGCGTGGCACGGGCTGGACGGTCTGGAGCAGAAGCCGCGGTTGATAGGGCACCGGAAGAGCTGAGCGAGACCATCGCCCTCACCGACCAGGTCTTGCGGCCGCGCTCCTCGGCTCGCCGCAGGCGACCGGGGCTCGAAAGGCCGTGCCCCACGGGATCTGCTTCGAACCGCACGCACGTGATCCGCGTCCTCGTCACTCACCCCGGCCGGACGGCCTGACCGGCTCCAGGAACTCCAGCCGGTTGCCCACCGGATCCTCCGAGTAGAAGCGCAGATGGCCCGGGAGGTCGTCGTCCCAGGTCACCGGGGCGCCGAGGGAGGCGAGCCGGGCCGCGTACGCCTCGATCCGCTGGACCCGCAGCCCGGGATGCGCCTTCTTCGCCGGCCGGAAGTGATTCTCGATGCCGAGGTGGAGCTGGACGGGCCCCGCCGCGAACCAGCAGCCGCCGCGCGCTGCCAGGGCCGGCGGCTTGGGGACCTCCGCCATGCCGAGGACGTCGGCGTAGTACGCCCGCAGCGCGTCCTCCGATCCGGGCGGGGCCGCCAGTTGCACATGATCGACCGCGACCAGCATCCTCAGGCCTCCTTCACGGCGACGGCGAACAGCCGGCGGAACGGCAGGACCGTGCCGTACGGCGCGCTCGGGTAGGCCGCCCGCAGCAGGTCCCGGTACTCGGCGACGAACGCGTCCCGCGCCTCGGGATCGTCGGCGAGCACGGTCAGGGCGGGCCGCAGGCCGGTGCCCTTCACCCAGTCCAGGACCGGGTCCTCGCCCCGAAGGACGTGGAAGTACGTCGTCTGCCAGACGTCGGCCGCGCAGCCGAGGCGGGCGAGGCGGTCCAGATAGACGCCGGGGGCGTGTACGGAGTCGGTGCGGCGCAGGACGTCGGCGAGGCGGGCCTTCCAGCGGGGCGTGCCGGCGAGGTCGCGCATCAGGGCGTGCAGCGGGGCGTCGACGTTGTCGGGCACCTGGAAGGCGAAGGTGCCGCCGGGGCGCAGGCCCGCGACGAGGTCGGCGAACCGGTCGGCGTGGCCCGGCACCCACTGCAGGGTCGCGTTGGAGACGATCAGGTCGTACGGCTCCCCGGGCGTCCAGGTGCGCACGTCGGCATGGGCGAAGTCCAGCCGGCCACCCCCGGCCGTGGGGCCCTCGTGGCCGGTGCGGGCCGCGTCGAGCATCTCCGGCGAGTTGTCGTACCCGGTGACGTGCGCGCCCGGCCAGCGTGCGGTGAGCAGGACGGTGACGTTGCCGGGCCCACAGCCGAGGTCGGCGATGCGCGGCGCCGCCGCGGGGAGGGCGGGGACGCGGGCGAGGAGGTCGGCGAAGGGACGGGCCCGGTGACCGGCGTGCCGCAGGTACTGCTCGGGATCCCAGACGGGGTTGGTCGTGGAGTTCGTCATGCCTCCACTCTCCCCTTGCGTATATCTTGATGTCAAGAGACTCGATATCAAGAGACTTCATGTCGACACAACCACTACACTGATCTCCATGGAGGACGAGGTCGATCGGCTGGTCGCAGCGTGGCGCCGGGAGCGCCCGGACCTCGACGTGGAGCCACTGGAAGTGCTCAGCCGGGTGAGCAGGCTGGCCCGGCACCTGGACCGCGCACGCCGGCTCGCCTTTTCCGAGCACCAGCTGGAGCCCTGGGAGTTCGACGTCCTGACCGCACTCCGGCGCGCGGGCACGCCGTATCAGCTCTCCCCCGGCCAGTTGCTGACGCAGACGCTGGTCACGTCGGGCACGATGACCAACCGGATCGACCGGCTGGCCAAGAAGGGCCTGGTGGAGCGGCTGCCCGATCCGAGCGACCGCAGGGGTGTGCTGGTGCGCCTGACCGACACCGGCCGGGACCGCGCCGACCAGGCGCTCGCGGGTCTGCTGGAGCAGGAGCGGGCGATCCTCGCCGAGCTGTCCCGCGCCCAGCGTGCGGAACTCGCCGGGCTGCTACGCCAGTTGACCGCCCCGTTCGACAACATCCCCGGCTAGGTCGGCCGGTCCCACGCCCGCGCGCCGGGCGAGCGCCACGGCGGCCAGCGTGGAGTGGACGCCCAGCTTGCCGAGGACGTTCTGCATATGGGTGCGCACGGTGTGCGGGGAGAGGAACAGCCGCTCGGCGACGGCCTTGCGGCCGAGGCCTGCGACCATGCAGCGCAGCACCTCCCGCTCCCTGGGCGTGAGGGACTCCACCAGCCGCTCGCTCTCGGTACGGTGCCGACGCGCGGCCGTCAGCTCCTTCAGGACGCCGGTGAGCAGCGCGGGCGGCAGATGCGTCTCGTCGCGCAGCACTCCCCGGATCACCGTCAGCAGCCGGGACAGCGAGCAGTCCTTGGCGACCCAGCCCGAGGCGCCGGCCTGCAGCGCGAGCGCCGCCCGACGGGGATCGTCCCGCTCGGCGAGCACGACGATCCGCACGGCGGGCTGTGCGGCCCGCACGCCGGTGACGAGCGAGATCCCGTCGACCAGTCCCTCCGCGTTGCCCTCCTGCACCGGCACGGCGGGCCGGCTGCCCGGCACGGTGCCGCCCAGGTCGGCGTCGACCAGCAGGACGTCGTAGCGGCGGCCCTCCCCGGCAGCGCGCTCCAGGCAGCGCAGCGCGGCGGGGCCGCTGCCCGCGGCCGAGACGTCGACGTCCGGCTCTGCGGCCAGGGCGGCGGCGAGCGACTCGGCGAAGATGCGGTGGTCGTCCACGACCAGGACTCGGATACGAACCACGTAACCCCCTTCCCCAGGCTCCGCGTGGAGCAGGGGATACCCAAGGTTTGGAAAGGCCCGGCCGTCGGCCGGCCCGGAAGACCGGGAAAACCCGGAGAACGACGAACCGCACGGGTACGACAGCCACGGAAAGAGCGCGCGCCGCGCGGCCGCCGCCGTCGCGGAGAACTGCTACCCCCACCGCGGGCGCCGTACCCGCATGCCTCGCCCCCTGATCAGCACCGGCCCCCACCGATGCTGCTCCTCAGAGTACGGATGCGAGCACGCAGCGGAAGGAGATTTACAGAACTGGCCGTCGGGCGCGTTTATCGTGTGCCGCATGTTTCGTATTGAGGCGAAAGTCGACAAGGCTCGACGCGATCTGCTCCGCTCACGCCTCCGCGACACCAACACGGCGGCGTCCCCGGTGCTGGCGGCCCTGCGCGGCACACCCGGCGAACGTGAAGTCCCCCTGCACGTCTGGGCCCTGGACGAGTACGGCGGCCTGGCGGGCGGCCTCGTCGGCCACACCTGGGCGACCTGGCTGCACATCACCTACCTGTGGGTCGACACCACCCACCGCGGCACGGGGCTGGGCTCGCACCTGCTGGCGAAGGCGGAGCACATCGCCGCCACCGCCCGCGCCTGCACCTCGGCCCGCCTGGAGACCTGGGACTTCCAGGCCCCGCGCTTCTACGAGAAGCAGGGCTACGAGGTGGTGTGCGTGATCCCCGACTATCCGCCGGGGATCACGGAGTACACGCTGACGAAGCTGCTGCAGTGACCTGCCCGGGCTCACCGCGACGCCGGCGGGCTCCCGGCACCCGGCCGGCCCGGCGGCGGAGGTGCTGGCGGATACGCCGGACGCGGCGGGATCCGGGGGCCGGGCGGGCCCGTCGGCGCGGGTGGCGGCGGCTGGGGTTCCGGCGAGCGCCGGGGGCGGGGCCGCGGCGGCCGGGGTACGAGGGGTGGTGCGGGAGCGGGGGGCGGTGGCGCGGGGGGTTCCAGCGCGCCGTCCGGCAGCAGCGGTCCGCCCGCCCGCAGCCGCTCGACGGTCAGCTCGGCGCGGCGGCGGGCCCGGGGGTCGTCGTCGCGCCGGAAGTGCAGGACGTAGCGGACGCCGCGTCGGGACCGGACGCCGAAGGCCTCGACCGTGGCGCCTCCGTGATGCTCCACGGAGGTCGGCTCGTACCCGAGCGCGTGCGCGATCTGCCCGGCCAGGGCTCTGCTCCCCGCGTCCAGCCGGAGTGCGACCTGCCCTCGTCCGTCGAAGCGGGACCGTATCGCGTCGGCGTCCATCCGCCCGCGCCTCCTCCGAAAGACCGTCGGCCCGCACCGGTGTGCGGGCCGACCAGGTTGGCACGGACTCAGACCAGTCGCCGAGCCCCCGCCGACGGCACGGCCTCGAAGACCCGCGGGGCCGTGAAGTCCGCCGCCGCGAAGGCTGCTTCGACCGCCTTCGTCAGGGTGTCCACCTCGGTGGCCTCCGTGAGGACGATCGCCGAGCCGCCGAAGCCGCCGCCGGTCATCCGGGCGCCCAGCGCACCGGCGGCGAGGGCCGTGTCGACGACCAGGTCCAGCTCCGGGCAGGAGATGCGGAAGTCGTCGCGCAGGGAGGCGTGGCCCTCGGTGAGGACCGGGCCGATGGCGCGGGTGTCGCCGGCCCTGAGGAGGGCCACGACGCGCTCGACCCGGTGGTTCTCCGTCACGATGTGCCGGACCAGACGCCGTACCTCCTCCTCGTCGCCCAGCCGCTCCAGCGCCGCGTCGAGGTCGGCGAAGGCGACGTCGCGCAGGGCGTCGACGCCGAGCAGGGCCGCGCCCTTCTCGCAGCCGGCCCGGCGCTTGCCGTACTCGCCGCCGCTGTGCGCGTGCTTGACCTGGGTGTCCACGACCAGCAGGCGCAGTCCCTCGGCCGCGAGGTCGAAGGGGATCTGCTGCTGGGACAGGTCGCGGGTGTCGAGGAAGAGCGCGTGGCCCTGCGCGCAGCACGCGGACGCCGTCTGGTCCATGATGCCGGTCGGCGCGCCGACGTAGACGTTCTCGGCGCGCTGGCACAGGCGGGCCAGCTGCCAGCGCTGGAGGCCGAGTTCGTACAGGTCGTTCAGGGCCAGGGCGATCACGACCTCCAGGGCCGCCGACGACGACAGGCCCGCGCCGGTCGGGACCGTCGAGGACAGATGGACGTCCGCGCCGGTGATCTCGTGGCCGGCCTCGCGCAGGGCCCAGACCACGCCCGCCGGGTACGCGGTCCAGTCGTCGTCGCTCTGCGGGGCCAGGGCGTCCAGCCGCAGCTGAGCCACGCCGCCCTCGATGTCCGCCGAGTGCAGGCGCAGGACGCCGTCGGTGCGGCGGGAGAGCGCCGCGATGGTCCGGTGCGGCAGCGCGAACGGCATGACGAAGCCGTCGTTGTAGTCGGTGTGCTCGCCGATCAGGTTGACCCGGCCCGGCGCCGCCCACACCCCCTCCGGCTCGCCGCCGTACAGCTCGGCGAAGCGCTCCGCGACCTGCTGTGCCCCCACTAGTGCTCCTTCGCGATGTGCTGTGCGAACTCCCAGGCGTCCGCGACGATCCCCGCGAGGTCCGCGCGGGACGGGTTCCAGCCCAGTTTCTCGCGGGCCGCCTCCGCCGAGGCGACCAGGACGGCCGGGTCGCCGCCGCGGCGCGGGGCCACGATCTCGGGGATCGGGTGGCCGGTGACCTGGCGGACCGTCTCGATGACCTCGCGGACGGAGAAACCCTCGCCGTTGCCGAGGTTGCAGATCAGGTGCTCGCCCGCGGCCGCGGCCTTCAGGGCCAGCAGATGCGCCTGCGCGAGATCCGCCACGTGGATGTAGTCGCGCACGCAGGTGCCGTCGGGGGTCGCGTAGTCGTCGCCGTACACCGAGATCGCGTCGCGGCGGCCCTGCGCGACCTGGAGGACCAGCGGGATGAGGTGCGACTCGGGGTCGTGGCGCTCGCCGTACGTGCCGTAGGCCCCGGCCACGTTGAAGTAGCGGAGGCTGACCGCCGCCAGACCGTGGGCGTTCGCCTCGCTCGTGATCATGTGGTCGACGGCCAGCTTGGTGGCGCCGTAGGGGTTGGTCGGCTGCGTCGGGGCGCTCTCGACGATCGGGACCTGCTGCGGCTCGCCGTACGTCGCCGCCGTGGAGGAGAAGACGAGCTTGCGGACATGTGCGTCGCGCATCGCGCCGAGCAGGGCCAGGGAACCGGCGACGTTGTTGTCCCAGTACTTCTCCGGCTTCACCACCGACTCGCCGACCTGCGAGGACGCGGCGAAGTGCAGCACGCCGTCGTAGGAGGGGTCGAGCCACTTGGCGGCGTCGCGGATGTCGCCCTCGATGAACGCCGCGCCCGCGGGCACGCCCGCCCGAAAGCCCGTGGAGAGGTTGTCGAGGACCGTGACCTCGTGGCCGGCCTCCAGCAGGTGCTGGGCCACCACGCTGCCGACGTAACCCGCCCCACCCGTCACCAGGTACTTCATGAACTCGCTACCTCTCGCAGTCGCTCGGCCGCGCGCTCCGGCGGCACGTCGTTGATGAACACACTCATGCCGGACTCGGAACCCGCGAGAAACTTCAGCTTGCCGGAAGTGCGGCGGATGGTGAAAAGCTCGAGGTGGAGCGCGAAGTCGTCGCGCGTGACACCGTCGAACTCCTCCAGCACGCCGAACGGGGCCTGGTGCCAGGCCGCGATGTACGGCGTCGCAGGCTCACCCTCGCCGAAGATCCGGTCGAAGCGCCTCAAGAGTTCCAGATAGACCTGGGGGAACTCTGTGCGTGCGGCCTCGTCGAGCGCGAGCAGGTCGGGCACGCGACGCTTCGGGTACAGGTGGACCTCGTAGGGCCAGTGCGCCGCGTACGGCACGAAGGCGACCCAGTGTTCACCCTCAAGGACGACCCGCTCACCGGCGAGTTCGCGCTCCAGGACCGCGTCGAACAGGTTCTCCCCGCCGGTCGCCTCCCGGTGCGCGGCGAGCGAGCGGAGCATCAGCGCGGTGCGCGGGGTGGTGAAGGGGTAGGCGTAGATCTGCCCGTGCGGATGGCCCAGGGTCACGCCGATCTCTTCGCCCCGGTTCTCGAAACAGAAGACCTGCTCGACGGAGGGCAGATGCGACAGCTCCGAGGTGCGGTCCGTCCACGCGTCCAGCACGAGCCGCGCGTGCTCCTCGGTGAGGTCGGCGAAGGAGGCGTCGTGGTCGGAGGTGAAGCAGACGACCTCGCAGCGGCCGGAGTCGCCGGCCAGGGAGGGGAAGCGGTTCTCGAAGACGACGACGTCGTACGACGAGTCCGGGATCTCGCTGAGCCGCTCGCCCTGCGTCGGGCACAGCGGGCACTCGTCGGCCGGCGGATGGTACGTGCGGCCCTGGCGGTGCGAGGCGATCGCGACCGAGTCGCCGAGCAGCACGTCCCGGCGGATCTCGGAGGTGGTCACCGTGCGGTCCAGGGGACGGCGGTCGACGGCGTCCCGCACGGTGTCGTCCCGAAGGTCGTAATAGATCAGCTCACGACCGTCGGCCAGCCGTGTCGAGGTCTTCTTCAACGCCGGACTCCTCTACGTCCCGCACCCAATCACTCAACACAATCAAACATAACAGACCACAACCCACCACCCCCAGGATCATCACAATCAAACAAAGAACACCAACAGAAGTGTTCAATTACTAAACGCGGAGGCGTAGGTTCCGCGGTGGATCAGTTCGCGCAACGAAGCGAGTGCTCATGCAAACCCCCACATACGGACCCACGTATCTGGCGGCGGGGCTACAGCTCCCCGTCAACTGGCTGGACTACACGATCCTGGCGATCTACTTCGTCGTCGTGCTCGGCATCGGCCTCGCCGCCCGCCGCTCGGTGAAGACCAGCCTCGACTTCTTCCTCTCCGGACGCTCGCTGCCCGCCTGGATCACCGGCCTCGCCTTCATCTCGGCGAACCTGGCGGCCACCGAGATCCTCGGCATGGCCGCCAACAGCGCCCAGTACGGCGCCTACACCGTGCACTGGTACTGGATCGGCGCCATCCCCGCCATGGTCTTCCTGGGCCTGGTGATGATGCCCTTCTACTACGGCAGCAAGGTCCGCTCGGTCCCCGAGTTCCTGCTGCTGCGCTTCGACCGGGCCGCCCACCTGCTCAGTTCGATCCTGTTCGCGTTCGCCGCCATCCTGATCGCGGGCGTCAACCTCTACGCCCTCGCGATCGTCGTCGAGGCGCTGCTGGGCTGGCCGCAGTGGGTCGCCATCGTGGTGGCCGGCGCGTTCGTGCTGGCGTACATCACGCTGGGCGGTCTGTCCTCCGCGATCTACAACGAGGTGCTCCAGTTCTTCGTGATCCTGGCCGCCCTCATCCCGATCACCATTCTCGGCCTGAAGAAGGTCGGCGGCTGGGGCGGGCTGACCGACAAGCTCACCGCCACTCACGGCCACAACTTCACGACCGCGTGGGGCGGTACCGGCATCGGCAGCACCAACCCGCTCGGCGCGAACTGGCTGACCATCGTCCTGGGCCTCGGCTTCGTCCTCTCCTTCGGCTACTGGACGACGAACTTCGCCGAGGTGCAGCGCGCCCTGTCCGCGAAGAACCTCTCCGCCGGGCAGCGGACCCCGCTGATCGCCGCCTACCCGAAGATCTTCATCGTCTTCCTGGTGATGATCCCGGGCCTGGTCGCCGCCGCGCTCGTGCCCACGATCGGCACCTCCGGCTCGGGCCTGCAGTACAACGACGCCATCCCGTACCTGATGCAGGAACTGCTGCCCAACGGCGTGCTCGGCATCGCGGTCACCGGTCTGCTGGCGGCCTTCATGGCGGGCATGGCGGCGAACGTGTCGTCGTTCAACACGGTGTTCACGAACGACATCTGGGCGAAGTACGTGGTGCGGGGCCGCGAGGACGCGTACTACGTCCGTTTCGGCCGCCTGATCACCGCGATCGGTGTGGCCGCGTCGGTCGGTACGGCGTTCCTGGCGTCCTCGTTCTCGAACATCATGAGCTATCTGCAGACGCTGTTCTCCTTCTTCAACGTGCCGATGTTCGTCGTCTTCATCGTCGGCATGTTCTGGAAGCGCGCGTCCGCCAAGTCCGGCTTCTGGGGCCTGCTCGCCGGCACCGTGACCGCGATGGTCAACTACTTCGTGCTCTACAAGAAGGGCATCATCTCGATCCCCACCGACCAGGGCGCCAACTTCGTCTCCGCGATCGCGGGCTTCGTCGCGGGTGCGGTCGTGATGGTCGCGGTGTCGTTCTTCACCAAGCCGAAGCCGGCCGAGGAACTGCGGGGCCTGGTCTACGGCACCCGGTCCCCCGGCATGTCCGAGGCGCCCGCCGCCGGCGACGACGCCTGGTACCGCAAGCCGGCCCTGCTGGGCTGGGGCGCGGTCGTCCTGGCTGCCGCCTGCTACATCCCGTTCTCTTTCTGACGCGGAAGGACCGAGCACATCATGAGCGACAACGAGCACTCCGACCGCGAGCACGAGGGCTTCCACTACGGCGAGGCGGACGTCCAGCGGGAAGTCACCGAGCTGGAGAGCAAGTCCGCGACCGCGGCCCGCATCTTCGACCTGCGCCGCATCATCGGCGGCCTGTTCGTGCTGTACGGCGTCATCGTCACGATCACCGGCATCACCGACTCCCGGGCCGCCATCGACAAGGCCCAGGGCGTCAACATCAACCTCTGGACCGGCATGGGCATGCTGCTCCTGGGCATCTTCTTCCTGGCCTGGCTGAAGCTCCGGCCCACAGCGCCTCAGCCGCTTCCTCAGGAGGATTCGCCGCAGGAGTGACCGCCGGCCGGGGGACGGTTCCGCCGTAGAGGCGCGGACCGTCCCCGGCCGCGGGTGCGTCGTGGCTGGTCGCGCCCCGCGGCGGAGCCGCATGTCGACACAGCCCCGCGGCCCTGACGGACCGCTTATCCGGGACCGGAGTCCACCGGGCCCGCCCGGTCCAGCAGGCCCGTCCGAGCGGCCAGTGCCGCCGCCTCCAGTCTCGAACCCACGCCCAGCTTCATCAGTACGCGCTGCACATGGGTACGCGCGGTGCTCGGGGCGATGCCCATGCCGGCCGCGATCAGGCGGGTGTCCTCGCCGTCGGCCACCCGGACCAGGACCTCCACCTCTCGCGGCGTGAGCATCTCCAGCAGCCGCTGTGCCTCGTCATCGGGCTGGGCAGCGGGGTTGAGCAGTTCCCCGAACGCGCCCTGGAGCAACTGCGGAGCCACCGCCGCCTCGCCCGCGCGCGCCTTCATGATGGCCCGCTCGACGCCCTCGATCCGCTCGTCGTGCCGGACGTACCCCGACGCCCCCGCCGCGAACGCCGCCGCGATGCCCCGCGGCGACGGCACCGGGCCGAGCACCAGCACCGCCACCTGTGGCCGCTCCCGCTTGATCTTCGCCACCGGGTCGAAGGCCCCCGGTTCGGCCGGTGCCGCCGTGCCCAGCAGACACACCTCCGGTGCGCGCGCGATCACCAGGTCCGCCGCGCCCGCGGCCGGCGCCGCGGCGGCGAGCACCCGGTGCCCGCGCAGCTTGAGCGCCGACGCCAGCGCCTCCGCGAGCAGGCGATGGTCGTCGACGACCATGAGCCGTACTCCCATAGAGCCACCCCCCAGTCCCCCCATGGACGCCCCACTATGGACGTCCACCGGTCCACAAGGACAGAGGGCCCCCCGGCACCTCGCCCTTCATGCCCCCGGAAGCTACACGCTTGTTCGACGTAGCGCTGCCCCTCCTGATGAGAAGTGCCCCGGATCGATGAAATCCGGGGCACTTCTCGGTATGTCACCCATTCGGGCGAGAGTCTCAGCCGCTCGTACCCAACGCCACCACCAGATACTCCTTGCCGCCCGCGGCGTACGGCTTGTGCGCGAACACCGCCGACATGAACAGACGGCCGTCGCCGAAGAGGAACTCCGCGGAGTCCGGCAGCATGCTGGTCTCCGCCGCGCGCTCGTCCGACGTCGCGGGGTTCTCCATCAGCTTGGTCGACTTGAAGCTGCCGCCGTCGATGCTGACGATCTCGCCGCCCTTGTCGTACGGCGGCCGCTTGTAGGCGATCAGGTTGCCGCCGTCCATGCGCAGCGGGGACAGCTGGTAGCCGTCGCCGGCCGCGGCACGCTGGCCGGTCTGCTTGCCGGTGTTCAGGTCGAAGGCGACGATGTCGTTGGTCTGGCTGCCGTCGCTGGAACCGTCGTGCTGCGCAGTCGGCACGTACAGCTTGCCGTTGCCCGCGACGATCTCCTTGCAGCCGTCGACCTGGGTGATGCCGTCGCAGCGGCCCCCGTAGGTGTCGCTGGGCGCGGAGATGTGGGCGAGCAGCCTGCCCGTCTTGTCGTCGATGGAGAAGTAGTCCGAGACACCGCTGCCGGTGGTCGCGTTGTCACCGACGTTGGCCGCCACCACCAGCGGGTCGGTGGAGACGACGGAGGCGTACTGGATGCCCGCGTCCATCTTGTACTCGGCGATCACCTTCCCCGTCCGGGGGTCGATGTTCTGGATGTGCAGCTCCGGGCTGTCGTACTGACCGCACTTGCGCACCGCGACCAGCTTGGCGCCGCCGGCGTAGCCGTCGTCGTAGCAGGTGTCGTCCGGCTTGGGCTGCCACAGCAGCTTGCCGGAGTCGAGGTCGAACGCGGCGCCGCCGCTGGTGCTGCCGACCGCGACGGTGTGCTGAGCGACCGTCACATTCTGGAAACTGATCGGCGTGTCACCGGAGTCGACCGACTTCGTCCACAGCTTCTTGCCCGCGTCGAGGTCGATCGCGGCGATCTGGGTGCAGCCCGCGAAGGAGTTCTTCCCGGGCGTCTTCGGCTGGTAGGCGATCGCCGTCCGGTCCCCCGAGCCGACGTGGTCACTGGCCGCGCAGACCGGGCCGGGCAGCTTGATCGTCCACAGCCTTGTGCCCTTGTCCGGGTCGTAGCCGACGACCTCGGCGATGCCGCTCTTCGCGTACACCTTGTCGGTCAGCCATGAGCCGGAGGTGGCGACGACGTCGTCCGCCTTGGGCAGCGGGACCTGGAAGAGCACGTGGGAGGCCGGATCGGCGGGTGCCTTCTCCTTGCCGCCGGTGGACGTGCCCCCGGTGCCGCCCTTGTCGTTCCCGCCGCCCGAACCGCCGCTGGAGGAGGCGGTGTCGTGCTTCTCGCCGTCGTCACCGGAGGAACCGGCGTACCAGATGCCACCGCCGACGATCAGCGCGATGGCGACGACCGCCGCGACGACGATGAGCAGCGTCGTGTTGTTCCGCCCGCCGCCGCCCGGCGCCGGCTGCAGCGGCACGGTCGGCGGCTGGCCCGGATAGCCGTAGCCCGGCTGCGCGCCCTGCATCGGCTGCGTGGGCCCGTACGGACTCTGCGGCCCGGGGGCGCCGTAGGGGGCGGCCGGCTGCTGCCCGTACGGGTTCTGCTGCGCGCCGGGGTAGCCGTATCCGGGCTGCGGCGGCTGCGGGGCCGGGGCCTGCTGCGGGTAGCCGTACCCCGGCTGGGGCTGCGGCGGGGCCGGAGGCTGCTGCGGGTAGCCGTACCCCGGCTGCGGGGCCGGGGGTGCTGGAGGTGCCGGGGGTGCGGCGGTCGGCTGGTCCTGAGGGGCGCTCGGGGGCGGGGTCGGAGGGCCGAAACCGCCCTGCTGCGGGGGCTGGTTCGGCGGCGGAGGGGGCGGCTGGGTCATGGCGCGGGTACCTCGGTGAGGCTCGGAGGGCCGGACGGCACAAGGACGGGGGACGAGCGAAGAAGAAGGCGCAGGCGGCGGCTCAGTTGCCGAATGCCATGATCAGCTTCTCCTTCGTCTGGTCGTTGCCGGACAGCCGGCCGGAGGAGATGAAGAACCGCCCGTCTTCCCAGTCGACGACCCCTTCGAAGAAGGTGTCCTCGATCTGCGCCGTGCCCGACGGGTTCTGCAGCAGCTTGGTGGTCGCGTGGGAGGAGCCGGTGACCGGGATCGAGACCACCTGGCCGCCCGTGTCGTACGACGGCTGCACATACGCGATGAGCTTGCCGCCCTCCTCCTTCATCGGGTACATCGGCTCGTCCGCCGGGGACTTGGCCCGCCACTTCGCCTTGCCGTCGGCGAGGCTGATCGCGACGATCTCGTTGGCGCTGCCGGTGGTGTCCGTCGGCAGGTACAGCGTGCCGGCGTCCGCGACGACGCCCTGACAGCCCTGGAGATCGCGTTCGAGGATCGCCCAGCCGCAGCCGGGGGCGAACTTCTCGTCGACCTTGACCTGCGAACGGAACTTGCCGTCCTGGGTGAAGGTGGAGATGTTCCAGGCCTTCTTGTCCTGGTTGGTCAGGTAGACCACCAGCGGGTCGACGGAGAACGTACGGGAGACCTGCCAGCCCTTCTTGACCGCCTGGGTCCACTTGACCTTGCCGGTGGCCGGGTCGAGCTCCTGGATCTCGTCGTGCTCGTTGTTCCCGCCGGCGCCGCAGGAGGCCACCTGGATCAGCCGGCTCGCACTGCCCGCGTACGCGGCCGGGAAGCAGGCCGAACCGTACTTCTGCTTGTCGTAGAGCTTCTTGCCGCTGTCGATGTCGTACGCCGTGCCCGACTCCGAACGGGCCACCATCAGCGTCTTGCCGCTCACGGTCAGCTCGACGGTGAGCGCGCTGTCGAACAGCCCGCCGTCGGCGACCTGGCCGCTCCAGCCCTTCTGGCCGGTGGCGAGGTCGATCTGCTGGAGCTGGTTGCACTTGGCGCTGTTGCTGGTGCCGTTCATGTACGCCACGACGACCTTGTCGTCGGCCGACTTCTGCGAGGTGACCGCGCAGATCTTCTGCGGGAAGGTGATCGGTGCCCAGGCGGGCTTGCCGTCGCCGACGCCGTAGGCGAAGACCTGCTTGTAGGCCGCCTTCACCACCGCCTTGCCGGTGACCCACATACCGGGCGCGTCGGCACCGGAGCCGGGCGCGTCCGGCGCCGACTGGTACCAGAGCACCTTCGCCTCGCCGGCCTTGCGGCCCGCGTTGAGGTTCTCCGGGTCGTCACCGCCGCCGGCCGCGCTCGGCGAGGCGGAGGCGGAGTGCTTGGGGTCGTCGCTCTGCTGGGCGACGGGCTTCTTCTTGCCGCCGTCGCCACCGCTGGTGACCGCGTACACGGTGCCGCCGATGACGAGCAGCGCGGCCACCGCGGCACCGATGATCAGCGCCGTCCTCTTCTTGGCAGGGCCGGTGGCGGGCGCACCCGGGTACGGCGGCTGTTGCTGCGGATAGCCGTAGCCGGGCTGGGGCGCCGCCCCGTAGGGGCCCGGCTGCTGCGGCTGCTGCGGGTAGCCGTAGGGGCCGGGGGTGCCGGGCGCGGCCGGGGCGCCGTACGGGCCCGGCTGCTGGGGGTAGCCGTAACCGGGCTGCGGTGCGGCGGGCGGCTGCGGCGGGGCCGCGGGCGGCTGGGCCGGCGGCGGAGGTGTGGGAGGCACGCCCGGGGCACCCGGAGGGTTCTGCGGGGCGCTCGGCGGGCCGAAACCGCCCTGCGGTGGCTGGTCCTGCGGCGCTCCGAAACCGCCGTGCGGCGGCTGGTTGGGCGGCTGAGTCATCAGCGCTCTTCCCCCTCGTTCACTGATTTTTAGCCACGCCCTGAGGTTCTTGACGGACCCTGGGTCGTTACTTCAGAAAGTTCTCAGACGGCCCTTTCTATCACCCGCCCCTGACAGCGCACGGGCTCGGATCCGCCCCTGTTCCCAAGGGAGAACCGGCCCGTGATGCCGCCGTTACGCGCCTTCACGCCCCCTTCACGCAGCGCACGCACCAGCACCGCGCGCCGGTCCGGGGCGGGGGCGCCCCGCGGCGACGCGCTGGTGATGAGGGGGCGCGTGGTGGCTGGTTCATACCGCGAGGAGGGGGTGGGGGCGCGAAGGTTGGTTGTGCGCGCCGCACTTGGCGACGCGCACGCCTCCGCGCACGCGTGCGCGCGCCCGGACCCGTCTCCGCGCTGACCCGTCTCCGCGCTGACCCGCTACGCGTCCTCCGCCAGCTCCAGCCAGCGCATTTCCAGTTCCTCGCGCTCCCCGGCGAGGTCGCGCAGCTGCGCGTCCAGGTCGGCGACCTTCGCGAACTCGGTGGCGTTCTCGGCGATCTGGGCGTGCAGCTTGGACTCCTTCTCGGAGATCTTGTCCAACTGGCGCTCGATCTTCTGGAGTTCCTTCTTGGCGACGCGCTGGCCGGCGGCGCTCTTCTCGGCGGTGACCGGCTTGGGCGCCACGGCGGTCTGCGCGGCGACCGCCTCCTCCATGCGCCGGCGCCGCTCCAGGTACTCGTCGATACCGCGCGGCAGCATCCGCAGGGTGCCGTCGCCGAGGAGGGCGAACACCCGGTCCGTCGTGCGCTCCACGAAGAACCGGTCGTGGGAGATGACGATCATCGAGCCGGGCCAGCCGTCGAGGACGTCCTCCAGCTGGGTGAGCGTCTCGATGTCGAGGTCGTTGGTGGGCTCGTCCAGGAAGAGGACGTTGGGCTCGTCCATGAGCAGGCGCAGCAGCTGGAGCCGGCGGCGCTCACCGCCGGAGAGGTCGCCCACCGGCGTCCACTGCTTCTCCTTGTTGAAGCCGAACGTCTCGCACAGCTGCCCGGCGGTCATCTCGCGCCCCTTGCCGAGGTCGACGCGCTCGCGGACCCGCTGGACGGCCTCCAGGACCCGCAGGGCGGGGTCGAGTTCGGCGACCTCCTGGGAGAGGTAGGCGAGCTTGACCGTCTTGCCGACGGCGATGCGCCCGGCGGCCGGCTGCGCCTCGCCCTCCGTGCGCGCCGCTTCGGCCATGGCCCGCAGCAGCGAGGTCTTGCCGGCGCCGTTGACGCCGACGAGGCCGATCCGGTCGCCCGGACCGAGCTGCCAGGTGACGTGCTCGAGCAGCACCTTCGGCCCGGCCTGGACGGTGATGTCCTCCAGGTCGAAGACGGTCCTGCCGAGCCGCGAGGAGGCGAACTTCATCAGCTCCGAGCTGTCGCGGGGCGGCGGGACGTCCGCGATCAGCTCGTTGGCGGCCTCGACCCTGAAGCGCGGCTTGGACGTACGCGCGGGGGCGCCGCGCCGCAGCCAGGCCAGCTCCTTGCGGATCAGGTTCTGCCGCTTGGCCTCCTCGGTGGCGGCGATCCGCTCGCGCTCCGCGCGCGCGAAGACGTAGTCGGAGTAGCCGCCCTCGTACTCGTAGACGTCGCCGCGCTGCACGTCCCACATGCGCGTGCAGACCTGGTCGAGGAACCACCGGTCGTGCGTCACACAGACGAGGGCCGAGCGCCGGCTGCGCAGGTGCGTCGCGAGCCAGGCGATGCCCTCGACGTCGAGGTGGTTGGTGGGCTCGTCGAGGACGATCAGGTCCTGTTCCTCGATGAGCAGCTTGGCGAGCGCGATCCGGCGCCGCTCGCCACCGGACAGCGGTCCGATGACGGTGTCGAGCCCCTTGGGGAACCCCGGCAGGTCGAGCCCGCCGAACAGACCGGTCAGCACATCCCTGACCTTGGCGTTTCCGGCCCACTCGTGGTCGGCCATATCGCCGATGACCTCGTGCCGGACGGTGGCGGCGGGGTCGAGGGAGTCGTGCTGGGTGAGCACGCCGAGCCGCAGCCCGCCGGACTGCGTGACGCGCCCGCTGTCGGCCTCCTCCAGCTTGGCGAGCATCCGGACGAGGGTGGTCTTGCCGTCGCCGTTGCGCCCGACGACGCCGATCCGGTCCCCTTCCGACACACCGAGCGAGACGCCGTCCAGCAGGGCACGTGTGCCGTACACCTTGCTGACGTTCTCGACATTGACCAGGTTGACGGCCATTTCACTCCTGTGCGCGGGGGTCGGTCAGCCTTCAAGCCTAGGGCCTGTGGGGGTGGGGGCGGGGCGCGAGGGTGTTGTCACTCTTTGTGATGACGTGATCGGGAAGCGGCCGCTACCGTGGAGGCAGGCAGCAGGATCCCGTCCATGGGAGGAACCATGACCGCCGAGTCCGTGAAGCCCCGGGTGCAGTGGCCGGTGCCGCCCCAGGACGGATACACCGTGGACGACCTGTTCACGCTGCCGGATCTCCCGCCGCACACCGAGCTGATCGACGGGAGCCTGGTTTTCGTGAGTCCGCAGCGCTACTTCCACTTCGCCACTATCGATCTGCTGGTCAGTGGCCTGCGCCGCACGCTGCCGTCCGACCTGAAGGTCGCGCGCGAGATGACCGTCGTCCTCGACAAGCGCAACGGCCCCGAACCGGACATCTCCGTGGTGCGCGCCGAAGCCGTCACCGACCGGCGTCAGACGCACTTCAAGGCGGCCGACGTCCTGCTCGCGATCGAGGTCGTCTCGCCGGATTCCGAGGCCCGCGACCGTGACTCCAAGCCGCACAAGTACGCGGCGGCCGGGATCCCTCACTTCTGGCTGGTCGAGATGGGGGGCCAGGACGACCACCCTGTGGTCCAGGTGTACGAACGCGGCGAGGCCACCGGCACGTACGCGCTGACCGGCATCCACCACGACCACGTCAAGGCCAGTGTCCCCCACGACATCGACATCGACCTGACCGCCATCGACGCCCTCTGACGTCCTCTGGCGCCCTAGAGGAGCGTCGCCCCCGGCACGGGTCCCGCCGCCGTCCGTACGGTGCGGCAGGTGGCGGACGCCCGCAGCGCCGCAGCCACCTTCTCCGCCGACTCGGCGTCACGCGCGAGGAAGGCCGTGGTCGGCCCCGATCCGGAGACCAGCGCCGTGAGCGCACCCGCCCCGCGCCCCGCCTCCAGCGTGTCCGCCAGCTCCGGGAACAGGGACAGGGCCGCAGGCTGAAGATCGTTCGACACGGCCGCCGCGAGCGCTTCCACGTCACCCTTCGCCAGCGCCTCCAGCAGCTCCGCCGAGGCCACCGGCTCGGGAATCTCCCGCCCCTGCGCCAGCCGGTCGAACTCCCGGAAGACGGCCGGAGTGGACAGCCCCCGCTCGGCCATCGCGAACACCCAGTGGAAGGTGCCGCCCACCTCCAGGGCGGTCAGCCGCTCTCCACGCCCGACCCCGAGTGCCGCACCCCCCACCAGGCTGAACGGCACATCGCTGCCCAACTCGGCGCAGATGGCGAGGAGTTCGGCCCGCGAAGCACCCGTGCCCCACAGCGTGTTGCAGGCGAGCAGCGCGCCCGCGCCGTCCGCGCTGCCGCCCGCCATGCCGCCGGCGACCGGGATGTCCTTGGCGATGTGGATGTGCACGGCCGGCTCGATGCCCCGGCGCGCGGCGAGCGCGATCGCGGCGCGCGCGGCGAGGTTGGTGCGGTCCAGGGGGACCTGGTCGGCGTCCGGGCCGGCGCAGGTGACGCGCAGCTCGTCCGCCGGGGTGACGGTGACCTCGTCGTACAGGCCGACGGCGAGGAAGACGTTGGCGAGGTCGTGGAATCCGTCGGGGCGCGCGGCGCCGACCGCGAGCTGGACGTTGACCTTGGCCGGCACCCGTACCGTGACGCTCACTGACCGCTCTCCTCGTGCTCGGTGAACGCGTCCTTGTGTTCGGCGATCCGCGCGAACTCCTCCACCGTCAGCGACTCCCCGCGCGCCTGCGGCGAGACCCCGGCCGCGACCAGGGCGGCCTCGGCGGCGGCGGCGGACCCGGCCCAGCCGGCGAGCGCCGCCCGCAGGGTCTTGCGGCGCTGCGCGAAGGCCGCGTCGACGACCGCGAAGACCTCCTTCTTGGAGGCCGTGGTCTTGATCGGCTCGGTCCGGCGGACCAGCGAGACCAGCCCGCTGTCGACGTTGGGCGCGGGCCAGAAGACGTTGCGGCCGATGGCCCCGGCCCGCTTCACCTCGGCGTACCAGTTCGCCTTCACGGACGGCACGCCGTACACCTTGGAGCCGGGCGCGGCGGCCAGCCGGTCGGCGACCTCGGCCTGCACCATGACGAGCGTGCGCTCGATGCCCGGGAACGTGTCGAGCATGTGCAGCAGCACAGGGACGGCGACGTTGTACGGCAGGTTCGCCACCAGGGCCGTCGGCGCCGGGCCGGGCAGCTCGGTGACGTGCATCGCGTCGGAGTGGACCAGCGCGAACCGGTCGGCGCGCTCCGGCATGCGCGCGGCGACGGTCGCGGGCAGCGCGGCGGCCAGGACGTCGTCGATCTCGACGGCGGTGACCCGGTCGGCGGCCTCCAGCAGCGCCAGCGTGAGGGACCCGAGCCCCGGGCCGACCTCGACGACCACGTCGTCGGCGCGGACCCCGGCGGTGCGGACGATACGGCGGACCGTGTTGGCGTCGATCACGAAGTTCTGGCCGCGCTGCTTGGTGGGACGGACACCGAGCGCGGCCGCCAGCTCGCGGATGTCGGCGGGACCGAGAAGGGCGTCGGGGGAGGGGCTGCTCACGGGACAAGGGTACGGGGCGGTACGAAGCCCCCTCCACCACCGGCTGTACGCGACCCCGTACACCACCCCCGCCCGGCGCTCACCCGTGCAGCCGCGCCCCGCAGTGCGGCCAGGGTGTCGCCCCGCGTCGCACGTACAGCTTCTTCGCGCGGAACGTCTGTTCCTCGGCCGATGCCTCCTGGGGGCGTCCGTTGCCGCCGAGGCTGTGCCATGTGTGCGTGTCGAACTGGTAGAGCCCGCCGTACATCCCCGAGGGGTCGACCGCGTCCGGACGGCCGCCGGACTCGCAGGCGGCGAGGCCGTGCCAGTTCAGACCGTCGGCGCCGGCCACGGAGGTCGGCCGCGGCTTGGTGCCCACCTTCACGATCTGGGGGCGTGGCTTGCGCACCACCTCGGAGGTCTCCCGGCGCGGTTTCTCCTTGACCCCGTTGACGGTGCGCAGCAGGTAGGTGTCGCGTCGCAGTCCGGGCCGGCCGGGCTGGACGACGACCTCGGTGCCCTTGAAGAGGGTGGGGTCCTCGGTCCGCTGCACGTCGAACGGGATCTGCTCCTCGCGGACCTCCCGGGCGCCGCTGACCCGCAGCACGGTGACCGTCTGTCCGTCGCGCGGGAAGCTGGCCGGCGGGACGGAGGTGATGTCCTGGCCGTGCAGGATGATCCCGGCCTCCGCGATCGCCTCGCCGACAGTGGCTGCGTTGGTGCGGATGGTGCGGGGCCGGCCGTCCGCCATGATCGTGACGGCGCGCTCGGTGCGTACGTCGAGCGCGAGCCCGGCGCGTCCGATGGGCTGGGAGCGCGAGGCTGACAGGTACGCGCCCTCGGCGCGCACCCCCAGCTCGTCCAGCGCGCCTTCCACCGTGTGCGCCGTCGTCCACACCTCGCGCCGTTCCCCGTCCAGCGTGAGCCGGACGGGGCGCCCGTAGCGCACGGCGACGGTGTCACCGCTGGCGAGCGCCGTCCCGGGGGCGGGCACGATCATGTCGTGCGCCCCCGCGTGTACGCCCTCCTCGGCGAGCAGCTCGCGCACGTCGTCGGCGAAGGTGTGCAGGGTGCGTTGCTTGCCTTCGACGGTCAGCTCGATCGCCTTGTCGTTGGCGATGAACGCGGTGGTGCCGCCAGCCAGGAAGGCCACGACCAGCGCCTGCGGCAGCAGACGGCGCACGGTGGATTCCGGGCGCTCGGCGCCACGCGCCCTGCGCCGGCGCGCGGCACGCCCGCTCACTCCGGCGGGCATCTCGGCATCGCACGCCTCTTCTTCCGGCGCGCTCCCGGCCTGCGCGACGCCTGTGCCGCCGCCCACGCCGCCGCCCCCGCCTCCGCCCTGCCGGGGCAGCACCGGATCGGCGACGAAGTACGCCTGCGCCTCGTAGGCGGGCCGGTAGGTGTCCTCGTACAGCCCGTACGGCAGGGTGTCCGCGCTGTGCACGGACATGTCACGGCCGTACGGCTCCACCGAGACGTCAGGGCCGTACGGCTCGTGCGTCTCGAACGTCTCGTACTGCGACTTGCTCACGCCGACACGCTCCAGAGGTGCCAGAGGGGTCCGGATCGGGCCCCCAGAACCTAGCGGAGCGACCGTCACTCTCCAAAGCGACGCGACTACCCACGGTGCCCGTACGCGCGTGCGTGCTCAGTAGCCGAAGGCGCAGGCGGTGTTGGCGCCCAGGGCGGTCGCCAGCGTGTCCTCGTCGATGCCGCGCACGGCGGCCATCGCACGCACCGTGACCGGGATCAGATAGGGCGCGTTGGGCCGGCCCCGGTACGGCGCCGGGGTCAGGAAGGGCGCGTCGGTCTCCACGAGGACCAGTTCCAGGGGGGCGACGGCGAGCGCGTCCCGCAGGTTCTGGGCGTTCTTGAAGGTGACGTTGCCGGCGAAGGACATGAAGTAGCCCTCGCGGGCGCAGATGCCGGCCATCTCGGCGTCGCCGGAGTAGCAGTGGAAGACGGTGCGCTCGGGTGCGCCCTCCTCCTTCAGCACGCGCAGGACGTCGGCGTGGGCGTCGCGGTCGTGGATGACGAGCGCCTTGCCGTGCCGCTTGGCGATCTCGATGTGGGCGCGGAAGGACCGTTCCTGGGCCGCCTTGCCCTCGGGGCCGGTGCGGAAGTGGTCCAGGCCCGTCTCACCGACGCCCTTCACCTGGGGCAGTGCGGCCAGCCGGTCGATCTCGGCGAGGGCCGCATCCAGCGCCGCGTCACCGCCCGGTGTGCGGGCGCCCTGCCGCGACCAGCCGTCGGGGTCGCCGTGGACGATCCGCGGGGCCTCGTTGGGGTGCAGGGCGACGGTGGCGTGGACGCTGTCGTGCGCGGCCGCGGTCTCGGCGGCCCAGCGCGAGCCCTTGATGTCGCAGCCGACCTGGACGACGGTCGTCACCCCCACCGACGCGGCCTTCGCGAGCCCCTCCTCGACCGTGCCCGACTGCATGTCGAGGTGGGTGTGCGAGTCGGCGACGGGCACCTCGAGGGGTGCCGGAAGCGGCGGTGCGGTGTTCTTGTCGTCCTTGGACTTCTGGCCGGCGTTCGAAGGCATGCCCCGATCCTACGAAAGGGGCGTGCCGTCGCCCGCCGGCGATCCGCTTGTTCCGCTCAGCCGGCCTTGCGCTGGAACGGGTGCAGCAGATCGGACAGATGCCAGTGGTGCGGCTCCTTGGGCACCGCGGCCACGGGGGCCACCGCGGGCACCTCCGGCGACTCGACCGGGCCCGCCTGCGGCACGCTGTGCTGCCCCTGTCCGGCGCCGCGTACCGAGGAGACCTGCCCCGCGCGCATGATCCGCACGACGTGGCCGTCGCAGTTGTGGCAGTTGGGCTTGCTCAGCGGCGACGGCACGACCCTGCCGTCCGCCACGTACAGCACGAACTCGTGCCCCTCGGCATCCGTGTGGTGCTCTATCTCGTACGACTGCTCCCAGCCGTGCCCGCAGCGCATGCAGGCGAACGAATACGACTCGTGAACGACGGCTGTGGGTGTGCCACGGAGGCCGGTCTGCCCTGCGATCTCGCTCATGCCAGCTCCTCTGGTCCGCTGGACGAGGGACGGTTGTGCGTCCCTTCGACCAGTGGACGCCTTCACCAGCGCGGATGCAGCAGGGCTGTCGAGTGTTGGAAGCGATTTGAGCCTTCCTTGCCGAATGGCCCCTGTCCGCCCCCACTTCCCTTTGCCATCGGCGACAGCCTTTTGCCCTCCCATGGCCGATCTGCTCACCCGAGAACAGCCCTGCTCAGAGGGGGTATCCGGCAGTCCGGAGGAAGGTGGGGAACCTCACGCTCCGCCACGCTTGGCAGCGACCACGGCGTCGAACACGACCCGCTTCGGCAGGCCCGCCTCCACGGCGACCGCCGCGATCGCCTCCTTGCGCCGCTCGCCGGCCTCCTCACGCACCCGCACCCGCCGGACGAGCTCCTCCGCGTCGAGTTCCTCGGGCCCGGTCTCGGGCGCCCCCTCGACGACGACGGTGATCTCCCCGCGCACCCCCTCCGCGGCCCAGCGCGCCAGCTCGTCCAGCGGACCGCGCCGTACCTCCTCGTACGTCTTGGTCAGCTCGCGGCAGACGGCGGCCCGCCGCTGTGCGCCGAAGACCTCGGCCATGGCGGCGAGGGTGTCGTCGAGCCGGTGCGGGGCCTCGAAGTACACGAGCGTGCGCCGCTCGTCCGCGACCTCCCGCAGCCGGGACAGCCGCTCCCCCGCCTTGCGCGGCAGGAAGCCCTCGAAGCAGAACCGGTCGACGGGCAGCCCGGACAGGGCGAGCGCGGTGAGCACGGCGGACGGGCCGGGTACCGCGGTGACCCGGATGTCCTTCTCGACGGCGGCCGCGACCAGGCGGTAGCCCGGGTCGGAGACGGACGGCATCCCGGCGTCGGTCACGAGCAGCACGCGCGCGCCGCCGAGCAGTTCCTCGACCAGCTCCGGCGTGCGGGCGGACTCGTTGCCCTCGAAGTACGACACCACGCGGCCCTTGGGGGTGACGCCGAGGGCCTGGGTGAGGCGGCGCAGCCGCCGGGTGTCCTCGGCGGCGACCACGTCGGCGCCGGCCAGCTCCTCGGCCAGCCGGGGCGGCGCGTCCGCGGTGTCGCCGATGGGGGTACCTGCGAGGACAAGGGTTCCAGTCACGCCCCCATCCTCGCAGGGACCGCCCGCATCCCGGGAACTCGTACGCGGTGCCCGCGCCCCGGGGACAGGGCCGTGTTCCGACTGGTACCGCCCATGCACGGGACTCGCACAGAACGGTTCCCTACGATGGCGCGGTGACCAGTACCGCGTCCTCCACGGACCTCCGGCAGGGCCAGGCGCCGCACGATGAGCGGCCGGCGTGGCAGCAGCGGCTGCGCCGATTCGGGTACGTACCGGCCAAGGACGCGCCGTCGGGCGACGTACGCGACCGGCTGGTGCCCCCGTACGCCGAGCCCGGCTCCCGGCTGTGGCAGGCGCTCGGCGTGCCGCCGGTCCTCGCCGAGCGGATCACGCGCTGGTCCGGCTGGGGCGGTCCGCTGCTGGTCACGCTGATGGCGGGCCTGATGCGGTTCTGGAACCTGGGCAGCCCGCGCGCGGTGATATTCGACGAGACGTACTACGCCAAGGACGCCTGGGCGCTCGTCCACCGAGGTTTCGAGGTCAACTGGGACAAGAACGCCAACGACCTGGTCCTGCAGACGCACGGGCACCTCGCGATCCCGACGGACGCGGCGTACGTCGTGCATCCGCCGGTCGGCAAGTACGTCATCGGGCTCGGCGAGCTGATCTTCGGGTTCAACCCGTTCGGCTGGCGGTTCATGACCGCTCTGCTGGGCACGCTGTCCGTGCTGCTGCTGTGCCGGATCGGGCGCCGGATCTTCCGCTCGACGTTCCTCGGCTGCCTGGCGGGCACGCTGATGGCGGTGGACGGCCTGCACTTCGTGATGAGCCGGACCTCGCTGCTGGACGGCGTGCTGATGTTCTTCGTGGTGGCCGCGTTCGGTTGCCTGGTCATCGACCGGGACCGGACACGGGCGAGACTGGCCGCCGCCCTGCCGGTGGGAGCCGACGGCCGGGTCCGTCCGGACGCGCACGTCGGCGACACCCTCCGCCTGGGCCTGCGTCCCTGGCGTTGGGCGACCGGGCTGATGCTGGGCCTGGCCATCGGCACCAAGTGGAACGGCCTGTACATCCTGGCCGCGTTCTGCGTGATGGCGGTCCTGTGGGACGTCGGCGCCCGCAGGACGGCCGGTGCGCGTCACCCGTATGCCGCAGCTCTCAAGTACGACACCGGCCTCGCCTTCGTCGCGACCGTTCCGCTGGCCATCGCCGTCTACCTGCTCTCCTGGCTCGGCTGGATCCTCTCCCCGACCGACGGCACGGGCGGCTACTTCCGCAACTGGGCGGCCACCGACGGCAAGGGCGGCAGCTGGGCCTTCCTGCCGGATTGGCTGCGCAGCCTGTGGCACTACGAGCACGAGGTGTACGAGTTCCACGTCGGGCTGACGTCCCCGCACACCTACCAGTCCAATCCGTGGAGCTGGATCGTGCTGGGCCGCCCGGTGTCGTACTTCTACGAGTCCCCGAGCCCCGGAACCGACGGCTGCCCGGCGAACGCGGGCCAGAAGTGCGCGCGTGAGGTCCTGGCGCTCGGCACACCGCTGCTGTGGTGGGCGGCCTGCTTCGCGATCCTGTACGTGCTGTGGCGCTGGGCGTTCCGCCGCGACTGGCGGGCCGGGGCCATCGCGTGCGGGATCGCGGCCGGCTATCTGCCGTGGTTCATGTACCAGGAGCGGACGATCTTCCTCTTCTACGCGGTCGTCTTCGTGCCGTTCCTGTGTCTGGCGGTGGCGATGATGATCGGCGCGATCATCGGCCCACCGGGCTCGAGCGACACCCGCCGGGTCGTCGGCGCGTCGGCGGCGGGCGTCCTGGTGCTGCTGATCGTCTGGAACTTCATCTACTTCTGGCCGCTCTACACCGGCACCGCGATCCCGATAGACCAGTGGCGGTCGCGGATGTGGCTGGACACCTGGGTCTGAGTCACGGCTTCGGCGACACCGGACACAGCCGGCGGTGCCGCCATCGGCACCGCGCGCGTGCAGAGCGGTTCGCCCGGCGACGGCGCCCTGCGGCGGGAAGCCCCGGCCGCTCGTCTACGAGAGCGCGCCGACGACGGCCGCGGCGGCCGGTCCGACTGCCGCTTCCGCCGGTCGCCGGGGCGACGTGGCCCCCTCTGCGATGCCCAGGGACGGCGGGCACGGCGTCAACGCGACCGGGCCGATTGTCGCAACCGTGCTACGGAATGCCGGCCGACGTCACCCGCAAAGGCGGGGACTTTAAGGTGTTGGCGGTCGTTGGGGAGTGTGAAGGGGCGGCGGGGCCCTGGGGAAGGCACGGAGGAACTGAGGCTGTGGGCAAGAGAAGGCGCGTCGCCGAGCGACGGAATACGACCCGACCCGCCGTGCTCGGCGGGATGATCGCCGTGGTCGTCGGCGGCGTCGGATTCGGCGTCTACGCGCTGACCGGCGGCGGCGCGGCGGCCGACGAGGGCACGTCCGCCACGGCCGACCACAAGGCCGTCAAGACCGGCCCGGTCAGCGCCGCCGAGGTCCACGCGGTCTCCGCCCGCTTTCTGACGGCCTGGCAGCAGGGCAGGATCAGCGAGGCGGCCGCCGCCACGACCGACGCGCCGGACGCGACCAAGCTGCTCACCGGCTTCACCAAGGACGCCCGCCTCAAGGGCGTCACGCTCACCCCCGGCGCGGCCACGGGCGCGAAGGTCCCGTTCTCCGTCAAGGCGACGGTGTCGTACCAGAAGCTCAGCAAACCCCTGGCGTACGGCAGTTCGCTCACCGTGGTGCGCCGGGCGAGCGACGGCAGGCCGCTGGTCGACTGGCACTCCTCCGTCGTCCACCCGGACCTGCAGGACGGCGACACCCTCGTCACCGGCGAGTCCGGCACCCCGCCCGTCAAGGCCCTGGACCGTGACGGCGGCGAGCTGACGGCCGCCAAGTACCCGTCACTGGGCACGGTGTTGGACGGTCTGCGCGAGAAGTACGGCAAGACGGCGGGCGGCAAGGCGGGCATCGAGCTGCGCGTGGTGCGCGGCAAGGCCTCGCAGAAGGCCCAGCTCTCCGACAAGACGCTGGCGGAGCTGAGCCAGGGCACGCCGGGCACGGTGAAGACGACGCTGAACCCTGCCCTCCAGGCGGCTGCCGAGCAGCAGGTGGCCAAGCAGGCGAAGGCGTCCGTGGTGGTCGTGCGGCCGTCCACGGGCGAGATCCTCGCGGTCGCCAACAGCGGGCACGGTTTCAACGTCGGCTTCCAGGGCTCCCTCGCGCCCGGCTCCACGATGAAGATCGTGACGTCGACGATGCTGTTCGAGAAGAAGCTCACCACCCCGGACGCCTCCCACCCCTGCCCCAAGACGTACAAGCTCGCCGGCTGGACCTTCCACAACGACGACAACTCCGAGATCAAGAAGGGCACGTTCGAGCAGAGCTTCGGGGCCTCCTGCAACAACGCCTTCATCGACTTCGCGCCGAAGCTGTCCAACAGCGACCTGACGAACGAGGCCCAGCAGGTCTACGGCCTCGGCATGGACAACTGGGCCATCGGCGTCCCGTCGTTCGACGGTTCCGTGCCGGTGCAGAGCGGGGCGCAGATGGGCGCCTCGCTGATCGGGCAGGGCGGGGTGCGCATGAACCCGCTGAACATGGCCTCGGTGGCGTCGACGGTGGAGACGGGCACCTTCCACCAGCCGTACCTGGTGTCGCCCTCGGTGGACAACCGCACACTGGCGAAGGCCTCGCGCACGATGTC
Source organism: Streptomyces sp. MMG1121 (assembly GCF_001280015.1). Lineage (GTDB taxonomy): Bacteria > Actinomycetota > Actinomycetes > Streptomycetales > Streptomycetaceae > Streptomyces. Next base: position 47,116 of record NZ_LGDV01000196.1, read on the forward strand.
GTCGAAGACCCAGGGCCAGCTGAAGGAGGTCATGCGGTTCACGGCGGCGTACGGCACGGCGGCCAAGGCGATGGCGGGCGTGAGCGGTGACGTCGGCGCCAAGACCGGCTCCGCCGAGGTCGACGGGCAGAAGAAGCCGAACGGCTGGTTCACCGCCTACCGCGGCGACCTCGCCGCCGCGGGCGTGGTCGAGGCGGGCGGTCACGGCGGCGACACGGCCGGGCCGATCGTGGCGGCGCTACTGAAGATGGGCGGCTGACCCGCCGAGAACCGGGGAAAGGCGGGATCAGGTCCGTACCGGCTCCGCCGTGTACGTACGGCGCAGGAAGCGCACCAGCGCCTTCGACTCGAACTGGACGACCTCGACGCCACTGGCGGAGTGGAACTCCACCACGGCCTGCACGCGCCCGCACGGCCACACCCGTACGGCGCCGCTCTCGGCCGGTACCCGCAGCCCCCGCTCCAGCAACGCGCGCGAGATGGTCCACTCGTGCGGGCCCGGGAGGCCGAACCGGACCGACCGTGGGTCGGTGTCGGGGTCGTACCGCAGGACCACCGGTACGGCCCCCGGGTCCTCCTCGTCCGTGACGATGTGGGCGCGGGCGTACTGTTCGACCACAGACATCAGACCGCCCTCTCACGCTGAGTCACCTTTACGGAAGCTATTCATCCGCTTTCTCTCCAATGTGCCATATTTTCCGATTCACGCTTCCCGGGAGCGGTGAATCTCAAGGACCGATGGACAACCGTTTCGAGACAGCCTGGTTCTTGCAAAGTCTTCGCAACAAGCCTCTAAAATCGAACGGTGCATGTACCTGACGGATTCATCGACGCCCCGACCTCCGCGGTCACCGGAGTGGTCGCCGCCGGCGCCCTCGCGGTGAGCCTGCGCGGCGCCCGCCGCGAACTCGACGAGAAGACGGCCCCGCTGGCCGGTCTGGTGGCGGCGTTCGTCTTCGCCGTCCAGATGCTCAACTTCCCCGTGGCGGCCGGTACGAGCGGCCATCTGCTCGGCGGCGCGCTCGCCGCGATCCTCGTCGGCCCCTACACAGGCGTGTTGTGCGTGTCGGTCGTGCTGCTCATGCAGGGCGTGCTGTTCGCGGACGGCGGCCTCACCGCGCTCGGGGTGAACATCACCGACATGGCGATCGTCACCACGGTCGTGTCGTACGCCGTCTTCCGCGGCCTGCTCGCCGTGCTGCCCCGCAAGCGTCGCTCGGTGACCGTCGCGTCCTTCGTCGCCGCGCTGGTCTCCGTGCCGGCCGCCGCCGTCGCCTTCACGCTCATGTACGCGATCGGCGGCACGACGGACGTGTCCCTCGGCAAGGTCGCGACCGCGATGATCGGCGTCCACGTTCTGATCGGCGTCGGCGAGGCGGTCATCACCGCGCTCACGGTGAGCGCGGTGATCGCCGTGCGCCCCGACCTGGTGCACGGCGCGCGCGGCCTGCGGCAGCGGCTCCAGTTGCGTGTGAACGGCGCGCTGGTGGACATGCCGGCGCCCACGGCGCCCGTGGCAGCGCGCACCTCCCGGCGCGCGCTGTGGGTGACGGGGCTGGTCACCTCCCTCGTCCTCGCCGGGTTCGTCAGCTTCTACGCCTCCGCGAACCCCGACGGCCTGGAGAAGGTCGCGCACGACCAGGGGATCGACGCGAAGACCGAGAAGCACGCCTCGGCCGACTCCCCGCTCGCCGACTACGGCGTCAAGGACGTCTCCGACGCCCGTCTGTCCGGCGGCCTCGCCGGCGTGATCGGCGTCGGGGTCACCGTCGTCGCGGGCAGCGCGGTGTTCTGGGCGGTGCGCCGGCGCCGCGACGCGGAGATCTCGCCCGCCTCGACGGCCGGCACGAGCGTCTGACGTGGGTGCCGGGCACGCACACAGGCTGTACCGGCACGGGCACTCGCCCGTGCACGCCCTGCCGCCACACACCAAGCTCACGGCCGCCTTCCTGTTCGTGATGGTCGTGGTGTCCACCCCGCGCGAGGCGACATGGGCGTTCGCGGTGTACGCCGTCCTGCTCGCGTACGTCGCGTACGTCGTACGCGTGCCCGCCCTCTTTCTGCTCAAACGGCTGCTGATCGAGGGGCCGTTCGTGGCCTTCGCGGTGCTCATGCCGTTCGTGGCCGAGGGCGAGCGGGTACACGTCCTGGGTCTCTCGCTCAGCGTGAACGGACTCTGGGGCGCCTGGAACGTGCTCGCCAAGGGCACGCTCGGCGTCGCCGTCTCCGTGCTGCTGGCCGCCACCACCGAGCTGCGCGCACTGCTGCTCGGGCTCCAGCGGCTGAGGCTGCCCCCGCTGCTCGTGCAGATCTCCTCCTTCATGATCCGCTACGGCGACGTCATCACCGACGAGATGCGCCGGATGCGCATCGCCCGCGAGTCGCGCGGCTTCGAGGCGAAGGGCGTGCGGCACTGGGGCGTGCTCGCCAAGTCCGCCGGCGCGCTGTTCATCCGCTCCTACGAGCGCGGGGAGCGCGTGCACCTGGCCATGGTGAGCCGGGGGTACGCCGGTGCCATGCCGGTCATCGACGAGGTGACCGCGTCCCCGGCGCAGTGGCGTCTCGCCCTCGCGCTCCCCAGCACCGCCCTCGTCGTCTGTCTACTGGGATGGATCCTGTGACCACCGCTTCGAGCACCGCTTCCCTGGAGGTCTCCGGCCTCGCCTTCGCCTACCCCGACGGCCACCAGGCCCTGTTCGGCGTCGACTTCACCATCGCGCGCGGCGAACGGGTCGCGCTGCTTGGCCCGAACGGCGCCGGCAAGACCACCCTGGTGCTCCACCTCAACGGCATCCTGAGCGGCGGCACGGGTGCCGTCACGGTGGCCGGACTGCCGGTCGGCAAGCGGCACATGGCGGCCGTCCGGCAGAAGGTCGGCATCGTCTTCCAGGACCCGGACGACCAGCTGTTCATGCCGACCGTGCGCGAGGACGTGGCCTTCGGCCCGGCCGCCGCCGGAATCAAGGGCGCGGCCCTGGAGGACCGGGTACGGCACGCCCTGGAGCGCGTCGGCATGCAGGACTTCGCCGACCGCCCGCCGCACCATCTGTCCTTCGGCCAGCGCCGCCGCGTCGCCGTGGCCACCGTGCTCGCGATGGAGCCGGAGATCCTCGTCCTGGACGAGCCCTCTTCCAACCTCGACCCGGCCTCCCGCCGTGAGCTCGCCGACATCCTGCGCTCCCTGGACGTCACGGTCCTCATGGTCACCCACGACCTGCCCTACGCCCTGGAACTCTGCCCGCGCTCCCTGATCCTCAGCGACGGCGTGATCGCAGCCGACGGCCGGACCGCCGGCCTCCTCTCCGACGAGGAGCTGATGCGGGCTCACCGCCTGGAGCTGCCGTTCGGGTTCGACCCTCGGGCGGTGGCGGGGCGGGCGTGAGGGCTGGACGGCGCATGGTGCGCAAGTAGGCGCGCGTGACGAGTGTGCGCGCCGTGGTGTGGCTGACGGGGCGCGCGGGGCGGGGGTGCGCGCCGAGGTGGTGGAGGTGCGCGCTGGGACGTGTGCGAGGGGTGTGCGCGGCGGGTGGCGCGGCGCGTCCGCGAGAATGGGGCGCGTGATGCCTCAAGACGAGCGAGACGACGAAGGGGCCGCCGGGTCGCTGCTGCTGGACGACCAGCTGTGCTTCGCGCTGTACGCCGCACAGCGCGCCGTGACCGCCGCATACCGTCCACTTCTGGACGACCTCGGGCTCACCTACCCCCAGTACCTCGTGCTCCTGGTGCTCTGGGAGCACGGCGAGACCAGCGTGAAAGAGCTGGCGCGCGCCCTGCGGCTGGACTACGGGACCATCTCGCCGTTGCTGAAGCGGCTGGAGGGGGCGGGTCTGGTGCGCAGGGAGCGCGCGGCGGGCGACGAGCGCTCGGTGCTCGTCGTGTGCACCGGGCGCGCGGAGGAACTCAGGGAGCGCGCGGCGCGCGTCCCCGGCGCGCTCCTCGCCACGACGGGGCTCGACACGCAGGGGGTCGCACGGTTGCGCGCGGAGTTGTGGCAGCTCACCGAGCGCGCCGACACGGCGGCCGACAGGCACCGAGCGCACTGAACCCGCGCTGTCCGCGGTTGCCCACCCTGCTGACGCTTGCTGACCTACCGGCCAGTACCTTGTGCACGATGCATCTGTGCGCCACTTGTTCCGGGGAAGGCCGGCCATGACCGAAGACACCGCCGTCGACACCCGTCCGACGAAGATCATGTACGTCGCCGAGGCTACCGCCCACGGCGGCCGGGACGGCTATGTCACCAGCCAGGATGGCCAGCTGGCGCTGAAGGTCGCGATGCCTCCGGAGCTGGGCGGCGACGGCAACGGCACCAACCCGGAGCAGCTGCTCGCGGCCGGTTACAGCTCCTGCTTCCACAACGCGCTGATCCTGGTCGGAAACCGCGCGGGCTACGACCTGACCGGCTCCACGGTGGCCGCCAAGGTCGGCATCGGCCCCAACAAGCAACGCGGCTACGGACTCGCGGTCGCCCTCAGCGTCTCCCTGCCGGTCCTGGACGCCGACCTCGCCGCCAAGCTGGTGGACGCGGCGCACGAGGTCTGCCCCTACTCGAACGCGACGCGCGGCAACATCGACGTAACGATCCTGCTGGGCTGATCCCACCGAGGAATCGCAGGCGCGCAGTGGTTGTTGCAGGCACTGTCGCAGGCGATCGGAAGGAACGGCGGACGTGGACGTGGAGATGAACGGCACTGTGGCCGAGGGCTTCGAGCCGGTCAGGGAGGCGTTCGCCGCGAACTTCGCGCTGCTCGGGGAACGCGGCGCGGCGGTGACCGTGTACCGCGACGGGCACAAGGCGGTCGACCTGTGGGCCGGCGCGAAGAACGTCGACGACACGGTCGGCATGGCGGGTTCGGCCCCCTGGGAGCCGGGGACCGCGCAGATCGTGCGCTCCGCGACCAAGGGCGTCGCCGCCGCCGCGCTCCTGCTCCTGCACCAGCGCGGCGAGCTGGACCTGGACGCCCCGGTCGGCACGTACTGGCCGGAATACAAGGCGGCCGGCAAGGAACACACCCTCGTGCGGCACCTGCTCGCCCACCGCGCGGGCATACCCGTGCTGGACCGGCCGCTGACCCCTGCCGAGGCCGCCGACCCCGATCTGGGCGCCGCCGCCGTCGCCGCGCAGCCGCCGGTGTGGGAGCCGGGCACGGACCACGGCTACCACGCCCAGACCTACAGCTGGCTCACCGGCGAGCTGATCCGGCGGATCACCGGCCGCCCGGCCGGCGAGTGGATCGCGGACGAAATCGCGAGACCCGTCGGCGCGGATCTGTGGCTCGGCCTGCCGGAATCGGAGCACGCGCGCGTGGGCCGCGTCGGGCCGGTCGAGGCGCCTGCGGCGGCAGGCGGTCTGAAGACCCGTCCCAAGCGCGCGGTGGCCGAGGCCTACGCCGACCCGGACTCCCTGACCCGGCGCGCGTTCGCCGCGATCACCCCGCTCCCCGACGAGAACGACCCCGCCTACCGCGCGGCCACCCTGCCCGCCTCCAACGGCATCGCCACCGCCGACGGGCTGGCCCGCTTCTACGCCTCGCTGATCGGCGAAGTGGACGGCGGCACGCGCCTGTTCACCCCGCGGACGGCGGAACTGGCCCGCGCCGAGCAGTCGGCCGGTCCGGACCGAGTCCTGGTGGTGGGCACCCGCTTCGGCCGCGGCTACATGCTCCACGGCAGCGCATCGCCGCTGCTCTCCCCCCACTCCTTCGGCCACCCGGGCCGGGGCGGCGCCCTCGCCTTCGCCGACCCGGAGACCGGCATCTCCTTCGGCTATGTCACCAACGGCTTCAGGAAGAGCGTGACGGCGGACCCGAGGGCGCAGGCGCTGGTACGGGCGCTGCGTACGGCGCTCGCATAAGGCGCGCGCCCACGGCCGCACGACGCCCGCACGGGGCGCACACCCACAGCCGCACGCCCCGCCCACCCGAGAGCGCATCCCGAGGGCGCACCCGGATGCGCACGGTGCGAAGTCCACGCTGGGGAGCGCGCGCCTGGGCGCGCTCCCCAGTACCACCCGCCATCCGCCCCGTCTCACGCGTCGCCACACGCCATCACGCGTCACCACGCGTCACCACGCGTTGTCACACGTTGATCGGGTGCGAGATTCGTCCGGACGCCGAGTCGATCTCTCCGTGGGCCTTGTTCAGCAGGTGCATGGCCAGTTCGTTGAGGGCACGCGCGCCGGCGATCTCTTCGCCGACCCGGGGTTGGTTGGAGTCGATGGTGTGCCGGCTGGCCCGGCCGTGCGCCCGCACCTCCGAGCCATCGGGCAAGCGCACCATGGCCACCGCGCGCGTGTGCTGATCGTCCTCCACGAACTCCAGCTCGATGTGCCATCCGACAGTGGTGTGCATCATGACGACCACCTCCGAAATCTGCTGCTTCCAGGGTGCGCCCCGGCACCCCGGCCGTCATGTCGACGCCGGACGCGGCCCCCGCCCCGCACGGACCCGCAGCCCCTCTCAGGCGTCCTTCCCCTCGAAGCTGGCGAAGTACGCGGCGGCCATGTCCTCGTCCCCGTGGCCCTGGGCGGCGGCGCGGGCGAACCGTTCGGCACTCGCGGCGGCGACATCGAGCCGTACGCCGACGCGCTCGCCGGCCTGGACGATCAGCCGGGCGTCCTTCGCGGCGGTGGCCACCGCGAACGACGCCGGCGACAGCGCGCCGTCGAGCACCAGCGCGGCCTTGGCCCGCAGATAACCCATGTCGAGCGGGCCGCCCTCGATGAGGTCGAAGAAGCCCTGCGGATCCACGCCGAGGGCCTGGGAGAGGGCGAGGACCTCGCCGGTCGCGGCGGTGACGGCCAGCACCCAGCTGTTGGCGACCAGCTTCAGCCGGCTCGCGCTGCCCGCCGCGCCGTCCTCGCCGGTCCACACGGTCTTCGCGCCGACCGCGTCGAAGACGGGGGTGACCGTCGCCCGCCCCTCCTGCGGCCCGGCGGCCAGCACGGTCAGCTGACCGGCCTCGGCGGGCTGACGGGTGCCGAGGACGGGGGCGTCGTAGAAGACGAGTCCGTGCTCGCGGGCGAAGGCGGACAGGTCCGTGACGAGGTCGATCCCGGCGGTGGTGCACTGGGCCCACACCGTGCCGGGGCGCAGTGCGGGGGCGGCCTCGCGCATGGTGTCCAGGACGGCGGTGCCGTCGTAGAGCATCGTCAGGACGACGTCGGCGCCCTCGACGGCCTCGGCGGGTGTGCCGGCGACCCGGGCGCCGTCGGCGGTGAGCGGCTCGGCCTTCTCGCGCGTCCGGTTCCAGACGCGTACGTCCAGCCCGGCCCGGCACAGGTTGCGCGCCATGGCGGCCCCCATGATGCCGGTGCCCAGCACACTGACGGTCGGCTTGTCGGTCATTGAGGGCTCCCTGTCGTCGTCCGGCTGCTGCCTCACGGTCCCCGGCCATCTTCGTGGCACGGCCGGGCTCATGCACGCGCGTGCACCGCGCGAACCGGGGTCCGCTACCCGGCACTACCCGGCGCTACCCGGCGTGCAACATCAGCCCGATCCCCACCACCAGCAGCCCCGCCGCCGCGATCCTCGGCGTGCCGAAGCGCTCCTTGAAGAACACCGCGCCGATCGCGGCGCCGACGATGATCGAGGACTCGCGCAGGGCGGCGACGGGGGCGAGTTCGGCGCGGGTCTGGGCCCACAGGACGAGGCCGTACGCGGCGACGGACAAGGCGGCGCCGAGGAGTCCTAGGGCGGCGTAGGGGCGGAGCAGCCGGACGGTGCCGCCACGCGCGCGTGCGTACATGCAGGCAGGGATGACGACGCCCTCGATGGCCATGAGCCAGGCGATGTAGCCGAGCGGGGAGTGCGCGGCGCGTACGCCGAGGCCGTCGATCACCGTGTACGCGGCGATCGTCAGCCCGGTCGCGAGGGCCGCGCCGATCGCCGCCCAGTGCGGCGGTCTGCCGCGCAGCCCCCACAGGCTGACGCCGGTGAGCCCGACGCAGGACACGGCGATCCCGGCCAGCGCCCAGGGGCCGGGCACCTCGTGCGCGAACAGGCCCGCCAGCACGGTGACCACGAGCGGAGCGGTACCGCGCGCGATGGGGTAGGCCTGCCCGAAGTCGCCCAGCCGGAAGGAGGTCATGAGCAGGGCGTAGTAGAGGATGTGTACGACCGCCGAGGCCAGCAGGTACGGCCAGGCAGGCCCCGCCGGGAACGCCACGAACGGCGCCATGGCGAGCCCGATCAGGACCCCGCCCCCGGATATCAGGGTGAATCCGACGAGTTTGTCGGTGATGCGGTGCGCGATGGCGTTCCAGCTGGCGTGGGTCACGGCGGCACACAGGACGGCGGCCGTGACGAGCGGCGTCACGCGGTCCGCTCGCGCACGTCCACCACATCGGCGCCGGCATGGGTCACGAGCGCCTTCGGCTCGATCGGGAAGACGGTGTACGGCGTGCCGGCCGCCGCCCACACCACGTCGTGCGCGAGCAGCGAGCTGTCGGCGAGGACACGCGTGCGCGTGCGGTGCCCGAAGGGGGGGACGCCGCCGATGGCGTACCCGGTGGTCTCGCGTACGACGCCGGCGTCGGCCCGGGTGACCTTGCCCGCGCCCAGTTCCTCGCGCACCCGCCGCACGTCCACGCGCGAGGCGCCGTCCATCAGGACGAGCACGGGGACACCGTCGGCGGCGAAGACCAGCGACTTGCAGATCTGGCTCAGCTCGCACCCGATCGCGGAGGCGGCCTCGGCGGCGGTCCGGGTGGCCTCGGGGAACCGCCGGGCCCGTGCGAGGACGTCGTCCAGCCCGAGCGCACGCATCGCTTCGGCGAACCGGGGGTGGGCTCCGGACTCTCCGGTGTCAGTGGCGGTCGTCGTCATGCCCGGCACGCTACGGCATCGTTCCGGCCGTGCTCACGGGGTTTTCAGCCGCCGCTCGTGCACCGCTCGGTCCAGCGGACATGCGCGGCGGAGCCAGGTTCCGACTGTGATCATCCGCCGACTTTGTGATTTCCTGACGCGTATTAGAACAGGAGTTTACGGCCGGGCCGTCGCGGCGGACCGGCCTACGGGGGAACGGGGAATCACCGTGAGCGAAGGCAAAGCCGTACCGGCGGACGACAAACTTCCGGAACCGGGTCAGTCGAAACTGCCGCTGACCCCGGACGAGTTGCAGAAGCATCACGTCATCCCGGGCTTCGAGGGGCTCCACACGGCTCCGCCCGCCTCGAGCACCAAAGACCCGCTGAACATGCCGACGCTGCAACCGGACACGCCCGGGCTCCTCCGCCCACCGGGACAGTCCGGCCCGCCGGCGGACATACCCGGGCTGCTCACGCCTCCGGGACAGTCCGGCCAGTCCCGGGAACGGCTGGAGATCGCACCGGCCGTCCTCAACAAGGCCGCGGGCAGCGTGGACGACATCCACGACGACTTCTACAAGCCGGCCGCCTCGCTGGAGGAGCCGGCGCTGAAGGCCGTAGCGGCACTCACGGAGTTCGAGTCGGCGCGTGCGATCCGGCTGGCCCACCGGCAGTGGGAGCGGCAGTCCGGCACGGTCACGGCATGGCTGACCCACATCGCCGAGAGCCTGCGGTCGGCCGACAGCACCTACAAGAAGACCGACTGCGCCGTCGGCGACACGGCACGGCAGGTGCAGATCCGCTCGGCGCTGATGGACTACTGACATGGCCGACACCTTCTACCAGGCCCTGATGACGGCCGATCTGACGGTCCTGGACAAGCTGGCGGACCGCTGGGACGGCATCCACACCTCCATCAAGGGCCTCGGCAAGCGCATGCACGACGAAGTCCTCACCCCGCTGCGCGCCAAGGGCTACTGGGAGGGGGCCGCGGCCCCGTACGCCTGGAAGATGATCGACGACATCCAGCGGCAGTTGGAGCACGCGACGTCCGTGGCGGACGCCTCGCGGCGCGTCGTCGAGGACGCGGTGGGCGATCTGAAGTCCGCCCAGAAGGATCTCAAGGACGCCGTCCGGCGGGCCACGGACAAGGGCCTCTACATCCAGTCGGACGGGACGCTCGCCCCCGACGTCGTGGGCGGTGTCTGCAAGGCGGACACCACCAAGGACGACAAGAAGGACATCGAGACGGCACGGCACGAGATCGCGGACATCCTCAAGCGCGGCGTCACGGCCGACCGCAACCTCGCCTTCAGCCTGATGGCGGACATCGGCCTGGGCCCGTGGTTCAACGACAAGCCCGGGTTCACGGACATCGACTCCACGGGCAGGATCGGGGAGGACGAGTACAACGCGCTGGATCTCGCCATGCAGGGCAAGAACCCGTATCCGGCGTCCAGTTCGGACGATCCGTACTCGCTCGGCTGGGACTGGGTGACCGGCGACGGCCCCCGGCACCGCGAGTACCACAGCGGGGACGAGATGACCGAGCTGATCCGGTCCAGCGAGAGCATGCACAAGCTGCGGGCGGACACGCTGCAGCAGTGGCGTTCCACGGGGCAGCCCGAGGGCGACGTGGCCTATTCGATCTCGTCCGGCGGCAAGGTGGGAGCCTTCAAGAAGCTCATCACCACCGACCTGCCCGCGATCGTCACCGGCGACGAGGACCACCTGGGCGAGGCGTTCACCGGCTCGTACAACCTGCACTACAACGTCAAGGGCGAGGACCCCGACGGCTCCCTCGTCGTCGAGTACACCCTGCACAACACCACGAGCAACGAGTCGTTCCTGCACTACGTCGGCTACTACGACTGGCTCAAGAAGACCAACCGCGACCACGGCGTCTTCTCGTCCGAGGACCAGCAGATCGTCTGGACCGAGCGCATTCCGGCGAAGGAGAAGTAACCCCGTGTCCCGAGTCCTCCCGGCAGGCCGGCGGCTGCGCTGGATGACGGCCGTCGTCGTGCCTGCGCTGCTGTCCCCCCTGGCCGGTTGCTCCTCCTCGTCCACGGCCGTCGAGGCCTGTATGGCCAAGCAGGCGGACTCCGTCAGCTCGACGGACCTGACCGGCACCTACGCGGGAGAGGGCGACGCCAAGGGCACGACGATCACGCTCACGTCGACGGACGGCAGACCGGGCGGCACGGTCACCGTGCACCGCTGGCCGACCGGCGACTGGTACAAGAGCGAACTCGGCGCCGAGTTCAACGGGTCGGGCACCTGGTCCGTGCGGTCCGGCACCGGATCCGACGCACACGCGCGCGTGCGGCTGTCCCTCACCGAGCCACGCACCTTCCTGAACGGCGACACCCTCGACAAGCTGTCGATCGCCAAGGGTGCCGGGCAGACGTACCTCTACGAGGACGACGACCCGGACGTGTGCCCCAAGTTCCGCCTGAAGATGACCACTTCGCGGCACTAGAAGAGAAAAGCAGAGAAAAGCAGCCGGTGAGGGTGCAGCCCCGTCCCCACGGGCACCCTCACCGGCCGGCCTCTGCGGATCAGAAGCGGTACGTCACGCGCGTACCAGCTCCTTCTCCCCGTCGGGACCGACGCCGGCGCGCTCGGCCTCCGAGCGCAGGCCCTCGCCCTCGACGTCGACGTTCGGCAGCACGCGGTCGAGCCACTTGGGCAGCCACCAGGCCCGCTTGCCGAGCAGAGCGAGCACCGCCGGGACGATCGCCATGCGGACGATGAACGCGTCGAAGAAGACGGCGATCGCGAGACCGAAGCCGATCATCTTGACCATCGACTCGGTGGAGCCGATGAAGCCGGAGAAGACGGCGATCATGATGACGGCGGCGGCGGTCACGACCCGCGCCCCGTGCCGGAAGCCCGTCACCACGGCCTGGGTCGGCTTCTCGCCGTGGACGAACGCCTCCCGCATCCGGGTCACGAGGAAGACCTCGTAGTCCATCGCGAGGCCGAAGACGACGCCCACCATGAAGATCGGCATCATCGACATGACCGGTCCGGTCTCCTCGACGCCCATCAGGCCGGACAGCCAGCCCCACTGGAAGACCGCGACCACGGCGCCCAGGGCCGCCATCACACTGAGCAGGAAGCCCAGGGCCGCCTTCAGCGGGACGAGAACCGAGCGGAAGACCACGATCAGGAGGAGGAAGGCGAGGCCGACCACGAGCGCCAGATACGGCAGCAGCGCGTCGTTCAGCTTCTGCGAGACGTCGATGTTCATCGCCGTCGAGCCGGTGACCAGGAGCTTGGAGTCGGTCGCCTTGGCGATGTCCGCGCCCTTGTCACGGATGGTGTGGACCAGGTCCTCGGTCGTCTTGGAGGACGGCTTGGACCCGGGGACGACCGTGATGGTCGCGGTGTCGCCGGCCTTGTTGGCCACGGCCGGGGTGACCGTGACGACGTCCTTCAGCCCCTTGATCTCGTCGCCGACCTTGTTGAAGGCCGCCTTGGGGTCATGGCTGTCCTTGGCGTCGACGACGACCATCAGCGGGCCGTTGAAGCCCGGTCCGAAGCCCTCGGAGAGCAGGTCGTAGGCGCGGCGCTGGGTGGTGGAGGTCGGCTGGGAGCCGTCGTCCGGAAGGCCGAGTTCGAGGGAGGCGGCCGGGACCGCCGCCGCGCCGAGGCCGATCACACCGAGCAGCAGCACCGCCACGGGCCGCCGTACGACGAAGCTCGCCCAGCGGGTGCCCATGTTGGGCCGGCCCGGCTTCTTGGGCGTACGGCCGCCGCCGAGCAGCTTGCTCTTCTGGCCGGCGGGCTTGATCTTGCGGCCCGCGAAGCCGAGCAGCGCCGGGATCATCGTCAGGGCGATCAGGACGGCGATGGCGACCGTGCCCGCCGCCGCGACGCCCATCTTGGTCAGCATCGGGATGTTGACGACCGACAGGCCGACCAGGGCGATGACCACGGTCAGGCCCGCGAAGACCACCGCCGAACCCGCCGTGCCGACGGCGCGTCCGGCCGCTTCCTCGCGCTCGCGGCCCTCGGCCAGTTCGGCGCGGTAGCGCGAGACGATGAAGAGGGCGTAGTCGATGCCGACGGCCAGGCCGATCATCGAGGCCAGGGTGGAGGTGGTGGAGCCCAGGTCCAGGGCGCTGGCGAGCGCGGTGATCGTGGAGACGCCGATGCCGACACCGACGATCGCGGTCAGCAGCGGGAATCCGGCCGCGAGCAGCGAGCCGAAGGTGATGACGAGGACGACGGCGGCGATCGCGATGCCGATGACCTCGCTGGAGCCGGTCTCCGGGGTGGCGCTCAGCGCGTCACCGCCGATCTCGACGGTCAGCCCGGCGTCACGCGCGTGCTGCGCGGCCTGTTTCAGGGCGTCCTTGGAGGAGTCCTTCAGCTCCATGCCGGAGACCTTGTACTTCACCGAGGCGTAGGCGATCTGGCCGTTCTTGCTGACGGCGTGCCCGGCGTAGGGGTCGGCGACGGAGACGACCTCGGAGCCGGTGCCCAGCGCCTTGACGGTCTTCTCGACGGCCTGCTTGTTGAGGGTGTCCGTCATCTTCTCGCCGCTCGGCGCCTTGAAGACGACCCGCGCGGTGGCGCCGTCGGCGCTCATCCCGGGGAAGCGCTGTTCCAGCAGGTCGAAGGCCTTCTGCGCCTCGGTGCCGGGGATGGAGAAGGACGTGTTGCCGGCGGGCGGTGCGGAGGCCGCACCCACCCCGGCGAGGGTCAGCAGCGCCACCCAAATGAGGGCGACGAAGTGCCGTCGCCGGAAGGCGAGACGGCCGATTCTGTACAGAAACGTGGCCACGGAGGCGTACTCCCGGTCAGGTCGTGGGGTGGATCTGGGCAGGGGCGTTCAGCCCGACGACGTGAGCGGTGACGTCAGGTGGTGGGCTTGCTGGGGAGAGGGATCGGCCGGCGTTCCGGCCAGGGTTTCGGCCGGGGGTCCGACCGGCGTTCCCAGTCGGGGTTTCAGCTGGTGGAGATGCCGAGGGCGGGGAGGACCACGGCGTCGATGTACGACATGAGGAAGGCCTGCGTCGGCGGCAGCTCGTCGATCATCGTCCGGGCCGCGAAGCCACCGAGCATCATGTGCATCATGAACTCGATCGCCGGGTTGTCCGCCCGGACCTCGCCCCGGTCGATCGCCCGCTGCACCACGCGGCGGAACGACGCCATCTCCGGCTCGATCAGATGATCCCGGAACGCCCGCAGGAGATCCGGGTTGCTGTGCACCGCCATGGCCAGACCCCGCATCAGGGCGGAGTTCTGCTCCATCTCGCAGTCGTCCGAACGCATGGTGAGAGCGCGCAGATCGCCCTTGAGCGACCCGGTGTCGATCTCGTCGAGGCCCATGCCGCCTGGCTTGTTGTGCCGCACCGCCTTCGCCACCAGCTCGGCCTTGCCGCCCCACTGGCGGTAGAGCGTCGCCTTGCTGGACTTGGTGCGGGCGGCCACGGCGTCCATGGTGAGGGCGTCGTAGCCGACCTCCCGGAGCAGATCGAGCACGGCCTCGTACAGCTCGGCCTCGCGCTCGGGCGTGATCCGACTGCGACGCGCCGTTGCGACGACCTCGGTCATGCCATTCACCTTCCCGCTCCGGATCCTCCTGTGTTGCGTACCACCATGAAGATACCCTGAGAGCGTACGAAACGAAACCGTTTCGTACGTGGGTTGGGTCACGGTTGTTGGGTTTCGATAAGCCGGTTCCTGGCGCAGGGCTTCGGCGGGCGGTGCCGGGTACCCGGTGCCGGGCGCAGACGGGCCGCCCGTGCCGGGTGCCGGGCGCAGACGGACGGGCCGGTGTCCGGTGCCAGGCGCAGACGGGCGGCCGGTGTCCTGTGCCGGGCGTCGACGAACCGTCGGTGTCCGATGCCGGGCGAAGGCGAGCCGCTGGTGTCCGGTGTCCGGCTCGGAAAACCCGGCCGCACGAGTCCCTACCCAACGGGTCGCTCACGTGTTCACAAGTTGCTGGTGCCGTTCGCCCGGAAAAGCATGGGTAGGTGAGCTATCTGCGCCTTCCCCACCTCAGCGGCGACCTGCTGTGCTTCGTGGCCGAGGACGACCTCTGGCTGGCCCCCCTCGACACGCCGGGCCGTGCCTGGCGCCTCACGGCGGACCGCACCAAGGCCGGTCACCCGCGCTTCTCGCCCGACGGCCACCACATCGCCTACACGACCTGGCGCAGTCTCGTCCCCGAGATCCACCTGGTCGGCGTCGACGGCGGTCCCGCGCGGCAACTGACGTACTGGGGCAGCGCCGACACACAGGTCTGCGGCTGGACGCCGGAGGACGACATCCTGGCGGTGGCCTCCCACGGCCAGCCCTTCTCCTACTTCACCTGGGCCTACAAGGTCCCCACCGACGGCGACCCCGGCGGACGCCTGCCCTGGGGCCCGGTCGCCGACATCCAGGTCGCCGACGTCGCCGGCGAGCACAAGACCCTCCTGCTCACCGGCACCCCGCCGCACGAACCGGCCTCCTGGAAGCGCTACCGCGGCGGCGCCATGGGCCGCCTCTGGCTGCACGGGCAGCAACTCGTGCCGGACATCGGCGGCCATCTGGCCTCACCCATGTTCGTCGCCGGCCGGATCGCCTTCCTCTCCGACCACGAGGGCGTCGGCAACCTCTACTCCTGCGCCCATGACGGCACCGACCTGCGCCGGCACACCGACCACGACGCCTTCTACGCCCGGCACGCCTCCAGTGACGGCACCCGGGTGGTCTACCAGTGCGCGGGCGACCTGTGGCTCGTGGACGACTTCTCCCCGGGCGGCATGCCGCGCAAGCTCGACGTCCGGCTCGCCGGGCCGGCGACCGGGCGCCGCCGGTACCAGGTGCCGGCCGCGCAGAACGTCGACGGCATCGCCGTGGACGAGACCGGCCGGGCCAGCGCCGTCGTCGTACGCGGCAGCCTGTACTGGCTCACCCACCGCGACGGCCCGGCCCGCACGATCGCCGACACGCCCGGTGTCCGGGTACGGCTGCCGGAGATGCTGGGCACGACCGGGCAGGTCGCGTACGTCACCGACGCCGAGGGCGAGGACGCCGTCGAGGTCGCCCAGCTGCCCCGCGCGACCGGCGACCGCGCACGGCGCCGGCTCGCCTCCGGCGCACTGGGCCGGGTGCTGGAGATGATCTCCGATCCGGAGGGTGAACGACTGGCGGTCGCCTCGCACGACGGACGACTGCTGCTGATCGACACCGGGGAGGGGGAGGGAGGGGAGGGAGAGGAAACGGGCGCGGACGTCACGGGGGCCGTCGCCGGGGGAACCGAGCAACCTGGAGGGTCTGGGGGGCCTGAGGGGTCTGGGGGGCCTGAGGGGTCCGAGGAGGCTGAGGGGTCCGAGACATCGGGAGACACGGCCGGCCGGGTCACCGAGCTGATCCGTTCCATCAACGGCCCCGTCCGCGACCTCGCCTTCTCCCCCGACGGCTCCTGGCTCGCCTGGTCCCACCCGGGCATCGGCCGCTCCCTGCGCCAGGTCAAGCTGGCCCGCATCAAGGACCGGCTGATCGTGGACGTGACCAACGGCCGTTTCGAGGACGAGAACCCCGTCTTCACCCGCGACGGCCGCTATCTCGCCTTCCTCTCCTGGCGCGGTTTCGACCCGGTGTACGACGTCCACACCGGCGACCTGTCCTTCCCGCTCGGCTGCCGCCCCTACCTCGTCCCGCTGAACTCGGCCACCCCCTCCCCCTTCGCTCTGAACCCCGAGGGCCGCCCGGCCGCCGGTGGGCTCGACCCGGTCGAGGACGAGGAGACGGGCGAGGCCGGCACGGTGACCGTGGAGGTGGAGGGCCTGGAGAACAGGGTCACACCGTTCCCCGTCATCGCCTCCAAGTACTCCGCCTTGACCCCGGTCGCGGGCGGCGGCCTGGTCTGGCTGCGCTGGCCGATCTCCGGCGCGCTCGGCGAGACCTTCGTCAACCCGGCCGACACCAGCGGCCGCCCGACCCTGGAGTACTTCAACATCACCAAGGCGAAGAAGTCCGAACTCGTCGACCACCTGGACTGGTTCGCGGTGAGCGGCGACGCCACCCGGCTGGTCGTCGTGGACGAGGGCGACCTGCGCGCGGTGCCCTCCACGGAGTCCGGCGACGCGGACACGACCGTCTGGATCGACCTGCGCCGCATCCTGCACGAGGTCGACCCGCCCGCCGAGTGGCGCCAGGCCTACGACGAGGCGGGGCGCATCATCCGCGGCTACTTCTGGGACCCGGGCATGTGCGGCATCGACTGGGACGCGGTGCTCGACCAGTATCGCCCGCTGGTCGAACGGGTCGCCTCCCCCGACGAGTTCGCGGATCTCCTGAGGGAGGTCCTCGGCGAACTGGGCACCTCGCACGCGTACGTCACCGCCGCCCGCCGCAACGAGGGCCCGCCCCACTACCAGCGCCGCCAGGGCCTCCTCGGCGCCAACTTCGTGCGCCGGAACGGCGGCTGGACCCTCAAGCGCATCCTGCCCGGCGACTCCTCCGACTCCCGGGCCCGCTCGCCGCTGGCCGGCACGGGCATCCGCGACGGCGCCGTGCTGACCCATGTCGACGGCCGCCCCGTCGACCCGGTGACCGGCCCGTTCCCTCTGCTCGCGGGCTCCGGCGGTACGACGGTGGAGCTGACCTTCACCCCGGCGGAGGGGGCGACGGACCGGGCCCGGCGGGTCGCGATCGTCCCCCTCGTCGACGACCGACCGCTGCGCTACCAGGACTGGGTCGCCAAACGCCGTGAGGTCGTACGGGAGTTGAGCGGCGGCAAGTGCGGTTATCTACACATCCCCGACATGGGCGGCTCCGGCTGGGCCCAGTTCAACCGTGACCTGCGCATGGAGGTGTCCCGGCCCGCGCTGATCGTGGACGTGCGCGGCAACGCGGGCGGGCACATCAGCGAACTCGTCATCGAGAAGCTGACCCGCACGATCCTGGGCTGGGACCTGACGAGGGACGCGCAACCGGTGTCGTACACCTCGAACGCCCCACGCGGCCCGGTGGTCGCCCTGGCCGACGAGGCCACCTCCTCCGACGGCGACATGATCACCGCCGCGTTCAAGCTGCTCCGGCTGGGCCCGGTCGTCGGCCAGCGCACCTGGGGCGGCGTGGTCGGCATGACCGGCCGGCACCGCCTGGGCGACGGCACGGTCATCACGGTCCCGATGAACGCCGCCTGGTTCGACGCCTACGGCTGGTCCGTGGAGAACCACGGCGTCTCCCCCGACCTGGAGATCATGCGCACCCCCCTGGACTGGGCCGAGGGCCGCCATGCCCAGATGGACGACGCGATCCAACTGGCCCTGGACCTCCTGGCCTCCACGCCCGCCGCCATCCCCCCGGACTACAGCGACGTCCCGAACCACTCCCGCCCGAAGCTACCGCCGAGGCCCCACGACTAGGGGACGCGTGTCAAAGGGGACCGTGGGGGACGCGTGTCAAAGGGGCGCCGGCGCGTATCGGAGCACACCGCAGCCACCCCCGAACAAACGCAGGACACCCTCCGCATACGAAGGGTGCCCCACGCGTCAACCCGGCCGAAGCCGAGCGCAGCGGCTACGCGTCGTAGTCCCGATCGAACCGGTCTTCCATCTCCCGGTCCGAGTCCTCGATGTCACGCATGTTCTCGTGCTGGCTGCCCCGCCCGGGCTGCGGCGGCTGCGACTTCGACTGCTGCCCCTGCCG
The DNA here is from genome assembly GCF_001280015.1 of Streptomyces sp. MMG1121. Taxonomy (GTDB): domain Bacteria; phylum Actinomycetota; class Actinomycetes; order Streptomycetales; family Streptomycetaceae; genus Streptomyces. The sequence continues at coordinate 65,582 of NZ_LGDV01000196.1, forward strand.
GCCCTGCGGCTGCTGACCGCGCCGGCCGGTCTTCTCGTGGCCTTGGCCGAGCTTGTCCTTGGCCTGCTGCTGCATCTCGCCGGCCTTGTGCTGGGACTGGTCCTTCATACCCATGTGGGTTCACTCCTGTGGTGAGTGAGAGGGGGGATCGGCCCTCGGTGGGGCCTCGACCAGATTCACACGGAGGACCACGGAACGCATGTGGATCAGTTACGGTGCGTAGTCCGCGCCGCTTCGTCGGCTGCCCCGCCCGCGCCGACGAGTCCGGAGTTCATCCCCTGCAAACGGGGTCCGAACCGCTTCATCTCGCGCTGCCCGACCGTCCCTATGAGCGCCGGCAGATAGCCGCGCACGCCCTGCATGCCGCGCAGCCACCACTGTCCGTACACGTGCGCCGAGCGGCGCTCGATCCCGGCCACGATCCGGTCCACGGCGGGGCCCAGCGGGTACGTCTTGTTCGACGGCCACGGCAGCCGCTGCCGCAACTCCCGCATGACGTCGTCCTGGTCGGCGCCGCGCACCATGTCGGTGTCGGTCCACGACAGGTAGCCCACGCCGACGCGCACGCCCTGGTGGCCGACCTCGGCGCGCAGACTGTGCGCGTACGCCTCCACGCCCGACTTGGAGGCGCAGTACGCCGTCATCATCGGCGCGGGGGCGATCGCGGCGAGGGAGGCTATCTGGAGCAGATAGCCCCGGCTCTCGACCAGCACCGGCAAGAACGCCCGCGCGGTCACCGCCGAACCGATCAGGTTCACCTCGATCACCCGCCGCCAGGCCTGCGGATCGGAGTCGACGAACGGACCGCCCGTCGCCACACCGGCGTTGGCGACCACGATGTCCACCTTCCCGAACCGTTCCTTCACCTCCCGCGCGACCCGGCTCATCGCCTCGTGGTCGGTGACGTCGGCGTACCAGTACGCGCTGTCACTGTGCAGCCGCCCGGAGACCTCCTTGAGCGCCTCCTCCTCCAGTCCGACCAGCGCGACCTTCGCACCGCGCGCCGAGAGCTTGCGCGCCAGCAGCTCACCGACGCCGCGCGCCGCCCCGGTGACGACCGCGACCTGTCCTTCGAGGCTGAACCTGCTCATGCGCCCTCCTTGATCTGCGCCGGGGTGGAACGGCGTTCGGTGCCGTCAGGGGCACCGGGTGTGTCGGGTGTGTCGGGTGTGCCGGTGGCGTCCCCCGTGACGTACGTGGTGACGAGTTCCCGGATTCTGCCGGTCACCAGGTCGGGAGCCTCGATCGGGCTCATGTGCCCGACGCCGGTCAACTCGGTGAGACCGACGCAGTGCGGCAGCGCGGCAACCAGCGCGCGGGCGTGCACAGGGGGCGTGAGCCGGTCGGACGCGCCGTGCAACACCGCGGTGGGCGCGTGCAACTCCCGTACGCCGTGGTCGAGATCGAGCGCCGCGAGCACGCCGGCCCAGGCGTGGCGTACGGTGCGCGGACAGGCGTGCACGATCCGCGCGCACGCCTCCACCATGTGCGGCGCGGAACCGGCGCCCATGGTCGCGTACTTGAGGATGCTCTTCGCGACCGGCGTGACCGGTCCGAGAGGAGCGCGCGAACCAAGAACGCGCCCGGTGATCCAGGTGCGCAGGCGCCCGGCGCGCATCGGCATCACGCGCGCCTCAGCGACCAGCCGCGAACTGCCTGTGCTGCACAGCAGGACGGCGGCGGCGTGTTCCCGGAAGAGGGGGCGCGTGGAGGCGGCCATGATCGTCATGCCACCCATGGAGTGCCCGACGATCAGAGCCTTCTCCCCGCGCGCAAGGGTCTGCGCGAGCACCGCTTCGAGATCGTCCGCGAGCGCGTGAGTAGTGCACGCGGGGCTTGCGGGACTGCCCCCGTGCCCCCTCTGGTCGTACGCGATCACCCGGTGATCGGTCGCCAGGTCCCGTATCTGCGCCGCCCAGAAGGCGGTCGAGCAGGTCCAGCCGTGGGAGAGAACAACGGGGGGCGCTTTCTCGGGCCCGTGCACCTCGACGTGCAGTCGCGCGCCGTCGGCGGAGACGACGGTGAGTTCATGGGAGGGAGCGGGCGGGGCGTAGCGGCCGTCGGCGACGGGGGCGGGCCGGCTCATGCGGCGCCCTCGCTCTGCTGCGCGCCACTGGCGTGCGTGGGCGCGGACTTCTTGGTAGCGCGCGCGGATTGCTTGGCGGTGCGGACCGGCCCATCAGCCTTTTTCGCGCCGGATCCCGCGCTCTTCGCATCCTTCACGCCGTGCGCGCTGGACTCCACGGCGCTTGTCGTGCTCTCCGCGCCGGCACCCGTACCCCGCACGCCGGGCGTGCGGATGACCTCGTACTCCGCCAGGTCCACCCGCCGCGTCGCACTCCGGAATTCGGACGTCGTACCGGGCCAGATGGTGGTGTTGCGGCCGCTCGCGTCCAGGTACCAGCTGGTGCAGCCGCCGGTGTTCCACACGGTCCGCTTCATACGCTCCTGGACCTTGTCGTTCCAGGACTCGACGGCGGCGGGCCGGGCGTCCAGGGCGGTGCGGCCGCCGAGGACATCGAGCTGGCGCAGATAGTCGGCCATGTAGTTCAGCTGGGACTCGATCATGAGGATCATGGAGGAGTTCCCGAGGCCGGTGTTGGGCCCGATGACCGTCATGAAGTTCGGGAACCCGGCGGCCGCGGCCCCGCGCAGCGCCTGCATGCCGTTCTTCCAGGACTCGGCGAGCGTGGTGCCCTCCGCGCCGACCACGCGCTCGGCGATCGGCATGTCCGTGACGTGGAAGCCCGTACCGAAGATGATCGCGTCGACCTCGGCCTCGGTGCCGTCGGCCGCGACGAGCGTGGCCCCGCGGACCTCGCTCAGCCCGCTGGCGACGACGTCCACATGCGGCCTGGCCAGCGCCGGGTAGTACTCGCTGGACAACAGGATCCGCTTGCAGCCGATGCGGTAGTCGGGGGTGAGCTTGGCGCGCAGGGCCGGGTCCTTGATCGCGCGGGCCATGTTGCGCTTGGCGAGCTGCTCGACCAGGCCGAGTTCATCCGGACGCTTGGTGAACGCCTGGACCTGAAGCTCCCGGATCCCCCACAGCAGTCCGCGCCTGAGCTGGGTGGTGAAGGGCACAGCCCGGTGCAGCCGGCGCTCGGCGCCGCTGATGGCGCGGTCCACACGGGGCATCACCCACGGCGGGGTGCGCTGGAAGAGGGTGAGCCGGTCGACCTCGCGCTGGATCGCGGGCACGATCTGGATGGCGGAGGCGCCGGTACCGATCATGGCGACGCGCTTGCCGCGCAGGTCGTAGTCGTGGTCCCAGCGGGCGGAGTGGAACACCTTGCCCGGGAAGGACTCCAGGCCCGGGATCTCGGGGATCTTCGGGTCGGACAGTGGCCCGGTGGCGGAGACGACGACGTCGGCGGAGAGCGAACCGCGCGTGGTCTCGATGTTCCACCGCAGGTTCTCCGCGTCCCAGCTCATCAGCTTGACCTCAGAGCCGAAGCGGATGTGCGGGCGCAGGCCGAAGAGATCGGTGACGTGCTCCAGATAGGCGCGGATGTGCCGCTGCCCGGAGAAGGTACGCGGCCAGTCGGGGTTGGGCGCGAAGGAGAAGGAGTAGAGGTGGGAGGGCACGTCACAGGCGCACCCGGGGTAACTGTTGTCCCGCCAGGTGCCGCCGACGCTGTCGGCCCGCTCCAGGACGACGAAGTCGGTGATCCCCTCGCGGCGCAGCCGCACGGCGGCCCCCAGCCCGCCGAACCCGGACCCGATCACCGCCACCCGTACATGCTCGTGCTCGGCCATCCCGAAGCCTCCACGCATCGCCTTCGACTCTGCCAGTGAACACTGGCGCAATGGGACTGTAGAGCAGCTCCGTACCGAGCGGTAGGGGTCGGGGGAGGGAAAGTTACCGGCGGTACAACATAGGCTGCGGGCGTGGCAGACGACGGTGGACGTAAGGAAGGCCCAGAGGGTCGGAACAGCAGGCGCGACGGCCAGGACGGCGCACAGGGCGCGCACTACGGCGCGCACACCTCAAGCCCGCGCGAGTACCGCATGGAGGAGCTGGCCCGGCTCGCCGGCATCACCGTGCGCACCCTGCGCTTCTACCGCGAACGCAAACTGATCCCGCCGCCCCGCCGCGAGGGCCGTATCGCCTGGTACGACGAGCACCATCTAGCACGCCTGCGCACCATCGCCGCCCTGCTGGAACGCGGCCACACGCTGAACGGCATCGCGGAACTGGCCGAGGCCCTCGACCAGGGCCGGAACGTCGCCGACCTGCTCGGCGTCGGCACCCCCACCGAGGAGGAGCCGGTCCGCCTCACCCCCGAGGAACTCGCCGCCCGCTTCGAGGGCGAGGTGACCCCCGACAACCTCGCCGCCGCCCTGGAGCTGGGCTATCTGGGCACCGACGGCGATGAGATCGTCCACATCAGCCGCCGCCTGCTGGACGTCTCTTCCGCGCTGGTCCGCGAAGGCATCCCGCTCGGCGAGGTCCTCGCGGCCGGCGCCCGCGTCCGCGAGCACGCCGACGCCCTGGCGGAACTCTTCGCCGACCTGATCCTGCGCCACGCCCCGGAGGAGGACCTCCAGCGCCTGCGCCCGCTGGCCCGCAGCGTAGTAGAGGCGGAACTCTCCCTGGCCCTGGACCGCCGCCTGACCAAGGAGCCCGGCGGGCAGGGCACCTGAGCCCGTCCGCCGACGGCGGACGGGGGCGCACCTACAGGTCGTAGACGACGGTCACCGGCGCATGGTCGGACCACCGCTCGGCGTGCGTGGCCGCGCGCTCCACGAACCCCTTGACGGCCTTGCCGGCCAGCCCGGGCGTGGCGACGTGGTAGTCGATACGCCACCCCGAGTCGTTGTCGAAGGCCCGCCCGCGGTACGACCACCAGCTGTACGGCCCCTCGACATCGGGGTGCAGGGCGCGCACGACGTCGACATACCCGCCGCCGGTCGGATCGAGGACGCAGCCGAGCCACTCCCGCTCCTCGGGCAGGAAGCCGGAGTTCTTGGTGTTGCCGCGCCAGTTCTTGAGATCGGCCTGCTGGTGGGCGATGTTCCAGTCACCGCAGACGACCACCTCGCGCCCGTCGGCAGCGGCACGCGCGCGCAGCTCCTTGAGATGGACGAGGAACTCGTCCATGAAGCGCACCTTCTCGTCCTGCCGCTCGGTGCCGACCTCGCCGGAGGGCAGATAAAGGGAGGCCACCGTGACACCGGGCAGGTCGGCCTCGACGTAGCGCCCGCTGCCGTCGAACTCGGCCGAGCCGAAGCCCACCCGGACACCGTCCGGCTCGCGCCGCGTGTAGAGGGAGACGCCCGCGCGGCCCTTGGCAGCGGCCGGGGCGTGCACGACGTGCCAGCCATCGGGCTGCCGGACCTCCTCCGGCAGCTGGTGCGGCTCGGCGCGCACCTCTTGCAGGCAGACGACGTCCGCTTCCGTCCGAGCGAGCCACTCCACGAAGCCCTTCTTGGCGGCGGCCCGCAGCCCGTTCACATTCACCGAGGTCACAGTCAGCACCAGGGCACGATACCGGCACACTGGTCGGAGTCCGTCCACACCGTCCAGCCATCACCGACTGCATAGAAGTACGATAACCAGTATGAATATACGTCGCGTCCGTTTCGATCACCCCGACGCCGTCAAGCTCAATGACGAGGTCCAGGCCGAGTACCACCTGCGTTACGGCGACGGCGGCGACGCCACAACCCTCGACGCCACTGACTTCACCCCGCCACGCGGCGTGTATCTGATCGCGTACGACGAACACGACCACCCCGTCGCGACCGGCGGCTGGCGCAGCCAGGACCAGAACGACGAGGGCAACGAGGACGGCGACGCCGAGCTCAAGCGCATGTACGTCGTCGAGCAGGTGCGTGGCCAGGGCCTGGCGCGCCGCATGCTCACAGCCCTGGAGGACGACGCCCGCGCCTCGGGCCGGCTCCGCATGGTCCTGGAGACAGGCACCAAGCAGCCGGAGGCCATCGCCCTGTACACGTCCAGCGGCTACGAGCCATGCACCAAGTTCGGCTACTACCGCCACCACGAGGAGAGCTGCTGCTTCGCGAAGAAACTCTGAGCCTGTAACTCGGATCACACCAGGCCCGCTTGAGCCCCGGCGGGCCCGGCAGTGGCCGACGCCTCCTGCAGACACGATGAAGCCCCTGTCGACTACTGCCGACAGGGGCTTCATGCTGCGTGGACCTGAGGGGATTTGAACCCCTGGCCCCCTCGATGCGAACGAGGTGCGCTACCGGACTGCGCCACAGGCCCTTGCAACGAGTGAAACTTTAGCATCCCCATCGGGGTGCTTGGAAATCCGTTCCCTGACTGGTCACAGCAGGGGCCAGTGGAGGGGGCGCGCACCGCCGGGGGCGCGCCGGGGAGCGTGCGGGCGGGGTCACTCGTTCGCCGCGCGCGGGCGGTCGCCGTCCTCGTACTGATCGAACAGCGGCGTACGCCCGCGCTCGCGCGCCCGGCGCGCGGAGGCAGCGCGGCGCGCGTCGCTGCGGGCCTCCGCCGGTTTGTCCTCTGCCGCGGACGCCTGCTCACCCGGCTCCGCCTCCGGCGCGTGGGCCGTCTCGTGCTCCGGCGCGACCGAGCTGGAACGCGCCGAACTCCAGGTGTCCGGCGCCCCCAGATCCACACCGGCCGTGGCTCGCGGCGCCACCGGCGCGGTCACATACGTCGGCAGGGGCACCGGCACCGGGTCCCAGCTGTCCCCGCCTGGCCGCCGCTGCCGCTCACGCTGCTGGTCGACCCACTCGGCGTGGTCGGTCTGCTCGACCAGCGCACGCCGGTCCGCGGCAAGCGCGGAGAGACCCGTGTCCGTCTCGGTCTCCTGAACCTCCTCCGGTTCGTCAGCACCAGCACTCGCGTCGAGGGGCGCGCGCCGACGCGGCTGGCGCTCCCGCTCCCGCAACCGCTGCGCAGCGACCTCGGCACGCCGACGGTCCATCTGGTAGGCAAAACGGCGGCGCTCCTGCGAACGCAGGTACGCGATGTACCCGCTGAGCAGTACGGCCGGTACGGCGGGCACCCACAGGAAGGCGAGCCCCCCGACAGCGGCGACGATCGCGCCGAGCGTGAAGCCGATGAAGAGCATCACGGTGGTGCGCCGACGGCGCGCGAGAACCTTCGAGCGCTGAGCGCGCGCCGCGGCCGCCTGCGACGAGGATGCACGCCGCGCGGATGGCACTCGTCTCTGTGCGGGCGCGGAGCCCGATGCGCGCGCGGGTGCACCGGAGGAGTGGTGTGCGGGCGCGGACTTGGGCGCCGGTGCGGCGGCCTGTTCGCGTGCCGGTTCCGCTCTCCCGGACGCCTCGGGCCCGGTTTCCGCGTGTACCTGACGACGGGTCGGAGGCATGGCGAAGGCCCGGACGTCCACCGAGTCGGTGACGGCGTCCGGGTCGCCGGCGTTCGGCTCCCCCTCCTGGGCGGAGCGCGCCCGCAGGTCCCTGGCGTATCGGCGCTCCATGCCCGCCCGTCCGGACAGCAACCGGATGGCGGTGCTGAAGCGTTCCGTCGGACGGGCCTCGTTCAGCTCGTCCTGCCTACGGAGCCACATCGGCACCAAGTAGGCGGCCCAGGCCCCGACAATGACTGCGTAGATGAGGCCGCTGCTGCTCACGCCTCACACGGTAGAGGGGTTTGCGTGAGGCCATCCGCCAATTGGGCCGGTGTGTCGCACGATCTGGCTGATATTTCCAGCTTTTTTTGCGATCGATGCGATCAGAGGACCACCCCCGGTCGCGAAATTCAATGCCTTCAGACGGTCAGCATGCGATCAAATTCGAACATGTATTCAATTCCTGAGAGGCTAGGCGGGATTCCCCGGCGTGCTCTGGGGATTCCACGACGGATCCGCGGAGCCCAGGGCGCGCGAAGCACCGGCCGCGCCCCCCTCGTCCGCCGGGCGCTCGATGTGTCGCTCCCCCTGGGAACGTGCCCGCTGCCAGCGTGCGAGCAACCCATCGGGCACCTCTTCCGCGGTGAGCGCGAAGACCAGATGGTCGCGCCAGGCCCCGTCGATGTGCAGATAGCGCGGCCGGAGCCCCTCCTCGCGGAATCCGAGTTTCTCCACGACCCGGCGACTGGGCCGGTTCTCCGGTCGAATGCAGACCTCGATGCGGTGCAGTCCGACGGTGCGGAAACAGTGGTCCACCACGAGTGCGACGGCCGTGGGCATCACGCCCCGCCCGGCCACCGCCTCATCCACCCAGTACCCGACATGCCCCGAGCACATCGAGCCCCAGGTGATCCCGGCGACGGTCAACTGCCCCACCAGCCGCCCCTGATACTCGATGACGAACGGCAGCATCCGGCCCGCGCCGGCCTCGGAACGCAGGTGCCGGATCATCTGGCGGTAGGTCGGCCGGTGCGTGATCGGTCCGCTCGGCGTGGGCGGCGGGATGGTCGCCTCCCAGGGGCGCAGCCAGTCCCGGTTGCGCCGGTTCACCTCGCGCCAGGCCCGCTGGTCGCGCAGCTTTATCGGCCGGAGGACGACATCACCGTCCGCCAGCACGACAGGCCAGGAAGGGCTGTTCAGCTCGCACCCCCGCTACTGGGTCTGGGGTGGTCGCCGCCGCGGATCTGGTCGACGGCATGGACCAGCAGGGACTCCAGTACGGCGAGGCCGTCCTTCACACCGCCCGTGGAGCCCGGCAGATTGACGATCAGGGTGCGCCCCGCCACCCCGGCCAGGCCCCGGGACAGCGCGGCGGTCGGAACCTTCTCCCGGCCGAACGCCCGGATGGCCTCCGCGATGCCGGGCACCTCGTAGTCGATCACCGCGCGGGTCGCCTCGGGCGTGCGGTCGGTGGGCGAGACACCGGTGCCGCCGGTGGTGACGATGGCGTCGTAACCGGCCCCCACGCCCGCGCGCAGCGCCTCCCGCACGGGGTCCCCGTCGGGGACGACCTGAGGTCCGTCGACGTCGAATCCGAAGCCCTTCAGGCCGTCGGCGATCAAGGGGCCGCCCTTGTCCTCGTAGACACCGGCCGCGGCCCGGTTGGAGGCGGTGACCACCAGAGCGCGGTAGGTCATGCCCGGCTCCAGTCGCCGGACTTGCCGCCGGTCTTCTCCTCCACCCGTACGTCCGTGATGACCGCTCCCTTGTCGACCGCCTTGACCATGTCGATCACGGTGAGCGCGGCGACCGTCACGGCGGTGAGGGCCTCCATCTCGACGCCCGTACGGTCCGTCGTCTTCACGACGGCCTGGATCTCCACGGCGTCATCCGCGACCGACAGATCCAGTTTCACACCGGACACCGACAACGGGTGGCACAGCGGGATCAGGTCAGGGGTGCGCTTGGCGCCCATGATGCCCGCGATACGCGCGGTGGCGAGGGCATCCCCCTTGGGTACCCCCTCGCCGCGCAACAGCTCGACCACGCGGGGTGAGACGAGAACGCGGCCGCTGGCGCGGGCGGTGCGCGCGGTCACGTCCTTTCCGGATACGTCGACCATGCGGGCCGCGCCCGCCTCGTCGATGTGCGTCAGTCCGTCCTGCGTACTCATGCTGTGTGCCGCTCCCGGTCCGGGCCCGTCACAGTGCGGAGCACGGGCCTGTTGTGCGCGCCACGGTACCGCCAAGTCGGCGCACGCACCGGGCCAGGACCCCTCTGGGCCCCGTCGCACGCTCACGCGCGCGTGCGTCAGCCGAGCAGCACGACCTCCACCTCGGCGCCGGGCTCGACGGACTCCACGTCCTCGGGGAGGACGATCAGTGCGTTGGCCTGCGCCAGCGCCGCGATCAGGTGCGAGCCGGCGCCGCCCACGGGGGTCACCTCCCCGTCGGCGTACACGCCCCGCAGGAACTGCCGGCGCCCCTTGGGCGAGCAGAACGCCTTGTCCGTCTTCAGGCCGGCCCGGGTGCGGGGCCGGTGTACGTCCGTGAGACCCATGAGGGTCCGGATGGCGGGGCGGACGAACAGTTCGAAGGAGACGTACGACGACACGGGGTTGCCTGGCAGGGCCAGCAGGGGCGTGTGATCGGGGCCGATGGAGCCGAAGCCCTGGGGCTTGCCGGGCTGCATGGCGAGCTTGCGGAACTCCACGCCGCTGCCCGCCTCGTCCTCGTCGCCCGCGTACGACAGCGCCTCCTTGACGACGTCGTACGCCCCGACGCTCACCCCACCCGTGGTCACCAGCAGATCGGAACGGATGAGCTGGTCCTCGATGGTCGAGCGGAGGGTGTCGGCGTCGTCGGCGACGGCACCCACCCGGTAGGCGATGGCACCGGCGTCCCGCGCGGCGGCGGTGAGGGCGAAGCTGTTGGAGTCGTAGATCTGGCCGCTGGCCAGCTCCTCGCCGGGCTGCACAAGTTCGCTACCGGTAGACATGACGACCACGCGCGGGCGCGGGCGCACGCGTACCGTGCCGCGGCCGATCGCGGCGAGCAGCGCGATCTGCGGCGGGCCGAGGATCGTGCCGGCCTCCAGGGCACGGTCGCCGGCCTTCACATCGCTCCCCTTGGCGCGGACGTGCGCGCGTGCCTCGACGGGGCGGTGCACGCGCACGTGCCCCTCGGCACCCTCGGGGGCCGAGCTGCGCGCCCGCATGCCGCTCACCGGTCCCTCGCCGAGCCCGCCGTCGGTCCACTCGACGGGGACGACGGCCTCGGCGCCGGGGGGCAGCGGCGCACCGGTCATGATGCGGGCGGCCTGCCCGGGACCGACCCGGACCAGGTCGGCCGCGCCCGCGGCGACATCACCGACGACGTCCAGGACGGCCGGGAACTCCTCTCCGGCGCCCGCTACGTCCGCGACCCGCACCGCGTACCCGTCCATGGAACTGTTGTCGAACGGCGGAAGGGACACCGGCACCGTGACGTCGTCGACCAGGACACAGCCCTGGGCGTCGAGCAGTTGCAGCTCGATGGGCTCGAGGGGGCGGACGGTCGAGAGGATGTCCTCCAGATGCTCGTCCACCGACCACAGGTGGTCCGGGTCGGCGGGGCGGGTCACGGCGCTGCTCAAGATTGCTGCATCTCCTCGGCTACGTAACTGCGAAGCCAGGTCCGGAAGTCCGGGCCCAGGTCTTCACGTTCGCACGCGAGTCTGACAATGGCACGCAGATAGTCGCCGCGGTCGCCGGTGTCGTAGCGGCGG
>NZ_LGDV01000197.1 GCF_001280015.1 Streptomyces sp. MMG1121
GCCCCCCCGCCCACCCGGGCTCCGCCCCCCGGCCCCTCCTTCCCCGCTCCGCCCGCAAGAAAATCCTGTCCGAATCATTGACGCACCCTGGCCCTCTCCGTAACTTGTGCCAGCAAGCGCTTACTTGAAACGATTCATGACGGCGGCAACGACGCTGCGGGGAGGGCCCGACGGTGCAAACCAGCAGGAATCCTGAGAGGCGTACGATCCTGAAGGCGGCCGGGGCGTCGGCGGCCGCGCTCGGGCTCGCCGCGACGACCGGCTGTGGAGGCGGAAGCGGTTCCGGGGATGGAACGGTGACGATCCGTTACTCGTGGTGGGGTGCCGAGGAGCGGGCCAAGAAGATCAACCAGACCATCGCCCTCTTCGCGAAGAAGTACCCGAAGATCAAGGTCAAGACGGACTTCCAGACGTACCAGTCCTTCTGGGAGAAGTTCCAGACCCAGGCCGCCGGCGGAAATCCACCGGATGTTTTCCAGAACGCCGTCGGATTCCTTCGGAAATACGACAAGCGCGGAATTCTGCTCGACCTCAACTCTCAAGTGAAGGCAGGCAATCTGAGCCTGGATCACTTCCGCGAGGGCGTGACGAAGGTAGGCGAGGTCGACGGCAAGCAGCTCGGAATTCCGGTCGGCTCCAACACCATGGCGCTCGTCATCGACAAGAAGGTCTTCCAGAAAGCGGGCGTCGAGCCGCACGTGGGCTGGTCGTGGGACGACTACTTCAAGGCGCTGAAGACGATCCACGACAGGACGAAGGTACCCGGAGACACCGGCTACTTCGCGATCATGTACCTGTACGACCTCTACCTCCGGCAGAACGGCAAGGCGTTCTTCACCAAGGACGGACTCGGCTTCGACCAGGCCGATCTGAGGGAGTGGTGGACCGACGGCTACAACCGCGTCAAGGCCGGGATCGTCACCGACCCCAAGATCGTCCAGCAGGACCAGCCCAAGTCCTCGCTCTCCGCCGGACACGGCGCCTCCGAGTTCACGTGGGACAACTTCACCGTCCGCTACTCGTCCGAGGGCGACAGCACCTACGGCCTCGCCCCGATCCCGACCACGGACGGCAAGCGGACCGGCCAGTACCTCGCCTCCCTGATGCTCAGCGCCTCCGCCCACACCTCTCACCCGAAGGAGGTCGCGCAGTTCATCGACTTCATGTGCCACGACCCCGAGGTCGGCGCGATCATGGGCTACGACCGCGGCATCCTCGCGAGCACCGAGCAGTACGACGCGTACAAGCCGACCGACGAGGTCAACAAGGAGATCGCGCAGTACGAGGCCGACACCGCCAAGGCGGGCGTCCTCGGCACGATCACCCCGCACCCCTCCGGTGCCGACACCATCGAGGCCGCCTTCCTGCGCATCGGCGGCGACCTCGGCCAGGGCAAGACGAAGGTCTCCGACGCGGTGAAGCAGTTCTTCACCGAGTCCGAGGCCGCCTTCCAGGCCTGATGGGACGTGCCGTGACGCTCGTCAAGGACCCCGTGCCCGCCGCCCGCAAGACGCTCCCGGCCGCCCCCGCCACCGCGGGGCGGCGCGGCAACCGGCGCGAGAACCTCGCCGGCTATCTCTTCATGTCCCCGTGGATCGCGGGCTTCGTGCTGCTGACCGCGGGCCCGATGGCCGCCTCGCTGTACTTCGCGTTCACCGACTACAACCTCTTCAACGCCCCGAAGTGGGTCGGGCTCGACAACTTCACGAAGATGTTCGACGACCCCCGCTGGCAGAAGTCGGTGGAGGTGACGGCGAAGTACGTGATCATCGGCACCCCGCTGAAGCTGCTGCTCGCGCTCGGGGTGGCCCTCCTGCTCGCCCAGAGCCGGCGCGGCCAGGCCTTCTACCGGGCGGCCTTCTACGCCCCGTCACTGATCGGCGCGAGCGTCTCCATCGGCTTCGTCTGGCGGTCGCTGTTCTCCGACGGCGCCGTCGTGGACCGTACCCAGACCTTCTTCGGCTGGCACGTCGGCGGCTGGGTCGGCAACGCCGACTGGGTGCTGTACTGCCTGATCGCCCTGACCGTCTGGCAGTTCGGCGCGCCCATGGTCATCTTCCTGGCCGGGCTCAAACAGGTGCCCAGGGAGCTGTACGAGGCGGCGGAGATGGACGGTGCCGGACCCTTGCGGAGGTTCTGGAACATCACCCTGCCGATGATCTCCCCGGTGCTCTTCTTCAACGTGCTCCTGGAGACCGTCCACTCCTTCCAGATCTTCGGCTCGGCCTATGTCGTCTCCAACACCTACTGCGGACCGGCCGACGCCACGCTCGTCTACACCTGCTACCTCTACCAGCAGGGCTTCAAGAACGCCCAGATGGGCTTCGCCTCCGCCATGGCCTGGATGCTGCTGCTCGCCGTGGCCCTGGTGACGGCCGTCCTCTTCTGGTCACAGAAGAAGTGGGTGCACTACGAGGAGGACGCCCGATGAGTTCGCCCGGTCTCTCCCGCGAGCGCACCGGCTCCCTCGCCTGGCACGTGGGCGCCCTGCTGATCCTGGCGGTCATCCTCTACCCGGTGATCTGGGTCATCGGCGCCTCGTTCAAGCCCGGCAAGGACATCGTCAACAGCCTCACGCTGTTCCCGTCCCACCCGATCCTGAGCAACTACAAGGGCCTTGTCGACGGCATCGCGGACGTCCAGATCTGGACGTTCTTCCAGAACTCCCTCTTCTACGCCCTCGGTGCCGTCGCCGGCGTGCTCATCTCCTGCTCGCTGACCGCGTACGCCTTCGCCCGCATCCGGTTCGCCGGGCGCGGTCTGCTCTTCTCGCTGATGATCGGCACGCTGTTGCTGCCGTACCACGTGCTGCTGATCCCGCAGTACGTGATGTTCCAGAAGCTGGGCTGGGTCAACAGCTACGCCCCGCTGCTGATCGGCAAGTACCTGGCCACGGAGGCCTTCTTCGTCTTCCTGATGGTGCAGTTCATGCGGAACCTGCCGAAGGAGCTGGACGAGGCCGCGCGGCTCGACGGCTGCGGCCACCTGCGCATCTACTGGTCGATCGTGCTGCCGCTGTCCCGGCCCGCGCTCATCACCAGCGCGATCTTCACCTTCATCAACGCCTGGAACGACTTCATGGGCCCGCTGATCTACCTCAACGAGCCGGGCAAGTACACGGTCTCGCTGGGCCTCATGATGTTCCGCGACTCCGACGGCGTGGCCGCCAACTACGGCGGGATGATCGCGATGTCCCTGGTCGCGCTGCTGCCCGTGCTGCTGTTCTTCCTCGCCTTCCAGCGCTATCTGATCGACGGGATGGCGACCTCCGGACTGAAGGGGTGAGGCGAGCCGTGGCCCGGGCGCGGGCGGAGCCGCGGGGGGAGTCCGTGTTCGCGGAGCGGTTCGCCGTCTTCGCCGAGTGTCTGCTGACCGGCGTGTGGATCGCGGTGGCCTCCCTGGGGGTCGTCACCTACCCGGCCGCCTTCGCCGCCGGCGCCCGGCACCTGCGCCGCCGTACCGGCCACCGGGCAGGCGGCTGGCGGGAGTTCGCCGCGGACTTCCGCGCCGCCCTGCGCCGGGGCTGGGCGGTCGGGCTCGCCGGCTGGGCCGCCGCGGCGGCGGCCTGGGTGGATGTGCAGGCCGTGCGGGCCGGGCTGCCCGGCGGGCCGCTCGTGGGGGCCGTAGGGCTGTTCGCGGTGCTCGGGCTCGCCGTCACCGGGCTGCGCGCGGCGGCCGTCTGGGCGCCGGGGGAGAACTGGCGGGCGCTGCTCGCCGCGGCCGGCCGCCGCAGCGTGCTCGACCCCGCCGGATCCTTCCTGCTCGTCGGCGGAGCTGTCCTCACCTGCTGCTCCGCCCTGTTCGTCGCCCCGCTGGCGGTCCCCGTGCTCGGGGCCGTCACCGCGGCGGCCGTCGCCGTGGAGGAGCGCCACCGACGCCGCTGAGCGACGGCACCCCGACCAAGGCCGGCGCCCCGGGCGCCATCCTTCGCCCTGTCATGCCCCTGTCCAGCCGCACGTGTCCCGCACGGAAGGAAAGAGCATGTCTCCCATCCCCCGCAGGTCCCTCCTCAGGGCGGCCGCCGTCGCCGGCGCCGCCACCCGGTTCAGCTGGGCCCTCGGAGCCAAGGACGCCGAGGCCGCGCCGCGAGCCGCAGCCGGGGGCGCCGACCCCGTCACCCTGGACTGGCTGGAGGACGGCGGCCTCGGCGCCGCGCCCGGCTCCACCGTCGGCGTGCCCTGGCCCATGGGCACCTACCAGGAGGACCAGACCTTCGCGCTCACCGACGCCGACGGCAAGGACGTCCCCGTCCAGACCTGGCCGCTCGCCTACTGGCCCGACGGCTCCCTCAAGTGGACGGCCCACGCGGTCGGTTCGGGCGACGGAAAGCTGACCCTCACCGCCGGTACGCCCGCCGCACCCGGCAACAAGGTCACCGTCGACCGGAACGGCGGCACCATCGACGTCTCCACCGGCGTCATCACCGCGAAGATCGGCAAAAACGGCACCACCCTGATCAAGTCCGTCACCCGGGGCTCGACGGAGATCGCCAGGAACGGGCGCCTCGTACTGATCCGGCAGCCCGAGGTGGAGGACGAGGACCAGGGCGCGGTCAGGACCGAGCGCTTCGACGGCACCATCGACTCCGTCACCGTCGAACAGGACGGCCCGGTCCGCGCGGCCGTCCGCATCGACGGCAAGCACCGCAAGGGCGGCCGCGGCTGGCTGCCGTTCTCGATCCGCCTGTACTTCTACGCCGGCGCCGACTCCTTCCGCGTGGTGCACACCATCACCTACGACGGGACGCAGGAGCCGGGCAGGAGCAGCGGCGACTTCATCCGCGGGCTCGGCGTCCGCTTCGGCGTGCCCCTGCGCGACGCGGCGTACGACCGGCACATCCGCATCGGCGGAGAGGGCACCGGCCTGCTCCGCGAGGCCGTCCAGGGCATCACCGGACTGCGCCGCGACCCGGGCGCCGCCGTGCAGAGCGCCCAGTACGAGGGCCGGAAGCTGCCCGACCCGTCCACCTGGGACCAGCGGGTGACGACGCGCCTGCAGTACGTCCCGCACTGGGGCGACTACACCCTCTCCCAGCTCTCCGCCGACGGCTTCACCGTCCGCAAGCGCACCAAGAAGGGGTACGGCTGGATCGCCGCCGGCGGTGGCAAGCGGGCCGCCGGCTTCGGCTACGTCGGCGGCGCGAGCGGCGGACTCTCCTTCGGACTGCGCGACTTCTGGGAGAAGTTCCCCGCCCAGCTCGACATCCGCGACGCCCACACCGACGAGGCCACCGTCACCCTCTGGCTCTGGTCGCCCGAGGCCCAGCCGATGGACCTGCGCTTCTACCACGACGGCATGGGCCAGGACACCTACGCCAGACAGCTCGAAGGCCTCAACATCACCTACGAGGACTACGAGCCCGAGTTCGGCTCCCCCTACGGCATCGCCCGCACCTCCGAACTGCTCTTCTGGGCCAACGACTCCACTCCGGCCGCCGAGACCCTCGCCCAGCAGGTCCGGGCCGTACGGGTACTGCCCCAGCTCGTCGCCCCGCCCGCCCAGCTCATCAAGGCCGAGGTCTTCGGCCCCGGACTGTTCTCCGAACCGGACCGCTCCACCGCCGCCAAGGCGAAGATCGAGGACCACCTCGACTTCCTCTTCGCCTACTACAAGGACCAGGTGGAGATGCGCCGCTGGTACGGCTTCTGGGACTACGGCGACTTCATGCACACCTACGAAACCGTCCGCCACCAGTGGCGCTACGACGTCGGCGGCTACGCCTGGGACAACTCCGAACTCTCGCCCGACCTGTGGCTCTGGTACGCCTACCTGAGAAGCGGCCGCTCCGACCTCTTCCGCTTCGCCGAGGCACTGACCCGGCACACCGGCGAGGTCGACGTCTACCACCTCGGCACCTGGGCGGGCCTCGGCACCCGGCACGGCGTGCAGCACTTCGCCGACAGCGCCAAGCAGCAGCGCATCGCCAACACGACGTACCGGCGCTTCTACTACTTCCTCACCGCCGACGAACGCGTCGGCGACCTCATGCACGCCAACGTCGACTCCGACGAGACCTTCCTCGTCCTCGACCCGCAGCGCAAGGTCCGCACCGACCCCTACACACCCGACCGGCACGCCCTGTCGATCGGCTTCGGCACGGACTGGAGCGGCCTGGTCTCGGCCTGGCTGACCGAGTGGGAACGCAAGGGCCCCCAGTGGGAGAAGGCCAAGGCGCGCGTACTGTCCACGATGGAGGGCATCGCCGCCCAGCCCAACGGCTTCGTCCAGGGCAGCGGGCTCTACGACCTCGACACCGGCAAGTTCGCCGTCGCCGACAAGCCGGTGGTGTCCGTGTCCCACCTTTCGGCTGTCTTCGGTCTCAACGAGCTGTGCGCCGAGCTGATCCACCTGGTCGACATGCCCGCGTTCAAGACGGCCTACCTGGACTACTGCCGCTACTTCAACGCCACCAAGGCCGAGCAGAAGGCCCGCTACGGCTCCGACTTCGGCACCCTGCTGCTCTTCCAGGGCCACTCGCGCCTCGACGCCTACGCCGCCGTACAGACCGGCGACGCGACGCTGACCAAGCGCGCCTGGACCAGGTTCTACAGCTCCGACGGCTACAGCGAGTCCTCGCCGTGGACGACCGAGAAGCTCACCGGACCGGTCACCCTGGTCGAAGGCGGTGAGGCGAACTGGGTGTCCAGCAACGACACCGCACTCTACGGCCTCGCGGCCATCGAGAACCTGGCCCTGCTCGGCGACAGGATGCCCTGACCGGGCGGACGGGAGCGCCGTCGCACGGGCGGCGGCGCTCCCCGACGAGTGTGGCCCGGGCCACGATGCGGCGCCTGAGTACGCGTACTCAGATTTATGCCTGCATACGGGCAGACTCCGTCCATGGACCGCAACCGCTACCGCTTCCTCAGCTTGTGGACCCTGCCCGCCCCGCCGGCGGCCGTGTACGCCGTGCTGGAGCGGCCCGAGGACTACCCCCGCTGGTGGCCGCAAGTGCGGGCGGTGACCCGGCTGGACGGCGGCACCGGGGTCATCACCGTCCGGTCCCTGCTGCCGTACGCCATGACGTTCACCGCACGCGAGACGCGCCGCGATCCGGCCGCCGGGATCCTGCAGATCGCCCTCTCCGGCGACATGGCCGGCTGGGCCCGCTGGACGGTCACCGCCCAGGGGCCGGGGACCCTGGCCCGCTACGACCAGGTCGTGGAGGTGCACAAGCCCCTGCTCCGGCGGCTCGCCGTACCGGGACGCCCGGTCTTCCGGGCCAACCACCGGCTGATGATGCGGGCCGGACGGCGCGGGCTGCTGCGGTACCTCGAAGCGGTTTGAAGGATCGGCGTCTCGACCTGTATTGTTCAGTGCGTTCCCGGGCGATTAGCTCAGTGGGAGAGCGCTTCGTTCACACCGAAGAGGTCACTGGTTCGAACCCAGTATCGCCCACCCGGAGAAGGCCGGTCCGCATCAGCGGACCGGCCTTCTGCTCGCTCACGCCGCCGCCGGCAGTTCCGGGCGCAAAGGCCAGTCCGTGTTGACTATCTCCTCCGAGCCGCTGCGCGCGAACCACGCCTGGAGGCCGCGGGCCTGCGCCGCGTGCCAGTTGGCCTGGAGCGTGTGCAGCTCGGCCGGGGAGAGGCGCTCCAGCCGTGTCGCGAAACGGCGGCCCACCGCCCGTACGACATCCAGCGCGGCCAGCGCGTCCGCCGCCGCGTCGTGCGCGTCCTGCAGCTCGACGCCGTAGTGCGCGCACAGGTCGGTCAGTGTGCGCCGGCCCTTGCGGTACCGGTCCAGATGCTTGTCCAGGACCCGCGGGTCCAGCACCCTGAGCGGCACCGACTCGAACCAGCGGTCCAGCGAGGACGCCCGGTGCCGGCGCAACTCCCGGTCCAGCAGCGTCAGATCGAACGGCGCGTTCATCACCACCAGCGGGCGGCCCATCGCCGCGTGCTCCGCCAGATGCTCGGCTATCTCGTACATCACCGGCGCCGGCCAGCGGCCGTGGTGCTGCAGGTGTTCCTCCGTCAGCCCGTGCACCGCCGTCGCCGCCTCCGGCACCGGGACGCCCGGGTTCACCAGCCAGCGGCAAACCCGGGGCCGGGTCCCCGGCGCGTCCTGGACGACGACAGCGGCCGACACGATCCGGTCGGTCTCGACGTCCACACCCGTCGTCTCCGTGTCGAAGGCGGCCAGTGGCCCTTCGTACCAGGTCGTCATCTGAACCCAACTCCTCGTTCACCCAGCGCAGATGACGTTCCGTCTTCTGCCCGTTTGGTGATACCCGGGCCGTTTGCGCCGTACGCCGGAAGGAGACAACAGGAGTACGGGTCTTTGCAGTTCAGCGGCCCGCAGCGGAAACACTCTTGGCTTGGAAGGCTGTTGGTCATGGCCATAGCGCAGCCCGAGCGGGGCGGGCTGCTGCCCGATCGCCCGGGCACCGTCCGCGGCACGCTCGCCACCACGGCGTGCATGGAGACACTGCAGGTCGGCTATCTGCACGCGGTCGCCGCCGCAGCGGGATGCTCGCTGTCCCAGCCCTTCCCGGACAACGGCATCGACTGGCACGTCAGTCACAGCGCGCCCGGACACACCGTCGACGACGAGGTCACCATCAAGGTGCAGCTCAAGTGCACCTACCAGATCGCTCCGAACCCGCCGGGCCGCTTCTTCTCCTTCACCCTCGACAACGACCATCTGCGCAAGCTCGCCCGCACACCCGTCTCGGTGCACAAGATCCTGGTCGTCATGCTCGTCCCGCGCTCCCAGGACGACTGGCTGCGCGCCAGCCACGACCGGCTCGACCTCAGGCACTGCTGCTACTGGGTCAACCTCGCCGGCCACCCGGTCACCGGCCGGCACCGGACCACCGTGCGGATCCCGACCTCGCGCATCTTCGACGACCGGGCGCTGTGCGAGATCATGACGCGGGTCGGGACCGGAGGCAGGCCATGAGGAGCCGTCCGTACGAGGAACTGCCACGCCAGGTCCGGCCCCATCCCGACGATCTCGTCTGGCACCGGCCCCCCGACCCCGCCCGGGTCGACCCCGCCGTGCTCGGCGCCCTGCTGCACCGGCACGGCTGGCAGCGGCGCGGCGGGGCACCGGGACGCTACGGCCGCTGGACCCCGCCGGGCCCCGGCGGCGGAGGCACCAGCCTGCTGGTGCCGGAGAGCCGCGCCTTCCCCGACAGCGACGACCTGCTCGGCGAGGCCCTCGACGCCCTCGCCCGCAGCGAGACGCCCGCCGCACGCGAGGTGCTGATCTCCCTGGCCGTGCCCAGCGACGAGATCCGCTGGTGGCGGGACACCCCGGGCGGACCCGTCGGCGCCGCGCCCTGGAGCGCCGACGAGCAACTGCGCGGCGCCGTGAGGCAGATGCTGCTCGCCGCCGCGCTCGCCACCCGCGCGCGTGCCGGCTACTACGGCGCCCGCCATCGCCGCGCGGCCGCCACCCTGCTGGAGAACGTGCTCGTCGGCCCCGCCGCCGAGGGCCGCACCCTCACCGCGTTCGCACCCGTGCCCACCGGCCGCCCCCTCGCCGTCCGCCTCCACCAGGCGCTGTACGCCGCCCGCGAGGCCATCGACTACCAGCGGGCCACCGGCGGCATGGACGCCTTCGACGGAGCCGTCGAGGCCGGCGTCAGCCGCGAACTGACCGAGGCGCTCGCCACGTTCGTCCGGGGCACCGAGGGCGCCCGGATCGCCGTCGCCTGGGCACCCGGCGCCGGCGTCCCCGAGGGCTGCGCCGGCTCCGCCGAACCCGTCGAGTTCTCCCCGGGCGACCTGCCCGTGCTGCGCGAGGCCGCGGCCCGCTATCTGCGCGAGGAACCCTCCGTACCGGTCCGGATCACCGGCGCCGTCGTCCGTATGCGCCGTTCGGGACCCGGCGGCGAGGGCACCGTACGGCTGCGTGTCCTCGGCGGCGCCGAGGTGCCGCACGTCCGCGTCACCCTGGACGAGGAGGACTACCGGATAGCGGGCCACGCCCACCTCGTCGGACTCCCGGTGCGCGTGCACGGCCGGCTGGAGCGCCGGGGCGGCTTCCGCCGGCTCACCGGCGCCTCCGGTGTCGTACCCGTACAGGTCGACGAGGCCGAGCGGGACCGGCTGATGAAGGCCCTCCAGGAGAACCTCGACTTCTTCGAGGAGGCGTGCGGGGAGGCGTACGAGGACGGGGACTGAGAGCGTAGGGGAACGGGGACTGAGGGTGACCGTTTAGCGGTCGGTGCCGTCGGGTCGGTACGATCGCCAGTGCGCGCGCTCCTGGTATGGCGCCGCATCCCACCTTCAGTCAGGAGAGACCGGTGTCAGACGTCCGTGTGATCATCCAACGCGATTCCGAGCGGGAAGAACGCGTGGTGACGACGGGCACTACGGCCGCCGACCTCTTCGCGGGCGAGCGCTCGATCATCGCCGCGCGCGTGGGCGGCGAGCTGAAGGACCTGGCCTGCGAGGTCAAGGACGGCGAGACCGTCGAGGGCGTCGAGATCTCCTCCGAGGACGGCCTGAACATCCTGCGCCACTCGACCGCGCACGTCATGGCGCAGGCCGTGCAGGAGATCTTCCCCGAGGCCAAGCTGGGCATCGGCCCGCCGGTCAAGGACGGCTTCTACTACGACTTCGACGTCGAGAAGCCGTTCACGCCCGAGGATCTCAAGGCCGTCGAGAAGAAGATGCAGGAGATCCAGAAGCGGGGGCAGCGCTTCTCCCGCCGTGTCGTCACCGACGAGGCCGCCCGCGAGGAGCTGGCCGCCGAGCCGTACAAGCTGGAGCTGATCGGCCTCAAGGGCTCGGCGTCGCACGACGACGGCGCGGACGTCGAGGTCGGCGCCGGCGAGCTGACGATCTACGACAACCTGGACGCCAAGACCGGCGAGCTGTGCTGGAAGGACCTGTGCCGCGGTCCCCACCTGCCCTCGACCCGCCTGATCCCGGCGTTCAAGCTGATGCGCAACGCGGCCGCCTACTGGCGCGGCAGCGAGAAGAACCCGATGCTCCAGCGCATCTACGGCACCGCCTGGCCGTCCAAGGACGAGCTGAAGGCGTACCTGGACTTCCTCGCCGAGGCCGAGAAGCGCGACCACCGCAAGCTCGGCAACGAGCTGGACCTCTTCTCCATCCCGGAGCAGATCGGCTCCGGCCTCGCCGTCTTCCACCCCAAGGGCGGCATCGTCCGCCGGGTCATGGAGGACTACTCGCGGCGCCGCCACGAGGAAGAGGGCTACGAGTTCGTCTACACCCCGCACGCGACGAAGGGGAAGCTCTTCGAGACGTCCGGACACCTGGACTGGTACGCCGAGGGCATGTACCCGCCCATGCAGCTCGACGAGGGCGTGGACTACTACCTCAAGCCCATGAACTGCCCGATGCACAACCTGATCTTCGACGCGCGCGGCCGCTCGTACCGTGAACTGCCGCTGCGCCTCTTCGAGTTCGGGACCGTGTACCGGTACGAGAAGTCGGGCGTCGTGCACGGCCTCACCCGTGCCCGCGGCTTCACGCAGGACGACGCGCACATCTACTGCACCCGTGAGCAGATGTCCGAGGAGCTGGACAAGACGCTCACCTTCGTCCTCGGCCTGCTGCGCGACTACGGCCTCACCGACTTCTACCTCGAGCTGTCCACCAAGGACCCGGAGAAGTTCGTCGGCTCCGACGAGGTCTGGGAGGAGGCGACCGAGACGCTGCGCGAGGTCGCCGAGAAGCAGGGCCTGCCCCTCGTCCCCGACCCGGGCGGCGCCGCCTTCTACGGCCCGAAGATCTCCGTCCAGGCCAAGGACGCGATCGGCCGGACCTGGCAGATGTCGACCATCCAGCTCGACTTCAACCTGCCCGAGCGCTTCAACCTCGAGTACACCGGCCCGGACGGCTCCAAGCAGCGCCCGGTCATGATCCACCGCGCGCTCTTCGGCTCGATCGAGCGCTTCTTCGCGGTGCTCCTGGAGCACTACGCGGGCGCCTTCCCGGCGTGGCTGGCCCCGGTCCAGGCGCTCGGTATCCCGATCGGCGACGCGCACGTGGAGTACCTGGAGAAGTTCGCGGCGGCGGCCCGCAAGAAGGGTCTGCGCGTCGACGTGGACTCCTCCTCGGACCGTATGCAGAAGAAGATCCGCAACGCCCAGAAGCAGAAGGTGCCCTTCATGGTCATCGCGGGCGACGAGGACATGTCGAACGGCTCGGTGTCCTTCCGCTACCGCGACGGCTCGCAGGAGAACGGCATCCCGTTCGACGAGGCCATCGCCAAGATCGCCCAGGCCGTCGAGGAGCGCGCGCAGGTCTGATCCGGCGCCCGCTGGCACACGAAAGGCCCCCGGGGGGGATCACCTCTCCGGGGGCCTTTCGTCGCCCTCCCGGTAGAAGGTCCGCATCAGCCAGGACGAGAACGAGCCCGTCACCGCGCCGAGCAGGGCGAGACCACTGGCCATCATCCCGATCGCGATCACCCGGCCGAAGGGGGTCACCGGCGTGATGTCGCCGTAGCCGACCGTGCTGAGGGTCGAGGCGGCCCACCACACGGCGTCCCCGAACGTCCGCATGGTGGCACCGGGCGCCCCGCGTTCCTGCTGATAGACCGCGAGGGCACCGGCGAAGCCGAGCAGCAGGGTGGACAGACCGGCGTAGGAGATGACCCGCGCGTACAACGAGAGCCGCCGCCGGCCGGGCCGGTGCTGCAGAGCGTCGTACAGCGGGACGATCCGCAGTGGGCGCAGCAGCGGCAGGACGGCCACCAGCGTGAGCAGCACATGCGTCGGGACGTAGCGCAGGCCCTGCCCGCTGAGCCGCCAGCGCACCGCGTAGTCCACGAGGGACACCCCCCAGAGGACCAGCAGTACGTACGCACTGGCATGCCGCACGAAGGCGGGCAGGTCCGTGGCCAGGACCCGGGTGGCATACACGCCCAGGAAGACCAGGGCCGCCACGAAGAGAGGGATCTCGGTGCGCTGCTCCCAGCGCGTCGCACGGCTGTCGTCGTCCACCGGCCAAGCTTGGCCGGTGACTGTCTTCCGGCCGCCCCGGCGACACGCCGGGAACGGGCGAAGCCATATGCTGCTTGGCATGACGAGTGAGCCGGAGCAGCAGATCGGAGTGGGGACGCAGGACGCGTTCCAGCGCCTGTGGACGCCCCACCGGATGGCGTACATCCAGGGCGAGAACAAGCCGACCGGTCCGGGGGCCGACGACGGCTGCCCGTTCTGCTCGATCCCGGCCAAGTCCGACGAGGACGGGCTGGTCGTCCGGCGTGGTGAGCATGTGTACGCCGTGCTCAACCTCTACCCCTACAACGGCGGCCATCTGATGACCGTGCCGTACCGGCACGTGGCCGACTACACCGAGCTGACCGGGCCGGAGACCGCCGAGCTGGCCGAGCTGACCAAGCAGGCGATGACGGCCCTGCGCACCGCGTCCGGCGCGCACGGCTTCAACATCGGCATGAACCAGGGCACGGTCGCGGGCGCCGGCATTGCCGCCCATCTGCACCAGCACATCGTCCCGCGCTGGGGCGGCGACACGAACTTCATGCCGGTGGTGGGCCACACCAGGGTGCTGCCGCAGCTCCTGGCCGACACCCGGAAGATGCTCGCGGAGGCGTGGTCCGCCTGATCCCCCCGTGCCCTCGGCCGAGGGCACCGCTCACGCGTCGTACAGGTCGGCCTTCCTCGGCGACGGGTCCTGGATGCTGGTGCTGAGGAACGAGGAGCGGGCACCGAACTTCTCCGTGTCCACGCCGTTCTCCGCCAGCACCCTGATCGCCGCCGAGTGCACCACCCGCAGCACCGGGGTGGCCGCGCGCAGCGCGTCGTCGGCCATGAAGCGGTGCCGCCAGGGCTGGTCGGCCCAGGCATGCCTGAGGCCGAACGGCTCGGGCAGGGCGAGCGAACCGCCGAGCCAGTTGAGCAGGGGCGGATACCAGGTCAGCGGGGCGCGCGCGGCCAGCCGTACCACCTCGTCGGTGCCGACCAGGGGCAGCTTGATCGTGCGGGTCTCCCACGGCTTGAGGGACTTGGAGACCTCTCTGGTCGGCGCCTCCGGCTTGGAGGTGAACAGCGAGTTGACCGGCCCCAGCGCGTGTCCGGTCACCTCGATGCGCAGCGTCTGGTGCAGCACGGTCACCGTGATCAGCATGGTGATGATGAGCTGGCCGTCCCACAGCGTCCACTGCACGCCCAGGTAGTGCCGGTCGCCGCTGCCGAACTGCTGCTTGTTGCAGATGTCCTGTATCGCGTGCGGCTTGACCTGGAACGCCTCGACGTCCGTGCCCTCGGGCCGGGACACCGCCGTGGCCTTCTCGCCGATCGGCGTCACGATCCAGTGCTTCACGGACGGCTTGGGAAAGCCCCCGGTGTTCAGCGGGCCGCGCTCCAGCAGGCCGAGCTGGTCGTGGATCGCGCGGATGACGTCCCAGCTGCGGAAGGGGTGGATCTCCCGGGCCGGGTCGGCGGGCAGCAGGTCCTCGGCGAGCTGCCAGGAGCCCCAGCGGGTGCCCATACCGAGTATGCCCTTGGGACCGGCGTAGAAGACCGAGTTGGACTGCTGCTCCGCGCTGAGCCGGGCCAGCGACTGGCGCAGCTCCTCGGCGGCGGTCTGGTTGGGTCCGCGCGGCACGGCCTCGGGGACCTTGGCGCCGACGCTGGTGCCCGACAGCAGGCCGTCCCAGCGGGCCCGCAGATCCTTGGCGGTGGCCTCGCAGATCCGCTTGGCCCAGAACCAGCCGAGGACGGGCAGGACGACGGCCGCGCGCGCGTACCAGGCCCAGAAGCCGGTGAACGGCATCTTGATCAGGAACAGTACGGCGAGGACGCCGACGGCGAGGAGCAGCGCGGTGGCCAGCGTCCCGGCCCGCTTGTCGTCGCGCTTGGCGATGTACGTCCGCAGCTGGAAGACGAGCAGCCAGACGATCAGCCCGGGCAGGAACAGTACGCCGCACAGGGCCGTGACGGCGGCCAGGCGGGTGTCGCGCTCCCGGCGGATGTTGTTGGCCGCGAGGCAGTGCTCGACGACGAACTGCGGCTCGGAGCCGAAGGACTGGATGAGCGGCTTGCGGCCGGAGGCGAGCATGCGGGCGACCACGGCCCGCGAGAACGCCTCACCGAGATTGGGCTTCAGCAGCGCGATCCGGCCGGGCTTGACGGTCGACTGGTGCCAGTCGTTGTCGGCGTTCTTGATGGTGTCGATCGTGCTGTCCCGGTACGCCGCGGAGGCCAGTGCGGAGGTCGCCGCCTGTCCCTCGTCGCCCGAGACGGGCACCTGGGGCCCGTCCCACTCCGTGCCAAACGACATTCCCGCCCCCTCGCCGCCGTGTCGCTCCTGCGGCCTTCCCGACTTCCTTGCTCCGCACACCTGTTGAACACGGGTTGAACAGGCCGTCGCGCCGAATTGCCCCACCGCCACCGACGACTGCGGCACGACGCGATCAGGTGATCAGCGTATCCGCCGCCACCGACAGCCGGTGGGCGGACGGCCGAAGCCGCCCGCCCTCCGGGAAGGTGACGTCCGGTGAACTAGGTCGTCTCGTCCGCCTGTTCGCGGATCCGCTCGGCGATCTGCGGCGGCATCGGCTCGTGCCGGGCGTACGCCCGGTCGAAGCGGGCCGTGCCGTGCGACAGCGACCGCAGGTCGACGGCGTACCGGCCGATCTCGAACTCGGGCACCTCGGCCCGGATCAAGGTCCGCGCGGCGCCGACCTGTTCGGTGC
Organism: Streptomyces sp. MMG1121; assembly: GCF_001280015.1. Taxonomy (GTDB): domain Bacteria; phylum Actinomycetota; class Actinomycetes; order Streptomycetales; family Streptomycetaceae; genus Streptomyces. Next base: position 15,646 of record NZ_LGDV01000197.1, read on the forward strand.
CGAGCACCCGGCCGCGCCGGCTCGACAGGTCGCTCATCACCGCGCCCACATAGTCGTCGCCGACCAGCACGGACACCTCGGCGACGGGCTCCAGCAGATGGATCCGCGCGTCGGCCGCGGCCTCCCGCAGTGCCAGCGCGCCCGCGGTCTGGAAGGCGGCGTCGGAGGAGTCCACCGAGTGCGCCTTGCCGTCCAGCAGCGTGATCCGCACGTCCACCAGCTGGTACCCGGCGGCGACGCCCTTGGCGGCCTGCGCCCGTACGCCCTTCTCGACGGACGGGATGAACTGGCGCGGTACCGCACCGCCGACCACCTTGTCCACGAACTCGATGCCCGAGCCGCCCGGCAGCGGTTCCACCTCGATCTCGCAGATCGCGTACTGCCCGTGCCCGCCGGACTGCTTCACATGCCGGCCGCGTCCGGTCGCCTTGTGCGCGAACGTCTCCCGGAGGGAGACCTTGTGCGGGACGACGTCGACCTGGACGCCGTAACGGCTGCGCAGCCGTTCCAGGGCGACGTCCGCGTGGGCCTCGCCCAGGCACCACAGGACCACCTGGTGGGTGTCCTGGTTCTGCTGCAGCCGCATGGTCGGGTCCTCGGCGACCAGCCGGGCGAGCCCCTGGGAGAGCTTGTCCTCGTCCGCCTTGCTGTGCGCCTGGATGGCGAGCGGCAGCAGCGGGTCGGGCATCCGCCAGGGCTCCATCAGCAGCGGGTCGTCCTTCGCGGAGAGCGTGTCCCCGGTCTCGGCGCGGCCGAGCTTGGCCACGCACACCAGGTCGCCGGCGACGGCGTGCGTCACCGGGCGCTGCTGCTTGCCGAACGGCATGGACAGGGCGCCGACCTTCTCGTCGACGTCGTGGTCCTCGTGGCCACGGTCGGCCAGCCCGTGCCCGGAGACGTGCACCGTCTGGTCGGGGCGCAGGGTGCCGGAGAAGAGGCGGACGAGGGAGACCCGGCCGACGTAGGGGTCGGAGGCGGTCTTGACGACCTCGGCGACCAGCGGGCCGCCGGTGTCGCACGGCTTCAGCTCGCGCGCCTTGCCGTCGATGGTGGTGACCCCGGGCAGCGGATGCTCGAACGGGGTCGGGAAACCGCCGGTGACCAGCTCCAGCAGCTCGACCGTGCCGAGCCCCTGCCGGGCGCCCTCGGCGGCGGGGGCGGCCGCCAGGACGGGGAAGAACGCGCCGCGGGCGACGGCCCGCTCCAGGTCCTCGACCAGAGTCTTGATCTCGACCTGCGCGCCGCCGAGATAGCGGTCCATGAGGGTCTCGTCCTCGCTCTCGGCGATGATCCCCTCGATGAGCCGGTTGCGTGCCTCCTCGATGTCCGGCAGCTGCTCCGGGCCGGGCTCGGACTCCTTGCGCTCCCCGGTGGAGTAGTCGAACAGCTTCTGCGACAGCAGCCCGACCAGCCCGGTCACGGGTGCGTGCCCGTCGGGGCCCTCCGGGGCGCGCAGTGGCAGATACAGCGGGAGCACGGCGTCGGGGTCGTCCCCGCCGAAGGCCTCCGCGCAGGTCCGGGTCATCTCCTCGAAGTCCGCGCGGGCGGCCTCCAGGTGCGTGATCACGATGGCGCGGGGCATGCCTACGGCCGCGCACTCCTCCCAGAGCATCCGGGTCGAGCCGTCCACCCCGTCCGCGGCCGAGACGACGAAGAGGGCCGCGTCCGCAGCGCGCAGACCGGCCCGCAGCTCCCCGACGAAGTCGGCGTACCCGGGGGTGTCGAGGAGGTTGATCTTGATGTCGTCCCATTCGACGGGCACCAGGGAGAGCTGTACGGAACGCTGCTGCCGGTGCTCGATCTCGTCGTAGTCCGAGACGGTGCCGCCGTCCTCGACGCGGCCCGCCCGGTTCACCGCCCCCGCGCTCAGCGCGAGGGCCTCCACCAGGGTCGTCTTGCCCGAACCGGAGTGGCCGACCAGCACCACGTTCCGTACGGACGCGGGCTGGTCGGCCTCGAGAGCCCTGCCGGCGGCCCCGGGGTGTGTCTGAGTCTTGTCGCCCATGATCCTGCCTCCCGTGCACGGTGAGGTCACTACGGGCGCGGATACGCGGGATCCGCGTGTGGTGGCGGCTCCGGCGACGCCCGCGGTTATTCGAGCTTTCCACTCACGTCACGCTGCGTCCATACGGCGGACCCGATCGCGCCACGCACGCCCCGCGCGCGGCGGCGCACACCGCTTCACGCCACGGGCTGTGGGTGCCCGCCCGTCACGTACGCACGCGCGTGGCTACGATGGGCCAGCCGGAGGCCATCAGGGCCGCGGCGACACCGACCGTCGGGAAGGCCATGCTGAACAAGTACGCGCGTGCATTTTTCACGCGTGTCCTCACACCGTTCGCCGCGTTTCTCATCCGGCGGGGGGTGAGCCCCGACACGGTCACGCTCATCGGCACGGCCGGTGTGGTGGCCGGCGCGCTGGTCTTCTACCCCAGGGGCGAGTTCTTCTGGGGCACGGTCGTGATCACCCTGTTCGTCTTCTCCGACCTGGTCGACGGCAACATGGCCCGCCAGCTGGGCCGCTCCAGCCGCTGGGGCGCCTTCCTGGACTCCACCCTGGACCGGGTCGCCGACGGCGCGATCTTCGGCGGCTTCGCGCTCTGGTACGCGGGCCAGGGCGACAACAACATGCTGTGCGCCGTCGCCATCTTCTGTCTGGCCAGCGGCCAGGTGGTGTCGTACACCAAGGCCCGCGGTGAGTCGATCGGGCTGCCGGTCGCCGTCAACGGGCTCGTCGAGCGGGCCGAGCGGCTGGTGATCTCGCTGGTCGCGGCCGGTTTGGCGGGCCTGCACAAGTTCGGCGTGCCGGGCATCCAGTGGCTGCTGCCGATCGCCCTGTGGATCGTCGCCGCGGGCAGCCTCGTCACGCTGGTCCAGCGGGTCGTCACCGTCCGCCGCGAGTCGGCCGAGGCGGAGGCGGCCGTCGCCCGGCACAACGCGGCCCACGGGAGCGAGGCGGCGAAGTGAGCACCGCCGACCGGCTCACCGACACGCTGTACGGCCTCGGCTGGAGCACCGTCAAGAAGCTCCCCGAACCGGTCGCGGCCCGTCTCGGCCGCACCGTCGCCGACCTCGCCTGGAAGCAGCGCGGCAAGGGGGTGAAGCGGCTGAAGAGCAACTACGCGCGCGTGGTGCCCGACGCCACCCCCGAGCGTCTCGCCGAGCTCTCGCGCGCGGGCATGCGCTCGTACCTGCGCTACTGGATGGAGTCCTTCCGGCTGCCGGCCTGGAGCACCGAGCGTGTGAAGAGCGGCTTCGACCCCAAGGACATCGACCGCCTCACCGACGGCCTCGCCTCCGGCCGGGGCGTGGTCCTCGCCCTGCCGCACCTGGCCAACTGGGACCTGGCCGGCGCCTGGGTCACCACCAAGCTGGAGACGCCGTTCACGACGGTCGCCGAGCGGCTGAAGCCCGAGAGCCTCTACGACCGTTTCGTCGCCTACCGCGAGGGCCTCGGCATGGAGGTCCTGCCGCACAGCGGGGGCTCCGCCTTCGGCACCCTGGCCCGGCGGCTGCGCGAGGGCGGCCTGGTCTGCCTGGTCGCCGACCGGGACCTGTCCGCCTCCGGGGTCGAGGTCGACTTCTTCGGCGAGCAGGCCCGGATGCCCGCGGGCCCGGCACTGCTCGCCCAGCAGACCGGCGCGCTGCTGCTGCCGGTCACGCTCTGGTACGACGACTCGCCGGTCATGAAGGGGCAGGTGCATCCCCCGATCGAGGTTCCCGAGTCAGGCACGCGCGCGGAGAAGACGTCCGTGATGACACAGGCGCTGGCCGACGCCTTCGCCACCGGGATCGCCGACCATCCGGAGGACTGGCACATGCTGCAGCGCTTGTGGCTCGCCGACCTCGACCCCGCGAAGGGACCCTCGTGAGAATCGGGATCGTCTGCCCGTACTCCTGGGACGTGCCCGGCGGCGTCCAGTTCCACATCCGCGATCTCGCCGAGTACTTCATCCGGCTCGGCCACGAGGTGTCCGTCCTCGCCCCGGCCGACGACGACACCCCGCTGCCGCCGTACGTCGTCTCGGCCGGCCGCGCGGTACCGGTGCCCTACAACGGCTCGGTGGCCCGGCTCAACTTCGGTTTCCTGTCGGCCGCGCGGGTACGGCGCTGGCTGCACGAGGGCGCCTTCGACGTCGTCCACATCCACGAGCCGACGTCGCCGTCGCTGGGACTGCTGACCTGCTGGGCGGCCCAGGGCCCGATCGTGGCCACGTTCCACACCTCCAACCCCCGCTCGCGCGCGATGATCGCGGCGTACTCGATCCTGCAGGCCGCCCTGGAGAAGATCAGCGCGCGGATCGCGGTCAGCGAGTACGCCCGCCGCACCCTGGTCGAGCACCTCGGCGGGGACGCGGTGGTCATCCCCAACGGCGTCGACGTGGACTTCTTCGCCAAGGCCGAGCCGAAGCCGGAGTGGCAGGGCGACACGATCGGCTTCATCGGCCGGATCGACGAGCCCCGCAAGGGCTTGCCGGTCCTGATGAAGGCCCTGCCGAGGATCCTGGCAACCCGCCCGCAGGCGCGCCTTCTGGTCGCGGGGCGGGGCGACGAGGAAGCGGCCGTGGAGGATCTCCCCAAGGAGCTGCGCGCGCGCGTGGAGTTCCTCGGCATGATCAGCGACGAGGACAAGGCGCGCTTCCTGCGCAGCGTCGACCTGTACGTCGCGCCGAACACCGGCGGCGAGAGCTTCGGCATCATCCTGGTCGAGGCGATGTCGGCGGGCGCACCCGTGCTCGCCTCCGACCTGGACGCCTTCGTACAGGTCCTCGACCAGGGCGAGGCGGGCGAGGTCTTCGCCAACGAGAACGCCGACGCGCTCGCCGAGGCGGCCGTACGGCTGCTGGCCGACCCCGAGCGCCGCGCCGCCCTGAGCGAGCGCGGCAGCACCCATGTGCGGCGCTTCGACTGGTCGACGGTCGGCGCGGACATCCTGTCGGTCTACGAGACGGTGACGGCCGGCGCGGCAGCGGTCGCGGCGGACGAGCGGACGACCGGGTTCCGGGCCAGGTTCGGCCTGGCACGGGACTGAGCCGCGCCACCCTGGCGACGCGAGGGCGCCGAGGCCCGCGTGGGCAGGGTTTCCCGGGCCGCGCGGACCGTCGCGAAGAGCCGTCGGCGGGCGGGATCGACCGCACCCGGGGCGGTGGACCGGGTGAAGGGCCCCCGGGGCCGGTCCGGGGTTTGCCGTGCGGGGCGTCGGACGGCAGCCGATAGCCTTCGGCCGTGACCGCAACCCTCATCTGGATCCTCGTCGTCCTCGTCGCGATCGGGCTGTACCTGAGCTGGACGGCCGGGCGGCTGGACCGGCTGCACGTGCGGATGGACGCCGCGCGGGCCGCGCTCGACGCACAGCTGCTGCGGCGGGCCTCCGTGACCCAGGAACTGGCCACCTCGGGCGTGCTGGACCCGGCCGCCTCCATCGTGCTGTACGAGGCCGCGCACGCGGCCCGGCAGGCGGAGGAGGAGCAGCGCGAGGTCGCCGAGAGCGAGCTGAGCCAGGCGTTGCGCGCGGTCTTCGAGGACCCGGCGCAGGTGGAGGTCGTACGCGAGGCCCCGGGCGGCGAGGAGGCGGCCCATGAGCTGGCCGAGGCCGTCCGCCGGGTCCCGATGGCCCGCCGCTTCCACAACGACGCCGTGGGGGCCGCCCGCAGGCTCCGCGAGCACCGCAAGGTCCGCTGGTTCCGGCTCGCCGGCCACGCCCCGTTCCCGCTGGCCTTCGAGATGGACGACGAGCCGCCCGCGGCCCTGGCGGAGCGGGAGGGCTGAGGCCGTCCGGGGCCGGGGAGCGGGACGCCTGAACGCCTGGTGAACAAAAGGATCCACCGGCTTCCCATTGGCCCTTGCTGTGGCCTGGTCCACTCGCGTTTCCTCGGTGGGGCAGAAACCCTCTTTCCCTTCAGTGAGGTCACCCGTGTCCACCATCGACAACCAGGCTCCCGAGACCGGTACCGCCCGTGTGAAGCGCGGCATGGCCGAGCAGCTCAAGGGCGGCGTGATCATGGACGTCGTCACGCCGGAGCAGGCGAAGATCGCCGAGGACGCGGGCGCCGTCGCCGTCATGGCGCTGGAGCGGGTCCCGGCCGACATCCGCAAGGACGGCGGCGTGGCCCGCATGTCCGACCCGGACATGATCGAGGGCATCATCGACGCCGTCTCGATCCCGGTCATGGCCAAGTCCCGCATCGGCCACTTCGTCGAGGCCCAGGTGCTGCAGTCCCTCGGTGTCGACTACATCGACGAGTCCGAGGTCCTCACCCCGGCCGACGAGGTCAACCACTCCGACAAGTGGTCCTTCACCACCCCGTTCGTCTGTGGTGCCACCAACCTGGGCGAGGCCCTGCGCCGCATCGCCGAGGGCGCCGCGATGATCCGCTCCAAGGGCGAGGCCGGCACCGGCAACGTCGTGGAGGCGGTCCGTCACCTGCGCCAGATCAAGAACGAGATCGCCAGGCTGCGCGGCTTCGACAACCACGAGCTGTACGCCGCCGCCAAGGAGCTGCGCGCCCCGTACGAGCTGGTCAAGGAGGTCGCCGAGCTGGGCAAGCTCCCGGTCGTGCTGTTCTCCGCCGGCGGCGTGGCCACCCCGGCCGACGCGGCCCTGATGCGTCAGCTCGGCGCCGAGGGCGTGTTCGTCGGCTCCGGCATCTTCAAGTCCGGCGACCCGGCCAAGCGCGCCGCCGCCATCGTGAAGGCCACCACCTTCTACGACGACCCGAAGATCATCGCGGACGCGTCCCGCAACCTCGGCGAGGCCATGGTCGGCATCAACTGCGACACCCTCCCCGAGACCGAGCGCTACGCCAACCGCGGCTGGTAATCACCCCATGAACACTCCTGTCATAGGCGTCCTGGCTCTCCAGGGCGACGTACGGGAGCACCTCATCGCCCTGGCCGCGGCCGACGCCGTGGCCAGGCCGGTGCGGCGCCCCGAGGAACTCGCCGAGGTGGACGGCCTCGTCCTGCCCGGCGGCGAGTCCACGACCATCTCCAAGCTGGCCGTCCTCTTCGGAGTGATGGAGCCCCTCCGCGCGCGCGTGCGCGACGGCATGCCCGTCTACGGCACCTGCGCGGGCATGATCATGCTCGCCGACAAGATCCTCGACCCGCGCTCGGGCCAGGAGACCATCGGCGGCATCGACATGATCGTGCGCCGCAACGCCTTCGGACGTCAGAACGAGTCCTTCGAGGCGGCGGTCGACGTCAGGGGCGTCGAGGGCGATCCTGTAGAGGGCGTCTTCATCCGTGCCCCCTGGGTGGAGTCCGTGGGCGCCGGGGCCGAGGTGCTCGCCGAGCACGAGGGCCACATCGTCGCCGTACGCCAGGGCCATGTGCTCGCCACGTCGTTCCACCCGGAACTGACCGGCGACCACCGCGTTCACTCCTTGTTCGTCGACATGGTGCGCGCAAGCAGGGCGGCGGAGGCCTAGTAGGATCTCTGGCGTTCGTATAGAGATGGGTTACGCGAAGGAGACAGGCAGATGTCCGGCCACTCTAAATGGGCCACGACGAAGCACAAGAAGGCCGTGATCGACGCCAAGCGCGGCAAGCTCTTCGCGAAGCTGATCAAGAACATCGAGGTCGCCGCGCGGATGGGTGGCGTCGACCTCGAGGGCAACCCGACGCTCTACGACGCCGTCCAGAAGGCCAAGAAGCAGTCGGTGCCCAACAAGAACATCGACTCCGCGATCAAGCGCGGTGGTGGTCTCGAGGCCGGTGGCGCCGACTACGAGACGATCATGTACGAGGGCTACGGCCCCAACGGTGTCGCGGTGCTCATCGAGTGCCTCACCGACAACCGCAACCGTGCCGCCTCCGACGTCCGCGTCGCCATGACCCGCAACGGCGGGAACATGGCCGACCCCGGCTCGGTGTCGTACCTGTTCAACCGCAAGGGCGTCGTCATCGTCCCCAAGGGCGAGCTGACCGAGGACGACGTGCTCGGCGCCGTCCTGGACGCCGGCGCCGAGGAGGTCAACGACCTCGGCGAGTCCTTCGAGGTGCTCAGTGAGGCCACCGACATGGTCGCGGTCCGCACGGCCCTCCAGGAGGCCGGCATCGACTACGACTCGGCCGAGGCCAACTTCGTCCCGACCATGCAGGTCGAGCTGGACGAGGAGGGCGCCAAGAGGATCTTCAAGCTGATCGACGCGCTCGAGGACAGCGACGACGTGCAGAACGTGTTCGCCAACTTCGACGTCAGCGACGAGATCATGGAGAAGGTCGACGCGTAGCGCGCACAACTTGCCCACGGGCCGACGGGACACACCCCGTCGGCCCGTCGCGTTGTACGGCGTTGTCAGTGACACCCGATAGCCTGCACGAACAGGCGATCGGGAGATGATCGGCAAGTGCTCGGAGGGAGGGGCGCGTGCGCGTACTGGGGGTGGACCCCGGGCTGACCCGGTGCGGTGTCGGCGTCGTCGAGGGGGTCGCGGGCAGGCCGCTGACGATGCTCGGCGTGGGAGTCGTCCGCACGCCCGCGGACGCCGAACTCAGCCACCGCCTGCTCGCCGTCGAAGAGGGCATAGAGCAGTGGCTGGACGAGCACCGGCCCGAGTTCGTCGCCGTGGAGCGCGTCTTCAGCCAGCACAACGTGCGCACGGTGATGGGCACGGCCCAGGCCAGCGCCGTAGCCATGCTGTGCGCCGCCCGGCGCGGCATCCCCGTGGCCCTGCACACCCCGAGCGAGGTCAAGGCGGCCGTCACCGGCACCGGACGTGCCGACAAGGCGCAGGTCGGCGCCATGGTCACCCGACTGCTCCGACTCGCCGCGCCCCCCAGGCCGGCCGACGCCGCAGACGCCCTCGCGCTCGCCATCTGCCACATCTGGCGCGCCCCCGCCCAGAACCGGCTCCAGCAGGCGGTCGCCCGCCACACAGCCCACGCAACGAAAGGCCGTACGGCATGATCGCCTTCGTCAGCGGCACGGTCGCCGCGCTCGCCCCCGATGCGGCGGTCGTCGAGGTCGGCAGTGTCGGCATGGCCGTCCAGTGCACGCCGAACACGCTGTCCACGCTGCGCATCGGCCGGCCCGCCAAGCTGCACACCTCGCTCGTGGTCCGCGAGGACTCGCTGACCCTGTACGGCTTCGCCGACGACGACGAGCGCCAGGTCTTCGAGCTGCTCCAGACCGCGAGCGGCGTCGGTCCGCGCCTGGCCCAGGCGATGCTCGCCGTGCACACCCCGGACGCGCTGCGCCGCGCCATCGCCACCGGTGACGAGAAGGCACTGACCGCCGTACCCGGCATCGGCAAGAAGGGCGCACAGAAACTGCTGCTGGAGCTGAAGGACCGGCTCGGCGAACCCGTCGGCGCCCCCGTGGTCGGCGCGCCGGTCACCCAGGGCTGGCGCGACCAGCTGCACGCGGCCCTCATCGGCCTCGGCTACGCCACCCGCGAGGCCGACGAGGCCGTCGCCGCCGTGGCCCCCCAGGCCGAAGCCGCCGGCGGCACGCCCCAGGTGGGCCGGCTGCTGAAGGCCGCCCTGCAGACCCTGAACCGCGCCCGCTGACCCACGACGATCGAGGCACATGCACATGGACTGGGACGACACGGCCGACACTCCCGCCGAGGAGCGGCTCGTCGGTGCGTCCGCCGACCGGGAGGACCAGGCGGTCGAGGCCGCCCTGCGCCCCAAGGACCTCGGCGAGTTCATCGGCCAGGAGAAGGTCCGCGAACAGCTCGACCTCGTCCTGCGCGCAGCCCGCGCGCGCGGCGCCACCGCCGACCACGTGCTGCTCTCCGGCGCGCCCGGCCTCGGCAAGACCACCCTGTCGATGATCATCGCGGCGGAGATGGGCGCCCCCATCCGCATCACCTCCGGCCCCGCCATCCAGCACGCCGGCGACCTCGCGGCCATCCTCTCCTCCCTCCGGGAGGGCGAGGTCCTCTTCCTCGACGAGATCCACCGCATGTCCCGGCCCGCCGAGGAGATGCTGTACATGGCGATGGAGGACTTCCGCGTCGACGTCATCGTCGGCAAGGGCCCCGGTGCCACCGCCATCCCGCTCGAGCTGCCCCCGTTCACCCTGGTCGGCGCCACCACGCGCGCGGGCCTGCTGCCGCCCCCGCTGCGCGACCGCTTCGGCTTCACCGCACACATGGAGTTCTACGAGCCGCACGAGCTGGAGCGGGTCGTGCACCGCTCGGCGCAGCTGCTGGACGTCGAGATCGAGCCGGACGGCGCCACCGAGATCGCCGGCCGTTCCCGCGGCACGCCGCGCATCGCCAACCGTCTGCTGCGCCGCGTCCGTGACTACGCGCAGGTCAAGGCGGACGGCCTGATCACCAGGGAGATCGCCGCAGCCGCCCTCGCCGTCTACGAGGTGGACCCCCGCGGACTCGACCGGCTGGACCGGGCCGTCCTCCAGGCCCTGCTGAAACTGTTCGGCGGCGGCCCGGTCGGGCTCTCCACGCTCGCCGTCGCGGTGGGCGAGGAGCGGGAGACCGTCGAGGAGGTCGCCGAACCGTTCCTCGTCCGGGAGGGCCTGCTCGCCCGTACCCCGCGCGGCCGGGTCGCCACGCCGGCCGCCTGGGCGCACCTGGGTCTGACCCCGCCGCACGCGTCAGCTGGGGGAAGCGGACAACAGGACCTGTTCGGGACCTGACGGCGCCGTGATGCCTTTGTGACAGCGAAGGCATTGGCCGGGGCAGGAACCCAGGTGCCATGCTGAGCGTTGTTCCATGCGCGCGGACTCGCTTAGACTCCGCCGATGCCGCCCTTGCGGGTGGCGCCGACCACACCCCCGTCAACAGGCCGCTCTCCGTCGCGGTCGCGCGAAGGAAATTCCGTCCCGTGAATGCCTTTACCCTTCTCCCCTTCATCGTGCTCATCGCGGCCATGTTCCTGATGACACGTTCGGCCAAGAAGAAGCAGCAGCAGGCCGCCAGCATGCGGAACGAGATGCAGCCCGGCTCCGGTGTCCGCACGATCGGGGGGATGTACGCGACGGTCAAGGAGGTCAACGAGGAGACGGTCCTCCTCGACGCCGCCCCCGGTGTCGACCTCCTCTTCGCCAAGAACGCGATCGGCGCCGTTCTCGCGGACGACGAGTACAACCGCATCGTCCACGGCATCGAGCACGACCTGAAGTCCGACACCGACATCGTCCCGGACGACGCGTCCTCCCTCACCGAGACCGACGAGTCCGACTCGCCCGCTGCCGCCGCCTCCGACGACAAGGCCGTCGACCTCGGTAAGAAGGACATCGCCGAGGACAGCACCGACGCGGCCGAGGCCGCCGAGGCCAAGGCCGACGACGAGCCGAAGAAGACCGACGGCGACTCCGACGCGAAGTAGTCACGCCCCGGTGGTGCGCTACGCGGCATAATCCGCCCCGCGCACCACCGGGCGCGTCTGTTTCCCGTTCGGGGAACCCGACACCATGTCATGGCCGACCGCGCCGACCGGGCGCGGGGCGGCCCGAGAGGGAGTACGAGAAGGTGGCAGCACCTAAGAGGGGCCGGAGCGCGAGTGCCCAGAGCAAGCCAGGGCGCTCGCTGGCCCTCATCCTGATCGCCATCGTGGCGCTCACCGGAGGCATGTTCCTGTCCGGGAACACCACTCCGCGTCTCGGCATCGACCTCGCCGGTGGTACGAGCATCACGCTCAAGGCGAAGGCCGACCAGGGCTCCGCGGTCAACAAGGCCAATATGGACACCGCGGTCGACATCATGAACCGCCGTGTCAACGGCCTCGGCGTCTCCGAGGCGGAGGTGCAGACCCAGGGGAACGACAACATCATCGTCAACATCCCCAAGGGCACCAACTCCAAGGAGGCGCAAGCGCAGGTCGGCACCACCGCCAAGCTGTACTTCCGCCCGGTCCTGGCCAGCGAGCCCAGCGGCTCCGCCACGCCGAGCCCCTCGCCGAGCGCGTCCTCCAGCGGCAGCTCCTCGCCGAAGCCGAGCGGGAGCCCCTCCTCGAGCGCGTCCTCGAAGGACAAGGCCTCGGGGTCCTCCACCGCGTCCCCCACGGCCTCCGCGACCTCCCAGGGCCGCGCCGTCACCGACGCGCTGAAGAAGGCCGGCTCCACCCCCTCGCCGAGCACGTCCGCCTCCGGCGGCTCCAAGCCGTCGGCCACCCCCTCGGCCTCAGCCGGCGCCAGCGCGGCCGCCGCGAAGCTCCAGGCCGAGTACGCGGCCCTGGACTGCACCAAGCCCGCCCAGCGCGCCAACGCCGGCAAGGACGCCAAGCCGGGCGATCCCACCGTGGCCTGCGGCCAGATCCATGGCGCCTGGTACAAGTACGTGCTCGGCCCGGTCGCCGTGGACGGCACCGAGGTCAAGAGCGCCGCGGCCCGCTTCGACACGCAGGGTGCGTCCGGCTGGCAGGTCGTGATGAACTTCAGCTCCAGCGGAGCCAAGAAGTTCGCGGACGTCACCGGCACGCTGGCCAAGAACCAGCAGCCGCAGAACGAGTTCGCCATCGTCCTCGACGGCGAGGTCGTCTCCAGCCCGTACGTGCAGTCGGCCATCACCGGCGGCCAGGCGGAGATCTCCGGCAGCTTCAACCAGCAGGACGCCCAGAGCCTCGCCAACATGCTGTCGTACGGCGCCCTGCCGCTGTCCTTCCAGGAGCAGTCGGTCACCACCGTCACCGCCGCGCTCGGCGGTGAGCAGCTGCACGCCGGTCTGCTCGCCGGCGCGATCGGCCTGTTGCTGGTCGTGCTCTATCTGGTGGCCTACTACCGCGGCCTGTCGCTCGTCGCCATGGCCTCGCTGCTGGTCTCCGCTATCCTCACCTACGTGATCATGGCGCTGCTCGGCCCCGCCATCCACTTCGCGCTGAACCTGCCGGCTGTCTGCGGTGCCATCGTCGCCATCGGTATCACCGCGGACTCGTTCATCGTGTACTTCGAACGCATCCGGGACGAGATCCGCGAGGGCCGCTCGCTGCGCCCCGCCGTCGAGCGGGCCTGGCCGCGCGCCCGGCGCACCATCCTGGTCTCCGACTTCGTGTCGTTCCTCGCCGCCGCCGTCCTGTTCATCGTGACCGTCGGCAAGGTCCAGGGCTTCGCGTTCACGCTCGGCCTGACCACCGTGCTCGACGTCGTCGTCGTCTTCCTCTTCACCAAGCCGCTGATGACGCTCCTCGCCCGCCGCAAGTTCTTCGCCGACGGCCACAAGTGGTCCGGACTCGACCCGAAGAGCCTGGGTGCCCAGCCGCCGCTGCGCCGCACCCGCCGTCCCGCCGGTCCCGCCGCCGGCCCTGTCGACCCGAAGGAGGCCTGAGCATGTCGAAACTCGGCAACCTCGGCGCTCGACTGCACCGCGGCGAGATCAGCTACGACTTCGTCGGCAAGCGCAAGATCTGGTACGGCATCTCCATCCTGATCACCATCACGGCCATCGTGGGCCTGGCGGTGCGCGGCCTGAACATGAGCATCGACTTCCAGGGCGGCGCGGTCTTCACCACGCCGACCAAGATGAGCACCTCGATCGCCCAGGCGGAGACGTACGCCCATGAGGCCTCCGGCGAGGAGGCGGTCGTACAGAAGCTCGGCAACGGCAGCATGCGCATCCAGATCGCCGGCATCGACACCGCCAAGGCCGACCAGATCAAGCAGAAGCTGGCCGACGACCTGAAGATCAACCCCGACAAGCTCGCCGCCGACCTGGTCGGCCCGAGCTGGGGCCAGCAGATCGCCGACAAGGCCTGGGAGGGCCTGGCGATCTTCATGGTGCTCGTCGTGATCTACCTGGCCATCGCCTTCGAATGGCGCATGGCCGTCGCGGCCCTGGTCGCGCTGATCCACGACATCACCATCACGACCGGTATCTACGCCCTCGTCGGCTTCGAGGTCTCGCCCGGTACGGTCATCGGTCTGCTGACCATCCTCGGCTACTCGCTCTACGACACGGTCGTCGTCTTCGACAGCCTGAAGGAGCAGACGAAGGACATCACCAAGCAGACCCGCTTCACCTACAGCGACATCGCCAACCGGTCGATCAACGGCACCCTGGTCCGCTCGATCAACACCACGGTCGTCGCCCTGCTGCCGGTCGCCGGCCTGCTGTTCATCGGCGGCGGCTTCCTCGGCGCCGGCACGCTGAACGACATCTCGCTGTCGCTGTTCGTGGGTCTCGCGGCCGGTGCCTACTCGTCGATCTTCATCGCCACGCCGCTCGTCGCCGACCTCAAGGAGCGCGAGCCCGCGATGAAGGCCCTCAAGAAGCGGGTCCTGGCCAAGCGTGCGCAGGCCGCCGCCGAGGAGGACCTCGCGGCCGAGCGCTCCGCCGGGATGGACGACGGCTCCGACGACGACGGCGCCCCCGCCGTCGTGGGCCCCCGCAACCAGCCCGCGTCGCGTAACCGCGGCCGTGGCCGACCCTCCGGGAAGCGCCGATGACCGACATCCAGGAGCTGCTGCTCAGCCGCATCCGCGACGTCGCCGACTACCCCGAGCCGGGCGTGATGTTCAAGGACATCACCCCGCTGCTCGCGGACCCGGCCGCGTTCACGGCGCTCACCGACGCCCTCGCCGAGATCGCGGCCGACACCGGCGCGACCAAGATCGTCGGCCTGGAGGCCCGGGGCTTCATCCTCGGTGCCCCGGTCGCCGTCCGCGCGGGCCTCGGCTTCATCCCGGTCCGCAAGGCGGGCAAGCTGCCCGGAGCCACCCTGCGCCAGGCGTACGACCTGGAGTACGGCTCGGCCGAGATCGAGGTGCACGCCGAGGACCTGACCTCCGGCGACCGCGTCCTGATCGTGGACGACGTCCTCGCGACGGGCGGTACGGCCGAGGCCGCCATCCACCTCATCCAGCGCGCCGGGGCCGAGGTCTCGGGCCTGGCGGTGCTGATGGAGCTGGGCTTCCTGGCCGGCCGGACCCGCCTGGAGCCGGCCCTCGCGGGGGCTCCGCTGGAGGCGCTGCTCCAGGTCTGAGCGGGTTGACGTGATGCGGCCGCCCTCGGCATCCCGCCGGGGCGGCCGTACGCGTTTCGCAGGCCTGGCCGGGTGGGGGAGCGAATCGGCCGAAGGCGAGGCCGAGGCCACTTTCAGGACACTCCCCGCACGCCCTGCGAACACCCCGGATCCACCTCCCGGAATCCGGCGGGAGCCTCCCGTGTTCCACAAGTGAACGGTCCGCACACCCGCCTGAAGGCGATGACCAGCCGCAGGATCGCTACCATGGGGTTTCCGGAGCCTGACCGGGGGACCCGGATCGCGCACGAGGAGTCCTCTTGCCAGACGAGGCCCAGCCACTGACCGCCGCCAAGCCCGAGCCCGCCTCGGCGCCCGCGGCCAAGCCCGCGCCGCACGCGTCCGACGCGAAGAACGACACCCGCGGGCCGATCGAGCACGCCCAGTCCGCGCCCGTCGAAAAGGCTGCCGAGGCCTCCCGTCCCAAGCCGGCCCCGGCCGAGCGCCCGGTGCAGCCGCCCGTGGTGCGCCAGCCCGCGGTCCAGAGCGCCCGCTCCGGCTCCTCCAACCGCGTCCGCGCCCGCCTGGCCCGCCTCGGCGTGCAGCGCGCCAACCCCTACAACCCGGTCCTGGAGCCCCTGCTGCGGATAGTCCGCAGCAACGACCCCAAGATCGAGAACTCCACGCTGCGCCAGATCGAGCGCGCCTACCAGGTCGCCGAGCGCTGGCACCGCGGCCAGAAGCGCAAGAGCGGCGACCCGTACATCACGCATCCGCTCGCCGTCACCACCATCCTCGCCGAGCTGGGCATGGACCCGGCCACGCTGATGGCCGGGCTGCTGCACGACACCGTCGAGGACACCGAGTACGGCCTGGACGACCTGCGCCGCGACTTCGGCGACGTCGTCGCGCTGCTCGTCGACGGCGTCACCAAGCTGGACAAGGTCAAGTTCGGCGAGGCCGCGCAGGCCGAGACCGTGCGCAAGATGGTCGTCGCCATGGCCAAGGACCCGCGCGTCCTGGTCATCAAGCTCGCCGACCGCCTGCACAACATGCGCACCATGCGCTATCTCAAGCGCGAGAAGCAGGAGAAGAAGGCGCGCGAGACGCTGGAGATCTACGCGCCGCTCGCCCACCGCCTGGGCATGAACACCATCAAGTGGGAGCTGGAGGACCTCGCGTTCGCGATCCTCTACCCCAAGATGTACGACGAGATCGTGCGTCTGGTGGCCGAGCGGGCGCCGAAGCGCGACGAGTACCTCGCCATAGTGACCGACGAGGTCCAGGCCGATCTGCGTGCCGCCCGTATCAAGGCGACCGTCACGGGCCGCCCGAAGCACTACTACAGCGTCTACCAGAAGATGATCGTCCGCGGCCGTGACTTCGCGGAGATCTACGACCTGGTGGGCATCCGTGTCCTGGTCGACACGGTCCGCGACTGCTACGCGGCCCTCGGCACCGTGCACGCGCGATGGAATCCGGTCCCCGGCCGGTTCAAGGACTACATCGCGATGCCCAAGTTCAACATGTACCAGTCGCTGCACACGACGGTCATCGGGCCCAACGGCAAGCCGGTCGAGCTGCAGATCCGCACCTTCGACATGCACCGCCGGGCCGAGTACGGCATCGCCGCGCACTGGAAGTACAAGCAGGAGGCCGTCGCCGGTGCCTCCAAGGTGCGTACGGACGTGCCCAAGGCCTCCGGCAAGGACAAGGACGCCATCAACGACATGGCGTGGCTGCGGCAGCTGCTGGACTGGCAGAAGGAGACCGAGGACCCGGGCGAGTTCCTGGAGTCCCTGCGCTTCGACCTGTCCCGCAACGAGGTCTTCGTCTTCACGCCCAAGGGCGACGTCATCGCCCTGCCCGCGGGGGCCACGCCCGTCGACTTCGCGTACGCCGTCCACACCGAGGTCGGCCACCGCACCATAGGGGCGCGGGTCAACGGCCGCCTCGTACCGCTCGAATCCACCCTGGACAACGGCGACCTGGTCGAGGTCTTCACCTCCAAGGCGGCCGGCGCCGGGCCGTCCCGGGACTGGCTGGGCTTCGTCAAGTCGCCGCGAGCGCGCAACAAGATCCGGGCCTGGTTCTCCAAGGAGCGCCGGGACGAGGCGATCGAACAGGGCAAGGACGCGATCGTCCGCGCGATGCGCAAGCAGAACCTGCCGATCCAGCGCATCCTCACCGGCGACTCCCTCGTCACGCTCGCGCACGAGATGCGGTACTCGGACATCTCCGCGCTGTACGCGGCGATCGGCGAGGGCCATGTCTCCGCGCCGAACATCGTGCAGAAGCTCGTTCAGGCCCTCGGCGGCGAGGAGGCGGCCAGCGAGGAGATCGACGAGGCGGTCCCGCCGTCCCGCAGCCGCGGGCGCAAGCGCCGTTCCAGCGCCGACCCGGGTGTCGTCGTCAAGGGTGTCGACGACGTGTGGGTCAAGCTGGCCCGCTGCTGCACCCCCGTGCCCGGCGACCCGGTCATCGGCTTCGTCACGCGCGGCAGCGGTGTGTCGGTGCACCGCAGCGACTGCGTCAACATCGAGTCGCTGTCCCGCGAGCCGGAGCGCATCCTCGACGTCGAGTGGGCGCCCACCCAGTCCTCGGTGTTCCTGGTCGCCATCCAGGTGGAGGCCCTGGACCGCTCCCGCCTGCTGTCGGACGTCACCCGTGTCCTGTCCGACCAGCACGTCAACATCCTCTCCGCGGCCGTCCAGACCTCCCGCGACCGGGTGGCCACCTCGCGGTTCACCTTCGAGATGGGCGACCCGAAGCACCTCGGCCACGTCCTGAAGGCCGTACGGGGCGTCGAGGGCGTGTACGACGTGTACCGGGTGACGTCGGGACGCAGTCGGTCGTAGCCCGTCGCAGCCGGATGCGAACGCGCATGTGAAAGGGCCCCGTACGCGCGTACGGGGCCCTTTCACATGCGCATGGGGTACTTCAGCCGCCGAACTCCTGCAGGCCCTTCAGGGCCTGGTCCAGGAGCGCCTGGCGGCCCTCCAGCTCCCGCTCCAGCTTGTCGGCCTTCGCGTTGTTGCCCTGGCCGCGCGCCTGCTCGATCTGCGTCCTCAGCTTGTCCACGGCGGCCTGCAGCTGACCGGTCAGCCCCTCGGCACGCGCGCGTGCCTCCGGGTTCGTCCGGCGCCACTCGGCCTCCTCGGCCTCCTGGATGGCCCGCTCGACGGCGTGCATCCGGCCCTCGACCTTCGGCCGCGCGTCCCGCGGGACATGGCCGATGGCCTCCCAGCGCTCGTTGATCGAGCGGAAGGCGGCTCGCGTGCCCTTCAGATCCGTGACCGGCAGGAGCTTCTCGGCCTCCCCGGCCAGCTCCTCCTTCAGCTTCAGGTTCTCGGACTGCTCCGCGTCCCGCTCGGCGAACACCGAGCTGCGGGCGGCGAAGAACACGTCCTGGGCGCCGCGGAAGCGGTTCCACAGGTCGTCCTCGTGCTCGCGCTGCGCGCGGCCCGCGGCCTTCCACTCCGCCATCAGCTCGCGGTAGCGGGCCGCCGTCGGCCCCCAGTCCGTCGAACCCGACAGCGACTCGGCCTCGACGACCAGCCGCTCCTTGGTCCGGCGGGCCTCCTCGCGCTGCGCGTCCAGCTGCGCGAAGTGCCCCTTGCGCCGCTTGGAGAACGCCGACCGGGCGTGCGAGAAGCGGTGCCACAGCTCGTCGTCGGACTTGCGGTCCAGCCGCGGCAGACCCTTCCAGGTGTCCACCAGCGCGCGCAGCCGCTCACCGGCGGCCCGCCACTGGTCGGACTGCGCCAGCTGCTCCGCCTCGGTGACCAGGTCCTCCTTGGCCTTGCGGGCCTCGTCGGACTGCTTGGCCCGCTGCTGCTTGCGCTCCTCGCGGCGCGCCTCGACGGTCTGCACCAGCTTGTCCAGCCGGGTCCGCAGCGCGGCCAGGTCGCCGACCGCGTGATGCGCGTCCACCTGCTCGCGCAGATGGCCGATCGCGGTCTGTGCGTCCTTCGCCGACAGGTCGGTGGTCTGCACTCGCTTCTCGAGGAGGCCGATCTCGACAACCAGGCCCTCGTACTTGCGCTCGAAGTAGGCAAGCGCCTCGTCAGGGGAGCCGGCCGCCCAGGAACCGACGACCTGCTCGCCATCGGCCGTACGCACGTACACGGTCCCCGTCTCGTCGACGCGGCCCCACGGGTCGCTGCTCACAGCGCCTCCTCCACATGATGCCTGCGAGGGGCCTCAGCGCCCCCGGGCATCGTCCACAGTTTCGTCACGGCCAACATAGGCGACCGGCGGGCGGCCTGTCCGCATCCAGCGCGACCGAAATTCCGCAGCTGGGCCGTCATTGCCGTCAGGACTTCGCCACCGTCGCCTTGTTGATCACGACGGTCGCGTTCGGCGCCGTGTTGCCCGTGCTCGGGTCCGCCGCCTCGGCGCCGGCGGCGGCGATCTTCTTGAGCACCTTCATGCCCGCGTCCGAGATCGTGCCGAACGGGGTGTACTGGGGCGGCAGCGGGCTGTCCTTGTACACCAGGAAGAACTGGCTGCCGCCGGTGTGCTTCTGGCCGGTGTTGGCCATCGCCACCGTGCCCGCCGGGTACGTGTTGCCCTTCAGGCTCTTGTCCTTCAGGTTCTCGTCCGGGAGCGTGTAGCCCGGCCCGCCCATGCCGGTGCCCTGCGGGTCGCCGCACTGCAGCACGTAGATGCCGGTCGTGGTCAGCCGGTGGCACTTGGTGTGGTCGAAGAAGCCCTTGCCCGCCAGGAAGTCGAACGAGTTCACCGTGTGCGGCGCCGCCGCCGTCTTCAGGGCGATGTCGATGTCACCGCACGTCGTCGCGAGCTTCATCGAGTACGCCGCCGACGTGTCGATCGCCATCGCCGGCTCCTTCTTCCAGCTCAGCTTCTTCGCCGAGCCGGCCGCCGGCTTCGCGCACGGGTCCGGCGCCTTGCTGGTCGGCGACGCGCTGGGCTTGACGTCGGCGGCCGTGTTGCTCTTCTTGTCGTCGTTCTTCAGCACGCCGGTCGTGTACAGCGCGACACTGCCGATCACGACCACGCCCAGTACCGACGCGATGACGGAGTTGCGCACACGGGCCTTGCGCCGCGCGCTGGTGCGCCGCTGCTGCTGCCGCAAGAACTTCTCCCGGGCGAGCTGACGCCGCCGCTGCTCCTGGCTGACCACCGGGTTCTCTCCTCATGCGTGTCGTATGTCGACCGGTACGGGTGCGGCTGCGTGTGTCCTTGTGAGCCGACCGCTGTGTGTAGCCCCGTACCGTATATGGGTTCGCTGAGGAAACGGCAGCGCCGGTAGGCTCTGACTGCAGCTGAAGCCGTCAGTAATCGACACAACGAAGGACGATCGTGCTCATTGCCGGGTTCCCCGCCGGGGCCTGGGGGACGAACTGTTATCTCGTCGCCCCCGCCGCCGGTGAGGAGTGCGTGATCATCGACCCGGGCCACCAGGCCGCCGAAGGCGTCGAGGAAGCGCTGAAGAAGCATCGGCTCAAGCCCGTCGCCGTCGTCCTCACCCACGGCCACATCGATCACGTGGCCTCGGTCGTCCCGGTCTGCGGCGCCCACGACGTGCCGGCCTGGATCCACCCCGAGGACCGGTACATGATGAGCGACCCCGCGAAGGCGCTCGGCCGGTCCATCGGCGCGCCGCTGATGGGCGAGCTGACCGTGGGGGAGCCGGACGACGTCCGGGAGCTGACGGACGGCACCACCCTCGCCCTGGCCGGCCTGGAGTTCTCCGTCGCGCACGCGCCGGGCCATACCAAGGGGTCGGTGACCTTCCGGATGCCCGAGAGCGCCGACATCCCGTCGGTGTTCTTCTCCGGGGATCTGCTGTTCGCCGGCTCCATCGGACGCACCGACCTGCCGGGCGGATCCATGGAGGACATCCTCGAGTCGCTGGCCCGTGTGTGCCTCCCGCTCGACGACTCCACCGTGGTGCTGTCCGGCCACGGCCCCCAGACGACCATCGGCCAGGAGCGCGCCGCCAACCCGTATCTGCGGCAGGTGGCGGCCGGCCAGGGAGCCTCCCCGGCTCCTCGACGAGGAATGTGACGAGAGACCTTCCGTGAGTACCTTCCAGGCCCCCAAGGGCACCTACGACCTGATCCCGCCGGACTCCGCCAAGTACCTCGCGGTCCGCGAGGCGATCGCCGCCCCGCTGCGCAACTCCGGGTACGGCTACATCGAGACGCCCGGCTTCGAGAACGTCGAGCTGTTCGCGCGCGGTGTCGGCGAGTCCACCGACATCGTCACCAAGGAGATGTACGCCTTCGAGACCAAGGGCGGCGACCAGCTGGCCCTGCGCCCCGAGGGCACGGCCTCCGTGCTCCGCGCGGCGCTGGAGGCCAACCTGCACAAGTCGGGCAACCTCCCGGTCAAGCTCTGGTACTCCGGCTCGTACTACCGCTACGAGCGCCCGCAGAAGGGCCGCTACAGGCACTTCTCCCAGGTCGGCGCCGAGGCGCTCGGCGTGGAGGACCCGGCGGTCGACGCCGAGCTGATCATCCTGGCCGACCAGGCGTACCGCTCGCTGGGCCTCAGCAACTTCCGCATCCTGCTGAACAGCCTGGGCGACAAGGAGTGCCGTCCGGTGTACCGGAGCGCGCTCCAGGACTTCCTGGGCGCCCTGGACCTGGACGAGGACACGCGGCGCCGCGCCGGGATCAACCCGCTGCGCGTCCTCGACGACAAGCGCGAGTCGGTCCAGCGGCAGCTCACGGGCGCGCCGCTGCTGCGCGACTACCTGTGCGACGGCTGCAAGGCCTACCACGAGGAGGTCCGCGACCTGCTGACCGAGGCGGGCGTGGCCTTCGAGGACGACCCGAAGCTGGTGCGCGGCCTGGACTACTACACCCGCACCACCTTCGAGTTCGTGCACGACGGTCTGGGCTCGCAGTCCGCGGTGGGCGGCGGCGGCCGCTACGACGGCCTGTCCGAGATGATCGGCGGCCCCGCGCTGCCGTCGGTCGGCTGGGCCCTGGGCGTCGACCGCACGGTCCTCGCCCTGGAGGCGGAGGGCGTCGAACTGGACCTCCCGTCCACGACGTCGGTCTACGCCGTCCCGCTCGGCGAGGAGGCCCGCCGCCTGCTGTTCGCGAAGGTCACCGAGTTGCGCAAGGCCGGCATCGCGGCGGACTTCTCCTTCGGCGGCAAGGGCCTGAAGGGTGCCATGAAGAACGCCAACCGCAGCGGCGCCCGCTACGCCCTCGTGGCCGGCGAACGCGACCTCGCCGAGGGCGTCGTCCAGCTGAAGGACATGGAGTCCGGCGAGCAGTCGCCGATCGCGGTGACCGAGCTCCTCACGGAACTGAAGTCCCGGCTCGGCTAGTCGAGACCCGCGAGAAGGAGGGCGCCGCAGAGCACTCCGGCGCCCTCCTCACTGCTCCAGCAGGCCATGGCGCATCGCGCTCGTCACCGCCGCCGTGCGGTCGTCCACCCCGAGCTTCGCGAAGACCCGCGGCAGACGGGTCCTCACCGTCGACTCGCCGATGAACAACCGTCGGCCGATCTCCGCGTTCGTGCAGCCGTCGGCCACCAGGCGCAGGACCGCGCTCTCGCGGGCGGACAGCCGGGGTACGTCCGGCCTCGAACGGAGCCGGTCGACCAGGCGGGTGGCCACCGACGGGGCGAGTACGGTCTCTCCGCGCGCCGCGGCCCGCACCGCGTCGGGCAGTTCGCGGCGGGGGAGGTCCTTCAGGAGGTAGCCCGCCGCGCCCGCCTCCACGGCCCGCAGCATGTCCCGGTCCGTCTCGTACGTCGTCAGGACGGTCACCCGGCACGGCAGCCCGGCCGCGCTCATCCGCTCGATCGAGTCGACGCCCCCGCCGTCCGGCATGCGCAGGTCCATCAGCACGATGTCCGGCCGCAGTTCGGCCGGCGTCGCCTCCGTCCGCGGCCCGCTGCCCGCGTCGCCGACCACCTCCAGATCCGGCTCGGCGCTGAGCATCGCGCGCAGCCCCTCCCGGACGACGGGGTGGTCGTCGGCCAGGACGATCCGGATCACTCGGTCTCACGCCTCACGACGGCGGGGACGGGCAGGCGTACGGCCACCGTCGTGCCGTCGCCGGGTGCGATGCGGACCGGCGGGCCCGGGTGCGCCGCGTCGAGGACGAAGGCCAGGGTGGCGGCCCACGCCACGGCGGAGTAGGCGTCCCAGTACCGGATCGTGCGGTCCCAGGCGTGCCCGTTCCGCGCCGTGGTGCCGCCGGTCGTCCCTGACGGCGTCATCCCTCGCGCCGGTTCTTCCACCGGAAGGCCAGCAAGCACAGCACCAATCCTCCGACGCACCACGCGGCGAGCACCAGCGCGATCCGCCCGAACTCCCAGGCGTGCGCCTGCTCCAGCACCTTCGCCGAGTCCGGCAGGAACACGCCCCTGAGGCCCTGGCACAGCCACTTCGGCGGGAACAGGGCGCCGATGTCGATGGCGATGTAGACCCCGGAGACGAACTGGAGCAGGAGGAAGGGGAGTACGACGACGGAACTGGCGCTCTTCGCCGACTTGGGCACCGAGCTGATGGCGATGCCGAGCAGCGCGCAGCCGGTCGGGCCCAGCACGAAGATCCACGCGAAGTCGAACCAGCGCCCGGGGCCGGACGGCAGGTGGACGTCGTAGAACGTCGTGCCGACGGCCAGCAGGATCGCGGTCTCCAGGACACCGGTGAACAGAACCAGCCAGATCTTGCCCAGGAAGTACGCCGCGGGCGGCATCGGTGTGCCCCGCAGCCGGCGCAGCACCTTCTCGTCACGCTCGACGGCGATGGAGATGCCGAGCGACTGGAAGCTCGTCGACATGATCCCGGAGGCCGTCATCGCGGGCACGTACAGCTGGGAGGCCGTGATCCCGGCGCCCCGGACGTCGTCGCGGAAGACCGACGCGAACAGGAACAGGAACACCACCGGGAGGGCGAAGGTGAACACCACCTGCTCGCGCTGCCGGAAGAACCGCCGGATCTCCTGCCGCCCCGCAGCAGCCCGAGAGACCAGGCGCCGGGTAGGGATGCGGCGGACCCTCGGGCGGTGGCCCGTACGGCGGTCGTGGTCATCGGGCGGCCTCCTGTCCGGTCAGCCGGAGGCAGACGTCCTCCAGGGCGGGGCGGGTCACGGTCAGCCCGGGTATCTCGCCGTCGAAGCGGGGCATGAGCGCGGCGACGACCGGGGTGGGGGCGTCGGTCAGCTCCGTGCGCGGGGAGCCGTCGGGTTCCGTCCAGGCGACGGTGACCTCACCGCCGTAGCGCAGGCGCAGCCCGTCGGGGGTGCCCTCGGCGACGACCCGGCCCTTCGTGACGACGGCGAGGCGGTCGGCGAGCGTCTCCGGCCTCCTCCAGGTGATGCGTGGTGAGCAGGATCGTCGTGCCCTCGTCGGCGAGCAGCCGGACCAGGTCCCAGAACCGGCGCCGGGCGGCCGGGTCGAAGCCCGTGGTGGGCTCGTCCAGGAGAAGCAGCTCCGGGCCGCCGATCACGCCGAGCGCCACGTCCAGACGGTGCCGCCGGCCGCCGGAGAGGGTCTTGATCCGGCTGTCCGCCTTCGCCTCCAGGCCGACCAGGGCGATGACCTCCGCCGGATCGCGCGGGCGCGGGTAGCAGCGGGCGAAGTGCCGCACCGTCTCGCGGACGGTCAACTCGGCGGGCGCCGATTCGTCCTGCCAGACGATCCCCACCCGGGACCGCCACGCGCGCGTGCCCGTCGCCGGGTCCGCGCCCAGGGCGGACACCTCGCCCCCGTCCCGTGACCTGTTCCCCTGGAGGATCTCCACCGTGGTGCTCTTGCCCGCGCCATTGGGTCCGAGCAGGCCGAACACCTCACTGCGCAGGATGCCGAGGTCGAGACCGTCGACCGCGGTGACGCCCCCGTACCGCTTGCGCAGCCCCCGGACGTCCACCGCGCGTTCGTTCGCGTGTGCTGTCATGGCCTCGAGCTTCGGCCGGAACCGAACGGTCCGTGACCACCGTGCGTACCTCCTTATGTCCTCCGAACGGTGGACGCACGCGCGCGTGCGGCACAATGACCCCTGCCCGAAGATGGTCCAACTCTCAAGTGACGGAATCGGCGGATGAGCAAGACGACAGTCAAAGACGTCTCGACGGAGCCCGGGCCCGAGCGCGCCGCCGACGCACCCCGTACGGTGGGCGGCAGCCGCGCCTTCGCCCTGCTGCTGGTGATCACCGGTGCGGCCGGACTGCTGGCGGCCTGGGTCATCACGCTCGACAAGAACAAGATCCTCGAAGCGAAGATCGCGGGGAAGACGTTCACGCCGGGCTGCAGTGTCAACCCGATCGTCTCCTGCGGCAGCGTCATGGAGAGCAAGCAGGCGGCGGCCTTCGGCTTCCCGAACCCCTGGCTCGGCCTGGTCTGCTACGGCATCGTCATCTGCGTCGGCATGAACCTGCTGGCCCGCGCCCGCTTCCCGCGCTGGTACTGGCTGACCTTCAACTTCGGCACGCTCTTCGGTGTCTGCTTCGTCACCTGGCTGCAGTTCCAGTCCCTGTACCGGATCAACGCGCTGTGCCTGTGGTGCTCGCTGGCCTGGGTCGCCACGATCACCATGTTCTGGTACGTGACCTCGTTCAACGTCCGCAACGGCTTCCTGCCCGCGCCCGGCTGGCTGAAGCGGTTCCTCGCCGAGTTCACCTGGGTCGTCCCGGTCACCCACTGCGGCATCATCGCCATGCTGATCCTCACCCGCTGGGGCAGCCAGCTCTGGGCCTGAACCTCCGGCCCGGCCGGGTTGTCAGTGCGGTGATTTAGGGTTTTGGACGTGGAACCCGACCTCTTCACCGCAGCGGCGGAAGAACGCCAGGAGAAGGACCCGGCAGGCAGCCCCCTGGCCGTGCGGATGCGCCCCCGCACCCTCGACGAGGTCGTGGGCCAGCAGCACCTGCTGAAGCCCGGCTCCCCGCTGCGCCGGCTGGTCGGCGAGGGCTCGGGCGGCCCCGCCGGCCCGTCCTCGGTGATCCTCTGGGGCCCGCCCGGCACGGGCAAGACGACGCTGGCGTACGTCGTCTCCAAGGCGACGAACAAGCGGTTCGTGGAGCTGTCCGCGATCACCGCGGGCGTCAAGGAGGTCCGCGCGGTCATCGACGGCGCCCGCCGCGCCACGGGCGGCTTCGGCAAGGAGACCGTCCTCTTCCTGGACGAGATCCACCGCTTCAGCAAGGCCCAGCAGGACTCCCTGCTCCCGGCGGTCGAGAACCGCTGGGTGACGCTGATCGCGGCGACGACGGAGAACCCGTACTTCTCGGTGATCTCCCCGCTGCTCTCCCGCTCCCTCCTGCTCACCCTCGAACCGCTGACCGACGACGACGTCCGGGGGCTGCTGAAGCGGGCCCTGGGCGACGAGCGCGGCCTGAAGGACGCCGTCGGCCTGCCCGACGACACCGCGGAGCATCTTCTGCGCATCGCCGGAGGCGACGCGCGACGCGCCCTGACCGCCCTGGAGGCCGCCGCCGGCGCCGCCCTGGACCAGGGCGAGAGCGAGATCAGCCTGCAGACCCTGGAGCAGACGGTCGACCGGGCCGCCGTCAAGTACGACCGCGACGGCGACCAGCACTACGACGTCGCCAGCGCCCTCATCAAGTCCATCAGGGGCTCCGACGTCGACGCGGCCCTGCACTACCTGGCCCGCATGATCGAGGCCGGCGAGGACCCCCGCTTCATCGCCCGCCGCCTGATGATCTCCGCGAGCGAGGACATCGGCCTGGCCGACCCGAACGCCCTGCCCGTCGCGGTCGCCGCCGCCCAGGCCGTCGCCATGATCGGCTTCCCCGAGGCCGCCCTCACCCTCAGCCACGCCACCATCGCCCTCGCGCTCGCCCCGAAGTCCAACTCCGCGACCACCGCGATCGGTGCCGCCCTGGAGGACGTACGCAAGGGCCTGGCCGGCCCGGTCCCGCCGCACCTGCGCGACGGGCACTACAAGGGAGCCGCCAAGCTCGGCCACGCCCAGGGATACGTCTACCCGCACGACCTGCCCGAGGGCATCGCCCAGCAGCAGTACGCCCCGGACGAGCTGAAGGACCGCACGTACTACGCCCCGACCCGGCACGGCACGGAGGCGCGGTACGCGGACGCGGTGGAGTGGACCAGGAAGCACCTCGGTCGAAAGCGGTCCTGAGCAGCCTGTAGAATCCCTCGCAGTGCTGAGTCCGGCACAGTCAGAGCCGGACAGTCGGCCGGAGACCCAGTTCCTCGTGAGCTGACTCCAGGAGCGTCGCGCACCGTCGATCGGTGTCGCGGGCAGCCCACCACCACCCGGAATCCCGGGAGCGGCCGGTGGGCCACTCGCGTGCTGCACGTATGTGCCCAGACCAGGGAAACGGCTGCCCGGCAGGTCCCCCGAGGACCCGGCGGGTTTTCCCGGCTGCGGATGCGACCTCCCTAACCCTGACGAGCCGAACACTACGAAAGAGACAGAAACAGTGGCGAACCAGTCCCGCCCCAAGGTCAAGAAGTCGCGTGCCCTCGGCATCGCGCTGACCCCGAAGGCCGTCAAGTACTTCGAGGCCCGCCCCTACCCGCCGGGCGAGCACGGCCGCGGCCGCAAGCAGAACTCGGACTACAAGGTCCGTCTGCTCGAGAAGCAGCGTCTGCGCGCGCAGTACGACGTGTCCGAGCGCCAGCTCGTCCGCGCCTACGAGCGTGCCTCCAAGGTGCAGGGCAAGACCGGTGAGGCCCTGATCATCGAGCTGGAGCGCCGTCTCGACGCGCTGGTCCTGCGTTCGGGCATCGCCCGCACGATCTACCAGGCCCGCCAGATGGTCGTCCACGGCCACATCCAGGTCAACGGTCAGAAGGTCGACAAGCCGTCCTTCCGTGTCCGCCCGGACGACGTCGTGCAGGTCCGCGACCGCTCCAAGGACAAGACGCTCTTCACGATCGCCCGCGAGGGTGGCTTCGCCCCCGACGGTGAGACCCCGCGCTACCTGCAGGTGAACCTCAGGGCCCTGGCGTTCCGCCTGGACCGCGAGCCGAACCGCAAGGAGATCCCGGTGATCTGCGACGAGCAGCTCGTCGTCGAGTACTACGCCCGCTGATCCCAGCCCCGGCGCAGCACTTCAGCCCGCCGTCTCCCCGCCCGGTCCTGCCGGGCGGGCGAGGCGGCGGGTTTGTGTTTCCCGGCCCCGTCAGGGCGTAGGCAGGTCCGGGCGTTCGGACGGCGCGGGCCGGTGGGGGCCGGTCGCACAGTTCCCCGCGCCCCTTCGGGGCGCGTCGCCCCCTCGCGGAGCCGGCACCGCGTCCAGCGGCCGTACCCCCTCACGCTCCAGCGCACGGGCCACGGCCGTCGCACGGTCGAGCCGGTCCCCTTCGCGCACGCACTCCTCGTAGCGCGCGTCGCCCAGCGCCTGCCGGGCGAGCGCCTCACAGCGCTCGTGCGGGGCGTTGTAGTACGCCGAGCCGAACAGCGGCAGTCCCACCGACGGCCACAGCCGGGCCGCCGCGCCCTGGAGCAGCGCCGCCTCTGCCGCGTCGCCCTCGGCCGCCGTCACCAGGGCCAGCAGCTCGATCGACAGCACCGAGCCGAGCAGATCGTGGAAGGCGTGCGCGTTGCGCAGGCACTCCGTGAGCAGTTCGCGCGCCCGCTCCTGGGCGCCGTCCTGCCAGGCCGCGTACGCCAGCACGTACAGGGCGTAGGACCTCGCCCAGCGTTCCCCGTGGTCCTCGCACACCTGGCGCACGTCCTCGCACAGCCGCACCGCGTCCGGCAGATCCCCCTGGAAGGCCCGCGTCATCGCCAGCTCCACCTGGCCCATCAGCACGTTGCTGTTCAGCTCGCCGATCTCCTGATAGCGCGCCAGCGCCGACCGCAGCAGCGTTTCTGCACGGGCCATGTCATCCGTGACCAGGGCCAGACAGCCGGTGCGGTGCTCCGCGTACGCCACCGCCGTCGGATCCGCGGCCTGTTCCGCTTGCTCGCGGCACTCCCGCAGCGCCGCCAGCGCGGGCACGGTGGCACCCTGCAGGATCGCCACGTAGCCGAGCACCCACAGCGCCTTCAGCCGGGACTGCTCGTACTCCGAGTCCAGCTCCAGGCTGCGTTCCAGCCAGCGCCGCCCCTCCGCGAGCCGCCCGCAGCCCACCCAGCAGAACCACAGCGACCCCGCCAGGCACTGGCCGAGGTGTGCCTCGTCCGGCTCGGTCAGACAGAACTCCAGCGCAGTCCGCAGATTGGGCAGCTCGGCCTCGACCCGCTCGGCGATCTCGCCCTGCCGGGGCGAGAACCAGTCCAGCTCGCACCAGGTCGCCAGGCCCAGGAACCAGTCGCGGTGCCGACGGCACAACCGGCCCGCGTCTCCTGCCACCTCCAGCCACTCGGCGCCGTAGGCCCGGACGGTGTCCAGCATCCGGTAGCGCGGGCCCGCCCCGGTGTCCTCGCGGGTGACGACGGACTGGGCCAGCAGCTCCGACAGCACGTCGAGAACGTCCTCGGCGGGCAGCCCGTCCCCGCCGCACACGTACTCGGCCGCCTCCAGGTCGAAGGTCTGCGCGAACACCGACAGCCGCGCCCACAGCAGCCGTTCGACAGGCGTGCACAGCTCGTGGCTCCAGCCGATCGCCGTGCGCAGCGTCTGATGGCGGGCGGGCGGACCACCGGGCACCGGGCGCGCGACCTCGGGCCGGCCGCCCGCGGCCAGCAGCCGGAACCGGTCGTCCAGCCGCCGCACCAGCTGCCCCAGGGACAGGGCCCGCAGCCGTCCGGCCGCCAGTTCCAGCGCGAGCGGGATGCCCTCCAGCCGACGGCACAACTCGCGGACCTGGGGGCCGTCGGACACCCGCAGCCCCTGCTCCCGGGCCCGGTCCGTGAACAGCTCCACCGCCTCGTCCTCGCCGAGCGGCGCCAGCGGGAACAGCCGCTCGCCCGCCAGCCCCAGCGGACGCCGGCCCGCGGCCAGCACCCTCAGCTCCGGCAGCTTCCGCAGCAGCTCCGCCGTCAGTGCGGCACAGGCCTCCGCCAGATGCTCGAACCCGTCCAGCACCAGCAGCACCGGGCGGCCGGCGAGGTGCTCCAGCAGCATCTCGCGGGGCAGCCGTGTGGTGTGGTCGGTCAGGCCCAGCGCCTCCACCACCGCGTACTCCACGAACTGCGGATCGCGCACCGCGGCCAGCTCCACCCGCCCGGACCCGGCCCCCCGGCCGGCGGCGGCCCGCGCGGCCAGCCGGGACTTGCCGACGCCGCCGACCCCGGTCACGGTCACCAGCCGCGCCTCGCCGAGCGCCGTTGCCAGCTCGGCGAGTTCGGCCGCGCGCCCGACGAAAGTGGTCAGTTCCAGGGGCGGATCGCCGTCAGGGAAGGGGGCTGGGCGCTGAGGACCTCGCATGGGACACGGAGCGTACTGAAGCGTGTTCATTCCGTACAATCGCTTCACGCGACTCCGTCCCCGCCACCCGGTAATCCGGTACGGAGCCGCGGCCCCGGCGCGATAGGCTCGGGACACTGATTTTTTCCATGGTTTTCGATGTTGAGAGCACGTTTCAGGGAGCGGGTGCGCACAGTGTCCGGTGGAGAGGTGGCCGGGATTCTGGTGGCCGTCTTCTGGGCGATCCTGGTCTCCTTCCTCGCCGTCGCACTGGCGAGGCTGGCCCAGACGCTGAAGACGACCACCAAGCTCGTGGCGGACGTGACCGACCAGGCCGTCCCGCTGCTCGCCGACGCCTCCGCGGCCGTGCGGTCCGCGCAGACCCAGATCGACCGCGTCGACGCGATCGCCTCCGACGTACAGGAGGTCACGTCGAACGCCTCCGCGCTGTCGACGACCGTCGCCTCCACGTTCGGCGGCCCGCTGGTCAAGGTCGCGGCCTTCGGTTACGGGGTGCGCCGGGCGCTGGGCGGCCGCAAGGAGGACGTGCCCGCGAAGACGCCCCGGCGTACCGTGATCGTGGGCCGCACGGTCCCTGCCGCGCGACGCAAGCGGAAGTAAGGACTGAGACCGAGCGATGTTCCGCCGTACGTTCTGGTTCACCACAGGTGTCGCCGCCGGTGTGTGGGCCACCACCAAGGTCAACCGCAAGCTGAAGCAGCTGACTCCCGAGAGCCTCGCCGTCACCGCGGCGAACAAGGCCGTGGAGACCGGTCAGCGGCTGAAGGACCGGGCCGTCGGCTTCGCGCTCGACGTCCGCGACAACATGGCGCAGCGGGAGGCCGAGTTGGGCGAGGCGCTGGGCATCGACCAGGACCCCGAACTCTCCGCCCCCCGGCGGCTCGCCGCCATCGAGAACCACCGCAACGACAACCGCAGCACACCGAAGTACATCGAAGCCCCGATGTACTCGTACAACCGGAATGAGGACCACTGATGGAGTCGGCTGAGATCCGCCGCCGCTGGCTGAGCTTCTTCGAGGAGCGCGGGCACACCGTCGTCCCTTCGGCGTCGCTCATCGCGGACGACCCGACTCTGCTCCTGGTCCCCGCCGGCATGGTGCCCTTCAAGCCCTACTTCCTGGGCGAGGTCAAGCCGCCGTTCGACCGCGCCACCAGCGTCCAGAAGTGCGTGCGCACGCCCGACATCGAAGAGGTCGGCAAGACCACGCGCCACGGCACGTTCTTCCAGATGTGCGGCAACTTCTCCTTCGGCGACTACTTCAAGGAAGGCGCCATCAAGTACGCCTGGGAGCTGCTCACCAGCCCCCAGGACAAGGGCGGTTACGGCCTGGAGCCGGAGAAGCTCTGGATCACCGTCTACAAGGACGACGACGAGGCCGAGCGCATCTGGCACGACGTCGTCGGCGTGCCGAAGGAGCGCATCCAGCGCCTCGGCATGAAGGACAACTACTGGTCCATGGGTGTCCCCGGCCCCTGCGGCCCCTGCTCCGAGATCAACTACGACCGCGGCCCCGGGTTCGGCGTCGAGGGCGGCCCGGCCGTCAACGACGAGCGGTACGTGGAGATCTGGAACCTCGTCTTCATGCAGTTCGAGCGCGGCGAGGGCATCGGCAAGGACAATTTCGAGATCCTCGGGGACCTGCCGAGCAAGAACATCGACACGGGCCTGGGCCTCGAGCGGCTCGCCATGATTCTGCAGGGCGTGCAGAACATGTACGAGATCGACACCTCCATGGCCGTCATCGACAAGGCCACCGAGCTGACCGGCGTCCGCTACGGCGACGCCCACGACTCGGACGTCTCCCTGCGCGTGGTCACCGACCACATGCGGACGTCCGTGATGCTGATCGGCGACGGCGTCACCCCCGGCAACGAGGGCCGTGGCTACGTCCTGCGCCGCATCATGCGCCGCGCCATCCGCAACATGCGGCTGCTCGGTGCCACCGGTCCGGTCGTCAAGGACCTGATCGACACCGTGATCGCGATGATGGGCCAGCAGTACCCCGAGCTGATCACCGACCGCGAGCGCATCGAGAAGGTCGCCCTCGCCGAGGAGAACGCCTTCCTCAAGACGCTGAAGGCCGGCACCAACATCCTCGACACCGCCGTCACCGAGACCAAGCAGTCCGGCGGCACCGTCCTCTCCGGCGACAAGGCGTTCCTGCTCCACGACACCTGGGGCTTCCCGATCGACCTCACCCTGGAGATGGCCGCCGAGCAGGGGCTGGCCGTGGACGAGGACGGCTTCCGCCGTCTGATGAAGGAGCAGCGGGAGCGCGCCAAGGCCGACGCCCAGGCCAAGAAGACCGGGCACGCCGGCATGGGTGCCTACCGCGAGATCGCCGATGCCGCCGGTGCCACCGAGTTCATCGGCTACGCGGACACCGAGGGCGAGTCCACGATCGTCGGCATCCTGGTCGACGGCGCCTCCTCGCCGGCCGCCAGCGAGGGCGACGAGGTCGAGATCGTCCTCGACCGCACCCCGTTCTACGCCGAGGGCGGTGGCCAGATCGGCGACACCGGCCGTATCAAGGTCGACTCCGGTGCCGTCATCGAGATCCGCGACTGCCAGAAGCCGGTCCCGGGGGTGTACGTCCACAAGGGCGTCGTCCAGGTCGGCGAGGTGACCGTGGGCGCCAAGGCCCACGCCTCGATCGACGCCCGGCGCCGCAAGGCCATCGCCCGCGCCCACTCGGCCACGCACCTGACCCACCAGGCCCTGCGTGACGCCCTCGGCCCGACGGCCGCCCAGGCCGGTTCCGAGAACCAGCCCGGCCGCTTCCGCTTCGACTTCGGCTCCCCGTCCGCCGTTCCGACGGCCGTGATGACCGACGTCGAGCAGAAGATCAACGAGGTGCTCGCCCGCGACCTCGACGTGCACGCCGAGGTCATGGGCATCGACGAGGCCAAGAAGCAGGGTGCCATCGCCGAGTTCGGCGAGAAGTACGGCGAGCGCGTCCGCGTCGTGACCATCGGCGACTTCTCCAAGGAGCTGTGCGGCGGCACGCACGTGCACAACACCGCCCAGCTGGGCCTGGTGAAGCTGCTCGGCGAGTCCTCCATCGGCTCGGGTGTCCGCCGTATCGAGGCCCTGGTCGGCGTGGACGCCTACAACTTCCTCGCCCGTGAGCACACGGTCGTCAACCAGTTGACCGAGCTGCTCAAGGGCCGCTCGGAGGAGCTGCCGGAGAAGGTCTCCGCGATGCTCGGCAAGCTGAAGGACGCCGAGAAGGAGATCGAGAAGTTCCGCGCCGAGAAGGTGCTCCAGGCCGCCGCCGGTCTCGCCGAGTCCGCCAAGGACGTGCGCGGTGTGGCCCTTGTCACGGGTCGGGTCCCGGACGGCACGACCCCGGACGACCTGCGCAAGCTGGTCCTCGACGTGCGCGGCCGTATCCAGGGCGGACGTGCCGCGGTTGTGGCCCTTTTCACGGTCAACAACGGCAAGCCGCTGACCGTCATCGCCACCAACGAGGCCGCCCGTGAGCGTGGTCTCAAGGCCGGTGACCTGGTCCGTACGGCCGCCAAGACCCTCGGCGGCGGCGGTGGCGGCAAGCCGGACGTGGCCCAGGGCGGCGGTCAGAACCCGGCCGCCGTCGGCGAGGCCGTCGAGGCCGTCGAGCGTCTCGTGGCCGACACGGCCAAGTGATCGCCGAGTGACCGCCGAATAAATCCGAGTAAGGAAACGGTCGGAAATGCGCAGAGGACGTCGACTTGCGATCGACGTCGGGGACGCCCGGATCGGGGTCGCGTCGTGCGACCCCGACGGGATCCTCGCCACCCCGGTGGAGACGGTCCCCGGCCGGGACGTACCCGCCGCCCATCGCCGGCTGCGGCAGCTGGTGGAGGAGTACGAACCGATCGAGGTCGTCGTCGGACTCCCTCGCTCCCTCAAGGGCGGCGAGGGCCCGGCCGCGGTCAAGGTCCGTGCCTTCGCCCAGGAACTGGCCAAGGGCATCAAGCCGGTGCCGGTCCGGCTGGTGGACGAGCGGATGACGACCGTCACGGCCAGTCAGGGACTGCGCGCCTCGGGCGTGAAGTCGAAGAAGGGCCGCTCGGTCATCGACCAGGCAGCCGCCGTCATCATCCTCCAGCAGGCCCTCGAATCCGAACGGGTGTCAGGTAAAGCACCGGGCGAGGGCGTCGAAGTGGTCATCTGATCGCGATACGGTAACGTTCCGCGCGATGCGCCGGTGTTCGAACAGCCGGGGCACAGCAAGAGGCGGAACGGAAGCGGGCCCACCGGCAGCGCGACCGGTGGCCTCGCGGCTCTAGGGGATCGATGACTGAGTATGGCCGGGGCCCAGGCCCCGAACCGTGGCATCCGGAGGACCCGTTGTACGGGGACGGCGGATGGGGAGGGCAGCAGCCGCACGGCGGTCAGCAGCCCCCCTACGGGGGCCAGCAGCAGCACTACCCCCAGCAGCAGCCGCAGTACGGAGACTGGAGCCAGGAGCAGCAGCCCGGGTACGGCCACGAGCAGTACCCGTACTACGACGAGCAGGGGCATCAGCAGTACGCCGGCCACCCCCAGCAGCAGTACCAGCAGCACGGCGGCTGGGACGCGACCGGCACCCACGGCCAGGTCCCCTACGCCGCCGATCCCGGCGACCCCTACGGCCAGCAGCCCGTCGCCTACGGCGCGGAGCAGCCCGACCTCTACGGTTCCGACGACGCCTACCCGCCGCCGGAGCCGCCCGGCCGCAGGCGCCCCGAGTCCGAACCGGAGCCGCAGGCCGAGCCGGAAGAGGAGACGCACCCCTTCTTCACGGGGGGCGGCGGCGATGACGACGACGAGGAGCACGAGCTGGCCGGCCGGCGTGACCGGCGCGGCAAGGGCAGGAAACCCGCCAAGGGCAAGAAACGCCGCACCGGCTGCGCCTGCATGGTGGTCGTCCTGGTGTTCGGCGGCGGCCTCGGCGGCCTCGGGTACTTCGGCTACAAGTTCTACCAAAATCGTTTCGGCACGGCCCCGGACTACGTGGGCGACGGCACCGGCGAGACGGTGACGGTCGAGATCCCCAAGGGCGCGGGCGGCTACGAGATCGGCCGTCGGCTGAAGGACGCCGGTGTCATCAAGTCCGTCGACTCCTTCGTGCACGCGCAGTCGCAGAACGCGCAGGGCGACACCATTCAGGCCGGCGCCTATCTCTTGCGTAAACAGATGTCCGCCGCCAGCGCCGTGCGAATGATGCTGGACCCGAAGAGCCAGAACAATGTCGTGGTGACCCCGGGCGAACGCAACGCGGGCGTCTACGAGGCGATCGACAAGAAACTCGAACTCTCCGCCGGCAGCACCCAGAAGGCCGCCCAGAAGGAATACAAGAGCCTTGGCGTACCCGCCTGGGCGCCGAACACCGGCGAGCTCAAGGACCCGCTGGAGGGCTTCCTCTTCCCGGGCACCTACCCGGCCGCCAAGGGCATGCAGCCGGACGCGGTCCTGAAGGCGATGGTCGCCCAGGCCACGTCCAAGTACGACGCCTACGGCCTCACGTCCAAGGCCCGGTCCTTGGGTCTGGACAACGCGTTCCAGCTCGTCACCGTCGCGAGCCTGGTCCAGGCGGAGGGCAAGACGCACGACGACTTCCGCAAGATGGCGGAAGTGGTCTACAACCGTCTCAAGCCCACCAATACCGAGACGAACCAGCTGCTCCAGTTCGACTCGACGTACAACTACCTCAAGGGGACCAGCAACATCCATATCTCCGAGAAGGAGATCAATGGAAACCACAACCCGTACAACACCTACACCCACAAGGGACTCCCGCCCGGTCCGATCGGAAATCCCGGCGAGGACGCGCTCAAGGCGGCTCTGAATCCGACGCACGACGGCTGGATGTACTTCGTGGCGACCGACGGCGTGAACAACACCGAATTCGCCAGGACTCTCACGGAATTCCAGCAACTCAAGGACAAGTTCAATGCCACATCGGGCAACTGACGCCCGCCGGGCAGCGGTACTCGGCAAGCCCATCGCCCACTCCCTCTCCCCGGTGCTGCACCGGGCGGCGTACGACGAACTCGGCCTCAGCGACTGGTCGTACGAGCGCTTCGAGGTCGACGAGGCCGGTCTGCCCGGCTTCTTCGCCAAGCTTGGGCCGCAGTGGGCGGGGCTGTCCCTGACCATGCCGCTCAAGCGGGCGGTGATCCCGCTGCTGGACGAGATCAGCGACACGGCAGCCTCGGTGGACGCGGTCAACACCGTCGTCCTCACCGAGGACGGCCGCCGCCTCGGCGACAACACCGACATCCCCGGCATGGTGGCCGCCCTGCGCGAGCACGGCATCGAACAGGTCGACTCCGCCGCGATCCTCGGCGCCGGCGCCACCGCCTCCTCCGCGCTCGCCGCCCTCGCCCGGATCTGCACGGGCGAGATCACCGTCTACGTCCGCAGCGAGGCCCGCGCCGCCGAGATGCGGCAGTGGGGCGCACGGCTCGACGTGGACGTGCGTACGGCCGACTGGGTGGACGCCGGGCAGGCGCTGCGCGCCCCGCTGGTGATCGCCACCACGCCCGCCGGCGCCACCGACGCCCTGGCCGCCGCCGTACCCGAACGCCCGGCCACCCTCTTCGACGTGCTCTACGACCCCTGGCCCACCGAACTGGCGGCCCGCTGGTCCATGTACGGCGGCGCGGTGGTCAGCGGCCTCGACCTGCTGGTCCACCAGGCCGTCCTCCAGGTCGAACAAATCACCGGCCGCTCCCCGGCGCCCCTGGAGGCCATGCGGCACGCCGGCGAGAAGGCGCTCGGCGCCCGCTGACGTCCGCCCCCGTCCGTCTGCTGGACCAGCGGCCGGACAACCGCCCCGGACGTGGGAGGATCGGAGGTGGCGTACCGGGGTCGCGCACCCGGTGACGCCGTCGCCGTACGCGAGGACGCGCGTACGCAGGGCAGTACCGGGCGCGAGCACTGAGGAGCACCGTTGAGCAGGCTGCGTTGGCTGACCGCGGGGGAGTCCCACGGTCCCGCACTCGTCGCGACGCTGGAGGGCCTTCCCGCCGGCGTGCCGATCACCACGGAGATGGTGGCGGACCACCTCGCGCGGCGACGGCTCGGTTATGGCCGCGGTGCGCGCATGAAGTTCGAGCGTGACGAGGTCACCTTCCTGGGCGGCGTCCGTCACGGTCTGACCCTCGGCTCCCCGGTCGCGATCATGGTCGGCAACACCGAGTGGCCCAAGTGGGAGCAGGTCATGGCGGCCGACCCGGTGGATCCCGAGATCCTCGCCGGACTGGCCCGCAACGCCCCGCTGACCCGCCCGCGCCCCGGCCACGCCGACCTCGCCGGCATGCAGAAGTACGGCTTCGACGAGGCCCGGCCGGTCCTGGAGCGCGCCTCGGCCCGGGAGACCGCGGCCCGCGTGGCCCTCGGCGCGGTCGCCCGGTCGTACCTGAAGGAGACGGCCGGCATCGAGATCGTCTCGCACGTCGTGGAGCTGTGTGCCGTGAAGGCTCCGCAGGGTGTGTACCCGACCCCGGCCGACGTCGAGAAGCTGGACGCCGACCCGCTGCGCTGCCTGGACGCGGACGCGTCGAAGGCGATGGTCGCGGAGGTCGACCAGGCCCACAAGGACGGCGACACGCTCGGCGGTGTGGTCGAGATCCTGGCCTACGGCGTGCCGGTGGGCCTGGGCTCGCACGTCCACTGGGACCGCAAGCTGGACGCCCGGCTGGCGGGCGCGCTCATGGGCATCCAGGCCATCAAGGGCGTCGAGATCGGCGACGGTTTCGAGCTGGCGCGGGTGCCGGGTTCGCAGGCGCACGACGAGATCGTGAAGACCGACGAGGGCATCCGGCGGGTCTCCGGCCGGGCCGGCGGTACGGAGGGTGGCCTGAGCACCGGCGAGCTGCTGCGCGTCCGCGCGGCGATGAAGCCGATCGCGACCGTGCCGCGCGCCCTGCAGACGGTCGACGTGGCCACGGGCGAGGCGACCCAGGCGCACCACCAGCGCTCGGACGTGTCCGCGGTGCCGGCCGCCGGCATCGTCGCCGAGGCCATGGTGGCGCTCGTCCTGGCGGACGCCGTCGCCGAGAAGTTCGGTGGCGACTCCGTGCCCGAGACCCGCCGCAACGTGCGGTCGTACCTCGACAACCTCCGGATCCGGTGAGCGCCGTGCCTGCGGTCGTACTGGTCGGACCGATGGGCGTCGGCAAGTCCACCGTCGGACAGCTGCTGGCCGA
This sequence comes from Streptomyces sp. MMG1121, assembly GCF_001280015.1. Taxonomy (GTDB): domain Bacteria; phylum Actinomycetota; class Actinomycetes; order Streptomycetales; family Streptomycetaceae; genus Streptomyces. Next base: position 53,990 of record NZ_LGDV01000197.1, read on the forward strand.
GCGCCTCGGTCTCGGCTACCGGGACACCGACGAGGACATCGTCGCCGCCGAGGGCCGCGCCATCGCCGAGATCTTCGTCGACGAGGGCGAGTCCGCCTTCCGGGCGATCGAGAAGCGGGCGGTGCACACCGCGCTCGCCGAGCACGAGGGCGTCCTCGCGCTCGGCGGCGGTGCCGTCCTCGACGCCGACACCCGCGCGCTGCTCTCCGGGCACCGCGTGGTCTACCTCTCGATGGACGTGGAAGAGGCCGTCAAGCGCACCGGCCTGAACGCGGCCCGCCCGCTGCTCGCGGTCAATCCCCGCAAGCAGTGGCGCGAGCTGATGGAGGCCCGGCGGCATCTGTACGAGGAGGTCGCCTCGGCCGTCGTGGCGACGGACGGCCGCAGCCCCGAAGAGGTCACGCAAGCAGCGCTGGACGCACTGGAGTTGAAGGAAGCATGAGCGAGGCAGTCACCCGGATCCAGGTCGCCGGCACGGCGGGCACCGACCCGTACGAGGTGCTGGTCGGCCGTCAACTCCTCGGCGAACTGGCCGGGTTGATCGGGTCGAAGGCCAAGCGGGTCGCGGTGATCCACCCGGAGGCGCTGGCCGGGACCGGTGACGCGCTGCGCGCCGACCTGGCCGAGCAGGGCTACGAGGCCGTGGCCATCCAGGTGCCCAACGCCGAGGAGGCGAAGACCGCCGAGGTCGCCGCCTACTGCTGGAAGGCGCTCGGCCAGTCGGGCTTCACCCGTACCGACGTCATCGTCGGCGTCGGCGGCGGTGCGACGACGGACCTCGCCGGTTTCGTCGCGGCCACCTGGCTGCGCGGGGTCCGCTGGGTAGCGGTCCCGACCACCGTGCTGGCCATGGTGGACGCGGCGGTCGGCGGCAAGACCGGCATCAACACCGCCGAGGGCAAGAACCTCGTCGGCGCCTTCCACCCGCCGGCCGGCGTCCTGTGCGACCTCGCCGCGCTGGACTCCCTCGGGGTCAACGACTACGTCTCCGGGCTCGCGGAGGTCATCAAGGCCGGTTTCATCGCCGACCCGGTGATCCTGGAGCTGATCGAGTCCGACCCCGAGGGCGCCCGGAGCCCGGCGGGCCCACACACGGCGGAGCTGATCGAGCGCTCGATCCGGGTGAAGGCCGAGGTCGTCTCCTCGGACCTGAAGGAGTCGGGTCTGCGCGAGATCCTCAACTACGGCCACACGCTGGGCCACGCCATCGAGAAGAACGAGCGCTACAAGTGGCGCCACGGTGCCGCGGTCGCGGTCGGCATGCACTTCGCCGCCGAACTGGGCCGTCTGGCGGGCCGGCTGGACGACGCGACGGCGGACCGGCACCGCACGATCCTCGAAGCGGTCGGTCTCCCGCTGCACTACCGCTACGACCAGTGGCCCAAGCTGCTGGAGACGATGAAGGTCGACAAGAAGTCCCGCGGCGACCTGCTGCGCTTCATCGTCCTGGACGGCCTGGCCAAGCCGACGGTCCTGGAGAGCCCGGACCCGGCCGTGCTGCTCGCCGCGTACGGGGAAGTGGGCCAGTAGGTCCCCGGCTGTTCCGTCCGCCCGATTCCTGACCTCGACTTCCCTTGCGGAACGGGCACTTCGGGCGGTCCCCGGCCGTTTCACCAAACGACGGCGGGGGACGGTACCGTTCGGTAGGCAGCGGGGTTCGCCCCCGCTGCCAGCACGAACGGCCTGTACGAGACGGAGTGGCAACGGATGCAGCACGCAGTGGGGTCTCCGCTGCCGCCGCCCCACCAGCCGGGGCAGGTGCCGCATGTCGGCTGGGCGCCGGCCGCACACCACCCGGGCCCGCACCCGGGAGCTTCCCAGGGGCCCGCCCCGGTGCCCCCGCCGCCGGCCTTCCCGGCCCCGCTCGGCGCCGTCCCGCCGACACCTCCGCAACACCCCGCGCCCCAGCCTCCGCTCGCGCAGCCCCCGGCCCTGCAGCCCATGGCCGCGCCGCCGGCCCCCGACACCACCGGCCATGTGCCGCTGCCGCCCGGCGGCCCCGTCGGCGTGCCCATGGCGGCCCCGGCCCCGGCGGCGGTGCCCGACCCGACGACCACCACCCTGGCCGTCCTGCTGATCGGCCCGGCGGGAGCGGGCAAGACCAGCGTCGCCAAGTACTGGGCGGACCACCGCCGGGTGCCCACCGCGCACATCAGCCTCGACGACGTGCGCGAATGGGTCCGCTCGGGATTCGCCGACCCCCAGTCCGGCTGGAACGACAGCTCCGAGGCCCAGTACCGCCTGGCCCGCCGCACCTGCGGCTTCGCCGCCCGTAACTTCCTCGCCAACGGCATCTCCTGCATCCTGGACGACGCCGTGTTCCCGGACCGCCCGGTCGTGGGCCTCGGCGGCTGGAAGCGCCATGTCGGCCCCGGTCTGCTCCCGGTCGTCCTCCTCCCGGGCCTGGACATCGTCCTGGAGCGCAACGCCGAGCGCAGCGGCAACCGCCGCCTCACCGACGAGGAGGTGGCCCGCATCCACGGCCGCATGGCCGGCTGGTACGGCTCGGGCCTCCCGATCATCGACAACTCCCAGCTCGACGTCCCGGGCACCGCCAGGGTCCTGGACGAGGTCCTGGCCAGGGCCATAGCCAGCCCGCCGAGCTGGTGATCCCCACCGCGCCCGCCCCACCGCGCCCGTCCACCGCACCCCACTCGGCCCCCGCAAATCGGCACAATTGGCATAAAACTCCTACGCTCGTCTCATGTCAGAGGTGTACGCGACCCGCCGATCCCGGCTGAGAGACCACTTCACCGCGGCCGGCACCGCGGCAGCGCTCGTCACCCGCCCCGCCAACGTGCGCTATCTCGCCGCCGCGGCCCCGCAGGGCTGTGCCCTGCTGCTCGGCAGACGCGAGGACCTCCTCGTCTGCGCGGGCCCGCCCGACGACCGCGCCTGCGACGGGCGCCCGGACGAACATCTGCGCCTGCACGTCCTCCCGGCGAACGGTGGCGACACCGCCGTCGCGGCGGCGGACCTGGCGGTGGCTCAGGACGCCGACTCCCTGGCGGTGGAGGAACACCACCTCACGGTGACCCGGCACAGAGCCGTCTCCTCCGTCGCCCCCGGACTCCGCCTCACCGACCTCGGCGGAGCCGTCGAGCAGCTCAGGGTCGTCAAGGACGAGGAGGAGATCTCCTGCCTGCGCATCGGCGCCGAGATCGCCGACCAGGCCCTCGGCGAGCTGCTGGAGTCCATCCTGGTCGGCCGAACCGAACGGCATCTCGCGCTGGAGCTGGAGCGCCGGCTGGTCGACCACGGCGCCGACGGACCGGCCTTCCCCACCTCCGTGGCCACCGGCCCGAACTCCGGCCGGCGCGGTCACCGGCCCACCGACCGGCGGGTGGAGGAGGGCGACTTCCTGTCCGTGTGCCTGGGCGCGACCTACCGCGGCTACCGCGGCGAGATCGGGCGGACCTTCGTGATCGGTACGTCGCCCGCCGACTGGCAGGTAGACCTGTACGACCTGGTCTTCGCCGCCCAGCGCGCCGGCCGCGAGTCCCTGGCGCCCGGCGCAGCCTGCCGCGACGTGGACCGCGCGGCACGTCACGTACTGGACTCGGCCGGCTATGCGGAGGCTCTGTCTCCGCTGACCGGACACGGCGTCGGACTCGAAATCGACGAGGACCCGCAGTTGGCGCCCGCGGCCATGGGTAAACTGGATGCCTGCGTGCCGGTCACCGTCGAACCGGGGGTCCACCTCCCGGGCCGGGGCGGTGTCCGGATCGATGACACGCTCGTCGTACGCCCCGAGGCGGACGGCGGACCCGAGCTACTCACCATCACGACCAAGGAGCTGCTCGCCCTCTAGGAAGGTGCGTGCACCGGGGTCGTACGTCAGTCCAGGAGATTCCGCAACCGTGGCTTCCACGAACGACCTCAAGAACGGCCTGGTGCTCAAGCTCGAAGGCGGCCAGCTCTGGTCCGTCGTCGAGTTCCAGCACGTCAAGCCCGGCAAGGGCCCGGCCTTCGTGCGCACCAAGCTCAAGAACGTGCTCTCCGGCAAGGTCGTCGACAAGACCTTCAACGCCGGCGTCAAGGTCGAGACGGCCACTGTCGACAAGCGTGACATGCAGTTCTCGTACATGGACGGCGAGTACTTCGTCTTCATGGACATGGACACGTATGACCAGCTGATGATCGACCGCAAGACCGTCGGCGACGCCGCCAACTTCCTGATCGAGGGCTTCACCGCCACCGTCGCGCAGCACGAGGGCGAGGTGCTCTTCGTCGAGCTGCCGGCCGCCGTCGAGCTGACGATCCAGGAGACCGAGCCGGGCGTCCAGGGCGACCGCTCCACGGGTGGCACCAAGCCCGCCACCCTGGAGACCGGCTACCAGATCCAGGTCCCGCTGTTCATCACCACCGGTGAGAAGATCAAGGTCGACACCCGCACGAGCGACTACCTCGGCCGGGTGAACAGCTAACCGTGGCTGCCCGCAACACGGCCCGCAAGCGCGCCTTCCAGATCCTCTTCGAGGGCGACCAGCGCGGCGCCGACGTCCTGACGGTCCTCGCGGACTGGGTTCGCCTGTCCCGGTCCGACACCCGGCAGCCTCCGGTCAGCGAGTACACGATGCAGCTGGTCGAGGGCTACGCGGAGCACGCGCGGCGCATCGACGACCTGATCGCCCAGTACGCGGTCGGCTGGACGCTCGACCGGATGCCGGTCGTGGACCGCAACATCCTGCGGCTGGGCGCGTACGAGCTGATCTGGGTCGACGAGACCCCGGACGCCGTCGTCCTGGACGAGATGGTGCAGCTGGCGAAGGAGTTCTCCACGGACGAGTCGCCCTCGTTCGTGAACGGCCTGCTGGGCCGTCTGAAGGAGCTCAAGCCGTCCCTGCGCCGGGACGAGGCGTAAAGCCCCGTACAACACGCCGGAGGGCCCGCAGCGAACGCATGCTGCGGGCCCTCCGGCGTTGCTCTCGGCGTCTTCCGCGACGGCATCGACGGGTGGCCGGGGGCGCGCCGGAAAAAACACCGCCGGGGTGGCTGGAACCGCAAAGTTCCAGCCACCCCGGCGGCACGTTTCTGCTGAGGCGCCGCAGGCGATCAGCCCTCTTCGTGCGTGGCCACCGCGCGGCGCGCGTCCGCGTCCAGGACACCCCAGCTGATCAGCTGCTCGGTCAGCACCGAGGGGGACTGGTCGTAAATGACGGCAAGTGTGCGCAGGTCGTCCTGGCGGATGGAGAGCACCTTGCCGTTGTAGTCGCCGCGCTGGGACTGGATCGTGGCCGCGTAGCGCTGCAGCGGGCCCGCCTTCTCGGCCGGCACCGTGGCCAGCCGCTCCAGGTCCAGAACCAGCTTCGGCGGGGGCTCGGCGGCGCCGCCCGGCGTCGTACCCGGCAGAAGCTCCTGAACCGGAACACCATAGAAATCGGCCAGCTCGGCGAGTCGCTGCACGGTCACCGCACGGTCGCCACGCTCGTAGGAACCGACCACCACGGCCTTCCAGCGCCCCTGGGACTTCTCCTCGACACCGTGGAGGGAAAGGCCCTGCTGGGTGCGGATGGCCCGGAGCTTGGCCCCGAGCTGTTTGGCGTATTCGCTGGACATATAGCTCCCCGGACACTGTGTCGACGCGGCCGGCTGTGTTGCCCACCGCGCGGCTGGTAACTCACTGTGAGGTTACGCAGCGTGACTCTTGTGCGTCAAGCCGAATGGTCCACACCGACTCTTCCGTGGTAGTGGCAGCCGATTAGGCCAAGGGGGTGAACGGGGTCCCGTCCGCGACCTGCTACCGTGGATGGCGCAAATCCGACGTCCTTTAAGATCCGTCCCGTGAGGCGGAGAAGGAGGTCCGTTTCGTATGGACAAGCATGACTCGCACGCGACCGCGCAGGCCTCCGATGCGCGGCCCGTTCTCGAAGGCCCCGACATCGCGCGGGTGCTGACCCGCATCGCCCACGAGATCGTCGAGCGCGCCAAGGGCGCCGACGACGTGGTGCTCCTCGGCATTCCCACCCGGGGCGTCTTCCTCGCCCAGCGGCTCGCCGTCAAGCTGGAGCAGATCACCGACCGCAAGGTCCCGGTCGGCTCGCTCGACATCACCATGTACCGCGACGACCTGCGCATGCACCCGCCGCGTGCGCTGGCCCGTACCGAGATCCCCGGCGACGGCGTCGACGGCAAGCTGGTCGTCCTCGTCGACGACGTGCTCTTCTCCGGACGCACGATCCGTGCCGCCCTGGACGCCCTGAACGACATCGGGCGCCCGCGCGCGGTGCAGCTCGCGGTGCTGGTCGACCGGGGCCACCGCGAACTGCCGATCCGCGCCGACTACGTCGGCAAGAACCTCCCCACGTCGCTGCGGGAGACGGTCAAGGTCCAGCTCGCCGAGGAGGACGGTCGCGACACCGTGCTGCTCGGTGTGAAGCAGACCGACCAGTAGCGCATCAGGTGCGCAAGCCTGCTTCGGCATACCCACGCACGCACCTGTTCGCCCTGAATCTCCCGTTTTAACTGCCTTACGGAGCCTGACAGATGCAGCGTCATCTCATCTCGGCCGCCGACCTCGCACGCGACGACGCCGTCCTGATCCTCGACACCGCCGAGGAGATGGCCCGGGTCGCCGACCGGCCGATCAAGAAACTGCCGACCCTGCGCGGGCGCACGATCTGCAACCTCTTCTTCGAGGACTCGACCCGCACCCGGATCTCCTTCGAGGCCGCCGAGAAGCGCCTGTCCGCCGACGTCATCAACTTCGCGGCCAAGGGATCGAGCGTCTCCAAGGGTGAGTCCCTCAAGGACACCGCCCAGACGCTGGAGGCCATGGGCGTGGACGCCGTGGTCATCCGGCACAGCGCCTCCGGCGCCCCGTACCGCCTCGCCACCTCCGGCTGGATCGACGCCCCCGTCATCAACGCCGGCGACGGCACCCACCAGCACCCCACCCAGGCCCTGCTGGACGCCTTCACCATGCGCCGCCGGCTGGTCGGCCGGGACACCGGTCTCGGCAAGGACCTGTCCGGCAAGCGCATCACCCTCGTCGGCGACGTCCTGCACAGCCGGGTCGCCCGCTCCAACGTCGACCTGCTGCACACCCTCGGCGCCGAGGTCACCCTGGTCGCCCCGCCCACCCTGGTGCCGGTCGGCGTCGAGACCTGGCCCTGCGAGGTGTCGTACGACCTCGACAGCACCCTGCCCAAGTCCGACGCGGTGATGATGCTCCGCGTCCAGCGCGAGCGCATGAACGCCGCCTTCTTCCCGACCGAGCGCGAGTACTCGCGGCGCTACGGCCTGGACGGCGACCGCATGGCGAAGATGCCCGAGCACGCCATCGTGATGCACCCCGGCCCGATGGTCCGCGGTATGGAGATCACCGCCGAGGTCGCCGACTCCGAGCGCTGCACCGTCGTCGAGCAGGTCGCCAACGGCGTCTCCATCCGGATGGCCGTGCTGTACCTGCTGCTCGGCGGGGCCGTGTCCGACGCGAAGAACGTGCCTGCCGTCACCCCCACCCGCCCCACCGGTTCCGAGGAGAAGTAAGACCCATGAGCAAGATCCTGATCCGTGGTGCGAAGGTGCTCGGCGGTGAGCCGCAGGACGTGCTGATCGACGGTGAGGTCATCGCGGCCGTCGGCACGGAGCTGTCCGCCGAGGGCGCCGAGGTGGTCGAGGCCGGCGGCAAGGTGCTGCTGCCCGGCCTGGTCGACCTGCACACCCACCTGCGCGAGCCGGGCCGTGAGGACTCCGAGACCGTGCTGACGGGCACGCGCGCGGCGGCGAGCGGCGGCTACACGGCCGTCTTCGCCATGGCCAACACCTTCCCCGTCGCCGACACCGCCGGCGTCGTCGAGCAGGTCTACCGGCTCGGCCAGGAGCACGGCTACTGCGACGTGCAGCCCATCGGCGCCGTCACCGTCGGCCTGGAGGGCAGGAAGCTCGCCGAGCTGGGCGCCATGCACGAGTCGGCCGCCGGGGTCACCGTCTTCTCCGACGACGGCAAGTGCGTGGACGACGCGGTGATCATGCGCCGCGCCCTGGAGTACGTGAAGGCCTTCGGCGGTGTCGTCGCCCAGCACGCGCAGGAGCCGCGGCTGACCGAGGGCGCCCAGATGAACGAGGGCGTCGTCTCCGCCGAGCTGGGCCTCGGCGGCTGGCCCGCCGTCGCCGAGGAGTCGGTCATCGCGCGGGACGTGCTGCTCGCCGAGCACGTCGGCTCCCGCGTCCACATCTGCCACCTCTCGACCGCCGGCTCGGTGGAGATCGTCCGCTGGGCCAAGTCCCGCGGCATCGACGTCACCGCCGAGGTCACCCCGCACCACCTGCTCCTCACCGACGAGCTGGTGCGCACGTACAACCCCGTCTACAAGGTCAACCCGCCGCTGCGCACCGAGCGGGACGTGCACGCCCTGCGCGGGGCGCTCGCCGACGGCACGATCGACATCGTCGCCACCGACCACGCCCCGCACCCGCACGAGGACAAGGACTGCGAGTGGGCCGCGGCCGCCATGGGGATGGTGGGGCTGGAGACCGCGTTGTCAGTGGTCCAGGAGACCATGGTCGACACGGGCCTGCTGGACTGGGCCGGCGTCGCCGACCGCATGTCCTTCAAGCCCGCGCAGATCGGACAGGCCACCGGGCACGGCCGTCCCGTCTCGGCTGGTGAGCCCGCCAACCTCACCCTCGTCGACACGGAATACCGTGCCCAGGTGGACCCCGCGGGCTTCGCCTCGCGCAGCCGCAACACCCCCTACGAGGGGCGTGAGCTGCCGGGCCGTGTGACGCACACGTGGCTGCGGGGGAAGGCCACGCTCGTCGACGGGAAGCTCACGTGACACCTGTAATCCTGCTGGCCGAGGCCAAGAAGTCGGCCGACGTCACCGACTGGCCGGCCCGCATCGGCTGGCTCGTCGGACTCGTCCTGTTCATCGCGCTCGTCTACTGGCTGATGCGCGAGGGCTGGAAGTGGCGCGGCACGCTCCAGGGCGACCTGCCGAAGCCGCCCAGCGCGCCGGAGGAGACCGGCCCGGCGAAACTGAACCTGAGCGGCCGCTACCACGGCTCCACCACCGCCGGGCAGTGGCTGGACCGCATCGTGGCCCACGGCCTGGGCACCCGCAGCCGGGCCGAGCTCACGCTGACGGAGCAGGGCCTGGAGGTCGAGCGCCCCGGAGCGAGCGACTTCTTCGTCCCCGCCGCCGCGCTGCGCGGGGCCCGGCTGGACAAGGGCATCGCCGGCAAGGTCCTGCCCGAGGGCGGCCTGCTGGTGGTGACCTGGGCGCTCGGCGACAAGCTGATCGACTCCGGATTCCGCTCCGATCACGCGGCCGAGCACCCCGAATGGGTGGACACCCTGAACGACATGATCAACGACACGGAAGGCGCACGATGACCACCTCCACCAGGGGAGCCGCGAAGGTTCCCGCCGTACTCGTCCTGGAGGACGGCCGCGCCTTCCGCGGCCGCGCCTACGGGGCCGTGGGGGAGACCTTCGGCGAGGCCGTGTTCTCCACCGGCATGACCGGCTACCAGGAAACCCTGACCGACCCGTCGTACGACCGTCAGATCGTCGTCGCGACGGCCCCGCAGATCGGCAACACCGGCTGGAACGACGAGGACGACGAGTCGAGCCGCATCTGGGTCTCCGGCTACGTCGTGCGCGACCCCGCGCGCGTGCCGTCCAACTGGCGCGCCAAGCGCTCCCTGGACGACGAGCTGGTCGCGCAGGACGTGGTCGGCATCTGCGGGATCGACACCCGCGCCCTCACCCGCCACCTGCGCGAGCGCGGCTCCATGCGCGCCGGCATCTTCTCCGGCGACGCCATCGCCACCGAGCCGGAGCTGCTCGCGCGCGTCCAGGCCCAGCCGCACATGAAGGGCGCGAGCCTCTACGAGGAGGTCGCCACCAAGGAGACCTACGTCGTCGCGGCCATCGGCGAGAAGAAGTTCACCGTCGCCGCGATCGACCTCGGCATCAAGGGCATGACCCCGCACCGCATGGCCGAGCGCGGGATCGAGGTGCACGTCCTGCCCGCCACCGCCACGGCCGACGACGTCTACGCCGTGAACCCGGACGGCGTGTTCTTCTCCAACGGCCCCGGCGACCCGGCGACCGCCGACGGCCCGGTCGCGCTGATGACCGCCGTCCTTGAGCGCCGCACGCCGCTGTTCGGCATCTGCTTCGGCAACCAGATCCTCGGCCGGGCCCTCGGGTTCGGCACCTACAAGCTGAAGTACGGCCACCGGGGCATCAACCAGCCGGTCCAGGACCGTACGACCGGCAAGGTCGAGGTCACCGCGCACAACCACGGTTTCGCCGTGGACGCGCCGCTCGACCAGGTCAGCGAGACGAAGTTCGGCCGCGCCGAGGTCTCGCACGTCTGCCTGAACGACAACGTCGTGGAGGGGCTCCAGCTGCTCGACCAGCCGGCCTTCTCCGTCCAGTACCACCCCGAAGCGGCCGCGGGCCCGCACGACGCCGCCTACCTGTTCGACCGCTTCGTTTCCCTGATGGAGGGCCAGCGTGCCTAAGCGCACCGATATCCAGTCCGTCCTGGTCATCGGCTCCGGCCCGATCGTCATCGGCCAGGCCGCCGAGTTCGACTACTCCGGCACCCAGGCGTGCCGCATCCTGCGCGCCGAGGGCCTGCGGGTCGTCCTGGTGAACTCCAACCCGGCGACGATCATGACCGACCCGGAGATCGCCGACGCCACCTACGTCGAGCCGATCACCCCCGAGTTCGTCGAGAAGATCATCGCCAAGGAGCGCCCCGACGCCCTGCTGCCCACCCTGGGCGGTCAGACGGCCCTGAACACCGCGATCTCGCTGCACGAGAACGGTGTCCTGCAGAAGTACGGCGTGGAGCTGATCGGCGCCAAGCCCGAGGCCATCCACAAGGGCGAGGACCGCGAGCTGTTCAAGGGCGTGGTCGAGGCCGTCCACGCCAAGATCGGCCACGGCGAGTCCGCCCGCTCGGTCATCTGCCACTCCATGGACGACGTCCTGGCGGGCGTCGAGACGCTCGGCGGCTACCCGGTCGTCGTACGCCCGTCCTTCACCATGGGCGGCGCCGGCTCCGGCTTCGCGCACGACGAGGAAGAGCTGCGCCGCATCGCGGGCCAGGGCCTCACCCTCTCCCCGACCACCGAGGTGCTCCTGGAGGAGTCCATCCTCGGCTGGAAGGAGTACGAGCTGGAGCTGATGCGCGACAAGCACGACAACGTCGTGGTCGTCTGCTCCATCGAGAACTTCGACCCGATGGGCGTGCACACCGGTGACTCGATCACCGTCGCGCCCGCGATGACGCTGACCGACCGCGAGTACCAGATCCTGCGCGACATCGGCATCGCCGTCATCCGCGAGGTCGGGGTGGACACGGGCGGCTGCAACATCCAGTTCGCGGTGAATCCCGAGGACGGTCGGGTGATCGTCATCGAGATGAACCCGCGCGTGTCGCGGTCCTCGGCGCTCGCCTCCAAGGCGACCGGCTTCCCGATCGCGAAGATCGCCGCCAAGCTGGCCGTGGGCTACACCCTGGACGAGATCCCGAACGACATCACGCAGGAGACCCCGGCCTCCTTCGAGCCCACGCTCGACTATGTGGTCGTCAAGGCCCCCCGCTTCGCGTTCGAGAAGTTCCCGCAGGCCGACTCCACGCTGACCACCACCATGAAGTCGGTCGGCGAGGCCATGGCGATCGGCCGCAACTTCACCGAGGCGTTCCAGAAGGCGCTGCGCTCGCTGGAGAAGAAGGGCTCGCAGTTCACCTTCGTCGGCGAGGTGGGCGACAAGGACGCGCTGCTGCGCGAGGCCGTACGGCCCACCGACGGCCGGATCAACACGGTCATGCAGGCCATCCGCGCGGGCGCCACGCCCGAGGAGGTCTTCGAGTACACGAAGATCGACCCGTGGTTCGTGGACCAGCTCTTCCTGATCAAGGAGATCGCCGACGAGCTGGCCGAGGCTTCGGAGCTGACGGCTGAGCTGCTGGCCGAGGCGAAGCGGCACGGCTTCTCCGACCAGCAGATCGGCGAGATCCGCGGCCTGCGCGAGGACGTGGTCCGCGAGGTCCGCCACACCCTGGGTATCCGCCCGGTCTACAAGACGGTCGACACCTGCGCGGCGGAGTTCGCGGCGAAGACGCCGTACTTCTACTCCTCCTACGACGAGGAGACCGAGGTCGCGCCGCGCGAGAAGCCGGCCGTCATCATCCTGGGTTCGGGACCGAACCGCATCGGCCAGGGCATCGAGTTCGACTACTCCTGTGTCCACGCCTCCTTCGCGCTGAGCGACGCGGGCTACGAGACCGTGATGGTCAACTGCAACCCGGAGACCGTCTCCACGGACTACGACACCTCCGACCGCCTGTACTTCGAGCCGCTGACCCTCGAGGACGTCCTGGAGATCGTCCACGCGGAGTCCCTCGCGGGCCCGGTGGCCGGTGTGATCGTGCAGCTGGGCGGCCAGACCCCGCTCGGCCTGTCCCAGGCGCTGAAGGACAACGGCGTAAAGGTCGTGGGCACGTCCCCCGAGGCCATCCACGCCGCCGAGGACCGCGGAGCCTTCGGCCGCGTCCTGGCCGAGGCGAACCTGCCCGCCCCCAAGCACGGCACGGCCACGACCTTCGAAGAGGCGAAGGCCATCGCCGACGAGATCGGCTACCCGGTCCTCGTCCGGCCCTCCTACGTCCTCGGCGGTCGCGGCATGGAGATCGTCTACGACGAGACCCGCCTCGCCTCCTACATCGCCGAGTCGACCGAGATCAGCCCGTCCCGCCCGGTCCTCGTCGACCGCTTCCTGGACGACGCGATCGAGATCGACGTCGACGCCCTCTACGACGGCGAGGAGCTGTACCTCGGCGGCGTCATGGAGCACATCGAGGAGGCCGGCATCCACTCCGGCGACTCGGCGTGCGCCCTGCCCCCGATCACCCTCGGCGGCTTCGACATCAAGCGCCTGCGCGCCTCCACCGAGGCCATCGCGCGCGGTGTCGGCGTACGCGGCCTGATCAACATCCAGTTCGCGATGGCGGGTGACATCCTCTACGTCCTGGAGGCCAACCCGCGTGCCTCCCGCACCGTCCCCTTCACCTCGAAGGCGACCGCGGTGCCGCTGGCGAAGGCCGCCGCCCGTATCTCGCTGGGCGCGACCATCGCCGAGCTGCGCGCCGAGGGCCTGCTCCCGGCGAACGGCGACGGCGGCGAGCTGCCGCTGGACGCGCCGATCTCCGTCAAGGAGGCCGTCATGCCCTGGTCCCGCTTCCGGGACATCCAGGGGCGCGGTGTGGACACCGTCCTCGGCCCGGAGATGCGCTCCACCGGCGAGGTCATGGGCATCGACTCCGTCTTCGGCACGGCGTACGCCAAGTCGCAGGCGGGCGCCTACGGCCCGCTGCCCACCAAGGGCCGCGCGTTCATCTCGGTCGCCAACCGCGACAAGCGGTCGATGATCTTCCCGGCCCGCGAGCTGGTCGCCCACGGCTTCGAGCTGATGGCCACCTCGGGCACGGCCGAGGTCCTCAAGCGCAACGGCATCAACGCCACCGTCGTGCGCAAGCAGTCCGAGGGCACCGGTCCGGGCGGCGAGAAGACCATCGTCCAGCTGATCCACGACGGCGAGGTCGACCTCATCGTCAACACCCCGTACGGCACCGGCGGCCGCCTCGACGGCTACGACATCCGCACGGCGGCGGTGGCGCGGTCGGTGCCGTGCCTGACGACGGTCCAGGCGCTCGCCGCCGCCGTACAGGGCATCGACGCGCTCAACCACGGCGACGTAGGCGTCCGTTCGCTCCAGGAACACGCGGAACACCTGACCGCGGCCCGCGACTAGCAGCCCTGAGGGGGACACCGGAAACGGTGTCCCCCTCTGTATGAGGACCCCTGAGGACTTTTCCGAGATGTACAAGCTCTTCTTCCGTCTGGTTTTCAAGCGGATGGACGCCGAGAAGGCCCACCACCTGGCCTTCCGCTGGATCCGTCTGGCCGTCCGCATCCCCGTGCTGCGCACCTTCGTCGCCGCCGCCCTCGCCCCCCGCTACAAGGAACTGCGCACCGAGGCCTTCGGGCTGCGTATGCACGGCCCCTTCGGGCTCGCCGCCGGCTTCGACAAGAACGCCGTCGCCGTCGACGGCATGTCGATGCTGGGCTTCGACCACGTCGAGATCGGCACGGTGACGGGGGAGCCGCAGCCCGGCAACCCCAAGAAGCGGCTGTTCCGCCTTGTCGCGGACCGTGCGCTGATCAACCGCATGGGCTTCAACAACGACGGCTCGCTGGCCGTGGCGGCCCGCCTGGCCACGCGCCGGCCGGTGTTCAGGACCGTCGTGGGCGTCAACATCGGCAAGACCAAGGTCGTCCCGGAGGCGGAGGCCGTCGGCGACTACGTGAAGTCCGCCGAGCGGCTCGCGCCCTACGCCGACTACCTGGTCGTCAACGTCTCCTCGCCGAACACGCCCGGCCTGCGCAACCTCCAGGCCACCGAGGCGCTGCGCCCGCTGCTGACCGCCGTCCGCGAGGCCGCCGACCGTACGGTCGCGAACCGGCGTGTCCCGCTGCTGGTGAAGATCGCCCCGGACCTCGCCGACGAGGACGTCGACGCCGTCGCCGACCTGGCCGTGGAGCTGGGCCTGGACGGCATCATCGCCACCAACACCACCATCGCGCGCGAGGGCCTCGGCCTGCGGTCCGAGCCGTCGATCGTGAAGGAGACCGGCGGCCTGTCCGGCGCTCCGCTCAAGGCGCGCTCCCTGGAGGTCCTGCGCCGCCTGTACGCGCGCGTGGGCGACCGGATCACCCTGGTGGGCGTCGGCGGCATCGAGACCGCCGAGGACGCCTGGCAGCGCATCCTGGCCGGTGCCACGCTGGTCCAGGGCTACAGCGCCTTCATCTACGAGGGCCCGTTCTGGTCCCGCACGCTCCACAAGGGGCTCGCCGCGCGCCTGCGCACCAGCCCCTACGCCACCCTCGCCGACGCGATCGGCGCCGACGTGAGGAAGCCCGCATGACCTCGTACGAGCCCTTCGGCGCCCGGCTGCGCCGCGCCATGGACGAGCGCGGCCCGCTGTGCGTCGGCATCGACCCGCACGCCTCCCTGCTCGCCGAGTGGGGCCTGAACGACGACGTGGCCGGTCTGGAGCGGTTCAGCCGCACGGTCGTCGAGGCCGTGGCCGACCGGGTCGCCGTCATGAAGCCGCAGAGCGCCTTCTTCGAGCGGTTCGGCTCGCGCGGTGTCGCCGTGCTGGAGACGATCGTCCGGGAGGCGCGCGCGGCCGGCACCCTGGTCGTGATGGACGCCAAGCGCGGCGACATCGGCTCGACCATGGCCGGGTACGCGGAGGCCTACCTGCACAAGGACGCCCCGCTCTTCTGCGACGCCCTGACCGTCTCGCCGTACCTCGGCTACGGCTCGCTCAGCCCGGCCGTCGCGCTCGCCCGGGAGAGCGGTGCCGGCCTGTTCGTGCTGGCGCTGACCTCGAACCCGGAGGGCCCCGAGGTGCAGCACGCGGTCCGTGCCGACGGCCGCAGCGTGGGCGCGACCATGCTGGCCCACCTGGCCGCCGAGAACGCGGGCGAGGAGCCGTTGGGTTCCTTCGGCGCCGTCGTCGGTGCCACGGTCGGTGACCTGTCGTCGTACGACCTCGGGATCAACGGCCCGCTCCTCGCGCCCGGCGTCGGGGCGCAGGGGGCGACGCCTGCCGACCTTCCGAAGGTCTTCGGGTCGGCGCTGCGCAACGTCGTGCCGAACGTCAGCCGGGGTGTTCTGCGTCACGGTCCCGACGTCACGGCCCTGCGGGCGGCCGCCGAGCGCTTCGCCGGGGAGATTCAGGCCGTCGTCGCGGGTCACTGAGTCCTCCGGCGTGCGCCCGGGCGGGCGGCGGCCCGACGACTTGAGTGTGAATACATCCTCAAATCGGGGGCATTATGTCTGAAATGTCCGGCCTGACGGAGGCTGACCAGGACTTTTCCGCTGTTCTCGCTGACTCTGGCGGACTTGCCCGCTAGTCTCCGAGCAGTGGGGGCACCTCCCACGCCCTTCAGGCAGTGGGGGAGAACGGGCAGCGTGTTGCTCGTAGCTCCCCAGGTGTGGGGCGACTAGGTTCCTCACCGGTCCGTATCCGACAGTTCGACATCCGAGGTGACGTAGGCGTGGCTCTTCCGCCCCTTACCCCTGAACAGCGCGCAGCCGCGCTCGAAAAGGCCGCCGCGGCTCGCCGGGAGCGGGCCGAGGTCAAGAATCGACTCAAGCACTCCGGCGCCTCCCTGCACGAGGTCATCAAGCAGGGCCAGGAGAACGACGTCATCGGCAAGATGAAGGTCTCCGCGCTGCTCGAGTCGCTGCCCGGCGTGGGCAAGGTCCGCGCCAAGCAGATCATGGAGCGTCTGGGCATCTCCGAGAGCCGCCGTGTGCGGGGTCTCGGTTCCAACCAGATCGCTTCCCTGGAGCGTGAGTTCGGCAGCACCGGTTCCTGAGTCCGTCTCGCGACGGGCCGGGAGTCCCGGGCACTCCGGGATTGCTGGAATAATCGCTGCATGAGTGAACGTCCGCGGCTGACCGTGCTCTCCGGCCCCTCGGGGGTCGGCAAGAGCACGGTCGTCGCCCATATGCGCAAGGAACACCCCGAGGTCTGGCTCTCGGTGTCGGCCACCACCCGTAGGCCGCGCCCCGGTGAGCAGCACGGAGTCCACTACTTCTTCGTCACCGACGATGAGATGGACAAGCTGATCGCCAACGGCGAGCTGCTGGAGTGGGCCGAGTTCGCCGGGAACCGCTACGGCACGCCCCGCGCGGCCGTGCTGGAGCGCCTGGAGAACGGCGAGCCCGTTCTGCTGGAGATCGACCTCCAGGGGGCCAGGCAGGTCCGGGAGTCGATGTCCGACGCCCAGCTGGTGTTCCTGGCTCCGCCCTCCTGGGAGGAGCTGGTGCGTAGGCTGACCGGCCGGGGCACCGAGCCGCCCGAGGTCATCGAGCGCCGCCTGGAGGCGGCCAGGACCGAGCTGGCGGCCGAGCCGGAGTTCGACGTGACCTTGGTCAACACCTCCGTCGAGGACGTGGCGCGCGAGCTGCTAGCCTTGGTGGACGTTGTGTGATCGTCCCTAGTGAGTGCGACTGCTCTCAGTGACCGGTCGCGGCAACTGAATTCTTTCCCATCCATCGGAAGGTAGAGCGTGTCCTCTTCCATCACCGCGCCCGAGGGCATCATCAACCCGCCGATCGACGAGTTGCTTGAGGCCACCGATTCGAAGTACAGCCTCGTGATCTACGCGGCCAAGCGTGCCCGTCAGATCAACGCGTACTACTCGCAGCTCGGTGAGGGCCTCCTCGAGTACGTCGGTCCGCTCGTCGACACCCACGTCCACGAGAAGCCGCTCTCGATCGCCCTGCGTGAGATCAACGCGGGTCTGCTGACCTCCGAGGCCATCGAGGGCCCGGCGCAGTAGTACTTTCAGATCGCGGTTGACTTATCCACAGGCCCGGCAGCCGACTGCCGGGCCTGTGGTGTCTCATGGGTGTGCCAGGTTTTGGGTGTGCCAGGTTTTCGAGTCCGGGGAGAGACGGTGGACAAGCCGAAGGTCGTTCTGGGGGTAAGCGGCGGGATCGCGGCGTACAAGGCGTGCGAGCTGCTGCGCAGGCTGACGGAGTCGAGTCATGACGTACGCGTCGTCCCCACCGCCTCCGCGCTGCACTTCGTCGGCGCCGCGACCTGGTCCGCCCTGTCGGGCAACGCCGTCTCGGCGGAGGTCTGGGACGACGTCCACGAGGTCCCGCACGTCCGCATCGGCCAGGGCGCCGACCTCGTCGTCGTCGCGCCCGCCACGGCCGACATGCTGGCCAAGGCGGCCCACGGCATCGCCGACGACCTGCTGACCAACACGCTGCTGACCGCGCGCTGCCCGGTCGTCTTCGCGCCCGCCATGCACACCGAGATGTGGGAGCACCCGGCCACACAGGAGAACGTGGCCACGCTGCGCAGGCGTGGCGCCGTCGTCATCGAGCCCGCCGTCGGCCGGCTCACCGGTGCCGACTCCGGCAAGGGCCGGCTGCCGGACCCGGCCGAGATCTTCGAGGTCTGCCGCCGGGTGCTGGCCCGCGGCACCGCCGAGCCCGACCTCGAGGGCCGGCATGTCGTCGTCTCCGCCGGTGGCACCCGCGAGCCGCTCGACCCGGTCCGCTTCCTCGGCAACCGCTCCTCCGGCAAGCAGGGCTACGCCCTCGCGCGCACCGCCGCCGCCCGCGGCGCCCGCGTCACGCTGATCGCGGCCAACACCGGCCTGCCCGACCCGGCCGGAGTGGACGTCGTCCCGGTCGGCACGGCCGTCCAGCTGCGCGAGGCCGTCCTGAAGGCCGCGGCGGACGCCGACGCGGTCGTCATGGCCGCCGCCGTCGCCGACTTCCGCCCCGCGGTCTACGCCGCCGGGAAGATCAAGAAGAAGGACGGCCAGGAGCCCGCCCCGATCGTCCTGGTGCGGAATCCGGACATTCTCGCGGAGGTTTCCGCCGATCGTGCCCGGCCCGGACAGGTGATCGTCGGCTTCGCCGCCGAGACCGACGACGTGCTCGCCAACGGCCGCACCAAGCTCGCCCGAAAAGGCTGTGACCTGCTCGTGGTCAACGAGGTGGGGGAGCGCAAGACCTTCGGTTCCGAGGAGAACGAGGCTGTTGTGCTGGGCGCCGACGGCAGCGAGACCCCCGTACCGCACGGACCCAAGGAAGCCCTGGCCGACACCGTCTGGGACTTGGTCGCGCGGCGCCTGTGAGACCTGGCGCGCCCTCGCGGACTGCCGCCGGGGGCGCGCACGTGGCCCGCTCAATTCGCGTGTGGCGCCCCTGGCCAACGTCGCCCGGCATTGTGCAGAATGCCCGTGCCGCAGGTCACAGCGCTCCCGAGAGGCGAGACGGTGGCCCACGAAACGAGCGCGACCGATAAACTGTTCAGGTCGGCACCGGGCGCAGCCCTCGTGCCGACAGCAAATGATCAGCCAGCAGCCGCTGCAACCACAGGGAGCGTTGTGTCCCGTCGCCTGTTCACCTCGGAGTCCGTGACCGAGGGTCACCCCGACAAGATCGCTGACCAGATCAGCGACACCATTCTCGACGCGCTCCTGCGCGAGGACCCGACCTCCCGGGTCGCCGTCGAGACGCTGATCACCACCGGCCTGGTGCACGTGGCCGGCGAGGTCACGACCAAGGCCTACGCGGACATCGCGACGCTCGTCCGCGGAAAGATCCTGGAGATCGGCTACGACTCCTCCAAGAAGGGCTTCGACGGCGCCTCCTGCGGTGTGTCCGTGTCCATCGGCGCGCAGTCCCCGGACATCGCGCAGGGCGTCGACACGGCGTACGAGTCCCGGGTCGAGGGCGACGACGACGAGCTCGACAAGCAGGGCGCCGGCGACCAGGGCCTGATGTTCGGCTACGCCTCCGACGAGACGCCGACCCTCATGCCGCTGCCGATCTTCCTGGCGCACCGGCTGTCCAAGCGCCTGTCCGAGGTCCGCAAGAACGGCACCATCCCCTACCTGCGCCCGGACGGCAAGACGCAGGTCACCATCGAGTACGACGGCGACAAGGCCGTCCGTCTCGACACGGTCGTCGTCTCCTCGCAGCACGCCTCCGACATCGACCTGGAGTCGCTGCTCGCTCCCGACATCCGCGAGTTCGTCGTGGAGCCCGAGCTGAAGGCCCTGCTGGACGAGGGCATCAAGCTGGACACCGAGGGGTACCGGCTGCTGGTCAACCCGACCGGCCGTTTCGAGATCGGCGGCCCGATGGGCGACGCCGGCCTGACCGGCCGC
>NZ_LGDV01000198.1 GCF_001280015.1 Streptomyces sp. MMG1121
CCCCCCCCCCCCCCAGGCCTCCCCCCGCCCCGCCTTCGCCGGCCCCTGATCGGACACGAGCGTCTCCGGGAAGCGGGCGATGACCGCGTCCCCGGCCGGACCGACGTACCGTACGGCCCCCGCCCCGCCCCGCAGCGCCCCGGACACGGCGAGCACGGCCGCCCCCGGATAGCGCGCGGACCCGGCCGCGATCCCGACGACGCCCCGCCGGTACTTGTCGCTCTCCGCGCCCGGCACGGGCAGCAGCCGCGCCACATCGGCGTGCTGCAAGGCCTCCAGCTCGCCCTCGCCCGGCGGTTCCAGCCCGATGTCGACCAGCCGTACGACACCTGCGTACTCCCGCGCCGGATCGACCAGCAGTCCGGGCTTGTACGCGCCGAAGGTCACGGTGAGGTCGGCCCGGACCGCGGCCCCCCGCACCTCCCCGGTGCCGGCCTCGACCCCGCTGGGCAGATCCACCGCCACCACGGCGGCCCGCGCGCGCCCGGCGGCATCGGCCAGGGCCGCCGCCTCGGGCCGCAGCCCGCCCCTGCCGCCGATCCCGACGATCCCGTCCACGACGAGGTCGGCCCGCTCGATCGCCTCCTCGACGGCGGCGCGGGCCACGACACCGCCCGCCCGGCGCAGCGCCGCCAGCCCACCGGCGTGCGCGCGCTCGGGCGCGAGCAGGACGGCCGTCACGCCGGCCCCGCGCCGGGCCAGCCGCGCCCCCGCGTACAGGGCGTCCCCGCCGTTGTCCCCGCTGCCGACGAGCAGCACCACCCGGCTGCCGTACACCCGCCCGAGCAGCTCCGCACAGGCAGCGGCCAGCCCCGCGGCGGCCCGCTGCATCAGCGCGCCCTCCGGCAGCCGCGCCATGAGGGCCCGTTCGGCCGCCCTTACCGTCTCCACGCTGTACGCAGTACGCATGGCACCGAGTCTGCCCCGCAACCCCCGCCCGTTACACCCGGACCGCTCACCCCTCGGCGACCACCACCGCCGAGGCGACACCGGCGTCGTGACTCAACGACACGTGCCAGGACCGCACGCCCAGTTCCGCGGCCCGCTCGGCCACGGTCCCACGCACCCGCAACCGGGGCTGCCCGCTGTCCTCGACGTACACCTCGGCGTCGGTCCAGTGCAGCCCGGGCGGCGCCCCCAGGGCCTTCGCCAGCGCCTCCTTGGCCGCGAACCGGGCCGCGAGCGAGGCGATCCCGCGCCGCTCCCCGCTGGGCAGCAGCAGCTCCGCCGCCACGAACAGCCGGTCGGCCAGCCCGGGCGTACGCTCCAGCGACGCCCGGAACCGGTCGATCTCGGCGACATCGATCCCCACTCCGATGATGCTCATGCCGGGCAGCCTACGGTCGCCCGGCGGGACCGCGTCCCTCGTTCGCCCCTGTGCCGCCGGTCGCGTGCCGTCTACGCTCCGGCCCATGACATCCCAGACCTATCTCCGCGACCTGTTCTCGCTGGACGACCGCACCGCCCTGGTGACCGGAGGCAGTTCCGGCATCGGCCGGGCCATCGCCGGGGCGCTGGCGCGGGCCGGCGCCCGGGTGGTGGTCGTGGCCCGGCGGAAGGAACAACTCACCGACACGGTCGACGAGTTGAGAGCCGCCGGCGGGCGGGCGGCCTGGGTCGCCGGCGATCTGGGCAGCCGGGACGGGGTGCGTGCGGCGGCCGAGGAGGCGGCCGAGGTCTTCGGGGAGCCCGACATCCTCGTCAACTCCGCCGGAATCAACCTCAGGCCGCCGATGAGCGAACTGGGCGAGGACGTGTGGGACGCCACCCTGGCCGTGAACCTGGAGGCGCCCTTCCTGCTGGGGCGGCGGTTCGGGCCCGGCATGGCCGAGCGGGGCTTCGGCCGGATCATCCACGTCACCTCGCAGCAGGCCCACCGCGCCTTCGTGCAGAGCGGTGCCTACGGCGTCTCCAAGGGCGGGCTGGAGTCGCTGGCCCGCTCGCAGGCGGAGGCCTGGTCGCCGTACGGCGTCACCGTCAACACGCTGGTGCCGGGCTTCGTGATGACGCCGTTGAACGAGCGGCTGGCCGTCGACCCCGAGAAGGTGGCGGCGCTGGCCGCGCGCACGATGACCGGCCGCAACGGTCTCGCCGAGGACTTCGAGGGCGCGGCCGTGTTCCTCGCGAGCCGCGCCTCCGCCTACGTCACCGGCCACTCGCTCTTCGTGGACGGCGGCCTGTCGGTGCACTGAGCCGCGGGGGCTCACTCCACCGTGACCGACTTGGCCAGGTTGCGCGGCTGGTCCACCTCGTTGCCCCGCGCGGTGGCCAGCTCGCACGCGAAGACCTGGAGGGGGACGGTGGCGACCAGGGGCTGGAGCAGGGTCGGGGTGGCCGGGATACGGATCAGGTGGTCGGCGTAGGGGACCACCGTCTCGTCGCCCTCCTCCGCGATCACGATCGTGCGCGCCCCGCGGGCCCGGATCTCCTGGATGTTGGAGACGATCTTGTCGTGCAGGACCGAGCGGCCGCGCGGGGAGGGTACGACCACGACCACCGGCACGTCCTCCTCGATCAGCGCGATCGGCCCGTGCTTCAGCTCGCCCGCGGCGAAGCCCTCGGCGTGCATGTAGGCGAGTTCCTTGAGCTTGAGCGCGCCTTCGAGGGCGACCGGGTAGCCCACGTGCCGGCCGAGGAAGAGCACCGTGTCCTTCGACGCCAGCGTCCGCGCGAGCGCCCGCACCGGCTCCATGGTCTCCAGGACCCGCTCGACCTCCACCGAGATCCGGGAGAGGTCCTTGATGACGGCCTGGATCTCGTCGCCCCACTTGGTGCCGCGCACCTGGCCCAGATACAGCGCCACCAGGTAGCAGGCCACCAGCTGGGTCAGGAACGCCTTGGTGGAGGCGACGGCGACCTCGGGGCCGGCGTGCGTGTACAGCACCGCGTCCGACTCGCGCGGGATGGTCGAGCCGTTGGTGTTGCAGATGGCCAGCACCTTGGAGCCCTGCTCACGGGCGTGCCTGAGCGCCATCAGGGTGTCCATGGTCTCGCCGGACTGGGAGATGGCGATCACCAGGGAGCGGCCGTCCAGGATCGGGTCCCGGTAGCGGAACTCGCTGGCCAGCTCCACCTCGCACGGGATGCGCGTCCAGTGCTCGATGGCGTACTTGGCGATCAGCCCGGCGTGGAAGGCCGTACCGCAGGCGACGATGACGACCTTGTCGATCTCGCGCAGCTCGGAGGGCGAGATCCGTACCTCGTCCAACGTCAGCGAGCCCGACGGATCGATCCGGCCGAGCAGTGTGTCGGCGACCGCCTTGGGCTGCTCGGCGATCTCCTTGAGCATGAAGTAGTCGTAGCCGCCCTTCTCGGCGGCGGAGGCGTCCCAGTCCACGTGGTAGCTGCGGACCTCGGCCGGGCTGCCGTCGAAGCCCGTCACCGTCACGCCGTCGCGGCGCAGTTCCACCACCTGGTCCTGCCCCAGCTCGATCGCGGAGCGCGTGTGCGCGATGAACGCGGCGACGTCGGAGGCCAGGAACGCCTCGCCCTCGCCGACGCCCACGACCAGCGGCGAGTTGCGGCGCGCGCCCACGACCACGTCCGGCGCGTCGGCGTGCACCGCGACCAGCGTGAACGCTCCCTCCAGCCGCCGGCACACCAGCCGCATGGCCTCCGCCAGGTCGGCGGTCGCCGAGAACTCCTCGGCGAGCAGATGGGCGACCACCTCGGTGTCCGTCTCGGACGTCAGCTCGTGGCCCCGCTCGGCCAGTTCGCCGCGCAGGAGCGCGAAGTTCTCGATGATGCCGTTGTGAACGACGGCGACCCGGCCCGCGTTGTCGAGGTGGGGATGGGCGTTGCCGTCGGTGGGGCCGCCGTGTGTGGCCCACCGGGTGTGGCCGATGCCGGTCGCGCCCGCCGGCAACGGCCGTTCGAGCAGCTCCTTCTCCAGGTTGACCAGCTTCCCGGCCCGCTTCGCCGCGGCCAGCCCGCCGTCCGCCGGCACGGCGACTCCGGCCGAGTCGTACCCCCGGTACTCCAGCCGCTTCAGCCCGGCCATCACGACATCGAGCGCCGACTGCGACCCTACGTATCCCACGATTCCGCACATGCGCCGCAGCCTACGACCCCGGAACGGCCCGATCAGGCCTCCGCCTGCCCGAAATCGGAATTTCCCACCGTCGTACGAACCTCTTCTTGCGCTCGAACCGCTCCGCACGCTCGAACGCCCCTCGACACCCGGTCGGCCGGACCGGGCGCGTGACGGACCCCACCCGCCACCGAGTTCAAACTCCGTTAACAATGGAATGTGATCTCACCGGTCTCCTCGATGCCCCGGAGCGCCCACCGGCACAGGCCGGAGGCGACTCCCTACGTCGATCTCACCCGCGCCGAGTGGAGCGCGCTGCGCGAGAAGACGCCGCTGCCGCTCACCGCCGAGGAGGTGGAGAAGCTGCGCGGTCTGGGCGATGTCATCGACCTGGACGAGGTGCGGGACGTCTACCTCCCGCTCTCCCGGCTCCTCAACCTCTACGTCGGCGCCACGGACGGACTCAGAGGGGCGCTGAACACGTTCCTCGGCGAAAAGGGCTCCCAGTCGGGCACCCCGTTCGTCATAGGTGTCGCCGGCTCCGTGGCCTGCGGCAAGTCCACCGTCTCCCGCCTGCTGCAGGCCCTGCTCTCACGCTGGCCCGAACACCCGCGCGTGGAGCTGGTCACGACGGACGGCTTCCTGCTGCCCACCCGGGAGCTGGAGGCCCGCGGCCTGATGTCGCGGAAGGGATTCCCCGAGTCCTACGACCGCCGGGCCCTGACCCGTTTCGTCGCCGACATCAAGGCCGGCAAGGACGAGGTGACGGCGCCCGTCTACTCCCACCTGATCTACGACATCCTCCCGGACCAGCGCCTGACCGTCCGCCGCCCGGACATCCTGATCGTCGAGGGCCTGAACGTCCTCCAGCCCGCCCTGCCCGGCAAGGACGGCCGCACCCGGGTCGGCCTCGCGGACTACTTCGACTTCAGCGTGTACGTCGACGCGAGCGCCGAGGACATCGAGCGCTGGTACCTCAACCGCTTCAAGAAGCTGCGCCAGACGGCGTTCCAGAACCCGTCGTCGTACTTCCGCAAGTACACCCAGGTCTCCGAGGAGGAGGCCCTCGACTACGCCCGCACCCTCTGGCGGACGATCAACAAGCCCAACCTGGTCGAGAACATCGCCCCCACCCGCGGCCGGGCCGCCCTGGTGGTCCGCAAGGGCCCCGACCACAAGGTGCAGCGACTGAGGCTGCGCAAGCTGTAGTTGACCGGAAGGGGTGCGGGGAACCGTGCGACGAGCCACGCCGCGCGGTTCCCGGCACCCCCTGCCCGAACATCAGCCCAATGCCGACTTCACCGCATCGGCGAGCCGCCCGGCGACAGACCGAGCCTGATCGATGTCCGCGGCCTCCACCATCACCCGCACCAACGGCTCGGTACCGGAAGGCCGCAACAACACCCGCCCGGTCGCCCCGAGTTCCCGCTCGGCCTCGGCAACGGCAGCGGCAAGGTCGGCAGACGTACCCACACGCGACTTGTCCACGTCCGGGACGTTGATCAGCACCTGCGGCAGCCGCTCCATGACAGACGCCAGCTCCCGCAGCGTACGACCGCTCTGGGCGACCCGCGCCGCCAGCAGCAGCCCGGTCAGCGTGCCGTCACCGGTGGTGGCGTGGTCGAGGATGATCACGTGCCCGGACTGCTCGCCGCCCAGGGCGTACCCGTGCTCCTTCATCTCCTCCAGCACGTACCGGTCGCCCACGGCGGTCTGCACGAGCCGGATCCCGGCCCGCTCCATGGCCAGTTTGAAGCCGAGGTTGGACATGACCGTCGCCACGACCGTGTCGGACCGCAGAGCGGAACGCTCCCGCAGGTCCAGCGCGAGCACGGCGAGGATCTGGTCGCCGTCGACCTCCTCGCCGGTGTGGTCCACGGCCAGGCAGCGGTCGGCGTCGCCGTCGTGGGCGATGCCGAAGTCGGCGCGGTGCTCCAGGACGGCGGCCTTCAGCTGGCCCAGGTGGGTCGAGCCGCAGCCGTCGTTGATGTTGAGCCCGTCGGGCTCGGCACCGATGGTGACGACCTCGGCGCCCGCCCGGGAGAACGCCTCCGGCGAGACCCCCGAGGCCGCGCCGTGCGCTTCGTCCAGGACGATCTTCAGCCCGTCGAGCCGGTTCGGCAGCGCGCCGAGAAGGTGGCTGACGTACTGCTCGAAGCCCTCCTCGTACGACCGCACGCGCCCGACGCCCGCGCCGGTGGGCCGCTGCCAGGGCTCGCCGTGCCGGTGGGACTCGTACACCGCCTCGATGCGGTCCTCCAGCTCGTCGGCGAGCTTGTGGCCGCCGCGGGCGAAGAACTTGACGCCGTTGTCCGGCATGGCGTTGTGGCTGGCGGAGAGCATCACGCCGAGATCGGCGCCGAGCGCGCCGGTCAGATACGCCACCGCGGGGGTCGGCAGGACGCCGACGGTCAGGACGTCCACGCCGGCGCTCGCGAGGCCCGCGACCACGGCCGCCTCCA
Source organism: Streptomyces sp. MMG1121 (assembly GCF_001280015.1). Taxonomy (GTDB): domain Bacteria; phylum Actinomycetota; class Actinomycetes; order Streptomycetales; family Streptomycetaceae; genus Streptomyces. Next base: position 6,493 of record NZ_LGDV01000198.1, read on the forward strand.
GGAACTCACCGGACGCGCGCGGATCCCGCCCGACCACCGCCTTCGGCCGGTGGCCCGCGAAAGTGCCCGCCTCTGCCAGCACGTGCGCCGCGGCCACGGAGAGGCCGAGCGCCATCTCGGCGGTCAGATCCGCGTTGGCGACACCGCGCACACCGTCCGTGCCGAAGAGTCGTCCCACTTGTCCTCCTGAGGAAACATGCGATCACACAAGCCGCTGAGCGGCTGAGCGTCTTGTGTCGTTATACGCCCTTGGCTGGGATAAACGAACGCCCCGACGGCACATGTGGCGTGCCGCCGGGGCGTTCGGAGTACGAGCAGGCAGCTGCTGTTTAGCGCTTGCTGTACTGCGGGGCCTTGCGGGCCTTCTTCAGACCGGCCTTCTTGCGCTCGACCGCACGGTCGTCGCGCTTGAGGAAGCCGGCCTTCTTGAGCGCGCCGCGGTTGTTGTCGACGTCCGCCTCGTTCAGCGCACGGGCGACACCGAGACGGAGCGCACCGGCCTGACCGGAGACACCGCCACCCGCGATGCGGGCGATGACGTCGTAACGGCCCTCGAGCTCGAGCACCTTGAAGGGCTCGTTGACTTCCTGCTGGTGCACCTTGTTCGGGAAGTAGTCCTCGAGGGTGCGACCGTTGATCTTCCACTTGCCGGTGCCCGGGACGATCCGGACGCGGGCGATGGCGTTCTTGCGACGACCCAGGCCGGCGGCCGGCTGGGGCTCGCCGAAGCGGGAGGCCATGGACTCCGAGGTGTACTCACCCTCGACGGGGACCTCGGACTCGGTGGTGTAGCTCTCGATGTCGATCTCTTCGATCGGCTGCTCGGCAGTGGTCTCGGCCACGATTCTCCTCAGATTCTCTTCAGTCTTAGGGGGTGGCCGGACTTACTGCGCGACCTGGGTGATCTCGAACGGCACCGGCTGCTGCGCAGCGTGCGGGTGCACGTCACCCTTGTAGACCTTCAGCTTCGAGAGCATCTGACGGCCCAGCGTGTTCTTGGGGAGCATGCCCTTGACGGCCTTCTCGATGGCCTTCTCGGGGTTCTTGTCCAGCAGCTCGTCGTAGCGGACGGAGCGCAGACCGCCCGGGTAGCCGGAGTGGCGGTACGCCATCTTCTGGGTCCGCTTGTTGCCGGAGAGGTGCACCTTGTCGGCGTTGACGATGATGACGAAGTCACCGGTGTCGACGTGGGGCGCGTAGATCGGCTTGTGCTTGCCCCGCAGGAGGGACGCGGCGGTGGTGGCGAGACGGCCCAGGACAACGTCCTGAGCGTCGATGACGTGCCACTGGCGCGTCACATCGCCGGGCTTGGGGCTGTACGTACGCACGGTTCGTAGCCTTCGCTTCGAGTGAATGGTCCTGAACAGGTCACCGAAACGATCACGACAGCCTCGACCGCACCGCGGTGACGCAAACCGCGTGCTGATCGCTGGTCATCGGCCCGGTGGACCGGTGTAAGGGCCCGTCCCGTGAGAATGAGCAAGCCAATACACAACGAAGAAGCAGGTTACCTGCCAGCCCCCGGACGGGTCAAAACGAGTCCCTTCCCCCACATGTCGACGGACAAACGCGGCATGCCGCCCGACGCGCTCCGGCACCCCACGGCCCCCGTCTAAGATGCGCCCCATGAGTTACGGGCAGGGGGGACCCCAGTCTCAGTGGGATCCCTGGAAACCTAATTCCCAGCAGCCATGGACCAACGGCGGCGACGACGGGACTCCGGACTGGGCCGCGCTCGCCGAGGCCTCCGAGACCCGGAACAAGCGCCGCAAGCTGCTGTTCATCGGCGGCGGCGCGCTGGCCACCGTCGCCGTCGGCACCGCCGTGGCCCTGGCCGTCGTGTCCGCGAACGGGGACAACCACGCCTCGGGCAACCCGACCAACCTGCCCGCCAGCGCCTCCGTGCCGAGCGGCTCGGCCACGCCGTCCTTCGCACCCACCAGCGCCCCGCCGCCGCTGGACCCGAAGGACTTCATATCCAGCTCCAAGAAGGACACCGCCCCGCTCAGCGCCGGCACCCTCTTCCCGGGCACCCAGCTGACCATGGGCGACACCGTGTACAAGAAGGGCGCCACGGCCGACACCACGAGCTGCGCCACCGCGGCCGGCGGCAAACTGCCGAAGATCCTCACCGCCAACGGCTGCACCCGGCTGATCCGCGCGACCTACACCCACGGCGGTGTCGCGGCCACCGTCGGAGTCGCCGTCTTCGACTCCCAGGCCGAGGCCACGAAGGTCAAGGCCCAGGCCGCCAAGAACGCCATGGTGCGCGCCCTGCCTGGCAAGGGCGTCAAGGACTTCTGCAACGCCGCGGTCTGTCTGACCACCACGAACGCCGTCGGCCGCTACGCCTACTTCACGACGGTCGGCTTCACCGACGGCAAGAACGTCACCGGCAAGGACACGCAGGTCTTCACCACCGGCACCAACCTGCAGGATTTCATCTTCAACCAGATCTACCGCCGGGGGCAGGCCCAGGCGTCCGCGGCGGCGAACCAGTAGCTCAGCAGCACCCCGCCGACGGAAGCGAGCGCTTGTTCCGCGCCTCCTTGTTGCGCGCGGCCAGCAGCTCGTCGGCGGGGTAGCCGACCTCCTCCAGGGTCAGCCCGTGCGGCCGTACGACATGGACGGCGGAGTCCCGCACACCCGCGGCCAGCACCTTGCCGGGCCACTCGGGCCCGCGGTGCCCGTCCCCGACGAACAGCAGCGCGCCGATCAGCGAGCGCACCATGTTGTGGCAGAAGGCGTCGGCGCGCACGGTCGCGGTGATGATCCCGTCGGACCCGCGCACGAGGCTCAGCTCCTGCAGCGTACGGATCGTGGTCGCACCCTCACGCCGCTTGCAGTAGGCGGCGAAGTCGTGCTCGCCGAGCAGCGCCCGCGCGGCCTCGTTCATGGCGTCCACGTCGAGCGGCCAGTCGTGCCACAGGACGTGGCCCCGCAGCAGGGGGTCCACTCCCCCGGGACTGTCGGTGACCCGGTACGCGTAGCGCCGCCAGATCGCCGAGAAGCGCGCGTTGAAACCCTCGGGAGCCTCCGTCAGGCTCCAGACCCGTACGTCCTTGGGCAGCCGCCCGGCGAGCCGCTTCAGCAGCTTCTCCCGGTGCTCCGCCCACAGCTCGGCCGGCAGATCCACATGGGCCACCTGCCCGCGCGCGTGCACACCCGCGTCGGTCCGCCCGGCCACGGTCAGCTCGTACGTCGTGTCCTTCGTACGCGTCACCGTCCGCAGGGCGTCCTCGATCTCCGCCTGCACGGTCCGCTTGCCGCCGGCCTGCTTGGCCCAGCCGTGGAAGTCGGCGCCGTCGTAGGACAGGTCGAGGCGGATACGGACGTGTCCGGGCTGTACTTCACTCACTCCTGGATCCTCTCAGGTACGCAAAAGCGGGCCCGCCCGGTGAAGGGCGGACCCGCTCAGCTCAAGGCAGAGCCTCAGGCGTCCTTGGACTCCTCGGCAGCGGCCTCCTCGGCCGGAGCCTCGGTGGTCTCCGCGGCCTTGGCCTCCTCGGCCTCCTTGACCGCACGCTTGGTGGCGGCCTCGGCCTCGCCGGTGGCCTGCTGCTGCACCGTCAGCGCCTCGACCAGCTCGATGACGGCCATGGGCGCGTTGTCGCCACGGCGGTTACCGATCTTGGTGATGCGGGTGTAGCCACCCGGACGGTTCTCGTAGCGCGGGCCGATCTCGGTGAAGAGCGTGTGCACGATGCTCTTGTCCGTGATCACCTGGAGCACCTGACGGCGGTTGTGAAGGTCGCCCTTCTTCGCCTTGGTGACCAGACGCTCGGCGTACGGACGCAGCTTGCGCGCCTTCGCCTCGGTGGTGGTGATGCGGCCGTGCTCGAAGAGGCTCTTCGCGAGGTTCGCGAGGAGCAGCTTCTCGTGCGCGGCGCTGCCGCCCAGACGGGCACCCTTGGTGGGCTTCGGCATGGTTCTTCTCCTGTGTGTCTGCCCCGGCCGTATCAGGTACCGAAGTCAGTATCCGAGCAGGCGGTCGCCTGTCGGAGATCCGGGGTCCGTCGCAGCGGACCCCGGAGTGGGTGGAGATCAGTACTGCTCGGTCTCCACGAAGCCCGCGTCCGCGTCGTCGTCGGCGCCGAAGGCGTCGGCAGCGGCCGTGGGGTCGAATCCGGGCGGGCTGTCCTTGAGCGCCAGGCCCATGCCGGCCAGCTTCGCCTTGACCTCGTCGATGGACTTCGCACCGAAGTTGCGGATGTCCAGGAGGTCGGCCTCGGAGCGGGCGACGAGCTCACCCACGGAGTGGATGCCCTCACGCTTGAGGCAGTTGTAGGAGCGGACCGTGAGCTCCAGCTCCTCGATCGGCAGCGCCAGGTCGGCGGCAAGGGCGGCGTCCGTGGGGGACGGGCCCATGTCGATGCCCTCGGCGTCGATGTTCAGCTCGCGGGCGAGACCGAACAGCTCGACCAGGGTCTTACCGGCGGAGGCCATGGCGTCACGCGGACGCATCGCCTGCTTGGTCTCGACGTCGACGATCAGCTTGTCGAAGTCGGTGCGCTGCTCGACACGCGTGGCCTCGACCTTGTACGTGACCTTGAGAACCGGCGAGTAGATCGAGTCGACCGGGATACGGCCGATCTCCTGGCCCACCTGCTTGTTCTGCACGGCGGAGACGTAACCGCGACCGCGCTCGACGGTCAGCTCCATCTCCAGCTTGCCCTTGCCGTTGAGCGTGGCGAGGACGAGGTCGGGGTTGTGCACCTCGACACCGGCCGGGGGCGCGATGTCGGCGGCGGTGACCAGACCCGGGCCCTGCTTGCGCAGGTACATCACGACCGGCTCGTCGTGCTCCGAGGAGACGACCAGCTGCTTGATGTTGAGGATCAGGTCGGTGACGTCCTCCTTGACGCCCGGCACGGTGGTGAACTCGTGCAGGACGCCGTCGACGCGGATGCTGGTGACAGCAGCGCCGGGGATCGACGACAGGAGCGTACGGCGGAGGGAGTTGCCGAGGGTGTAGCCGAAGCCCGGCTCCAGCGGCTCGATCACGAACCGGGAGCGGAACTCGTCGACGACCTCTTCGGTCAACGAGGGACGCTGAGCGATCAGCATGTGTGGATCAGATCCTTCTTTCGTGGACGCCCGCTATTTGACGCCCGACGGAAACCGCACCCCTGAAAAGTGCGGGTATTGCAAGGGTACGGGCGGCACGGCCCGAAGGAGCCGTACCGCCCGAATCCGACAAGCAGCCAGACCTCAGACGCGGCGGCGCTTGGGCGGACGGCAGCCGTTGTGCGGGGTCGGGGTGACGTCCTGGATGGAGCCGACCTCGAGGCCCGTGGCCTGCAGGGAGCGGATCGCGGTCTCACGACCGGAACCCGGGCCCTTGACGAACACGTCGACCTTGCGCATGCCGTGCTCCTGGGCGCGGCGGGCAGCCGACTCGGCGGCCATCTGCGCGGCGAACGGCGTGGACTTCCGGGAGCCCTTGAAGCCGACGTGGCCGGCGGAGGCCCAGGAGATCACGTTGCCGGACGGGTCCGTGATCGAGACGATCGTGTTGTTGAACGTGCTCTTGATGTGCGCGTGGCCGTGAGCGACGTTCTTCTTTTCCTTGCGGCGCACCTTCTTGGCAGCGCCCTGACGACCCTTGGGGGGCATCTATAACTCCTACAGGGAGGTGGTCGGTCCTACAGCGAAGACCGCTGGACGGCGAGTCCGCTGCGGACTACTTCTTGCCCGGCTTCTTCTTGCCGGCGATGGCGCGACGCGGGCCCTTGCGGGTACGAGCGTTCGTGCTGGTGCGCTGACCGCGGACGGGCAGACCGCGACGGTGACGCAGACCCTGGTAGCAACCGATCTCGACCTTGCGGCGGATGTCGGCCTGGATCTCGCGACGAAGGTCACCCTCGGTCTTGATGTTGCTGTCGACGTACTCGCGGATCGCGACCAGCTGCTCTTCAGTCAGGTCACGGACGCGGGTGTTCGGGTCGACGCCGGTCGCAGCCAGCGTCTCCTGCGAGAGGGTCCGGCCGATGCCGAACACGTAGGTGAGGGCGACCTCCACGCGCTTTTCGCGCGGGATGTCAACACCGGAAACGCGTGCCATTCAATGGCTCCTGGTGATCTTCGGAGGTCTTCCGCAGAACCGGTTCCCAGCCGCCGTATCAGGTACGAACTGGGTCCTCGGCCTCCGAACCGAGGGTGTCGAGCCGCGTCGGGCTCGGGTTCTGCGTATGAACAAATTCAGCTCGCGTCGCGCGAAGACTCTGCGATAGCGGTGCAGAGGGAGATGGTCGTGCGTCAGCCCTGGCGCTGCTTGTGGCGCGGGTTCTCGCAGATGACCATGACCCGGCCGTGACGGCGGATCACCCTGCACTTGTCGCAGATCTTCTTGACGCTCGGCTTGACCTTCATTGGTGAGGTTCTCCGGGTCAGTGCCATCGCTCCGGGCGGGCCCGGGGCGCGGGCAAGATCTACTTGTACCGGTAGACGATCCGGCCACGCGTCAGGTCGTACGGAGACAGCTCCACCACGACCCGGTCGTCAGGGAGGATACGGATGTAGTGCATACGCATCTTGCCGCTGATGTGTGCCAGGACCTGGTGACCGTTCTGGAGCTCGACCTTGAACATGGCGTTCGGCAGAGACTCGACGACAGTGCCCTCGATCTCGATGGCACCTTGCTTCTTGGCCACGCTTCGCCCTTCGAATCGACTACCTTGATCGACTCTCTCACTCACCCCGGGAGGCGAGTGCGCAAGCATGCGGACATGCGGGTGCACGAGAGCCGACGAGTCAGTCTACGTCGGCGCACCCGGAAAGGCGAATCGAGGAAGTCTGCCCCAGGCCGGAGATCATTACGCCAGCGGGTCCGGCGCGGCCGTGATGCCGTACTCGGCGAGCTTCGCCTTGCCGCCGTCGGGAGCGGTGAGGACCAGGGGGCCCTCCGCCGTCAGGGCGATCGAGTGCTCCCAGTGGGAGGACCAGGTGCCGTCCGTGGTGATGACCGTCCAGTCGTCCGACAGGACCTCCGTACGCGGGGTGCCGAGGGAGACCATCGGCTCGATCGCGAGGCAGATGCCGGGGACCAGCTTGGGGCCCTTGCCGCGGCGGCGGTCGACGTAGTTCAGCAGATGCGGGTCCATGTGCATCTCGGTGCCGATGCCGTGGCCGCCGTAGTCCTCGATGATCCCGTACTTGCCGCCGCCGGGCTTCGGCTGGCGGCGGATGTAGGTCTCGATTGCCCGGGAGATGTCGACCAGGCGGCTGCCCTGCTTCATGGCTGCGATGCCGGCCCACATCGACTCTTCGGTGACCCGGGACAGCTCGACCAGTTCCGGAGCGTGGCCGGAGCCGACGAAGGCGGTGTAGGCCGCGTCGCCGTGCCAGCCGTCGATGATCGCGCCGCAGTCGATGGAGATGATGTCGCCGTCCTTCAGGACGACGTCGTCGGAGGGGATGCCGTGGACGACCACGTCGTTGACCGAGGTGCAGATCGTCGCGGGGAAGCCGCCGTACCCCAGGAAGTTCGACTTCGCACTGTGCTCGGCGAGGACCTTGCGGGCGACGTCGTCCAGGTCCTTGGTGGTGGCGCCGGGGACCGCGGCCTCACGGGTGGCCGCGTGGATGGCGGCGACGACCAGGCCCGCCGCACGCATCTTGGCGATCTGCTCCGGCGTCTTGATCTGCACCATGGGGGGCCTGCGCTCTCCGTCACTCACGTGGGCTGGGTTATCTGTACAACAGTACGGCCGCGGCACCCCGGAGGGCACCGCGGCCGGAAGGGGCCGAATTCTACTGCTCGGCCTTCTCGCGCTTGAGGGCCTCCAGCGCCCGCTGCGTGATCTCGTCCACGGGGCCCAGGGAGGAGATGGTCACGACCAGGCCCTGTGCCTTGTAGTAGTCGATGATCGGCTCGGTCTGCGTGTGGTAGACCTCGAGCCGCTTGCGGACGGTGCCCTCGGAGTCGTCGTCGCGCTGGTACAGCTCACCGCCGCAGACGTCGCAGACGCCCTCCTTCTTCGGCGGGCTGTACGTCACGTGGAACACGTGCGACGAGTCGTTGCGGCAGATGCGACGGCCGGCGATCCGCTTGACGACCTCGTCCTCCGGGACCTCCAGGTCCAGGACGGCGTCCAGCTTGATGGCCTCCGTCGTCAGCAGCTCGTCCAGCGCCTCGGCCTGCGAGACATTCCGCGGGAAGCCGTCCAGCAGGAAGCCGTTCTCCGCGTCCGGCTGCTCCATGCGGTCCTTGGCCATCGCGATGGTGACCGAGTCCGGCACCAGCTCGCCCCGGTCCATGTAGGACTTCGCGTCCATGCCCAGCTCGGTCTGCCGGCTGATGTTGGCCCGGAACAGGTCGCCCGTCGAGATGTGCGGGATTTTCAGCTCTTCTGCGAGGCGGACGGCTTGCGTTCCCTTACCGGCACCCGGCGGCCCGACGAGGACGATACGCATCAGCGGAGGAACCCTTCGTAATTGCGCTGCTGGAGCTGGCTCTCGATCTGCTTCACCGTCTCGAGACCGACACCCACGATGATCAGGATGCTGGTACCGCCGAACGGGAAGTTGTTCGTCGCCCCGAACCCGACCAACGCCATTGTTGGCACGAGAGCAATCAGACCCAGATACAGCGAACCCGGCCAGGTGATCCGGTTGAGTACGTAGCTGAGGTACTCAGCGGTCGGTCGGCCAGCCCGGATGCCCGGGATGAAGCCACCATACTTCTTCATGTTGTCGGCGACTTCCTCGGGGTTGAAGGAGATCGCCACGTAGAAGAACGCGAAGAAAACGATGAGCAAGAAGTACAGAGTGATGTAAATCGGGTGGTCGCCCTTGGTCAGGTTGTTGGTGATCCAGGTCTTCCAGCTCGAGTTGCCGCCCGCGAACTGCGCCACGAGTGCCGGGATGTAGAGCAGCGAGGAGGCGAAGATGACGGGAATCACACCCGCCTGGTTCACCTTGAGCGGGATGTACGTGGACGTACCGCCGTAGGAACGACGGCCGATCATGCGCTTCGCGTACTGCACCGGGATGCGGCGCTGGGCCTGCTCGACGAAGACGACGAGCGCGACCATCACCAGGCCGACCAGGATCACGGTGCCGAACTCGATCCAGCCGCCGGCCAGCGTGCCCTGCTTCTTGATCGCCCACAGCGCGGACGGGAAGGTCGCGGCGATCGAGATGAACATCAGGATCGACATGCCGTTGCCGATGCCGCGGTCGGTGATCAGCTCACCGAGCCACATCACGACACACGTACCGGCGGTCATGCAGATGACCATGGTGATCGTCTGGAAGATCGCCTGGTCCGGGACGATGCTCGACGCGACCGAGCAGCCGTTGAAGAGCGCGCCGCTGCGGGCGGTGGCGACCAGACCGGTGCCCTGGAGGATGGCGAGCGCCACGGTCAGATACCGGGTGTACTGCGTGATCTTCGCCGTGCCCGCCTGGCCCTCCTTCTTCAGGGCTTCCAGGCGCGGGATGACCACGGTCAGCAGCTGAAGAATGATGCTGGCCGTGATGTACGGCATGATGCCGAGCGCGAAGATCGTGATCTGGAGCAGCGCACCACCGCTGAACATGTTCACGAGACCGAACAGGCCCTGGTTGGCCCCCGCCTCGCTCACACACTGCTGGACGGCCTTGTAGTTGACGCCGGGGATCGGGATGTGGGTACCGACCCGGTAGACCACGATGATGCCCAGCGTGAAGAGCAGCTTCTTGCGCAGGTCGGGCGTCCTGAACGCCCGGGCGAACGCGGTGAGCACGGTGCCTCCTGCGACCCCCGCGCAAGTGCGTCAAGGGTGACGGTCTTGAGGTTCGACGGATACAGACGAATATCTAACGGCCAACTGCCGCCCAGGGTGCCCCATGGGAAGCACCCAGTGAAAGTAGGCAGTGCTGGCCACCTTACCGGCGAGAGCACCACCCGTGGAACGACCGACCGGGGATACCCCTTTTGTGGGGTATCCCCGGTCGGGATCGCTCACGTCATCGAGACGTCCGAGAGACTCAGACGAGCTCGGTGACCGTACCGCCGGCGGCGGTGATCTTCTCCTTGGCGGAGCCGGAGACGGCGTCGACCGTCACCTGCAGCGCCACGGAGATCTCGCCCTGGCCGAGGACCTTGACGAGGCTGTTCTTGCGAACGGCACCCTTGGCCACCAGACCCTCGACGGTGACTTCGCCACCCTCGGGGTAGAGCGCGGCCAGCTTGTCGAGGTTCACGACCTGGAACTCGGTCTTGAACGGGTTCTTGAAGCCCTTCAGCTTCGGAAGACGCATGTGGAGGGGCATCTGGCCACCCTCGAAGCGCTCCGGAACCTGGTAACGAGCCTTCGTACCCTTGGTACCACGACCGGCCGTCTTACCCTTCGACGCCTCACCACGACCGACACGGGTCTTGGCGGTCTTGGCGCCCGGGGCGGGACGGAGGTTGTGGATCTTGAGCGGGTTCTGCTCCGCCATGATCAGTCGACCTCCTCGACCGTCACGAGGTGGCGGACGGTGTGCACCATGCCGCGGAACTCGGGGCGGTCCTCCTTGACGACCTGCGTGTTGATGCCCTTGAGACCAAGGGAACGCAGGGTGTCACGGTGGTTCTGCTTGCTGCCGATGTAGGACTTGACCTGCGTGATCTTGAGCTGAGCCATCACGCACCCGCCCCGGCACGCGCACGCAGCAGAGCCGCGGGAGCGACGTCCTCGAGCGGCAGACCACGGCGGGCCGCGACCTCCTCGGGACGCTGCAGACCCTTCAGGGCCTCCACGGTCGCGTGCACGATGTTGATCGCGTTGTCGGAGCCGAGCGACTTCGACAGGATGTCGTGGATACCGGCGCACTCGAGCACGGCACGCACCGGACCACCGGCGATAACACCGGTACCCGGGGACGCGGGCTTGAGCAGCACGACGCCGGCAGCCTTCTCACCCTGGATGGGGTGGGGGATGGTGCCCTGGATACGGGGGACCTTGAAGAAGTGCTTCTTGGCCTCCTCAACACCCTTGGCGATGGCGGCCGGCACCTCCTTGGCCTTGCCGTAACCGACACCCACGGTGCCGTCACCGTCGCCCACCACGACCAGCGCGGTGAAGCTGAAGCGACGACCACCCTTCACAACCTTGGCGACGCGGTTGATCGCGACAACGCGCTCAACGTACGCGGTCTTCTCGGCGGCAGCAGCGCCGCCGTCACGGCCCTTCCGGTCCCGCCGCTCGCCGCCACCGGCACCGCCACCGCGGCGCTGGGGTCCAGCCATTGGAATTACCTCTCTCTTTTTCCGCTAGCTACGGCAGGCTCAGAACTTGAGCCCGGCTTCGCGGGCGGCGTCCGCCAGGGCGGCGATGCGCCCGGCGTACTGGTTGCCACCACGGTCGAACACGACAGCCTCGACACCGGCGGCCTTGGCACGCTCGGCGACCAGGGCGCCGACCTGCTTGGCCTGCGCGGACTTGTCGCCCTCGCCACCGCGCACGGACGCGTCCAGAGTGGACGCGGACGCCAGGGTGTGGCCCTTGAGGTCGTCGATCACCTGCGCCACGATGTGGCGGTTGGAGCGGGTCACGACCAGACGGGGACGCTCCGCCGTACCGGAAAGGTTCTTGCGGATCCGGATGTGACGGCGCTTGATCGCGGCGCGCTTGTAAGCGTCGCCCTTGAGGATCTTCTGCCCGTATGCCATGGCTTACTTACCCGCCTTTCCGACCTTGCGGCGGATGACTTCGCCCTCGTACTTGACGCCCTTGGCCTTGTACGGGTCAGGCTTGCGCAGCTTGCGGATGTTGGCCGCAACCTCGCCGACCTTCTGCTTGTCGATGCCCTCGACCGAGAACCGGGTGGGGGCCTCCACCTTGAAGGTGATGCCCTCGGGGGCCTCGACGGTGATCGGGTGGCTGTAGCCGAGAGCGAACTCGAGGTTCGAACCCTTGGCGGTCACGCGGTAACCGACACCACTGATCTCGAGCTTCTTCACGTAACCCTGGGTCACGCCGGTGATCATGTTCGCCACCAGCGTGCGGGACAGGCCGTGCAGGGCCTTGTTCTGACGCTCGTCGTTCGGGCGCGTCACCTCGAGGGTGCCGTCCTCGCCCTTAGCGATGTCGATCGGCGCGACGACGGTGTGGGTCAGCGTGCCCTTGGGGCCCTTGACCGAGACCGTACGGCCGTCGATGGTGACGTCCACGCCGGCGGGAACCGTGATGGGGAGCTTGCCAATACGCGACATAGCTGTTTCCTCCGTTCCCTTCCGTTACCAGACGTAGGCGAGGACTTCCCCACCCACGCCCTTCTTGCCGGCCTGCTTGTCGGTGAGGAGCCCGTGCGACGTGGAGATGATCGCCACGCCCAGGCCGCCGAGCACCTTCGGCAGGTTGGTGGACTTCGCGTACACCCGGAGACCGGGCTTGGAGATCCGCTTGATGCCCGCGATGGAGCGCTCACGGTTCGGGCCGAACTTCAGCTCGAGAACGAGGTTCTTACCGACCTCGGCGTCCTCGACCTTCCAGCCCGTGATGAAGCCCTCCTGCTGGAGGATCTCCGCGATGTGAGACTTGATCTTCGATGCCGGCATCGTCACGGAGTCGTGGTATGCCGAGTTCGCGTTCCGCAGACGCGTAAGCATGTCTGCGATCGGATCAGTCATGGTCATGAATTGGCCTTCGGCCTCTCTCGCCGGGGTTTCCTGGTGCGCCATCCCTCTCCCCGATCCGAGACGGGACGGGTGCGGCGCGGTGGACCTACGGCGTAGTAAGTCGTACGGGCGGCAGACGCCCAACCCCACAAGCCTAAGGCATGCGGAGAAGGGCCCCTGCCGACCCAGATGCTTACCGAGAGCTTCAGGAATCCCTAAAAACAGGGATTACCAGGAGCTCTTGGTCACGCCCGGCAGCTCGCCACGGTGAGCCATCTCACGAAGGCACACGCGGCACAGGCCGAACTTGCGGTACACGGAGTGCGGGCGGCCGCAGCGCTGGCAGCGGGTGTAGCCACGCACACCGAACTTGGGCTTGCGAGCAGCCTTAGCGATCAGAGCCTTCTTCGCCATCTCGCTCACGCCTCCTTGAACGGGAAGCCGAGGTGACGAAGGAGCGCGCGGCCCTCAGCGTCGTTGGTCGCCGTGGTGACCACGGTGATGTCCATACCCCGGACACGGTCGATCTTGTCCTGGTCGATCTCGTGGAACATGACCTGCTCCGTGAGACCGAAGGTGTAGTTGCCACGGCCGTCGAACTGCTTGGGGGACAGGCCACGGAAGTCGCGGATGCGCGGCAGCGCGAGCGACAGGGTGCGGTCCAGGAACTCCCACATGCGGTCGCCACGGAGCGTGACGTGGGCACCGATCGGCTGGCCCTCACGCAGCTTGAACTGCGCGATGGACTTACGGGCCTTGGTGACGGCCGGCTTCTGACCCGTGATCGTGGTGAGGTCGCGGATGGCGCCCTCGATCAGCTTGGAGTCGCGGGCGGCGTCGCCCACACCCATGTTGACCACGATCTTGACGAGGCCGGGAACCTGCATGACGTTCTCGTACTTGAACTCGTCACGCAGCTTGCCCGCGATCTCCTCGCGGTACTTCGTCTTCAGACGCGGAGTGGTGGTGGTAGCCATCAGATGTCCTCACCCGTCCGCTTGGCAACGCGGATCTTGTTGCCTTCGTCGTCGAAGCGGTAACCGACACGCGTGACAACCTTGTTGCCGTCCTTCTCAACGACCAGCTGGACGTTGGAGACGTGGATCGGCGCCTCGGTCGTGACGATGCCGCCGGCCTGGGAACCGCGAGCGGTCGGGCCGGCCTTGGTGTGCTTCTTGACCCGGTTGACACCCTCGACCAGGACACGGTCCTCGCGGGGGTAGGCCGCGATGACCTTGCCCTGCTTGCCCTTGTCCTTACCGGTGATGACCTGGACCAGGTCGCCCTTCTTGATCTTCATGCTTACAGCACCTCCGGCGCGAGCGAGATGATCTTCATGAACTTCTTCTCGCGCAGCTCACGGCCGACCGGGCCGAAGATACGGGTGCCGCGAGGGTCGCCGTCGTTCTTCAGAATGACGGCGGCGTTCTCGTCGAAGCGGATGTACGAGCCGTCCGGACGGCGGCGCTCCTTGACGGTGCGAACGATGACCGCCTTGACGACGTCACCCTTCTTCACGTTGCCACCGGGGATCGCGTCCTTGACGGTGGCGACGATGACGTCACCGATGCCCGCGTAGCGGCGACCGGAGCCACCGAGCACACGGATGCAAAGGATCTCCTTCGCACCAGTGTTGTCGGCGACGCGCAGTCGCGACTCCTGCTGGATCACGTCTATCTCCTGTTTGTCTGCCGGTTCCCGGCAGGGGCCTCAGTACGAGTGCCCCTGCCGAGCCTGGCGGAACTGACCTGCGGGTTTGCCCGCAGGAATTACTTGGCCTTCTCGAGGATCTCGACGACGCGCCAGCGCTTCGTCGCGGACAGCGGCCGGGTCTCCATCAGGAGGACACGGTCGCCGACACCCGCGGCGTTCTGCTCGTCGTGCGCCTTGAGCTTGTTCGTACGGCGGATGACCTTGCCGTACAGCGCGTGCTTGACGCGGTCCTCGACGGCGACGACGACGGTCTTGTCCATCTTGTCGCTGACGACGAGACCCTCGCGGGTCTTGCGGAAGCCGCGGGCCTCTGCAGTCTGCTCAGTCACGTTGCTCTCACTCATCAGGCGCTCTCCACCGTCTCGATGCCCAGCTCGCGCTCACGCATCAGGGTGTAGATCCGCGCGATGTCCTTACGGACGGCCTTGAGCCGACCGTGGTTCTCGAGCTGACCAGTCGCCGCCTGGAAGCGGAGGTTGAACAGCTCTTCCTTGGCCTCGCGGAGCTTCGCCAGAAGCTCCTCGTTGCCCAGCTCGCGCAGCTCGGACGCCTTGGTACCGGCCGACATCACGCTTCACCTGCCTCGCGCTTGACGATCCGGCACTTCATCGGCAGCTTGTGGGCTGCGCGAGTCAGGGCCTCACGGGCGATCTTCTCGTTGGGGTAGGACAGCTCGAACATGACCCGGCCCGGGTGCACGTTCGCGATCCACCACTCCGGAGAACCCTTACCGGAACCCATGCGGGTCTCGGCCGGCTTCTTCGTGAGCGGGCGGTCCGGGTAGATGTTGATCCAGACCTTGCCGCCACGCTTGATGTGGCGGGTCATCGCGATACGGGCCGCCTCGATCTGGCGGTTGGTCACGTACGCCGGCGTGAGGGCCTGGATGCCGTACTCGCCGAACGCAACCGTGGTACCACCCTTGGCCATACCGCGGCGCTTGGGGTGGTGCTGCTTGCGGTGCTTGACCCTACGGGGGATCAGCATTTCGGTCAGGCCTCCGTTCCGGTGCTCTCAGCCGGAGCGGACGCGGGAGCCTCGGCCTTGGGGGCCTCGGCGCCGGCAGCCTGCTGCGGCTTGCGACCGCGCCGCTCGCCACCACGGCCACCACGGGCCGGGCGGTCGGCACCACCACGGGCCGGGCGGTTACCCGCACGGGCCGCAGCGTTCTCGGCGCGGACCTCGGCGATGTTCTTCACGTCGCCCTTGTAGATCCAGACCTTCACACCGATGCGGCCGAAGGTCGTCTTGGCCTCGAAGAAGCCGTAGTCCACGTTCGCGCGGAGCGTGTGCAGGGGCACACGGCCCTCGCGGTAGAACTCCGAGCGGGACATCTCGGCGCCGCCGAGGCGGCCGCCGCACTGGATCTTGATGCCCTTGGCGCCGGCCTTCATCGCCGACTGCATGCTCTTGCGCATGGCACGGCGGAAGGAGACGCGGGAGGAGAGCTGCTCGGCAACGGCCTGGGCAACCAGCTGAGCGTCGGTCTCGGGGTTCTTGACCTCGAGGATGTTCAGCTGGACCTGCTTGCCCGTGAGCTTCTCGAGGTCACCGCGGATGCGGTCGGCCTCGGCGCCACGGCGGCCGATGACGATGCCCGGACGAGCGGTGTGGATGTCCACCCGCACGCGGTCACGGGTGCGCTCGATCTCAACCTTCGAGATGCCGGCGCGCTCCATGCCGGACGTCATCATCCGACGGATGGCGACGTCTTCCTTGACGTAGTCCTTGTACAGCTTGTCGGCGTACCACCGGGACTTGAAGTCCGTGGTGACACCGAGCCGGAACCCATGCGGGTTAACCTTCTGGCCCATTACCGGGTTCCTTCCTTGCTGCTGACGACCACGGTGATGTGGCTGGTCCGCTTGCGGATCCGGTAGGCACGGCCCTGGGCACGCGGCCGGAACCGCTTCAGGGTCGGGCCCTCGTCGACGTAGGCCTCGGAAATGAAGAGGCTGTCGGCGTCGGTGTGGTCGTAGTTGTGCGCGGCGTTGGCGATGGCGCTGTCGAGCACCTTGCCGACCGGCACGGAGGCTGCCTGCGGAGCGAATCGCAGAACAGCCTGAGCCTCCGTGGCGTCCATGCCACGGATCAGGTCCACCACGCGGCGGGCCTTCATGGGCGTGACGCGGATGTACCGCGCCTGGGCCCTGGCTTCCATGGTTGTCCCTCTCAGTTACTTACGTGTCTGAATGCGATCCGCTACTAGCGGCGCTTCGACTTCCGGTCGTCCTTGACGTGGCCCCGGAAGGTGCGGGTCGGCGAGAACTCGCCGAGCTTGTGGCCGACCATCGACTCGGTGACGAACACCGGGATGTGGGTCTTGCCGTTGTGCACCGCGATCGTGTGGCCGAGCATGGCCGGGACGATCATCGAGCGACGGGACCAGGTCTTGATGACGTTCTTGGTACCGGCTTCGTTCTGGACGTCCACCTTCTTGATCAGGTGGTCGTCGACGAAGGGTCCCTTCTTCAAGCTACGAGGCATCTCAACCCGTCCTTAGCGCTTCTTGTTCGTCTTGCGGCGGCGGACGATGTACTTGTTCGACGCCTTCTTGGGCGAACGAGTACGGCCTTCCTTCTTGCCCCACGGGGACACAGGGTGGCGACCACCGGAGGTCCGGCCCTCACCACCACCGTGCGGGTGGTCAACCGGGTTCATGACGACACCACGGACGGTCGGGCGAACGCCCAGCCACCGCTTACGGCCGGCCTTACCCCAGTTGATGTTGCTCTGCTCGGCGTTGCCGACCTCACCGACGGTGGCGCGGCAGCGGACGTCGACGAGACGGATCTCGCCGGACGGCATGCGCAGGTGGGCGTAGGCGCCCTCCTTCGCGAGCAGCTGCACGGAGGCACCGGCGGAGCGGGCGAACTTGGCACCGCCACCGGGACGGAGCTCGATCGCGTGGATCGTGGTACCGACCGGGATGTTGCGGAGGGCCAGGTTGTTGCCCGGCTTGATGTCGGCCCCGGGACCGTTCTCGACGCGGTCACCCTGCTGCAGGTTGCGCGGGGCGAGGATGTAGCGCTTCTCGCCGTCGGCGTAGTGCAGCAGCGCGATGCGCGCGGTGCGGTTGGGGTCGTACTCGATGTGCGCGACCTTCGCCGGCACGCCGTCCTTGTCGTGACGACGGAAGTCGATCACTCGGTAGGCGCGCTTGTGTCCGCCACCCTGGTGGCGAACGGTCACACGACCGGCGTTGTTACGGCCGCCCTTGCTGTGCAGCGGGCGGACCAGCGACTTCTCCGGCGTGGACCGCGTGACCTCGACGAAGTCGGCGACGCTGGCGCCACGACGGCCCGGCGTAGTCGGCTTGTACTTGCGGATTCCCATTTCTCAGTCCTCGTCCGATATCGGACGATCCGGACCGCCCTTAGGCGGTCGGACCGCCGAAGATGTCGATACGGTCGCCCTCGGCGAGGGTCACGATCGCGCGCTTGGTCGCGGCACGCTGACCGAAGCCCGTCTTCGTGCGCTTGCGCTTGCCCTGGCGGTTGATCGTGTTGACCCCGGTGACCTTGACGTCGAAGACCGCCTGGACGGCCTGCTTGATCTGGGTCTTGTTGGCGCCCGGGGCGACGACGAACGTGTACTTGTTCTCGTCGAGGAGCGCGTAGCTCTTCTCCGAGACGACCGGCTTGACCAGCACGTCGCGGGGGTCCGTGAAGGACTTGCTCAGCGGGGTCTCGACGGTGTTCTTGCCCTCGGCGGCGTGGCGGCGCGCCTTGGCGACGCGCGCGGCCTTGGCGGCCTTGGCCGCCTTCGAGGCGATAGCGGGGTGACGGATAGCCATCAGGCCTCGCTCCCTTCGGTGTCATTGGCCTTCGGGCCGGACACGAAGGACTCGAACGCGGACTGGGTGAAGACCACGTCGTCCGAGACGAGAACGTCGTACGTGTTCAGCTGGCCCGGCTCCAGGATGTGGACCTGGGGCAGGTTGCGGGCGGACAGCCACGCGGCCTCGTCGGCGCGCTCGACGACCAGGAGCAGGTTCTTGCGCTCGCTGATCTTGCCGAACAGGCTCTTCGCGGCCTTGGTGGAGACCCCGCCCTCGACCACGCCGGAGACGACGTGGATGCGGTTGTGACGCGCCCGGTCGGTGAGGGCGTGGCGCAGGGCCGCGGCCTTCATCTTCTTCGGGGTGCGCTGCGAGTAGTCACGCGGCACGGGACCGTGCACGACGCCACCACCGGCGAACTGCGGCGCGCGGGTCGAGCCCTGACGGGCGCGGCCGGTGCCCTTCTGGCGGTACGGCTTCTTGCCGCCACCACGGACTTCGCCACGGGTCTTGGTCTTGTGCGTGCCCTGACGGGCAGCGGCCAGCTGCGCGACGACGACCTGGTGGATCAGCGGAATGCTGATCTTCTCCACGTCGAAGATCTCCGCGGGGAGCTCGACGGAACCGGCCTTGTCGCCCGCCGGCGAAAGGATGTCAACAGTGCTCATCGGTTACCTCAGGCCCCCTTGGCCGCGGTGCGGACCAGGACGAGGCCGCCGTTCGGACCGGGAACCGCGCCCTTGATGAGCAGCAGACCCTTCTCCGCGTCAACGGCGTGGACGGTCAGGTTCTGGGTGGTGACCCGCTCGTTGCCCATGCGACCCGCCATGCGGAGGCCCTTGAACACGCGGCCCGGGGTGGCGCAGCCACCGATGGAACCGGGAGAGCGGTGCTTGCGCTGGGTGCCGTGTCCGGCGCCGAGGCCCTTGAAGTTGTGACGCTTCATGACACCGGCGAAGCCCTTGCCCTTGCTCTTGCCGGTCACGTCGACCTTGATCCCGGCCTCGAACACCTCAGCGGTGATCTCCTGGCCGAGGGTGTACTCGGAGGCGTCCGCGGTGCGGATCTCAACGAGGTGGCGACGCGGCGTGACATCGGCCTTGGCGAAGTGGCCCTTGAGGGGCTTGTTCACCTTGCGCGGGTCGATCTCGCCGAAAGCGATCTGGACGGACTCGTAGCCGTCGACATCGTTCGTACGGACCTGGGTGACGACGTTGGGGCCGGCCTTGACGACGGTGACCGGAACAACACGGTTGTTCTCGTCCCACACCTGCGTCATGCCGAGCTTCTCGCCCAGGATGCCCTTGATCTGCTTAGCCATTCTCAGCTCACCGACCCTCAGAGCTTGATCTCGATGTCGACACCGGCCGGGAGGTCGAGTCGCATCAGAGAGTCAACGGTCTTGGGGGTGGGGTCGAGGATGTCGATCAGGCGCTTGTGCGTGCGCATCTCGAAGTGCTCGCGCGAGTCCTTGTACTTGTGCGGCGACTTGATGACGCAGTACACGTTCTTCTCAGTGGGCAGCGGCACCGGGCCCGCGACCGACGCACCAGTGCGGGTCACCGTCTCGACGATCTTCTTCGCCGAGGAGTCGATGACCTCGTGGTCGTAGGCCTTGAGCCGGATGCGGATCTTCTGTCCCGCCATGGCTACTCCGTAGTCCTGTCTCTGGAACGCTCTGGAACCCGGTGTTCCGTACTTCCGTCTCCGACCCACGCGGTCGGGCGTGTCGCTCTCCCGCTGACACGGATGTCCCTTGTTCGAACATCCCTGCGGGGAATGCGCACGGCCCTTCCGGAACCGCAAGCCGGGGGCGAAGGCCCACCGGGTGCCTGGCCGGTGCCGCACCGCACTTCCCGAAAGATTCCCGTACGTCCGCCCCAGCGCTGCCGCGAAGGCAGTTAGGGCGACGAGTACTGTGGGACTCGCTTTCAGTCCTCCCGGCGGGAGGCGCGCAGCATCAACACTCGACCGAGCAACTCGGACAGTCTGCCATATGGGGCGGGGGGCTGGCCAATCGGGGCGTAGAGATTACCCCTCGGGTGACGTAGGTCAAACTGGTGCGCCGGATTCCTCGGCTCCTGCGGTCACCGGAGCGTGTCGAGCGCGTCGCTCCGAGCGGAGGCCGCGTTGTCCCTGGATCCGTATGCCAGTGAGTCCTGCAGCCCGCCGTCAGCACCGAGCGCCTTGCCCCAGATACGGCTCATGTCCATGCTCTGGGCCTCCAGCCGCGCGAGCGCGTCCGCGGCGTCGACACCCTTCAGCTCCTGCTTCCACGAGTCGATCAGATGGCCGGCGGGGTCCTGGCCGTAGGCGGGCGGGGCGGACGCGTGTGCCGACAGACGAGTGGCGACGTCCCCGCCCCACTTCCGCGCCCCGGTCCGTCCCACGCTCCCTGTCACCTTTTCCGCCACCCCGTCCAGCGAGCCGAGCACCCGCCCGCAGAGCTTCGCCCGCAGAGTGAGCGTCTCCTTCCCGGCCGTGACGGGGGTGGCGGCGAGATCGGCGGCGGCCTGCCGGGTGGCGGCGTCACGGACCGTGGCGTAGGCCTCGGGGCTGTCGGACACCGCCCGTACGACATGGAGCACGGTGTCCACCGACATGGACATGTGGACGCCGGTCCGGTCCTGCCAGGGCGAGGTGGACGACGTGTCCGCGCGGATGTAGTCCACGTTCACCGAGGTCAGGATCTGGTCCGTGTCATCCGCGTAATCGGCCAGCGCCTGGGCGAGGGGAACGGCGAGGGCGGGATCCACTGTCCGGTCGCCCGTTCCGACCGTGTCGTCCACGGCCGTCAGCAGGTTCTGCATGGCTCGCGCCTGCTGGAGGGTGTGCTTGCCCGGCGTCGTTCCCATGGTGACGTGCTTGACGGCCGCGCCCAGCGCCGGGCAGCTGAGATCACTCCGGTACTCCGCCCCGAGGGCCGACCGCACCCTCTTGTCCGCCAGGAGCTGCTTCTGGCATGCCCCGGAGTCCTTGGCGGAGCCGACCCACAGCCAGGCCCCGACGGCACCGGCCGTGATCACACCCGCAGCGCCGACTGCGACCGTCAAGAGCAGGACACGCCATTTCGCCCTGTCGGCGGTCACGGCCACCCGTCTTCAGCGGCACGGCCGTCTCGGCCCTCGTTTCCCGCCCGTCGGTCGCGCGCGTTCCTCCCCGCCGGAACACTTTTCACTTGGTGCAGCCGAATTTCTTGGTTTCCTTCGGCACGAGAGCGTCGACGAACCGTTGCAGCTTCTTGTAACCAGTGGGAGTGTTCTCGACTCGGTCGCCGAAGAAATAGACCCCGAACATCATGTACGCGTTCCGGGAGGTGCAGTTCGCCTGGACCACGGCGCCGTCGCTTCCGATCGCCGCATGTCCCGGGAAGGACACGGCCCGCTCGGCGGCGAACTTGTACGTCGAGCCCTCTGTTTTCCAGTTCACCGGATCCGGGGCCCGGTCCCAGCTCGTAATGTCGACGTACAGCACCCGGTGACCGTCGGCGCTCAGGGCGCAGGCCGCGCCCGGCTGTCCCTCAAGGGCCGCGTACGTCTGCTTCACCGGTCCGTCCTTCGGGATGAGCGGTGACAGGGCCTCCTTCGGCACCGGGACCTTGCAGAACTCCGTGGGGACGGTGGCGTGGGTGCTGCTGCTGCAGCCGGCCGCCGCTGCCAGGACGGCGGTGCACATCAGGGCCACCGCCCCACGCCTCGGTCCTGTCGTCATCACTGCGCTCCCGCCATGCCACGGGCGCGTTCGTTGCCGTTGTTGGCCGCCCCGTTGATCTGGTCGTATATGCCCTGGTCGTGAGAGTAGTCGGTGTGGCTGTCGGCCCATTCCGGGTTGGCCGCGTACCACGTGCGGGCGATCTCGTTGAGCTGGTTCTGGCGCAGGTGATACGTGGCCTGGCTGTCGCTGGTCAGCTTGGCGGCCTGGTCGCGCTGTTCGTCCATGACCCACGCGGTGGTGAGCGCGTCGGTACCGCGCTGGGCGATGTCGCCGTACACCGGAATGAAATTGAGCAGCGCTCCAGACGCGTGGTAGCTCCACGTCTTGTCCCAGGTGTAGTCGTGCTGGTCTCCCTTGAGCGCCAGGTACCGGCCCTCCTCCATGAAGCCGATCGCGGTGCCGGCCGAGTGGAGGGTGTCCTCCGGGTGACGTGAGGGGTCGTTTATGTCAGCCGTGATCGCGTAGTTCATGCCCTCGTGCAGCATGTTGTACGAGTCCTGACTCCGCGAGATCTGCTTCGTCATCTCCAGGACCTGGTCACGGTTCAGGTCCGGGCCGTCGGCGAGGTGCCGACCGCCGCTCAGATCACTCATCGCCACGTACGTCTCGCGGCCGTGATTGACCATGATCTTCGCCATGTCGTCGCGCAGCGAGGCCGGCATGTCGTCACCTTGCTTGGACAGGACGTCCAGCGCGTGCACGAACACCCGGTTGTTGGCGTCGGTGTGCGGTGTCGGGGCCATGGGGCGCTGGCCGTCCGGGTCGATGCCGGTGGCCGCCGCGGCCAAGGCGTCTCCGAAGCCCTTCCGGTCGTCCCCGTCCGCCGCCATGACCGGCATGCCCGTGGTGGTCCCGCCGGGCGGGGTCGCGTAGTGGTCGATGACGGTGTCCCAGTCCCGCCCGTGGAGCAGGTAGTCCAGGTTGTCGGTGTGTGCCGGGTCCAGGTACTCGGCGCTGGTCTTCGGGTCGTGGGACATGATCCCGAGCACGCCGTCGAGCGGGTCGTTGGCGAACCAGCCCCGGTCCTTGCCGCTGAACTTGTCCCGCAGGGCCCAGATGGACTCGGTATGGCCCTGGGCCGTGTACGACTCCTCCGCGTGCCGGATGTCGTCGGCCGTGTCTTCCAGGAACTGCCCGTTGTAGCCGTTCCCCTGCTGCATCAGCGTGACGAGGCTCTGGTAGCCGCGGACCTTCTCGTCCGGGATGGGGCTGAGGCCGTCGACCTTGAACTGCTCGGTCCCGGCCTTCTGCATGTCCTCGCGGAAGTGCTTGTAGAAGGACGAGCTCGGATCCTGGGTCGCGGTCGCCAGTGTGGTGGCGAGCCCCTTCTGGATGTCCAAGTACTGGTCGCTGTGCTGCTTGTCGCCGTGGTAGGCGAGACCGTCAAGGCTGTTGGAGAGCTGCAGTGTGCCCTTGGCACCCAGCTCGTCCAGCAGGGTCTGGCCGAAGGCCTTGTCGCCGGAGTTGTCGTGGAAGAGCCTCTGCAGCTCCTGGTAGTCGGCCGCCGAGGCGTCACCGGAGTTGACGCGCTGCGCGATGTCCCTGGCCTCGTCCGCCTCGTACTTCTCGATGTCGCCCTGCGCCTTGCCGTTGAAGTCGGGGACCGTGCCGAAGCCCTGGTCGGGACCCTTCACAACGGCCGTGAAGGCGACCTCGACACCCTTGTCGGCATCGTCCACGTCCTGCACGCACTGGTCGATGCGGGTCTGCCAGGAAGCGACGTCCTTGCGGATGCTGTCCTGGTAGTCGGGGTCGTGCGCCAGCGCCTGCTTGTCCCCCTGGCTCAACTTGCCGGTGTCGTAGGAGACCACACCCTGGTCCGAAACCTTCATCCCCTTGGCGATGGCGTCGTCCCGTGCCGACTCCAGCTTCTTGCGCAGGTCCACGAACTGGGTGTGCGCGTCACGCAGGAGCGAGGCGATCGCCTTGGCCTCGGTCTGGGCGCTCTGGAACTCCGTGAGCCTGATGCCGAAGCGCGCGTTGGCGGCCGACTGGCTCTCACCCACGAAGGTCGGGCGCAGGGTGATGTCGTGTACGTCCCGCCGGTACGCGTCCTCCTGCTTGTTGAGCTCCTTCGCCATGCCGTCCCAGCGTTCGGCGGCCGTGGTGAGCGCGGACAGGTCGGTCGTCAGAATCTCGTGATACGTCGGCATGGTTCCCCCGTTGACTCCAGTGGCGTGCGAATGGGCTCGACTGCTCGTCACTGCCCGGGCGGCGGTGAGTACGCGTCGAACACCGACACCTTGCGCGCCGAGTCGCTCACTCCGAAGTCCGTTCCCATCAGGAGCGTGTTGTTGTTCCGGAGGGCCGATTCGTCGCCTGACAGCTTGTTCACAAGACTCTGCATCTGCTCGCCCCAGACGGTGTGCGCCTTGCCCACGGCACCCGAGGTCAGCCAGCCGTGCCCGTCCTTCGCGGCGAACGCCTTCACCACGGCGCCCGTCTCGTCGTCCGCCCAGGCCCCCGCCGTCTTGGTGTCCCCCTCGATGTGGTTGTGGAGGGTGTTCGCCGCGGCCTGCTTCTCGGCGGGAGAGGACGCGAGGCCCGGCTGGCCACCGCCCGTTGGTCCGCCACCGCCCAGACCGTCCGGCAACTGATTGAGCCGCATTCCCACGGCGTGCTCGCCGCCACTTCCTGTCACGATGCCAACCCCCGTTTTATCGCTCTGGCGTGCCCGCGTCACGCTAGCAAACCAGTCCGGAATCGTCAGACAGCTGAGCTGTGGGACTTGGCTTTTGGGCTTTCCCGGCGACAGGAGCGGCGCCGGCGGGCGCGCTGTTCCTCTCGCGGGTACGCATCTCGTCAGGTGCGGGTGACGGTGCCGCAGCCCTTTTGGTGGTCGGCCGTCAGGGACTTGCTGCGGTCGTAGGGGTCGGCGGCGGGGCCCATGGCCGGGGCGCCGGTGGGGTCGGCGTCCGGGAAGACGGGGTGGTAGTAGCCGTCGTAGACGCCGCACTCGGAGTTGTAGAACTCGCTGTCGGACGAGCGGACTCCGAGTCTGCCCTCGGTCGCGATCCACTGGTGCGGGTCGAGCAGGACCATGGTCAGGTCGCGGCGGATGATCGTCCGCGCCACGACGCCTTCGCCACCGCCCCTGTGGCCCTTCCCTCCGGTCCGGACCATCGGGTAGACGAAGGTGTAGTCCGCATGCACGCGCACCTCGCCCGCCGCACCGGCGGAGAACGTCATACGGCCGCGCACCTTCACCACGTCGCCGGCGAGGGCCACCTGTGCCGGGTCGAAGCGCGTCACCAACTGCAGGGGGTCATAGTGGCGGTTCGGGGCGCGCAGCGAGCGCTGCAGGCCGGACAGTGTGTGGGGCTGCCGCGGGTCGAGCAGGGCCAGCGCCGCGTCGGGCTGCCCGCCGCGCAGCACGGCCGGGTCCAGGTTGGTGTCGACCAGGAACTCCTTGGTACGGCGCAGGGCGAGGGCCACGTCCTCCTGGCTCATCCCCGCCACGGCCTTCGCCTGCGGCACCTCGATGGCGTCCGCCCCGTCGGCCCACCGCTGGGCGGGCGAGCCGCGGAAGGGGTCCTTGCGGGTGGGCGGTCCGTCCTGGTCGACCGCGCCCGGGGCACCGGTCGGCGGCGCCGTCTCGGCGGGCAGCGGTGAGGTGGCCGACGCTCCGGAGCCGTGGTCGTGGCCGGGCAGCCGGTCCAGCAGCAGCGACGGCCGTACGGCCACGACGGCGAGCGCCGCCGCCAGCACCACACCGATCGCCGAGCCCACGGTGCGACGTCGGCTGCTGCGCCCGTTCATCTCCCGCCAGGCCGGACCGGTGCGCCAGCCCGGCGGCACCGACGGCTGCGGCTGCTGGGCCCGCTTGCGCCGCCACGGGCGCCGGGCGTCACCCTCGGCCGCCCGGTCCGGCACCGCCGCATCCTGCTCCCGCAGCCGACGGGTCACCATCCGCGCCCGCGCGGACGGCTCCTTCGGCGCGTTCCTGCCACCGTCCTCCACGGCTTCGCGCAGGAACGCGTCCCACTGCTCGTCGGGTATGGGGGACTCGTCGGGGAGCTCAGGGGGTTGGACGGCGGTCACGGGTTCGCTTTCGGTCGCACAAGATCACTGGTGGGGGCAGTGTTCTTCGCCGGCGGGGGCATTGCACAGAGGGTGTGTCGGATTCTGCGCAAGCCGTGATCGAACCGGTATGGGTCCCGTCAGACCCCCTCGAGCGATGCCGCCTACATCCTCGCTGTCAGACCCTCCCCCTACCCTCCAGCCATGACCCGTACGACCCCGCCCCGGCCGCTCGACATCGCCGCCGTCTTCCCCGAACTGGCCCCGCTCGCCCGCTCCGCCGTGCGCCTGCACCCCCGCGCAGGCGCGCCCACCGCGGCGGACAGCTCCGTCGGCGGGCCCCTGCTGTGGCCGGCCGAGGAGCCGTGGCCCACCTGTCCGGAGCACGCCGGGCCCTGGCAGCACGGTGTGGCGCCGGACGACGTGCATATCGGCCGGCGCGTTCTGCGCGAGGCCTGGGCCCGGCCGCGGGCGGAGGGCGCCGACCTGCTGGCCGACGAGGAGCGCGCGCTGGTCGACCGCGGGACCAAGCCGTACCGGGCGGCCCAGGACGGGCCGGTGCCGATGGTTCCGGTCGCCCAGATACGCGCCGCCGACGTGCCCGCGCTCCCCCGGCCCGACGGCACCGATCTGCTGCAGGTTCTGTGGTGTGCGTTCGACCATCCGGAGGACGGCTACGTACCGAGGGTGGAGGTGCGCTGGCGCCGGGCCGCCGATGTCGTCACCCCGCTCGCCGCTCCCCCGCGGCCCGCGGTGATCGGCAGTGACGACTATCTGCCCGAACCGTGCGTGCTGCACCCCGAGGCCGTCGTCGAGTACCCGGCCCCGCACGAACTGCCGGCGGAGCTGGCCGACCGGATCGAGGAGTGGGAGGAGGCGATCGAGGAAGAGTCCGGGGTCTGCTACCAGTTCGATCTGGCCGTCGCCCCGGGGTGGAAGCTCGCCGGGCACGCGCCCTGGAGCTTCTCCGACCCGTTCCCCATGGCCTGCGCCGAGTGCGGCTCCCGGGTGCGGCCCCTGCTGACCATCGACGGCACGGAGTGGGACGGCGGCAGCGGCAGCTGGCGGCCGCTCGAGGACGCGGGGTACACCGGGTACCACTTCCTCGGGCCCGCGCTCGACACGCAGATCACCATCGGCCGGAGCTACAGCCTCCAGGTATACGTGTGCGAGGCGTCGTACGACCATCCGCCGGTGCAGAACATGCAGTGAACCCCCGCGCGAACGCCGAAGAGGCCCGTACGACCGAAGTCGTACGGGCCTCCCCTTGGGTCGATCGACCTCAAGCAGGCGGAACCTACTTGACGATCTTGGTGACCTGGCCGGCGCCCACCGTGCGGCCACCCTCACGGATGGCGAACTTCAGGCCCTCTTCCATGGCGACGGGCTGGATGAGGTCCACCTTCATCTCGGTGTTGTCACCCGGCATGACCATCTCGGTGCCCTCGGGGAGGGTCACAACGCCGGTCACGTCCGTCGTACGGAAGTAGAACTGCGGACGGTAGTTGTTGAAGAACGGCGTGTGGCGGCCACCCTCGTCCTTGGACAGGATGTAGGCCTGCGCCTCGAACTCGGTGTGCGGGGTGACCGAGCCCGGCTTGATGATGACCTGGCCGCGCTCGACGTCCTCGCGCTTGATGCCGCGGAGCAGCAGACCGACGTTCTCACCGGCCTGGCCCTCGTCGAGCAGCTTGCGGAACATCTCGATGCCGGTGACCGTGGTGGTGGTCTTCTCGGTCTTGATGCCGATGATGTCGACGGTCTCGTTGACCTTGAGGACACCACGCTCGATACGGCCGGTGACGACCGTACCGCGACCGGTGATCGTGAAGACGTCCTCGATCGGCATGAGGAACGGCTTGTCGACGTCACGCTCGGGCTGCGGGATCGACTCGTCGACGGCGGCCATCAGGTCCAGGACCGACTTGCCCCACTCGGCGTCGCCCTCGAGCGCCTTGAGCGCCGAGACCTTGACGACCGGGACGTCGTCGCCCGGGAACTCGTACTCGGAGAGGAGCTCACGGACCTCGAGCTCGACGAGCTCCAGGATCTCCTCGTCGTCCACCATGTCGGCCTTGTTCAGGGCGACGACGATGTACGGAACGCCGACCTGGCGGGCCAGGAGCACGTGCTCCTTGGTCTGCGGCATCGGGCCGTCGGTGGCGGCGACCACGAGGATGGCGCCGTCCATCTGCGCCGCACCCGTGATCATGTTCTTGATGTAGTCCGCGTGACCGGGGCAGTCGACGTGGGCGTAGTGACGCGTCTCCGTCTGGTACTCGACGTGCGCGATGGAGATGGTGATACCGCGCTGGCGCTCTTCGGGAGCCTTGTCGATCTGGTCGAAGGCCGAGGCCTCGTTCAGGTCCGGGTACGCGTCGTGCAGCACCTTGGTAATGGCGGCCGTGAGGGTCGTCTTACCGTGGTCGATGTGACCGATGGTGCCGATGTTGACGTGCGGCTTAGTCCGCTCGAACTTCGCCTTCGCCACTGGGGTCCTCCTGTGGAGTGGTTCTGAACGCCTTGCTTCATCGGCGCCAGGTGATCTTTGCTGAAAAGGCCCGGAACCCGGGGGCATTCCGTCCGCGATTGCGGTGGAATGCCCCAGGAGGCTCCGGAGTCAAGCCTACGGCGTGTGAACGGAGTGCGTTACTCGCCCTTGGCCTTCGCGATGATCTCCTCGGCGACGTTCCGCGGAACCTCGGCGTAGGAGTCGAACTGCATCGAGTAGCTTGCGCGACCCGAGGTCTTGCTGCGGAGGTCGCCGACGTAGCCGAACATCTCCGAGAGGGGCACGAGGCCCTTCACGACGCGGGCACCGGCCCGCTCCTCCATGGCCTGGATCTGGCCACGGCGGGAGTTGATGTCGCCGATGACCTCACCCATGTAGTCCTCGGGCGTGGTGACCTCGACGGCCATCATCGGCTCGAGCAGCACGGGGCTGGCCTTGCGCGCGGCCTCCTTGAAGGCCTGCGAACCGGCGATCTTGAAGGCGAGCTCGGAGGAGTCCACCTCGTGGTAGCCACCGTCGATGAGCGTGACGCGAACGCCCGTCATCTCGTAGCCGGCGAGGATGCCGAACTGCATGGCCTCCTGCGCACCGGCGTCGACCGAAGGGATGTACTCCTTCGGGATACGGCCACCGGTCACCTTGTTCACGAACTCGTACGAGGCGTCGCCGCCCTCGATGGGCTCGATCGCGATCTGCACCTTGGCGAACTGACCGGTACCACCGGTCTGCTTCTTGTGGGTGTAGTCCACGCGCTCGACGGCCTTGCGGATCGTCTCGCGGTACGCGACCTGCGGCTTGCCGACGTTGGCCTCGACCTTGAACTCACGGCGCATACGGTCGACCAGCACCTCGAGGTGCAGCTCGCCCATACCACCGATGATGGTCTGGCCGGTCTCCTCGTTGGTGTGGACCTGGAAGGACGGGTCCTCCTCGGCCAGGCGCTGGATCGCGACGCCGAGCTTCTCCTGGTCGCCCTTCGACTTGGGCTCGATGGCGACCTGGATGACCGGCGCCGGGAAGTCCATGGACTCCAGGATGACCGGGTTCTTGTCGTCGGACAGCGTCTCACCGGTGGTGGTCTGCTTCAGGCCCATGACGGCGACGATGTCACCGGCGCCCACCGACTCGATCTCCTCACGCTTGTTGGCGTGCATGCGGTAGATCTTGCCGATGCGCTCCTTCTTGCCCTTGACGGAGTTCAGCACCGAAGAGCCGGACTCCAGGCGGCCCGAGTACACCCGGACGAAGGTGAGCTTGCCCAGGTGGGGGTCGCTCATGATCTTGAACGCGAGCGCGGACAGCGGCTCGTCCTCGGACGGCTTGCGCTTGACGACGACCTCGGGGTCCTTGACGTCGTGGCCCTCGATGGCCTCGACGTCGAGCGGGGTCGGCAGGTAGCGCACGACCGCGTCGAGCAGGGGCTGGACGCCCTTGTTCTTGAACGCGGTGCCACAGAACACCGGGGTGACCGTGGTGCCGTCGGACTTGCCGGACGCGATGGTGATACGACGGATCGCGGCGTACAGCTGCTCCTCGGTGGGCTCCGCGCCCTCCAGGTACAGCTCCATGATCTCTTCGTCGTTCTCCGCGACGGCCTCGACCAGCTTGCCGCGCCACTCCTCGGCGGCCTCGGTGTGCGTGGCCGGGATGTCGACGACGTCGTACATCTCGCCCTTCGCCGCCTCGGCGGACCACACGAGCGCCTTCATGCGGACCAGGTCCACAACGCCCTTGAAGTCGGCCTCGGCACCGATCGGCAGCTGCATGACGAGCGGCTGGGCGCCCAGGCGGTCCGAGATCATGTCCACGCAGCGGTGGAACTCGGCACCCGTACGGTCCAGCTTGTTCACGAAGCAGATGCGCGGCACGCCGTAACGGTCGGCCTGACGCCACACCGTCTCGGACTGCGGCTCGACACCGGCGACACCGTCGAACACCGTGACGGCACCGTCGAGGACGCGCAGCGAGCGCTCCACCTCGACCGTGAAGTCGACGTGGCCCGGGGTGTCGATGATGTTGATCGTGTAGTCGTTGTCCTCGAGCGGCCAGTGACAGGTCGTCGCAGCAGAGGTGATCGTGATGCCACGCTCCTGCTCCTGCTCCATCCAGTCCATGGTGGCAGCGCCGTCGTGGACCTCACCGATCTTGTAAGACACACCGGTGTAGAACAGGATCCGCTCGGTGGTGGTCGTCTTGCCCGCGTCGATGTGGGCCATGATCCCGATGTTGCGGACCTTGGCCAGGTCAAGTGAAGTGGTAGCCATAAGGCTTCAGTCTTCTCTCGGTCTCGATGTGGGTAGCGACTACCAGCGGTAGTGCGCGAAGGCCTTGTTGGACTCGGCCATCTTGTGGGTGTCCTCGCGCTTCTTGACGGCCGCACCGAGGCCGTTCGAAGCGTCGAGAAGCTCGTTGAGCAGACGCTCGGTCATGGTCTTCTCGCGACGGGCGCGGGAGTAACCGACGAGCCAGCGCAGCGCGAGGGTGTTGGCGCGACCGGGCTTGACCTCGATCGGCACCTGGTACGTCGCACCACCGACACGGCGGGACTTGACCTCGAGGGTCGGCTTGATGTTCTCCAGCGCGCGCTTCAGCGTGATGATCGGGTCGTTGCCCGTCTTCTCACGCAGACCCTCCATGGCGCCGTAGACAATGCGCTCGGCGGTGGAGCGCTTGCCGTTCAGCAGCACCTTGTTGATCAGGGAGGTCACCAGAGGAGAACCGTAGACCGGGTCGATGATGACCGGGCGCTTCGGGGCGGGGCCCTTACGAGGCATTCTTACTTCTCCTTCTTGGCGCCGTAGCGGCTGCGGGCCTGCTTGCGGTTCTTGACACCCTGGGTGTCAAGCGAACCTCGGATGATCTTGTAGCGAACACCCGGCAGGTCCTTCACACGGCCGCCGCGCACGAGCACGATGGAGTGCTCCTGCAGGTTGTGTCCCTCACCCGGAATGTAAGCGGTGACCTCGATCCCGCTGGTCAGACGCACACGCGCGACCTTACGCAGGGCCGAGTTCGGCTTCTTCGGGGTGGTCGTGAACACACGCGTGCAGACGCCACGACGCTGAGGGGAACCCTCGAGTGCGGGCGTCTTGTTCTTCTCGACCTTGTCCTGCCGGCCCTTGCGGACCAGCTGCTGGATCGTAGGCACTACTTCTCCGGTTTCTGTGTGCCGATAGGTACAGCTAACCTGGGACGTCGCCGACCCACGCGGTCGGGTGTGTCGAATCCCGCAGACTCCCGCCGGAAGACGGAGAGGGCGCAGATTACGGTGGCCGATCACGGCTCGCCATGCGGTTGAAGGCACGCACGAGAGCCAGGGCACACCCCAGGCACAAGGTCTGAGCGTACCTACCTCACGGACTTCGGTCAAAACAAATGGAGCGGCCCCCGACACGCCGGACTTCTCACCTCGTAGGCCGGGATTCGTCCCAGTTGTCCGCCACCCGCGCGGCGGCCGACGCGGCGCCGCATCGCACCTGGTCAGAGCGGTCGCCGATGTTCTTCGGACATTTCTGGCCGATTTCCACTCTTGCCGGGGATACGTCCGGTGCGCATTCAGTACGTTGATCCGTCCGCTGCGGGTGAACAGTTCGGGGGACCGCCATGACAGGCACGTGGACGACCGCGTATGCACGGGACGACGGCGGCCTGGACGACCGGGTGCCCTTCCTGGCCCGGCTGGAGGCCGAGGACCGGGAGGCGTTGCTCGCGCTCGGCCGGGAGCTGACCTACACCGCCAGGACCGTGCTGATCCACCAGCACGAACCGTCCTCGCATGTGATCTTTCTCCTCACGGGCTGGACCAAGGTGACCGCGGCGGCCGCCAACGGCTACGAGGCGCTGCTCGCGCTGCGCGGGCCCGGTGACATCGTCGGCGAGTCGGCGGCGCTCACCGGCCGGCCGCGCTCGGCCACGGTGACCGCGCTGGAGCCGGTGCGCTCGCTGGCCGTGGAGCACGAGCGGTTCCGGCGTTTCCTCGGGCAGTCCCCCGCGGCCTCCTTCGCCCTGCTGGGCCTCACCGCCGACCGCACCCGCGCGGCCGACCGGCGCCGGCTGGAGTTCGCCTCCATGAACGTGCGCGAGCGGCTCGCCGTCCTGCTGCTGGAGCTGGCCCGCACCCACGGCCGCCGCACCGAGGAGGGCATCGAGGTCTCCGTCCCGCTCAGCAAGCAGGAACTGGCCGGCTCGGTCGGGGCCTCACGCGAGATGGTCCAGCGCCTGCTGAAGGAACTGCGCGACAAACAGGCGGTCACCACGGGCCGCCGGGCCCTGCTGATCCACCGCCCCGAGGTACTGCGCCGCATAGCGGCCGCGGTCGCGGCCTCGGCACCGGAGGTACCGGGGACGCCTGGGGTGCCGGAGGTGGTGCCGGGGATCCCGGGAATTCCCTCGCCGCCAGGGCCGTCTGAGGGGTGACACGGGGGCCGGGGCGGCCGAGGGGTGACGTGGGCCCGGCTGGCTGGGCTGGCTGGGCGGGCCCGGCTGGCTGGGCGGGCCCGGCTGGCTGGGCGGGCCCGGCTGGCTGGGCGCCCGAACGGTGAGACCGTTCGAGGCGGGACATGGCGCGGGCGCCGGGGACGCCTGAGGGGGGCACGGGCCGGGTGGGCCGCCCGTAGGGGCACCCGGACACCGGGGCCGCCCGAGGGGGATGACGGCGGCCACCGGGCCCCTACGGGCGGCGGCCAGCGGGGCGCTGGGGGTGATGGTGGCCAGGCAGCGGTCGAGACGGCGGCGGCCATCGGGGCCACACCAAGCCGACAGCAGCCGGCCGGGCCACCCGACGGTGACACCGGCCGACGCCGCCTCTCAGGGCACGACACCGGCCACCGGGACCGCCCGGAGACGACAGCTGCCACCGAGGTCGCCCCGAGGCGGCGGTGGCCCTCCAGGTGCGTGTAACCGACAGCAACCATCGGGCGCGCCCGTGGCCGACGGTGACCCCCGGATTCACTCTGTGCACACCGTCACACTTCGACTGCGTCATCCGCCCTCACGGCCCTCGCCGTCGCCCCGCCACTCTGCTGCTCTGCACGGCGGAACCCCCCGAGAGGCGACCATGACCGACCCCGTGAGCCGAACGATCCTGCTGCTGGACATCGAGAGGTTCAGTGACCGAGACGACGTGGAGCAGGCCTATCTGCGTCGGATGCTCTACGACATCGCCGACCGAGCCCTGGAGCGCGCGGGCATCGAGGAGACCCGGCGGATGCGGGCCGACCGCGGGGACGCGGTGATGGAGCTCATCGACGCGAACGCCTCGGTCACCGCGCTGCTGCGGGTCCTGCTCACGGAGGTCCCGGCCGAACTGCGCGCCGTCAACCGCATGGCGTCCCGCTCCGCGCAGATCCGGCTGCGCGGCGTCGTCGCCACCGGCTACGTCGCCGTCGACGAGCACGACGGCTGGGTCGGCTCCGATCTGAACCACGCCTGCCGCCTGCTCGACGCCGGCCTGCTGCGCCGGGCCCTGCGGGAGCGGCCCGACGACTTCGCGCTGTGCGTCTCGGACGCCGTGTACGCCGGTGTGGTGCGCCACGACCACCCGGGCATCCCCGCCGCCGACTTCCGCCCGGTGACGGTGGAGAGCAAGAACGGCGCGCTGAAGGCCTGGCTGCACGGACCGCTGCCGGTCGGCGTCCATCGGCCGGCGGACGAGGACCATGGTGGGACGGGGGAGGTGCCGGGCGGTTCGGGGGACCGCCCGGCACCGCGGCAGCCCGCGCCCGCCTCCCCCACCGAGTCCGTCGAGAAGGGCCCGGCGCCGGGCCCGGTCGTCCACATCCAGGGCGGCACCTTCAACGGCGGACTGATCGGCGGCAACCAGTACGGCGGCATCAGCGGCGGCCACTTCACCGGCGACGTCGTCCTCGGCGACGGTGACGCCCGCGGCGGACGTGAGGGACGGCGGCGGGGTGAGGACGCGTGAGCACGCCGGAGGCGCAGGCGCCGCCCCGCCCGGCCACCGCGCCGGCGCCCGACCCGGCCACGGACGAACCCGGGCCCCCGGAGGACGGCGCGGACGCGCCCGAGGAGCGGGACCAGCCGCAGACCGCCTGGTCGGCGCGGCGCGACCTGGTCGACCACAGTCCGCGCACCATGAACGTCGGAGCGCAGGCCCGCTTCAGCGGCGGCCTGCTCGGCGGCGACCAGCACGGCGGGATCAGCGGCGGCCGCTTCACCGGCGACGTCTTCCTCGGCAGCAAGACGGAGGTCTACCAGCTCGCCGCACCGGGTGCCGCCGCACCGGCCTCCGGCGAGGTGCCCGAGGCCACCCTGAAGGAGCTGGAGCACGGCTTCGCGGCCGACGAGCAGCTCATGGACCGGCTGCTGCGACGGCTGCGCGAGGACCGGGTCCTGGTGCTGTCCGGCGGCCGGTTCACCGGCCGCCGCACTGCCGCGCTGATGCTGCTGCGCCGCCTCGGCGCCCTGCCGGTGCGCACCCTGGTCCGCGACACCGCCGCCGCCGGCCTCGCCGAACAGTTCGGCGGTGAGCAGGGCGAGCAGAAGGCCCGCGGCCATGTGCTCTGCGACCTCGCCCCACGCCGCGACCAGCCGCTGCGCTGGACCCATCTGCTCGCCGCCCGCGAACGCCTCGCCGAACAGGACGCCTACCTCGTCGTCACCCTCGACCCCGGCGCCGCGCTGGACGACGTCACCCCCGAGGAGTGGCAGCCGCCGGCCGCCGCCGACGTACTCGCCGCCCGGCTGCGCGCCCGCACCGACGCGGAGGGGGCCGTCGAGCTGCTCGGCCTGCCGCAGGTGGCCGATTTCCTCCAGCACAGCCACCAGCCGCGCGAGGCCGCCGCGTTCGCCCGGCTGCTCGCCCGGTACGCGGGCGGAGAGGTCGCCGAGGAGGCCGTAGGACAGTTCTCGCTGGTGTCGCTGGAGAACCAGGTCCAGGAGTGGTTCGAGGCGCGGGAGGCCGCACTCCACCTGCGGGACAAGGCCTTCCTCGTCGCCCTCGCCGCCTTCGACGGCGGGCCGTACGCGCTCACCGCCGAGCTGAGCGACCTGCTCTACCGCTTCCTGCAGGAGACCGAGAACCCGGCCCGCGTCCCCGAGGTCCCCGTCTTCGGCACGCACGTCGGCAAACGGCTGCAACTGGCGCGGGCGCACACGTACTGGGAGCCCGAGCACACCGAGTGGGGCCCGGTCGACCAGCAGAAGGCCGCGTTCCGCGACGAGCGCGCCTCCCTGGTGCTGCTGCGCGAGGTGTGGACCGGCCACCCCTCCGCCCGGCCCGCGCTGATCCGCTGGCTGCGCCGGCTCGCGGACGACGGCCGCCCGCTGGTGCGCACCCGGGCCGCCTCCACCGCGGCGGTCCTCGCCCGCACCGATCTGCCGTCCGCGATGGCACTGGTCATCGAGCCGTGGGGCACCTCCAAGCGGTACCGGCAGCGGCTCGTGGCGGTCAACGCGCTCGCCCTGTCCCACCTGGTCGGCACGCCCAACATCCCGCGCATCCTCGACACCTGGTGCGAGGGCGACGACCCGCGGCTGCGCTGGGTGGCCGTACGGGCCTACGGGCTGATCGGGGCCGAGCGCCCGGAACAGGCCCTGGCCGCCCTGCGCGGCGCCGTACGACGGCTGTACGAGGACACGCCCGACGACACCGACGGCGCGCTGGCCCGCGAACTGGCCGAGGCCGTCGAGCTGTTGCTGCTGTCGGCGGCGAGCGACCGCGTCCTCGGCGAGCTGCGCGCCCACATCGACGACGACCGTGCCGTACGCGACCTGACGCTGAGCGGGTTCGTCGGGGCGTGCGAGCACACCGAGGACGACGAGCGCTACGGCCGTCCGCTCGTACTCGCCTGGTTCGCCCGCGCGGCAGCCGACGGCGGGGCCGCCGCACAGGGCGTGCCGTTCCTGTGGCGGGCCGCGCTGGGCCATCTGGGCATCACCCAGCAGGCACTGAAGGTCCTGCGCGCCTGGGTGCTGATCGCCGACCGGTCGACGGCCGTCGAGTGGGCCCTGGCCGCACTGCTGCCGAGGCTCGTCACCACGGCCACCGAGCACGAGCGGCTGAGCCATCTGCTGCGCACGATGCCGGGCGAGGACGGCACTCCCCCGCCCGAGGTCACGGCCCGCCTGCTGACCGCACTTCCCATCCTCTGACCGATCCCCGGACCCCTGGACGAGACACCATGCCCTCCTTCCGGCAACCCGAGTGGCAGCAGCCCGCCGACCGGCACACACAGCTGGTCGACCCGGTGCTCACCGTGCGGCAGCTGTCGCGCTTCGAGTTGAACTTCCGATCCCTGGTCCGTATCGACCACGCGCTCGTCTTCTCCACCGCGAAGGGCTCCTACGAGGCCTATCTGCCGCCGCACCGGCCGACGCGCGCCGAGCTGACGGCCAAGCGCTACTCCGCCGTCTACGAGGTGGACATGGGCGTCCACCCCTGCACGTCGACGCTCGCGCTGCCGAGCGACAACGACGCCTTCGAGTTCACCGCCGAGGTCGACCTGTCCTGGCAGGTGCTGGATCCGGCCCGGTTCGTGGCGAGCGGGCACCGGGACGTGCCCGCGCTGGTGCTCGGCGAACTCCAGCAGGCGGCCCGCCCGGTGACCCGGCGTTTCCCGGTGGCGCGGAGCGCGTCGGCCGAACAGGAGCTGCTCCGGGCGGTGACCGTGCTGGGGCCGCTCGGGGCGACCGCCGGGCTCCAGGTCACCTGGACCCTGCGGCTCAGGCGCGACCAGGCCGACATCGAGCACCAGCAGCGGCTGCGGTCCATCGACCACTCCGCCACCGAACAGGCCTACGCGGCCCAGCGCGGCATGGACGTCGACGTCGAGGTCGACCGCCGGCTGCGCCAGCAGGACGCCCTGCAGATCGAGCGGGCCGTCTCGTACGGCGCCCAGCAGCACGAGCTGCTCCTGCAGCAGCAGCGCCAGCAGCACGAACTCGCTCTCCAACAGGGCCACCAGCAGGTGGAGTTGCAGCAGATCGAGGCCCAGAAGATCGCGTTCTACCAGTACCACCTCCAGCAGGGCGGTGTGCACACCTGGGCCCTCCATCTCGCCCAGCACCCGGAGGACTCCCAGCTGGTGATGTCCAGCATGCGCGAGGACCAACTCCGGATGATCCAGGCCCAGATGGACCTGGTGAAACAGTTGCTGAGCGGCGACACGGCCGAGAGCTACGAGCTGGAGGGCCCCAAGCAGCTGGCCCTGCGCACGGTCAGCGACATCCTCAACCAGCGCCTCCCGGGCGTCCCGCAGAACCCGCCCCTGCTGCCCGGGGCGCCGGGCTACGGCCCACCGCCGCAGGCGACTCCACCGGCACAGGCGCAGGCACAGGCACAGGCACCGGGAGCGATGCCGGTGGAGCCCGCGCCGCAGACGCAGCACCCCGCTCCTCCGGCGGCACCCGCTCCTCCGGCGCCCGCGAGCCCCCCGGGGATGCCCGGGCCGTACGCCACCCCCGCCTTTCCGCCGCTGCCGCCCCTGCCGCCCCAGCCCGCCTACGCCCCACCGCCCCCGGCCTGGCAGCCGCCTCCCGGGTACGGCACCACCCCGACGGTGCCGGAACCGGACGGCCCGAAGACGCCGGAGGCACCCGGCGCCGACGACACCGAGGGGAGCGCTCCATGACCGCCACGGATCCGGCACCGTCCCGCACCCCCACCACCTCCGACGCCGCTGCGCAGCTCTGTGCGCGGCTGCTCGCCGAGACGCGGAGCGAGATCGCGCACGCCGACAGCAAGGCCTCCGTCCTGGTCGCCGCGCTCGGGATGACCGCCGGGGTGTTCAGCGGTCTGCTCGCGGGGCGGAAGTGGACGCCGTCCGCGCTCTCCGGGCCGGGCACCGTCATGTGGTGGGCCGGGGCCCTCTCGCTGCTGCTCTCGCTGTTCGCCCTGCTGCTCGCCGTACTGCCCCGCTACCGGCTGGGCACATGGACGCCCGGGGAACCGCTGTCGTACTTCGGCGACATCCAACAGGCCGTCAGGCAGGGCCGGTTGGACGACGCCCTCGCCGACACCGAGCGCCGCCCCTCGGTCGCCCTGGCCCGTGCCCTCACCGAGAACAGCCGCATCGCCGCACGCAAACACCAGTGGATCCGCACCGGACTCATCGCCTTCTGCGCCGGCACGGTCCTGCTGCCCGCATCCCTGCTGATGGGCTGATCCGCCCCGCCCGCAACCGTCCCCACCGCCTGTGAAGGAACGAACCACTGCCATGACCCAGCCACCGCCGGACCGTCCCGAGCCACCACCGCCGTACCCGCAGACGCCTCCGCCGTACCCGCAGACCTCCGCTCCCCCGTACCCGCAGGCGGCACCGCAGTACCCGCAGGCAGCCCCGGCAGCTCCGCAGTACCCCACGTCGACGCCCCCCGTGCCGCCGGTCCCGGCCCAGCACCCGCACCACATCGACACCGACCGGGGCCGGGTCTTCCTCTCCGACAAGCAGCGCCGTACCGATTCCACGGCCGTGGGAAACCTGCTGCTGCACGTGCCCAACTTCCTGTGCAGCCTGTTCGTCGTCGCCCTGGTCTCGCTGTTCTTCGGCGACCTCGGCTTCGTCGTGGTGCTCGCCTGGCTCGTCAGCGGCGCACTCGTGTTCCACCGGCCCACCGAGAGCGCCCTCGCGCGCCATATGCTCCGGCTGCGCCACCCCACTCCGCAAGAACGCGCCACGCTCGAACCGGTCTGGCGTGAGGTCACGGCCCGCGCCGGAATCGAGGGCCGTACCTACGAGTTGTGGGTGGAGGACAGCGACAGCCTGAACGCGGTCGCGGCCGCCGGCCACATCGTCGGCGTCACCCGCTTCGCCATGAACCAGCTGCCCAACGGCGAACTGGCCGCCGTCATGGCGCACGAGCTGGGCCACCATGTCGGCGGCCACGCCTGGTCCTCGCTGCTCGGTTACTGGTACGCCCTGCCCGGCCGGGTCGCCTGGCGGGTACTGAAGGCCTGCTCCGGCCTGATGTTCAAGGTGTCGCGCGCCTTCGGCTGCTTCGGCGTCGGCTTCCTCGTACTGACCGTCGGCGCCGTCGCGCTGGCCACGGTCACCACGTTCTACGGCCTGCCGCTGCTGATCCTGGCCGTGCCGTACGCCCTGGCCGCCGTGGGCCGCCAGTCCGAGCTGCGGGCCGACGAGCACGCCGCCGCGCTGGGCTTCGCCCCCATGCTGGCGGCCGTACTCGACAAGATGCACCGGCAGGAGCAGTGGGAGCGGGCCCAGCTGGCCGCGCGCAGCGGTGGACGGCCGGCCGAGGAGAGCGCACTGGCCCGGCTGCTGTCGTCCCACCCCGACCACTGCACGCGGCTGCACCGTCTGCAGCCGTACCTCCAGCCACCGAGCAGCTGAACATGCCGAAGGGCGGCCACCCCGCAGTGGGAGTGGCCGCCCTTCATGCTGCTCGCTTACTGGTTGTACGGACCGTAGTCGTAGTCCTCCAGCGGAACGGCCTGGCCGGAGCCGGTGCCGAACGGCGAGTAGTCGATGTCGTCGTAGCCGACGGCCGAGTACATCGCGGCCTTGGCCTCCTCGGTCGGCTCGACCCGGATGTTGCGGTAGCGGGACAGGCCCGTACCGGCCGGGATGAGCTTACCGATGATGACGTTCTCCTTGAGGCCGATGAGGCTGTCGGACTTGGCGTTGATCGCCGCATCCGTCAGGACTCGGGTCGTCTCCTGGAAGGAGGCGGCCGACAGCCAGGACTCCGTCGCCAGCGAGGCCTTGGTGATACCCATCAGCTGCGGACGACCGGAGGCCGGGTGACCGCCCTCCTGGACCACGCGACGGTTCTCGGTCTCGAACTTGGAGCGCTCGACCAGCTCACCGGGCAGCAGCTCGGCGTCGCCGGACTCGATGATCGTCACACGGCGGAGCATCTGCCGGATGATGATCTCGATGTGCTTGTCGTGGATCGACACACCCTGCGAGTTGTACACCTTCTGGACCTCGCCGACCAGGTGGACCTGGACGGCACGCTGACCCAGGATGCGCAGCACGTCGTGCGGGTTGGTGGCACCCACGGTGAGCTGCTGGCCCACCTCGACGTGATCGCCCTCGCGGACCAGGACCTTGGCGCGCTTCGAGATCGGGAACGCCGTCTCGTCGCTGCCGTCGTCCGGCGTGACGATGATCTTCTTGGTCTTCTCGGTCTCCTCGATCCGCACGCGGCCGTTGGCCTCGGAGATCGGGGCGACACCCTTCGGGGTACGGGCCTCGAAGAGCTCGACGACACGCGGCAGACCCTGGGTGATGTCGTCACCGGCCACACCACCGGTGTGGAAGGTACGCATCGTCAGCTGGGTACCGGGCTCACCGATGGACTGGGCGGCGATGATGCCGACCGCCTCACCGATGTCGACCAGCTTGCCGGTGGCCAGCGAACGGCCGTAGCACATCGCGCAGGTGCCGACGGCGGACTCGCAGGTCAGGACCGAGCGGGTCTTGACCTCCTCGACGCCGTGCTTGACCAGCTCGTCGATGAGCACATCGCCCAGGTCGGTGTTGGCCGGGGCCAGCACCACACCGTCGACGACGATGTCCTCGGCCAGCGCACGTGCGTACACGCTGGTCTCGACGTCGTCCGCCTTGCGCAGCACGCCGTCCGCGCCGCGGTCCGCGATCTTGAGCTTGAGACCACGCTCGGTGCCGCAGTCCTCCTCGCGGATGATGACGTCCTGGGAGACGTCGACCAGACGACGGGTGAGGTAACCCGAGTCGGCGGTACGCAGGGCGGTGTCCGCCAGACCCTTACGGGCACCGTGCGTGGAGATGAAGTACTCCAGCACGGACAGGCCCTCACGGAAGGACGCCTTGATCGGACGCGGGATGGTCTCGTTCTTCGCGTTCGACACCAGACCACGCATACCGGCGATCTGCCGCATCTGCATCATGTTTCCTCGGGCACCCGAGTCAACCATCATGAAGATGGGGTTCGTCTTGGGGAAGTTCTCGTTCATCGCCTCGGCGACCTCGTTGGTCGCCTTGGTCCAGATCGCGATGAGCTCCTGCGTGCGCTCTTCCTTGGTGATCAGACCGCGCTCGTACTGCTTCTGGACCTTCTCGTCCTGCGCCTCGTAGCCCTTGACGATCTCCTTCTTCGCCTCGGGAACGACGACGTCGGAGATGGCCACGGTGACACCGGAACGGGTCGCCCAGAAGAAGCCGGCCGCCTTCAGGTTGTCGAGCGTCGCCGCCACGATGACCTTGGGGTAGCGCTCGGCCAGGTCGTTGACGATCTCGGAGAGCTGCTTCTTGCCCACCGAGTAGTCGACGAACGGGTAGTCCTCGGGCAGCAGCTCGTTGAAGAGCGCGCGGCCCAGGGTCGTGCGCAGCCGGAACGAGTCACCCTGCTGCCACTCGGGCTCGCCCTCCTCACGCGCCGGCGGGGTCCAGCCGCGCGGCGGGATGGTGCCCACCGGGAAGCGGATGTCCACGGCCGACTGGAGCGCCAGCTCGCCGGCGTCGAACGCCATGATCGCCTCGGCCGTGGAGCCGAACGCACGGCCCTCGCCCTTGACGTCACGCAGCTCGCCGTCGGTGGTGAGGAAGAACAGACCGAGGACCATGTCCTGGGTCGGCATCGTCACCGGGCGGCCGTCGGCCGGCTTGAGGATATTGTTCGAGGACAGCATCAGGATGCGGGCCTCGGCCTGCGCCTCCGCGGACAGCGGCAGGTGCACGGCCATCTGGTCACCGTCGAAGTCCGCGTTGAACGCGGTGCAGACGAGCGGGTGGATCTGGATGGCCTTGCCCTCGACCAGCTGCGGCTCGAAGGCCTGGATGCCGAGGCGGTGCAGCGTGGGCGCACGGTTCAGCAGCACCGGGTGCTCGGCGATGACCTCTTCGAGGACGTCGTACACGACGGTGCGGCCGCGCTCCACCATGCGCTTGGCGCTCTTGATGTTCTGCGCGTGGTTCAGGTCGACCAGGCGCTTCATCACGAACGGCTTGAAGAGCTCCAGCGCCATGGCCTTGGGCAGACCACACTGGTGCAGCTTGAGCTGCGGGCCGACGACGATGACGGAACGCGCCGAGTAGTCGACTCGCTTGCCGAGCAGGTTCTGGCGGAAGCGACCCTGCTTACCCTTCAGCATGTCGCTGAGGGACTTCAGCGGGCGGTTGCCCGGGCCGGTGACCGGACGGCCACGACGGCCGTTGTCGAAGAGGGCGTCAACAGCCTCCTGAAGCATGCGCTTCTCGTTGTTGACGATGATCTCCGGGGCACCGAGGTCCAGGAGCCGCTTCAGACGGTTGTTGCGGTTGATCACACGGCGGTACAGGTCGTTCAGGTCGGAGGTCGCGAAGCGGCCACCGTCCAGCTGCACCATCGGACGCAGGTCCGGCGGGATGACCGGGACGCAGTCCAGGACCATGCCCTTGGGGCTGTTGGACGTCTGCAGGAACGCGGAGACGACCTTGAGCCGCTTGAGGGCACGGGTCTTCTTCTGGCCCTTGCCGGTGCGGATGATCTCGCGGAGACGCTCGGCCTCCTCGTCGAGGTCGAAGGACTCCAGGCGCTTCTGCAGCGCCGCGGCACCCATCGAGCCGTCGAAGTACGTGCCGAAGCGGTCACGCAGCTCGCGGTAGAGCAGCTCGTCGCCCTCCAGGTCCTGGACCTTGAGGTTCTTGAAGCGGTTCCACACCTCGTCGAGACGGTCGATCTCGCGCTGCGCACGGTCGCGCAGCTGCTTCATCTCGCGCTCGGCGCCCTCGCGCACCTTGCGGCGCACGTCGGCCTTGGCGCCCTCGGCCTCCAGCTCGGCCAGGTCGGTCTCGAGCTTCTTGGCGCGGGCCTCCAGGTCGGAGTCGCGGCGGTTCTCGATGTGCTGACGCTCGACCGAGACGTGCGCCTCCAGGGAGGGCAGGTCGCGGGTGCGGCGCTCCTCGTCGACGTACGTGATCATGTACGCCGCGAAGTAGATGACCTTCTCGAGGTCCTTCGGCGCCAGGTCCAGCAGGTAGCCGAGGCGCGAGGGGACACCCTTGAAGTACCAGATGTGCGTGACGGGCGCGGCGAGCTCGATGTGGCCCATCCGCTCACGGCGCACCTTGGCGCGCGTGACCTCGACGCCACAGCGCTCGCAGATGATGCCCTTGAAGCGGACTCGCTTGTACTTGCCGCAGTAGCACTCCCAGTCCCGGGTCGGACCGAAGATCTTCTCGCAGAAGAGTCCGTCCTTCTCGGGCTTGAGGGTGCGGTAGTTGATGGTCTCGGGCTTCTTGACCTCGCCGTGGCTCCACTGACGGATGTCGTCAGCGGTGGCCAGGCCGATCCGGAGCTCGTCGAAGAAGTTGACGTCGAGCACTATGCGTCAATCCCTCTCAGGGTCGAAAGTCTGTGGTCTGAAACGGGGGCCTGGGGGTCGGCGGGGGCCACGCACGGTGGCGAGGCCCCTGCCGGACTCCCGTCAGACCTCTTCGACGCTGCTCGGCTCGCGCCGGGACAGGTCGATACCGAGCTCCTCCGCAGCGCGGAAGACGTCCTCGTCGGTGTCGCGCATCTCGATGGACATACCGTCGCTGGACAGCACCTCCACGTTCAGGCAGAGCGACTGCATCTCCTTGATGAGCACCTTGAAGGACTCGGGGATGCCGGGCTCGGGGATGTTCTCGCCCTTGACGATGGCCTCGTAGACCTTCACGCGGCCGGTGACGTCGTCGGACTTGATGGTCAGCAGCTCCTGGAGGGCGTAAGCGGCGCCGTACGCCTCCAGCGCCCACACCTCCATCTCACCGAAGCGCTGGCCGCCGAACTGCGCCTTACCACCCAGCGGCTGCTGGGTGATCATCGAGTACGGACCGGTCGAGCGGGCGTGCAGCTTGTCGTCGACCAGGTGGTGCAGCTTCAGGATGTACATGTAGCCGATGGAGATCGGGTCCGGGAACGGCTCACCGCTGCGGCCGTCGAACAGCCGCGCCTTGCCGGTCGGCTGCACCAGGCGGTCGCCGTCACGGTTGGGGATGGTGTGCTGGAGCAGACCCGCCAGCTCGTCCTCGCGGGCACCGTCGAAGACCGGGGTCGCGACGTTGGTGCGCGGGGCGACCTGGTCGGCGCCGATGGCCTGGAGACGCTGGGCCCAGTCGTCGGCGAGGCCGGAGACGTCCCAGCCGCGGCTGGCGAGCCAGCCGAGGTGGATCTCCAGGACCTGTCCCGGGTTCATTCGGGACGGGACACCGAGCGGGTTGAGGATGATGTCGACCGGGGTGCCGTCCTCCAGGAACGGCATGTCCTCGATCGGCAGGATCTTGGAGATGACACCCTTGTTGCCGTGACGGCCGGCAAGCTTGTCACCGTCGGTGATCTTGCGCTTCTGCGCGACGTAGACGCGGACCAGCTGGTTCACGCCCGGCGGCAGCTCGTCGCCCTCCTCGCGGTCGAAGACGCGCACACCGATGACCTTGCCGGTCTCGCCGTGCGGCACCTTCAGCGAGGTGTCACGGACCTCACGGGCCTTCTCACCGAAGATCGCGCGCAGCAGGCGCTCCTCGGGGGTCAGCTCGGTCTCACCCTTCGGGGTGACCTTGCCGACGAGGATGTCACCGGCGTCGACCTCGGCACCGATGCGGATGATGCCGCGCTCGTCCAGGTCGGCGAGGACCTCCTCGGAGACGTTCGGGATGTCCCGGGTGATCTCCTCGGGGCCGAGCTTGGTGTCACGGGCGTCG
This sequence comes from Streptomyces sp. MMG1121, assembly GCF_001280015.1. GTDB lineage: Bacteria > Actinomycetota > Actinomycetes > Streptomycetales > Streptomycetaceae > Streptomyces. The sequence continues at coordinate 51,447 of NZ_LGDV01000198.1, forward strand.
ACCTCGTGCTCCTCGATGTGGATCGAGGAGAGGACGTCGTCCTGCACGAGGCGCTGCGACAGGATGATCGCGTCCTCGTAGTTGTGCCCCTCCCACGGCATGAACGCCACGAGCAGGTTCTTGCCGAGGGCCATCTCACCGTTCTCGGTGGCCGGACCGTCGGCGAGGACCTGGCCCTCGATGATCCGGTCGCCCTCGTTGACGATGACCTTCTGGTTGACCGAGGTGCCCTGGTTGGAGCGGAAGAACTTGTGCAGGCGGTACGTGATGTACGTGCCGTCGTCGTTGGCGGTGGTGATGTAGTCCGCGGAGACCTCCTGGACCACACCGTCCTTCTCGGCCTTGACCGCGTCGCCGGCGTCGACCGCGGAGCGGTACTCCATGCCGGTGCCGACGAGCGGCGCCTCGGACTTAATCAGCGGCACGGCCTGGCGCATCATGTTCGCGCCCATGAGGGCACGGTTGGCGTCGTCGTGCTCGAGGAAGGGGATCATGGCCGTCGCGACCGACACCATCTGGCGCGGCGAGACGTCCATGTAGTCCACGTCCTCGGGGGCGACGTAGTCGACCTCGCCGCCACGGCGGCGGACCAGGACACGAGCCTCCGCGAACCGCATCTCGTCGTTCAGCGGGGCGTTGGCCTGCGCGATGACGAAGCGGTCCTCCTCGTCGGCGGTCAGGTAGTCCACCTCGTCGGTGACCACACCGTGCTCGTCGACCTTGCGGTACGGCGTCTCGACGAAACCGAACGCGTTGACCCGGCCGTAGGAGGCGAGCGAGCCGATCAGACCGATGTTCGGGCCTTCGGGCGTCTCGATCGGGCACATGCGGCCGTAGTGCGACGGGTGAACGTCACGGACCTCGAAGCCGGCCCGCTCACGGGAGAGACCACCCGGGCCGAGGGCGTTCAGACGACGCTTGTGCGTCAGCCCCGACAGCGGGTTGTTCTGGTCCATGAACTGGGACAGCTGGCTGGTGCCGAAGAACTCCTTGATGGAGGCGACGACCGGCCGGATGTTGATCAGGGTCTGCGGCGTGATCGCCTCGACGTCCTGGGTGGTCATGCGCTCGCGCACGACGCGCTCCATACGGGCGAGACCCGTACGGACCTGGTTCTGGATCAGCTCGCCGACGCTGCGGATGCGGCGGTTGCCGAAGTGGTCGATGTCGTCGGTCTCGACCATGATCGAGCGGCCGGACTCGCCGGTCGTCTCGGTCTCACCGGCGTGCAGCTTCACCAGGTACTTGATGGTGGCGATGACGTCGTCGGTGGTGAGCACGCCGGCGTCCAGCGGCTCGTCCGCGCCGAGCTTCTTGTTCACCTTGTAGCGGCCGACCTTGGCGAGGTCGTAGCGCTTCGGGTTGAAGTAGAGGTTCTCGAGCAGCGTCTGCGCGGCCTCGCGCGTGGGGGGCTCGCCCGGACGCAGCTTGCGGTAGATGTCGAGCAGCGCGTCGTCCTGGCCCTGGGTGTGGTCCTTCTCCAGGGTGGCGCGCATCGACTCGTAGTCGCCGAACTCCTCGAGGATCTGCTCGGTCGTCCAGCCGAGCGCCTTGAGCAGCACGGTGACCGACTGCTTGCGCTTGCGGTCGATGCGGACACCGACCATGTCGCGCTTGTCGATCTCCATCTCCAGCCAGGCACCCCGGGACGGGATGATCTTGGCGGAGAAAATGTCCTTGTCGGACGTCTTGTCGATGGAGGAGTCGAAGTAGACACCGGGGGAACGGACCAGCTGCGACACCACGACACGCTCGGTGCCGTTGATGACGAAAGTGCCCTTGTTCGTCATGAGCGGGAAGTCGCCCATGAAGACCGTCTGGGACTTGATCTCACCGGTCTCGTTGTTGGTGAACTCGGCGGTGACGAAGAGCGGGGCGGCGTACGTGAAGTCGCGCTCCTTGCACTCGTCGATGGAGTTCTTCGGCGGCTCGAAGCGGTGGTCCCGGAACGTCAGGGACATCGACCCGGAGAAGTCCTCGATCGGGGAGATCTCCTCGAAGATCTCCTCCAGACCGGACTTGGTGGGGACGTCCTGACCGTTCTCCAGAGCCTCCTCGACCCGACTCTGCCAAGCGGTGTTGCCGAGCAGCCAGTCGAAGCTCTCGGTCTGCAGCGCGAGCAGGTTCGGAACCTCGAGAGGCTCCTTGATCTTTGCAAAGGAGATGCGCAGCGGGGCGGTGCTGGCGCCGTTGTTCGTATTCGCGGTCGAGGCATTGCGCGAGGCGGCCAAGAGGGGGTCCTTCCGAGGGCTCGGACTCACTACGCGCGTGCCGGCCCCTCTCCCACGCACAGAGACAGAAGCCCCAGGTCAGGGGAGCTTTTGTCATCGGTGCTCGAGTGAGGGCAGACCCCTGGTGACGGGCAGGGGACAGCTAACAGGCAGCGCAAAGGGTCAGTGTAGCCACTTGGCACACTGATGTCCAGTCCCGGGTTTCAGAGACCCTCGTTGTTCTCAACGCCTTCGTCAACGCCCTCGGCATGCCTGCCCTCAACGCACGTTGATACTGCCCTCTTCGTCGCCGATCCATGCCTCGGATTCGGATCCTTGTGACGACGCGTCCTGAGAATTGCGCGCTGCGTGCGGTTCGTCAAGGCCCCCCAGTCCGAAGCGGGCGGTCCGCGGACGGTCCGGAGACACGATGAAGATCACCATACCCCTCGCGGTAGCGAGTGCAAGGCAACCTCGGTCGGGCCCGCCGGAGACGCCGAAGAGCGACCACCCGGATGGATGATCGCTCTTCGGTGCGTTCGCGTTACAGCCCTACAGGGCTGCTTTCGGCGCGCCTTCGGGTCCTGCGGACCCGAGAGGTGTTACTTGACCTCGACGGAGGCGCCAGCGGCCTTGAGGGACTCGGCGGCCTTCTCAGCGGCCTCCTTGTTGACCTTCTCGAGAACCGGCTTCGGGGTGCCGTCGACGAGGTCCTTGGCCTCCTTCAGACCCAGCGAGGTCAGCTCACGCACGACCTTGATGACCTGGATCTTCTTGTCGCCGGCGCCGGTGAGGACGACGTCGAACTCGTCCTTCTCCTCGACGGCCTCGGCGCCCGCACCGGCACCAGCGGCGCCGGCAACGACGACCGGGGCGGCGGCAGCGGCGGTGACGTCGAACTTCTCCTCGAAGGCCTTCACGAACTCGGAGAGCTCGATGAGGGTCATCTCCTCGAACTGGGCAAGCAGCTCGTCCTGGGTGAGCTTCGCCATGATGGCGGTCCTTCCACTCAATCGGCAGGTGCCGGATGTACTGGATGTGGCGGGCGTACGTCGGCCCGCTGAGACCCTCGCCGCGTCATGCGGCCAGGATCAGAAAGCGAGCCGAATTACTCGGCACCGCCCTGCTCGGCCTGCTTGGCGCGAAGCGCGTCCACGGTGCGGACGAGCTTCGACGGCAGCGCCTGGAAGAGCGAAGCAGCCTGGGACTGCTTGCCCTTGAAGGCACCGGCCAGCTTGCTGAGCAGAACCTCGCGGGACTCGAGGTCCGCAAGCTTCTTGATCTCGTCGGCGGACAGCGCCTTGCCGTCAAGGACACCGCCCTTGATGACGAGATTCGGGTTGTCCTTGGCGAAGTCACGGAGACCCTTCGCCGACTCCACCGGGTCACCGGTGACGAAGGCGACAGCCGTCGGACCGTTGAACAGGTCGTCCAGCGTCGTGATCCCGGCCTCGTTGGCCGCAATCTTGGTCAGCGTGTTCTTCACCACGGCGTACTGCGCGTTCTCACCGAGCGACCGGCGCAGCGTCTTGAGCTGCGCCACGGTGAGACCGCGGTACTCGGTCAGCACGGCAGCGTTGGAGTTGCGGAACTGCTCCGTCAACTCGGCCACTGCGGCAGCCTTGTCGGGCCTCGCCATAGAGCCTCGGCCTCCTTCCGGGTGATTCTGACCGCGCGGACCCGAAGGAGGACTGGGGAAACGAAACGCCCCGGCGCAGGCGCACGGGGCGGACTCGACCGGCTGCACACACGAAGAGCGCGTGCTCCGGGAGTTCTTCCACTGACACCTGCGCGGGTCGTCCACTTTTCAGCGGATCCTTCGGCCACCGCACCCTCGTTCGAGTGCACGGCAACGACCAGCGGTCTTTGGCTTCTGTAGGAGAGTACGGGACCGGGGCGCACTCGAGCAAATCGGGCCCCGGTCCCGGTGGGATCAGGAGCTGACGGCGGTGCCGGCCCCGGGGACGCCGATGGTGGAGCCGGTCGAGCTGTTCGCCGACCCGGGGGTTCCGAGGGACTTCAGCAGGTCCTTGAAGTCCTTGGTGTCGGCGGCCGGGGGCACCTCGGTGGAGACCGGCACGCCGTAGTCGCTGTAGGAGTTGGTGACCTGCAGGGGGCCCTGCTTCGTGTCGGCCTTGGAGACCGACTTGACCAGGAGACTCTGGCCGTTGAGCCAGATGTCCACCCGCTCGGTGGTGATGCCCGCCTCGTTGAGCTGCTTCTTCACGGCGGCCAGCTGGTCGGCGGTGAGCTGCCTGTTCCGGCCGGCGAGGTCTGCGACGTCGATCGTGCCCGCGTAGTGCGTGGCGCGCACTCCGGAGACCGTGTCCTCGCCCACCTTCTTCACGTCCCCGGAGGCGAGCAGCAGCTTCACCGACTGGTTCGGCGTGCTGTGCTGCAGCTGGCCCTTCATGGACGCGCCGGATCCGCCGGTGGACTTGGCGTAGTCCTCGTACGAGTACTTCAGCCAGTGCTTGCCGGCCATGCGCTGGGCGAACTGGTCGTTCATCCTCACGTAGAGGGCGTCCGGCAGGAAGCGGCCCTCGATGCTCGGCATGCCGATCCTGCGCATCCCCTCGGCCAGCTTGCCGCCGGTGTAGGTGAGGGTGAGGTCGCCCGTGGTGCCGTGGTGCCAGCTGACCGCGCCGCTCATCGTCGTCGTGACGGCGCCGCCGAGGGACATGACGGAGCGCACCTTGGCCGAGTCCGCCTTGTCCGTGGACTGCTCGGCGGAGCGCAGCGCGGCGATGGGGCTGACCCGGACCACGGGCTGGCCGGCTGCCTTGTCGCCCTTCCCGGCGCCCGCGGAGCCGCAGGCGGCCACCCCGGTCAGCGCGGCGACCACCGCGAGGGAAAAGGTCGCCCGGCGCACGATCGTGCTCTTCATGTCTCGTCCCACCCCTGTTGCGAGTCCTGTGCCTGCACGCTAGTCCAGGGCACTGACAGTCGTACGAAAGTTCGCACAAAGAAAGGACGGGCCCCGCACCTCGAAGGTTGCGGGGCCCGCCCTCTGTCACGCGTACCTGACGCGGCTACCGGGATGAGCGCGGGGCTCAGACGGCGGCCGGGTCCTCCTCGGTGAGGAGGTTACGGGTGCGGTTCGGGTCGACCGGAATGCCGGGGCCCATCGTGGTGGTGATGGCGGCCTTCTTGATGTAGCGACCCTTGGCGGCGGACGGCTTCAGACGGAGGATCTCCTCCAGCGCGGCGCCGTAGTTCTCCACCAGCTTGTCGTCCTCGAAGGACGCCTTGCCGATGATGAAGTGCAGGTTCGAGTGCTTGTCGACGCGGAACTCGATCTTGCCGCCCTTGATCTCGGTCACAGCCTTGGCGGTGTCCGGGGTCACGGTGCCGGTCTTCGGGTTCGGCATCAGACCACGCGGGCCGAGGACGCGGCCGAGGCGGCCGACCTTGCCCATGAGGTCCGGGGTGGCGACGACGGCGTCGAAGTCCAGACGGCCCTTCGCCACCTCGTCGATCAGCTCGTCGGCGCCGACGATGTCGGCGCCCGCGGCACGCGCGGCCTCGGCACGGTCACCGGTCGCGAAGACCAGGACCCGGGCGGTCTTACCGGTGCCGTGCGGAAGGTTCACGGTGCCACGGACCATCTGGTCGGCCTTGCGCGGGTCGACACCCAGGCGGAAGGCGACCTCGACGGTGCCGTCGAACTTGGTCGTGGAGGTCTCCTTGGCGAGACGGACGGCCTCGAGCGGGGCGTACAGCTTCTCCCGGTCGATCTTGGCGTCCGCAGCGCGGAGAGCCTTGCTGCGCTTGCTCACAACTGCTCCTGTGTGTTCTGAAAGGAGTCGTGGTTACGGGCCGAGCAGGCCCTGCCACGTCTTGCTTTGCGGGGTTGAGGTCAGCCCTCGACCGTGATGCCCATGGAACGGGCGGTGCCGGCGATGATCTTCGACGCGGCGTCCAGGTCGTTGGCGTTGAGGTCGGGCATCTTGGTCGTGGCGATCTCGCGGACCTGCGCCTCGGTGATCTTGGCGACCTTGGTCTTGTGCGGCTCGCCGGAGCCCTTCTCGACACCCGCGGCCTTGAGGATCATCTTCGCGGCCGGCGGCGTCTTGGTGACGAAGGTGAAGGAACGGTCCTCGTAGACCGTGATCTCCACCGGGATGACCCAACCGCGCTGCGACTCGGTCGCGGCGTTGTAGGCCTTGCAGAACTCCATGATGTTGACGCCGTGCTGACCGAGCGCGGGGCCGACCGGCGGGGCCGGGTTCGCCGCACCGGCGTTGATCTGGAGCTTGATGAGCCCCGTGACCTTCTTCTTCTTGGGAGGCATAGCTCTCCGGGTCCTTTCGATTCGGGTCCATGCCCGCGCGAGGATCGCGATCCTGACGCAGGCATACCGCACAACGATAACGGGTATGGATGCGCGGCTAAAAACCGAGCAGGTCAGACCGGCTGTGGGCAGCCCGCCTGACCTGCGCGGAAGCGGTACGTCCAGAAAGAACTAGTTCTTCTGGATCTGGTCGAAGGAGAGCTCGACCGGCGTCTCGCGACCGAAGATCTCCACCAGGCCCTTGACCTTCTTGGAGTCGGGGTTGATCTCGTTGATGGTCGCCTGCAGCGTGGCGAACGGGCCGTCGGTGACGGTGACCGAGTCGCCGACCTCGAAGTCCAGCACCTGGACCTCGACCTTGCGCTGCGGAGCGGGCTTGCCCTCGGCCTCGGCGGCCTCGCGGGCGGCCTTCTCCTCGGCCTCCGGGGCGAGCATCTTGACGATCTCGTCCAGGGTCAGCGGGTACGGGTCGTAGGCGTTGCCGACGAAGCCGGTGACACCCGGGGTGTTGCGGACGACGCCCCAGGACTCGTTGGTCAGGTCCATACGGACCAGGACGTAACCCGGCAGCTTGTTCTGCTTGATCGTCTTGCGGTCGCCGTTCTTGATCTGGACGACCTCTTCCTGCGGCACCTCGGCCTGGAAGATGTAGTCCTCGACGTTCAGCGAGACGGCGCGCTGCTCCAGGTTGGTCTTCACGCGGTTCTCGTAACCGGCGTAGGTGTGGATCACGTACCACTCGCCGGGCAGGGTGCGCAGTTCCTCGCGCAGGGCCTCGACGGGGTCGACGGGCGCGGCAGGCTCCTCCTCGGCGGCCTCCGCGACGGCGGCGGCCTCCTCCTCGGACTCCTCGGCCTGGTCCTCGTCCTCGACGTGCAGCGCGGCCTCTTCGGCCGGCTCGCCGGCGTCGGCCTCGGCAGCCTCGAACTCGTCCTGCTCGTCCGCGCCCTCGACGATGTCGAGCTCGTCGTCCACCGTCTCGTCCGGCTCGATGGCGTCGTTCAGGTTCGGGTCAGACACGATGGCTGCTTCTTCCTGGATACATAGGGGTGGAACATGCGAAAACGGGCGCCGGTACCACGGCGCCCTTCGCTCTTGGCTCAGCCGAAGACGTACTTGGCCGCGTGGTTGAGCCCATAGTCAATCACGGTCACCAGGGCGATCATGATGGCGACGAAGAAGATCACCACAGTGGTGTACGACGTCAGCTGGTTGCGAGTCGGCCAGACGACCTTGCGGAGTTCCGCGACGATCTGGCGGTAGAAGGTGGCCAGGCGCTTCAGCGGGCCCTTCTTGGCACGCTTGCCGCCCTTGCGGGCCTTCTTCTTGGACTCGGACACCTCGTCCTGGGCATCAGGCGTATCGATGGAGCCCACGGCGTCCGTCATGCGTCCTCACCTGATCCCGGGTCGTGGCCGTGCCGCGCCCGGTTTCTGAGCCGCACGGCGGTGCATTGCTGAACGTACATGCGCACACATCCTGGCGGTGTGTGTAGCAGGGCCGGAGGGACTTGAACCCCCAACCGCCGGTTTTGGAGACCGGTGCTCTACCAATTGAGCTACGACCCTTTGTGTGTCCCCCAACGTACCGCATCCGGCTCGGTGCTCGGTGTGCACCGGTGGCGGCGGCTGCTGAAAGCCAACGAGGAGTGAGTGTACGTGGTCCACGGCCCGGCGTCGAACAGAAAGTGCCCGTCCGGGGCCGTTCGGCCAAAGATCGTCCTGGCAGGAGCCCGGATTCGGACCCGTGTTCAGGTCCCGCCCCCTGGTTGTTCAGTCTGTGAAACCCGCGTGCCCATGGCGTTTCCAGTCTGGAACGATGGGCTCCATGAGCGCTGCAACCCCTCCCACCGAGCGCCGGGTCTCCGCCCGAGTCGGCGCGATCTCCGAGTCCGCCACCCTCGCCGTGGACGCCAAGGCCAAGGCCCTGAAGGCCGCCGGGCGTCCGGTGATCGGCTTCGGCGCCGGTGAGCCCGACTTCCCGACCCCGGAGTACATCGTCGAGGCGGCCGTCGAGGCCTGCAAGAACCCCAAGTACCACCGCTACACCCCGGCCGGCGGCCTGCCCGAACTGAAGGCCGCGATCGCCGCGAAGACGCTGCGCGACTCGGGCTGGGAGCCCGACGTCTCGCAGATCCTCGTCACCAACGGCGGCAAGCAGGCCATCTACGAGGCGTTCGCCGCGATCCTCGACCCGGGCGACGAGGTCATCGTCCCGGCGCCGTACTGGACGACGTACCCCGAGTCGATCCGCCTCGCGGGCGGTGTCCCGGTGGAGGTCGTGGCCGACGAGACCACCGGCTACCGCGTCACCGTGGACCAGCTGGAGGCGGCGCGCACGGAGAAGACCAAGGTCGTCCTCTTCGTCTCCCCGTCCAACCCGACCGGCGCGGTGTACTCCGAGCAGGAGACCGAGGCGATCGGCCGCTGGGCCCTGGAGCACGGCCTGTGGGTGCTCACGGACGAGATCTACGAGCACCTGGTGTACGGCGACGCGGCCGCCGTGTCCCTGCCGGCGCTCCTGCCCGAGCTGCGCGACAAGTGCGTGGTGGTCAACGGTGTCGCCAAGACGTACGCCATGACCGGCTGGCGCGTGGGCTGGGTCGTCGGCCCGAAGGACGTCGTCAAGGCCGCGACGAACCTGCAGTCGCACGCAACCTCGAACGTCTCCAACGTGGCCCAGGTGGCCGCCCTGGCCGCCGTCTCCGGCGACCTGGCCGCCGTCGAGAAGATGCGCGAGGCCTTCGACCGCCGCCGCAAGACCATCGTGCGGATGCTCAACGAGATCGACGGCGTGCTCTGCCCGGAGCCCGAGGGCGCCTTCTACGCCTACCCGTCGGTCAAGGCCCTCATCGGCAAGGACATCCGCGGTCAGCGCCCGCAGAACTCGGTCGAGCTGGCCGCGCTGATCCTGGAGGAGGCCGAGGTCGCGGTCGTCCCGGGCGAGGCCTTCGGTACGCCGGGCTACCTGCGGCTGTCGTACGCGCTCGGTGACGAGGACCTCGTCGAGGGCGTGAGCCGGATGCAGAAGCTGCTCGCGGAGGCGCGGGACTGATGCGGGACTGAACGGTCCATTTTTGAACGAGGGGCACCTGCCGACGTCGGCAGGTGCCCCTCGTTCGTTCGTGCGAGCAAGGCCACTAACAGGGAAACGGCTACCGGGACGACACGTCCGTACGGCAGGATCCTGGAATGGAGCGTGTACGTGATCTCTCTGAACTGCCGAAAGCCCATCTGCACCTGCACTTCACCGGCTCGATGCGACCGGACACCGTGCTGGAACTGGCCGACAAGTACGGCGTACGACTGCCCGACGCCCTGACGGAGGCGCTGACCAGCGGCGAGCCGCCGAGACTGCGGGCCACGGACGAGCGCGGCTGGTTCCGTTTCCAGCGGCTGTACGACGCGGCACGCTCCTGCCTGCGCGAGCCGGAGGACATCCAGCGCCTCGTCCGGGAGGCCGCCGAGGAGGACCTCAAGGACGGCTCGGGCTGGCTGGAGATCCAGGTGGACCCGACGTCGTACGCGCCCCGGCTGGGCGGTCTGATCCCGGCGCTGGAGATCATCCTGGACGCCGTGGACACGACCTCCCGGGAGACCGGACTCGGCATGCGCCTCCTGGTCGCCGCCAACCGCATGAAGCACCCGCTGGACGCGCGCACCCTGGCCCGGCTGGCGGTGCGGTACGCGGACCGGGGCGTGGTCGGCTTCGGGCTGTCCAACGACGAACGGCGTGGCCTGGCGCGGGACTTCGACCGGGCCTTCCACATCGCGCGCGAGGGCGGCCTGTTGTCCGCCCCGCACGGCGGCGAGCTGACCGGACCGGCGTCCGTGCGTGACTGCCTGGACGACCTGCACGCCTCGCGGATCGGGCACGGGGTGCGCGCGGCGGAAGACCCGCGGCTGCTGAAGCGGCTGGCCGACCGGGGCGTGACCTGCGAGGTGTGCCCGGCGTCGAACGTGGCGCTCGGTGTGTACGAGAAGCCCGAGGACGTCCCGCTGCGCACGCTTTTCGAGGCGGGCGTCCCGATGGCCCTCGGCGCCGACGACCCGCTGCTGTTCGGCTCCCGGCTGGCCGACCAGTACGAGATCGCCCGGCACTCCCACGGCTTCTCGGACGCCGAGATCGCGGAGCTGGCACGCCAGTCGGTGCGGGGCTCGGCCGCCCCGGACGACGTCAGGGCACGGCTGCTGGCCGGCGTGGACGAGTGGCTGGCCCGCCCGGCCGTCTGAAGCGGGGGCGGGGCGGACCATCAGCGTCGCACGCCCCAGTGGGCGAACCAGTGGCCGTCTCGACGAACACGTCCCGGCCGCCGAGGAAAAACGACGTACGCGCGCGTGCCCCGTCGGCCCCCGTCGGCGCGGACCGTCACGAGGGTCCCTTGCGCGCGGTGTGCCGCGCGGGTGGGTCGTCCGGGAGGGGCGTCCGGGAGGGGTTTGTCATGCCCTCAGCGTGAGGGTCGGGCCGAGGGCTCCGCGACGGAGATTCCGCCCAGCAGCGTCCTGGCGAGCCGCGCGGCGAACTCGTCCGGCGGCGGCCGCTCCCCCGTGTCGGTCGCCTCGTAGGCGAACGCGCGCTGGGCACAGGCGCCCAGCAGCAGGGAGGCGGCGGCGAAGGTGTCGGCGTCGGCGCGGACGCGGCCGGCGGTCTGCTCGGCGCGCAGGTAGGTGTCCAGGCCCTCGATCGGCATGTGCGGGCCGGCACCGATCTTCCGCAGGGCGTCGTCGTGCCGCTTCTTGAGCTGCGTCTCGGCGTACAGGGAGGCGGCGATCGGGAAGCTCTGCTCGTAGAAGAGTGCGGCCTGGCGCGCGATCTCGGTCAGGTTGCCCTCCAGGGTGCCCTGTCCCGGTTCGGCGGCGAGACTGCCGAGCAGCGGGGTGAGACGCGGCAGCCTCTCGGTGAGGACCCGGACGAACAGCTCCTCCTTGCTGTCGAAGTACTTGTAGAGAGCCGCTTCCGAGCAGCCGGCCCCGCGCGCGATCTCCTTGGTGGTGGCGCGGGCGAGTCCGACCGTGAGCATCAGCTCGTGGGCGGCGTCGAGGATGCGGACACGCGCCGGCTTCGGCTCCATGGGGCGTCCAATCGGCTTGACGAGTGGGTGAGTACTTACCCACTCTAGAGGGCGACAAGGTGAGTAAATGCTCACCCACCTCTGCGTAGTACGGGAGTCACCATGAAGCTCACCGTTTTCGGCGCCACCGGAGGGATCGGGCGTGAAGTGGTCCGCCAGGCCCTCGACGCCGGTCACGAGGTCACGGCCGTCGTACGGGACCCGGCCGGGCTCGGGGTCACCGGCGACCGCCTCCAGGTCGTCCGCGCCGACCTGACCGACTCGGAGGACCTGCGCGCCGCGGTCCGGGGCCGGGACGCGGTCCTGTCCGGCCTGGGCCCGCGCAGCCGCAAGGACGCCGGGATCGCCACCCGGCTGACCCGCACGGTCCTGCGGGCCATGGAGGCGGAGGGCGTACGACGGCTGCTGGTGGTCAGCGCCGGCCCGGTCGGCCCCGCGCCCGAGGACGACGGCCCGCTGGACCGCGGTATGCGCGGCCTGGTCTCCGCGATCCTCAAGGACGTCTACGCCGACCTGCGCGCAATGGAGGCCGAGCTGTCCCGCAGCAGCACGGACTGGACGTCCGTACGCCCGCCTCGCCTCCAGGACAAGCCGCTCACCGGCCGGTACCGCACCGCCGTCGGCGGCTTTCCGCGCAGGGGCCGCTTCATCGCCCGCGCGGACGTCGCGCACGCGATGCTGTCGATGATCGACGACGAGGGGACGGTGAAGCAGGGGGTGGGAGTGGCGTACTGAACCGGTACGGCCGGCCCGGCCGGTCGGCCGAGTCCGGGTGGCTACAGGCTGACGCCGACCGTCACCGGTTCGTTGACCAGCGTGATCCCGAAGGCCTCGCGGACGCCGGCGACGACCTCGCGGGCCAGCGCGAGCAGGTCCTCCGTGGTGGCGTCGCCGCGGTTGGTGAGGGCGAGGGTGTGCTTGGTGGAGAGGCGGGCGGGCCCGCTGCCGTAGCCCTTGGTGAAGCCCGCCTTGTCGATCAGCCAGGCCGCGGAGGTCTTCGTACGGCCCTCACCCGCCGGGTACGCGGGCGGCTCGACGCCCTCCCCCAGCCGCTCGCGCACGCGCGCGTGGAACACGGCGAACTGCTCGTCGGTGACGATCGGATTGGTGAAGAAGGACCCGGCCGACCAGGTGTCGTGGTCCTCGGCGTCGAGCACCATGCCCTTGCCGGCGCGCAGCTTCAGCACGGTCTCGCGGGCGACGGCCAACGGCACCCGGTCGCCGGGCTCGACGCCGAGCACACGGGCCGTCTCGGCGTACTTGACGGGCGCGGACAGCCCGCCCGCGTCCTCCAGCTCGAAGCGGACGCGCAGCACGACATAGCGCTCGGGGTCCGCCTTGAAGCGGCTGTGGCGGTACGAGAAGGCGCACTCCTCGTTCGTCAGCGTGATGGTCTCGCCGGCACGCCGGTCGTAGGCGACGACCTCGGTGAGGGTGGAGGAGATCTCCTGGCCGTAGGCGCCCACGTTCTGGATCGGCGTGGCGCCCGCGGATCCCGGGATTCCCGCCAGGCACTCGATCCCGGCGAGGCCCGCCTCGACCGCGCGGGCCACGGCGTCCGTCCACACCTCGCCGGCGGCCAGCTCCAGCGTCGTACCGCGCAGCTCGACCCCGCGCGTGGCGATGCGCAGGGCGGTGCCGTCGAAGCCCTTGTCGCCGATGACCAGGTTCGATCCGCCGCCGATGACCAGCAGCGGGGTCCCGCTGTCGTCGGCCTCGCGGACGGCGTCGATCACCTCGGCGTCGGTCACGGCGGTGACCAGCCGCGTCGCGGGACCGCCCAGCCGGAAGGTGGTCAGCGGGGCAAGGGGGGCGTCGTGGAGTACCTGCACGGGCCCAAGACTACGAGACGCCTCCGACAGCCCCGCACACGCGCGGGCCGCCCTTCCCCCGGCCTTCTGGCCCACGGTCCGCGTCGGGCTGCCGACAACGTGCATGCGCAGCCCTGCCTGCACGCGCGCGTGGCCCCATGCCGTCAGGGCCACGCGCGCGTACAGATGAAGGTGACCGCGGGACGCCACTGCCGTCCCGCGGTCTACGTCTTCAGCCGCCGTTCCGCCTCCGCCCGGCTCGGCGGCAGTTGTCGCGGGAGGTCGGCCGGTGGGCGTCGGAGTGCGCGACGGCCTTCAGCGCGTCGGCGGACTCCCGGCGGACGGCGTCCAGAAGGTCCGCCCGCAGGGGCTGCTCCCTGAGGGCGGCGCCGTAGGCAGCGCGCGCGTGGCCGATCCGACTCCGTACCGCCGGGGCACGGGCGAGGAAGCGCGGGGCGCCGCCCAGGGTGCGGGCCTCGAAGCGGGAGGCGAAGACGTGTCCCGCGGCCCAGCAGTCGGCACGGTCCGGGGAAGAACGGGCATCGCGGGCTCCCTTCGGCGAGGCCTCCGCGTCAGCGGGCGGAGGTCTCCAGGGAAGCGGCTTGCAGGGGGCCGGTCTCCCCTGCGCGGCCGGACGTCTGCTCCTCTCCCGCGTCCACCCGGCCGGCGCTCCGGCGGGCCGGGATCGCCAGGGCCGCGAGCGCGGCGACGGCGACCACCGCCGAGCCGGTGACCAGGGCGGGCCGCAGGCCGTCCACGAAGCTCTGCGCGCTGTCGTAACCGCCCTGCGCGGAGAAGATCGACGACATCACGGCGATGCCGAGCGCGCCGCCCACCTCGCGCAGCGCGTTGTTCGCGCCGGAGGCGATGCCCTGCTCCTGCGGGCGGACGCTGGACATCACGAGGTTGGCGGCCGGCGCGAAGTACAGGGCCATGCCGATCCCGCTGAGGATCAGGGCGGGCAGCTGGGCGGTGTAGGAGGCGTCCACAGTGGCCACGACGGCCATGTAGCCGAGTCCTACGGCTTGCAGGAACAGGCCCGCGGCGACGACCGGGCGGCCGCCTATGCGGTCGGAGAGGATTCCGGCGATCGGCGCGACGAGCATCGGCATGCCGGTCCACGGCAGCATCCTGAGGCCCGCCTCGGTGGGCGAGTACCCGAGCACGCCCTGCATGTACTGACTGAGCAGGAAGATCGAGCCGAACATCCCGACGAACATCAGCAGGCTGGCCGCGTTGATCCCGGCGAAGGCGCGGGAGCGGAACAGTCGCATGGGGAGCATCGGGTTCGCCGCGCGCGAGCTGTAGATCACGAAACCGGCGAGCAGGGCGGCGCCGGCGAACAGCGCGGTGAGCACCACGGCGTCGGTCCAGCCGTCGGAGGGCCCGCGGACCAGGCCGTAGACGATCCCGAAGAGCCCGCCGCTGGCGAGCAGCGTGCCGGGGACGTCGAGCCGGGCGCCGGTGCCGTAGGACTCGGCGAGGCGCAGCCGGGCGAGCGGCAGCACGGCCAGGCCGAGCGGCACGTTCAGCCAGAAGATCCAGTGCCAGGAGACGTGCTCGGTGAGGCTGCCGCCGATGAGCGGTCCGGAGGCGACGGCGAGGCCGTTGACGGCGCCCCAGATGCCGTACATCATCCCGCGCTTGGCGGCGGGCACGGCCGCGGTCAGCAGGGTCAGCGTGAGCGGCATCATGACCGCCGCGCCGACGCCCTGCACCGCGCGGGCGGCGATCAGGGAGCCGATGCCGGGCGCCATGGCCGCGGCGGCGGAGGCGCCGGTGAAGACGGCGAGCCCGGCGATGAAGAGCCGGCGGCGCCCGAAGCGGTCGCCGAGCGCGGCGCCGAACATCAGCAGGACCGCGAAGGTGAGCGTGTAGGCGCTCACGGTCCATTCGAGGTCGTCCAGCGCTCCTCCGAGGTCCTTGCGGATGGAGGGCAGGGCGGTGGTGACGACGAGGTTGTCCAGGGCCGCCATGAATCCGGCGACGCTGGTGATGACGAGGGCCCAGGCGGCGCCCCCGCGGCCTGAGCTCGGTGCGGTCTGCTGTGACATCTCTCCCCCAGAGAGTGATCTCTTGTCAGCGATCTCTTGTCAGCGATCTCTTGTCAGCGATTTCGAGTTAGTTATTGATGACTAACTTTCGCGGATGCGAAAGACGCGGGACCATCGCCTCGTTCCGCTACTTCTCCAGCCGCCCGGTGATCCGGGCCGACGGATACATCCCCTGCCAGACCCGGTGTTCGGGCGGAAACCCCATGGCGGCGAGGGTGTTGATGAGCATTCCGTACGCCAGGAATGTCGTGGTGTCACTGTCGTCCGCCCCCAGCGGCACATGAACGGTGTCCCAGAGCTTGACCCAGGCGGCCCGTACGGCCTCGCCGAACTCGTGGTCCCCCTCCGCCTCGGCCGCCGCGACCGTGATGTACGTCTGCATCTGCATCTGGAGTTTCTCGGGATGCTCCGTGATCAGTCGCACATAGGCGTTCGCCATGGCATGCAGGGCCTCCTCGCCCTCCAGCCCCTCGGCCGCCACCTCAAAGACCCGGCAGATGTCCTCCACGCACCGCAGTGACGCGGCGGCGAAGATCGCCTTCTTGCCCGCGAAGAGCCGGAAGAGGTACGGCTGCGAGACACCCACGCGGGTCGCGATCGCCTCTGTGGACGTGCCGTAGTAGCCCCTCTGCGCGAACTCGGCGATCGCCGCGCGGATGACGCTCTCGCGTCGCTCTTCTGCGCTCATCCTGACCACGGAAAGTAAGTTAGTACTCAATCACTAACTTGGCAAGGCCTGCTGGCCGCAGACGCGCGTAAGGGGCGTCCCACCATGGAGGACGCCCCTTACCTCAGAGCTTCATGCGGGCCGTCAGGCCAGTCGTACGACCGCGCGGGACATGCCCAGCACCTTCTGGCCGCCGCTGGTCGCCGTCAGGTCCACGCGGACGGTGTTGTCGTCCAGCTTGGCCGCGACCTTGCCGCTGACCTCGATCCGGGCGCCGTCGTCGTCGTTCGGCACGACGACGGGCTTGGTGAAGCGGACGCCGTACTCCACGACCGCGCCCGGGTCCCCGGTCCAGTCGGTGACCACGCGGATCGCCTCGGCCATGGTGAACATGCCGTGCGCGATGACGTCCGGCAGGCCGACCTCCTTGGCGAACTTCTCGTTCCAGTGGATCGGGTTGAAGTCCCCGGAGGCGCCCGCGTAGCGCACGAGGGTGGCGCGGGTCACGGGGAAGGTCTGCGCCGGCAGTTCGGTGCCGACCTCGACGTCGTCGTACGCGATCTTCGCCGTCATCAGGTCCTCACGCCTCCTCGGCCGCGCGGGCCACGAGCTTGGTCCAGGCGGTCACGACGTGCTCGCCCGCCTCGTCGTGCACCTCACCGCGGATGTCCAGGATGTCGTTGCCCGCGAGGGACTTGATCGCCTCGATGGTGGAGGTGACCGTGAGCCGGTCGCCGGCGCGCACCGGGCGGCTGTAGGCGAACTTCTGGTCGCCGTGCACCACGCGGCTGTAGTCGAGGCCGAGCTGGGGGTCCTCGACGACCTGGCCCGCGGCCCGGAAGGTGATGGAGAACACGAAGGTCGGCGGGGCGATCACATCGGAGTGACCGAACGCCTTCGCGGCCTCCGGGTCCGTGTACACCGGGTTGGCCTCTCCCACCGCCTCGGCGAACTCGCGGATCTTCTCCCGGCCCACCTCGTAGGGCGCGGTGGGCGGGTAGGTCCGTCCAACGAAGGACTGGTCGAGCGCCATGGCCCGGTACCTCCTGATGTCTGCTGTGATGGCCCCAAATTAGCCGCAAACCGGCCGGGGAACGCGGGGGCCCCGGCCGACGGGCTGATGAAACGACGCGAGGCCGCCCCCTCGGAAGGGGACGGCCTCGCGTACGAGCCTGATTATCGCGTTTCGCGGTGCGCGGTGTGCGCGTTGCAACGCGGGCAGTGCTTCTTCATCTCAAGGCGATCCGGGTTGTTACGCCGGTTCTTCTTGGTGATGTAGTTCCGCTCCTTGCACTCCACGCAGGCCAGCGTGATCTTCGGGCGGACGTCGGTGGCAGCCACGTGAGTGCTCCTAAGACGAACGGATTGACTGGATTAACGCATAAAAGAGTAGCCGATCGAAGGACCGACCCCACAATCGGCTACTGTCAGTAGCGGTGACCGGACTTGAACCGGTGACACAGCGATTATGAGCCGCTTGCTCTACCGACTGAGCTACACCGCTTTGATGCGATCGGGCCCCGCCTCTCGACGGGAACCTCTCACACCAGAGCCCCAAAACGGAATCGAACCGTTGACCTTCTCCTTACCATGGAGACGCTCTGCCGACTGAGCTATTGGGGCGAGCGATGAAGACATTACACGGTCCGCCGCCGTTCACCCAAATCCGTATCCGGCCGCCCGGCCAGCCCCCCATCTCGGCCCGCACAGCCGCCTCCTGGGGCGCAGGAGGAGTGGGGTCACGGGCCGCACGGGGCCCCTGTGCGGGACCTTCTCGCGCCGGGCATCTCGCGCACGGGGGCGACGACGGGGGCGTGACCGGCCCGGGTTCGCCGGACGAACAGCGAGGCACGCGCGCGTAGACGTCGACGGCAGCGGCGTCGCTCCCGCGCGGGTGCGACGCCGGTACCGCCGTGTGCGGACCACACCGGTACGACTATTGCGCTCCTGCGCGCCCCGCGCGGCTCGCCACCCTAGGCTCGACTCGCTCTGCGTGATCTTGGGGGCCCACGTCCCCGCATCCCTCACGCGGGCCCGCCCCGAGCCCGGCCTCGACCCTGGAGCGCGATGCCCGACAGCCAGCCGCAGCCCCATCCGCCGTCGAACTCCCCGGGATCCTCCGGACAGTCCGACCCGGCCGCCCTGCTGCTGTGCGGGGCGCGGCTCACCGACGGCAGGACCGTGGACGTACGGCTCGGCGGCGGGCGCATCGAGGCGGTGGGCACGGCGGGCAGCCTGGCGCCGGGCCAGGCCCGCACGGGCGCCGTGCGCGTGGACCTCAGCGGCTATCTGCTCCTGCCGGCGCCGGCTGAACCCCACGCGCACGGCGACACCGCCCTGTCCGCCGAACGGCCAGGCCCGGTGCCGCACGCCGCCGAAGACGTCCAGCGCAGGGCGACGGAGGCGGCCCTACTGCAGCTCGGGCACGGGGCGACGGCGGTACGCGCGCACGTGCGCGTGGGCGACGTCCAGGGACTCGGCGCACTGGGCGCCGTCCTGCAGGCGAGGCGGTCGCTGCGGGGGCTCGCGGAGCTGACGGCGGTGGCGACACCCCGGCTGCTGACCGGCGTGGCCGGGGCCGACGGGCTCGCGATGCTGCGCGACGCGCTGAAGATGGGCGCCTCGGTGGTGGGCGGCTGCCCGGACCTGGACCCCGATCCCGCGGGCTACGTCGAGACGGTCCTGGAGGTGGCCTCCGAACACGGCTGTCCGGTGGACCTGCACACGGACGCCACCGATCCGGGCCGGTTGTCCCGGCTCGCGGCCATGGCGGGGGGCCTGCGCCCCGGCGTGACGATCGGGCCGTGCGCCGGTCTCGGGCGCCTGCCCGCCGAAGCCGCCTCCAGGGCCGCCGACCAGCTCGCGGCGGCCGGAGTCGCGGTGGTGTGCCTGCCTCAGGGCGGCTGCTGCGCCACCGACCGCCGGGGCACGCCTCCGGTACGACTGCTGCGCTCGGCCGGGGTGCGGGTGGCGGCCGGCAGCGGCGCGCTGCGCGACGTCTCCAATCCCGTCGGCCGCGGCGACCCCCTGGAGGCGGCCTATCTCCTCGCCTCCGCCCACGGCCTGCGCCCGCAGGACGCCTACGACACCGTGAGCACCTCGGCCCGCGCGGTCCTGGGCCTGCCGGAAGTGCGCGTGGAGGCGGGCTTCCCCGCCGACCTGCTGGCCGTACGCGGCGACCGCCTGTCCGGCGTCCTCTCCCTGGCCTACAGCCGGATCGTGGTCCACCGGGGGCGCGTGGTCGCGCGCACGAGCGCGGTCCGCGAGTACTGCAACTCGGCGGCGACCGCGGAGCTGGGGCTGCCGCGACAGGGACGGGGCGAACTGTCGTGAGGGGGCACGGGGCGCTCTGAGCGCACGCCGGGCGCACGATCACGAACACGCGCCCTGCACCCGGCCACGCACGCCGGGCGCGTGCGCATGCGCGTGAGCCCGGCGCGCTCCGGCCATGCCGGTTAACTCATGCGGCGGATGCGCTTCTTCGGGCGTACGGTCGGATTCATGCGCATTGTCATCGCTGGTGGTCATGGTCAGATCGCGCTGCGGCTGGAGCGCCTGCTCTCCGCGCGCGGGGACGAGGTCGCGGGGATCATCCGCAAGGCGGAGCAGGGCGACGATCTGCGGGCGGCCGGTGCCGAACCGGTCCTGCTCGACCTGGAGTCCGCATCGGTGGAGGAGGTCGCGGCGCATCTGCAGGGCGCCGACGCGGCGGTCTTCGCGGCCGGCGCGGGCCCGGGCAGCGGTACGGCCCGCAAGGAGACGGTGGACAAGGGCGCGGCAGTGCTGTTCGCGGACGCGGCCGTACGCGCGGGCGTACGCCGCTTCGTGGTGGTGTCCTCGATGGGCGCGGATCCCGCGCACCAGGGCAACGACGTCTTCGACGCGTATCTGCGGGCCAAGGGCGAGGCGGACGCGCACGTGACCCGTCAGCAGGCCCTGGACTGGACGATCCTGCGCCCCGGTTCACTGACGGACGACGCCGGCACCGGACTGGTCCGGCTGGAGGCGCACACCGGGCGCGGTCCGGTGCCCCGGGACGACGTGGCGGCCGTACTCGCGGAGTTGGTGGACACCCCGGCGACGACCGGTCTGACGCTGGAGCTGATCAGCGGATCGCAGCCGGTGTCCGTGGCGGTGAAGTCGGTGGCCGGGAACTGAGCCGGCCCACCAGCCGTTGACCGGTCGGAGCCACCACCGCGCCGGGTGGTTTCACCCGCTGTCACCCCGTCAGAAGCCAAGCACGTCAGAAGATCAGAAAAGGGGCAGCTGCCCGGGAAACTCCGGTACGGCATATCCGTCCAACGCCGCCTGGACCGCCGCGAGTTGTGCCTGCTGCCGCGACCCGGCACAGGAGACGAGTTCCGCGTTCTCCCGCGCCCCGGGCGGGTCGTGCCGCGCGAAACGGCCCGCGACGACGGCGATGTCGCGGCGGCACACAGGGCAGGTTCTGCGTCGGGAGGACATGCCGTCAGTGTGCCCCGCGCGGTGGCGCGGGGCACAGCGCCGTCAGGTACGGGTCTCGGCCTCCCAGCGGTCGGGCCCCACCCCGCGCCAGTCGATCAGCGGTGAGTCGGCCACCTGCTCCGGCTCGATCTCCAGCCCCGCACGGCGCAGGAACTCCACCAGGTCCCGCACGTTGTGCGCCAGGCCGAGGATCTCGCCGTCCACACGGATCCGGCGGCCGCCGCTCGGGGACGGCAGGTGCACGATGACGGGTCGCTTCCCGGCCATGGCTCCAGCATCGTCCGCACCGTCAGGACCCGCACCCGGACCGCTCATGTCAGAATCCCCAAGTCATCGTTCATACGTTCGACTCTAGTGAAGGACGACCGCCCCGGGCGAGCCGATCGGTGATGTCCCGTGCCACTGGATCTTGACCGTTTGCCATCGGACTTTGACGGACGCGAGTTTGTGTCATCGGAGTTTGATCACCGCAGGTCAGCGACTCAGCGCAGCGCACCTTCGGTGCGCGCCGGGGGCGTGGTAAACCCGTGGCGCGCTGGAGGTGCTTCTGTCTGCCCTGACGGCCATCTGCACGGGTGCAGCCTGTCGTCACCGTTCCATCACAAGTAGTCGCCGCACGGAACCCTGCCGCTCTCCCGCCCTGTCTGCACTCACGTACCACGACCACGCGTACCGCGGGGCAACAACCGACGACCGAAACCCGCGGACGAGACGACTCAGGGGGAAGACAGCATGCGTCACAGCAACGGCATTCGCAGGGCGGCTCTGGCGACGACGGCGGTCGCGGCCGTCGCGGCGGCGGTGACCGGCATCCTGCCCGGCACCGCCATGGCGGCGAGCACCACCACCTCCACCCCGCCGCCCGCCTGCCCGGCCTCCGCCCTCCAGGTCAGCGCCTGGCAGGCCGTCCACCGGCCCGTCGGGACCGGGACCGGGGCGGCGGTCGTGCAGTTCACCAACGTCTCCCGGAGGACGTGCGTCCTGAAGGGCCATCCGACGGTCGCGGGCGCCGGCAACGGCTCCCCCGCCCACAACACCCCGCTCAAGGTCACCCCCACCGGCAGGGCGGCCACCGTGACGGTCCGGCCGCACGGCAAGGCGTGGGTGAAGCTGACCTTCGTCCAGGTCCAGGGGGAGGCCGACGGCTACTGCGTGTCGGGCAAGGACCCGGTGACGTATCCGACGATGGTCATCGGGCTACCGCACTCCGGGAAGCACCAGGTCGCCCTGAACGACGGGGTGTGGGCCGAGTGCGACAACAAGGTGACCGTCACCCCGGTCTCGGCGGTCAAGCCTTCCTGACCCCCCGTCCCCACAAATCGAGCAGCCTGCATGACGATCGCAAGGCTCTGACCTACACGTTTACGAGGCACTGCACATAAGTGCAGGTCAGCGACTCAGCGCACCTTTGGTGCGCTGAGTCGCTGACCTGCGGTGATCAAACTCCGATGACACAAACTCGCGTCCGTCAAAGTCCGATGGCAAACGGTCAAGATCCAGTGGCACGGGCGGGACAGGTGATTCCGGCATCGGGCATCAGGCATCAGGCATCAGGCATCAGGCATCAGGCATCAGGCATCAGGCATCGGACATCGGACATCGGACATCGCGCAAACGACGAGAGCCCGTGTGGCGGCGCCAGGATTCGAACCTGGGAGGGCACAGCCGGCAGATTTGCAGCAGGCTCCGCCCACGTCTGTGACCTGCGCCTTCCCTGATAGCAGGCGCTATGGGACACCTGGGGAAACGAGTCGGACGGCGGCCGACCGCGGCTTTGCAGCCACCCCGGCGGGTCCGGCGCACCCAACCTAGACTCAAGGGGACGGAGCTCACCGCGAGACCGCCCTGCTGATGACTCGGCCACCGGTTCGTGCGCAGGGCAGGGGATGCGCATGTCAGGTCCACGCAAGAGACGCGCACGTGCGGGGCTGGTGCCCCTTACCGCCGTCGCCGGTGGGCTGCTCGCCCTACTGATCGGGCTTGCCTTCACGATGCTGCTCTGGTCGATCATCGGGCTCGGCGAGTCGACGGCCGCCGACCGCCGCACACAGACGGCGCTCGCCCAGGCGAGGACGGTCGAGGGACTCATCGTCGACCTGGAGACAGGCCAGCGCGGCTTCGTCATCACCGGGGAGAAGCAGTTCCTTGAGCCATGGCAGACCGCCCGAACCACGTTCTCCGGCCAGGCACAGCAACTCGTACGTCTCAGCACCACCCCCAGCCAGAGGACACTGGCCCAGCACATCAGGCAGGCCGGCGAGTCCCTCATCCACGACTACTCGATTCCGCTGGTCGCAGCTGCGAGCCGCGGGGATTCCCGTGCACACGGCGTCGCGGCGACGCTGGAAGGGAAGCGGCGGGTCGACGCGCTCAGGAAGCAGTTCGACCGGTACGACTCGACGCAGCAAGCCCTGATCAGGGCGCGTGAAAGCGCGGCCAACGCTGACGCCCGGGAAGCGGTCGTGGCAGCGTCGATCGGCCTTACCGGCTCAATGCTCCTCATCGCGACCTTCGCCGGGTACGTGATCCGGGCCGTCGTCTGGCCGGTCCGCAAGGCGGCCGGCGTGGCCTCTCAGCTCGCCGACGGCGACCTCTCCGTGCGGATGCCCGAAGCCGGCAGGGGCGAGATCGGGCAGCTCGGGACAGCGTTCAACACCATGGCCTGCTCCCTTGAGGAGAGTCGTGAGCAGGCACGTCACGCTCACGAGCGCCTCGGACTGTTGTACGAAGCCAGCATGGTCATCGGCGCGACTCTCGACGCGAAGCAGACCGCACAGGAACTGGTGCGCGTGCTGGTCCCACGCTTCGCCGACTTCGTCACCGTCGACCTGGCCTTGCCCGTCCTGCTCGTCGACGAGCCGCTCGCCGACCACGGCGCATGGGCTCGCCGCGTCGCACTGGGTGGAGTCCGCGATGACCCCCCGCTCGACCCCGTGGACTCACATATCGCTCTCGCGACCGCGAGCGCGACCTTCGCGCCGGATCTTCGTACCTCCTCTGCATGGCGGGCCCATCACGGCCACCAGGCCCGCAACCTGCTGGACTACGGCATGCACTCACTGATCACCGCCCCGCTGTACTCACGGCGCACACTTGTGGGTGCGATCGGCCTCTGGCGAGCGGAGAACCCCAGCCCGTTCGCGGAGGACGAGCTGTCCGATGCCGAGGAAATCGCGGCCAAGGCCGCCGTGGCGATCGACAACGCCCTCAGCTACGCCCGCGAGCACGACACTGCTCTGACGCTGCAACGAAGCATGCTGCCCCGCAGCTTCAGCCCCCCTGGCGGTATCGAGATCGCCCACCGCTACCTGCCCGCCTCCGACGCCAGTGAGGTGGGCGGTGACTGGTACGACGTGGCCACTCTGACCCCGGACAAGGCCGCCCTGGCCATCGGCGACGTCATGGGGCACGGCATCCCCGCCGCCGCCGTCATGGGGCAGATGCGCAGCACACTCCGCGCCCTCGTCCGCCTGGACCTGCCCCCCGACCAGCTCCTGCACCACCTCGATCAGACAATGCAGGACCTCGACGGCCCGATCCTGGCCACATGCCTGTACGGCGTCTGTGACGCCGCGGCCAACCGCTGCTGGCTCGCCCGGGCCGGACACCCACCTCCTGCCCTGATCACCCCCGACGGCACTGCCCACCTCATCGACCTGCCCCCTGGCGCACCGCTCGGCATCGGTGGCATCTCCTACACGACCACCGAGATCCCCGTCGCTCCCGGGACCGTGCTCGTCCTCTACACCGACGGGCTCGTCGAAGCCCGCGAGCACGACCTCGATGAGCGCCTGGAGGAGCTCACCCACCTCCTCGCCGGCACCCATCCGTCCCTCGACGAGCTAGCCGACACCCTCATCAACCGCCTCGCCCCGACCCCCGCGCAGGACGACATCGCCCTCCTCATCGCCCGCGTCGGCACCTCGGCCCCCCGGTGAACACCCTGGCCACAACGGCGTACCCGGCCGGTGCCCATCCCGCCGCACTTCGTCCGCATGCTGCGGGAGCACATCGCCGCGCAGGGCACGGCACCTGATGGGCGGCTCTTCCGGACCGACGGATGCGATGCAGTGATCATCCTCTCCCCCGGGGGCCAACTGGGGGACACGCGCTGACTGACGGCTTCACTGACGACGGGCTACGGGCGGTACGAGGTGAGGCACGGCCGCACCTCGTCCACGGCGAATCGAACGTATGCCGACAACGAAAAACCCCCTCTGATCAGGAAAATATCCTGATCAGAGGGGGTTTTCCCCAGTGTGGCGGCGCCAGGATTCGAACCTGGGAAGGCGAAGCCGGCAGATTTACAGTCTGCTCCCTTTGGCCGCTCGGGCACACCGCCGGGGTGGCGACCAGATCGAACCGCTTTTCGGCGGTGCTCCCTGGCAACGACGTAAACAATACCCGATACGGAGGGGTGCTTCGCCACCCGATTGATCTCCACCCGTCGGCTCGCCGGGTGGCTAGGCTGGTGCGGATGCGGTCCGGCGCCCTGCCGGGCCCGGCGGCCGCCGCCGCGCACGCCGGCACGCACCCGATACGCACCCGATACAAGGAGCCACAGGACATGGCCGACTCCAGTTTCGACATCGTCTCGAAGGTCGAGCGGCAGGAGGTCGACAACGCCCTCAACCAGGCCGCCAAGGAGATCTCGCAGCGCTACGACTTCAAGGGCGTGGGTGCCTCGATCTCGTGGTCCGGTGAGAAGATCCTCATGGAGGCGAACTCCGAGGACCGGGTGAACGCTGTCCTCGACGTCTTCCAGTCCAAGCTGGTCAAGCGCGGTATCTCGCTGAAGGCGCTGGACGCGGGCGAGCCCCAGCTGTCCGGCAAGGAGTACAAGATCTTCGCATCGATCGAGGAGGGCATCTCCCAGGACAACGCGAAGAAGGTGGCGAAGATCATCCGCGACGAGGGTCCGAAGGGCGTGAAGGCCCAGGTGCAGGGTGACGAACTGCGCGTCAGCTCCAAGAGCCGCGACGACCTCCAGACGGTGATCGCGCTCCTGAAGGGCAAGGACTTCGACTTCGCGCTGCAGTTCGTGAACTACCGGTAGGACACCAGCGATCCAAAGGGGCGGCGTTCACCGGTAGGAGATCGGTGAGAACACGAAGAGTGGGCCGCCCGGGCATCGGGCGGCCCACTCTTCGTCGCTCCTGCGCACGGCGCCCGCGCGGTGTGACGCGGCGCTCAGTCGCGTGAGTTGCCGAACAGGATGCGATAGACGATCAGCAGCACCAGGGAACCGCCGACGGCCGCCACCCAGGTGGCTCCGTCGTAGAAGCTCTTGGTGATCGGGTGGTCCAGCCAGCGGGCCGAGATCCAGCCGCCGATGAACGCGCCGGCGACGCCGATGAGGGTCGTACCGATGAAGCCGCCGGGGTCACGTCCCGGCAGGAGGACCTTGGCGATGATTCCGGCCGCCAGGCCCAGGATGATCCAAGCGATGATGCCCATGCCGTGAACCTGCCCTTCCGAACTGTCTTCGCACTGTTCGGCTGCTGATGATCCGGTGAGGACCCGCTGTCGACACGCACACGTACGTGTCTCGTCGGTGGAGAGGACGTCACAGGTCCCCCACCTGGTTGCGGGGTCGGTAGGGTGCGGCGCGTGAGACCTTCCGACACCGGACTGCGACGCACGCTGGGGGTGCGGGACGCCGTGGTCGTCGGTCTCGGTTCGATGATCGGGGCGGGCGTCTTCTCGGCCCTGGGGCCGGCCGCGCGCGTGGCCGGCACGGGGCTGCTGCCCGGGCTGGCGCTCGCGGCCCTGGTGGCCTACTGCAACGCCATGTCCTCGGCCCGCCTCGCCGCCCGCTACCCGGCCTCCGGCGGGACGTACGTCTACGGGCGGGAGCGGCTGGGCGCCTTCTGGGGGTATCTCGCGGGCTGGGCGTTCGTGGTCGGCAAGACGGCGTCCTGCGCGGCCATGGCGCTCACCGTGGGCGCGTACGTCTGGCCGGGGCAGGCCCACGCGGTGGCGGTCGCGGCGGTCGGGGCGCTGACGGCCGTGAACTACGGCGGGATCCAGAAGTCGGCGTGGCTGACGCGGGTGATCGTGGCCGTGGTGCTGGCCGTCCTCGCAACCGTGGTCGTCTCGTGCCTCGCCTCCGGGCAGGCCGGCGCCGGACGGCTGGACATCGGGCTGTCGTCCGGCGCGGGCGGGGTGCTCCAGGCGGCCGGGCTGCTGTTCTTCGCGTTCGCCGGGTACGCGCGGATCGCGACCCTCGGCGAGGAGGTACGGGATCCGGCACGGACCATCCCGCGCGCGATCCCGCTGGCCCTGGGGATCGCACTGGTGGTGTACGCGTGCGTGGCCGTCGCCGCGCTCACCGTCCTCGGTGCGGGCCGGCTCGGGTACGCGACGGCGCCGCTGGCCGAGGCCGTGCGGGCGGCCGGGATGCCGGCGCTTGTGCCGGTGGTGCGCGCGGGGGCGGTGGTGGCCGCGCTGGGGTCGCTGCTCGCGCTGGTCCTCGGGGTGTCCCGCACGACGCTCGCCATGGCCCGGGACGGGCATCTGCCCAGGGCTCTGGCGGCCGTGCATCCCCGGTTCCGAGTGCCGCACCGGGCGGAGCTTGCCGTGGGCGCGGTGGTCGCCATGGCGGCCGCGACGGTGGACGTGCGCGGCGCGATCGGCTTCTCCTCCTTCGGCGTACTGGCCTACTACGCCGTCGCCAACGCGTCCGCGTGGACACTGAGTCCGGCCCCGCTGTCCCGCGCGGTGCCCGTGGTGGGCCTGCTGGGCTGCGCCACGCTGGCGTTCGCGCTGCCCGCCGTCTCGGTGGCGGCGGGAGCGGGCGTGCTCGCGGCGGGCGCGGCGGCCTACGGCGTACGACGGTGGTGGGCGGACCGGCGCGAGGCGTGACCCGGTGTCCTGCTCAGCGGGAGGCGAACGGCTGGTCCGTGGGCACGATCTCGCGGCCCAGGGGCAGCAGGGAGACCGGGATCAGCTTGAAGTTGGCGATGCCGAACGGGATACCGATGATCGTGATGCACAGGGCGATGCCGGTGACGATGTGGGCGAGCGCCAGCCACCAGCCGGCCAGGATCAGCCACAGGACGTTGCCGATGCAGGAGGGGGCGCCCGCGTCGCGGCGCTCGACCGTGGTGTACCCGAAGGGCCACAGGGCGTAGAGGCCGACGCGGAAGGCGGCGATGCCGAACGGGATACCGATGATCGTGATGCACAGCAGGACGCCGGCGAGCAGATAACCGAGAAACAGCCAAAAGCCGCTCAGGACGAGCCAAATCACGTTCAGGATGGTCTTCACCGGTAACGACCTGCCATCTTTTCGAGCCGGGCGATGCGCTCCGCCATAGGCGGGTGCGTGGAGAACATCTTCGTCAGTCCCTGGCCCGCGCGGAAGGGGTTCGCGATCATCATGTGGCTCGCGGTCTCGATCCGGGGCTCGGGCGGCAGCGGGAGTTGCTGGGTGCCAGCCTCCAGCTTGCGCAGCGCGCTGGCGAGGGCGAGGGGGTCGCCGGTGAGCTGAGCGCCGGAGGCATCCGCCTCGTACTCGCGGGAGCGGCTGATGGCCAGTTGGATGAGGGTGGCCGCGAGCGGGCCGAGGATCATGACCAGGAGCATGCCGAGCAGGCCGGGGCCGTCGTCGTCGTCCGAGCGGCCGATCGGGATGAGCCAGGCGAAGTTCACCAGGAACATGATCACCGAGGCGAGAGCGCCGGCGACCGAGGAGATCAGGATGTCCCGGTTGTAGACGTGGCTCAACTCGTGCCCGATCACGCCTCGCAGCTCGCGCTCGTCCAGCAGGCGCAGGATGCCCTCGGTGCAGCACACCGCGGCGTTGCGCGGGTTGCGGCCCGTGGCGAACGCGTTGGGGGCCTCCGTCGGCGAGATGTACAGGCGGGGCATGGGCTGGCGGGCCTGCGTGGACAGCTCACGGACCATTCGGTACAGCGCAGGCGCCTCGAACTCGCTGACCGGGCGGGCGCGCATCGCGCGAAGCGCCAGCTTGTCGCTGTTCCAGTACGCGTACGCGTTCGTGCCGAGCGCGATCAGGACCGCGACGATGAGTCCGGTGCGGCCGAAGAAGCTGCCGATGACGATGATGAGTGCGGACAGTCCCCCGAGGAGTACTGCGGTCCTGAGCCCGTTGTGCCGGCGGTGCACCGTACGTCCTCCAAATCGTGCAGCTGGGGAACACTTTGGTCCAGTGGACCCTCCCGCTTGTGACAACGCCAGGCGACGGCCACGAGTTCCCTGTGCCCGCGCGGGCACCGGTCGGCTGTACGGGTGACGTGCTGCTTTGCCCTCACGCGCGGGGGACGCACGGATGCTCCACGCGCGCGGGGCGGTTTCTCAGAACAGTCCGGTGGCCGCGAAACGGAGGACCAGCTGGGGTGCTCCGGACAGGGCCACGCCGACGACCCCGGTGAGGGCGATGGCCGCCGTGAGCGAGGCCGGAACGGGGTGCCGGGCGGGCTCGCCCTCGGGGGCGCGGAACAGCAGGGCCGTCCACTGCAGGTAGTAGAAGAGGGCGATGACCACGTTGACGGCCATGACGACGGCGAGCCAGCCGAGGCCCGCGTCGACGGCCGCCGAGAACACGGTGACCTTGGCGAACAGGCCGATGATGCCCGGCGGCAGCCCGGCCAGGCAGAGCAGGAAGAACGCCAGGAGGAGCGCGGTGAGCGGGTTGGTGGCGTACAGGCCCCGGTAGTCGCTGATCCGGTTCAGGGCCCTGCTGCGGCCCACCAGGGCGGCGACGGCGAACGCGCCGAGGTTCACGGCGGCGTACATCAGCGCGTAGGCGACCGTGGAGCCGATCTCCTTCTGGGGGTTCTTGGCGTATCCGGCGGCAGCGATCGGCACCAGCAGGTAGCCGGCCTGCCCGATGGAGGACCAGGCGAGCAGTCGTACGGCGCTGTACGCGCGCGTGGCCTGCTGACGCAGGGCGCCGACGTTGCCGACGGTCATGGTGAGGGCGGCCAGAACGGCGAGCGCGGGCCCCCAGACGTCGGCGTACGACGGGAACGCGACGACGGTGACGAGGATCAGACCGGTGAAGCCCACCGCCTTGCCGACGACCGACAGGTAGGCGGCGACGGGCAGCGGCGCGCCCACGTAGGTGTCGGGCACCCAGAAGTGGAAGGGCACGGCGGCCGTCTTGAAGGCGAAGCCGACCAGGGTGAGGACGACACCGGTCTGGGCGAGGGTGTGCAGTTGTCCGTCGACGTGCGGCAGGCGCTGGGCGACCTGGGTGAGGTAGAGGGTGCCGGTGGAGGCGTAGACGAAGCTGATGCCCATCAGACTGACCGCGGTGGCCGTGACCGAGGACAGGAAGAACTTCAGGGCGGCCTCGGCGGACCGTTTGTCGCCGTGCCGGATGCCGACGAGCGCGAAGGCCGGCAGGGAGGCGACCTCCAGGGCGACGATCAGGGTGGCCAGGTCGCGGGCGGCGGGCAGCAGGGCGGCGCCGGCCGCGGAGGACAGGAGCAGGAACCAGAACTCGCCCGCCGGGACGCGACGCCGGTCGTCGTCGAGGTTCGTGACGGACAGCAGAGCCGCGAGCAGGGCGCCGCCGAGGACCAGGAACTGGATGACGAGCGTGAAGTGGTCGGCGGTGTAACTGCACGCGCGCGCGTGGCCGTTCACGCAGAAGGTGCTGCGGTCGCCGTCCAGGAGTGGCAGGAGCATCAGCGCGGCGACGGCGAGGCCCGCGACGGAGAGTCGGCCGAGCAGCGGCTTACGGGCCTCGGGCAGGAACAGGTCGGCGACCAGGACGACGATTCCCATCGCGGCGGCGATGGCCGGCGGGGCGACGGCGAGCCAGTCGACGGACTGGATCAGCGACTCGGCGAGGGGCTGGGCGCTCATCGGGTGCCTCCTGCGAGGAGCTGCTGCACGGCCGGGTCGGTCAGGCCGAGCAGGGCCCTCGGCCACAGTCCGGCGGCGACGGTGAGGGCGACGAGCGGGGTCCAGGCGGCGAGCTCGTAGCCGTGGACGTCCGCGAGCTCGGGCATGTCCTGGGGTACGTCGCCCATGCAGACGCGGCGGACCACGATCAGCATGTACGCGGCCGTCAGCAGGGTGCCGAACGCGCCGATCGCCATGAAGGTGAGGAACGCGGGCCGGCCGAGGTCGGCCGCGGGCTTGAACGCGCCGAACAGGGCCAGCATCTCGCCCCAGAACCCGGCGAGGCCGGGCAGGCCGAGCGAGGCGACCGCGCCGAAGGCGAGCAGGCCGCCGAGGCGCGGAGCCTTGCCGTACAGGGCGGCGCCGGTCTCTTCGGCGAGGGTGTCGAGGTCGGTGCTGCCGGTGCGGTCCTTCAGCGCGCCGACCAGGAAGAACAGGAGGCCGGTGATGAGGCCGTGGGCGATGTTGGCGAACAGCGCGCCGTTCACGCCGGTCGGGGTCATGGTGGCGATGCCCAGCAGGACGAAGCCCATGTGGCCGACGGAGGAGTAGGCGATCAGGCGCTTGAGGTCGCCCTTGGCACCCCGTTTGGCGAGGGCCAGGCAGGCCAGGGATCCGTAGATGATCCCGACGACGGCGAACGCGGCGAGGTACGGCGCGAAGGTGTGGAAGCCGTGCGGCGCGATCGGCAGCAGGATCCGGACGAACCCGTACGTTCCCATCTTCAGCAGGACACCGGCCAGCATGACCGAGCCGACGGTCGGGGCGGCGGTGTGGGCGTCGGGCAGCCAGCTGTGCAGCGGCCACATCGGCGCCTTGACCGCGAGCCCGATCCCGATCGCCAGAACGGCGATGACCTGCACGGATGCGGTGAGAGAACGGCCGTTGTCAGTGGCGAGTGCCACCATGTCGAACGTGCCCGCCTTGATTCCGATCAGGAGCAGGCCGAGCAGCATGACGACGGAGCCGAGCAGCGTGAACAGGATGAACTTCCACGCGGCCCGGGTCCGGCCCTCGCCGCCCCAGCGGGCGATGAGGAAGTACATCGGGATGAGGACCATCTCGAACGCGAGGAAGAACAGCAGCAGGTCGAGGACGGCGAAGGTGGCGAGGGTGCCCGACTCGAGCAGGAGCAGCAGCGCGACGAACGCCTTCGGGGAACCGCCCGCGGGCGGCTTGAAGTAGGAGTACAGCGCGCAGAGGAAGGTCAGCAGCGCGGTCAGGACCAGCAGCGGGAGGGAGATGCCGTCGATGCCGAGGTGGATGCGCACGTCGAGCGCGGGGATCCAGCTGATATCGGTCGTGGCCTGCATCCTCGACGGGTGGGCGTGGTCGAAGCCGAGCGCCAGGACGATCACGGCGATGAGGATCACGCCGGTCACGGTGACGCCGTGCCGCAGCACGGCCTGCTCGGGCGACTTCCCCTTCAGCCCGGGCGGGGGCGGCAGGAGAGCGGCGACGGCGCCGAGGAGCGGGCCGGCGACGATCAACGCCAGAAGGAACTGCATCACGGACTCGTTGATATCGATCACGCCTGCTCACGCTCCCGTGGCGACGAGGACGACGGCGACCGCCAGGACGACGGTGCCGGCGAGCAGCGCGCTCACATAGGTCTGCACATTGCCGGTCTGCGCCCGCCGTACGGCGGCCCCGAGCAGCCGGGGCAGGGCGGCCGCGCCGCGTACGTAGGTGTCGACGACCTCACGGTCGAGGAACCGGACGAGACTCGCTCCGGCCTGGACCGGGCGGACGAACAGCGCCGAGTACACGGCGTCCAGGTGGAAGCCGGCGGCCGCGTACCGGTACAGCGGGCCGAGCAGCAGCCGCCCGGGGTCGGGCGCGTGGGCGAGGTCGCGGTCGGCCGGGCCGTGGTCGGCGAGGGCGTGGGCCTCGACCAAGCTCGCGTCGCCCTCGGGGTGCGCGGCGGCCTCGCCCTGGAGGTGCTCCCACTCGAAGGAGGGCGCGGGTGCCGCCGGGACGCGGGCGGCGAGCGCGCTGGTGCGCTGCCAGGCGCCGTAGGTGAGCAGTGCGCCGACCAGGGCGAGGCCGGTGCCGAGGATGGAGGTGAGGAGGGTCGGGGTCAGGGCGTGGCCGTCGAACCAGCCGGGCAGCGAGCGGTAGGCGAGGCCGCCGAAGGCCAGGGAGGGCACGGCCAGGACCCACAGCACCACGGTCATCGTCAGGGGCTGGCGGCCGTGGTCGGGGGCCGCGGTGCCCCGGCCGTGGAAGGCCAGCAGCCAAAGGCGGGTCGCGTAGGCGGCAGTCAGCAGGGCCGTGAGCATGCCGGCGACGAGGACGATCCAGCCGGCGGCGCCCGGGGCGTGGTCCGTGTGGCCGTCGACCACGTGCTCGGCGGCGCCGAGGACGGACTCCTTGGAGAAGAAGCCGCTGAACGGCGGAATCGCGGCGAGCGCGAGCAGCGCCACGGTCATCGTCCAGTAGGCGTCC
Source organism: Streptomyces sp. MMG1121 (assembly GCF_001280015.1). Lineage (GTDB taxonomy): Bacteria > Actinomycetota > Actinomycetes > Streptomycetales > Streptomycetaceae > Streptomyces. The sequence continues at coordinate 84,342 of NZ_LGDV01000198.1, forward strand.
GGGACGCGGTCGCGCAGGCCGCGCATGCGGGACATGGCGGCCAGCGAGTTGGTGCCGGCGGCGTGGATGATCACGCCGGCCGCGAGGAACAGCAGCGCCTTGAAGGCGCCGTGGGACAGGAGGTGGAAGACGGCGGCACCGCGGTCGCCGACGGCGAGCGCGCCGGTCATGTAGCCGAGCTGACCGATCGTCGAGTAGGCGAGGACGCGCTTGATGTCGTCCTGGGCGAGCGCGGCGAGCGCCGAGCCGGCCATCGTGACGGCGGCCATGACGGCCAGCACGACCATCGCGGCCTGGGAGGCCTCGAAGACCGGGAGGAGACGGGCGATGAAGTAGACACCGGCGGCGACCATCGTCGCGGCGTGGATCAGCGCCGAGACGGGCGTGGGGCCCGCCATCGCGTCCGGGAGCCAGGTGTGCAGCGGGAACTGCGCCGACTTGCCGGCCACGCCCGCGAGGAGCAGCAGGGCGATCAGCGTCGGGTGGTGCAGGTCGCCGCTCGCCACGGCGCCCAGGACGCGGGTGATGCGGAACGACCCGGCGTCGGTGCCGAGGGCGAACAGGCCGATGAGGAACGGCACGTCGCCGAGCTTGGTGACCAGGAAGGCCTTCAGGGAGGCGGCGCGGGCCTCGGGGGTCTCCCAGTAGTGGCCGACGAGGAAGTAGGAGCAGATGCCCATGACTTCCCAGCCGACCAGCAGCACGATGAGGTCGCCGGAGTAGACGACCAGGAGCATCGCGGAGGTGAACAGGGAGACGAGAGCGGCGTAGGAGGGGTAGCGCGGGTCGTCGCGCAGATAGCCCGTCGAGTAGATCTGCACGCAGGTCGCGACGAACGCGACCAGGATCGCGACGAGCGCGGCGAAGCCGTCGATGTGCAGGGCCAGCTCGATCGGGACCGAGCCGGTGGGCGTCAGCACCGTGTGGGCGTCGACGGAGCGGCCGCCGCCCTGATGGGCGGCGATGACCGCGGCCAGGACGAGCGAGGCGAGCGGCGGCAGTACGGCGAGCGGGCGGACGAAGGCGGGGGCGGTGCGGCCGAGCAGCAGGCCGGCCGCGGCGCCCAGGAACGGCAGGAGGGGGACGAGGACGGCGAGGGTGGTCGTGGTCACGCGGTGGCCTCGGTCTTCTCGGCCGCGGAGGTGCCGGGGCCCTCGGTGCCGGGGCCGCCGGTCTCGGGGCCCTCGGCGGTGTCGCGGAGCTTGTCGATGTCGGAGGTGCCGCGGTTGCGGTAGACGGCGAGCACGATCGCCAGGCCGATGCCGATCTCGGCGGCGGCGATGGCGATGGTGAACAGGGTCAGCGCCTGGCCGGAGTGCAGGGTCTCCTTCGCGGCCCGGCTGAGCCAGACGTCGAAGGCGACCAGGTTGAGGTTGACGGCGTTGAGCATCAGCTCGACCGACATCAGGACCAGGATCGCGTTGCGGCGGGCGAGGACGCCGTACAGGCCGGTGCAGAAGAGGAGGGCGGAGAGTACGGCGGGGTAGGCGAGGTGCATCAGCGGGCTCCTTCCTTCTCGGCCGGGTGAATTCCGGAATCCGTGACGGAAGGGGAACTCTCGGTGACCGTCCGGGAGTTCACAGGGGGAGGGCCCGACTCCGCCTTCGCCTTGCGGGACAGGACGATCGCGCCGACCAGTGCCGCGAGGAGGAGGACGGACAGGGCCTCGAAGGGCAGCACCCAGTTCCGGAACAGGCTCTCGCCGGTGACCCGGGTGGTGCCGGCGGCGGGGCCGGTCAGATCGATCCAGGTGGTGCGGAAGGCGTCGCCGACCACCCAGACCAGGGCCACGGCGGCGGCCAGCGCGACGGCGAGGGCGACCCAGCGGTTGCCGGAGTCGGCGTCCGGGGAGCGGCCGATCGGCGCCTTGGTGAGCATGAGACCGAACAGGAGGAGGACGACGACGGAACCGACGTAGATGAGGACCTGCACCCAGGCGATGAACTCGGCGGTGAGCAGGAGGTACTCGACGGCGAGGCCACCGAGCGCGACCACCAGCCACAGGGCGGCGTGCACCAGCTGGCGGGTGGTGACGGTGATCAGGGCGGCGCCGAAGGTGACGAGGCCGACGAGCAGGAAGGCGATCTCGACGCCGGTCGGGGACAGGAAGCCGTGCCGGGCCGCGGCCAGGCTCACGGTCGAGGCGAGGTTCATGACTGTCCCTCCCCCGGCTGGGCCTGCGCGGCCGCCAGCTTCTCGGCGGTCTTGCGGGCGGCGGCGATCTCCTTCGGCTCCTCCGCGGCGGGGTCCAGGGCGGGCGGGGCCGGGACGGTCCACATCCACTCGCGGAGCTTGTCCCGCTCGTGGGTGAGGTCGCGGATGTCGGTCTCGGCGTACTCGAACTCCGGGGACCAGAACAGGGCGTCGAAAGGACAGACCTCGATGCAGATACCGCAGTACATGCACAGGGAGAAGTCGATCGCGAACCGGTCGAGGACGTTGCGGCTGCGCTCACGGCCGCCGGGGGCGGCCGGCGGGACGGTCTCCTTGTGGGAGTCGATGTAGATGCACCAGTCCGGGCACTCGCGGGCGCAGAGCATGCAGACCGTGCAGTTCTCCTCGAACAGACCGATCACGCCCCTGGTGCGGGGCGGCAGCTCGGGCTGGGCGTCCGGGTACTGGTCGGTGACGGACTTCCTCGTCATCGTGCGCAGGGTGACGGCCAGGCCCTTGGCGAGGCCACTGCCAGGAATGGGGGCCATTAGCTGATCACCACCTTGACGATGCCGGTGAGGGCGATCTGGGCGAGGGAGAGGGGGACGAGGAGGGTCCAGGAGAGCTTCTGGAGCTGGTCCTCGCGCAGGCGGGGGTAGGTGACGCGGAGCCAGATGACGACGAAGGCGAGGATCGCGGTCTTCAGCAGGGTCCACAGCCAGCCGAGCCCGTCGGCGCCCCAGGGTCCGTGCCAGCCGCCCAGGAAGAGGACGGTGGTCAGACCGCACAGGACGACGATGCCTGCGTACTCGGCGAGGAGGAAGAGTGCGAAACGCAGGCCCGTGTACTCGGTGTACGCGCCGAAGATGATCTCCGAGTCGGCGACGGGCATGTCGAACGGCGGGCGCTGCAGTTCGGCGAGGCCAGCGGTGAAGAAGACGAGCGCGCCGACGATCTGCCAGGGCACCCACCACCAGTGGAAGGCGTGCAGGATGCCGGGCAGGGAGACCGTGCCCGCGGCCATCGCGACCGAGGCGGCCGCCAGCAGCATCGGGAGTTCGTAGGCGAGCAGCTGGGCGGCCGTGCGCAGGCCGCCGAGCAGGGAGAACTTGTTCGCGCTGGCCCAGCCGGCCATGAGCGAGCCGAGCACGCCGACGCCCATCACCGCGAGCACGAAGAAGACGCCCGCGTCGAGGACCTGGCCGACGGCTCCCTCGCTCGGGCCGATCGGGATGGCGAGCAGGACAAGGAGGTACGGCAGCAGGGCGACGGCGGGGGCGAGCTGGAAGACGCGGCGGTCGGCGCCCGCCGGGACCACGTCCTCCTTCTGCGCGAACTTCACGCCGTCCGCGATGAGCTGGGCCCAGCCGTGGAAGCCGCCGGCGTACATCGGGCCGAGGCGGCCCTGCATGTGGGCCATCACCTTGTGCTCGGTCTGGCCGACGATCAGCGGGAAGGTGAGGAAGACGACGAACACGACCAGCAGTCGCAGGGCGACGTCCAGCGCGCCGTTCACTGCGGGCCTCCTGTGGGGTCTTCGTCGGGGGATTCGGGGGTGGGGGCTTCGGG
>NZ_LGDV01000199.1 GCF_001280015.1 Streptomyces sp. MMG1121
GACCAGATCCGCGAGATCACTGAGAGACTCGGAGTCATCGCACAACGCATCCAGACCGCCGACGCCGACAAGAAGGAGCCCCTCTACGAGGCCCTGGGCGTCACCATCGTGTACGACAACGCAACGAGGACCGCGACCGTTAGGTCGAGGCCCTCGCTTCGGTATCGCCATACAGGGTGTCCGAGGGGGGACTTGAACCCCCACGCCCGATAAAGGGCACTAGCACCTCAAGCTAGCGCGTCTGCCATTCCGCCACCCGGACTAGGTGTCTGCCGCCTTGCGGGGGCTGTTCCCCGCGGCGACATGGACAACAATACCAAGGTTTCGGAGTGCGTTTCACCTGCGTATCCGTGCCCTGGGCGGCGGCCCGGACCGGCCGGGCCGCCGGGGTGATGGCCGTACACAGAATGCGAGATTCCGCGTACTCGGCGTGAGGGTCATGGCATGAGCTGGTACTCCGGGAAGTTCCCCGGCGGCCGCTCGTCCGCCGGGCCCTGGGTGACGGCGCGTACCAGGAGGTCGCCGCCGACGAAGGCGCCGCGCCAGGACGCGCCGAAGCCGCCGAACAGCTCGTCGCGGTCGCCCCGGGAGCGGGGCGCCCCGTGACCGGTCTTGAAGGCGCGGATCTGCGGGGCCAGCCGGTCGTAGACGGCCCGGTCGTCCGTGGCGAGGGTGGCGACCAGCGCGCCGTTGGACGCGTTCATGGCGGCCAGCAACTCGGCCTCGGTGTCGACGAGGACGATCGTGTCGACCGGCCCGAAGGGTTCCGCGTGGTGCAGCGGGGAGGACGGGGGCGGGTTGAGGAGGGTCACCGGGTGGACGTAGGCGGAGGCGTCCTGGCCGGGCAGGAATCGCGCCGGGTCGGGCCGGCCCCGGTACAGCGGTACGGCGCCCCGGTCCACGGCCTCGGCGACCTGGTCGGTCAGCTCCTTGGCCTTGGCCGCGTGGATCAGGGGGCCGAAGTCGAGGGCCGGGAGCGGGTCGGCGGGGGCCGCCACCGCGAGGGGGTGACCGACGCGCACGGCCCGGACCGCCGGCAGATAGGCGGCCAGGAACGCGTCGAACAGCGAGCGCTGGACGACGAAACGCGGGTAGGCGGTGCAGCGCTGTTTTCCGTAGTCGAAGAGCTTCGGGATCACGGCGGTGAGCCGCTCCCAGCCGGAGTAGTCCCAGATGCCCCAGGTGTTGAGTCCCTCCTGTTCCAGGATGTGCCGTTTGCCGAGGTCGGCGACGGCGGTGGCGACGGCGGCGCCGGTGTCGCGGCCGCCGACGAAGGACACGCAGCCGATCTCCGGTGCTCGCACCAGCGCCTGGTTCAGCTCACGGCCGCTGCCGCCGACCAGAGTGACGGGCACTCCCTCGCGGGCAGCCAGTGCCGAGGCGAGGGTGAGGCAGGCCGCACCGCCGTCGGTCGGGGTCTTGGCGATCACGGCGTTTCCGGCCAGCGCCTGCACGAGGACGGCGTGCACGAGCACGCTCATCGGGTAGTTCCAGCTGGCGATGTTGGAGACCGGCCCGTCCAGTGGGGCCCGGCCGCCGAGCATCGCCTCGATGCCGTCGACGTACCAGCGCACACCGTCGATCGCGCGGTCCACGTCGGCGAGGGCCAGCCGCCAGGGCTTGCCGATCTCCCAGACGAGCAGCAGGGCGAGCAGCTCGCGGTGGGCGCTGAGCGCGTCCAGGGTGGCGGCGATCCGGGCCCGCCGTTCGGGCAGCGGTACGTGCCGCCAGGCGCGGTGCTGGTCGAGGGCGGCCCGTACGGCGTGCTGGGCGGTGGCGCCGTCCAGGCGCGGGGCGCCGGCGATCGGGGTGCCGTCGACCGGGGTGGTCGCCGGGAGCGTACGCCCGTCGGTCTGCCAGGCGGCGCCCCAGAGGTTGAGGACGCGCTCGTCGTGGAAGGCCTCGGGCGCGGCCGTGAGACAGCGCTGCCAGGCGTCGGCGTAGGCCGTGCCGGGTTTGATCAGGGTCGCGGTCGGGGGACTCGCCTCCGGCAGAGGGGTGTGCGGGTCCGGGGTGAGGGTGGGTGCCATACGTCAGCTCCGCTCTCGGTGCACGGTCGGGGCGGGGTGGGGTGGGTGACTGCTGGTGGTGCGGGGGAGGTTCGAGTGGCGGGGAGCTCCAGCCGCCCACGGCACGGGAGCTCCAGCCGCCCACGGCGCAAGGGCTCGGCCGTCCGCGGCACAGGAACTCCAGCCGCCCACGGCACAAGGGCTCGGCCGTCCACCGCAAAGGCGATCGGCCGTCCACGGCAAAGGCGATCCGGCCGCTCGGGACAGGGCATCGGTTCGCCTCATCGTGGCCGCTAGCCGTTGCGGAGGGTCTCCATGACCAGGCGGGCCGTTTCCGTCGGCGTACGGCCGACGCGGACGCCGGCCGACTCCAGGGCCTCCTGTTTGGCCCGGGCGGTGCCGGAGGAGCCGGAGACGATGGCGCCCGCGTGGCCCATGGTGCGGCCCTCGGGGGCGGTGAACCCGGCGACGTAGGCGACGACGGGCTTGGTGATGTGGTCGCGGATGCGGGCGGCGGCGCGTTCCTCCGCGTCGCCGCCGATCTCGCCGATGAGCACGATGAGTTCGGTGTCGGGGTCGTCCTGGAAGGCGGTCAGGCAGTCGATGTGGCTGGTGCCGACGACCGGGTCGCCGCCGATGCCGACGCAGGTGGAGAAGCCCGTGTCGCGCAGTTCGTACATCAGTTGGTAGGTGAGCGTGCCCGACTTGGAGACCAGGCCGACGGGGCCGGGCTTGGTGATGTCGGCGGGGATGATGCCGGCATTGGACTGGCCGGGGGTGATGAGGCCGGGGCAGTTGGGCCCGATGATCCGCGTGCCGGTGCGTCGCGCGTGCGCGGTGAAGGCGACGGTGTCGTGGACCGGGATGCCCTCGGTGATGACGACGGCGAGGGGGATCCGGGCGTCGGCGGCCTCGGTGACGGCGTCCTTGGCGAAGGCGGGCGGCACGAAGATGACGGTGACGTCGGCTCCGGTCGTCCGTATACCGTCGGCGACCGACCCGAAGACGGGTACCGTCCGCTCGTCGAAGTCGACGCACTGGCCGCTCTTGCGCGGGTTGACCCCGCCGACGACGTTCGTGCCGGCCGCGAGCATGCGCCGGGTGTGCTTCATGCCCTCGGCACCGGTCATGCCCTGCACGAGGACCTTGCTCTCCTTGGTGAGATGGATGGCCATGGATCGGCTCCTCAGGCTGTGTGGGCTAGTTCGGCGGCGCGGCGGGCGGCGTCGTCCATGGTGGTGGCCTGTTCGACCAGCGGGTGCGCGCGCTCGGCGAGGATCGCGCGGCCGCGTGCGGCGTTGTTGCCGTCGAGCCGGACGACGAGCGGCCTGGTGAGCCGAATGCGGCCGACCGCCGACACGATGCCCTCGGCGACCGTGTCGCAGGCGGTGATCCCGCCGAAGACGTTGACGAAGACGGACTTCACGGCCGGGTCGGCGAGGATCACCTCCAGCCCGTCGGCCATGATCCGGGCCGACGCGCCGCCGCCGATGTCGAGGAAGTTGGCGGGGCGGGCGCCGCAGCCGGCGACCACGTCGAGGGTCGACATGACCAGGCCCGCGCCGTTGCCGATGATGCCGACCTCGCCGTCGAGCCTGACGTAGTTGAGTTCGCGGTCGGCGGCCATCGCCTCCAGCGGATCGGGGTGCGCCTCGGCCTGCGCACCCCAACGGGTCTGCCGGAAGCGGGCGTTGTCGTCCAGTGTGACCTTGCCGTCGAGGGCGAGGACGTGTCCCTGGGCGGTCCGCACCAGGGGGTTGACCTCGACGAGCAGGGCGTCCTCGCGAACCAGCACCTGCCACAGCCGCACCAGGACGTCGGCGGTCTGCGGGGGCAGCCCGGCGGTGTGCGCGATCCTGGCCGCGACGGCGGAGGTGACGCCCTCGGCCCGGTCGACGGGGATGCGGGCCACGGCCTCGGGCCGGCTCGCGGCGACCTGCTCGATCTCCGTGCCGCCCTGTGCGGAGGCGATGGCGAGGAAACCACCGACGGCGCGGTCGAGGACGTAGGAGACGTAGAACTCCTCGGCCGTGTCGACCGGTTGGGCCAGCATGACCGTGTTGACCGTGTGGCCCTTGATGTCCATGCCGAGGATCTGGCGGGCCGTCGCTTCGGCGGCGGCGGGGTCGGCGGCGAGTCTGACCCCGCCGGCCTTGCCGCGGCCGCCGGTCTTCACCTGCGCCTTGACCACGGCCCGGCCGCCGAGTCGGCGGGCGATCTCGCGGGCCTCCTTGGGCGAGTCGGTGACCTCCGCCCGCGGTACCGGGATGCCGTGTTCCGCGAAGAGCTGCCGTGCCTGGTGTTCGTACAGGTCCATGTGCGGCTCCTGTCCGCGCGGCCGTCGCGAGCCCGCGTCGGCTGCGGCCTTGTCCGTGTGAAGTGAAGGGCTGGGGGGCGGCTCCGCTGGCGCGAAGGTGGCGGACTCCGATGACTGAAAAGTGCGTCTGCCCCCTGGACACCACCCACCGGGATGGGGGATAACAAGCTTCATACAGTATTCGTCGACTGTATGCAATCTACCGCATACACCGTGCCGTAGTGCGCATACAGGACACCGCGAGCCGCCCAACCCCCTACGAAAGGGACAGGACTTCGCCATGCCCGACGACACCCAGGACGTGATCTCCGGTGGTCATCTCGTTGCCAAGGCACTGAAGGCCGAGGGGGTCGACCGCATCTACACGCTGTGCGGCGGCCACATCATCGACATCTACGACGGTTGCGTCGACGAGGGCATAGAAGTAGTCGACGTACGCCACGAGCAGGTCGCCGCGCACGCCGCCGACGGCTATGCCCGGATCACCGGCAGGCCGGGCTGCGCGGTGGTCACCGCCGGACCCGGAACGACCGACGCCGTCACCGGAGTCGCCAACGCCTTCCGCGCAGAGTCCCCGATGCTGCTGATCGGTGGTCAGGGCGCGCTCACCCAGCACAAGATGGGGTCCTTGCAGGACCTGCCGCACGTCGACATGATGACGCCGATCACCAAGTTCGCGGCGACCGTGCCGGACACGGCGCGGGCGGCGGACATGGTGTCCATGGCGTTTCGCGAGTGCTATCACGGTGCACCCGGCCCCTCCTTCCTGGAGATCCCCCGCGACGTCCTGGACGCGAAGGTGCCGGCGGACAGGGCGCGGGTCCCGAAGTCGGGTTCCTACCGTGCCTCCACGCGCTCGGCCGGTGACCCCGAGGCGGTCGAGAGGCTCACCGACCTGCTGGTCCACGCCGAGAAGCCGGCCGTCCTGCTGGGCAGTCAGGTGTGGACGACCCGGGGCACCGAGGCGGCGACCGAGCTGGTGCGCACCCTCAACATCCCCGCGTACATGAACGGCGCCGGCCGTGGCACGCTCCCGCCAGGCGACCCGCACCACTTCCAGCTCTCGCGGCGCTACGCCTTCTCCCACGCCGACGTCATCGTGATCGTCGGCACCCCCTTCGACTTCCGCATGGGCTACGGCACACGTCTGTCCCCCGACGCGACGGTCGTCCAGATCGACCTGGACTACCGGACCGTCGGCAAGAACCGCGACATCGACCTCGGCATCGTCGGCGACGCCTCCCTGGTGCTGAAGTCCGTCACGGAGGCCGCTTCGGGCCGTGTCAACGGTGGTGCGTCCAAGCGCAAGGAGTGGCTGGACGAGCTGCGCGCCGCCGAGCAGACCGCGATCGAGAAGCGGTTGCCCAGCCTGAGGTCGGACGCCTCCCCCATCCATCCGTACCGCCTGGTCAGCGAGATCAACGACTTCCTCACCGAGGACTCGATCTACATCGGCGACGGCGGCGACATCGTCACCTTCTCCGGCCAGGTCGTCCAGCCCAAGTCCCCCGGCCACTGGATGGACCCGGGCCCGCTGGGCACCCTCGGCGTCGGAATCCCGTTCGTGCTCGCGGCCAAGCAGGCACGCCCGGACAAGGAGGTCGTCGCCCTCTTCGGCGACGGTGCCTTCTCCCTGACCGGCTGGGACTTCGAGACCCTGGTCCGCTACGACCTGCCGTTCGTCGGCATCGTCGGCAACAACTCCTCGATGAACCAGATCCGTTACGGCCAGGCCGCCAAGTACGGCCTGGAGCGCGAGCGGGTCGGCAACACCCTCGGCGACGTCCACTACGACAAGTTCGCCCAGATGCTCGGCGGTTACGGCGAGGAGGTGCGCGACCCCGCCGACATCGGCCCAGCGCTGCGCCGGGCCCGCGAGTCGGGCAAGCCGTCGCTGATCAACGTCTGGGTCGACCCGGACGCGTACGCCCCCGGAACCATGAACCAGACGATGTACAAGTGAGGTGTCCTTGCCATGACCAAGGCTCTCGAAGGCGTCCGCGTCCTCGACATGACGCACGTCCAGTCCGGTCCGTCCGCCACCCAGCTGCTCGCCTGGCTCGGCGCGGACGTCATCAAGCTGGAGGCGCCGTCCGGTGACATCACGCGCAAGCAGTTGCGCGACCTCCCGGACGTCGACTCCCTCTACTTCACGATGCTCAACTGCAACAAGCGGAGCATCACCCTCAACACCAAGACCGAGCGCGGCAAGGAGATCCTCACCGAGCTGATCCGGCGCTCGGACGTGATGGTCGAGAACTTCGGGCCCGGTGCGGTCGACCGCATGGGGTTCACCTGGGATCGCATCCAGGAGATCAACCCCCGGATCGTGTACGCGTCCATCAAGGGCTTCGGGGAGGGCCCGTACACCGGCTTCAAGGCGTACGAGGTCGTCGCACAGGCCATGGGCGGGTCGATGGCGACCACCGGGTTCGAGGACGGTCCGCCGCTGGCGACGGGGGCGCAGATCGGTGACTCGGGCACCGGAGTGCACACGGTGGCCGGGATACTGGCCGCACTCTTGCAGCGCGAGCGCACCGGACGCGGCCAGCGGGTCAACGTCGCCATGCAGCACGCCGTGCTCAATCTGTGCCGGGTCAAACTGCGCGACCAGCAGCGCCTGGTGCACGGGCCGCTGGCCGAATATCCCAACGAGGACTTCGGGGACGAGGTGCCCCGCTCCGGCAACGCCTCCGGCGGCGGCCAGCCCGGCTGGGCGGTCAAGTGCGCGCCGGGCGGCCCGAACGACTACGTGTACGTCATCGTCCAGCCCGTCGGCTGGCGGCCGATCACCGAGCTGATCGGCCGGCCCGAGCTCGCGGACGACCCCGAGTGGGCGACCCCGGAGGCGCGGCTGCCCCAGCTCACCAAGATGTTCCAGCTGATCGAGGAGTGGTCCTCGACGCTGCCCAAGTGGGAGGTGCTGGAGCGGCTCAACGCCCACAACATCCCGTGCGGGCCGATCCTGTCGACCAAGGAGATCATCGAGGACGCCTCGCTGGTCGCCAACGAGATGGTCGTCACCGTCCCGCACCCCGAGCGCGGCGAGTTCGTCACCGTCGGCAGCCCGCTCAAGCTCTCCGACTCCCCCGTCGAGGTGACGAGTTCACCGCTGCTGGGCGAGCACAACGCCGAGGTCTACGTCGGCGAACTGGGCCTCGGCGACGAGGAGTTGCGCCTGCTGAAGTCGAACGGAGTGATCTGACGTGATGGCCGAGGACCGGGAGCTGCGGGTACGCGCGCTTCTCGACGCGGTGCGCGCCGCGGACCGTACCGCACTGACCGCGCCCGAGGGCAAGGTGATCGCCGACGCGTACGGGATCGCCGTACCGGGCGAGGACCTGGCGACGGACGTGGACGAGGCGGTGGCCGCGGCGGCGCGTTTCGGGGGGCCGGTGGTCATGAAGATCGTCTCGCCGGACATCCTGCACAAGACCGACGCCGGCGGGGTCGTCGTCGGCGTGGCGGGCGCGGCGGACGTACGCGCGGCCTTCCACCGGATCATCGAGAACGCCCGCGCCTACGACGCCGGCGCCCGCATCGAGGGCGTCCAGGTGCAGGAGCTGCTGCCCCGGGGGCAGGAGGTGATCGTCGGCGCGGTCACCGATCCGACGTTCGGCAAGGTGGTGGCTTTCGGGCTCGGCGGGGTGCTGGTCGAGGTGCTGAAGGACGTGACCTTCCGGCTGGCTCCGGTGGACGCCGACGAGGCGCTGTCGATGCTGGACTCCGTCCGGTCGGCGGAGGTCCTGCGCGGGGTGCGCGGCCAGGCCGGAGTCGACCGGTGGGCCGTCGCCGAGCAGATCCGGCGGGTGTCCCAACTGGTCGCGGACTTCCCGGAGATCGCCGAGGTGGACCTCAACCCGGTGATCGCGACACCGGACGGCGCGGTCGCCGCCGACATCCGGGTGATCCTCGCCGACAAGCAGCCCGTATCTCGTCGACGGTATGCACGCGACGAAATCCTGTCGACGATGCGCCGTCTGATGCAGCCGGCCTCCGTCGCCGTCATCGGCGCCTCCAACGAGCCGGGCAAGATCGGCAATTCGGTGATGCGCAATCTCGTCGACGGCGGCTTCTCCGGGGAGATCCATCCGGTGAACCCCAAGGCCGATGACATTCTGGGCCGCAAGGCGTACAAGAGTGTCACGGACGTTCCCGGTGAGGTGGATGTGGCCGTGTTCGCCATTCCCGCCAAGTTCGTGGCCGCGGCCCTGGAGGAGGTGGGACGCAAGCGCATCCCCAACGCCGTCCTCATCCCCTCCGGCTTCGCCGAGACCGGCGAGCACGAACTCCAGGAGGAGATCGTCGAGATCGCGCAGCGGCACGGGGTGCGGCTGCTCGGTCCGAACATCTACGGCTACTACTCCACCTGGCAGGACCTGTGCGCCACGTTCTGCACGCCGTACGACGTCAAGGGCGGTGTGGCGCTGACCTCGCAGTCCGGCGGGATCGGCATGGCCATCCTCGGCTTCGCCCGCACCACGAAGACGGGTGTGTCGGCGATCGTGGGCCTCGGCAACAAGTCGGACCTGGACGAGGACGACCTGCTGACCTGGTTCGGTGAGGACCCGCACACCAAGTGCATCGCCATGCACCTCGAAGACCTCAAGGACGGCCGGGCGTTCGTCGAGGCGGCCCGCGCGACCGTCCCGAAGAAGCCGGTGGTGGTGCTGAAGGCGGGCCGTACGGCGGCGGGCGCGAAGGCGGCCGGCTCGCACACCGGGGCGCTCGCGGGCGACGACGCGGTCTACGACGACATCCTGAAGCAGGCGGGTGTCATCCGAGCACCGGGCCTGAACGACATGCTGGAGTACGCCCGCGCCCTGCCCGTCCTGCCCGCCCCGAAGGGCGACAACGTGGTGATCATCACCGGGGCGGGCGGCAGCGGGGTGCTGCTGTCGGACGCGGTGACGGACAACGGGCTGTCCCTGATGGAGATCCCGCCCGACCTGGACCAGGCGTTCCGCCGCTTCATCCCGCCATTCGGCGCCGCCGGCAACCCGGTGGACATCACCGGGGGCGAGCCGCCGTCGACGTACGAGGCGACGATCCGGCTGGGTCTTCAGGATCCGCGGATCCACGCGCTCGTCCTCGGCTACTGGCACACGATCGTCACCCCGCCGATGGTGTTCGCCGAGCTGACCGCGCGCGTGGTCGCCGAGTTCCGCGAGCGCGGGATCGAGAAGCCGGTCGTGGCGTCCCTCGCGGGCGATGTCGAGGTCGAGGAGGCCTGCCAGTACCTGTTCGAGCGGGGGGTCGTGGCGTACCCGTACACGACCGAGAGGCCGGTGGCCGTGCTGGGTGCGAAGTACCGGTGGGCACGGGCGGCGGGACTGCTGGGGGGCGGGTCATGAGGTGAGGGACGCGGGGTCCGGCCGGCGGTGCGCGTCGGCCGGACCCGGGACCCGTGAGCGCACGAAAGGCATTGGACAGGGGGCGCTGGCCAGAACTTTCGACGCAAAGGGTGGAACCGCGAGATGCACACCACCGATCCCCCCGCCTTCTCGCTGTGCAGGGAGGTGAGGGACCGCAGGGGCCGCGTCTACCGGGTCGGCGAGAGTGCCGTCGATCTGCTGGGCCGTGGCCGGATCTGGATGGTCGTCCTGCCCTGGGCGGGCATGACGGGCATCAGTTGTGCCGCGTACGCGTTGCTCGCGGCGCGCGGCGGTCTCCGTGCCGCCCACGGGTGGGGCGGGGACCTCTGGCCGGCGGGCCTGTGGGCGTTGTCCCAGGCCGCCGTCGCCTTCCCGGCCGGGCGGCTGCGGGAGAGCGGCCGGCTCTCCGCCCGCGCGGCCATGACGAGCGGAGCGCTCGCCACCTTGTCCGGGTACCTCGCGCTCGCCGCGGCACCGGGTCTGACCGCCGCCCGGCTCGGGTTCGGGGTGCTCGCCGGCGCCGGTGCGGGTCTGGTGCACACGACCTGTCTGACGTTGCCGGGCAAGTGGTGGCCCGAACGCCGGGGCGCCGTCACGGGTTTCGTGGCGAGCGGGCTCGCCGTCGGGGCCCTGCCGTTTCTGTTTCCGGCCGTGGCGGGGGCCGCGCCGCGGACCCTGCTCGCGGCCGCGGGGGCCGGGGCCTGCCTGGTGGTCACGGCGGCCGGACGGCTCTTCCGTGACCCGCCGCGGAACTGGTGGCCGCCCGGCCCCGACCCGCTGTCCGTGCCGGCGGATCCCGCCGTCCGGCGCGCCCGGCGGACGAACCCGCCGGCCGTACGCCACCACACCCCGCGACAGGCGGCCCGCACACCGGTGTTGTGGCTGACCGCGCTCTGTCTGCTGGGCGCGGCGGGCGTCACCGTGCTCGGCCTGTGCATGCAGACGTCGTACGGCCGGCAACTCGGGCTGTCCGCGGCCGCGGTGCGGTCCGTGACCGTGGCGGGCGGTGCCGCGGCGGCCGTGGCCGGCACGCTGTCGGACCGTGCCGGGCGGCGTAGCGCCCTGATCGCGGCCTGTCTGCTGCTGGGCGTCGCGCAGTTCGGGTCGCTGCTCGCGGGCCGCACCGGCGCCGCCGGCCTGCTGCTGTGCTCCGCCGCGGTCACGGCGGCCGCCGGCGCCGCGGTCCTGGCGCTGGTCACCGCGCTGGCCGCGGACCACTTCGGCGAGAACCACAGCGCGAGCATCCACGGGCTGCTCGCCACCGCCTGGCTGCTGCCGGTCGCCGTCGGCTGCGGTACGACGGCCGCGGAGCACGCCGCCCGGGTTGCGCACACCGCGTTCCTCCTGGCGGGCTGCACCGGGCTCGCCTGCGCCGTGGCGGCGCTCTTCCTCAAGGCGCCGGGTCGGCTCAGTGCCCGGCGCATCGTCCCCAATCCCCACCCCCTCGGCGAGGAGATGGCCTGACATGACGGCTGATCCGATGGCAACAAGGAACACGCCGGCCGATCCCGGCGCGGCGAACCGTTCGTACCGTGAAGTCACCGACTCCCGGGGGCGGGTCTACCGCGTCGGGGAGACGGACCGGGACATACTCGGCCACTCCCGCAAGCTCATGGTGTACCTGCCGTGGGTCGCGATGATGGCCATCAGCGTCTCGGAGTACGCCTACGGCTCCGCGGAGGACACGCTGTCCGCCGCGCACGGCTGGACGCAGAGCAACACCTTCTGGATCCTCAGCGTCTGGGTGTTCTTCCAGGCGGGCATCGCCTTCCCGGCCGGCTGGCTGCGCGAGCAGGGCCTGCTCACCGCCCGCCGCGCGTCCTACATCGGCGCCGGTATGTGCCTGCTCGGCTTCCTGGCCCTGTCGCACTTCCACAACGTCTGGCTGGCCATACTCGGTTTCGGCGTGGTGGGCGGTGTCGGCTCCGGGCTGATCTACGCCACCTGCATCAACATGGTCGGCAAGTGGTTCCCGGAACGGCGCGGCGCGAAGACCGGGTTCGTCAACGGCGGCTTCGCCTACGGCTCGCTGCCGTTCATCTTCATCTTCAACTACGCCTTCGACACCGGCAACTACAACGAGGTGATCGACCTGATCGGCGTCTATGTGCTGATCGCGGTCGCCGTGTGCGCGTGGTTCTTCAAGGACCCGCCGAAGAACTGGTGGCCGGCCGACGTCGACCCGCTGACGTTCGCCGGGAACAGCAAGAGCGCCACGAGCCTGGCCAAGAACCCGCCCGCGGTACGGCAGTTCACCCCGAAGGAGGCGGTCAGGACCGGCATGCTCCCGCTGATGTGGATCCTGGTCGTCATGACCGCGGGCGTGTCGATCTTCGGGATCTCCTTCCAGGTCGACTTCGCCAAGGACGTCGGATTCGGCCCGCTGGTCGCGGCCTCCTCGATGGGTGTCATGGCCGTCATCAACGGCGTCGGCCGCGGGGTGGTCGGCTGGCTGTCCGACCTGTGGGGCCGCAAGGTGACACTCGTGTTCGTCATCGTGGTCCTGGGGCTCGCCCAGTTCGGCGTCATCTGGGCCGGTGACATCAGGAACGAGTGGCTGTTCCTGTTCTTCGCCTTCCTCTCCGGCTTCGGCGGCGGCGCCTTCTACCCGATGTTCGCCGCCCTGACCCCGGACTACTTCGGCGAGAACTACAACGCCAGCAACTACGGCCTGGTGTACAGCGGCAAGCTGGTCAGCGGCCTGTTCGGCGGCGGCCTCGGCTCCATGGTGGTCGACGCCTGGGGCTACAACGGCGCCTACGCGCTGGCCGGCGGCGTCTCGATGGTGGCGGCGGCGATCGCGCTGCTGCTGCGCCAGCCCGGCCGGGACGACGGGACGGCGGCCGTCACGGCCCCGGAGGCACGGCCCGCGTCCTGAGCACAGCCCGTGGTGGCTCCCCCTCTACGATCTGCACACCGATCACCGGAGGGGGAACACCGCATGCACACCATGCCGTCGGCCACGGCGGCCGAGGAGACCGGGCGCCGGGTCACCACCCTGGAACTCTTCTTCGACCTGGTCTTCGTCTTCACGCTCACCCAGCTGACCGTGCTACTCACGCACGATCTGTCGTTCGCCACGGCCGGCCGGGTGGCACTGGTCCTCGTCGTGCTGTTCTGGATGTACGGCGCCTACGCCTACCTCACCAACCAGGTTCCGCCCGACCGCCCCTCCAGGCGGTTGCTGCTGATGTGCGGCATGGGCGCGTTCCTGGTGTGCGCGCTGGCGATCCCCCGGGTGTTCGAGGACACCGGCGTGGTCTTCGGCATCGGTTTCCTGCTCGTGGTCGTCGTGCACACCGCCTTGTACACCCGCAGCCACGGCTGGGACTCGATCTGGTACGGCGTCACCAACGCTCTCGCCGCCCTGTCCGTGACCGGCGCCGGTCTCGTCGACGGGCTCGCGGCCGACGGGCTGTGGGTGCTCGCGATCGCCCTGCAGTTCGTGACGCCGCTCGTGGCCGAACGCGGGCCGGGGCGCAAGGGCGGACGCAGCGCGGTGCTGGTGCGGGCAAGGCTCGGCGCCTTGGACCCGGCGCACTTCGTGGAGCGGCACGGGCTGCTGCTGATCATCGCCTTCGGCGAGTCCGTGATCTCCATCGGGGTCGGCATCGGCGATCTGCCGCTCACCCCGGGCCTGTTCGCCGGCGCGTTCCTGGCGCTGGCCCTGTCGGTCGCGCTGTGGTGGACGTACTTCGTGCGGGACGAGGAGGCCGCGGAGGCCGTGTTCCGGGCGACGCCACCGGCGGCACGCTGGCGGCTGGCGATGAACGCCTACTACTACGCCTTCCTGCCGATGCTGCTGGGCATCGCCTTTCTGTCCGCGGGCGTCAAGACGACCCTCGGCCGGCTGGACCAACACCCCCACTGGGGACCCGCGTTGGCGCTCTCGGGCGGGGTCGCGCTGTTCCTGGCGGGCGACGCGGCCTTCCGGGCGGTCCTCGCACTGCGGCCGGTCCGCCACCGCGCGGCCACCGCTCCGCTCGCCCTGGCCACCGCAGCGGCCGGCGTCCGTATGCCGGTCTACGGCGAACTCCTGCTGCTGGTGGCCCTGTTGGTGGGAATGCTGGCGGTGGAGGCCCGCGCCTGCGAGGCGGGCCGGCCGGCGGCGGAACCGGTGTGATCAGGTCTGGTTGCGCTCGTGGTAGGAGCGGCGGGTGTGCTCGGTGTGGCGGCGCATCAGGGAGGCGGCCCGCTCCTCGTCACGGTCGGCGATCGCGGTGATCAGTTCGCGGTGTTCGATCCACGACTGGCGCCCCCGCTGCCGGGCCACGGGGGTGTAGTACCACCGGACCCGACGGTCCACCTGGGCGGCGAGTTCGGCGAGGACCGCGTTGCCCGCCAGTTCCATGACCTTGGCGTGGAAGGCCGCGTTGAGGGCGACGGCACGGTCCACGTCGTCGGCGGCGACGGCTTTCTCGCCCTCGGCGCACAGTTCCTCCAGCGCGCCGACGCCCGGGGAGCCGGCCTGGATCGCGGCCAGCCGGGCCGCCTCGGCCTCCAGGAGAGTGCGGACCGTGAGCAGCTGATCGGCCTCCTGCTCGGTCGGCTCGTGCACGAACGCGCCCTGCGCGGGCCGCAGATCGACCCAGCCCTCGGTGTTGAGCCGCTGCAACGCCTCGCGCACCGGCTGCCGTGAGACACCGAGGTGCCCGGCCAGCTCGCTCTCCACCAGGTGCTGGCCGGGTTGCAGCGCGCGGGTGGTGATCAGCTCCAGCAGGGCCTCGTAGACGCGCTCGCGCAGCGGGCCGGGCCGTTCCAGCCTGGGCACGGCCCCCTGCGGCAGTCCGGTAGGCAACATCACGGTCCCCCTCCTGGGCAGGCCTGGCGCGTGAACGCTGGACGCTCAGTATCGATTGTCTTTTGTCTACAGTCTACGGTGCACAAAATCCAGGCCTGTTGCACCTGGTTCGCCGGTCGGTTCAGGGGCAGCGCACGACCTGCCCGGCGTACGACAGATTGCCGCCGAAGCCGAACAGCAGCACCGGATCGCCGCCGCGCAGCGCCCCCTGCTCCAGGAGCTTGGAGAAGGCGAGCGGAATGCTGGCCGCCGAGGTGTTACCGGACTCGGTGACATCGCGGGCCACCACGGCGTTGACGGCGCCGAGCCTCGCGGCGAGGGGCTCGATGATGCGCAGGTTGGCCTGGTGCAGGACGACGCCTGCCAGGTCCTCGGGGGCCACCCCGGCCTTCTCGCAGGCCTGGCGGGCGATGGCCGGCAGCTGGGTGGTGGCCCAGCGGTAGACGCTCTGCCCCTCCTGCGCGAACCTCGGCGGCGTGCCCTCGATCCGCACCGCGTGCCCCATCTGCGGCACCGACCCCCACAGCACCGGCCCGATCCCGGGCTCCTCCCCCGCGCCGCACGCCTCCACGACGACGGCTCCGGCCCCGTCGCCGACGAGGACGCAGGTGCTGCGGTCGGTCCAGTCGGTGACGTCGGACATCTTCTCGGCGCCGATGACCAGCGCCCGGGTGGCCGCTCCGGCGCGCACGGTGTGGTCCGCGGTGGCCAGGGCGTGGGTGAACCCGGCGCACACCACGTTCACGTCCATCGCGGCCGGCTGCGGGATGCCGAGCCGTGCCGCGACCCTGGCGGCGGTGTTCGGGGAGCGGTCGATCGCCGTGGAGGTGGCCACGAGGACCAGGTCGATGTCGGCGGGGGCCAGCCCGGCGGCGGCGAGGGCCTTGGCGGCGGCGTGTGCGGCCAGCTCGTCGACCGGCTCGTCGGGCCCGGCGATGTGCCGGGTGCGGATGCCGACCCGGCTGCGGATCCACTCGTCGCTCGTGTCGACCATGCCCGCCAGATCGTCGTTGGTGAGCACTCTGGCGGGCTGGTAGTGACCGATGGCGGCAATGCGCGAGCCGTGCATGGGGGGTCCCCTCGTGCCGTAGGTAGCGGGATCCACCAGTGTGAACAGTGACTCGCGGGTACGGCGGCAGGTGAAGCCACAGGAATCGGGCGCCGGGGTTGTCGGCTTCCCTGCGACCCTCCGACGCCCGGGTCCTCACCCGGTGAACAGCTGTGTCGCCTTCTGCACCAGTTCGTACACCCCGTAGGCGAGGGGCGCGCCCACCCACAGCCAGGCGAGGGCGATCAGTCCCCGGCGGGGGCTAGGCGGGCTGCTGTCGCTGGGCATCTGCGGCCTCCCTCTGGGCGGGGATGTGGTGGCGGGTGTGGACGGGACGGACGAGTTCGTTGGCGGCGAAGCCGACGACGAGCAGGCCGATCATGATGCCGAACGACAGCCCGTACAGCGCCGGGCCGTGCTTCCCGGCGCTCTTCTGCCGGTCGGCGATCCAGTTGACGATCAGCGGCCCGAGCACGCCTGCCGTGGACCAGGCGGTGAGCAGCCGGCCGTGGATGGCGCCGACCTGGTAGGTGCCGAAGAGGTCCTTCAGATAGGCCGGGATCGTCGCGAAGCCGCCGCCGTAGAAGGAGAGGATCACCAGCGCGCACAGCACGAACAGCGGTTTCGACGCGTCCCCGAACAGTGCGATCAGGAGGTACATCACGGCGCCGACGCCGAGGTAGACACGGTAGATGTTCTTGCGTCCGACGAGGTCGGAGGCGGAGGACCAGCCGATCCGGCCGGCCATGTTGGCGGCCGACAGCAGCGCGACGAAGCCGGCGGCCGCCGAGGCCGACACCGGGGTGGAGCTGTCCGCGAAGAAGTCCGTGATCATCGGCGCGGCCTTCTCCAGGATGCCGATGCCGGCGGTCACGTTCATGCACAGGACCACCCACAGGCACCAGAACTGCGGGGTGCGCACGGCGCTGCGCGCGGAGACCTGCGCACCGCCGACCGCGACGGCGGGCGTCGCGGTGGGTGCCCCGGCGCGCGGCACGCGCACGAGCAGTACGCCGAGCGTCATGAACACGGCGTACGACAGTCCGTGCACGAGGAACGCGAGCGCGATACCGGAGTGGCCGGTGCCGAAGGAGTCGAGCATCTGGGCCGACCAGGGCGAGGCGATCAGCGCGCCGCCGCCGAAGCCCATGATGGCGATGCCGGTGGCCATGCCGGGCCGGTCGGGGAACCACTTGATCAGGGTGGACACGGGTGAGATGTAGCCGATGCCCAGGCCGATCCCGCCGACGAAGCCGTAGCCGAGGACGATCAGCCAGTACTGCTTCGTCTCGGCGCCGAGTGCCGAGATCAGGAAGCCGGAGGAGAAGCAGACGAGGGCCACGGTCATCGCCCAGCGCGGTCCCTTGCGCTCGACGAGCGTGCCGCCGAACGCGGCCGACAGCCCGAGCATCACGATCGCCAGCTGGAAGGGCAGCGCGCTCCGGGTGCCGTCGAGGTGGAGTGCCGATTCGAGCGGTGGCTTGAACACGCTCCAGGCGTAGGCCTGACCGATGGACAGGTGGACGGAGAGGGCGGCGGGCGGGACGAGCCAGCGGCTCCAGCCCGGGGGTGCGACAGGGGGGCTGCTCATGGCGCCGGACCGTACGGCGGGGCGCGGGAGTTGGGAAGCGGCCTCGTCGACCGTATGTGATGAACGGTATGCGGAATGCGGTCAACGGTCGCCGCGCGAACCCTTGCCGCGACCCACTCCATACTGTAGACAATATTTCGTCGACAGGATTCAGCCGTCGGCCTCTCGGATTCCGGACCCTCCTCCCCCACCTCCGCGGTATCCCTCAAACCGAACGGAGTGCTTCCGTGAAAGTCGCAGTTCTCGGCGCCGGAGCCATCGGCGCCTACGCCGGTGCCGCGCTCCATCGCGCCGGCGCCGACGTGCACCTCATCGCCCGTGGACCGCATCTCGCGGCCATGAGGCAGCACGGAGTACGGGTGCTCAGCCCGCGCGGCGACTTCACCGCGCACCCCCGGGCCACCGACGACCCGGCCGACGTCGGCCCGGTGGACTACGTCTTCCTCGGCCTGAAGGCCAACGCGTACGCGGCGTGCGGGCCGCTGATCGCGCCGCTGCTGCACGAGCGCACCGCCGTGGTGGCCGCACAGAACGGCATCCCCTGGTGGTACTTCCACCGGCACGGCGGACCCTACGACGGCCGCCGGCTGCAGAGCGTGGATCCGGACGGCACCGTCAGCGCGGTCCTCGCCCCCGAACGGGCCGTCGGCTGCGTCGTCTACGCCGCGACCGAGCTCCAATCCCCCGGTGTGGTAAGGCACTTGGAGGGCACCCGGTTCTCCATCGGCGAACCCGACCGGAGCCTGTCGACGCGCTGCCTGGACTTCGGCGAGGCGATGCGGACCGGCGGTCTGAAGTGCCCGGTGGAGGAGGACCTGCGCGGCGACATCTGGGTGAAGCTGCTCGGGAACATCTCCTTCAACCCGATCAGCGCCCTGGCCCGCGCCACCATGCGGCAGATGTGCCTGCACGGCGGCACCCGCCTGGTCATCGAGACGATGATGCGCGAGACCCTCTCCGTCGCCGAGGCCCTCGGCTGCACCGTGGGCGTCTCCGTCGAGCGCAGGCTCGCGGGCGCGGAGCGCGTCGGCGACCACCGCACCTCCACCCTCCAGGACCTGGAGCGCGGCAAGCCGCTGGAGCTGGACGTGCTGCTCGCGGCCGTCGTCGAGCTCGCGGAGATCACCGGCGTGCAGGTGCCCACGCTGCGCACCGTGCACGCGATATCGGACCTGCTCGCCCTGAGGAGCGCCGCATGAGGACACGGCAGCCGAAGACCTACAGCCGGCTCACCCACCCGCTGGTGCGCGACTGCCGCGACGAGCCGCTGCGGCCGGCGAGCTGGCAGGAGGCGCTGGACCGGGCGGCCCGGGGGCTCGCCCGCCACCGGGACGCGTTCGGCATGTTCTCCTGCGCCCGCGCCACCAACGAGACGAACTACGTGGCCCAGAAGTTCGCCCGGGTCGTGATGGGCACCAACAACGTCGACTCCTGCAACCGGACCTGTCACGCCCCGAGCGTCGCGGGTCTGTCGGCCGCGTTCGGCTCCGGCGGCGGCACCTCGTCGTACGAGGAGATCGAGCACACCGACGTGATCGTGATGTGGGGCTCCAACGCCCGGTTCGCGCATCCGATCTTCTTCCAGCACGTACTGAAAGGGATCAGGAACGGCGCCCGGATGTACGCGGTCGATCCGCGCCGCACGTCCACCGCCCAGTGGGCGGAGGGCTGGCTCGGGCTGAACGTCGGCACCGACATCCCGATGGCGCACGCGATCGGCCGCGAGATCATCCGGACCGGCCTGGTCAACGAGGCGTTCGTCGAGCGGGCGACCACCGGATTCGAGGAGTACCGCGAGCTGGTCGAGCCCTGGACGCTGACGCTCGCCGAGAAGGTGACCGGCGTACCGGCCCGAGCGATCCGGGAGTTGGCGCATGCCTACGCCCGCGCCGAGCGCGCGCAGCTGTGCTGGACGCTCGGCATCACCGAGCACCACAACGGCACCGACAACGTCCGCGCGCTGATCAACCTGTCCCTGCTCACCGGCCACGTGGGCCGCTACGGCTCCGGGCTCCAGCCACTGCGCGGGCAGAACAACGTGCAGGGCGGAGGCGACATGGGCGCGATCCCGAACCGGCTGCCCGGCTTCCAGGACATCCTCGACGCGGATGTGCGGCTGAAGTTCGAGTCGGCGTGGGACACCGTCATCCAGCCGCACTACGGGCTGACCCTGACGGAGATGTTCGAGGCGTTGGAGGAGGGCTCGCTGCGGGCCGTGTACTGCATCGGCGAGAACCCGGCCCAGTCGGAGGCCGACGGCGAGCAGGCCGTACGGCGCCTCAAGGCGCTGGACTTCCTCGTCGTACAGGACATCTTCCTCACCAGGACGGCCGAGTTGGCGGACGTCGTGCTGCCGGCCAGCGCCGGATGGGCGGAGACGGAGGGGACGACCACCAACAGCGAGCGGCGGGTGCAGCGGGTGCGGCGGGCCGTGACCCCGCCCGGTGAGGCCCGCGAGGACATCGACATCATCTGCGAGCTGGCGGCCCGCCTCGGCCACGACTGGAAGTACGCCGACGCCGAGACCGTCTGGAACGAGCTGCGGTCGGTCTCCCCGGACCACTACGGGATGACGTACGAGCGGCTGGAGGAGCACCGGGGCATCCAGTGGCCCTGCCCGAGCACCCAGCGGCTCGAACCGACCTATCTGCACCGCAGGTTGTGGGAGACCGATCCCGGTCGGCGGGGGACGCCGGCGCCGTTCGGGCTGGTGCCGCACGATCCGCCGGTGGACCTGACCGACGAGACGTACCCGATCCGGCTCACCACCGGGCGGCGCCTGGACTCGTACAACACCGGTGTGCAGAGCGGCGGTTTCGCCTCGCCGCTGCGCCGCGGCGAGTACGTCGAGCTGTGCCCGGAGGACGCCGAACGGTACGGGGTCGTGGCCGGCGAGGAGGTCCGGGTGTCCTCGCGGCGCGGATCGGTGCTGGCGCCGGTGTGGATCGACACCGCGCTCCGGCCTGGCCTGGCCTTCATGACCATGCACTTTCCCGACGAGGTCGACACCAACCAGCTGACGATCGAGGCCAATTGCCCGATCGCGGGGACGGCGGAGTTCAAGGCGTCGGCGATCCGCATCGACAGGCTCCCGGCCACGACGCATGTGAGGTGAGGGCATGGATCTGCGCTTCGGCGACAGCAAGCCGACGGACGAGGAACGGGCGGCCGTGGAAGCCCTGTTGGGACCGCCGGAGTCCTCCTGGGAGGGCGCCGACCGCACGGATGCCGACCTGAGGTGGGCGCGCGGCGGCCGGGCGGCCCGCGACCGGCGCGATCTGCTGCTGCCGGGGCTGCACGCCCTGAGCGACCGTGTCGGCTGGATCAGTGAGGGCGGCCTCGGCTATCTGTGCCGCAGGCTGACCGTGCCGCCGGCCGAGGCGTACGGCGTGGCGACCTTCTACGCCATGTTCTCGCTCCGCCCGCGCCCCGCGACGGTCCTGCACGTGTGCACCGACCTGGCCTGTGCGGCGGCCGGCGCGGACGCGCTGTGCGCCGGGGCCACGGCGCGGCTGGGCCCGGACAGCGGGGTGAGCGTCGAACGCAGCCCCTGTCTGGGCCTGTGCGAACGGGCCCCGGCCGCGCTCGCGATCCGGGCGGGCGAGCAGGTGCGCACGGCCGTGGCGGCGCCCGCGTCCGTGGACTCGGCCGTGCGCACGGCGAGCGCACCGGACGCGGCGGACGAGGAACCCCCGGCCGTGGCGGCGGTGCCGCAGGCGGGGGACGCGACACTGATGCTGCTGGGCCGCGTCGGCGTGGTCGATGCGGCCTCACTGGACGACTACCGGGCACACGGCGGATACACGGCACTGCGCCGGGCCTTCGAGCTGGGGCCCGCCGGGGTGATCCGCGAGGTGACCGACTCGGGTCTGGTGGGGCGCGGCGGAGCCGCCTTCCCCACGGGTCGCAAGTGGCAGGCCACGGCGTCCCAGCCCGACCACCCGCACTATCTCGTCTGCAACGCCGACGAATCCGAGCCGGGCACCTTCAAGGACCGCGTGCTCATGGAGGGCGACCCGTACGCGCTGGTCGAGGCGATGACCATCGCGGCGTACGCCACCGGCGCCCACCAGGGCTACCTGTATCTGCGCGGCGAGTACCCGCGCGCCCTGCGCCGCCTGGAGCATGCGATCGCGCAGGCACGCGCGCGTGGCTTCCTCGGGGACGACGTCCTCGGTCAGGGCTACGCCTTCGACATCGAGATCCGGCGGGGCGCGGGAGCGTACATCTGCGGTGAGGAGACCGCCCTGTTCAACTCGATCGAGGGGTACCGGGGCGAGCCGCGCACCAAGCCGCCGTTCCCGGTGGAGAAGGGGCTGTTTGGCAGGCCCACGGTCGAGAACAACGTGGAGACGCTGGTCAACGTGTTGCCGATCCTGACGCGGGGCGCCCCGGCGTACGCGGCGATCGGCACGGAGCGCTCCACCGGGCCGAAGCTGTTCTGCGTCTCGGGCAGCGTGGCCCGCCCGGGCGTGTACGAGCTGCCGTTCGGGGCGACGCTCGGCGAACTGCTGAGCCTGGCCGGAGCGCGGGACGGGCTGCGGGCGGTACTGCTCGGCGGCGCGGCCGGCGGATTCGTGCGACCCGACGAGCTGGACATCCCGCTGACCTTCGAGGGCACCAGGGAAGCCGGCACGACACTCGGCTCCGGTGTGGTCATGGCGTTCGACGCCACCGTGCCGCTGCCCCGGCTGCTGCTGCGCATCGCCGAGTTCTTCCGGGAGGAGTCCTGCGGGCAGTGCGTGCCGTGCCGGGTCGGCACCGTCCGCCAGGAGGAGGCGCTGCGCCGGATCGCCGAGCGCACCGGAGCCGCGGCCGCCGACGACATCGCGCTGCTGCGGGAGATCGGCCGGGCGATGCGGGACGCCTCGATCTGCGGTCTGGGGCAGACCGCGTGGAACGCCGTGGAATCCGCCATCGACCGTCTGGGGGCGTACGCATGACCGTCACACCGCTCGGGATCCCCCGCCGGCTGCTGGAGTTCACGATCGACGGCGCACCGGTCCGGGTGCCGGAGGGCTCCACCGTGCTGGACGCCTGCCGGGCCGCGGGCAAGGACATCCCCACCCTGTGCGAGGGCGACACGCTGCGGCCGAAGAACGCCTGCCGGCTGTGCGTGGTGGACGTGACGGGGTCGCGGACGCTGGTGCCGGCCTGCTCCCGCGAGGCCGAGCCCGGGATGGAGGTGCGCACGGACAGCGAACGGGCCCGGCACAGCCGCAGGATCGTCCTGGAGCTGCTCGCCTCCTCGGTCGACCTGTCGACCACCCCGCGGGCCGCCGAGTGGATCAAGGAGTACGGCGCGAAGCCGGACCGTTTCGGCCCCGACGCGGCCCGGCTGAACGAGGAACCGAAGGTCGACAACGACCTGTACGTACGCGACTACGACAAGTGCATCCTGTGCTACAAGTGCGTCGACGCCTGCGGCGACCAGTGGCAGAACTCCTTCGCGATCTCGGTGGCCGGGCGGGGTTTCGACGCGCGGATCGCCGTGGAGCACGACGCCCCGCTGACCGATTCGGCCTGCGTGTACTGCGGGAACTGCGTCGAGGTGTGCCCGACCGGGGCGCTGTCGCCGCGCACCGAGTTCGACATGCGGGCGGCCGGCACGTGGGACGAGTCGCGGCAGACGGAGACGGCCACGGTGTGCGCGTACTGCGGAGTGGGCTGCACCCTCACGCTCCATGTGCAGGACAATGAGATCGTGAAGGTCACCTCTCCGCACGACAACCCGGTGACCCACGGCAATCTCTGCATCAAGGGCCGTTTCGGCTACCAGCACGTACAGAACCGGGGCTGATCAGGACATGGGACGAGTCACGGAACGACGCAAGGTGCTTCGCATCCGGGACGGGGCGGTCTCCACCCGACCGGACACGCTCGTCGCCGAGGAACCTCTGGAGATCCGGCTCAACGGAAAACCCCTCGCGATCACCATGCGCACCCCGGGCGACGACTTCGCGCTGGCGGCCGGTTTCCTGGTGAGCGAGGGCGTACTGGCCACCGCGCACGATCTGCGGAACATCGTCTACTGCGCGGGGGCCACCGCAGACGGCTCGAACACCTACAACGTGGTCGACGTGAAGACCGCGCCCGGCGTCAGCCTCCCGGACTTCACCCTGGAGCGGAACGTCTACACGTCCTCCTCGTGCGGCCTGTGCGGCAAGGCCAGCCTGGACGCCGTGCGTACGACCGCGCGCTTCCCGATCGCCGACACTCCCCCGGTCCGGGTCACCCCCGAGCTGCTGGCGTGCCTCCCCGACCGGCTGCGGGCGGCCCAGCGGGTGTTCGACCGGACCGGGGGTCTGCACGCGGCGGCCCTGTTCACCGAGGACGGCGAGCTGCTGGACATACGGGAGGACGTGGGCCGGCACAACGCGGTGGACAAACTGGTCGGGCGGGCGCTCCAGAACGGCGATCTGCCGCTGTCCCGGACGATTCTGCTGGTCTCCGGCCGGGCCTCGTTCGAGCTGGCGCAGAAGGCGGTGATGGCGGCCATCCCGGTGCTGGCGGCGGTGTCGGCGCCCTCGTCGCTCGCGGTGGACCTGGCCGCCGAGACGGGGCTGACCCTGGTGGGTTTCCTGCGGGGCAGCTCGATGAACGTGTACGCGGGCGAGGACCGCGTCGCCCTGCGAGAGGCGGCCGCCCGGGGCTGAGGCCGATTCCCCGCGACACGGCGGCGGGGCCCCGCCCGGCGGGGAGCGCCCCCTGCGCCACGGGGCCCCGCCTCAACCCCTCGGCATCGCCCCCCTCGGCCACCCGCCACGCGGCCCTCGGCCACCGCCGGGCGCCCCTCGGCCACCGCCGGGTGCCCCCGTCACCGGCGGCACGCCTCAGCCGCCTCAGCCGCCTCAGCCGCCTCCCGTCACCCCGTCCGCCCCCGCGCACGTCACCGCCGCCGCTGCCTCGGCGAAGGCCGTGATCAGGGCTGAGGCCCGGCCGGCCGCCCAGGCCAGCAGTACCTGGTCGGGTTCGGCGTCGGTGACCGGGACGTAGCCGATGTCCGGGCGGGAGTACTGCTCGGCGACGGAGCGCGGCACGAGTGTGATGCCGGTGCCCGCCGCCACGCACTCGAACTTCTCCTCGATGGTGCGGATCGGCAGTTCGCCCGGCCGGGGGTCGGCGTACCTCAGCCACCGCTCGCCGTCGAGGTCGGCGAGGGACAGCTCCTGTTTCCCGGCGAGCCGGTGATCGCCGGGGAGCATGGCCACCCGGGTCTCGCTGTACAGGGGCCGCAACTGCAGTCCGTCCTCCCGCACCGGGCGTCGTACGAAGGCGACGTCGATGGTGCCGTCGAGGACCAGCCGTTCCTGGTCGTCCCACTCGATGCGGCGAGCGGTGCGCTCCACGTCCGGGTACGCCGCCGCGAAGGCCCGCAGGGCGGGGGTGACGACGACGCCGGCGCGGAAGCCGACGAGCAGCCGCCGGCGCCCGCCTGCGGCGCGTTGCACGCGACGCCGGGTGCCGTCGGCCGCCGTGAGCAACTGCCGCGCTTCGTCGAGGAGTTGGGTTCCAGCGTCGGTCAACGTCACGCCGTGGGCGCCGCGTACGAACAGGTCGGCACCCAAGTCCTTCTCCAGGGCGCGGACCTGACGGCTGAGGACCGGCTGGGTGATGTGCAGACGCTCGGCGGCGCGGCCGAAGTGGAGCAGTTCGGCGACCGCCACGAAGTAGCGGACCTTGCGCAGATCCAGGTCCATGGCTGCCCCTTTCGATGCCTTCAGGGTATCGCCATCGCCGAAAGAGGTCTTGGACGCGGACCCTGGTACGACCGCAGGCTGTAACCGTCCGAACGAGACGGAACACCGGTACGGAAAGGGATGTGCCATGAATCTGCGGGGACAGCGTGTCGTCGTCATCGGGGGCACCTCGGGCATCGGGCTCGCGGTGGCCGAGGGCGCGGCGCGGGAGGGCGCCGAGGTACTGGTCGCCTCGCGCCGGCAGGAGCGTGTGGACGCGGCACTGAAACGGCTGCCCCGGGGCACCGAGGGGCAGGTGCTGGACGCGACGGACGAGGACGCGGTGCGCGACTTCTTCGAGCGGATCGGCGCGTTCGACCACCTGGTGTACACGGCGGGTGAGTCGCTGCTGCTGGAGAGCGTGGCCGGGACGAGCCTCGCGCGGGCCCGGCGGTTCCTGGACACGCGGCTGTGGGGGGCGTACGCGGCGGTGAAGTACGCCGTGGCCTCGATCCGCCCGGGCGGTTCGGTGGTGCTGACCACGGGGACGGCGGGGCGCCGGCCGCTGCCCGGTTCGAGCGCCGCGTCCGCGCTGTGCGGGGCGATGGAGTCACTGACCCGGGCGCTGGCCGTGGAGCTGGCGCCGGTACGGGTCAACGCGGTCTCGCCGGGGCTCGTGCGCACCGAGCTGTGGCGGGATGTGCCGGAGGCGGACCGGGAGGGGCTGTTCCGGTCGTCCGCCGAGTCACTGCCGGTGGGGCGGGTCGGCGAGCCGGCGGATGCGGCGGAGGCGTACCTGTATCTGCTGCGTGGGGGCTACAGCACCGGTTCGGTGGTGGTCGTGGACGGCGGTGGCACGCTGGTCTGAACGGTCAGGCGCCGCCGAGGCGTACGTCGGCCACGGTCACGACCGTGCCGAGGCGGGGGAAGTCGAGCCGGACGGACGCCTCGTGTTCGGCGGCGGTGAACGCGGCCATGGCGTCGGCCACGAAGACGAGGTCGTAGCCGAGGTCGGCGGCGGCGCGGGCGGTGGACTCGACGCCGAGGTTGGTGGCGACGCCGCCGAACACCAGCGTGGTGACGCCGCGTTCGCGCAGCCGCTCGTGCAGGCCGGTGCCCTGGAAGGCGCCGAGGGTCCGTTTGACGATCTCCAGGTCGCCCTCGCGGCCGAGGCCGGCCACCAGGGCGCTGCCGGGCGGCTGTTCGGCGACCCTCGGGCGTTCGACCCGGACGAGCACGACGGGCGCTCGGGCGGCGCGGAAGGTGTACGCCAACTCCTCGGCGGCGGCGAGCACTTCGGTGCCTTTGCGGGGTTCCAGGGGCAGCGCGACGATGCGGTCCATCAGGTCGATGAGGATCAGGGCCGTACGCTGCGGATCGAGGACGGGAGCTGCGGTCATGACGGAACGTTAGCCGCCGTCAGCCGTCCGTGCCGGAAATCCGGATCAACAGGCCCATGAACTGATCGCGTTCGGTGGCCGACAGCGGGGCGAGCAGGTCGTCGTTCGCCGCGCGGGCCGCCTTCTCGCAGCGCACGAGGAGGCGGGCGCCCTCGTCGGTGAGGGACACGGCGTTCTTGCGCCGGTCCCGGAGGTCGGGGACGCGGACGACGTGCCCGGCGGACTGCAGGTCGTTGAGGACGCCGACCAGGTCCTTGGGGTCGAGGCCGACGCTGCGGCCCAGGTCGGCCTGGGCCACCGGGGCGAGGTCACGGACGGCGGAGAGGACCACGTGGTGCCACATCTTCATGTCCTCGGCCGCGAGGGCGTCGACGACCAGTGCACGGCCCCGGGCGGCGGCGCGACCGAGGAGCCAGCTGGGCAGGGAACGGATCGCGGGCAGGGGTGCTTCGGTCATGTCCGCAGCTTATCCGAGAACCATTGGACCTTCCAATGAATCCACGCTACCGTTGGGACTCCCAACGACTTCATGGGTGTTCCCAACGATCGCTGTGCCGGGTCCGCCCGGCCCTGGAGGTGCTGATGCGTCGCGTCCGTTATGAATCCACCGGCGGCCCGCTGTTCCTGGAGGAGGCCCCCGTCCCCGAGCCCGGCCCCGGGGAACTGCTGGTGCGCTGCCAGGCGGTCGGCGTCACCCTGCCCGTGGTCCGCAAGGTCACCGAGGCCGCCGAGCCGATCGCACTGGGCGGCGAGGTCGCCGGCGAGGTGGTGGCGACCGGCGAGGGCGCGACCCGCTTCCGGCCGGGCGACCGGGTGACCGGAATGTGCTTCGGCCACGGGTACGCCGACTTCGCCCTGCTGCACGAGGCCATGGCCTCCCCCGTCCCCGACGACGCCTCCGCCGTGGACGCGATCGCGCTGGTGCGCAGCGGCCTGGTGGCGTACGGAGCACTGGAGGCGGCGCGGCCCGCCCCGGGCGAGGCGGTCCTCGTCACGGCGGCGGCGAGCGGCATCGGGCATCTCGCCGTGCAACTGGCGCGGACCCGGGGCGCGGCCCGGGTGGTGGGGGCGGTGTCCGGCCCGGCGAAGGCGGACTTCGTCCGCTCGCTGGGCGCGGACGACTGCATCCAGTACGCCGACGACACCTGGGGGGAGCCGTTCGACTGCGTACTGGACGCGGTCGGCGGCAGCCTGCTCAGCCCCGCCCTCGCCGCCCTCGCCCCGCACGGCCGGCTGGTCGCCTACAGCTCGGGCGGCGGCACGATACAGGCCTACGACCTGCTGGTGGGCGCCAAGTCGGTGATCGGCTTCCAGATGGCCCTGATCGCGCGCGGCCGTCCCGATCTGTACGAGCAGTGGCGCGAGGAGCTGTGGCGGCTGTTCGCCGAGGGCGCCCTGAAGCCCGCCGTGCACGCCGAGTTCGCGCTGGAGGACGTGGCGAAGGCGCACGAGGCGATCGAGACGCGGGCCAACCTCGGCAAGGTGGTCCTGCGCCTTTAGCGGACGCTTGTACTGCACGCTTCTTGTGGGGCGCCGGGGCCACAACTACCGTCGGTGGGGCGCACGTTGGACATGGGATGTCCACATGTCCAGATGTCCGGCCGACGAAGGGCAGGTCGCACCATGCCGTCAGGTCTTCGCGCCCGTCTCAGATCCGTACTCGCCCTCGTATGCACGACAGCGGCCCTGCTCGTGGCGCCGCTCGTCTCACCCCACCCCGCACATGCCCAGACCCCGGCAAAGGCAGCCGTGTTCGATCAGCAAGTCCTGTTCAAGGCGTCCCAGGATCCCGGCTTCGCCTGTTTCCGGATACCGACGATCGTCAAGGCGGCCGACGGCACGCTGCTGGCGTTCGCCGAGGGCCGCGTCCTCAACTGCGGGGACGCCACCGACATCGACATCGTGCTCAAGCGCTCCACCGACGGCGGCCGCACCTGGGGCCCGCTCCAGGTGGTCAACGAGGGCGGCGGCGACACCCACGGCAACCCGGCGCCGATCGTGGACCGTGACACCGGCCGGGTCTGGCTCGCGGAGACGTACAACACGGGGCGTACGGACAGCGCCAGTTGCTCGGTGCCCTGCGACCGCACCCCGCATCTGCAGTACAGCGACGACAACGGTGTGACCTGGTCCGCGCCGCGCGATCTGAGCCCGGAGATCCTGCCCTCCGCCTGGAACTCCTGGTATGCGACCGGACCGGTGCACGGCATCCAGCTCACCCACGGCCGGTACGCGGGGCGGCTGGTCTTCGGGGTCAACGCCGAGAGCTGGGACGGCACCCGGATCACCGCCAACCACGCGGCGCTGATCGTCAGCGACGACCACGGCGGCCACTGGCGGATCGGCGCCCAGGACACCTGGCCCATCGCCGAGGACGGCACGTTCCGGCAGAAGCCGTCCGAACTCACCCTGGCCGAACGTGCCGACGGCTCGATCCTGGTCAGCGGGCGGGAGCAGGACGGCACCGACCTCGGCCACCGCACCCAGGCCGTCAGCCGCGACGGCGGCTCCAGCTTCACCGCGCCCTTCCGCGATCTGCCGGATCTGTACGCCCCGATGGTGCAGGGTTCGCTGCTGCGGCTCGGCGACCGGCTGCTGCTCGCCTGCCCCGCCGACCCCGACCGGCGCCGCACGATGATGATCCGCTCCTCCTACGACGGCGGCCGCACCTGGGACAGCGTGGACCGCGGCACGGTCGTCACCACGGACTGGTCCGGCTACTCCGACCTGGTGCGCGTCGCCGGGGACACGGTGGGCCTGATCTACGAGGGCGGGGCGGTGGACGCGCGCGACGAGATCCGCTTCGCCCGCTTCACCGAGGACTGGCTCGCCCCGCGCCGTGGCCCCGACCCGGTCACCGCCGACCTCGCCCCGCACGCCCGCCCGGCCGCGGTGCTCGGCGGCGCGCGGCAGACGGACGGGGTGTCCGGCGGTGCGCTGGAGTTCGACGGCGTCGACGACGCCGTACGCCTGCCGTACAGCAGCCGGCTGCCGCTGGGCACGAAGGACTTCACGGCGTCCCTGTGGTTCCGGTACTCGGCCGCCACCGGTGAGCAGCCGCTGCTGTGGATGGGCGGGATCGGCACCACGCAGCCGCAGGTGTGGCTGCGCGGGGAACCGGCGAACAACCGGATCCAGGGCCTGATCACCGTGCGGGACGGCGCGGCGGCGCCGCAGACCGCATACGTTCGCACGACTACCGCGTACAACGACGGCCAGTGGCACCACATCGTCCTCCGGCGGGGCGGAGGACAGCTGATGCTGTCGGTCGACGGTACGAGGTCGTCCGTGGCCGACATACCGGGTTCGGTCAGCCGCAACTCCCCCTTCGGCGTGCACATCGGTCAGCGTATGGACAGCCGGGCCTTCTTCACCGGCGCCATCGACGAGGTGCACGTGTGGGACCGGGCGCTCACCGACCGGGAACTGTCGGACCCGAAGGCGCTGCGGTCAGCGAAGGACACGGTGCTGTGGCTGCCCCTGGACCACGTGAGCCGCTGACGTCCCGGGAGCGTCCAGGGCCTCCTCCGGATCACGGGCGCGGCGCTTGGCGATGACCGCGCACACCATCAGCTGCATCTGGTGGAAGAGCATCAGCGGCAGCACGGCGAGGGAGGCGTGGGCGCCGAACAGGACACCGGCCATGGGCAGTCCGGAGGCGAGGGACTTCTTCGACCCGGCGAACTGGATGGCGATCCGGTCCGCCCGGCCGAAGCCGAGTGCCTTGCCTCCGTACCAGCTCAGCAGCAGCATCAGGGCCAGCAGGACGGCCTCGACGGCGAGCAGGCCGCCGAGCCGCGCGACGCTGACCTGGTGCCAGATGCCCTGGGTCATGCCCTCGCTGAAGGCGGTGTAGACGACCAGCAGGATGGAGCCGCGGTCGACCAGGCCGAGGATCTTCTTGTGCCGGGTGAGGAAGCCCCCGACCCAGCGGCGCAGCAGTTGCCCGGCGAGGAACGGCACCAGCAGCTGGAGCACGATCTTCACCAGCGAGTCGGTGGAGAACCCGCCGCCGCTGTTGCCGAGCAGCGCCGCCGCCAGCAGCGGGGTGATCAGTATGCCGGCCAGGGAGGAGAAGGAGCCCGCGCAGATCGCCGCGGGCACGTTGCCACGGGCGATCGAGGTGAACGCGATGGACGACTGGATCGTGGACGGCACCAGCGTCAGGAACAGCAGGCCCTGGTAGAGCGGCTGGGTCAGCAGCGTCGGCACCAGGGCCCGGGCGGCCAGCCCGAACACCGGGAAGAGCACGAACGTGCAGACCAGCACGGTGACATGGAGCCGCCAGTGGCGCAGCCCGTCCAGCGCCTCCCGGGTGGAGAGGCGGGCGCCGTAGAGGAAGAAGAGAAAGGCGATCGCGGCCGTCGACGCTCCCGAGGCCACGTCGGCGGCGGTTCCCCGGGCCGGCAGGAGCGCGGCCAGGCCCACGGTCCCGAGCAGCAGGACGATGTACGGGTCGATCGGCATCCAACTCGGCCAGCGCAGGCGTGTCACGGTGCTCCGATTGCTGTGTGTGGTCGGTAGGGGGCTGTGGCTGTCGCTTCTTGGTCGGTGGTAGTCGCTGAATGTCTTGTTGCTTTCAGGTTGCTCTCGGGCTCGCAGGAGCCCCCTCCATCGTCCCCTGTGCCACGCTGATCGGGAATCCCGTACACCACTCTGACTGTCATCATGTATCGCGATAGCGGGCTAGGCTGGTCCCGTGTACGACCCGACGCATCTGCGCACCTTCCTCGCCGTGGCCCAGACGCTGAGCTTCACGCAGGCCGCGCGCCGGCTCGGGCTGCGCCAGTCCACGGTCAGCCAGCATGTACGCCGGCTCGAGGACACGACCGGGCGGCAGCTGTTCACCCGGGACACCCACTCGGTGGAGCTGACCGAGGACGGCGAGGCCATGCTCGGTTTCGCCCGGCGGATCCTTCAGGTGCACGAGCAGGCGACCGCGTTCTTCACCGGCACCCGGGTACGCGGGCGGCTGCGGTTCGGCGCGTCGGAGGACTTCGTCCTCACCCGGCTCCCGGAGATCCTGGAGAGCTTCCGCCACGACCACCCCGAAGTCGACCTCGAACTGACCGTGGAGCTGTCCGGCACCCTGCACGAGCAGTTGGCCGCCGGAAAGCTGGACCTCGTGCTCGCCAAGCGCCGCCCCGAGGACCCCCGGGGCGAGCTGGTCTGGCGCGACGACCTGGTGTGGATCGGCGCCGACCGGCTGCGCCTGGACGCCGACCGGCCCGTCCCGCTGATCGTGTATCCCCCGCCCGGCATCACCCGTGCCCGTGCGCTGGAGGTGCTGGAGAAGGACGGCCGGCCGTGGCGGATCGCGTGCACCAGCGGCAGCCTCAACGGCCTCATCGCGGCCGCCCGCGCCGGGCTCGGCGTGATGGCCCACTCGCGACACCTCATCCCGCCCGGCCTCACCCGCCTCCCGGACCGCTCCGGCCTGCCCGACCTGGGCAAAATCGACTTCGTCCTCGTCCACGGCCGCCGCCACGGAGCGGCGGAGGAGGCCGCGAACGCACTGGCGGCGGCGATCCTGGCGGGCGGCGAACGGCTACGACGGCGCGTGGGCTGACGCGCTCAGCGAGACACCGGATACGTCAAGTCCTTGACCCTGCGCAGGAACGGTGTCGTTTCCACGTGCTGGACGCCCTCCAGGTGGCCGAGGGGGCCGCTGAGATAGGCGTACAGGTCGGCCGTGCTGCGAGTGAGGGCGGTGGCGACGAGGTTGGAGGGGCCCGCTGTCGCCGAGACGTGGGCGATCGGTCCGTGGGCGGCCAGGGCCCGGCCGACTGCGGACAGGGCGGCCGGGGCCGCGGTGATCCACAGGACGGCGGCGACGGGACAGCCGAAGATCTCCGGCCGGTACTCGACGTCGAGGTAGATCGCGCCGGAGGCCAGCAGCGCCGCCAGCCGGCGTTTGACGGAGGACTCTGAGCGGCCGGTGGCGCGCTGGAGTTCGGGGTAGGTGGCGCGGCCGTCGCGTTCCAGGGCGGCCAGCAGCGGCTCGTCGTCGGCTTCGAGGCGGGTCCGGCCGGGCTGCGGGGCGGGCAGGCCCGGGCGCAGCGCCGCGATCTCGTCGTCGGTGAGCGCGCCGAACTTGCGGATCCAGCCGTCGACGCCGCCGTAGAAACGGTGCAGCAGCTGGTGGGCGCGGATCTCGACCACGCTCGGGGTGCGCGGCAGTTTGCCCAGCAGCAGATCGTCGTGGTCGCCCGGGCGGCGCGGCCGGGTCAGGCACATCACCTCGGTGCCGCCCGAGGCGAGGCCGATCCAGGAGGTGTCGGGGCGTTTGGCCAGGGCCTCGCCGAGCGCCAGGGCGCTGTCGGGGGCGCAGCGGACGCGCAGCATCCACTGGTCCTGGCCCAGTACGTAGGCGTCCCGTACGGCGAGGACCCGTACGCCGCCGGTCGCGGCGAGCCTGCGGTAGCGGCGGGCGACGGTCTGGTCGGAGACGCCGAGCACCGCGCCGATCCGGCTGAAGGAGGCCCGGCCGTCCACCTCCAGCGCCGACAGCAGGCGCAGGTCCAGTGCGTCGATGACGTCGGATTCCATCTCCGGCACCAGGTCCTCCATCGGATTCCGTCAGGCGTGGGGTGCTGAGCGGTCCGATCAGCCCTGTCACGGTCATCGTACGGAGCGATAAGCCGACTGGTGCAGGGATTTTGGGAGGACTCGACATGCGGAGCTGGGGGACGCTCACGGCCGTGTGCCTGGGCACGTTCATGCTGCTGCTGGACGTGACGATCGTGGTGGTGGCGCTGCCGGACATGGCCGGATCGCTGCACGCGTCGCTGGGTGATCTGCAGTGGGTGGTCGACGGATACGCGCTCGCGCTGGCCGCGCTGCTGCTGGGAGCGGGGGCCGCCGCCGACATCCTGGGGCGGCGCCGGGTGCATGTGACGGGCGTGGTGCTGTTCGCGGTGGCGAGTCTGCTGTGCGGGCTCGCGTCGGGGCCGGACACGCTGGTGGCGGCGCGGGCACTGCAGGGCATCGGGGGCGCGGCGATGTTCGCGACGACGCTGCCTTTGCTGGGCTCCGTCTACCGGGGGCGGCAGCGCTCGGCGGCACTCGGGGTGTGGGGCGCGGTCAGCGGCGGGGCCGCGGCGGTCGGGCCGGTGCTGGGCGGGCTGATCACCGAGGGACCGGGCTGGCGGTGGATCTTCTTCGTGAACCTGCCGGTGAGCGTGGTCGCGGTGTGGCTGACGCTCCGTGCCGTCCCGGAGTCCCGCGGTCCGCGCGGGATGAGCGTCGACTGGGCGGGTACGGCTGCCTTCGCGCTGTTCGCGGGCGGTGCGACGTACGCCGTGGTGCGCGCCGGCGAGGACGGCTGGACGTCGGCCGCGACGCTGACGGCGTTCGCCTCGGCCGCGCTGGCGCTGGTGGTGTTCGTGCTGGTGGAACGGCGGGTGGCGCATCCGTTGCTGGACCTGTCGCTGCTGCGCCGGCCGGCGTTCGTCGGCGTGATGCTGGGCGGGTTCACGTTCAACGGGGTGGCGTTCGCCGGGATGGCCTATCTGTCGATCTGGATGCAGAGCCTGCTGGGCCTTTCGCCGGTGCGCGGCGGACTGACGCTGCTGCCGATGACGGTGGCGTCGATGCTGGTCGCGGTGCTGGTGGGGCGGCTGCTGCACGGGGCGCCGGCCTGGCTGACGGTCGGCGGCGGGCTGCTGCTCATCGCCTCGGGCACCCTGTGCCAGGCGGTGCTGGACGCCGGTTCGGACTGGACGGCGCTGGTGCCGGGGTTCGTGCTGGTCGGCGTCGGCACCGGGTTCGTCGCACCGACCGTGGCCGGGGCGGCGCTGGCGGCGGTGCCGCAGGAGCGGGCGGGGATGGCGGGCGGCGCGGTGAACACGGTCCGCCAGCTCGGGTACGCGCTCGGCGTGGCCGTCTTCGGCACCGTCCTCACCTCACGGATGACCGGCACGCTGCCGAGCGGCGCGGCCCACGCGCTGGCCGGCGGCGGAGCCGGGGCGCTGCGCGGACACGTCCCGGAGCACACGCTGCGCACCGCGTTCGCCTCGGGCCTGAACGGCGCGCTGGTGGTCGCGGGGCTGGCGGGAATGGTCGCGGCCGCCCTGGTCCTGCTGCTCGTACGGGCGGGGCGGCCCACGGCGCGTCCCGAGTCGGGCACGGTGCAGGACAAGCCGGTGGCGGTGCACCACTGACGAGGGCGTACGGCGGCGGGGGCGGCTCGGGGAGCATGATGACTCCCGGGGCCGCCCTCGCCCCTGCGCGCGCTCGTGCGCCGACCGTCCCGAGGGGCGCCGTAGGCCGTAATCGGCCCGTACAGATTCGGTGGAGATTACGGTACCGAAACTTACCGACCCGTAAGTATTGTGTCCGGCCCTTCCCCATGTGCGGGCATTTTCCGGGCACCTCCCAGGGGAAACGTGAGGTATGCGCGGTTAACCACCCCCTCCCGCCCGGTGACGCCGTGGGGTAGCTTTCACCGCGCTGTGCCGAGCATCACGGGCGTGACCAAGCAGCGAGGATGCAGCGAGGATCGGGGAGCGAGGTTTTGCGCGAGTTCACCAACCCGCCGTTGGCGTCGGCGCCGCCGGTGGGCGGCCTGGCCGACATGGTCTTCGAGCATGCCCGGACGGACCCCACGCATATCGCCCTCGGCCGTAAGGACGCCGCCGGGCAGTGGCGGGACGTGACCGCCGCCGAGTTCCGCGACGAGGTCCTGGCCCTCGCCAAGGGCCTGCTCGCGCGCGGCATCCGCTTCGGCGACCGCGTCGCGATCATGTCCCGTACCCGCTACGAGTGGACCCTGTTCGACTTCGCGCTGTGGACCATCGGCGCCCAGGTAGTGCCCGTCTACCCCACCTCCTCGGCCGAACAGTGCTTCTGGATGCTCTACGACGCCGAGGTGTCCGCGGCGATCGTGGAGCACGAGGACCACGCGATGACCATCGCCACCGTCATCGACCGCCTCCCACAGCTGCGCCAGCTGTGGCAGCTGGACTCGGGCTGCGTACGGGAGCTGTACGACGCCGGCGCGCATCTGGACGACGAGATGGCGCACCGGCACCGGCAGGCCGTCACGCCGGACTCGGTCGCCACGATCATCTACACCTCGGGCACCACCGGCCGCCCCAAGGGCTGTGTCATCTCGCACGGGAACTTCATGTACGAGGCGGACACGATGATCCAGCGGTGGCAGCCGGTGTTCCACACCAAGAAGGACGACGAGGCGTCCACGCTGCTGTTCCTGCCGCTCGCGCATGTCTTCGGGCGGATGGTGGAGGTCGCCGCGATCCGCGGCCGGGTGCGTTTCGGGCACCAGCCGCAGCTGCACGCCGCCGCCCTGCTGCCCGATCTGGCCGCGTTCCGGCCGACGTTCATCCTGGCGGTGCCGTACATCTTCGAGAAGGTGTTCAACGCCGCCCGCCGCAAGGCGGAGAAGGACGGCAGATCCGGGCCGTTCGAGAAGGCGGTGGACGTCGCGGTGAAGTACGCGGAGGCCGTCGAGGCGAAGGCATGGGGCACCGGACCCGGCCCGTCGGCGGGGCTGCGCATGCAGCACCAGTTCTTCGACAAGGTCGTCTACGCCAAGGTCCGCGCCGCGATGGGCGGGCGGATCCGGAACGCGATGTCCGGCGGTTCGGGGATGGACCGCCGGCTGGGGCTGTTCTTCGCGGGCGCGGGTGTGCAGATCTACGAGGGCTACGGCCTGACCGAGTCGACGGCCGCGGCCACCGCCAACCCGCCGGAGCGCACCCGCTACGGCACGGTCGGCCAGGCCATCCCCGGGGTGACCGTGCACATCGCGGACGACGGGGAGATCTGGCTGCGCGGCGGCAACGTCTTCCAGGGCTACCTCAACAACCCCAAGGCCACCGACGAGACCCTGCACGACGGCTGGCTCGCCACCGGCGACCTCGGCACGCTGGACGAGGACGGCTATCTGACCATCACCGGCCGCAAGAAGGAGATCCTGGTGACCTCCGGCGGCAAGAGCGTCTCCCCCGGGGTGCTGGAGGAGCGGGTCCGTGAGCATCCGCTGGTCAACCAGTGCATCGTCGTCGGCAACGACCGGCCCTACATCGCCGCCCTGGTCACCCTCGACCAGGAGGCCGTCGAGCACTGGCTGCAGATGCGCGGCAAACCACGGATGACCCCGGCCCAGCTGGTGCGCGACGCCGACCTGGAGACGGAGGTGCGGCGGGCGGTGGTCGCCGCCAACACGCTCGTCTCGCAGGCCGAGTCGATCCGGACCTTCCGCATACTGGCGCAGCCGTTCACCGAGGAACACGGCCTGCTCACACCGTCGCTGAAGCTGAAGCGGAAAGCGATCGAGAAGGCGTACGGCAACGAGGTGGAGGCCCTCTACCAGACCTGACACCTCGTCACCTGATCACCCCTTCCGTGTCACTTGACCGTCACGCGGAAGATCTTGTCGGATCCGTCCGCGGCACCTCCGTTGTTGTCGCAGTTGGTGGTGGACAGCCACAGCTCGTCGGCGCCCGGCACCTTGGTGACCGTGCGCAGCCGGCCGTAGGAGCCGACGTAGTACGCGGTCGGCGTGCCGACGTTCTCGGTGTCGCCGTTGATGGGGATGCGCCACAGGCGTTCGCCGCGCAGGGAGGCCATGTAGACGACGTTGCGGACGATCGCGATGCCGCTCGGCGAGGCCTCGTTCACGTTCCAGGTGGCCTTGGGGTTGGTCATGCCGGCGACGCTGCAGGTGCCCTCGCAGGTCGGCCAGCCGTAGTTGGCACCGGGCTTGATGAGGTTGAGTTCGTCCTTGGAGCTGTTGCCGAACTCGGCCTCCCACAGCCGCCCGTTGCGGTCGAAGGCGAGGCCCTGCGGATTGCGGTGGCCCAGGGAGTAGACGTAGTTGCCGAACGGGTTGCCGGGGGCCGGCTTGCCGTCGGTGGTCATGCGCAGGACCTTGCCGTTCAGGGAGTTCTTGTCCTGCGCGAGATCGGGCGTCTGGGCCTCTCCGGTGGAGACGTAGAGATAGCCGTCGGGGCCGAACAGGAGGCGGCCGCCGTTGTGGTAGCGGTTCTTCTTGATGCCCTGGAGCAGCACCTTGTAGTCGCCCAGCTTGGTGCCGTCGTAGGTCATGCGCACGACCCGGTTGCCCTCGACGGCGGTGTGCATGAAGTAGACGTAGTGGTTCGTCTCCCACTTCGGGTCGACCGCGACGCCGAGCAGACCGCCCTCGCCATTGGTGGTGACGGCGTTGGGGACCGTACCCACCTGCGTCTTCGTCCCGCTCTTGGTCAGCTTCCACACCCGGAAGCCGTCCCGCTCGGTGACCAGGGCGCTCTGGCCGTCGGGCATCCAGTAGGTGCCCCAGGGGATGGTCCAGCCGGTGGAGAGCGTCGCGATGGAGGAGGGGACTCCGCCGTCGTCCGCGGCGCAGGCCTTGGTGGTGAAGGCGACCGTGTTGCCCGGTGGCGAGACATTGCCGGCGGCGTCGCGGGCGACGACGTTCAGGCTGTACGGGCTGTTGCAGGCGAGCCCGGTGAGCGTGGTGGACGTGCCGCTGGTGACGGTCTTGTAGACGGTGCTGCCGCTGCGTATGTCGTAGGCGGTGACCGCACGGTCGTCGGTCGAGGCCCCCCAGCTGAGATCGACGGTGTTGGACGTGACGGCGGCCGTGCGCAAGGTACCGGGCGCGGTCGGCGGTGTGGTGTCGGAGCTGGGCTTGGTCGTGCAGTCGACGACCGGGCTGGCGGGCGAGGTGTTGCCCGCCGCGTCACGGCCGATGACCGTGAGGTCGTAGGTGGTGTTCGGGGTGAGCCCGGTCAGCGTCCGGGTGGTGGTGTCGCCCGGTGCCTCGCCGATCTTGTTGCCGTGCTCGTACAGGTCGTACGCCGCGACCCCCGTGTCGTCCGTCGACGCACCCCAGGACAGGGTCAGCCGGTCCTCCCCGATGTCCGAGCAGGAGGGTTGCCCGGGGCGGCTGGGAGCCTGGGTGTCGGTCGCGGCGGCGAGGCTCACGCGGTCCAGGTTGGGCCCGCCGTCGGCCGTGGTCGCAGTCGCCCGGATCTTGTGCGTGCCCGCCGCCAGCGTGACGCTGACGGCCTTGGTCGCCCAGGTGTTCCAGTCGGCGGTGGCCGGGAAGGAGACCGCGGGCGCCACGACGGTGCCGTCGACGGAGAGGTCCATCGGCCGGTCGACGGAGGTGCCGTTGGCGTACCGCAGGATGACCGACGCCGGGCCCGCGGCGGCCGCGGAGACCGTGAACTCCACATAGGAGCCCTTGACGTTGGTGTAGTCGACGAAACCGGTTCCGGTGTAGCCGGTGTGGTTGGTGGCGACGGTGCCCTGGGAGATCAGGGCGTCCTCGGCCTGGTAGTCGCCGGCCGCGAGGGCGGTGCCCTGGTTCAGTGCGGCCAGCGGCAGTGCGAGCACCGCGGCCAGGCCGTAGGGCAGAACTCTCCTGATGTTCATGGCTGTTGTTCCCCTCAGCCCGTGTACCGGGCGAAGACCTTGAGGTAGTCGTACGCCTGCTGCGACACACCGCTGCAGGAGTCGCCGTCGGTGCCGGAGCCGCAGGCCCGGTCGCGGTTGACGGCCCAGTAGGTGAGGCGGCCGATGTGGTGCTGCTGGGCGTAGCCGAGCATGGTCGCGAAGTCGGCGACGCGGACCCGCTCGCCGGAGTCGTCGGTCCTGCCGTTCATGGACGACAGCCCGATGTGGGCGTAGGCGGTGGCGTCGCTGTAGCCGTAGGCCGACTTGACCCGGGCCTTGAGGCCCTCCATCGCCCGGGTGGTGAGGGTGCCCATGTTCGTGGTGCCGCCGCCGAAGTCGAACGGCATGACGCACCAGACGTCGTTCTGCAGACCGGACGCGGCGGCGCGCTTGATCATGTCGACGCCGGTCGCGTCGGGGCCGCCGGTGGTCGTGCCGAAGGTGATGACGGTCTTCAGGCCGGGGTTGTTCGCCTTGACCGTCTTCAGCGCGTCGACGACGCGTTGCCGGACGGTGGCGCTGGACCACTCGGTGTTCTCGATGTCGATGTCGAGGGCCTTCAGCCTGTAGGCGTTGATGACCTTTTGGTACGCCCCCGCGAGTGCGGAGGCGTCGGCGCACTTCTCGCCGAGCTTGGCGCCGCTCCAGCCGCCGACGGAGACCACCACGTCACCGCCGGCCGCCCGGATCGCGTTGATCTTCGCCTGGTCGTCTCCGCCGGTCAGCGGGCGCGAGCCGTCCCACTTGGGGGTGCAGCCGCCGTCGGACAGGACGAAGGCGAGGGTGAACCACTTGACGCCGGTCGCCGACATCACCGAGGTGGGGTCCTGCGGGTTGCCCCAGCCCAGGTACTCGTAGGGGGCGACGGCGAAGCCCGGCGAAGCCGCCGCCGGCCTCGCGGCGCCGGCCGGCTTCACCCGGATGAGGCGGGTCTCCCCCGGGCGCAGGGTGGCGCTGTAGGAGCCGGCGACCGTGCCCTTGTGGGCGCCGGACCACAGGTCGGTGACGTCGCCGGAGCCGGTGAAGCCGATCTGGGACCAGTTCACGCCGACCGCGGCGGAGCCGGAGGTCCCGGTGTTGAACAGGGCCACCACATAGGCGCCGTCGCTCTCGCGTTTGCTCCAGACCTGCTGGGCGCCGCTGTTCACCACCCGCTTCGCCGCGACGCCGTCCTGGTCGACGCCGATCAGCCGGTCGTTGGTGAGCATCGCCTTGTCGACCGGG
The DNA here is from genome assembly GCF_001280015.1 of Streptomyces sp. MMG1121. Taxonomy (GTDB): domain Bacteria; phylum Actinomycetota; class Actinomycetes; order Streptomycetales; family Streptomycetaceae; genus Streptomyces. The sequence goes on from NZ_LGDV01000199.1 coordinate 39,871, forward strand.
TCGAGGTGGGTGAGGTCGGTGCCGAGGAGCAGCGGTGCTGCCGCCATCGACCACAGCGTGAACTGCGAGCGGCGCTGGTCGGAGCTGAGCCCGGCCCGGTCGCCGTTGCCGATCTCCAGGGAGTCGAGGTCGTTCCAGCCGCCGGGACCGGCGTACGGCTGCCAGGAGGCCGCCGAGTCGAAGCGTTTGGTGACATGGGACCAGTCGGTGAGCAGATAGCCGCTGCCGTCTGGGCCCGGGCCGCAGTAGCACTCGACGTCGCCCTGGGTGCGCCAGCTGTTGGCGAGCGTGCGCCAGGTGGTGGCGTGGTCGATCGGCAGGTTGTTGGACAGGGCGAAGGTGATCGGCCGGCCGGTGGCGCGCAGGGCCTCGTCCCAGGCCTGGACGTCGGCGACGTCCTGGCTTCCCACGCCGTCGATCTTCAGGTAGTCGACCCCCCACGAGGCGAACTGGCGGGCCCAGGAGTTCACGAACTCCTGGGCGCCGGGCTTGGCGTAGTCGAGGGCGTACATGTTCTTGCAGTTGTAGTTCTTCTCCGTCTTCGAGGTGTCCGCGATGTCCTTCGCGTGATACGACGTGCCCTCGACCGGGGTGTTCTCCAGGACGGCGTTCTTCGCGATGCCGGGGGTGACGTAGAAGCCGAACTTCAGGCCCTTGGCGTGGACGTAGTCCGCAAGGGACTTGATGCCGTCCGGGAACTTGGCGGGGTCGGCGCTCCAGCGGCCGTGGCCGTCGACCACGAAGCCGTTGCCGTCGCACTTCTGCCAGAAGTCGTCGAGGTTGACCTGGACGAAGCCGTGCCGGGCCAGACCGGACGAGACCAGGGCGTCGGCCTGGGCCTTGATGGTGGCCTCGGTGGGCTGCCGGCGTACGAAGCTCCAGCTGCTCCAGCCCATGGCGGGCCGGGCCGACTGGCCGTTGTCGGAGGCGGCCGCGGGGTGCGCGGTGCCCATGAGGGGTACGGCGGCGGCGACGAGCAGGCCGGCCGCTGCCGCCGTGAGGGTGCGGAGCCGGTTCATGGACGGTGTCCCTCCTTCACGGCGGGTGTGGCGTAGGCGGTGCCGATCCAGGCCTCGTCGATCCGCAGCCGCTGGTAGCGGGTGGTGTCGGTGGCGGCGGCCCAGGTGGAGTCGACCTCCAGTCGGACGTAGCGGGCGGTGGCGCCGGTCAGGCCGACGCTCTGCACACCGCGGGCGCTGGGGAGTTGACCGCTCTTGACGGCGCTGCCCCAGTGGGTTCCGTCGCTGCTGAGGAACACCTTGTACGCCTTGATCCGCGCGGACTGCTCGGTGGCGGAGCGGGCGTAGGCGACGGAGTCCTCGCGCTGGTTGAGCCCGAGGTAGCGGACCTTCTTGGCCGAGCCGAGGTCGAAGGTGAGGGTGACGGGCAACGTCTTGTCGTTGTCCCAGTAGGTGAGGTAGTCGCCGTCGCCGGCGGCTGATGCGGGGTGGCCGCTCGCGGAGGCGCCCGCGCTCACCGTGACGCCGGTCGCGATGCCCTGGCGCCCCGCGGTGATCACCTTGAAGACCGTGTCGTACGGATCCCAGCCACCGAGGCCGCTGAGGGTGAGCACACCACCGGACTGCGACCAGGAAACGGCCTTGCCGGTACGCAGGTCGGTGACCGAGGCGATGCGGTAGCCGTTGTCACGCAGCCGCAGGGTGGAGGTGCTCGGTGGGGTGAGGACGTGGATGTACTGCCGGTTCGGGTCGTCCTTGGCGATGGTGGTGACGCCGTGGGCGCCGTCGTTCCAGAAGCCGGGTGCGAGGCCGCCGTACATGTAGCCGCCGCCCTCGGTGCCGTGCAGGGACTCCCAGATCGGGTCGAGATAGGAGTCGGCGAAGTTGTTGAAGGCGGCTTGGTTCGCCGGGAACTTGCCGTTGACCTGGGCGGTCTCGGCCATCAGGGCCTTGACCGAGGAGCCCGCGTTGGTGACGAGCCGGCCGAGGGTGAGCGAGCGGTCGACCGTGGGGTCGGACCCGTCGTACCACCAGGCGCCGGTCGAGGGCAGTTTGAAGTCGGCCTCGGTGAGGCGGGGCTGGGCGGTGTAGACGGCCTGCGGGTAGTCGTACGCCGGCGTCATGCCCGTCTTCTGCTCATTGCTGATCATGTCCATGATCGGCGTGTCCTCGTTGTTGTTGCTGAGCGTGTAGTTGGGTCGCTTCTGGTAGATCTGCGCATAGAGGTTGTGGCTCTCCCAGTACGCGTTGTCGTTGTCGATCCAGAAGCCGCCGAGGTCCGGGTAGCGGTCCATGACCTCGAAGAAGTTGTCGTACGAGAACTGCCCGAAGCCGTCGCGGGTGGTCAGGTCGACGTTCTTGCCCATGTAGGCGGAGTAGGCGGCCGAGTCGAGCCATTCGTGGCCGCCCTCGTCGTGCCACTGCGGGTCGTCGGTCATGTAGAGGATGACCTTCATGCCCTTGGCCTTGGCGGCCTTGATCAGCTCGCCGAGGAAGTCCCGCTTGGTGGAGCAGGAGCCGGGGATCTTCGACGGCCAGGGGCGGGCGTAGCCGAGCCGGCTGTGGAAGGTCGCCAGCACGATGTACTGCGTGTGCAGTTTCCGGGCCTCGTTCACCCAGTAGTCCGGCGTCCAGCCGCCGTCCGTGACGTCCTTCTCCCAGGCGGCGCAACTGGTGTGCGCGGGGGCGGTGCGCAGCCCCCAGTGCAGGAAGAGACCGCCGACGGAGGCGCGCAGGAAGGCCTGGCGGGGGTTGTCCAGGTCCAGCGGACGGGCCGGCGTCGTGCAGTTCTCGCTCGATCCGCTCCCCGACACCCGCAGCGCGGCGCCGGTGGTGCTGTGGCTGTCGGCCAGGCAGTAGCCCGTGACGTTCTGGAAGCCCACGTCGTGTGGTGACCTGGTGCCCTGCTGCGCGGTGAACCGGGTCAGCCGGACATCGCTCGCCGCGTTGGCGATGACGGCGGGGCGGCCGTCGTCGGCGGCGTACCGCACACCGCTGTCGGTGAACTGTACGCCGTCGACATCGTGCAGATACCAGCCGTACGCGGGCCGGGTCCCGATGCTCTTCGGGTTGTAGTCCTTCGGGTCGTTGCTCGGCACACCGGTGGACATGGTGCCGTTGCCGCCCGGGACCGTGATGTTGACGTGCGTGAAGGTGATCCCGCTGATCCGGTGACCGTTCTCGCCCCACAGGGTCGGGCTGAACGAGGGGCTGTTGCCGGTCGCCGTGATGTTGTCGTACGTGACATCGCTGATCGATCCGACACCCGGACCGTTCCCGCATCGTCTGCGCGTGCCGATCTTCTCCATGATCGGCGAGTGCACGCCGGTCATCGTGATGTCGCGGTAGTGGACGTCGGAGATCTTCGCGCCGTCCATGGAGACCATGCCGAGCCCGGACTTGTCGGCGCCCTCGATGCGGATCTTCTCGAACTGGTAGTCCGAGAAGTCGCCGCAGGTCTCCGAGCCGAACATCAGGGCGTTGCAGCAGCGCGCCGACAGCACCGAATCGCTCACCCGCACATGGCCGCTCGGCAGCTTGGCGCCGAGGGCGTAGTCGCTCTTGAAGACCAGGGCGTCGTCGTTGGCGGAGATGTGCGCGTTGGTGATCGTGGCGTTGGTGGTGGAGATGACGTTCCAGCCATCGCGGTCACTCGCGGTGTCGATGGTCAGATGGTCGGAGACCACGTTCGTGCAGCCGTTGATCAGGGCGGCGAAGTGGCCGCCACGGCGCAGGGTGAGGCCGTCGCCGAGGCGCAGTCCGTCGCAGCGGGTCAGCGAGAGGATCTTGTCGGCCTGACCGGACTTGGGGTTGCCGGTGATCAGGTTGCCCGCGCCGTCGATGACCCCGTCGCCGGTGAAGCCGATGTCGGTCAGCTTGTCCCCGTAGATCATCGCGTTGTGGAAGTGGCTGTGTCCGTAGTCCTGGTACTTGTCGTTCGGGTTGGACTCGGGCGGGTCGTAGGTGTTCGCGGAGGAGCCCTGGATCGTGGCGCCCTTGTCGACCTGGAGCGTCACGTGACTCTTCATGTGGATGGTGTTCTTGGACTCGTAGGTGCCGGCCGGGAAGCGGACGGTACCGCCGCCGGCGGCATTGGCCGCCGTGATGGCCTTGTCGATGGCGGGGGTGTCGTCGGCGGAGCCGTCGCCCTTGGCGCCGTAGTCGCGTACGTCGTACACGGCGGCATGCGGCGCGGCGGGGGGCTGGGCCGCGAGGGCGGCGGGGTGGGCGAGTCCGAGGACGACGGCGAGGGCGCACAGGACGATCGCCGCCGCCCGTCTCGGGCCGGCGAGGTGGGGTTTCACGGGACGGCTCCTCTAGGCGAGTTGGTAGCCACGGAGGTCGGTGAGCAGCAGGTAGGTGTCCTCAAGGGACCCGGAGGTGTCGCCGAGGGAGCGGTATATGCCCCACTTCGGGCGCACCCGGTCGGCGAGGAAGGTGTCGACCCCGGTCCTGGACGTGTCGATGACCGTCGCGGAGCCGCTCTTGAGGATCCAGCGGACGGATCCGGCCGAGCCGTTGCCGACCTTGATCTGGAAGTCGACGTCCGTCCACTTGTCGTGCAGCGGGTCGAGGTCGGTACGGCCGACGAGGATGTCGTCGGTGGCGAGCCGGAGTTCGATGGTCTGCCTGCCTCCCCCACGCCCGGCTTCGCTCGCGCGGGAGGTGCCCCCATCCCTGCGCAGTGACTGCACGACGATCGGCGAGGTGCCGTTGCCGGGCTGCTTCATCTGCATGATGTGGGTGAAGGTGGTCGTGGCCTTGAGGGTGCTCGGGATGTACATCGAGTACGTGATCCGCCAGGTCTGGCCCTCGGTCCACTTCAGATAGCTGTCGGCGCCGGTGCGCAGGCCGGTGACCTCCTGGCGCTGGCGGTCGGTGGAGGTGTCCCGGTCGACGGTGTGCATGGTGAAGCGCCAGTCGTCGCCGGTGGCGAAGATGTGCGGGTGGCCGGCCGGGTGGGAGTGCGCGCGGTCGTCCTCGACGGTCTCGAAGGCGCCGAGCCCGTCGGTGCGCGCCGACGGCGACCACTTCAGCTTCCAGGAGGCGGCGTTGGGGGTACCGCCCGCGCGAGCGAGGCCGAGCGTGGGGGATGCGGAGGCCGGCAGGCCGGTCGTGGCTGCCACGGCACCGCCGAGCGCGGCACCCAGCACAGCTCTTCTGGACGTGCTCATGACACTAGATCACCTCGCAGTTGCTCGTTCATGACCAGGAAGGCCCCGAGCCCATGGAAGTCGTTGGTGGCCCGGGTACGGGCGATGTAGTACGCGTAGTCGCCGACGTTGGTGCCGACGGAGATGTCCGCGAGGTCGGTACGGCCGTCCGTGCCGACCGACAGCCGCGCCAGCACACCCTGGTAGCCGCGCCGGGCCACCGCCTTGAAGTGCGGGTCCAGGTAGCCCTTCTGCGCACCGCGGTCGAGGGCGTAGGCGAACATGCTGGAGCAGGACGTCTCGGTCCAGTTGTCCGTCCGGCCGCCCTTGTCGATGACCTGGAACCAGCGCCCGGACGCCGGGTCCTGGTACTTCTCCAGGGCCGCGGCCAACGTCCGGAAGATGAGCAGCAGTCGGGGCCGCTGCGACTGGTTCGCGGGGATCGCGTCCAGGACGTCGGTCAGGGCCATGGCGTACCAGCCGACCGCCCGGCACCAGTGCTCGGGGGCGAGCCCGGTGGCCGGATCGGCCCAGCTCGCCGACTTCGACTCGTCGTAGGCGTGCCGGAGCAGACCGTCTGCCACCTGGAGGTGATGGCCGTAGACATACAGCTGCCGGGCGGCCTCCTCGTTCGTGTACGCGCTGTCGTGGAACTCCTCGCCGTACTCGACGAGGAAGGGGTTCACCATGTAGGTGCCGTCCGCCCACAGTTGGTGGGCGCGGCTGCTGGTGTCGGCGTGCCAGAACCCTCCGTCGGAGGTGCGCGGATAGCTGCTGAGCCGGTCGCGGATCTTCTGCGCGGCCCTGCGGTAGCGGTCCTGGCCGGTCTCGTGGTGCAGGATCACCAGCAGCCGGCCCGCCTGCATGCTGTCCAGGCTGTTGAAGGACTGGTCGATACTGCCGTCGCTGCTCACGAACCGGTCGACGTAGGACTTGATGTACGACAGCAGACGGGGGTCGTGGGTGCGCCGGTAGACGAGGTACTGGCCGTACAGGTACAGACCCACCGGGTACGACCAGCCGCCGATGGTGGTCGGGGTGTAGCGCGCCATGGTGGAGTCGACGACGGCGCTGGACCAGTCGCGGGTGGCGGCGGGGCGAACGGCGCGGCCGCCCGGGGCGGCGGTCGCCGGGGGTACGGCGGCGGGCAGCGCCACCAGCGTGGCGGTGGCGAGCGTGGCGGCCGTCAGGGCCGCCCGCAGGTGTCGGCGTCTCATGGTCCTCCTTCTCGGTAGGCGTAAGCGGGCCGGTGCGGGGCGGGCGTGGCGTCGTGTGTCAGCGCGTGGACGAGGTGGTGGTCCGGGGCGTGCCGGCAGGCCGGGTCGGTGCGGGCGGCGTCGCCGGTCAGGGCGTACGCCTGGCACCGGCAACCGCCGTGATCGGCCGTGCGCAGGGCGCAGGAACGGCACGGATCGGGCATCCACGCCTCGCCCCGGTAGGCGTTGAAGGCCTCGGACTCCCGCCAGATCCAGGCCAGTTCGCGGTCCTTCACGTTCGGCAGGTCCAGTCCGGGCAGGGTGCCGGCGGCCGGACAGGGCAGCACCGTGCCGTCGGGGGTGACGGTCAGCGAGACGGCGCCCCAGCCGCCCATGCAGGGTTTCGCGATGGCGTCCAGGAGATCGGGGGCGACCCACACCAACTCCAGTGCGTCGCCGAGCCGTTCACGCCAGTGGGCCACCCGGGCGCGGGCGTGTTCGACCTGGGCGGACGTGGGCAGCAGAGCGGCGCGGTTGCGGGCGGCCCAGCCGTGGTACTGGGTGTTCGCCAGCTCGATCCGCTCCGCGCCCCAGTCGAGCGCGAGCCGGATCAGGCCGTCGAGGGCGTCCAGATTGCCGCGGTGCAGGACGGCGTTGAGGCCCAGGGGCAGGCCCGCCGCGCGCACCAGCCGGGCGGCGCGCCCCTTCGCCGCGAACGACCGTGCGCCCGCGATGAGTTCGGCGGCCACGGGGTCCGCGTGCTGCACCGACAGCTGCACACTGCGCAGCCCGGCCCCGGCCAGGGCGGCCAGCCGCCGCTGACCGAGCCCCACCCCGCTGGTGACGAGCTGGGTGTACAGGCCCGCGCCGTCGGCAGCGGCCACCAGGTCCGGCAGATCGCGCCGCAGCAGCGGTTCGCCTCCGGACAGATGGGTGTGGACGACACCGAGGGCGCCCGCCTGACGGAAGACCTCCGACCATTGCCTTGTACTCAACTCGCTTGATCTGCCGATCAGTTCGACGGGGTTGGAGCAGTAGCCGCAGCGCAGCGGGCAGGCGTGGGTGAGTTCGGCGAGCAGGGCCCAGGGGGGCGCGGGGGTCATCTCAGCCAGCCCTCCTTCCGCAACCGGTCGAGGAACACGGGGACTTCGGCGGCAACGGGTGCGGCAGGATGGCGTACCGCCAGCTCGGCGACGACGGCGTCCACGTCGCGGACGCCGTCGCACAGCCGCAGCACCTCACCCGCACCGCCGTCGAGCACCACCACCCGCTCCGGCAGAAGCAGCAGATCGGCGCCCCGGACCCGGTCGCGCCGCAGCACCACGCCCCGGGCGAGGGCGGGCCGCCAGGGGGCGGCGGGTGACGGGAGCAACGGCCATTCGTTCAGGCGGTGTTGCTTCGACTTCGACGACGACGGCGGCCCGTTCATGGATCGCTCCGGTCCACCGCGTCCAGCAGCGCCCACAGCACCTCGCACTTGAACTGCAGTGCGGCCACGGCCCGTTGCTGATCCTCCGGGGTGCGGGCGCGGGCCAGGACCAGGGCGAGGGCCTGTTCGGCGTCGCGGGCGCCCTGGGTGACGCGGCCGTGGAAGTAGGCGAGGCCCGCCGGATCGATCCACGGGTAGTGGCGTTCGAAGGCGGCGATGCGGGTGCGCATCAGGTCCGGGGCGGACAGCTCGGTCAGGGAGGCCGCGACGGCGTCCAGAACCGGACGCCGCCGGCAGAAGGTGACGTACGCGTCCACCGCGAACCGCACCCCGGGCGGCACCCGGGAGGCGTCCCACAGCTCCTCCCGGTCCAGCCCGGCCGCCTCCCCGAGCCGCAGCCAGCGCTCGATGCCGCCGCCCTCCGCGGAGTCGGCGTCGGTGCCGTCCTGGTCGTGGATGCGGCGCAGCCAGGCGCGACGCTCCTCGGGCCGCTCCAGTCCGGCGAGGATCAGCGCGTCCTTGACGGGGATGTGCCGCTGGTAGTGGAAGCGTGCGGCGATCCAGCGGCGCAGTTCGCCGGGGGTCAGCTCGCCGCGGTGCATCCGCTGGTTGAAGGGGTGGCGGTCGTGGTAGCGCGTCGCGGTGACCGCGCGCAGCCGCTCGGTGAACTCGGCGGCCGGCCAGGCGGCGCGGCCGTCGAGAAGTGGGGGTGCCGCGGTCATGCGGCCGGGGGCTCTGTGGGCGGGCGGCGGTCGGCGAGCGCGTAGGCGGTCACCTCCAGTGCGGTCTCCACAACGTGGTAACCAGGGCTTCGCCAGACCTTTTCATCCGATGTCTTCGAGGCGAAGTGGTCCATCCAGGCGGACAGGGAAGGGGTCTCGTTCATGTGTGCGTACTCACTTTCCTGAGGGTGGGGGATCTCAGAAGGGAGCCAAGGGGAAACAGCGGCCATGGTCAGGGCCGGTTCACATGTATGCACCGGGTTCATCGACTCGTCCGGTGGCGCGATACAGAGTTACGGGACGACGCGCCGCGGTCAATGGTCCGGACCGAAAACGTCGGATGCGTTTCCGGCCAATCTCCTCCCCGGGAACTGACTCACCGGTCAGTTGACGCGGATTCCGCGGTCAGGAATGCGACGCGGCCCGTGATCGTTGACGATAGGAGTACGACCTGTTCGACAACCGAAGGATCAAGAGGCTCGTGAGCAGCAAGGTCCCCCCGATCATCCTCAACAACGGCATCGAGATGCCCCAGCTGGGCTACGGCGTCTGGCAGGTGCCGGACGACGAGGCCGAGCGGGCCGTCGCCACGGCACTCGAGGCCGGGTACCGCAGCATCGACACCGCCGCGATCTACGGCAACGAAGAGGGCACCGGCAAGGCCGTCGCCGCCTCCGGCCTGCCCCGCGAGGACGTCTTCGTCACCACCAAGCTCTGGAACGGCGACCAGGGGTACGACGCCACGCTCCGCGCGTTCGACGCGTCGTTGGAGAAGCTGGGTCTCGACTACGTCGACCTGTACCTGATCCACTGGCCGCTCCCGTCCCGCGACAGGTACCTCGACACCTACCGGGCGTTCGAGAAGCTGTACGCCGACAAGCGGGTGCGTGCCATCGGCGTGTCCAACTTCCTCCCCGAACACCTCGAGCGGCTCATCGCCGAGACCTCCGTCGTCCCGGCGGTCAACCAGATCGAGCTGCACCCGCATCTGCAGCAGCGTGCCTCCCGTGAGCTCCACGCGGAGCAGGGCATCGCGACCGAGGCCTGGTCCCCGCTCGGCCAGGGCAAGGGCCTGCTGGAGGTGCCGGCGATCGTCGCGATCGCGCAGAAGCACGGCCGTACGCCGGCCCAGGTCGTGCTGCGCTGGCACGTCCAGCTGGGCAACGTCGTGATCCCGAAGTCCGTGACGCCGTCCCGGATCCAGGAGAACATCGAGATCTTCGACTTCAGCCTGGACGACGAGGACCTCGCGGCGATCAGCGCGCTCAACGAGGACCGGCGCCTGGGTCCCGACCCGGCCACCTTCGACGTGGGCTGACACCCGGCGCGACCAGGGCCGACGCCCTCCGCACCAGCACGGCCGTCCGGCCCCGCCCGACCGGCGGGGCCGTGCGTGCGCGGCTCAGTCGGCCCGCACGTCCGCGTGCACGATCTCGAACTCCTCCAGGGCCACGACCGCGACGTGCGCCTTGGCCGCGCCCTCGCGCCGGACGACCGCCTGGCCCGCCCGGGACGCGTCGAGCGCGGCACGGTCCGTGAAGAGCACGCCGGCCATGCCGCGGCCGCGCCCGCGGTCCAGGAACAGGGCCGCTCCGGCGAATCCGGGCAGGACCTCGAGCCGGGGCAGCACGCCCGCGTGGAAGGTGTCGGAGGCCAGGTCCGCGTCCGCGGGCGCGAACTCCAGCCGGGTCAGGCGCATCCCGCCGCCGGTGAGGGGCCGGTGCCCGACGGGGAACACCGTGGCTTCGTAGTTCTCCACGGCCAGGGTCCCGGCGAACGGATGCAGCAGCGCCGGGCGCCGCTCCCGCATCACCTCGTCGCTGTGGTCGCGCGCCTGCGCGGACTCCCACCAGCTGATCGAGAGCAGCGTGCCGAGGCCGCGGTCGACGAAGACACCGGCACCCCGGAAGCCGGGCCGCTCCTCCAGCAGGTCGTGCCCCTGCGTGTTCAGGGACCGGATGGCCGTACCCAGTTGCGCCGGATCGCCGGTCGCGTACACCGTGCGGACGAACAACATGCGTGTCACCTCCCGGAGCCGTGACCGTGCCGGGGCCGACGGCGCCAGACATATCCGGAGAAAACGGTCTCTCCAGTCTTGCCGTGCATACAAATCACCGCAATACGCACGGGATTCGGCGGTTCGCAACCGGAGGCTTGACGGGGACATGCACACGGGTCCACGGTGTACGACACCCAGTAAGGAAACTTTCCTAACAGAAGGGTTCCCCCACAGTGCGCATTCGAACGCTGACCCTCGCCGCGGCCTCCGGGGCCGCCCTGCTCGCCGCCGGAGTGCTCCCCGCGCACGCGTCCTCCGCCCCCTCGGCGAGGTCCGCCCCGACGTCCGCCCAGGAGGGCTCGGTCAGCGCGGCCGACCTACTGGCCAAGGTGAAGTCCTGCTCGCAGATCTCCAACGGCAAGTACAAGACCGACGACGAGACGTCGGCCACGATCCCCGTGTGCGGCAAGAACGGCGCGGTGTTCTGGAAGGCCGACATGGACATCGACTGCGACGGCCAGACCACCACCAACTGCAACAAGAACCGCGACCCCTGGTACCAGGACGACACCGCCTTCCACCAGTCCGACGGCAAGCCGCTGAAGGCGGAGTCGCTGCCGTACGTCGTGGTGCCCAGCTCCAGCAGCATCTGGAACTACTCGAGCGCCGGCATCAAGGGCGGCGGTGTGGTCGCCGTGATCTACAACAACAAGGTGGAGTACGCCGTCGTCGGTGACACCGGCCCCACGAAGATCATCGGCGAGGCGTCGTACGCCACCGCCAAGGCTCTCGGCATCGATCCCGACCCGAAGACCGGCGGAGCCGACTCCGGCGTGACCTACATCCTGTTCAAGAACTCCAAGGTCTCCCCCATCGAGAGCCACAGCGCCGCGGTCTCGCTCGGGGACCAGCTGGCCCAGCAGTTCCTGGCCAATAACTGAGCTGTTCGGTAGGTCAGTTGGGCTGCCCCAGCGGTCGTACGACCACGGTGTTGACGTCGACCCCGGCCGGTTGCCGGATCGCCCAGAGAACCGAGTCGGCGATCTGGTCGGCGGTCAGCAGGTGCCCCGGGGGCAGGCTGCCGAGGCCGTCCCAGAAGGGGGTCTCCACCCGGCCGGGGGCGACCAGCGTCACTCCGATCCCGAACTCCGTGACCTGGCGCCGGGTGTTCTCGGCGAGCCCGGTGACAGCCCATTTGGTGGCGCCGTAGAGATTGCCCGGGGTGTTCACGAAACCGGCGACGCTGCCGACGAGGACGATCCGGCCGCGGGTCTCCTTCAGGGCCTCGACGGAGGCGCGGATGAGCAGGGCCGGGCCGAGGACGTTGGTGAGGACCATCTCGGTCCAGCCCGCCGGGTCGCCGTCTGCGACGGAGTCGTGGGTGGCGAAGCCGGCGTTGGCGACGACGGTGTCCAGTCGGCCGTACACCTTGAGCGTACGGTCGACGGCGTTCTGCATGTCGTCGAACGTCGACGCGTCGCCGGCGACCGTCAGCAGTTCCTCGGGCCGGCCGAGCCCGTCGGCGAAGTCCCGCAGCCGGGACTCGGTACGGCCGGTGACGGTGACGCGGTGTCCGGCGGCCAGCAGCTGCCTGGCGACGGCGGCGCCGATGCCGGTGGCGCCGCCGGTGATGAGTGCGACCGGAGAGTCGTTCACGGGATCCCCCTGTGTGTCGGTGACGCGGGGGAGTTCATCACGTGGAGCGCACTCGAAGTCAACCGCCCGGCCCCTCCCCTGTACCGGCCGCACCGTTACGCCGGCCGCACCGCCCGGTGCACCGTGTGGGCCGCCAGAGCGAACACGTCGGGACGGAGGTGGACACTGCCGGGATCGGTGGGGTCGAGGAGCCGGTCGAAGGTGGCGCGGTCCTCGGCGTCCAGGTCCTCGGCAAAGACCTCGCGGGTACGGGTCAGCGCGGAGACGACGAAGGCGCGCGCCCGCTCCGGCAGGGGGGCGGGCACGTCGAGCAGGAAGCTGCGGGTTCCGGTGTGCTTCAGGCCCGCGGCGCCCAGCAGGGCCGGCCAGTCCTCGGTCACGGCGGCCGCGCCGGGCAGCTCCGCGCGCATCCGGGCGAAGCGGTCCTCCTGGACGGCGTCGAGGCGGGCCTGCAGTCCGGGGCGGCCGAAGCCGATGTCGCGGGGCAGATAGCGGGGCCGCAGGCCGCCCTCCAGGACGGCCAGGGTGCCGCCGGGGGCGAGCCGGGCGCCGAACGCGGCAAGCCCGGCCCTCTGGTCGCCGAGGTGGTGCAGGCTGCGGCTGGCCCACAGCAGGTCCGCCGGGTACTCCAACTCCTTGAGAGAGTAGGGGAGTTCACCGACGATGGTGTCGAAGCGGTCCGCGACGCCCTGGCGGGCGGCCCGGGCACGGGCGTGCTCCAGCAGCGGGGCGGAGCCGTCCGCGGCGACCACCCGGGCGCCGGGGAACGTCTCTGCGAACAGGCAGGCGATCACACCGGGCCCGCTGCCCGCGTCCACGATCAGACCGGGCTCGGTCACGTCCTCGGCCAGCCAGGCGAGGGCGCGCGCATACGCCGGACTGTTCAGCTCGGCCTCCGCCTCCAGCAGCGCCACCATCGCGGCCCAGTCGACGGCGCCGTCGTGGGAGTGCCCCGCGTGGCCCGTGTGCGCGTGGGGCGCGTCATCGCCGTGCCGCCCGTGCTGGTCGTGGTCCGCGTGTGCCATGGTGGTCAGCCTCTCGTTCGGATGCCGCCAGCGTGCGGCGGCACTCCCCGACCAGGCCAGTCCTGTTGCCGGTGTCGCAAAAAAACCGGGTGCGCGGCAGCGGTATCGGCAGCACCATGGGGCCGTGTGGACGATATACAGGTGGAACGCTTCCTCGCCGACGGCTTCGTGAAGATCGAGGGCGCGGTCCCGCCCCGCGTCGCCGAGGACTGCACCCGGCTGCTGTGGCGGGAGACGGGGTACGACCCCGGGGACCCGAGCACCTGGAAGGAGCCAGTGGTACGGCTCGGCGACATGGCGCAGGGGCCGTTCGCCGCCGCGGCCAACGCGGCCGTCCTGCACGAGGCGTTCGATCTGCTGGCGGGCGAGGGCCGGTGGGCGCCGCGCTATTCGCTGGGGACCTTGCCGTTGCGCTTCCCGCACCCCGTGGAGCCGGACGACGCGGGTTGGCACATCGAGGGCAGTTATCTCCCCGAGGGTGAGACCTGGTACTTCACCAATCTGCGCTCACGGGACCGCGCCCTGCTGATGCTCTTCCTGTTCAGCGAGGTGACGCAGGCCGACGCCCCCACCCGAATCCGCGTCGGCTCGCATCTGGACGTGCCGCCGCTGCTGGAGCCGTACGGTGAGGAGGGTGTGTCGGGGCTGGAGATCGCGCCGGCCCTGGAGGAGGCCACGGCCCACCGCCCGCTCGCTTACGCCACCGGCCGGCCCGGTGACGTCTACCTGTGCCATCCGTTCCTGGTCCACGCGGCCCAGCCGCACCACGGCACCCGGCCCCGCTTCATGGCGCAGCCACCGCTGTACCCGGCGGTGCCGTACGAACTGGATCGGGCGGATGGGGCGTACTCGCCGGTCGAGCGCGCGATCCGCCGGGGCCTGGGCCGCTAGCGGCGGGCCCCGGCGGACGGTCACCGCGCCGGTGCTACGGCAGCGGCGGGTAGGCGTTCTGCATCAGCTGCTGGAACTGGGCGGAGAACCAGTGCCCGGAGAGCGGGGCGTCCAGCAGGGCGCCCGACATGTTGTTGCCGTTGCGGGCGTTGCCCGTGTACGTCGGGTCGCACATCCGGTCGAAGCCCTTGCCCTCGTCGTTGGCGATGGCGGTGCTGGAGCCGTCGGACTCCCCCGGCGGCTTCATCCACACATAGGCGTCGATCCCGGCCGCCGGGCCGGCCTGCGGGCGTTCACCGAGGCCGGCGCCGGACTGGTTGCACCAGTTGCCGACGTGGATACGGCGGTCGTAGCGGCCACCGTCGACATAGGCGTCGACGCTGGTCTTCGGGCCCGGACCGGCCGGACGGGCGGTGCCGCCCCAGCCGTTGCGGGAGGTGTCGATCAGCATGCCGATGTCCGAGTCGAAGCCGACCGACACCAGCTCGGTGCGGAAGGCCTGGGCGAAGGACAGCTCGTCGGCGTAGCGGTTCCAGTCCACCCACTTCGACTGGCGGACCGAGGTGCCGTTGACGCTGTCGTCGATCGTGAAGTTGTCCTCCTTCAGGGCGCTGTAGTTCGCGGTGTTGGTGATGAAGCCCTGGACGTCGCCGACCGTCGCGCCCGAGCTGGTGGCCGCCTGCTTGAACACATTCGCGGCGGCGGCGAAGTTGTCGTCCCAGCCGAGCCAGCCGTGGTGGCCGGCGTCGAGGTAGTTGTAGACGTTCGGGATGGCGCCGAGCTTGGCGAGGGCGTAGCCGACGCCCTTCACGTAGTTCCCGTTGGCGAGCATGGTGTCGCACTGGGGCGTGGCGGTGGCGCGGCTGCCGGTGTTGGTGACGAGGTTCGGCAGCGAGTCGATCTCGATCGTGGTGACGATCCTGAGGGAGGCGTACTTGGGGTCGGACAGGATGGCCGCGATCGGGTCGATGAACTGCGACTCGTACCTGTCGATCTCGGTCGGGCCGAGTTCGCCGTTCGAGGCGAGAGCCGCGCAGTCACGTCCCGGCAGGTCGTAGACGACGAGTTGGACGACCTCCTGATCGCTGCCCTGCTGGGCGAGGGCCGCGTCCAGGTGGTCACGCAGGCCCATGCCACCGCTCACGCCGTTGATCGCGGCGATGCGGTCGAGCCAGACGCCGGTCGGCTCGTTGGAGACCCGGGTACCGCCCGGCTCGGCGGCGGCCTTGGCCGACCACTCGGGGTTCACGTACACCTTGGCGCCGGCGTAGGGGTTGTCGACGCGCCCGGAGGTGCCCCCGCCGGTACCGCCGCCCGAGCCGCCTCCCCCGCCGGTGCCGTCGTCGACGTTGCAGGTGACACCGTCGAGGGTGAACGTGGTGGGCAGCGCGTTGGTGCCGCTGTAGGTGCCGTTGAAACCGAAGCCGACCGAGGAGCCGGTCGCCAGGGTGCCGTTGTAGCCCTCGTTGGCGGCGGTGACGTCGCTGCCGCTCTGGCCGATCTGCGCGTTCCAGCCGCTGGTGACCTTCTGGTTGCCGGCGTACGACCACTTCACCGACCAACTCGACTTTGCGGCCGCGTTGTTGGTGACGGTGACGGCGGCGGTGAAGCCGGTGTCCCACTGGTTCTGCACCGCGTAGTCGACGGTACAGGGGACGGCGTCGGCGGCGGCCGAGGCCGGACCGGTGCTGAGCGCCGTCCCGGACGCCCCGGCGACCAGCGCCAGGGCGGCGAGCAGCGGTGTTCTGGTACGACTCATGAGTGCGGGTTTCTTCCCCGAATAGGGAGTCACGGGTTCAGGGCGCGCAGATGGTCGCGCAGCCCGATGCCGTACGCGGTGGGTGTGCCGTCGTAGGCGGAGATCAGGGACGGCCCCGAGGAACAGTCCCAGGTGTTCCAGGTCCAGCCGAGGTAGGACAGGTTCCGGTCGTCGAACCACTTCACGGCCTGGTCGATGAAGCCGTGCGAGCAGGTGTTCTCGCCGATCTCCCCGGCGATCAGCGGCACTTGGGCCGCGACCGGGGCGAGCGTGGAGTTCCAGCAGCTCTCGGACGAGCACGTGTTGAAGTTGTAGCCGTGGTAGGCGGCGGTGAGGTTGCCGACGGGATCCTGTGGTCTGTAGGCGGTCCACTGGCTGAGGTCGTTCGCATACGCCAGCCCTCCGGCCATGATGACGTTCTCGGACCCGGCGTTCCGGATGCTGTCCACGAGATCCTGCATACCGGCGACCTCGTACGGGATCCCTGGGCAGGTCCCGCCGTCCCGCCAGCACCTCCAGGCGGCCGTGACGTCGGAGGTCGCCCGGTCCGGGTAGGGCTCGTTGAACAGGTCGAACACCGGTGCCGGGTCGTCCTTGAAGGTGCTCGCCACGGACGCCCAGAACGAGGGGCCGTACTGCGCGTCGGGCATGGGTTTCTGGCAGGTGGCGTGGACGTCGGAGCAGCCGGCCGAGTTGCCGGTGTACTGGCCGTAGGACCAGTGCAGATCGAGGATCGGGGTCATGCCGTGCGCCTCGACACGGGCCACCAGGTCCTTGACGGCGTTGATGTAGTTGGCACCGCCGTACTCGGGCTTGATGTCGGAAAGACCCAGCCAGCACTCCTCGTTGAGCGGGATACGGACCGCGTTGGCCTTCCAGTCGGCGATCGCCTTGATCGCCGCGTCGTCCACCGGGCCGTCCCAGATGCCGTAGCCCTGCACACACATGAACTCGCCGCCGGAGCGGTTGACACCGAGCAGCCGGTGGGTCGCGCCGACGGCGTCCACGAGGTCGGTGCCGGAGACATGGAGGGCGGGTGCGGTGCCGGGCGTGGCCGGATCCGTCGGCGGCGGTGACGTCGGGGGATCGGAATCGACGTTGCAGGAGGTGCCGTTGAGCTTGAACGTGTTCGGCGTGGTGTTGCTCACCGACCAGTTGGCGAGGAAGCCGGCACTGACGCTGGCGCCGGTGCCGAGGGAGCCGTTGTAGCTCTCGTTCGCCGCGATCACGCCGGTGCCGGACTGGGACCACTTGGCGTTCCAGCCCTGGGTGATCTTCTGGCCGTCGGCGAGGTCGAATGTGAGCAGCCAACTGCTCAGTGCTGACTGGTTGTTGGTGATTTTCACCGACCCCTGGAAGCCGCCCGCCCACTGATCGGTGACCGAGTACTCCACCGTGCACGCGGGCGTGGCCCCCTGGGCCTGCACCACCGGGACGAGCGCGCTCCCGACGAGCGCGACCGCACCGGCGGCGGCTAAAAGTACTGAACGCGGGGGGTGTCGCATGAGCGACTCCTTGCAGTTTGGCGCGCCGTGACAGACGCGTCGACTGATTGGAACCGCTCCCACTGGTGCGAAGGAACGTAGCGCCAAGTGGGCATATTGCCCAGGGGAGTTGCTGACGTCTTCTCAACCGCTGCGGTCGAATCTTTTCGACTCTTCAAACACCTTGACCGCTCACAGGGTCGTCTCCACTATGGGAGCGCTCCCACTGGTTCAAGCCTTGACTTCTCCCGAGCCGCCCACACCGTCGGCCTGGATGCCGTGGCCATGCCGTCCCCGAGGAAGAAGCTCGGGTGCGGGGTCGCGTGCGGGCGCGGGTGCGGGGCGGCTGTCACGTGGCGCGCCTCCCGGGGAGGACGGACGGGGTCACCTCCCAGTCGTCGCCGTCCGCACGGAAGTTGTCGCGGTCCCAGACGAACTCCTGCGCGCCAGCGGGCTTTTGGTAGGCGCGCAGCGCGAACACCGGGTCCGGGCGGGGGTGGTCCTGGCCCGGGAGGCCGGCCAGGCGCGTGGCGAACTCCTCGGTGCGGGCCTCGCCCGGCGGCAGCATGGTGAACCAGCCGCGGCGCAGGTCGGCGATGGTGGCACGCGGGCTGCGGCCCTGACCGACGCCACGGAACGCGGTGTCGCCGGCCGGCCGGAGCCCGTGCCGGCCGGCGTGCGCGGTGACGGAGGCGGCGGCGTCCGGGGCGGGGCGGCGCGGGCGGGAGGCGAGGACGGCGTCGATGTCGCTGCCGACGTCGTGCGCGTCGGCCTTGTCGACGGTGGTGACGTAGACCCCGCCGGGCCGCAGCACACGGGCACACTCGGCGACGATGGCGTGGACGTCCTCGGGGTCCTCCAGCAGGTGCAGCAGCCAGATGCTGGTGACCGCGTGGAAGGTGCCGGCGGGAAAGGGCAGGCGGCGGCTGTCCGCCCGGACGACCGCGCCCGGCAGCCGGGCCCCCGCCCAGCTGACCATGGCGGGGGTGAGGTCGGCGCCGGTCACCCGCAGCGCGGGGCGGTCGGCCGCCAGCCGACGGGTGACGATGCCGGTGCCGCAGGCCACGTCGAGGAGCCGGCCCGGCCCCTCGGGGATCAGGTCGAGCACCGCTCGGGCGGCGGCCCCGGCGCGGGCCTCGCCGCCCCGGGACGCGTCGTAGGCGTCGGCTTCCTTGTCGTAGTCGAGCATGCCCCTCAGTGTGCGCCGTGACCTGGGGCGATGTCCTCCACCCTGCGAGCGAGCGCGAAATCCCTCGCGGTGACGACGCCGCCCGCGCTGTGTGTGTTCACGCTGAGGGCGACGGTGTGATAGCCGAGGGTGAGGTCGGAGTGGTGGTCCAGCTCGTCCTGGACGACGGCGATGTGCATCACGAGCGCCGCCGCCGCGAGGTGCGAGTCGAGCCGGTAGAGGCGGGTGAGGCTGTCGCCGTCCACCGACCAGCCGGGCAGTTCCGCCAGCCGGTCCTCGATCTCCTTCTGCGACAGTGGTTCTACGGCCATGGCCGGGGCTCCCTTCGAGGCGGCGGGACGGACGGGCTACGGGTTCAGCCTGCCACGTCAGCCGCGTGCGTACTCCGCAGCGAGGTCGTCGGCGAGCGCGGCGATCCGGTCCCGGCCCTCCACCCGGGCCACCCAGTCGTGCGGCAGGCCGGTGTCGCCGTACCACGTGCCGAGCAGGTTGCCGCAGATCGAGCCGGTGGAGTCGCTGTCGCCCGAGTGGTTGACGGCCAGCAGCAGGGCCAGCTCGGGGCGGGGCTCGGCGAGCGCGCAGTAGACGCCGATGGCGAGGGCCTGCTCGGCGACCCAGCCCGCGCCGAGGGACTCGACCTTCTCGGCCGTCGGTGCCCCGTCGGCGGCGAGGTCCAGGGCCTCGCGCAGGGCGGCCGTGGTCTCCGTGTGGCCGCGGTACCGCTCCAGCAGCCGCAGTGTGCGCAGCACCGCGCCCTCCAGGGAGTCCCCGGCGACCAGGTGCGCCACGATCGCCGCGAGCGCGCCCGCCGCGTAGTAGCCGGTGGGGTGACCGTGGGTGATCTGGGCGCCGCGCGCCGCCATGTCGAAGGCGGCGTCGGCGGGACCCACCAGGCCGAAGGGGGCCGAGCGCATGACCGTGCCGCAGCCCTTGGAGTCGGGGTTGACCTCGCCCGGGGTGCCGTCGAGCGGAAGTGCGGGGTCGGGCGCGTACCTCTGGGCGACACCGGAGAGACAGGCGTTGCCGGGGGCTCGGCGGGCGTACAGCCAGGCCTCGGTGACGAGACCGCGGGCGGCTGTGCCGGGCCGCGGGACCGGGCCGACGGCCGGCAGGCCGGGCTGCGAGGCCGGGCCGACGGTCGGCAGGCCGGGCTGCGAGGCCGGGCCGACGGTCGGCAGGCCGGGCTGCGAGGCCGGGCCGACGGTCGGCAGGCCGGGCTGCGCGCCGGGGTCGCCGAGCTGCGCCCCCGGCTGCGGGACCAGGCGTGCGGCCGAGGCCCCCGACCGCGAGACGAAGCCGGCGGCCGGACCTCCGGGACGCGTCACCAAGTCCCCGACCGGACCCCCCGGCTGCGTCACCAAGTCCCGGGCCGGACCCCCCGGCTGCGTGGACCGGCCCCCCGCCGGACTCCCCGGCTGCACCGACGCCGGCTGATCAGGCCCGGGCGCCGGCTGGGACTGGGTTTCCAGCCAGCGTTCGTACGCCTGGCGCAGCAGCAGGGGCCAGGCGCCGGCGGTGCCCTTCTCGCGCTGCCGGGCGTGCGCCTGGATCAGGGCCTCGGCGGTGAACAGGGTCATCTGGGTGTCGTCGCTGATCAGGCCTACCGCACCGGAGGCGCCGGGCAGCAGGCCCGTGACGCCGCGTGGGCCGTGGGAGACGCGGATGCGGTCCAGGGAGGCGAACTCCACGGGGTAGCCGAGGGCGTCACCGAGCGCGCCGCCGAGGAGACATCCGCGGACCCTGGCCCGGTACACGGCCGCCGTCTGGAGGGACGGCGTCCGCCACGGCTGCTGCCACGGCTCGTTCATGCGCAACTCCTCGACTACGGTCGGACGTATGGCCATTGTCGCTTCCGGTCCCGCCGCGTCCGCCACCGCCTCCGCCGCCGACAAGGGCGTCGGCCCGCTGCTGCGCGCCTGGCGGGAGCGGCGCCGGATCTCCCAGCTGGAGCTGGCGCTGCGTGCCGACTCCTCCGCCCGGCACATCAGCTTCATCGAGACCGGCCGGTCCCGGCCGAGCGAGGAGATGGTGCTGCGGCTCGCCGAGCATCTGGACGTGCCGGTGCGCGAGCGCAACTCCCTTCTGCTGGCGGCCGGTTACGCCCCGCACTATCCGGAGACCCCGCTGGACGACCCGGCGCTGGACGCGCTGCGCGACGGCATGGAGCGCCTCATCCAGGGCTACGAGCCCTACCCGGCGCTGGTGGTCGACGCCGGGTACACGGTCGTCGCCGCGAACCGGGGCATCGCGATGCTGCTGGACGGCGTGCCGGAGAGGCTGCTGGCCCCGGCGCCGAACGCGATGCGGCTGACCCTGCACCCGCAGGGGCTGGCGCCGCGCATCCGCAATCTGCGCGAGTGGCGCGGGCACCTGCTGGACCAGATGAGGCGGCAGATCGCCCTGGAGCGCTCGGACCAGCTGCGCGCCCTGTACGAGGAGGTGGCGGCCTACCCGGTGCCCGAGGACGCGCCGGACGACGAACCGGCCGAGCCCGTCGCGTACTTCGCACTGCCGATGCGCATCGAGCACGACGGCCGGATCCTGTCGTTCGTGTCGTCGATCTCCACGTTCAACACCCCGATGGACGTCACGGTCGCCGAACTCGCCATCGAGACGTTCCTGCCGGCGGACCCGGCGACCGCCAAATACCTGCACACGCTCGCTGGTTGAGCGCCTTCCCGCCGCCTTCCCGCCGCTTTTCGGCCATCGAGATACCCTCGGACCGGTGTGCGAGAGGCGATCACATGGCAGACTGCCCGGGTACTTAGGCGCGTAGGGGAGGCGTGGCGTGAGTGAGCGGCGGGCTGCGCCCACCGTCGGCCAGGTGGTGCTCGGCAAGCGGTTGCAGGAGCTGCGCGAGGCGTCGGGCCTCAGCCGGGACGAGGCCGCCCGGGTCCTGAGGGTCGCGTCGGCGACCGTACGGCGGATGGAGATGGCCGAGGTCGCGCTGAAGATCCCGTACGTGCAGGTGCTGCTGGACACCTACGGGGTGCCCGAGGAGGAGGCGGCCGCGTTCGTGCGGCTGGCCGAGGAGGCCAACCAGCCGGGCTGGTGGCAGCGGTTCCACGACGTGCTGCCGGACTGGTTCAGCCTGTACGTCAGCCTGGAGGGCGCCGCCCGGATCATCCGCTCCTACGAGCCGCACTTCGTCCCCGGTCTGCTGCAGACCGAGGAGTACGCGCGCGCGGTGATGGAGGCGGGCACGATCGGGCAGACCTCGCCGCAGTCGGTCGAGCGGCATGTGTCGCTGCGTCTGGAGCGGCAGCGACTGCTGGACCGGGACGACCCGCCCCACCTGTGGGTGATCATGGACGAGACGGTGCTGCGGCGCCCGGTGAGCATGCGCGCCCAGGTGATGCGCGACCAGTTGGACCGGCTGCTGGAGTACGCCGAGCGGGACAAGGTCACGCTCCAGATCGCCGAGTTCGCGGCGGGCCCGCATCCGGGGACGTACGCGCCGTTCACGCTGTTCCGGTTCGCCGAGCCGGAGCTGCCGGACATGGTGTTCACCGAGTATCTGACCGGCGCCCTGTATCTGGACTCGCGGCGGGAGGTCGCCGCGCATCTGGAGGTGCTGGACCACATGACGGCGCGGGCCGCGTCGGTCCAGCGCACGCGGACCCTGCTCAGGGAGTTCCGCGCGTCCCTGTGACACCCCGCGCGGACCCGCCCCTGCGGGGGAGGCGGCTGTGACCCGTACGGGTCTGTGCGGAGGTGCGCTCCGGCCCCCGCCCCTAGGTTCGCAGTGACGGGGTGAGCCGAGGGAGCGCACGTGACCGACTCGCAGACACCGCCCAAGGAGCCCGGTGCGGCCCTGCTCGCCGCGGGGCGGTTCTTCCGGCCCGGCACGCTCGCGCCCGATCTGCACAGCATCGCGCTGACCGGCGGGCGGGAGGCGGACGCTTTCTACCGGGACCGGTGGAGCCACGACAAGGTCGTGCACTCCACCCACGGGGTGAACTGCACTGGTTCGTGCCGGTGGAAGGTGTACGTCAAGGACGGCATCATCACCTGGGAGACGCAGGAGACGGACTATCCGTCGGTGGGCCCGGACCGGCCCGAGTACGAGCCGCGCGGCTGCCCTCGCGGCGCCGCGTTCTCCTGGTACACCTACTCCCCCACCCGGGTGCGCTACCCGTACATCCGGGGCGTGCTGCTGGAGATGTACCGCGAGGCCCGGGAGCGGCTGAAGGATCCGGTGCTGGCCTGGGCGGACCTCCAGAACGACCCCGAGCGGCGGCACCGTTACCAGCGGACCCGCGGCAAGGGCGTCTGATGCGGGCGAGTTGGGGCGAGGCGGTGGAGATCGTCGCCGCCGCGCAGGTGCACACCATCAAGACCTACGGCCCGGACCGCATCGCCGGGTTCTCACCGATCCCGGCGATGTCGATGGTGTCGCACGCGGCCGGTGCCCGCTACCACTCGCTGATCGGCGCGCCGATGCTGTCGTTCTACGACTGGTACGCCGACCTTCCGGTGGCCTCCCCGCAGGTGTTCGGCGACCAGACCGACGTGCCGGAGTCGGGCGACTGGTGGGACGCCGCGTATCTGATGATGTGGGGCTCCAACGTCCCCGTGACCCGCACCCCGGACGCCCACTGGATGACGGAGGCCCGCTATCGCGGGCAGAAGGTCGTGGTGGTGTCGCCGGACTACGCGGACAACACCAAGTTCGCCGACGAGTGGCTGCACCCGCACCCCGGCACGGACGGCGCGCTCGCGATGGCCATGGGGCATGTGATCCTCAAGGAGTTCTTCGTCGACCGGGAGACACCGTTCTTCGCGGACTATGTGCGCAAGTTCACCGACCTGCCGTTCCTGGTCACGCTCACCGAGCGGGACGGCGCGTATGTGCCGGCGAAGTTCCTGCGCGCCGCCGACATCGGGCGCAGGAGCGCACGGTCAACGTGCCCAAGACGGAGACCACGGGCATGCGCGGCGGCATCCACAACACGCTCACCCGGCTGCTGCTCAAGCCGTCCCATCTGATCGGCGGTTACGCCCAGTTGTCCTGGGCGTTCAACTACCTGGGCCCGACGGGCAACCAGCGCGACGAGGTGACCGTGATCCGGCGCCGCAGCCAGGAGGTCGAGTACTGATGCGTCCCATGGCCCAGATCGCGATGGTCATGAACCTCGACAAGTGCATCGGATGCCATACCTGTTCGGTGACCTGCAAGCAGGCATGGACCAACCGGCGCGGCATGGAGTACGTCTGGTTCAACAACGTCGAGACCCGCCCGGGGCAGGGCTATCCGCGCCGCTGGGAGGACCAGGAGACCTGGCGCGGGGGCTGGGAGGTGACCTCGGCTGGCGCTACCGCTACGACAAGTACGGCTGGACCACTCGGTCCTCGCAGGTGTACGAGTCACGGCTGCTGAACATCGCCTCGCCGGTGTTCCACCACGGCATCCTGTTCGTGCTCGCCGGACATGTCATCGGCCTGTTCGTGCCGACGTCCTGGACGGAGTCCCTCGGCGTGAGCGAGCACACGTACCACCTGTTCTCGCTGTACGGGGGGACGGCGGCCGGGGTGCTGACGGTCGCCGGCATCGTACTGCTCGTCTACCGGCGCCGCACCCGCGCCCCGGTCTTCCGGGCGACGACCGGCAACGACAAGGCGATGTACGTGCTGCTGGTCGGGGCGACCGTGCTGGGCATGACCGCCAAGCTGTCGCACGCCTCCGGCAACGGCTACGACTACCGCGAGACGATCGCCCCGTGGGCCCGCTCGCTGTTCACGCTCCAGCCGAAGACGCGTCTGATTGAGGGCGTGCCGGTGCTGTTCCAGGTGCACGCGGTCATCGGCATGGTGCTGATCGCGTTCGTGCCGTACAGCCGCCTGGTGCACATGTTCAGCGCGCCGGTGCGGTATCTGTTCCGGCCGTACGTCGTGTACCGCACCCGGGATCCGCGGCAGCTGGGTCCGCGCCCCGAGCGGCGGGGCTGGGAGCGGCTCGGGGGTTAGGCCGCGCCCCCCTTGGTGTCCCGGTCCTCGTCCACGATCTCCGCGTCCACCACGTCGTCCGCGTCGGCGTCCGCCTCCGCCTGCGGAGTGCTGTCCTGCGGGTCGCTCTGGCCACCGGTGGAGGCGGCCGCGTACATCGCCTGTCCCATCCGCTGGCTGACCGTGGCGAGCTTCTCCACCCCGGTGCGCAGGGCGGTGGTGTCGGCGTTCCGCTCCAGCAGGGCCTTCAGCTCCGCGACGGCCGCCCCGACCTCGTCGCGGGTGTCGGCGGGGACGCGGTCGTGGTTGTCACGGACGAACTTCTCGGTCTGGTAGACGAGTTGTTCGGCCTGGTTGCGGGTCTCGGCGGCCTCGCGGCGTTCCCGGTCCTCCTCGGCGTACTGCTCGGCCTCCCGCATCATCCGGTCGATGTCGTCCTTGGGCAGGGCCGAGCCGCCGGTGACGGTCATCTTCTGCTCGCGGCCCGTCGCGAGGTCCTTCGCGGAGACGTGCATGATGCCGTTGGCGTCGATGTCGAAGGCCACCTCGATCTGCGGGACGCCGCGCGGGGCGGGCGGCAGTCCGGTGAGGTCGAAGACGCCGAGCTTCTTGTTGTAGGCGGCGATCTCGCGTTCGCCCTGGTAGACCTGGATGCCGACCGAGGGCTGGTTGTCGGTGGCGGTGGTGAAGATCTCCGAACGCCGGGTGGGGATCGTGGTGTTGCGCTCGATCAGCTTGGTCATGATGCCGCCCTTGGTCTCGATGCCGAGGGACAGCGGGGTGACGTCGAGGAGCAGGACGTCCTTGCGCGCAGGACGCCCGCCTGCAGAGCGGCGCCGACGGCGACCACCTCGTCGGGGTTGACGCCCTTGTGCGGGTCCTTGCCGGTGAGTTCGCGCACCAGGTCGGTGACGGCCGGCATCCGGGTGGAGCCGCCGACGAGGATGACGTGGTCGATCGCGGACAGCTGGATCCCGGCGTCCCGCACGGCCTGGTGGAAGGGCTGCTTGCAGCGGTCGAGCAGGTCGGCGGTCAGCTCCTGGAACTGGGCCCGCGTCACCTTCTCCTCCAGGTGCAGCGGGCCCGCCGCCGAGGCGGTGATGTAGGGCAGGTTGATGGTCGTCTCCGAGGACGACGACAGTTCGATCTTGGCCTTCTCGGCGGCCTCCCGCAGCCGCTGCACGGCCATCTTGTCAGCGCCCAGGTCGATGCCGTTGTTCCCCTTGAACCGCTTCACCAGATGGTCGACGACCCGCTGGTCCCAGTCGTCGCCGCCCAGCTGCGTGTCGCCGTTGGTGGCCTTCACCTCGATGACGCCGTCGCCGATCTCCAGCAGGGACACGTCGAAGGTGCCGCCGCCGAGGTCGAAGACCAGGACCGTCTGCTCCTCGCCCCGGTCCAGGCCGTAGGCGAGGGCGGCCGCGGTCGGCTCGTTGATGATCCTGAGCACCTTCAGGCCGGCGATCTCGCCGGCCTCCTTGGTGGCCTGCCGCTGGGCGTCGTCGAAGTACGCGGGCACGGTGATCACCGCGTCCGAGACGTCCTCGCCGAGGTAGGCCTCCGCGTCCCGCTTCAGCTTCTGCAGCACCCGCGCCGACAGCTCCTGCGCACGCAGCCGCGAGCCGTCGACCGTACCGCTGTCCGGGAAGCGCCAGCCGGCGTCGCCCATGTGCCGTTTCACCGAGCGGGCGGTGCGCTCCACGTTCGTCACGGCCTGCCGTTTGGCGACCTCGCCGACCAGCACCTCCCCGTTCTTCGCGAACGCCACCACCGACGGCGTGGTCCGCGCGCCCTCCGCGTTGGTGACGACGGTGGGCTCGCCGCCCTCCAGGAGGGCCACCACCGAGTTCGTCGTCCCTAGATCGATCCCGACCGCACGTGCCATGATCCGTCCCCTTCCGCCAGGGCGTCCTTCGGCACTATCAGCAGAAAACGCGCGTACGCGCGTGTCAATGCCGGGGATACGCGGGTGCCCGGGAACGGCGATGCCGCGCCCCTGGGCGGGACGCGGCATCCGGGACGTACGGGCGTCAGGCCAGCTCGGCCGAGAGCGTGATCGTCGTACCGGCCAGGGCCTGGCTGACCGGGCAGTTCTTCTTGGCGTCCTCGGCGGCCGAGGCGAAACCCTCCTCGTCCAGGCCGGGGACCTCGCCCCGCACCCAGAGGTGGATTCCGGTGATGCCAGTGCCCGGCTGGAAGGTCACGTCGGCCTTGGTCTCCAAGCGGGTGGGCGGGGTGCCGGCGCCGGTCAGGCCGTGCGAGAGGGCCATGGAGAAGCAGCTGGAGTGGGCGGCGGCGATCAGCTCCTCGGGGCTGGTCTTGCCGTTCGCCTGCTCGGCGCGCGACGGCCACGACACCGCCTGCGAGCCGATGCCGGAGGAGTCGAAGGTGACGGTGCCGCTGCCCGTGAGCAGCTCGCCTTCCCAGACGGTGTGCGCGGTGCGCGTGGTGGCCACGGTGGTTCCTTTCGCGGGTGGTCGGTCCCGTCTCCGGGTTTCCGTGTCCCTATCCGATCACATCCGGGCCCGCCGTACACCGAAGACCGCCCCACGCACGGTGAACGGCGGGTGACGGCGTGGGAGCCGTTCAGGCCGCCCGCTCCTCCTCGGCGGCGTCGGTCAGCGGAACCTCGGGGCCGTTAAGTTCGCGCAGCCAGCGGCGTAGGACGCGGTGCACGTGCTCGGCGCCGGCCAGCTCCTCCCGGTCCCCGGCCGGTGCGGACAGATCCAGCGGGGAGAGCAGGAACGGACGGGACTGGGCGCCGCCGAGGCCGCCATGGGAGCCGATCTGCTCCTCGAAGGCGAGGACCTCGCCGTCGGCGGGGTCGTGGGCGGAGTTCACCATGATGTCGGCGGTGTGCGGGAAGGAGTGGGTCCGGCGGACGGCGTCGGCGGCACCGGGCCCGAAGCGCGCCAGCGGCCCGGACACGTCGTCGAGCCGGGCCAGCGGGATCTCGGCACCGTGCGCGCCCAGCACCACACCGTCGTGCTCCTCGCTGCGCACCAGCAGGAAGCCGATGCCGGGGTGGTTGGCGAGGGTGGTGAGCAGGGCGGGGTGGCGGGCGTCGATCTCCTCCTTGGTCATGCGGTGGTGGACGTCCGGGAAGGACACCAGGCCGAGGTTGCCGGAGGCGAGCACGATCGGCTCGGAACCGGGGGCCGGCCGATGCTGCCCGCCCTTCTCCTCCACGGGCCGGCGCAGCGCGGCACGGACGGCGGCGCGGGCCTCGGCGCCGCTGTGGGTACTCCCGGCCCGGCGCGGGACGGGCAGCCCGCAGCCGGCCCGGACGAGGTCGCCGAGGGTCAGGCCGTAGCGGGCGTGGAAGGTCTCGCCGGGACTCTGGCCGTGGTCGGACAGGACGACGATGCGGTAGGGGCGGGGGGCGTGTTCGGCGACGCGCTGCAGCAGGGCGAGCGCCCGGTCGAGGCGTTGCAGCACCTTCTCGGCGTCCCGGCTGTGCGGCCCGGAGTGGTGCGCGACCTCGTCGTAGGCGACCAGGTCGGCGTAGACGGCGGTCCGGCCGGCGAGCATGTCGCCCAGCACCGCGGCGACGACGACGTCCCGTTCGACGACGGTGGCGAAGGCCCGCACGAGGGGGTAGAGGCCGCCGCGACCGACACGTGGCCGTTGTCGGCGCAGCCGGGCGCGGGTGGACTGGCCGATCTCGCGGGCCACTTCGGCGACGAAGGACAGGGCGGTGCGCACGGCGTTGGCCGGGTCGGAGAAGTAGGCGAAGTACCCGGCGCGGGAACGGTTCTCCGGGCTTCGGCGGCGGGCGGCTATGGACAGCACGAGCGCCTGTTCACCGGCGCCGCCGCTGAAGAGGTTGCCGCGGCTGGCGCCGTCGACGGTGAGCAGTCCACCGTCGCCCGTGTGCAGTATGGCGCGGCGCTGCAGTTCGGCGGCGCTCGTCGGCCGGTTGCTGACCATCACCTCCCCGCGGTCCTTCTCGTACCAGCGGAACGCCGGCACGTCGAAGGTGCTGCCGTGGAGGATGCCGAGCTGGCTGGCGCCGGTCTGGCTGGACCAGTCGGTGCGCCAGGGGGTGAGACGGTGGGTCGGCTGCGTCCCGTCGGCCGTCATATCGTCGACCGCCATATCGTCGGCCGCCGTCCGCACGTCGTCCGTCGAGGGCATGCCGTCGCCGGACGCCAGCCACCGGGCCACCGTCGGCATCAGGCCCCTGCGGACCGCGGCCGTGAGGACGTCGTGGCCGACGCCGTCGAGCTGGACGAAGACCAGGCCGGGAGTGGTGGGGCAGGGCGGGTCGGATCTGCGCCGGCGGGTGGCGAGGCGGTGCAGGCGGCGGCGGTAGGTCTCGTCGTCGCGTACGGCGAGGGCGGCGCCGGTGGCCGAGGCGACGGCGGACATCACGGCGGCCACGATGACGGCGGTCTCCGGAGCGGCGGCGCCCCGGCCGGAGGGGTTGATGCGCAGGGCGAGCAGCAACAGCGAGCCGTTGAGGAAGAAGACCAGCAGACCGAGGACGAGGGCGGGTACGAGGAGCAGGGCCCGGACCAGGAGCGGCCAGACCACCGCCGACAGGACACCGAAGGCACCGGCGCCGCACGCGGCGGTGACGGCGATCCGGGTGGCGCTGTCACCGTCGGCGGACTGCAGCTGGAAGTCGGGCAGCAGGGCGGCGAGGACCAGCATGGTCGCGGTGGACGCCGCCCATACGGTGACGCTCCGTCCGATCTGACTGGCGACCCGCCGCCATGGCACGCCTCGTACCTCTCGCACGCCCTGTACACCTCACGTCCTGGTCCCGCGCCACCGCCCGGACACGGGCAGGAGGACCCCGTCCTGCTTGCGCCGGCCGCGCAGGCCGGAGCTCCACCCTGTCATACCGGGCCCGGTGCGCCGACGGGTCACCGGAGCGACGGAGACGGCCCGGAGAGGCTCAGCGGCCGTCGTAACCGGCGGTCGGCATGGACAGGCGGCGGTGTACGCGGGCCTTCATCTGGGCGTCGTAGGCCGGCTCGGCGCGGCCGACCGTCTCCACGCGGACACCGCGCCGGGCGCATTCGGCGGTGAAGGCCTCGACGGAGGACAGGGCCCGTCTGAGGACCCGCAGGCTGGGGGCGACGAACACGTCGACGCCGGGACGGACCCCGTCCCACAGGGCGCAGTGGTCGAAGCGGAGTCCGCCGACGAGGAGTTCCCGGGCGACGACGTATCCGTGTTCGGCGGCCCAGCGGGCGCACATGGCGTGCTGGCTGCGGGAGTCGACGAGGAAGGGGTCGGCTTCCAGTTCCTCCAGCGGCGTCAGGCTCGCGATGGCCGTGACCCGCACGGGCACGGTCGCGTCGGAGGCGGCCTGCGGTTGTCCCATGGGGTCCCCCTCACCTCCCGGTTTCGCCGCCGACCCTACTCCTGCCCGTAGGCTTCGGGGAGTCGCGTGAAGGAGGCGAAGAGGGTGCCGGTGGAGATCACCTGGTGGGGTCACGCCACCTGCACGATCCGGGACGCGAACATACGGGTGCTCACCGATCCCCTGTTCGCACACCGGCTGGCGCATCTGCGGCGACGCCGGGGAGCGGTGCCGCCGCCCGAGGCCCGGCACGCGGACGTGGCGCTCGTCTCCCATCTGCACGCCGACCATCTGCACGTGCCCTCGCTGGCCTCTCTCGCCCCGGGGACGCGCCTGCTCGTGCCCCGGGGCGCACCACGGGCGGTGCCGGCCCTGCGCCGGCTGCGGCAGGTACGGGTGACCGAGGTGGTGCCCGGGGACGAGGTGCGGATCGGTGAGCTGCTGGTCCGGGTGGTGCCCGCGCTGCACGACGGGCGGCGGCTGCCGGTGGGTCCGCACCGTTCGCCCGCGCTGGGCTTCGTGGTGGAGGGCGAGGCGCGGACCTACTTCGCCGGGGACACCGGGCTGTTCGACTCGATGGCGCGGCGGGTCGGGCCGGTCGATGTGGCGCTGCTGCCGGTGGGCGGCTGGGGGCCGTTCCTGGGCGAGGAGCATCTGGACGCGGAGCGCGCGGCGCGGGCGGTGGCCCGGCTGGCGCCGCGGGTGGCGGTGCCGGTGCACTACGGGACGTACTGGCCGATCGGGATGGACGCGGTGCGGCCGCACGAGTTCCACGCGCCGGGGGACGAGTTCGTGCGTCTGGCGGCCGTGGTCGCGCCGCAGGTGGCGGTGCACAAGCTGGGGCACGGGGAGAGTGTGCGGCTGGAGGTCGCACGGTGATCCGGCCGGTTTCCGTCGCGGTGCTGGCCGCCGCGTCGACGTCGGCGGTGCCGCCGGAGTCGACGCAACAGGCGCTCGGTCTGCCGTCGTTGTTCCTGCTGGTGTTGATCGGGGCACTGGTTCCGGTGGTGCCGACGGGGGCGCTGGTGAGTTCGGCGGCGGTGGTGGCGTTCCATCAGACGGCGCCGTTCTCGCTGGCGCTGGTGTTCGTGACGGCGTCGCTGGCGGCGTTCCTGGGGGACGGGGCGCTGTACTGGCTGGGGCGGCGCGGGATGCGGTCGCGGAACGGGTCGCGGTGGCTGGAGGCGATACGGTCGCGGGCGCCGGAGGAGCGGGCCGCGCGGGCGCGGGAAGGGCTGGCCGAACATGGCGTCGCCGTGCTGGTGCTGTCGCGGCTGGTGCCTGCCGGTCGTATTCCGGTGATGCTGGCGTGCCTGATGGCCGACTGGCCGGTGCGGCGGTTCAGCCGGGGGAATGTGGCGGCGTGTCTGGCGTGGGCGGCGACGTATCAGGTGATCGGGATCGTGGGGGGATCGCTGTTCGACGAGCCGTGGGAGGGGGTCGTGGTGGCGGTGGTGCTGACCGTGCTGATCAGCGCGATGCCGGGTTTGGTGCGGCGGGTTCGGTAGCACGGGTCGGGGTGCGGTGGTCTTCGGGGTGCCGGTTCGTCGTGGTTGCTCGCGCCGTTTCCCGCGTCCCGGCCGGGGCGCTCCACTCGGACACCTTTGATCCGCCGACCGGTAGATCCCACAGGTCCTTCCGGTCCAGCCCCGCCTTCTCCCAGGCCGCACGGACCCTGGTGAGGGGTTCCAGGACCGGCTCCGCCGAGAGGATGAAGGTGCCCCAGTGCATGGGGGCCATACGGCGGGCGCCCAGGTCGAGGGTGGCCCGGACGGCTTCCTCGGGGTCGCAGTGGACGTCGCTGAGCCACCAGCGGGGGTCGTAGGCGCCGATGGGCATGAGGGCCAGGTCGATGCCGGGGTAGCGGCGGCCGATGCGGGAGAACCAGTGGCCGTAGCCGGTGTCGCCGGCGAAGTAGACGCGCCCGGCGTCCCGGTGGGTGAGGATCCAGCCGCCCCAGAGACTGTGGCAGGTGTCGGTGAGGGTGCGCTTGGACCAGTGGTGGGCGGGGACGAAGTCGAAGCGGACACCGGCCAGTTCGGCGCCCTCCCACCAGTCCAGCTCGGTGACGTGGGTGAAGCGGCGACGCCGGAACCAGCGGCCGAGCCCGGCGGGGACGAACACCGGTGTGGCGCGCGGGAGTCGGCGCAGGGTGGGGGCGTCGAGGTGGTCGTAGTGGTTGTGGCTGATGACGACGGCGTCGATCCGCGGCAGGCTCTCCCAGGGAACGCCGACGGGGGTGATGCGGGCGGGGGTGCCGATGATGCGACGGGACCAGACGGGGTCGGTGAGGACGGTCAGACCGCCGGTCCGCACGATCCAACTGGCGTGCCCGGCCCAGGTGACGGCGAGGGTGCGGGAGTCGACGCGTGGCAGCGGCGCGGATTCGACGGGGAGCCGGGGGATGTCGGCGAGGCTCTCGGGGCCGGGCCGTACGGCGCCTTCGCGGGCGAAGCGGGCGATCGCCCTCAGGCCGGGCAGGGGCGCGGTGAGCCGGTCGTGGAACGTCCTTGGCCACACCCGGTGTTCGCCCAGGGGGCGGGGTTCGGCGAGCGGCGGGAAGGGCGTGGTGGGTGCGAGGGTCGTCGTGGGCGATGCGGGCTCATGCGTCTGCTGCGTCATCGAGGAGGCTCCCATCGCTGAGCTTCGTCGCGGAGATCGTCGAGGACCGACGTCAAGGAGATCAACGCACGTTGCACGTGTGGCAGTTCCAACGGCACGGGTGACATGAGACATTCCGCGCGCTCCTCGTCGGTGCCGCCCAGCAGGGGGCCCGTGGCGATCCGTACGCGCAGGGCGCCGAGGTCGTCGCCGAAGCGGTGGCCGCCGGGCGCGGGCATGCCGAGCCGGGCGGTGAGGAGATCCTCCAACTCCTGCGCGTCTCCGACTCCTTGAGCGGCGAGGGATTCGCGCAGCGGGCCGAGGTCGGCGTACAGATGGCGGCCGGCCTGCGGGGGGCGGACGAGGGCACCGGCGGCGACGACCGCGGCGTGCGCGGCAGCGGCCACGCGCGCGTGCAGCCGTACGGTGGCCTCGCGGCGCTCGGTGACGGGCGGGGGTTCGTCGAGGGCGTAGCCGGCCGCGGCGGCGACGGGGGCGGCGACGCGGGCGCCGAGTGCGGTGAGGATGTCGAGCACGCGCGCGTGGAGGTGCGCTCCGGGCTCGGTCGCCGGGAGGCGGGCGACGGCGGCGGGCCAGCCGGGGGGCAGCAGGGATCCGGCGAGGTCGGTGACGACGGTGACCCGGTCGGGCCGCATCTCGGCGGGGCTGAGCAGGACGGTGTCGTGCGGGTGGTGCAGGGTGTCGCGCCAGGTCTCGTCGCTGACCAGGTGCAGGC
Organism: Streptomyces sp. MMG1121; assembly: GCF_001280015.1. Taxonomy (GTDB): domain Bacteria; phylum Actinomycetota; class Actinomycetes; order Streptomycetales; family Streptomycetaceae; genus Streptomyces. The sequence continues at coordinate 72,931 of NZ_LGDV01000199.1, forward strand.
CCTCGGCCGTGGCGGCCTCGACGGTCTCGAGCAGCAGTTCCGGCGCGGCGACGGTGGCGGTGGGGTCGTCGGCGACGGAGAGCACGAGCAGCCGTGGGTCGCCGCCCTCGGCGCGGACCCGGCGGACGGTCTCCAGCAGCGCGTAGGGGTCGGGGACGCCGCCGCCCTCGGCGGAGGTGGGCACGTGGAAGACGGGCCGGCCGAGGATCCGGGCGTACGGCGCCCACCAGGCGGCGCAGGGCCGGGGTACGAGGACGTCGGCGCCGTCCCCGGCGAGCGCGGCGGTGAGGGCGAGGAGCAGGGCGGGGGCACCGGGGCCGGCGACGACCTGGTCGGGGACGGTGGGCAGGCCGCGCCGGGTCCAGTAGCCGCAGGCCGCTTCGAGCAGGGCGGGGGCGCCGCCGACGGGCTGGGCGTCGGTGCGGCGCGCGGCGGCGGCGAGCACGGCGGTGAGTTCGGGGAGGACGGGCAGGCCGTCGCCGGGGAGCGGCGGGCCGTAACGGACGGGGCCGTGGCCCTCGTGGTCCGTGCGCCGCATGTCCGCCTCCGCGCAGTCCTGGTGGGTCGTCGTGGGCTGCTGTGTGGTGTGCCGTGAGGTGCGATGTGGGGTGCCGGTGCCCTCGCAGTGGTGTACCCGCCGGGCGGCCCGCTATGGGTGGTCCGGGCGTTGTCCCGTTCACACACCGGTACGCCGGTGGCCGTGGAGCCGGTAGCCGGCTCCGGCGCAGGCGGTGGCGATGAGGACGCCGCCGGCGGCGAGGGCCGGGACCGAGTCGGTGAGGCTGCCGCCCTGACCGGCCTCGACACCGTGCTGCACGGTGGCCGGGGAGCAGTCGTCGCCGTCGTGGGACTGGCTGCCGTGGGACTGGCCGTCGTGGGACTGGCCGTCGTGCTGGGGGTCGCGGGACTCGGTGCAGGAGTGGTCGTCGTGGTCTCCGTGGTCGCCCTGATCACCGCGGCCGCTGTGGTCGCTGTGGTCGTTGCTGCGGCCACTCTGGCCGGTGTGGCCGTCGCTGTGGCCACTCTGGCCGGTGCGGCCGTCGCTGTGGCCACTGTGGTCACCCTGACCGCTCAGGCCGGTGCGGCCGTCGCTGAGGGCACTGTGGTCGCCGTCGACACCGGAGCAGGACCCGCCGCCGCGGCAGCCCGTGCTGTCCCGGCAGGACTCCTCCCCCGTTCGGCACCGGGTGCCGCCGCTGTCCCCGCTGCTGCCGCCGATGTCGCGGCAGGGTTTGCCGTCCGGGGGCAGCTGTACCGGGCCTGGGACGGCGCCCGGCACGGCTCCGGCGACGGTCTCGCAGTTCGCGGGGCCGGTGGCGGGGGCCGCGGAGGTGGCGGGGCCGGCCAGGACCAGCGCGGCACCGGCGGCGAAGGCGACGGACAGGGCACGGAGGGTGCGGCGCATGAGGCGGCTCCTCGACGGGCTACGGCGGATCGGCCGGGCCGCGACACGGCGGCCCTGCCGGGCGGCGCCACGGGTACCGGGCACCGGGCCGGGGCACGGGCTGTGCCCTCGCTGCCATCTCAGCCCGTGCCGCGCCGTGCCGCGCGCGGCCGGACCCCATTCGCGGGACACGCACCGCCAGGCGGGTGACGGCGGCCCGCGGCGGCCGGGACGACGCCCGGCCCGGCCGTCCGCCGGTGCCGGGGCAAGCCGAGGAGGGCCGGCCCGTGCGGGCCGGCCCTTGCGTGTACACGCCCGGGGTGGCGGTCAGGTGCCGGACGTGCCCGGAGCCGTCGCCTCGCCGCAGCCGCGCTCACGGGCGCCCTCGCGGGTGCGGCCCGCGCTCACCAGACGGCGCGGGTTGCGGCGCAGGTACTCGCCCTCCAGCTGCGCCATGCGCTCGTTGTGGGCCCGCAGCGCGTCGTTCGAGCCGTACAGGAGCGTGTCGTGACGCGTGCGGTGGATCGTCTCCAGCTCCTTCATGAGCTGCTGGTCGTCCAGTCGGCTGGGGTCGACTCCGGTCATGGTGGTGCCCCGCTCGTCGTGTCCGTGGTCCCGGCCTCGAGCGCGTTCCGGGAGGAATCCATGGAGCTGGCATTCCTGCCTCCACCATACGAAGATCCGGGGCACCGGGCCTCCGAAGGCCCGGCGGCCCCCGGAACGGGCGGGACCGGGGCCGTCAGCGGGCCCGTTCCACCCGGCGTTCGTCCCAGACCGGTTCCTGGGTCTCGCGGACGCGGCCGTCGGTGCCGAAGACCAGGTAGCGGTCGAAGGAGCGGGCGAACCAGCGGTCGTGGGTGACCGCGAGGACCGTGCCGTCGAAGGCCTCCATGCCCTCCTGGAGGGCCTCGGCGGACTCCAGGTCGAGGTTGTCGGTGGGCTCGTCCAGCAGTAGCGCGGTGGCGCCCGCGAGCTCCAGCAGCAGGATCTGGAAGCGGGCCTGCTGTCCGCCGGAGAGCCGGTCGAAGGACTGCTCGGCCTGCTGGGTCAGCTCGTAGCGGCGCAGCCGGGACATGGCGGCTCCCCGGTCCTGGGAGTGTTCCTTCCACAGGATGTCGAGGAGGGTGCGGCCCTGGAGTTCGGGGTGGGCGTGGGTCTGCGCGAAGTGTCCGGGTACGACCCGCGCGCCGAGCTTCCACTCCCCCGTGTGCGCCACGTCCTCGCCGGCGAGGAGCCGGAGGAAGTGGGACTTGCCGGAGCCGTTGGAGCCGAGGACGGCGACCCGTTCGCCGTAGAAGACCTCCAGGTCGAAGGGGCGCATCAGGCCGGTCAGCTCAAGTCCCTTGCAGGTGACGGCCCTTACGCCGGTACGGCCGCCCTTGAGGCGCATGGTGATGTCCTGCTCGCGGGGCGGCTCCGGCGGCGGTCCGGCCTCCTCGAACTTGCGCAGCCTGGTCTGTGCGGCCGCGTACCGGGAGGCCAGCTCGTGGCTGACGGAGGCGGCCTGGCGGAGACTCAGGACCAGCTTCTTCAGCTGGGCGTGCTTCTCGTCCCAGCGGCGGCGCAACTCCTCGAAGCGGGCGAAGCGTTCACGGCGGGCCTCGTGGTAGGTGGCGAAGCCGCCGCCGTGCACCCAGGCGTCGGCACCGGCCGGGCCTGGCTCCACGGAGACGATCTTTTCGGCGGAGCGGGCGAGGAGTTCACGGTCGTGCGAGACGAAGAGAACCGTCTTGCGGGTCTGGTTCAGCTGCTCCTCGAGCCAGCGTTTGCCGGGCACGTCGAGGTAGTTGTCCGGCTCGTCGAGCAGCAGCACCTCGTCGGTGCCGCGCAGGAGCGCCTCCAGGACGAGGCGTTTCTGCTCGCCGCCGGAGAGGGTGCGCACCTGCCGCCACTGGGCGCGCTCGTAGGGCATGCCGAGGGCGGCGGTGGTGCACACGTCCCACAGGGTCTCGGCCTCGTAGCCGCGCACCTCCGCCCAGTCGGAGAGGGCCTGGGCATAGGCCAGCTGGGCGGCCTCGTCGTCGACGGTCATGATGGCGTGCTCGGCCTTGTCCACCGCCTTCGCGGCCTCCCGGATGCGGGGTGGGGCGACGGACACGAGCAGGTCCCGTACGGTCGTCTCGTCCCGTACGGAGCCCACGAACTGGCGCATCACGCCGAGGCCGCCGGTGACGGTGACGGTGCCGCCGTGCGGCTTCAGCTCACCGGAGATCAGACGCAGCAGGGTCGTCTTGCCGGCACCGTTCGGACCGACCAGGGCGACGGCGGCGCCTTCACCGACCCGGAAGGACACGTCGCCGAGCAGGGTTCTCCCGTCGGGGAGGTGGTACTCGAGGTGCGCGGCTTCCAGATGTCCCATGAGCAGGCATTCTGCGGGTCGTCGTCCACCCGGGGCAAACGCATATCCAGGATCCGCCCACTCACCGGGCACCCACGGCCCCTGTCCGGCCCACCGGGACTCGCCCGACGGCCCCGGGCTTGCGCGACGCGGACGACTTGCGCGAGCGGACGACTTGTCCGGGGCCCGGGCCCGTCCTGCGCCCAGGCCCGTCCGGCACCCGGGCCTCTCCGACCCCGCGGGGCCTCTCCGACACCACGCGGGGCCCGGGTCCGATACGCAGGGCCTGCCCGACACCCCCGGCGCCCGCCCCGGCGCCGAGGGCCTGCCCGACACCCCGGGCCTGTCCGACATCCCAAGCCCCCGACTCCCCCCGTCACCCCGCCGCGTCCACCGCCTCCCCCGTCGGGCCGGGGGCGCCGGCCGGTTCCAGCGCGGCGTCCTGCCAGGACACGGCCTTCCAGCCGTCGGACGGGGAGCCCTCCAGGATGACCACTCCGGTGTTGTCCAGGGGGCGGGCGGCGGCGAAAGCGGTGTCGATGTTGGCGGCGCGGGCGGCGGTCCACACGCGGATCGCGGCGCCGTGGCTGACCATGGCGACGGTGCCGGCGCCGCTCGCCGCGGCCTCGGCGATCACCGCGTCGTACCGGGCGAGGGCCTCCTCGCCGCTCTCCCCGCCTGGGATGCGCAGCGCGGTGTCCCCGGCCGCCCACGCGAACACGGTGCGCAGGTACTGCTCGCCCGCCGCCGAGTGGCCGGGCAGCATCTCCAGGTCGCCGGCGGCCACCTCGCGGATGCCGGCGCGGACGAGCATCTCGAGGCCCCGGGCGGCGGCCAGCGGGGCCGCCGTGAGCTGTGTGCGCAGCAGCGTGGAGACGTAGAGGGCCTCGATGTCCTCGCCGGCGAGGACATCGGGCAGCGCGGCGGCCTGGGCCTCGCCGAGCGGGGTGAGCCCCGGCCCGGGCACGGCGGTGTCCAGCAGACGGTCCACGTTCGAGGGGGTCTGACCATGACGGACGAGGAGCAGACGCATACGGGGCTCTCCCTTTGCGCACACAGGAAATCGGGCCTTTGCAGGGTAACCACACCTGTTCGAGAGCCGGTCCGCCGGGGCATACGGTCAGTCCAGCATGTGAAACGGCGATCTCATCATTCGACATGTGCGCGTACGGTGACGCGTACCACCGCCGGACCAGAGGTGAAGGGGAACCGCCATGCCGAAGGCACAGGAGACGGCCGTCTACACGCACGGGCACCACGAATCGGTGCTGCGTTCGCACACCTGGCGGACCGCCGCCAACTCCGCGGCCTATCTGCTCGGTTCGCTGAAGCCGCACATGCGGATCCTGGACATCGGCTGCGGCCCCGGAACCATCACGGCGGACCTGGCGGAACTGGTCCCCGACGGTCACGTCACCGGCGTCGACCACGCGCCCGGCATCCTGGAGCAGGCCCGCGCCACCGCCACCGCGCGCGGTCTGGCCAACGTCGACTTCGCGGTCGCCGACGTCCACGCGCTGGACTACCCGGACGACACCTTCTGCGTGGTCCACGCCCACCAGGTGCTCCAGCACGTCGGCGACCCGGTGCAGGCGCTGCGCGAGATGCGGCGCGTGACGAAACCGGGCGGGCTCATCGCCGCACGCGACGCGGACTACGCGGCGATGGCCTGGTACCCGGCGGTGCCCGGCCTGGACGACTGGCTGGACCTGTACGAGCGGGTGGCCCGCGCCAACGGCGGCGAGCCCGACGCCGGGCGCCGGCTGACCGCGTGGGCGCGGGCCGCCGGGCTGCGCGACAGCACCGCCACCTCCAGCACGTGGACGTACGCCACGCCCGAGGAGCGGGCCTGGTGGAGCGGCCTGTGGGCGGACCGCACCCAGGCCTCCGCCTACGCGGACCGGGCCACGCGGGGTGGTCACGCCACCGCGGAGCAGCTGCGGGCGGTCTCCGAGGCGTGGCGCGAGTGGGGCCGGCAGGAGGACGGCTGGTTCGCCGTCCTGCACGGGGAGATCCTGTGCCGCAAGGAGGCCTGAGCCGGACTCCGCTCCTCGGAGCCGCTCACGACGGCCCGGATCAGGTCAGCGCGGCTCCTCGCCCGTGAAGGAGTACGCGGCCCAGGGGCCGGTGAGTTCCACCCGGACCCCCGGTTCCTCGGCCCGCGTACGGTCCACCAGTTCCACGAATTCCTCGGAGAGTGTGCGGGGCACCAGATAGGCCGCGTCGAGCACGTTGCGCACCGCCGGGCCGGACGGCGCACCCGTCTGCGGCGCGCGCAGCCGGCAGTCCTCCGCCCGCCCGGCGAGGCGTGCGTGCAGGGAGCGGGCGAACACCTCGGCGGGCTCGGGCACGGATCCGGGCAGAAGAGCGGACACGGGCTCCGTGTACACCCTCACGGCCCACTCCACCCGGCCGTCCAGCCGGTCCAGGGCACGCCGGAAGACGTCTCCATGGGTCTCCAGCATCGTGCGCACCAGGCTGTCGTCCTCGCAGACGGTCGCGAGCCGGAGCGGCAGCGGCGTGGTGACGGTGGTCAGCGCGTCGATCACGCCCTGGTGGGCGCGGGCGGTGGCGGCCACCCAGGCCGGATCCTCCAGGTGGCCCTGGAGGGCCTCCTCGTGGAAGTCGGCCGCCGGGACCGTACTGACGACCGCGATCAGCCCCTGGTGGCGCAGCAGGCCCGGCGGGGCGCCCGCCACGCCCTTGAGCTGGGCCTGCAGGGGTGTCCCGAAGGGCCGGCACACGGCGTAGACGTAGCGCAGTCCGGACATGGCGCCTCCTTCCGCTGCGTCCTCGTACCCGTCCCCTGCTTCTTCCTCACACGCGTTCAGCTCCAGCCTGACCCGGCGGGCGTGGCCGCGCCACAGATCGCCGCGCCGCTCAGCGCACGGCCGGCTCCTGCGCCAGCCGCCTGACGGCGGCCGCGATGCCGACGGCGTCGATGCCGGCCGCGTGCAGCTGCTCGTCGGGGGCGGCCGAGCCGGGCATGGTGCGCACCGCGAGCCGGACCAGCCGGGGCGCGGGCCGGCCGTCGGCGAAGGCCTCCGCCACGGCGTCGCCGAGGCCGCCCTCGGGGTGGTGGTCCTCGACGGTGAGCAGGCAGCCGGTCTCCTCGGCGGCCCGGCGCAGGGTCGCGGCGTCGACGGGCTTGACGGAGTACAGGTCGATCACCCGGACCCGGATGCCGTCCTCGGCGAGCCGGTCGGCCGCGGCCAGCGCCTCGGGCACGGTGACCCCGGCCGCGACGACGGTCAGCCGGTCCTCCTCGCTCGACCGGAGCGTCTTGCTGCCGCCGACCGGGAAGTCCTCGCCGGGGCCGTAGAGCACCGGGGTCGCGCCGCGCGAGGTACGCAGGTAGCGGATGCCGTCGAGGCCGGCCATGGCCGCGACCAGCTGGGCCGTCTGGTTGGCGTCGCACGGGTACAGCACGGTCGAGCCGTACACGGCGCGGAACATCGCCAGGTCCTCCAGGCCCATCTGGGAGGGCCCGTCCTGACCGATCGCGACACCGGAGTGCGAGCCGACCAGGTTGATCCCGGCGCCGCTGATGGACGCCATGCGCACGAAGTCGTAGGCGCGGCTGAAGAACGCGGCGAACGTCGAGGCGTACGGCAGCCAGCCGCGCGCCGCCATGCCGACGCAGGCGGCGACGAGCTGCTGCTCGGCGATGTAGCACTCGAAGAAGCGCTCGGGGTGGGCCTTGGCGAACTCCTCGGTGCGGGTGGAGTCGCCGACCTCGCCGTCCAGGGCGACGACGTCGCCGCGGGCGGTGCCGAGCGCGGCGAGGGCCGCGCCGAAGGCGTCCCGGGTGGCGACCTTTCCCCCCTTGTCGTAGCGCGGGAGCCGGATCGCCTCGGTGGTCAGGTCGCGCAGCGCGGCGGCGGCCGGCGGTTCGCCGACCCGGACGTGCAGATCGCGGGGTCCGCCGAGTTCGGCGATGGCCGCCTCGGGTTCGGGCAGCGGCTTGCCGTGCATCCCCTCGCGGTCCTCTACGGCGGCCACGCCCTTGCCCTTGAGGGTGCGGGCGAGGATCGCGACGGGCTGCCCGGTGGTGGACAGCGCCTCGGTGAAGGCGCGGTCGATCGCGTCGATGTCGTGGCCGTCGGTCTCGACGGTGTGCCAGCCGAAAGCCTGGAAGCGGCGGGCGTAGGCGTCCAGGTCGTGGCCGTGCCGGGTGGGTCCGTGCTGGCCGAGCCGGTTGACGTCGACGATCGTGATCAGGTTGTCCAAGTGCTCGTACCCGGCGTGTTCGGCGGCCTCCCACACCGAGCCCTCCGCCAGCTCGCTGTCGCCGCACAGCACCCAGACGCGGTAGCCGGTGCGCTCCAGGCGCTTGCCGGCGAGGGCGATGCCGACCCCGACGGGCAGGCCCTGGCCCAGGGATCCGGTGGCCGTCTCCACCCAGGGCAGCCGCCGGGGCGTGGGATGCCCCTCCAGCCGGCTACCGAGCCGGCGGAAGGTGAGCAGCTCGCCGTCCTCGATGGCGCCGGCCGCCTTGTACGCGGCGTACAGCAGGGGCGAGGCATGTCCCTTGGACAGGACGAAGCGGTCGTTGGCGGGGTGTTCGGGGCGTTCGAAGTCGTAGCGCAGATGGCGGGCGAGCAGCACGGCCATCAGGTCGGCTGCGGACATCGAGGACGTGGGGTGCCCGGAGCCCGCGGCGGCGGAGGCGCGGACGCTGTCCACCCTCAACTGCTGGGCCAGTTGGGTGAGTTCGGTGGTGTTCATCGGTCTCCACGGCTCCTTGTGCGGCTTGGCTTTCCGGGAAGGTTTTCCGTGTAACCGTGATCGGGGCACGCAAACGCTCCGCGGGTCACCCGAACGCCATCGCGGAACGTTGCCGGGGGCGGAGGACGGGGTTGCCCGCGCGGTTCGCGGGGCGCTCCAACTAGGCTCGGAATCATGGAGATTATGGGCGCCTCGCTGCGCATCTGCGTCGACGACCTCGAAACCGCGATCCCGTTCTACGAGCGGCTGACCGGCGGCAGAGCCCAGCGGTTCGAGCGGGGCGGGGTCGAGGTCGCGGCGATCGGTTCCTTTCTGCTCATGAGCGGTCCGGAAGCGGAGCTGGAGATCCTGCGGAAGGTGACGGCGACCATCGCGGTGAAGGACGTCACGGAGGCGCACCACGTGCTGACCGGCCTCGGCGCCCGGATCCTCGCCGGGCCGGTGGGGACGCCGGCCGGGCGCAATCTGCTGGTGATGCATCCGGACGGGACCGTCTTCGAGTACGTGGACCAGCGGGCCTGAACCCCCTCCCTCAGGACCGGTCCGGCCGCATCCGGAAGTCGTGGCGGGCGGGCAGCGGCTCGTCGGTGAGGCGGGCCCACAGCCGGCCGAGCGCCTCCTCGCCCTCCCGGAGGTCGGCGACCTCGAAGCCGGTGCCGAGGACGGCCCGCGCCTCGTCGGGCCGTCCCTCGGCGAGCAGCAGCTCGGCCAGCAGGAGCCGGAAGCGGCCGCGCTCGCGGACGGCGGGCAGCAGCCGGTCCCAGACGGCGCGGGCGTCCGCCGTGCGCCGGACGCGCAGCAGTGCGCGCAGGGTCTCGTGGCCGAGCGCGGCCAGGGCGGCGGTCCAGGCGTCGCCGTCGTCGCGCCGCTCGCGGCACAGGTCGTCGAAGGCGTCGGCGTATCGTTCGGCGGCCCGCTCGTGATGGCCTGACTCCTGGTCGGCGACGGCCAGGCAGCGCAGCAACGGCCAGAGGGAGGGGGACAGTTGGAGGGCGCGTTCCCAGCTGCGGACGGCCTGGGCGCGGTCGCCGGCGTGCCACTGGGCGACGCCGAGGTGGTACTCGGTGTGCGGGCCGGCGGGCGCGGTCTCCAGCATGTCCCGCCAGTGCGGGGCGACGAGCGTCTCGCCGGGCGGCCGTACCCGGCGCGGCTCGGGCAGCGCGCCGGTGCGCAGCAGCTCCCGCCAGGGTGCCTGGGCCTCGCCGAGGGTGGACTCGGGGAACGGGGTGCCGGGGAGTTTCCAGTCGGCGCGCAGGACTTCGAGGGCACCCCAGCCGGATGCGGCGGCCAGGATCTCGCCGGGTTCGGTGTCGGCGCACGGCTTCCAGGCCGCGTACGCCTGCTCGACGCGGGCGCGGGGCAGGGCGGCCTCCAGCCGGTCCTCGGCCCCCTGGACGGCCTGGGCCCACGCGCCGTCGGGCGGCGCGTCGAGCGGGCCGTACGCCTCCAGCCAGGACACCTCGCTCTCGGCCTCCAGCCGGACGTGTTCCAGCTGGGTGCGGGCGAGGCCGGCCTGGATCTCGCAGTAGCCGCCGGTGCCGGACGCGGTCAGCCACTCCTGCCAGCGCCGTCCGCCGGGCCGGCTGCCCCACACGAACAGCTTGCGGCCGCGCAGGGTGTCGGTGGAGGTCTGGACCAGCCCGTGCCCGTCGCTGTCGAGGGCGGCGATCCAGCGGCGCCGGCCGTCGGGCACCTCGTAGAAGTAGTCGGCCGCGTAGGGGCTGTTGAGGGGGTAGGTGCGGTCGACGCCGTCGTACGACGGGACGGGCACCCGGCTCAGTCGGCGTTCGTAGCCGAAGTGCCAGGCCTGGTCCGCCGGGGCGAGGACCCGGCGCTCCTCGGGCACCGCGATGTTGGACCACCAGTAGGTCGGTACGGCCGTTCGTGCGGGTTGCGGACGCGGACGCCGACGTAGAGGAAGTCGGAGCCGTCGGGCAGCCACAGGTCGACCTGGAAGGGCAGGTCGCGCAGCCGCTCCCACTCCCACAGGCGCAGCATCTGACCGCCGTCGGGGGCGGGGACGCGGGCGGCGTGCACAGGGGCGCAGGAGAGGGTGGTGTGGCCGGTGGCGCCGATGTTCCACTCGATGCCGCCGGAGTACCAGGCGCCGTTGAGGGCGAAGTTGGCGGGCTGGAACACCGGGTTGCGGTAGAGGAGTTCGCGTCCGGTGGGCAGGTGGAGCAGGGAGGCGACGCGGCCGCCGAGGCCGGGCAGGACGGTGGCGCGCAGCCGGTCGTTCTCGATCACCAGGGCGTCGAGGGCGCGGGGTTCGCGGGTTCTGCCGTAGCCGTCGCGGACGCGGACCGGGAGCAGGCTGCCCAGCGGCTCGTAGCCGAGCTGCCTGTCCATGTCCCCGGGCAGGCCGTCACGGTCCCGGTCGTCGATGCGGTGGGCCTCGTCGAGCGGACGCAGCGGGGGCAGCGGGTTGTCCGGGCCCAACGGCGCGGCGGGCAGGGTCAGTACCTCACGTCGGATCCTCGTCACGATCACCATGGAACCCGGCGCGCGGTGCGCTGGCCAGGGGAGGTGCCGGTCAGGATTGCGCAAAGGCCCGGAAAGCGGGCCCGCCCGTGCGGGGTTCAGCCGGTGGCGCGCATCTCGGCGGTGAGCGCCCAGCGTTCGTGGTCGCGCCAGGCCCCGTCGATGTAGATCATGGCGGGCGAGAAGCCCTCCAGGCGGAACCCGGCGCCCCGGGCGAGGGCGACGGAGGCGGTGTTCTCGGGCTGGACGTTGATCTCCAGCCGGTGCAGGCCCAGCGGGCCGAAGGCGTACCCGATGACCAGGCCGAGGCCCTCGCGCATCAGGCCGCGGCCGACGGCGTGGGCGAAGGCGCCGTAGCCGAGGGCGCCGCACTGGAAGCCGCCCCGGACGATGTTGTTGACGTTGATGAAGCCGGCGATGTCACCACTGTCCTTCTCGCAGACCAGGAAGCCCGCCTTGGCGGGGTCCTCGATCAGCCGGCCGGCGTAGGCGGCGTAGGCCTCGTCGTTGTCCGGCGGGAACAGCCACGGCCGGTGCAGGTCCTTGCTCTCCCGGGTGCGGGCCGTGAACTCGGCGCCGTCGTCCGGGGTGAAGTGACGGATGGCCACGCGGGGGCCCTCGGCGAGGTGGTGGGGCGTCGTGTGCGGCATCCGGCCAGCCTACGACGTCCGCGCCGGCACCGTCCTGGGGAATCCACCCGTGACAGCGCAGGTCACCCGCCGCGGGTCCGTGGGCCAGGTGAGGGTCAGCGCAGCGCCGGCTCGTCCAGGGTCAGCGTGCCGGTGTCCGCGTCGAGTTCGGCCGCGACACCGAAGGGGATCGTCAGCGCGCCGGAGCAGTGTCCGAAGCCGAACTCCTCCACCACCGGCACCCCGAGCCCGCCGAGCCGGTCGGCGAACATCGGCCGTAGCTCGGCGTAGTCGGAGCACCTGTCCCAGGAGCCGAGCAGCACCCCGCGCACGCCCTCCAGCCAGCCGGCCCGCGACAGCTGGGTGAGATAGCGGTCCAGCTGGTACGTCCGCTCACCCACGTCCTCCAGGCACAGCAGCCCGCCCGCGGCCGAGGGGCGCGCGTGCGGGGTGCCGAGTTCCGTGGCGAGCAGGGCCAGACAGCCGCCGAGGGTGACACCGCGGGCGCGGCCGGGCACGAGGGGCGTGCCGCCGGAGGCGATGGTGCGGACGGTCTCCGGGGCGAAGAGCGTGGCCCGCAGCCGGTCCTGGGCGCGGGCGTTCTTGATGAAGTCGATGCCGGCCGCCACCGGCCCGTACAGCGTGGCGAGGCCGAGGCGGGTGGCGAAGGCCTCGTGCAGAACGGTGCAGTCGCTGAAGCCGACGAAGACCTTCGGACCGGCCGCCCGCATCGCGTCCCAGTCCAGCAGCTCGATCATGCGTTGTACGCCGTAGCCGCCGCGGGCGCACAGCACCGCGTCCACCGTGGGGTCGCACCAGGCGTTCTGGAGGTCGGCGGCGCGGTCGGCGTCCGCTCCGGCGAGGTAGGCGAACTCGCCGTGCCGGTCGAGGGCATGGGGTGCGACGACCGGTTCGAGGTCCCAGCCGCGCAGCACGTCGAGCCCGGCCTGGATCCGCTCCTCCGGGACCGGCCCGCTGGTGGAGACGATGGCGACACGGGCACCGGGGGCCAGCCGGGCGGGTCGGACGAGTTCCTTCACGGGTGCAGCTCCAGTCTCGGCAGATCGGGCACGTCCAGTCCGAACACCTGAGCGTACAGGGACATCTCCGCCTCCAGCGCGGCCACCATCGTCTCGGCCCGCCGGAAGCCGTGCCCCTCCCCCGCGAAGGTCAGATAGGCGTGCGGCACGCCGCGGCCCGCGATCCGGGCGAGGAAGCGTTCGCACTGGGCGGGCGGGCAGATCACGTCGTCCAGACCCTGGAGCAGCAGGAACGGCACGGTCAGCCGGTCGGCGTGGGTGGTCGGCGACCGCTCGGCGTACCGGGCCGGCACCTCGGCGAGCGGCCCGACCAGCGACTCCAGGTAGCGCGACTCGAAGTCGTGGGTCTCCTCGGCACCCCAGGTGGCCAGGTCGAGCACCGGGTAGACGATGGTGCCGCAGGCGTAGACGTCGGTGGTGGTCAGGGAGGCGGCGGTGGTCCAGCCGCCCGCGCTGCCGCCGCGGATGGCGAGCCGGGCCGGATCGGCGCTGCCCTCCTCGGCGAGGGCACGGGCGACGGTCGCGCAGTCCTCGACGTCGACCACGCCCCACTGCTCGCGCAGCCGCTCGCGGTAGGCGCGGCCGTACCCGGTGGAGCCGCCGTAGTTCACCTCGGCGACCCCGATGCCCCGCGAGGTGAAGTAGGCGATCGCCAGGTCCAGCACGAGCGGCACGCGGCTGGTGGGGCCGCCGTGCGCCCAGATGACGTACGGCGGCGCCTCGCCGTCCGGTGCGGTGCGGGCGGGGTGGCGCGGCGGGTGGACGTGGGCGTGCACCTCGCGGCCGTCCGGGCCGGTGAAGGTGCGGATGTGCGGTTCGGGGTAGTAGGCGGGGTCGACGGCGTCCCGGTGCCGGGCGCCGACGGCGCGGGACCGGCCGGTGACGGTGTCCAGCTCGACCACCTCGTACGCGGTGCGCGGACCGGCCCCGACCGCGGCCACCCGGCCGCCGTGGGCCGCGAGCGTGCCGGCGAACTCGGTCCACGGTCCGGCGGCGTCGACGATCTCACCGGACTCCGGATCCAGTATCCCGAGTACGGCCGACCCCCGACCGTGCACGACCGCGATCAGCCCGGTGTCCAGCGGCGCGAACCAGCGCAGGCCCGGCCGCCACAGCGGGCCGGCGAACTCCTCCTCGCGCGGGCACAGTGGGGTGCCGTCCCGGTAGAGGTTCCACCAGCCGCTGCGGTCGCTTGTGTACAGAAGACTGCCGTCCGCGGACCATTCGGCCTGGGCGATCGCCTCCCGTGGCCCACCGGCGACGGTGTGAACGGTGTGCAGCGTGCCGTCGGCGCCGATCTCGCCGACGCGCAGTTCCGTCCCGTCCCACGGCATCCGCGGATGGTCCCAGGCGAGCCACGCGGCCCGGCGGCCGTCGGGCGAGAGGCGCGGGCCGGTGACGAACCGGTGCCGGCCGTCGGTGAGTTCGCGTACGGCGCGGCGGTCCTCGGCGGCGGTTCCGTCCAGCGGCACGGCGGCCAGGACCCGCCGGACGTCGCCGGAGCCGTCCCCGGTGAACTCCTCCAGCACGCACCACACTTCACCGCGCGCGAGGTCCAGGTGCGGATCCGCCCAGCGCAGTCCCGCGCCCACCGGCGAGAGCGGGGTCAGCGGGCGCGGCTCGCCGCCGGGCTCGTACCGGTACAGCCGCTGGTCGGCGAAGTGCGTGAAGACGATCAGGGGCCCGGCGCCGTGCACCGCCCCCGCCCAGGGGCGGCCGCCGTACTCGACGACCCGGTTGCGCACGTTCCACGGCGCGGGCAGCACCGTCTCCTCCCCACCGTCGGCGGTCCGGCGCACCAGGGCCCGGCGGCCGCCCTCGGCCGGCCGGGGCTCGGTCCACCACACCTCGTCCCCGACGAAGCCCACCCACTCCGGATGTCCGTCGTGCGCGGCGGCCAGTGCCGCACCGACGGGCGACGGCCACGTTCCGTACGGCGACGTCAGCACCGTGCGCCCACCCCTCTCTATGCCGTGCGCAGGAACCGGTCGAGGACACGGACGCCGAAGTGCAGCGCCTCGACCGGCACGCGCTCGTCCACGCCGTGGAACAGCGCCTGGTGGTCGAGGCCCTCGGGCAGCTTCAGCGGGGCGAACCCGTAGCCGGTGATACCGAGCCGGGAGAACTGCTTGGCGTCCGTGCCGCCCGACATGCAGTACGGCACCACGTGCCCGTCCGGCGCGAACTCCTTGACGGCGGCCCGCATCCGCGCGAACGTCGGCGAGTCCACCGGCGCCTGCAATGCCACTTCCCGGTGCGCGAACTCCCAGTGCACGTCCGGCCCGGTCAGCTCGTCGAGCGTGGCGGCGAACTCCTCCTCGCCGCCGGGCAGATAGCGCCCGTCGACGTGGGCGACCGCCTCGCCGGGGATGACGTTGACCTTGTAACCGGCCGCCAGCATGGTCGGGTTGGCGCTGTTGCGGACGGTCGCCTCCACCAGGGCGGCCGCCGGGCCGAGCTTGTCCAGCAGCAGGTCCACGGCCGTGAAGTCGGGCTCGATGCCGTACAGGGCGGCGAGTTCGGTGAGCGCGGCCCGCACGGTCGGGGTGAGCCGGAGCGGCCACTCGTGCTCGCCGATGCGGGTCACGGCGGCGGCGAGCCGGGTGACCGCGTTCTCGTCGTTCACCCTGGAGCCGTGCCCGGCCCGGCCGCGCGCGGTGAGCTTCAGCCAGCCCGTGCCCCGCTCCCCCGCCGCGACGGGGTAGATCTGCCGGCCGGTGCCGTCGTGGAAGGTGAAGGCGCCGGACTCGCTGATGCCCTCGGTGCAACCCTCGAACAGCTCGGGGTGGCGGTCGGCGAGGAACCCGGCGCCGTCCTCGGCGCTCGCCTCCTCGTCGGCGGTGAAGGCGACGACGAGATCCCGGCGGGGCCGTACGCCCTGACGGGCCCAGGAGCGGACGACCGCGAGGATCATCGCGTCCATGTTCTTCATGTCGACGGCGCCGCGCCCCCAGACCACCCCGTCCCGGATCTCCCCGGAGAACGGGTGCACGCTCCAGTCGGCGGCCTCGGCGGGTACGACGTCGAGATGACCGTGGACGAGCAGCGCGTCGGCGGAGGGGTCGGTGCCCTCGATCCGGGCGACGACGTTGGTCCGGCCCGGCGTGCGCTCCAGCAGCAGCGGCTCCAGGCCCGCGGCGGCCAGCCGTTCGGCCGCGTACTCGGCGGCGGGCCGCTCCCGGCAGTCCCCGCCGCCCCGGTTGGTGGTGTCGATGCGGATCAGACCGGAGGTGAACTCCACGACCTCGGCCAGGGCCAGCTCGTCGGCCTGCTGGTCAGCCATACTGCTCCTCCACGGCGGCGGAGACGATCGTGGTGACCGCCTTGAACGTCCGGATCCCCTCGTACATGGTGGCACTGGTGTACGCCACCTTCCGCTCCCCGATGCGGGCGACCCCGGGGACGACGGTGGCGGCCATCGCCAGGTGCTCGGCGTCGAACTCCACCGCGACCGTGAACGGGCCCGCCTCCACGGGTGCGTGACGGACCGCCAGACGGGCCGCCTCCCGGGCTGCCGCGCGGATGTCGGCGGCGGTGCGCGCCGGGGTCCGGCACACCGCCGCGTACCGCGACACATGGTCCTTGACGGCGACCTTCAGCGCCTCGGGCGCGTAGCCGAGCGCGTCCTCGCAGGCGAGGTCGTCACCGGTGAACAGGACGACGGGCACGCCGTACTCGGCGACGACATGCGCGTTGAGCAGGCCCTCGCTGGCGCGGACGTCGTTCAGCCACACCCCGGTGATCTGGTTGGCGAGATAGGTGTGGGCGAGGACGCCCTCCATGCCGGCGCCCGTGTGGTAGCCGACGAACGCGATGCCGTCGACGTCGCCGTGCTGCACGCCCTCCACCATGGACAGCGTCTTGTGCCGTCCGGTGAGCATCTCGACCCGCTCGTCCAGCCGCTCCAGCAGCAGATTGCGCATGGACCAGTGGGCCTCGTTGACGAGCACCTGGTCGGCACCGCCGTCGAAGAAACCCTCCGCGGCGGCGTTCACGTCCGAGGTGAACATCGACCGGCACCGCTCCCACTGCGGTGTCCCCGGCAGCACGTCGCCCGGCCATGTGACGCCGGTGGCCCCCTCCATGTCAGCACTGATGAGGATCTTCATGCTGTGTCACGTTACGCGCAGACCGGCGACCAGGCCACGACCGCGCCGGACGGCCCGTCCGGGTGGGCGCGCGGGGTGCGCGGGACGGTGGTGCCGGCCGTTCCGCGCACCCCGCCGGGCCCTGTCGTCCGCCTACCTCGCGGCGAGGACGAACCAGCGGGCCGGCAGATCGATGCGGGTGCCGTCGGCGAGGTACTCGGTCTGCGGCAGGGCCGTGTCGCCCTCGGCGAGGACCGTCAGGCCGGCCTTGCCGAGCAGGCGCGGGATCTCCTCGTCGTCGGCGTCGGCCGGCTTCAGGCCGTGGTGGAAGACGCGCCGGAGCTTGGGTCCGGGGCCGGCCGGCTGGGACGCCGCCCGCGAGAGGACGTCCCGGGAGCCGGAGGTGAGTTCGACGACGAACGCGCGCCCCTCGGTGCCGATGATCTCGGCGACGGCGGCGGCGACCGCGGCCCGCGCCTCCGGTTCGCTCTGGTGGATGACGGCCCGCATGTAGACGTGCGCGTCGCCGAGCCGTTCGTGCAGGGCGCGGACGGCGGCCGAGTCGGTCAGGTCGAGCTGCTGGAACTCGACGGTGTCGCCGGTCGTGGCGCGGCGGGCGTGCTCGACGGCGGCGTGCGAGAGGTCGACGCCGACGGCGTGCGCGAACCGGGTGGCCAGGTAGCGGGTCTGGGTGCCGTTGCCGCAGCCGAGGTCGACGATGGTGCGCTCGCGGTCGGCGTGGGGCAGCAGCAGGGCGCTGTGCGGTTCGGCGGTGAGGGAGGGATCGGAGTCCCAGATCGCCTCGCCCGCCTCGTCGGAGGTCTCTCTCCAGTAACTTTCCCAGGCGTTGCGGTAGTTGTCCGAGACGTTCATGCGATCTCCCCACGGGTTCGGTTCCGTGATCGAAATATCGCGGCGGCGGGGAGCAGGGCAAGAGGTGGGCACCCACCTTCACGAGATGTACGGGCCCGGGGCATCCGGGGGGCGTGCACGGACAGAGCGCGCGCCCCCCTTTCATCGGCTTCCGGTGACCGCCTGTTCGAACCAGACCGTCTTGCGGTGGCCGCTCGCCGTGGCGCCCCACTCCCGGGCGAGCCGGCTGACCACGCGCAGACCGCGCCCCGACTCGTCGTACGGGTCGGGGCCGAGCATCGCGGGCAGGGCGGGTTCGTCGTCGGTGATCTCGAACAGCAGGGCGTCGGTGCGGACCACGCGCAGCCCGATGCGCTCGCTCCCGGCGTGCCGTACGGCGTTGGTGACGACCTCGCTGACCAGCAGCTCGGCGGTCTCCACGGCCTGCGGCAGGCCCCACGCGAGGAGCTGTGCGCGCACCAGACGGCGGGCCCGGGCGACCTCGTGGGGCTCGGGGTCGAGCCGCCATTCGGCGACATGGTCGTCGGGGATGCCGTTGAGCCGGGCCATGAGCAGGGCGACGTCGTCCTTGCGGCCGCCGCGGGTGTTGAGGGCGCGGATGATGGTGTTGCAGGCGTCGTCCATGGAGGCGGCGGGGTGCGCGGCGGACTCGCAGAGCGCGGCCAGGCCCTCGCCGATGTCGGAGCCGCGCACCTCGACCAGGCCGTCGGTGCACAGCACCAGCCGGTCGCCGGGCGCGACCTTGACCCGGGTGGACTCGAACGGGACACCGCCCACTCCTATGGGGGCGCCGGTGGGCAGCTCCAGGAGTTCGCTGCTGCCGTCCTCGGCACGGACGAGGACGGGCGGGATGTGACCGGCGTTGGCCAGGTGCAGCTCGCCGCGGATCGGGTCGTAGACCGCGTACAGACAGGTGGCGAGGTAGTTGTCGCCGAGCCGCCGGGCCAGGTCGTCCAGGTTGCGCAGCAGCTGTGCGGGCGGGGTCTCCATCGCGGCCATGGTCTGTACGGCGGTGCGCAACTGGCCCATCATCGCTGCCGAGTTGAGACCGTGGCCCATGACGTCGCCGACCACGAGGGCGGTGCGCGAGCCGGGCAGTTTGATGGTGTCGAACCAGTCGCCGCCGATCCGGCCGAGCCGGGTGCCGGGCAGGTAGCGGGTGGCGACGTCACACCCGGCCATCCGCGGGGTCACCTGCGGCAGCATGCTGTCCTGGAGGGTGTCGGCGACGTTCTCCTGGTAGGTGTACATACGGGCGTTGTCGAGCACGAGGCCCGCCCGGGCGGCGAGTTCGGCGCCGGTGGTGCGGTCCATGTCGTCGAACTGCGGGCGGTCGGGGCGGCGCATCAGCACCATGAAGCCGAGGACGACGTTGCGGGCCTTGAGCGGCACGATCAGCAGGGAGCGCCCGCCGATGAGCGGCCGCAGGTCGCGCTTTTCGAACTCGCCGGAGATCCGCTCGCTCAGCTCCTTGGTGACCCTCGGGACGAGGACCGGTTCGCCGGTGACCATGCACTGGTAGAAGGGGGTGTGCTCGGGAAAGGCGAAGGCCTCGCCGACGGGCACGGTGTCGTCCCAGCGGCCCGGTTCGTCGTTGTGCTCGACCCAGACGCGGAACATCATGGTGCTGGCGTCCGGCGGACCGTCCGGGAAGCCCTCGCCGGCGAGGACGGCGGCGCGCAGATGGGTGCCGGCGAAGTCCGCGAACCGGGGCACCGCCGCGCTGGTGACCTCGCGAATGGTCTCGCCGAGGTCGAGGGAGGTGCCGATGCCGGAGCTGACCTCGTTGAGGAACTCCAGCCGCTCGCGCACGGCCGCGTACTCCAGGTCCTCCTCGGCTCCGGCCGGGACCAGGACCGCGGCGGGCCGCTGGCGCGGTACGACGGCCTCGGCGCGCCGACGGCCCGGACGGCGGGGCACGCCCCAGTACGGGGTGACGGGCACCCGGTCGAACTGGCTGAACTCCAGGACGGGATAGCCGAGTTCGAGGACCTGGGCGACGATGCGGGAGCTGAGTCCCGGGCCCATGTTGGGCAGGATCTCGGGCAGCTGCCGCTCCAGCTCGTCGGAGGCGGGCAGTTCGGTGTGGCGGGCGAAGCCGGGCGAGATGCGCTCGGCGGTCTCGTCGTCGTAGCCCCGCTCGTCGCGCAGCCGGGTGGCGTCGGCGGCGAGCACGAGCAGCCGGGACGGGCCGGGGCCGACCAGCGGGTAGGCCCACCACAGCACGTCGAGCCGCTCGGTGTCGGAAGGCCGTTCGTGCGGAGCGAGGCGGGCGCGGCCGGCCGTGGCGTAGGCGGTGTGCCCGTCGAGGGAGGCCTCCAGGTCGGGGCCGAGCCCGTCGTACTCGGTGGAGGTGTCCGCCACCGCCCCGCCGTGCGGGTCCTCGGGGAGAGCGCCGGAGACCGGCAGCAGATCGGCCGCGGGCCGCCCTACGGCGTCCTCGCGTCCGACGCCGAACAGGCGCCGCGCACCGCTGCTCCAGTGGGACACGAGGCCGGCGCGGTCGACGACGACCACGGCCAGCGGAATGCGGCCCGCGACGGCGTCACCTGCGCCGTGGCCGGGAGGTGTGTCCCGCGCGCCGCCACGGTCGTCGCCGAATTCCATGGCCCCGGCCCTTTCTCCCCACGGCTGTTCGCAAACGATCTGTGAAGCCTGCCACTACCGTACGGCGGCGGCCGGTCGCGATGTGTGGCAATCCTGGAATTGGTTTCACCTCATCGCGCGGGCGCGCAGCTCAGCGCCCCGCGGGCGCCCCCCCGGCCGGTCCTCTCAGTCCTCGTGGCCCAGTTGCAGGTCGCGTTCGGTCCGGCCGCCGCCCGCGACCTGGAGCACGGTGGCGACCGGCGGGTAGCCGGCGGCGATGACGGTGTACTCGCCGGAGGCGAGGTCGACGAACCGGAACGTTCCGTCCGCTCCCGTGGTGAGGGTGTCGACCACGTTGCCGGCGGCGTCGAGGAGCGTGACGCGCGCGTCCTCCACGGGCCGTCCGCCGCTCGCCCGGACGGTGCCCCGCAGCACGGCGCCGCCCGCGAGCTCGACGTCCTGCCGGGTCTCTCTTGAGGCCTGCACGCTGACCGGGAGCGCGGCCGGCCGGAAGGCGGGGGCGCTGGCGGCGAGGGTGTACTCGCCGGCGACGAGTTCGGTGATGACATAGCCGCCCTCGCGGCCGCTGCGGGTGGCGGCGACGACCTCGCCGTGCACGTTGGTGAGGGTGACGGTGGCGTCCCGGACGGGGGTGCCGTCGGCGGTGAGGACGCTGCCGGCGAGGCGTCCGGCGCCGCCGAGGACGACGTCGAGTTCGACGGGCCGTTCGCCGACGGTGACGGAGACGGCCTGCGGCTGGTGGCCGCCCGCGGCGGCGATCAGCACGTACGACCCGGCGCCGGGCGTGCTCAGCGCGTACCGCCCGTCCTCGCCGCTCGCGCCCCGGCCGATCTGCTGTCCGGCGACGTCGATGAGGGTGAGGGCCGCGAGGGGCACGACGGTGCCGTCGGGGTGCTGCACCGTGCCGCAGACGGGGATGCCGGCGGCGTGGGGCGAACGGGCTTGGGGGATCGGGGCGTTCACGGTCTCGTGCTCGGGCTCGGTTTCGGCGGCGGGGTGGGACACCAGGGGTTTCTCCTTGAGGAAGAACGCGATGAGCAGGCCGGCGACGAGTACCGGGACGAGGTAGAGGAAGATCCGGGGCATCGCGTCGGCGTAGGCGCGGATGTAGGCGTCGCGCAGGGCCGGGGGCAGCGCGCGGACGAGCTGCGGGGTGATGGACTCGGGGTCGGGCAGCCGGACACCGGAGCGCGGCGGCAGTTCCCTGCGCAGGGCGTCGGTGAGCCGGTTCGCGAAGAGGGTGCCGAAGATCGCGGCGCCGACGCTGCCGCCGATCTGCCGGAAGTAGTTGTTGGCGCTGGTGGCGGTGCCGAGGTCGGCGGGCCGCACGGAGTTCTGCACGGCGAGGACGAGGACGGGCATCACCAGGCCGATGCCGGCGCCGAGGACG
The DNA here is from genome assembly GCF_001280015.1 of Streptomyces sp. MMG1121. Classification (GTDB taxonomy): domain Bacteria; phylum Actinomycetota; class Actinomycetes; order Streptomycetales; family Streptomycetaceae; genus Streptomyces. The sequence goes on from NZ_LGDV01000199.1 coordinate 94,489, forward strand.
GCCATCCAGACGCTGTACTGCAGCCGGGGTGTGTCGACTTCCAGGCGGGACAGCAGCCACATGCCGAGGGCGGAGAGGGCGCCGCCGAGCACGGGGAAGACCTTGTACCGGCCGGTGCGGCTGATGAGCTGGCCGCCGATGATCGAGGCGCCGACGATCCCGGCCATCATGGGCAGCATCAGCAGGCCGGACCCGGTGGCGCTGGCCCCGTCGACCATCTGCAGGAAGGTCGGCAGATAGCTGGCGGCGCCGAACAGGGCGACTCCGATCACCAGGCCCACCAGACCGCTGACGTTGAAGACGCAGTCGCAGAACAGCCGTAGCGGGATGAGGGGTTCGGCGGCGAAGCGCTCGGCGACGAGGAAGAGGACGGTGGCGGCGAGCGCGCCGGCGCCGAGGCCGACGATCTGCCGCGAGCCCCAGGCGTACTCGGTGCCGCCCCAACTGGTCAGCAGGACCAGGCAGGTGGACGCGGCGGCGAGCAGCAGTGCGCCGAGGACGTCGAGTCGGCCGCGGGTCGCGGGTTTGGGGAGTTTCAGGACCACGGTGACGACGGCGAGGGTGACCAGACCGAAGGGGACGTTGACGTAGAAGCACCAGCGCCAGGAGAGGTGGTCGGTGAAGTAGCCGCCCAGCAGCGGGCCCGCGACGGAGGCGAGGCCGAAGGAGGCGCCGATCAGGCCCATGTAGCGGCCGCGTTCGCGGGGCGGCACGATGTCGGCGATGATCGCCTGCACGCCGATCATGAGCCCGCCCGCGCCGACGCCCTGGACCGCGCGGAAGGCGATCAGCTGGTCCATGGACTGGGCCCGGCCGGCCAGCGCGGAGCCGAGGACGAAGACGGCGATGGCGAACTGGAAGACGCCTTTGCGGCCGACGAGGTCGCCGAGCTTGCCGTACAGCGGCAGGCCGACGGTGGAGGTGAGCAGATAGGCGGTGATCGCCCAGCTCATCCGGTCCAGACCGTGCAGCTCGCCGACGATCTTCGGCAGCGCGGTCGCGACGATCATCTGGTCGAGCGCCGCGAGGAGCAGGGCGAGCATCAGCCCGAAGAACACCAGTCGCACGCGGCGCGCACCGAGTCCGGCGGCCGGTCCGGGCGGCGGTGGTGCGACCGCGGTCGCCTCAGCCGCCTCCGGTGCCACGACCGGCTCGTGCTCCACCAGGGTCGTCCCGACCACGTACCGCTCCCCTCGTCACATCTGTCACATGTCCCGCGTAAGGCGTCAACTGTGAACAACTGCGGTGAGTTACGGCATCGTTCCGGGCGAGGGGGAGATCCACTCGAACCGGTGAAGGGGCCAACACCCCTTCACCGGCTGGGCCTTGGGCCTACTTCTCGACCTCGGTGGCGAGCTTGGCGAGCAGGGCGTCGTAGATCCGGCCGAGCCCCTTGGGGGCGAAGGTCTTCTCGAAGAAGCCGCCGATGCCGCCGGCACCCTGCCAGGTGGTGGTGACGACGACCCGGGCCTTGCCCTCGCCCGCAGGGGTGACGCGCCAGGTGGTGACCATGGAGGAGTTGCGGTCCTTCTCGACCAGCTCGCCGTCGGTGGGCTCGCTGACCTCCAGGAGGCAGTCGCGCACCCGCTTGCTGGTGGCCTGGAGCTTCCAGTGCACGAGGGTGCCCTCCCCGTCGCCGCCCTCACGGACCTCGTACTCGCTGAAGTGCTCGGGCAGCAGCTTCTGCCGGGTGCCGCGGTAGTCGGCGAGGGCGTCGAACACCTTCTCCGCGTCCGCCGCGACGACCCGCTCCGTAGTGGCCTCGACCTGCGCCATTGCGTTCCTCCAGGACCTGGTTTCTCGGGGTGGGCCCAAGCCAACCACCCCGGCGCCCGGGCCCCCAAATCGGGGTCCGCACGATCATGGGAACAGATGTTCTATTCTGTGGGGCAGTGCTACCGAGGAGGCGTCATGCGCTGGGAGAACCTCACGGAGGACAGCGAACACGGCCGGGCCGAGCCGGCCCTGTTCGGCGCGGACTCGGTGACGACCCGCACGTTCGACACGCCCGAGTTCCGCGGGATCACCTTTCACGAGGTCCGGGCGCGCTCGGTGCTGAACCGGGTGCCGGGCGCCTCGCGCATGCCGTTCGAGTGGACGGTCAACCCGTACCGGGGCTGCACGCACGCGTGCGTGTACTGCTTCGCCAGAAAGACGCACGGCTATCTGGACCTCGACACCGGCACCGGCTTCGACACGCAGATCGTGGTCAAGGTGAACGCGCCCGAGGTGCTGCGCCGCCAGCTCGCCTCCCGCCGCTGGCAGGGCGATCACGTGGCGATGGGCACCAACGTCGACTGCTACCAGCGCGCCGAGGGCCGCTATCGCCTGATGCCGGGCATCATCTCCGCCCTCACCGAGCACGCGAACCCGTTCTCGATCCTCACCAAGGGCACGCTCGTCCTGCGGGACCTGGACCTGCTGGTCCGGGCCGCCGAGGTGACGGACGTGGGCATCTCGGTCTCCGTCGGCTTCCTCGACGCCGAGCTGTGGCGCACGGTGGAGCCGGGCACGCCCGCGCCCGAGCGCCGGCTGGAGGTCGTCCGCAGCCTCGGCGAGCACGGCATCGGCTGCGGGGTGCTGATGGCCCCGGTGATCCCGTTCCTGAGCGACCACCCGGACCAACTGCGCGACACGGTACGGGCGATCGCGCAAGCCGGCGCCACCTCGGTGACCCCGCTGACGCTGCATCTGCGCCCGGGCGCGCGGGAGTGGTTCATGACCTGGCTCGCCCGGCACCATCCGCACCTTGTGCGGCGCTACGAGCGACTGTACGCGGCGGGCGCCTACGCGCCGACGTGGTACCAGCGCCGGATCACCCGTCAGGTGCACGAGCTGGCACGGGAGTACGGCATCGGTCCCACACGCGCGGGGACGGCCCGCCGGATCCGCCCCGCGGCGCCGGCCGAGCCGGAGAGCGTCGCCGAGCCGACCCAGCTGACCCTCATGTGAACGCGTGCGGGTGAGGACGTTCGAGGGCATCGCGCGGCTCAATCGGGTCAAGTACGGCCGCTACGGGTTCGGCGGAGCCCCGGCCCCGGGACGATGCGGCGAGGGCCGTGATCCTCGCGGTCCACCGACCCCTGCGTCCCGGGAGAACCCATGAGGAAACGCGCAGCCGTGCTGTGCGCTGCCGCCACCGTGGTGGCGGGCTCGATCACCGCCCTGCCCGCGCAGGGGGCCCCGGCCGCCTCCGCCGCCCGGCTCGCCTGGACGGCGTGCGGTACGGGCGACTACCCGACGCTCCAGTGCGCGTCCCTGAAGGTGCCGCTGGACCACGCGCGCCCGACGGGCCGCCAGATCACCCTCGCCCTGTCGCGCGTCGAGCACACCGCCAAGACCTTCCAGGGCCCGCTGCTGGTCAACCCCGGCGGCCCCGGCGGCAGCGGTCTGACGCTCGCCGGATTCGTCTCCTCCGCGCTGCCGAGGAGCGTCGCCGCCCAGTACGACGTCATCGGCTTCGACCCGCGCGGGGTCGGCAGGTCCAGCCCGGCCCTGGACTGCGCGCCCGGCCACTTCAAGGCGGTGCGCCCGGACACCGTGCCCACGACGGCCGCACTGGAGCAGGCGAACCTCACGCGCGCGAAGTCCTTCGCCGTCGACTGCGCCCGCAAGTACGCCGACGTGCTGCCGTACATCGACACCGTCAACGCCGTACGCGACATGGACAGCATCCGCGCGGCCCTCGGCGCCCCCGGTCTCAACTACTTCGGCTACTCCTACGGCACCTACCTCGGCGCGGTCTACGCCAAGCTGTACCCCCAGCGGGTCCGCCGCCTGGTGCTGGACTCGATCGTGGACCCGGTCGGCATCTGGTACTCGGACAACCTCGGCCAGGACTACGCCTTCAACGACCGCCACCGCGCCCTGATGGCCTGGATCGCCCGGTACGACTCCACGTACCACCTCGGCAAGGACCCCGCCAAGGTCGAGGCCGAGTGGTACGCGATGCGGGCGGCCCTGGCGAAGAAGCCGGCCGGCGGCACCGTGGGCGCCTCCGAGCTGGAGGACACGTTCGTCCCCGGCGGCTACTACAACGGCTACTGGCCCTACCTCGCCGAGGCGTTCGCGGCGTACGTGCGCGACAAGAACGCCGATCCGCTGGTGGAGACGTACGAGAACTTCGGCGCCGTGGACCACGCGGGAGACAACGGATACAGCGTCTACACGGCGGTACAGTGCCGGGACACCGCCTGGCCCGGTTCCTGGAACCAGTGGCACACAGAGACCTGGGAGGTGTACGGCAAGGCACCGTTCTTCGCCTGGAACAACGCCTGGTACAACGCACCGTGCGCCTTCTGGCCGGGCGCGCAGCGCAGGCCGGTGGACGTCGCCAACGCCAAGCTGCCGCCCGCGCTGCTCTTCCAGGCGACCGCCGACGCGGCCACTCCCTACCCCGGCGGTGCCACGGTCCACCGGCTGCTCGCCCGCTCCAGCCTGGTGGTCGAGCAGGGCGGCGGCAATCACGGGATCTCGCTGAGCGGCAACGCCTGCCTGGACCGGTATCTGAGCGCCTATCTGACGGACGGCCGGGTGCCGCGCGGCACGGGCGTGGCCGACGCGGTCTGCGCGAAGTCCCCCGACCCGAAGCCGCTGACGGCGAAGGCGGCGTCACCGTCCTCGCCCGGCTCGACCCTGCACAAGCTGCTCGGCTTCCGCCGGTAAGGGGGGCGCGCCGGCCCGTCGGGGGCGTTGTCAGTGGGCTGGTCCACCATGGAGGCATGAGTGCACCGACCCGGATTCCCGCGCCCGACGGCGTCGCGCCCGCAGCCCAGTACAGCCATGTGGTCACGGCCACCGGCCGCCTCGTCGCCGTCTCCGGCCAGCTGCCTCTCGACGAGGACGGCAAGCTGGTCGGTGCGGACGACCCCGCGGCCCAGGCCCGCCAGGTGTTCGAGAATCTGAGGCGCTGTCTGGCCGCCGCCGGCGCCGGCTTCGAACACGTCGTCAAGCTGACGTACTTCGTGACGGACACGGCCCATCTGCCGGCGATCCGCGCGGCCCGCGCCGCCCACATACCCGAGGACCGGCTGCCGGCGTCCTCCGCGGTGCGGGTCGCCGGGCTGGTGGCACCGGAGTTCCTGATGGAGATCGAGGCGCTCGCGGTGGTGGACGGGTGAGCGGCGCGCACTGACGCCGTGTCATTTCGCCTTCCTCTGCTGGGGGATGCGCGCCAGGGCGCGTACGGCCGCCTGCGCCAGGGCCGGGTGGGCCAGGGCCTCGTTCAGCACGCGGCGGGCGCGCGGGTCCCCGAGGGCGCCGAGGCCCTCCACACAGGCGAGGGCGACCTTGCGGTAGGGGTCGCGCGGGCGCAGCCGGCGCTCCAGCGTGGTGATGAGCGCGGGCACGGACTCGGGGGCGCGCAGGTCGGCCAGCAGGCGGACGGGGTGCAGGGCGTAGGCGACGCGCAGTTCGTTGGTGGCGAGGGCGGCGGCCGCCCGGGCCGTACGGGGGTCACCGAGCCGGGACAAAGCGTGCGCGGCGGAGGCGCAGCGCGGGGGGTCGCGGTGGTTCAGGAGCAGCACCAGGGACTCGAAGGCGCGCCGGTCGCCCGCGCGTCCCAGGCGGAAGGCGGCCAGTTCCCTGGCCCACAGCGGTTGTCCGGGCGCGGTCAGCACCTCCGCGAGTTCGTCGTGGTCCTCGGTCGCCAGCAATCGGTCGAACGCCGCCGAGCCGTGCGACTCCTGCCGTAAGCGCTCCGTGAGCGATCGCAACTCTTCGTCCACGAAGTCCAGCGTAGGCGGGTGGCGAGGCCAGGGGGAGCTACATCACAAAGTCGGATTCGAGCGCACCTCTGGCGCGCTCGTTACTCGCCGGTTAAGCTCAGACGAGCGAGTTACCCACTCGCATCTCTTGCTGGCGACGGTTTGGTGACGCGGCCGTCGCGAGCATCAGTCGGTTCGGTACGTCTCGTACCGCAGTACGACCCGGCTCCGGGACAGGGCCGGTCGGAATTCCTGCCACAGCGCGGGCGTGTGCACGCCCGTGGCACCGGCAGCACCGGGCGTGTGCGCTCGCAGCCCGGCAACACCCGCACTCCTTCTCGCACCGCGGTGCGCCCGTCGGCGCACCCGGCGCGCTCCTCGTCGTCACCCTCATTCCTGGAGTCCCGCGATGGCCACTCCCCTGTCCCCCCAGTCCGGCACCTCGCCGTCCCCGCTGAAGACGATCGCCGTCGTCGGCCTCGGCACCATGGGCACCGGCATCACCGAGGTCCTCGTGAAGGCCGGCCGCGAGGTGATCGGCATCGACGTCAGCGAGGCCCAGGCCGCCCAGTGCGTCACGGCTCTGGAAGCCTCCACCGCCCGCGCGGTCGAGCGCGGCCGGCTCACGGAGCAGGAGCGCGCCGACGCCCTCGCCCGGGTGCGCACCGGCACCGACCTCGCGGCGGCGGCCGACGCCGACCTCGTCATCGAGGTGGCCCCGGAGTCGTACGAGATCAAGCACCGGATCTTCCACGAGCTGGACGGGATCGTCCGCCCGCAGACGATCCTCGCCACCGGCACCAACGCCCTGTCCGTGACCCGGCTCGCCGCCGACTCGGCGCGCCCCGAGCGGGTGCTCGGACTGCACTTCTTCAACCCGGCGCCCGCGATGCGGCTGGTCGAGGTCGTCTCCTCGGTGCTGACGGCGCCGGGGGCCGTCGCCGCGGTCACCGACCTCGCCCTCGAACTGGGCAAGGAGCCGGTCGCGGTCGGCGACCGCCCCGGCTTCGTCGCGGACGGCCTGCTCTTCGGCTACCTCAACCAGGCCGCCGCGATGTACGAGGCCCGGTACGCCTCCCGCGAGGACATCGACGCGGCGATGCGGCTCGGCTGCGGCCTGCCGATGGGCCCGCTGGCGCTGTTGGACCTGATCGGCGTCGACACCGCGCGTACGGTCCTGGAGGCCATGTACGCCGAGTCCCGCGACCGGCTGCACGCCCCCGCGCCGATCCTGAAGCAGCTCAGCGAGGCGGGCCTGACCGGCCGCAAGTCCGGGCGCGGCTTCTACACCTACGAGGCGCCGGGCAGCGCGGCGGTCGTGCCGGACGCGCTGACCCCGGCGCCGGACGGTGCCCGCGGCGCGGGGCGCGAGGTCCGCTCGGTCGGGGTCGCCGGCTCCGGCACCATGGCCTCCGGCATCGCCGAGGTGTTCGCCAAGGCGGGCTACGCGGTCGTCCTGGCCGCCCGCAGCGAGGAGAAGGCGCAGGCCGCCAAGGCCCGGATCGGCAAGTCCCTGGCCCGCTCCGTCGACAAGGGCCGCATGACCGCCGAGGCCGCCGCCGAGGTCCTGGACCGGATCTCCCCGGCCGGCTCCTACGACGCGTTCGCCGACGTCGACCTGGCCGTCGAGGCGATCGCCGAGGACCTGGAGGTCAAGCGGCAGCTGTTCCAGACGCTCGACAAGGTCTGCAAGCCCGGCGCGGTCCTCGCCACCACCACCTCCTCGCTGCCCGTCGTCGCCTGCGCCCGCGCCACCTCGCGCCCGCAGGACGTCATCGGCATGCACTTCTTCAACCCGGCGCCTGCGATGAAGCTGGTCGAGGTCGTGCGGACCGTGCTGACGGCCGACGACGTCCACGCGACCGTCCGCGAGGTCTGCACGAGGATCAGGAAGCACCCGGTGGACTGCGGCGACCGGGCCGGCTTCATCGTGAACGCGCTGCTGTTCCCGTACCTGAACAACGCCATCAAGATGGTCGAGGAGCACTATGCGTCCCTGGACGACATCGACGCGGCGATGAGGCTCGGCGGCGGCTACCCGATGGGCCCCTTCGAGCTGCTGGACGTGGTCGGCCTGGACGTCTCGCTGGCCATCGAGAAGGTTCTGCACCGCGAGTTCCGCGACCCGGGCCTGGCTCCGGCCCCGCTGCTGGAACACCTGGTGGCGGCGGGCTGCCTCGGCCGCAAGACCGGCCGCGGCTTCCGCGAGTATGCCCGCCGCTGACGGCGTCGGCGACTGGTCCCACGCGGACGCGGACTGGGGCGGACTGCTCGATCCCGCTGCGCATCCCCTCCCCGCCCGGGCAGGCGGTCCCCCGCCCGTCCCGGGCGGGGAAACCCCCACACCTGCGCACCGAGCTGCGCACATGCAGTACGTTCGGGTCATGTCCCAGCCCGCCAAGTCCTCACGTACACCAGCTACGCCCGACGCGCCGGAAAGTGCCGCAGGCAGTCGCGCCGCCGCCCAGCGGCTCAAGATGCGCCGGGAACTGGCGGCCGCAGCCATGGAGCTGTTCTCGACCAAGGGGTACGAGGCGACCACCGTCGACGAGATCGCGGCAGCCGCCGGGGTCGCCCGTCGCACCTTCTTCCGCCACTTCCGCTCCAAGGAAGAGGCGATCTTCCCGGACCACGACGACACGCTGGTGCGTGCCGAGGCGGTCCTCAACGCGGCCCCCGCGCACGAGCACCCGCTCGACACCGTGTGCCGCGGCATCAAGGAAGTCATGAAGATGTACGCGGCCCGGCCGGAGATCTCGGTCGCCCGCTACAAGCTCACCCGCGAGGTGCCCACCCTGCGCGAGGCCGAGATCGCCTCCGTGGCCCGCTACGAGCGCCTGTTCACCCGCTATCTGCTCGGCCACTTCGACGAGCACGCGCACGCCGACGACGCCAACGACGACCCGCTGCTGGCCGAGGTGGCCGCCTCCGCCGTCGTCACCGCGCACAACCACGTCCTGCGCCGCTGGCTGCGGGCGGGCGGCCAGGGGGACGTCGAGGCACAGCTCGACCACGCCTTCGCGATCGTACGGAAGACGTTCGGCACCGGGATCGGGGCCGGACGCGGTCCGGCACCCCGCACGGCCGCCGGCACCGTCCCGGCGACGGTCTCCGCGCACGGTGAGGTACTCGTCACGGTCGCCCGCACCGACGCCCCGCTGGACGAGGTCATGCGGACCATCGAAGAGGCGCTCAAGGAGCGCTGAGCACCGCCCCCAGCCTTTCCCGGCTGTGATGACGGCCACCCTTCGGGGTGGCCGTTTTGGCATGTCAGGGCCCGTTTTCCAGCGGATTTCAGACGCCGTTCGATCGATCATCGCTCATTTGTTACGTAAAGATTTCACCTGAGCCCAACTTCTGGCACTCAGTGCCTTGCCGCCTGACACGCGGTGTCATACGTTGAAGGTGTCCGGGCGGCCGGCGAGCAGAGACCATTCGCTCGTCGGCTGTCCCCGCAAGCCGATTGGCCTGCGCGCCCGGACGCCTGCGTCACAGGCAACCTCCCGCGCCACAAAGCGCTGCCGAAGCACCACCGAGCCGAACCGACGGCACATCCCAAAACCCTCAGCAGCACTCATCGCAGCACCGACGAACCCTCAGCACCCCCTCCCTCAGGGGCGCTCACCGCCGGAGGCAACACCGTGACCGTGAAGGACATCCTGGACGCGATCCAGTCGAAGGACGCCACGTCCGCCGACTTCGCCGCTCTGCCACTCCCCGAGTCGTACCGCGCGATCACCGTGCACAAGGACGAGACGGAGATGTTCGCGGGCCTCGAGACCCGCGACAAGGACCCGCGCAAGTCGATCCACCTCGACGAGGTGCCCGTGCCCGAACTCGGCCCGGGTGAGGCCCTGGTGGCCGTCATGGCCTCCTCGGTCAACTACAACTCGGTGTGGACCTCGATCTTCGAGCCGCTGTCCACGTTCGGGTTCCTGGAGCGCTACGGCAAGGTCAGCGAGCTGACGAAGCGTCACGATCTGCCGTACCACATCATCGGCTCCGACCTCGCGGGCGTCGTCCTGCGCACCGGTCCGGGCGTCAACGCCTGGAAGCCCGGCGACGAGGTCGTCGCCCACTGCCTGTCCGTCGAGCTGGAGTCCTCCGACGGGCACAACGACACGATGCTCGACCCCGAGCAGCGCATCTGGGGCTTCGAGACCAACTTCGGCGGTCTCGCCGAGGTCGCGCTCGTCAAGTCCAACCAGCTGATGCCGAAGCCGGCCCACCTCAGCTGGGAGGAGGCCGCGGCCCCGGGCCTGGTCAACTCCACGGCCTACCGCCAGCTGGTCTCCCGCAACGGCGCCCAGATGAAGCAGGGCGACAACGTCCTGATCTGGGGCGCGAGCGGCGGACTCGGCTCGTACGCCACGCAGTTCGCGCTCGCCGGCGGCGCCAACCCGATCTGCGTCGTCTCCAGCGACCAGAAGGCGGACATCTGCCGTTCCATGGGCGCCGAGGCGATCATCGACCGCAACGCCGAGGGCTACAAGTTCTGGAAGGACGAGCAGACCCAGGACCCGAAGGAGTGGAAGCGCTTCGGCAAGCGCATCCGCGAGCTCACCGGCGGCGAGGACATCGACATCGTCTTCGAGCACCCCGGCCGCGAGACCTTCGGCGCCTCCGTGTTCGTCACCCGCAAGGGCGGCACCATCACCACCTGCGCCTCGACCTCGGGCTACATGCACGAGTACGACAACCGCTACCTGTGGATGTCGCTGAAGCGGATCATCGGCTCGCACTTCGCCAACTACCGCGAGGCGTGGGAGGCCAACCGCCTCATCGCCAAGGGCAAGATCCACCCGACCCTGTCGAAGACCTACTCCCTGGAAGAGACCGGCCAGGCGGCCTACGACGTCCACCGCAACCTGCACCAGGGCAAGGTCGGCGTGCTGTGCCTCGCGCCCGAGGAGGGCCTCGGTGTGCGCGACGAGGAGATGCGCGCCACGCACATCGACGCCATCAACCGCTTCCGCAACGTCTGAGAGCCATAGATGACAGAGCGTCAGAAGGACCGGCCGTGGCTCATGCGCACGTACGCCGGTCACTCCACCGCCGAGGCGTCCAACGAGCTGTACCGGCGCAACCTCGCCAAGGGCCAGACCGGCCTGTCGGTGGCGTTCGACCTGCCGACGCAGACCGGCTACGACCCCGACCACATCCTCGCCCGCGGCGAGGTCGGCCGGGTCGGCGTGCCCGTCTCGCACCTCGGTGACATGCGCCGGCTGTTCCAGGACATCCCCCTGGAACAGATGAACACCTCGATGACGATCAACGCCACCGCCATGTGGCTGCTGGCGCTCTATCAGGTCGTCGCCGAGGAGCAGGGCGCGGACATCACCCGGCTCCAGGGCACGACCCAGAACGACATCGTCAAGGAGTACCTGTCCCGGGGCACCCATGTGTTCCCGCCGGGACCGTCGCTCCGCCTGACGACGGACATGATCGCGTACACGGTCTCCCACATCCCGAAGTGGAACCCGATCAACATCTGCAGCTACCACCTGCAGGAGGCCGGGGCCACACCGGTGCAGGAGATCGCGTACGCGATGTCCACCGCGATCGCCGTCCTCGACGCCGTGCGCGACTCCGGCCAGGTGTCCGAGGAGCGCATGGGCGACGTGGTCGCCCGTATCTCCTTCTTCGTGAACGCGGGCGTCCGCTTCGTCGAGGAGATGTGCAAGATGCGGGCGTTCGGCCGCATCTGGGACAAGGTCACGCGTGAGCGCTACGGCATCGAGGACCCCAAGCAGCGCCGCTTCCGCTACGGCGTCCAGGTCAACTCCCTCGGCCTGACCGAAGCGCAGCCGGAGAACAACGTCCAGCGGATCGTGCTGGAGATGCTGGCCGTGACGCTGTCGAAGGACGCACGCGCGCGTGCCGTGCAGCTCCCGGCCTGGAACGAGGCCCTCGGTCTGCCCCGGCCCTGGGACCAGCAGTGGAGCCTGCGCATCCAGCAGGTCCTCGCGCACGAGAGCGATCTGCTGGAGTACGACGACATCTTCGCGGGCTCGCACGTCATCGAGGCGAAGGTGACCGCGCTCGTCGAGGAGTCCCTCGCGGAGATGGACCGGATCCAGGAGATGGGCGGCGCGATGGCCGCCGTCGAGTCCGGCTATCTCAAGGCGCAGCTGGTCTCCTCGCACGCCGAGCGGCGGGCGCGGATCGAGTCCGGCCAGGAGAAGATCATCGGCGTCAACATCTTCGAGACGACCGAGCCGAACCCGCTGACCGCCGATCTCGACCAAGCGATCCAGACCGTCGACCCGGCGGTCGAGGCCCGCGTCATCGCCTCGCTCGGGAACTGGCGCGACACCCGCTACCAGCCGCCGTTCAACCACCCGCGCCCCTGCAAGGCGCTGGAGCGGCTGAAGGAGGCCGCCAAGGGCACGGACAACCTCATGCAGGCCACGCTGGAGTGCGCCCGCGCCGGGGTCACGACCGGCGAGTGGGCGGGCGCCCTGCGCGAGGTGTTCGGTGAGTACCGGGCGCCCACCGGGGTCTCCTCCGCCCCCGTCGCGGTTCCCGTCGAGGCCGGCTCGGCGCTCGCCGACGTCCGCGCCAAGGTCGATGCCACCGCCCGCGACCTCGGCGTCGGCAAGCTGCGCTTCCTGGTCGGCAAGCCGGGCCTGGACGGGCACTCCAACGGCGCCGAGCAGATCGCCGTACGCGCCCGTGACGCCGGCTTCGAGGTGGTCTACCAGGGCATCCGCCTGACGCCCGAGCAGATCGTGGACGCGGCCCTGGACGAGGACGTACACGCCGTGGGCCTGTCGATCCTGTCCGGCTCACACGCCCAGCTGGTGCCGGACGTGCTTCAGCGGCTGCGTGTGGCCGGTGCCACAGACATACCGGTGATCGCCGGTGGCATCATCCCGAATGGTGATGCCGAGCAGCTCAGGGCCGCCGGAGTAGCCGCCGTCTTCACCCCGAAGGACTTCGACATCACCGGGATCATCGGCCGCATCGTCGACGAGATCCGGAAAGCGAACAAGCTCGACCCCCTGGAGGTCCCCGCATGACCACCCCTGTCAACCGCCTTCGCCCGCGGCGCTCCTGCCTGGCCGTACCGGGCTCGAACCCCCGCTTCCTGGAGAAGGCGCAGGGCCTCCCCGCCGACCAGGTCTTCCTGGACCTGGAGGACGCGTGCGCGCCGCTCGCCAAGCCCGAGGCGCGGCACACCATCGTCAAGTTCCTCAACGAGGGCGACTGGACGGGCAAGACGCGTGTCGTGCGCGTCAACGACTGGACGACCGAGTGGACGTACCGCGATGTCGTCACGGTCGTCGAGGGCGCCGGCCAGAACCTCGACTGCATCATGCTGCCGAAGGTGCAGACGGCTGAGCAGATCGTGGCCCTGGACCTGCTGCTGACCCAGATCGAGAAGACGATGGGCTTCGAGGTCGGCAAGATCGGCATCGAGGCGCAGATCGAGAACGCGCAGGGCCTCAACAACGTCAACGAGATCGCGACGGCCTCCCAGCGCGTCGAGACGATCATCTTCGGCCCGGCCGACTTCATGGCGTCCATCAACATGAAGTCGCTGGTCGTGGGCGAGCAGCCGCCCGGCTACCCGGCGGACGCCTACCACTACATCCTGATGAAGATCCTGATGGCGGCCCGCGCCAACAACCTCCAGGCGATCGACGGCCCCTACCTCCAGATCCGCAACATCGACGGCTACCGCGAGGTCGCCCAGCGCGCCGCCGCGCTCGGCTTCGACGGCAAGTGGGTACTGCACCCGGGCCAGGTCGAGGCGTCGAACGAGATCTTCTCGCCCTCCCAGGAGGACTACGACCACGCCGAGCTGATCCTGGACGCGTACGACTACTACACGTCCGAGGCGGGCGGCAAGAAGGGCTCCGCGATGCTCGGCGACGAGATGATCGACGAGGCCAGCCGCAAGATGGCCCTGGTCGTCTCCGGCAAGGGCCGGGCCGCGGGCATGCAGCGCACGAGCAAGTTCGAGATCCCGGAGGCCTGAGCGCGATGCAGTTCGGACGCACCTACGAGGAGTTCGAGGTCGGCGCGGTGTACAAGCACTGGCCGGGCAAGACGGTCACGGAGTACGACGACCACCTGTTCTGTCTCCTCACCATGAACCACCACCCGCTCCACATGGACACCAACTACGCCGAGAAGACGACGGACTTCGGCAAGAACGTGGTGGTCGGGAACTACATCTACTCGCTGCTGCTCGGCATGTCCGTGCCGGACGTCTCCGGCAAGGCGATCGCCAACCTGGAGATCGAGTCGCTCAGGCACGTGGCGCCGACCTTCCACGGCGACACGGTCTACGGCGAGACGACCGTGCTCGACAAGTGGCCGTCGAAGTCGAAGAACGACCGCGGCATCGTCCACGTCGAGACCAAGGGCTACAAGCAGGACGGCACCCTCGTGTGCGTCTTCCGCCGCAAGGTCATGGTGCCCACCGAGACGTACATCAAGGAGCGCGGCGGCGAGCAGCCCGGCCGCCCCGAGCTGAAGCAGCAGGAGAAGTAATGGCGCGCCTCGCCCAGACCGCCGGTCTGACCGACGTCCAGCAGGAGATCCTCTCCACCGTCCGGGACTTTGTCGACAAGGAGATCATTCCGGTCGCGACCGAGCTGGAGCACCGCGACGAGTACCCGCAGCAGATCGTCGACGGCCTGAAGGAACTCGGCCTGTTCGGCCTGATGATCCCCGAGGAGTACGGGGGCCTGGGCGAGTCGCTGCTCACCTACGCGCTGTGCGTGGAGGAGATCGCCCGCGGCTGGATGTCGGTGTCCGGCATCATCAACACCCACTTCATCGTCGCGTACATGCTCAAGCAGCACGGCACGCAGGAGCAGAAGGACCACTTCCTGCCCCGTATGGCCGCCGGCGACATCCGCGGCGCCTTCTCGATGTCGGAGCCGGGCCTGGGCTCCGACGTGTCGGCGATCACGTCGAAGGCGGTCAGGGACGGCGACGAGTACGTCCTGAACGGCCAGAAGATGTGGCTGACCAACGGCGGTACGTCGTCGCTCGTGGCCGTTCTCGTCCGGAGTGACGAAGGCCACCCCGAAGGCACGGCCCCGCACAAGTCGATGACGACCTTCCTGATCGAGAAGGAGCCCGGCTTCGGCGAGGTCCGCCCCGGCCTCACGATCCCCGGCAAGATCGAGAAGATGGGCTACAAGGGCGTCGACACGACCGAGCTGATCATGGACGGCCTGCGACTCCCGGCCGACCGGGTGCTCGGCGGCGTCACCGGACGCGGTTTTTACCAGATGATGGACGGCGTCGAGGTCGGCCGGGTCAATGTGGCGGCCCGTGGCTGCGGCGTCGCCCAGCGTGCCTTCGAGCTGGGGGTCGGTTACGCCCAGCAGCGACACACCTTCGGCAAGCCGATCGCCCAGCACCAGGCGATCCAGTTCAAACTGGCCGAAATGGCCACCAAGGTCGAGGCCGCCCATGCAATGATGGTCAACGCGGCACGCAAAAAGGACTCCGGGGAGCGAAACGACCTGGAAGCGGGGATGGCGAAGTACCTCGCCTCCGAGTACTGCAAGGAGGTCGTGGAGGATGCCTTCCGGATCCACGGCGGCTACGGCTTCTCCAAGGAGTACGAGATCGAGCGCCTCTACCGTGAGGCCCCGATGCTCCTCATCGGTGAAGGTACCGCCGAGATCCAGAAAATGATCATCGGGCGCAGGCTGCTCGAAGAGTATCGATTCCAGGGCTGAATGTCCGGGTACGGGGTGTTTTCTTCGAGAAGAAGATCACACCCTGTAGACGGTCTTCGGCCGCCGACTCAGCTTCTTGGCTTGCCCAGTTGTGGCCCGCGACCGGTACGATCCCGGGAAAGCCGCCGTCCCCCGTTACAGCGCGGCATCATCCGCTACGAAGGTCATCCATGCCCCACAGCCAAACCTCTGCACATCGAGACAGCCTGGCCGGCGTACGCCTCGCGCGCGGAGCATCGCCGTGGCTCCTCCCGACCGTCGCCACCGCAGCCCTCAGCCTGGCCCGCGCCCGCCGCTCGGGCGCCGCCAAGGCCGTCGCCGTGCCCGCCACCGCGCTCGCGGCGGGCATGCTGTGGTTCTTCCGCGACCCCGAGCGCGAGATCGCCGCGGGCCGGGTCATCTCGCCGGCCGACGGCGTGGTGCAGAGCATCATGCCGTGGAAGGACGGACGTACCCGCGTCGCGATCTTCATGAGCCCGCTCAACGTCCACGTCAACCGCGCGCCCCTGGCGGGCACGGTGACGTCGGTCGAGCACATCCCCGGCGGCTTTGTTCCGGCTTTCAACAAGGAGAGCGAGAACAACGAGCGCGTAGTCTGGCATTTCGACACCGAACTCGGCGACATCGAGATGATCCAGATCGCCGGCGCGGTGGCCCGCCGCATCGTGCCCTACGTCCCTGAGGGTACGAAGGTCGAGCAGGGCGACCGAATCGGTCTGATCCGCTTCGGCTCGCGTGTCGACCTCTACCTGCCCGAAGGCGTGGAGGTCGCGGTCGAGGTCGGACAGAAGACCGTGGCTGGGGTGACTCGCATTGACCGTGATTGATCCGGAGACCCAGGCGGGCTGGGTGCCCGAGGCGGACGAGGTGGACGAAGAAGAGGAGATGCCCCTCTCTCTGCGCCTGTCGATAGCGGACACCCTCACGCTCGGCAACGCCACGTGCGGCTTCATGGCGGTGTACTTCACCACCACCGGCATCCTGATCCCGCACCTCACCGGCAGCCAGGAATCCGGCATGGCCCGCCACAGCGCGGCCACGGCGGTCATCCTGATGCTCTGCGCGGCCGTCTTCGACCTGTTCGACGGACTGGTGGCCCGCAAGCTGCGCTCGTCCCCCATGGGCGCGGAGCTGGACAACCTGTCCGACCTGATCAGCTTCGGGCTCGCGCCCGCGTACTTCGTTCTCGTCTACGGCATGGTCGCCGACGACGCGCACCAGAGAATGGCGGCGCTCGGGGCGATCGTGGTGCTGCTGGCCGTGGTCCTGCGGCTGGCCCGGTTCAGTTGCGTGACGATGAAGGACGGCATGTTCCAGGGCATGCCCTCGCCGTTCGGCGCGCTGACGGTCGTCTCGATCGTGCTGCTGGAGCTGCC
The DNA here is from genome assembly GCF_001280015.1 of Streptomyces sp. MMG1121. Classification (GTDB taxonomy): domain Bacteria; phylum Actinomycetota; class Actinomycetes; order Streptomycetales; family Streptomycetaceae; genus Streptomyces. Next base: position 111,277 of record NZ_LGDV01000199.1, read on the forward strand.
CTTCGTGGCGACCTTGCTGGCGATCCTGGGCACCGCGTGGCTGATGGTGAGCCGTGTGGAGTACCCCAAGCCGCGGGGCCGCCTCGCCGGCGCGATGCTCTCCTGGATCGTCCTGTCCATGGGCCTGCTGGCGGCCTGGGCGTTCGACGCGCCCAGCGGTCAGCTGCTGCTCCAGACGGGCTGTGCGCTGCAGCTGGTCATGGGCGCCGTGATTCCGCTGTTCGCGACGGCTCGGCGGGTGAACAACTTCCGCGGCAACCGGCGTGAGGCGCGGGCCGCGCAGTTGCCGTAGACCTTGCCGCGAAGGGCCCCGGACCCGGGTTGGGTTCGGGGCCCTTCGTCTTGGTTTTCTGCCCTCTCACCCGCCTCGGCCGGCTGAGAGGGTGCCGTGTCGGTCGGGTGGGCGCCCTCCCCGTTGGCAGTCGTCGGGTGGGCGCCCTTCCCGGTGGCAGGCGGGCATGGGCCGGGGGTCTGGGGCGGAGGCCCCGGAGGGCTCAGGACATGTAGTCCTCGGCGATGCGGGCCGCGACGCGTTCCAGGATCGGGCCGGCGTCCGCGATGCACTTGGCGACGTCCGGCTCGACCGACGTGAGGGGGTAGGCCCGCTCGATGCCGGCCCGCCGCAGCGCCTCCTCCGGCAGAGCCAGCCGCCCGCAGACCGCCACCACCGCCTTGCCCGCGGCACGCGATGCCGCCGCGACCCCCGCCGGCGCCTTCCCGTGCAGCGTCTGCTTGTCCAGCGACCCCTCGCCGGTGATCACCAGAGCGGCCCGCTCCAGCGCGGGCGCGAAGCCGAGGACGTCCAGCATCACCTCGATGCCCGGGCGGAAGCGGGCGCCCAGCAGCAGGGCGCCGTAGCCGATGCCACCCGCCGCACCCGCGCCCGGCGCCGCCGCGTACTCGGCGGCCCGCGGCCCCACGGCCGTCTCCAGCACCTTCGCGAAGTGCGCCAGCGCCGCGTCCAGGGTCGCCACGTCGTCCGGCGAGGCGCCCTTCTGCGGGCCGTACACCGCCGGCGCGCCCTTCGGCCCGGTCAGCGGGTTGTCGACGTCGCTCGCCAGCACCAGCTCCACCGAGGACAGCCGCGGGTCCAGACCGGACAGGTCCGCCCGCACCAGATCCGCGAGCCCGCCGCCCCCGGGCGGCACCGGCTCGCCGTCCGCGTCCAGGAACCGGGCGCCCAGCGCCGCCAGCATCCCGGCGCCGCCGTCCGTGGTGGCGCTGCCGCCGACCCCGAACACGATCGTCCGCGCGCCCGCGTCCAGCGCGGCCCGCAGCAGCTCTCCGGAGCCGTACGTCGAGGCCGTGAGCGGCGCGAAGACACCGGCCGGCAGGCGTTGCAGACCGCTGGCCTCCGCCATCTCCACGACCGCGGTCGCACCGCGCAGCGCGTACGCGGCCGTCACCTCCTGGCCCAGCGGCCCGGCGACCCGCACCTCGCGCCGCTCGAAACCGGCCGCGACCGCCGCGTCCACGGTCCCGTCGCCACCGTCGGCCACGGGCAGCGCCTCGACCCGGAGGTCCGGCACGACCCGGCGCAGGCCAGCCGTCACCCGCTCGGCGACCTGCACGGCCGTCAGCGAGCCCTTGAACTTGTCCGCGGCGATGAGCACCCGACGGGTCTCGTCCACTGCAGCGTCCGCCACCTTGCTTTCCCCTTGCTCTCCGGGCCCCGCGCACGTCAGGGCCAGTCGCGCCGCTGCGACCATAACCTCAGCAGGCCCCCGCCGTCATGCCCCGACCGAAGGCTGGGAAGCCGCTGGGAGCCCCCTGGGGAAAACGGGTACACCCCAGCCATGACCACGCAGCCCACCACGGCCGCCCCGCTCACCCGGCCGGACCTCGCCGACCGGATCCACGGCGGCTGGCTCGGCCGGATCGCGGGCAACATGCTCGGCAAGCCGGTCGAACAGGGCGAGGTGTGGACCCGCGACCGTATCGACCGCTATCTGCGCAGGGCCGGGGCGCTGCCGCTCACCGGCTATCTGCCCGAGCCCGCCGACCCGGCCGACCGCGCGGTGCTGCGCCCGGAGTGGCGCAGTTGCGTGCGCGGCCGGATCCACGGCAGCTGCCGGGACGACGACGTGGACTACGCGATCCTCGGCCTGGACCTGCTGGAGACCCACGGCTTCGGCTTCAGCACCGAGCAGGTCGGCGACCTGTGGCTGCTCAGGCTGCCCTACCTGCAGACCTTCACCGCGGAACGGGCGGCGTACCGCAATCTCGTCGACGGGCTCGGACCGCCGCTGACGGCGACGCACCACAACCCCTACCAGGAGTGGATCGGGGCGTTGATCCGTGCCGACATCCACGGGTGGACCTGCCCCGGCGACCCGGTCCGCGCCGCCGGTCTGGCCCGCCGGGACGCGGTGCTGTCGCACACCGGCAACGGTGTGTACGGCGCGATGTTCGCGGCGGCGCTGATCGCGGCGGCGTTCACCGCGCCGACCGTGCGGGACGCGCTGGACAGCGGGCTCGGCGTGATCCCCGCGGGCAGCCGGCTCGCCCGCACCGTACGGCGGGTCGCGGCCCTGCACGAGTCCGGGCTGTCCTGGGCCGGAACGCTGGCCACGGTCTCCGAGGAGACCGCCGGGCTCGGCTGGATCCACACCGTGCCGAACGCCGCCGTGCTCACCGCCGGGCTGCTGTACGGCGACGACGACTTCACCCGGACCATCACCCTGACCGTGCGCGGCGGCCTGGACACCGACTCCAACGGGGCGACCGCCGGCTCGGTGGCCGGGGTCCGCACCGGTGCGGCCGCCGTCCCCGTCCAGTGGACGGAGCCGCTCCAGGACACCGTGCGGAGTGCGGTGTCCGGCTTCGACGGCGTACGGATCAGTGCGCTGGCACAACGCACCCTGCGCCTGGCGGCGGCAGGGCCGTAGCGGTACGGCGGGTGGTTACCCTTCCTCAATGACCACGACTCCTGACTTCGCCGCGTACATCGCGAGCCTGCCCCGCGTCCTCGCCGGTGCCGCCGCGCTCTTCCGGGACGCCGGGGGGCGGGTGCTGCTCGTCGAGCCCAACTACCGCGAGGGCTGGGCGCTTCCGGGCGGAACCATCGAGTCCGACGACGGGGAGAGCCCGCGCGAGGGCGCACGCCGGGAGACGCTGGAGGAGATCGGCCTCGACCGGGAACTCGGCCGGCTGCTGGCCGTGGACTGGGTGGCCGGCGAGGGCCGGCCACCGCTGGTGGCGTACCTGTACGACGGCGGGATCCTCACGGACGCCGACCTGAAGGCCGTCCGTCTGCAGGAGGAGGAACTGCTGTCCTGGCGCCTGGTCGCGCGCGAGGAGATCACCGGCCACCTCCCCGGCGCCCTCGGCCGCCGTGTCCTGACCGCCCTGGACGTCCTCGCGGACGGCTCGGGCACGGCGGAGCTGGAGAACGGCCACCGGGTGTCCTGACGGCCGGGCCGGGGCCGGGCGTTATCCGTTCGCGCAGTCCGGTCCGCCCGGCCTACGCTCGACGACATGACCAAGCCCCTCGTCGCCCTGCTCAGCGGTGCAGGTATCTCCACCGACTCCGGCATCCCGGACTACCGCGGGCCGAACGGGCTGTGGCGGCGGGATCCGGAGGCCGAGAAGCTCGTCACGTACGAGTACTACATGGCGGACCCGGAGATCCGGCGGCGCTCGTGGCAGATGCGGCGGAAGAACCGCGCCCTCAAGGCCGAGCCGAACGCCGCCCACCGGGCCGTCGCCGACCTGGAGAAGTCCGGGATCCCCGTGCGGGTGATCACACAGAACGTCGACGGACTGCACCAGCTGGCCGGTATGCCCGCCCGCAAGGTGCTCGAACTGCACGGCAGCGCACGGAGTTTCGTGTGCACCGCGTGCCATGCCCGCGGGCCGATGGCGGACGCCCTCGCCCGGGTCGAGGCCGGCGAGGAGGATCCGGCGTGCCGGGAGTGCGGCGGCATCCTCAAGTCCGCCACCGTGATGTTCGGCGAACGGCTCGACCCCGTGGTCCTCGGCGAGGCCCTGTCCATCAGCAAGGCATGCACGGTCTTCCTCGCCGTCGGCAGCAGCCTCCAGGTGCAGCCCGCCGCCGGGCTGGTCGGCATCGCCGCCGACCACGGCGCCCGGCTCGTCATCGTGAACGCCGAGCCGACGCCGTACGACGAACTCGCCGACGAGGTCGTACGCGAGCCGATCGGCACCGCCCTGCCGGCGCTGCTCGACCGCATCCGGGCCGAGAGCGGCCTGTAGGCGCCTAGAAGAGGGCCTTGCCCCGTTCGAAGTCCAGGAGGCGGCGTTTTCGGTCCAGGCCGCCGCCGTAGCCGGTGAGGTCGCCGCCCGCGCCGATGACGCGGTGGCAGGGGACGATGATGCCGATCGGGTTCTTGCCGTTGGCGAGGCCGACCGCGCGGGAGGCCTTGGGGTTGCCGAGGGCGTCGGCGAGTTCGCCGTAGGAGCGGGTCTCGCCGTACGGGATGCGGGTCAGCTGGTCCCAGACGCCGCGCTGGAACGGGGTTCCGTGCAGGCGGAGTTCGAGGGTGAACTCGGTCAGCTCGCCCGCGAAGTAGGCCGACAGCTGTTCCTCGGCCGCGGCGAAGGGGGTGTCGTCGGGGCCGCCGAAGCTCTCCTCCGGCGGGCGGTGGCGCTGCCCCGCCATGTACAGGCCGCACAGGACGCCGTCGTCGGCGACGAGGGTGAGGGGGCCGTAGGGGCTGGGGATGACCGTGTGCTGCTTCATGTCTGCCGAGCGTCCTTACACGGGGAGGAAGTTGATCGGGTGGCTGTCGGTCGCCCACAGATACTGGACCGCGTACGCCCGCCAGGGACGCCAGGCCTCGGCGCGCGCGGTGAGCGCGGCCGGCGTGGACGGCAGGCCCAACTCCCGTGCCGCGCGCCGGATTCCGAGGTCGGTGGGGAGGAAGGCGTCGGGGTCGCCGAGGGCGCGCATGGCGATGACGTCGACCGTCCAGGGACCGAAGCCGGGCAGGGCCAGGAGGCGGGCGCGGGCCTCGGACCAGTCGGACTCGACACCCAAGTGCAGGGTGCCGTCGGCGAGTTGGCGAACGAGGGTGGTGAAGGTGGTGCGCCGGGTGCGCGGCATGGCCAGGGTCTCGGGGTCGACGTCGGCCAGCGCCTCGGGGGACGGGAAGAGGTGGGTGAGACCGCCCTCGGGGTCGTCCAGGGGTTTGCCGTGCGCGGTGACCAGGCGGGCCGCGTGGGTGCGGGCGGCGGCCGTGGAGACCTGCTGCCCGAGGACGGCGCGGACGGCGAACTCGGCCTCGTCGACTGTGCGCGGCACCCGGCGGCCGGGAGCTTTGTCGACCAGGGGTGCGAGGAACGGGTCCGTGCGCAACTGGTCGTCCACGGCGACCGGGTCGGCGTCCAGGTCGAGCATGCGCCGGCAGCGGCTGATCGCCACGGTCAGGTCGCGCAGGTCGCTCAGGGTGAGCCGGCAGGCGATGTGGTCGGGGCGCGGGGCGAGGGAGACGATCCCGTGGCCGTACGGCAGCCGCAGCGTGCGCCGGTAGGCGCCGGTGGGGGTACCGCCCACGCCGTCCGGGCTGCGGGGGAGCCACTCCTCGACGCCGGGTACGGCGGTGGCGGCGAGATGCCCGAAGAGGTTGTCGGGGTTGAGCGGGGCGCGGAACGGCAGTCGCAGGGAGAGGGTGCCGGGGGTGCTGGCCGGGGTGTTGCGGGGCGTCCTCGCGCGCAGCTCGCTCGGGGAGAGGGCGAAGACCTCGCGGACGGTGCCGTTGAAGGTGCGGATGGAGGAGAAACCGGCCGCGAAGGCGATGTCCGCCATGGGCAGCGGGCTGGTCTCGATGAGCAGCCGCGCGGTCTGGGCACGCTGGGCGCGGGCGAGCGCGAGGGGGCCCGCGCCCAGCTCGGCGAGGAGCTGGCGCTCCACCTGGCGGGTGCTGTAGCCGAGCCGGTCGGCGAGTCCGGGCACGCCCTCGCGGTCCACGACGCCGTCGGCGATGAGCCGCATGGCCCGGGCCACCAGGTCGGCGCGCTGGTTCCACTCCGGGGAGCCGGGGCTGGTGTCGGGGCGGCAGCGCTTGCAGGCCCGGAATCCGGCCTGCTGGCAGGCGGCCGCGCTCGGGTAGAACGTCATGTTCTCCGGTTTGGGCGGGACGACCGGGCAGCTGGGCCGGCAGTAGATCCGGGTGGTCAGAACGGCCGTGAAGAACCATCCGTCGAACCGCGCGTCCTTGGACTGAACGGCGCGTACGCAGTGCTCCCGGTCGAGGTGCGTCGCTGTCTGCATGCCTCAAGGATCGACCACGGACACCACCCACCGCTGGCGGAAATCCGACACCAGCGTCCGGCGGCCTGCCAAGGTTCCGAGCCGGTCGGGGGCGTGCTCTCACCGGCGTGCTGTTCCAGGCGCTGACGCCGGGGGTCACCGGCGCGGTACTCGGCTCGCCGAGGGGTGAAGGGCGTTCAGCCGGCGGTGGTGCCGAGGGCGGTCTGCCGGAACCCGGCGATCCACTCGGCGGTGTGGCGCAGCCCGCCGAACGTGTAGAAGTGCACCTTCACCGTGCCGTGCCGCTCGGGGTCGTAGCGGTGGGCGAGCGTATGCAGGAAGCGGTCCGGGCCGGTCGTGCCCATGAGGTTGGTCAGCGAGAAGCCGTACTTGCGGGCGACGGAGGCACTGGTCGCGACGCCGAACCGGGTGGCGTATCCGAGGAGCCGGCGTACGCCCGCGGGGCCGGGTACGCCGATACGCACGGGCAGGTGCACACCTCGGGCACGGGCGGCCTCCAGCCAGGTGAGGACGGGTTCGACGTCGAAGCCGAACTGGGTGATCACATCGCCGCCGAACCGTTCCGCCCGGAGGGCCGCGCTCTTGTCCGTGAGCGCCGACCACAGCGTGCCGTCGGCTATCGCGGGGTGGCCCTCCGGGTAGCCGCTGATGCCGATGTGGCGGACGCCGTGGCGCTGGAGCAGCCCGGTACGCAGGACGGCGAGGGCGTCCTCGTAGGGGCCTTCGGGGCGAGCCGGGTCGCCTCCGACGACGAAGACGTTCTCGGCGGTGCCGTCCTCGGCCAGCCCGGACAGGAACTCCTCCAGGGCGGTACGGGAGGGCAGGCGGCGCGCGGAGATGTGCGGCACGGGGACGAAGCCGAGCCGCTTGACCGCGCGGGCGGCCGACAGCCGCATACCGAGGTCCTCACCGGCGAGAAAGGTGATGTTGACGCGGGTGCCCCGCGGAATGCTGCCCTGCGCCTCCTCCAGCCGGGGCACGTCCTTGCCGGTCATCTCCAGCGAGAAGTCGTCCAGCAGAGCGGCACCGACCGCAGGGGGGACGGTGAGAGCGGGGTTCATCGTGCTCCTCGTACGACTGTGGTCCTGACCCAGGCCGATGATGCCACGCGGGGCACGACGGCCTTGGGCCAGGGGCATGAGGACCGGCCGGTGAGGTCCGGCACCCGGACGGCCCGGCGAGCGATGACGAGTTCTGCCGGACGACGTGCGTCCGTGCCGAGGTGCTCCGCGGCGCCCGTGCCGAGGGCGCGCCGCCGCTGGTCAAGGACGCAACCAGGCTGTAAGGACCGCCGACGGTTCGGGGATACGGCCCCGAGGGGCACGGGACGAGGCATGCCGGCCCGCCACGCCACCGGACCTGGTGCGGCCGCCGCGGCGCCCTGTGCCTCCGCCACCAGCCCGCCGCCTGCGCCACAGCCCCGGTGTGTCCACCACCGCAGTCGAAGCCCCCGGCAGTCCTGGCCCGGCGCCTGCGCCATGGCGCAGCCCACGGCCGCCGCAGCCGGCCTCCGCCACGACCGCCTCTGGCTCCACCACCGCACCACGGCCCCGCTACGGCGCCGGATTCAGTGGATCGTCCAGCACGCCCGCCAGGCGGCCCGCGTCGGTGGCGGGGGTGAGGTCGGGGTCGAGGCCGGCGGCCGCGGTCGTCAGAGCGGTGAGGGCCGGGAGCAGGGCCGCGCGTTGGTCCGTGGGCAGGCGTTCGACCAGGGTGCGGATCTCCGCGCGGCGGTGCGTCAGCACGCGGTCCACGAGTTCCTCGCCGGCCGGGGTCAGCCGTAGGACGACCTCACGGCGGTTGTCCGGGTTGACCCGCCGGTCGGTGAGGCCCAGGCCCTCCAGGCGCTCGGCCATGCGCAGCGCGGTGGAGGGGGAGACGCCCAGCGTGGCGGCCATGGCGGCCAGTTTGATCGGCCCGCAGGTGTGCAGGGCGACCAGGGAGCGCAGCTGGGGCAGGGTCAGTGGCACGTCGACGGAGGCGAGGGCGCGGGCGGAGAGGGCGACGATCAGCCGGGAGGCCGCCATCACGGCGACGGTGACCTCCTCGGCCTCCCGGTCCAGTGCCTCCTCCGACGGGCTCCCCGGTGCCGGGGTCTGCTGCGGGCCGCTGTCCTGCTGGGCCATGGGCTCCTCGTTCCTCTGGTCCTGTCCACGATCCGGGCCTCAGTCATCACCCATGGTGACCATTGCAGAATGCAATGATAAGCTGCGGGCAACTGGCCCGAGGGGGCGCGACGGAGCCGGTGCCGAAGGTGATGACGATGAGTTCCGAGCCGATCCACGAAGCCTATTCCTTCGTGTGCCTGCGCTGCGGGCACACCTGGGAGGGCGCCTACGACATCCGCCACGTCCGGGACGCCCGGGGGTGCGTGACCGCCGCGTACTACGTCCGCGGCGGGCTGAGAAGAGTGCCGTCACCGCTCACGGCGAACACCTGTCAGGTGTGTGGCGGGCACCGGTTGCGGATCCTGCACCCCGGCCGGGTCGACTCCGCTCGCGCCGTACCCCCTCACCCGCGAGTACTCCGTGGAGCCGCTGGAGGTGCATCTCGTACGGCAGCTGGAGACGCCCGTCGGCGTCACCTTCGCCGCCGACCGCTCCGCCGGCGAGGTCACCGCACTGCTGCGCGCCGCCCACGAGGCGGGCGATCGCGAGGGGCTGCTCGCCCAGCGTCTGTACCCGGTCCTGGACGCGGACGGCTTCCTGCCGGTGACCCGCACCCCGGACGTCCACTGGATGACGGAGGCCCGCTACCGGGGGCAGAAGGTCGTCGTGGTCTCCCCGGACTACTCGGACGCCACCAAGTTCGCCGACGAGTGGCTGCACCCGCACCCGGGCACCGGCGGCGCGCTGGCGATGGCCATGGGGCACGTGATCCTCACCGAGTTCTTCGTGCGGCGGCAGGTGCCGTGCTTCGCCGACTACGTGCGCCGCTTCACCGACCTGCCGTTCCTGGTCGAACTGGAGGACCGGGAGGGGCGGTCGGTGCCGGGCAGGTTCGCCACCTCGGCCGTGCTCGGGCTCGGCGAGGACGGCGAGGACGAGCAGGAGGCCGCCTGGAAGCCGGTGCTGCTGGACGCGGTCTCCGGCCGGCCGGTCGTGCCGAACGGCACGCTGGGCGACCGCTGGCCCAAACGCGGCGAGGGCCGCTGGAACCTGGACCTCGGCGACGTCGACCCCCAACTCACCCTGTACGGACCGGAGTCGACGGCCGTCGAGGTGCTGCTGCCCCGCTTCGACGGTCAGCCGCCCGTGGTGCGCGGGGTGCCGGTGCGCGCGCTGGCCGGGTGGCGGGTCACGACCGTGTTCGACCTGCTGCTCGCCCAGTACGGCGTCGGTCGCGCGGGCCTGCCCGGAACCTGGGCCACGGACTACACGGACGCCGCCCAGCCGTACACGCCCGCCTGGCAGGAGGCGATCACCTCGGTGCCGGCCGCGGCGGCGGAACGCCTGGCCCGGGAGTTCGCGCAGACGGCGGTCCAGACCCGGGACCGCTGCATGATCGTGATGGGCGCCGGCACCAACCACTGGTTCCACTCCGACACCATCTACCGCTCCTTCCTCACCCTGCTGCTGGTCACCGGCTGCCAGGGCGTCAACGGCGGCTGGGCGCACTACGTGGGCCAGGAGAAGGTGCGCCCGTACGCGGGCTGGCAGCAGTTGCAGTCGGCCGCGGACTGGGTGCGGCCCTCCCGGCAGATGGCGGGCACGCCGTACCGGTACCTGCACACCGACCAGTGGCGCTATGACCCGCACGGCGCCGACGCCCTGGCCTCGCCCACCGGAAAGGGCCTGTTCGCGGGGCGGCACACGGCGGATCTGGTGACGCAGTCCATGCGGCTCGGCTGGATGCCCAGCGCGCCCGCCTTCCGCGCCAACCCCCTCGACCTCGGGCGCGCCGTGCGGGAGAGCGGGCACGAGCCGGACGAGTGGGTCGCCGCCCATCTCGCCGACGAACGGCTGGAGTTCGCCTGCGAGGATCCGGACGACCCCGCCAACTGGCCGCGGGTGCTGACCGTCTGGCGGGCCAATCTCATCGGCTCCTCCGCGAAGGGCAACGAGTTCTTCCTGCGGCATCTGCTCGGCGCGAGCGACAACGCGCACGCCGACGAGGCCCCGCCCGGCTCCCGGCCCCGCGATCTCGTCTGGCACGAGCAGGCGCCGCGCGGCAAGCTCGACCTGCTGCTCGCGCTGGACTTCCGGATGACGTCGACCACCCTCATGGCCGACCTGGTGCTGCCGGCCGCCACCTGGTACGAGAAGCACGACCTGTCCAGCACCGACATGCACCCGTACGTGCACGCGTTCTCCCCCGCGACCAGCCCGCCGTGGGAGGCCCGTACCGACTTCGAGATCTTCCACGCGCAGGCCGCGAGGTTCAGCGAACTCGCCACGGGCCGGCTGGATGTGGCGTACGACCTGGTGGCCACTCCGCAGCAGCACGACACCCCCGGTGAGACCGCCCAGCCCGGCGGGGTCGTACCGGACTGGCGGCAGGGGTGTCCGGCTCGACCCGGCGGCAATCTCCCGTACTTCACCGTGGTCGAGCGCGACTACACGGCCGTGGCGGACCAGCTCGCCGACCTCGGACCGCTCGCCGAGGAGCACGGTATGACCGTCAAGGGCGTGACGGTACGGCCGGCGGCGGAGGTGCGCTGGCTGGCCGCCCGCTGCGGCACCGCCGGCTCCGGTCCGGGCGCACGGCCGTCCGCTGCTCGACATCGATGTCAAGCTGTGCGAGGCGATCCTGGCGCTGTCCGGGACGACCAACGGGCGGCTGGCGGCGGAGGGGTTCGAGCGGCTCGCCGAACGCTGCGGAGCGGGCAGCGGGTTCGCGGCCCTGGCCGAGGCGGTCCACGAGCGGCGCGTGGTCTTCTCCGACACCCAGGACCGGCCGGACCAGGTCGGCACGAGTTTCGAGTGGTCCGGCAAGGAGGCACCCGACCGGCGCTACTCGCCCTTCACGGTCAACATCGAACACCGTAAGCCCTGGCACACCCTGACCGGGCGACAGCACCTCTACCTCGACCACGACTGGATGGCCGAGCCGGGCGAGCAACTGCCCGTCTACCGGCCCCCGTTGGATCTCGCCCCGGCCCTGTCCACCGGAGAGCGCGAGGTCGACGTCCGCTACCTCACCCCGCACTCCAAGTGGTCGATCCACTCCGAGTACCAGGAGAACCTGCTCATGCAGACCCTGGCCCGGGGCGGTCCGGTGATCTGGATGGCCGTCGCGGACGCGGAGGCGATCGGCGCGGCCGACAACGACTGGGTGGAGGCGGTCAACCCGAACGGGGTGGTGGTGGCCCGCGCGGTGGTCTCGCACCGGATGCCGCCCGGCACGGTGTTCATGTACCACGTGCAGGAACGCCTGGTGAACGTGCCCCGCTCCGAGGCCACCGGCCGGCGCGGCGGCGTCCACAACGCCCTCACCCGCGTCCTGGTCAAACCGACCCATCTCATCGGCGGATACGGCCAGTTGTCGTTCGCCCCGAACTACTACGGCCCCACCGGCTGCCGCGGCGGCTGCGCAAGGAGGGGACGCTGCCGCGCATCCAGCCGCTGGCCGACCTGTGCAACGCGCTGTCGGCGGCCCGCGCGGTCCCGGCGGCCGCCCTCGACGCCGACCGCGTCCTCGGGCCGTTGCCGCAGGTGCGGCCGGCCGCCGGGGACGGGACGTGCACGGCGTTCGGCGGCGGCGTCGAGCATCCGGCGCCCGTCGAGGCGACCTTCGCCGACTCCGCGGGCCGGGCACACGCCCGGCGCTGGCCGCACCGGCAGAGCGGCCGTTCGGCGGTCGGCGAGCACACCCGCCGGGTGCTCGTGGCGGCGCGGGCCGTGCACGACGGCGGCCCGGCGGCGGCAGGCCCGCTCAGCGCCGGGGGCGGGTGAGCTGGGCGGTGAGGAGATGGGCGTCGAGCAGGCCGACGTCGGCCGTGCGGGCGGCCCGCGCGTAGCCGGCCAGCATTCGCTTGGTGAGCGTGAGCGCTTCGGGCGGGCGCCGCACGAGCGGCCGTACCCAGGCGTCGATCACCGTGTCCAGCTCGTCGCGCGGCGCGAGCTTGTGCAGCAGGCCGAGGCGGTGCGCGGCGGCCGCGTCGAAGGTGTCGCAGGTGAGCATGAGTTCGCGGATCCGCGCGGCGCCGGCCTCGGCGATCAGCCGGCCCATGGCACCGCCCCAGGCGGGCGGCAGGCCGATGCCGACCTCGGGCATGCGGAAGCGGCAGTCGTCCGCCCCCGCGCGCAGGTCGCAGTAGGAGGCGAGGGCGAGTCCGGCGCCGATGACCTTGCCGTGCAGCCGGGCGATGGTGACGGCGTGGGTGCTCTCCAGCGCCTCGCACACCCGGTGGGCCTTGTCGGCGATACGGCGCAGGGCGGCACCGGTGGGGTCGTCGGCGAGCGCCGCCTGGTACTCGGTGCGGTCGGCGCCGAGGCAGAAGTCCGCACCGGCCGCCGTCAGGAGCAGTACCCGCACGTCCGGCCGTTCGTGCAGGCCGTCGAGGAGCGCGAGGAGTCCGTCCAGGGCGGCGACGGTGAGCGTGCTGTCCGCGCCGTTCGCGCCGAGCCGCACCGTCAGCACGGGGCCGGCCTGGTCGGTGTGGAGCGCGGGGGCGGGCAGGGAGTCGTGGAGGCCGGCGATCTCGGTCATGACAGGGCGACGTCCAGGTTGAGCAGGCGGCGGAAGGCCACGCGGGGGGCCCACGTCGGCCGTCGTACGAGGGTGAGGCGGGGGAAGCGGGTGACCAGCTGGCGCAGGAGGGTCTGGGCCTCCAGGCGGGCCAGGGGGGCGCCGAGGCAGTAGTGGACGCCCCCGCTGAAGGCGAGGTGCGCCGGTTTGCGGTGCAGGTTGAACAGTTCGGGGTCCTCGTGCCTGGCCGGGTCGCGGTTGGCCGCGCCGACCAGGAGGTGGACCATCTCGTCCTTGCGGACCTCGACGTCGCCGAGGAGGCCGTCGCGCGAGGCGACCCGGCTGATCACATGGGTGGGCGGGTCGTAGCGCAACGTTTCTTCAACGGCGGCGGGCACGAACTCGGGCTGGACGAGGAGCCGGTACCACTGCCGGGGGTGCTCCAGGAGCAGCAGGGTCATGGTGGACAGCAGGGTGGCCGTGGTCTCCAGGGCGGCCAGCAGCACGAACAGGGCGAGGAAGTAGACGGCTTCGTCGGCCCTGTCGCGGTCACTCTCCATGGTGTCCCACACGGCGATCCAGCGGGACACCGGATCGTCGCCCGGTGCGGCGCGCCGCGCGCGCACCAGGTCCATGAAGTAGTCGCGCAGCTCCGCGGTGGCCGCGTCGGACAGCGCCAACTGGCTGGCGGAGGGAAGCAGTTCCTGGGTGAAGACCTGGTCGTGGGTCAGCTCGCGCAGCCGCCGGAAGTCGGCGGAGGGCAGCCCGAGCCAGTGCCCGATGGTGGCGACCGGCAGTTCCTCGCTCACCAGGGCGTTGAAGTCGGCCTCGCCGTCTCGCAGCCGCTCGGCGAGGGTGTCGAGGAACCGGCCGGTGAACCGGTCCACAGTGCCCCGGAGCTGCTCCAGGGAGCCGCGGTCGAACATGCCGGCCGAGCGGCGCACCCAGGTGTGCTCCGGGGGGTTGAGCGCGGGCAGGGTCCGGCTCATCTCCCGCGAGGAGGGGGCCGTCCAGCGGGTGCCGTGGCCCTGTCGCGCGCGCCAGCGGCTGTCCGGCTCCAGCCACTCGCGGCTGCGCAGCACCTGGTCGCACGCCTGGAAGCCGGTGACGAGGTGCCCGCCCCAGGGTGCGTCGGCCACCTCACCCCGGGCGCGCAGTTCGGCGTAGACCGGGAAGGGGTTGGCCTGGCCCTTCGCGGTCCGCAGACGGGAGAAGAGCGCGACGGCGAAGCGTCTGTCGGTCGGCGGCGTTGTCGCAGTCTCCACAAGGGCCCCTTCTTGATCCAGCTGTCAGCCGCGATGCATACCCTCCGCTTGACGCGTACATACAACGTGACGATTGAACGAGCGAGTTGCCTTCGTCACTCCCCCCTGGTCCATGCCAGGAACCGGCTGAACAGGCCCGGCTTGGGCTTCGGCGTGCCGTGCGAGGCCGGCCGGGGGGTACCCACGGCCGCCGCGACGGGGGCCGTGGCCTGCGGTTCCGTTTGCTGCGCCGGAGCGTGCGCGACGGCGCGCGGCGTGAACCGGACCGGCAGCGCCACCAGGGAGCGGCTCCACGGCGCCGGCACCCAGCTGAGGTCCTTGAAGGGAGCCCGGACCTCGATGTCGGGCAGCCGGTTGAGCAGGGACTCCACGGCGGCGACCGCGATCACGAACGCCGGGTCCTTGGCGGGACAGGCGTGCGGCCCGGCCCCGAAGGCCAGATGGGCCTTGGCGCTGAGCTGCTCGCGGTGCTCGGCGAGCCGCGGGTCGGTGTTGGCGGCCGCGAAGGAGATGACCACCGGGTCGTTCGCCCTGACGACGCGCCCGCCCAGCTCCACGTCGTGCGTCGGGTAGTGGGCCGCGTAGTTGGCGATCGGCGCGTAGTTCCACAGGACCTGGTTGACCGCGTCCTCGACCGGCAGGTCCGTCTGCCAGTCCTCGCCGAGCATCAGGGCACTGGTGGTGCCGATGACCGCGGACAACGGGGTGGTGCCGCCGGACAGCAGCGTCACGAGCTGGTGCAGCACCTCCTCGTCGGTCAGTTCCGCCGAGTGCTGCATCAGGCGTGTCGTGAGGTCCTGGGCCGGGTAGCGCCGTTTACGGGCGATCAGCTCGCCCAGCGCCTCGGCCAGCACCTGGTCGGCGCCCGGCGTACCGGCGAAGATGCCGCTGATGCCGGTGATGACCCGGTCGCCGATCTCGGGCGGGCATCCGAACAGATCGCTGAAGACCAGCAGCGGCAGCGGTTGCGCGTACTCGGCCATCAGCTCGGCCTGGCCGAGCCGTTCGGAGCTGAACCGGCTGATCAGGTAGTCGGCGGACTGCTGGGTCTGCCGTACCAGCTGGAGCTCGTTGACGGTGGCCAGGCTGTCGGTGACGGCCTGGCGCAGCCGGGCGTGCGCGGCGCCGTCGCTGAACAGGGCGTTGGGCCGGTAGCCCAGCATCGGCAGCGCCGGGCTGTCCTCGGGGACCCGGCCCTCGTTCAGCGCGTTCCAACGCCGCGAGTCACGGACGAACGACGCGGGGTTCTGCAGGATGTACAGGGCGGCGTCGTAGCTGGTGACCAGCTCGACCTCCACCCCGGGCGCGATGTCGACGGGGGCGCTCGGGCCGAGAGTGCGCAGATGGGCGTAGTGCCCGTCGGGGTCGGAGCCGAACTGCGGGCCGTAGAGCGGGGTGTTGCCGTGTGCGGGGCAGCCGGGGGGCGGTCCCTGTATGCCGGGTCGCTGCTGCATGGGGGTGGACTCCTAGGCGATGAGGGACAGAAGGTGGTGCACGAGGGTGATGAGGGCGTGCGCCGAGGACTGCTCGTCACGTACGTCACAGGTGACGACGGGCGTGTCCGCGGACAGGTTGAGCGCCTCCCGTACCTCCGCCAACGGGTAACTGGGCATCCCGTCGAAGTGGTTGACGCCGATGGCGTACGTCAGTCCGAACCGCTCGACCAGGTCGAGGATGGGGAAGGAGTCGGAGAGCCGCTCGGGGTCGACGAGGACCAGTGCGCCGAGGGCGCCCCGGGACAGCTCCTCCCACATCTCCTTGAAACGTTCCTGCCCGGGCGTGCCGAACAGGTACAGCACCACCTCGTCGTTGATGGTGAGGCGGCCGAAGTCCATGGCGACCGTGGTGGTCGTCTTGTCGGGGGTACCCGACAGGTCGTCGAAGCCCTCGCTGGCCTCGGTGATCTCCTCTTCGGTCCGCAACGGCTCGATCTCGGAGATGCTGGCGATGCACGTGGTCTTGCCGACCCCGAAGTGCCCCACCACGAGGACCTTCACCGCCGTGCGGACCCCTGAATCCAGGTACACGAATCACGCTCCGAATCGGGCTTTGAGGCCGTCGAGCACGGCGTTCAGCACTTCTCGGTCGACACGCTCGGCGCGGGGAACGGGTTTGCGCGCCACGATCAGACCGCTGTCTTCCATCTGTGCCAGCAGGATCCGGACGATCCCCAGCGGCAGATGGGTGTGGGCGGCCACCTCGGCCACCGACAGGAAACCGTCCTTGACCAGGTCCAGGACCTGGCGGGCCTCCGGCGAGAGCGTACGCGCCGCCGCGACGGCGTCCTCGCTCGCGGACACCAGGGTCGTCCGTTCGTAGACGTTCTCCGGAGGCAGGGAACGCCCGTTGGTGATGACGAAGAGCGGAACTAACGCCGAGGTCAGCTCCAGTTCCTCGTCCGGCTCGTCGGTCATGTGCGGCTCGCCTCCCCGCGCGGCACCAGGTCCGCGCCCAGCAGCGGTACGACCTGATGGAGACGCGTGGTGAACTCCTCGATGTCGGCGTCGTGCTGGGCCGCGGCGGCCAGGAAGGCGCCGTGACCGGCCGAGATCAGGAAGATCCACCCGTGCTGGAACTCGATGACCGTCTGCCGCCAGAGCGCGTCCGGGTGCACCCCGGCGAACTGCGCGGTGGCACGGCTGTAGGCGTGGATGCCGGTCATCGCCGCCGAGATGGTGTCCGCCAGGTCCTGGCTCATGCCCGAGGTCGCGCCGCGCGGCAGACCGTCGGCGCCCAGCAGCAGGGCGTGCCGGGCGCCGCGCACCTGGCCGATCACCTCGTCGAGGTCGGCGATCGCGATCCCGGTACCCCGCCCCGGCCCCTGGTCCGCACGGGGCTGCCCGGGCCGCTCTCCGGCGCCCTCCGCGTGCACGCGGGGCGGCGAGGTGAGGTTGTTGCCGAGCCGGGCGACGAGCCGGTGCATCCGGAACGAGATCTGCTGCATGTCGACGTCGGGCGCGGCGGCCGCCGCCAGATAGGCCCCCTGTCCGGCGCCGATGAGGAAGATCCAGCCGTGCGAGAACTCGATGATGGTCTGGTTCCACTGTCTGTCCTCGCCCGGCCCGGCGAAGTGGGACGTCGCGCGGCTGAGCGACTGCATGCCCGCCATGGCGGCGGATATCATCCGCACGTCCTTCTGCGCCATGCCCTCGGTCGACCCGCGCGGCAGGCCGTCCGCGGACAGCAGGACCGCGTGGCGTGCTCTGGGCACGTTGGCCACGATGTCCTCAAGCATCCACGACAGGTCTGTGGTCATGCCTCATCGGCCCCTTCGGCCGGGGCCGCGGCGAGGTTACGGCCGGAGAGCGTGCCGCGCTGGAAGGCGCCCAGGCTCCGCCCGGCCGCACGCCCGGCTTCCTCCGGCGCCGTGGCCTGCGGCGCGGTGGTGGCGTCGTGGTCGGGAACGCTGGCGATGGGCACCTGGCGGGCGCCGCGCCGGGGCAGACCGTGCGCGGTGCGCGCCACGGGCTCCGGCCGGCCGACTGCACCGCGGCCACCGGCCGCCTGGACATCCACCACCGGAGCGGTCTCCTCCTCGGTCCACAGCTCTTCGGGCAGCAGGACGACCGCACGTACGCCGCCGTAGCGGGAGACACCGGTGACGTCCACCCGGAACCCGTACTGCTGGGCGAGCAGGCCGATCACCGGGAAGCCGAACTTCGGCTGGTTGCCCAGGTGCGACAGCCGGGGGTGGTAGTCCCCGGAGAGCAGGTCGCTCGCCTTCTGCCGCTCCTCGTCGTTCATACCGACACCGGCGTCGTCGATGACGATGCACAGGTTCTTCTGCACCCGCTGGAACGTCACCTCGATGGGCGAGCCCTGCTGCGAGAAACTCGCGGCGTTGTCCAGCAGTTCGGCGACGGCGAGCGCCACGGGCGAGACGGCGGACGCCTTCAGCGCGAACCCGGTCTGCTGCATGATCTCGACGCGCCGGAAGTTACGGATCTGCCCCTGCGCGCTGCGCACCACGTCGTACACGCTCGCGGCCCGGTTGCGACGGCCCAGCGGCGCACCGCACATGACGGCGATGCCCTGCGCCTTACGCGCCATCTGCGCGTTGGCGTGGCTGACTTCGAGCAGGTCGCCCAGCACGGAATGGCCGCCGTACTTGCGCTGGACCTCTTCGAGCAGCGCCAACTGCTCGGCCGCGAGGCTCTGCAGGAAGCGCGCGGAACCCTTGAGCACGGCCTTGGTGCTGTCCTCGGCCGCCTCCTCGGCCTCCCGGATGGTCTTGGCGTGCTCCGTCCGGTGCTGGTGCAACTCGGCTCGTAAAGCGGCGGCTTGGGCGTCGGCCTCGCTCAGTCTCTGCGTGAGGGTGGCCTCGGCGCGAGCCTTCTTCGCCGCGATGGCCTTGTTGCGACGACTGAGGGCCACGGCCGCGGCGAGAGCGATCGCCGTCACGGCAACCAGGCACCACACAAGTACGTCTCGAATCATGGAAACCTTTCCTGGCGTGTAGCCTGCGGCCGTTGGCGGTCGGGCACCGCGAGACCGGTGGCACGACCGGCCGGCCACGGCCTCGACCGAGGTCACGTCCAGAACCGGACTGACAGCGTTTCCACGGCGCCTGAGCCGAGGGGACCAAGGTCACAGACGCGGGGATGCTATCACCCACTTAGGTGAACCTGCGCACGGCCAAGACAGGCCAACGCCCCTGTTCCCGGGGCGAATTGCACTCTGTCGCCCAACTCCCGCAATCCGTTCCGGAAGGCGTGCCGGGCGACGGCGCGCCAGTCGGATGGCATATGCCGGGCGAATGCCGCGTGCGCGCACTCGCCGAAGAGGACGAACCGCACCTCTTCGACCGCGGTGGGCGTGCCGCGTACCGCCGCCACCGCGATCCGCGCCGCGTCCTCCATCGGCCACCGGTACACGCCGGTGGAGACGGCCGGAAACGCGACCGTGCGGGCGCCGAGTCCGTCGGCGCCCCTCAGGGACTCGCGGTAGCGGGAGGCGAGCAGCTCCGCCTTGCCGGCATCGGAGTCGACGACCACCGGGACCGTGCCGGGCACCGGCGGACAGTTGCGGGCCGAGCCTGAACATCCTGCGAGGCGGTCTTGCACATTCGCGGTGCGCGCCGGGCCCTCGTCGAGAGGATGTCCCCTCCGACGACGGCTGGCTGCCCGTGGCCGGGGGCGTCGCCGAGACCGTGGCCGACATCCGCTGGGCCCGCAAAACCGTCGCGACCCGGTTCCTCTCGCTGGAGGCAGCGAGAGGAACCGGGCCCCGAGGGTGGCGTTTACACCAGCCCGTCCGAGGGCTTCCGGACGAGGGCAGGTCGCCGCACCGTGGACCGGTGTCTCCACCATTTCGTCGCCGTCGCGGAGCGTCGGTCGCGTCCGGGGTGATGGCGTGCCTGTGGCGTCACAGGTGCGGCCCCAGCCGGTCGGTGATCGTGCGCAGCACCGCGGCCTGCTGTGCCGCGAGGTAGAAGTGCCCGCCGGGGAACACCTTCAGGTCGAACTCCCCCGCCGTGTGCTCGCTCCAGGCGCGAGCCTCCTCGATGGTGGTCAGCGGGTCGTCGTCCCCGGTCAGCACGAGAACGGGACAGTTCAGGGGCGGGCCCGGACGGTACGTGTACGTCTCGATGGCGCGATAGTCGCTGCGGACGGCGGGCAGGATCATCCGCAGCAGCTCCTCGTCCGCGAGCAGCTCGGCCTCGGTGCCGCTCAGCCGCCGGATCTCCCCCACCAGGCCGTCGTCGTCGAGCAGATGCACCCGCTCCGGGCGCTTCCTCGACGGGGCGCGGCGGCCGGAGGCGAACAGCGTCAGCGGACCGCCGAGCCGCCGCTGTTCCAGCCGGCGGGTCACCTCGAAGGCCAGGGTCGCGCCCATGCTGTGGCCGAAGAACGCGAACGGCCGGTCGAGGCGCGGGGCCAGCGCCTCGACCACGAGGTCGGCGAGCGCCGCTATGTCGTCCACACACGGCTCGGCCCGGCGGTCCTGGCGCCCGGGGTACTGCAGCGCCAGCGTCTCCACCGTGCCCGGCAGCGCCCGGGCGACCGGGTGGAAGAAGCTCGCCGAGCCGCCCGCGTGGGGGAAGCAGACGAGTTGCACCTTGGCGCTCGGCTCGGGGCGGAAGCACCGCACCCAGTCGTCGGCCACGACTGCCGGTCGCGTCATGTTCTTGCCGCCTTCCGTCGTTCCGTTCAAGGGACCCGCCTTCGGGCCGTCGCTCACATCGTGTCCTGCGTCGATCATTGTGCCGCTGTGCGGTGTGACGATCACCGAGCCGCCCCCTCGGGGGCGGGCACCGCGGCGGCCAGTTCGGTCCGCAGGTGGTCGGCGAGTGCCGCGGGCGTCGTGTGGTCGTAGACCGCGGTGGCCGCGAGGGTCAGCCCGGTCACGGTGTTCAGCCGATTGCGCAGCTCGACCGCCCCGAGCGAGGCGAACCCCATGTCGAGGAACCCCCGCTCCGGGTCCACGGCCTCCGGCGTCGGGTGGCCGAGCACAGCGGCCGCGTGGGCGCGCACCAGGTCGAGCAGCACCGTGGCCCGTTCCTCTTCGGACCGCCCCAGCAGCCGCTGCGCCAGGTCGTCCTGGGCGGGCAGTCCGCCGTCCGTCCCGCCGCCGTGCGCACCCGTGCCCTCCTGGAACTCGGGCAGGCCCGCGAGGAGGCGGCTCGGCCGGGCCATGGTGAACACCCTGCCGAACCGCGCCCAGTCGATGTCCGCGGCGAGCACGGCTCCCGCATCCCGGCCGGCCGCCCGCCACAACTCCCCGGCCGCCAGGTCCGGTTCGAGGGCGCGCAGGCCCACCTCGCGCAGGGCTTCGGCGCCCGGGTCGGTGCTCCACGGCCCCCAGGCGATGGAAGTCCCCGGCAGACCCTGTCCGCGCCGCCGCTCGGCCAGTGCGTCGAGGTAGGCGTCCGTCATCGCCCGGACGGCCTGGCCGACCCCGCCGAGCTGTCCGGCGACCGAGGAGAAGACCACGAACGCCGACAGGTCGAGCGCGCGGGTGAGTTCGTCCAGGTTCGCCGCCGCGGCGAGCCGGTCTCCCACCGCCCGGTCGAAGCGGCCGCCGGACAGCTCCGCCACCGGGCCGTCCTCGGCGACGCCCGAGGCGTGCACGACGGCGTCGGGCGGGTACTGCGCGAGCAGCCGGGCCAGCGCCGCGCGGTCGGCCGGGTCGCACGCGGCGACGGTGACGCGGGCACCCGAGCCGCGCAGTTCCCCGGCGAGGTCGTCCGGGTCGGCGCCGTCGCCGGGCAGCACGATGTGCGCCGCGCCGCCGCCGGCCAGCCAGCGGGCGACCTGGGCGCCGGCGCCCCGGGCCCCGCCGGTGACCAGGACCGTGCCGCTGGGGGCCCAGTCCCGGTCGCCGTCCGCGCCCGCCCTCGTACGCAGCAGGCGCCGGCCGAAGAGCCCGGCGGCGCGGACCGCCATCTGGTCCTCGTCGTCCGGTCCCGCCAGGGCACGGCACAGTCGGCGCTGCGCCCGCTCGTCCAGGATGGCGGGCAGGTCGATCAACCCGCCCCACCGTTCCGGGTGTTCGAGCGCGATGGCACGGCCGAGCCCCCACACCAGTGCGGCCTCGGCCTCGGGCGCCGGGTCGGACGGCGCGACCGCGACCGCCCCGCGGGTCAGGCACCACAGCGGTGCGCGCACGTCCAGCTCGCCCAGGGCGCGGGCGAGGGCCACGGTCCGCGCCCCGGTCGCCGGGACCGCGAGCACGCCCGCGACCCGGGGCGGCAGGGATTCCTTCAGGCGGTGCGCGAGCTGTTCGTCGTCGTCCACCGCGATCAGCCGCACGTCCACGCCCTGCCGTGCCAGCCCGTGGACCGCGGACGCCACCAGCGCGTCCGCGGCCCCGTCCGCGGGGACCACCGCGAGCCAGGTTCCGGCCGGGAGCGCGGCGGCCGCATCGGACAGCGGCTGCCAGCCGATCCGGTAGCGCCGCTCGTCCATGGCCGCCTCGGTGGCCGTTTCGGTACGGGTGCGTCGGCGCCAGGCGGCCAGGGCGGGCAGCAGCGCGTCGAGCGAGTCGTGTCCGCCGCCCGCCTCGGTCACCTCGAGCACCTCGGCCAGCGTCGCCAGGTCACCGCCCTCCACCGCCGCCCAGAACCGGTCCTCGCGGTCCTGCCGCCCGCCTCCCGCTGCCCCGTTGCTTTCCCGCGCCCCGCTCAGGGCGGCAGCGGCGGCCGGTTCGTCGTGCATCCAGTACCGGTCGCGGGCGAAGGCGTAGGTCGGCAGCTCGACCGTGCGCGCCCCGTCGAACAGCGGGGCCCAGTCGACCCGTACGCCGTGCACCTGCGCCTGGGCCACCGCGCTGATCAGCGCCGCCACCTCCGGGCGGCCACGCCGCAGGACCGGCGCCAGCACGGCGGCGTCCGGCGCGCCGGACGCCGCCACCTCGGCCAGGCACTCCTGAGCCATTCCCGACAGCACGCCGTCCGGCCCCAGTTCCAGGTAGGTCCGCACCCCGAGGCCGTGCAGCGCGCGTACGCCGTCGTGGAACCGGACGGTGTCCCGGACGTGCCGGGTCCAGTACGCGGCCGAGCCGAGTTCGTCGGCACTCGCCGGAGCGCCGGTGACATTGGAGATCACGTCGATGCGCGGCGGCCGGAAGGAGAGCCCCGCCGCGACGGCCCGGAACTCCTCCAACAGGCCGTCCATGTGCGGCGAATGGAATGCGTGACTCACCCGCAGCCGCCGGGTGCGCCGCCCCTCCGCCTGCCACTGGTCGGCGATCTCGAGCACCGCGTCCCGGTCGCCGGAGAGCACCGTGGCCGCCGGTCCGTTCACCGCGGCGACGGCGGCATAGCTCTCCAGACCCAGCAGGGACGAGCGCACCTCGTCCTCGCTCGCCTGGATCGCGACCATGGCTCCGCCGCCCGGCGCGGCCTGCATCAGCCGGGCGCGGGCCGCGACCAGCGCACAGGCGTCGGGCAGGTCGAGCACCCCGGCCACATGGGCGGCGGCCAGCTCGCCGATCGAGTGCCCCATAACGAAGTCGGGCCGCACGCCCCAGGACTCCAGCAGCCGGAACAGGGCCACTTCGACCGCGAACATGCCGGTCTGGGTGTGTACGGTCCGATCGAGCGCGGTGGCGTCCGACCCGAACACCACGTCCCGGACGCCGACCTCGCGGTGTTCCTCGATGATCTGGAGGTTTCGGTCCAGTTGCCCGCACACCGCGTCGAACGCCGCCGCGTAGACCGGGAACGCGTCGTAGAGCTCGCGGCCCATGCCCAGGCGCTGTGCGCCCTGACCGGTGAACAGGAAGGCGAGCCGGCCCTCCCCCGCGGTGCCGTGGACGAGGTTCGCGGCCGGAGCTCCGTCGGCCAGGGCGGCCAGCCCCTGGAGCACTTCGTCGCGGTCCGCCGCGGTCACCGCCGCCCGGACCGGGAACGCGCCGCGCGTCGTCGCCAGCGACCAGCCCACGTCGGCATGGCTCAACTCCGGCCGCGCCAGCAGGTGTTCACGCAGACGGACGGCTTGGGAGCACAGCGCTCGGGCGCTGCGCGCGGAGAGGAGAAGCGGTACCGGCAAGGCGGTCTCCGACGACCCCTCGGGCTGCGACGCCCCATCGGGCCCCGACGGCCGTTCGGGCTCGGACGGCTCCCCGGGCTCCGACGGCTCTTCGGGCTGCTCGAGAATGACGTGGGCGTTGGTCCCGCTGATCCCGAAGGACGAGACACCGGCCCGGCGCGGGCGCCCTTCGGTCTCCGGCCAGTCCACCTGCTCCGTCAGCAGAGAGACCGCGCCCGCGGACCAGTCCACGTGCGGGGTTCGCCAGCACCATCTTGATCACCCCGGCCACGCCCGCGGCCGCCTGCGTGTGACCGATGTTCGACTTCACCGAGCCCAGCCACAACGGCCGGTCTACATCCCGACCCTGCCCGTACGTCGCCAGCAGCGCCTGCGCCTCGATCGGATCACCCAGGGACGTACCCGTACCATGCGCCTCCACCGCGTCGACCTGGTCCGCGCCGACCCCGGCGTTCGCCAGCGCCTGCCGGATCACCCGCTGTTGGGCGGAACCGTTCGGTGCCGTCAGGCGATAGCTGGCACCGTCCTGGTTGACGGCCGTGCCGCGGACGACCGCGAGCACCTCGTGACCGTTGCGGCGCGCGTCGGAGAGCCGCTCCACCAGCAGCATGCCGACGCCCTCCGACCAGCCGGTGCCGTCGGCCGCCGCCGCGAACGACTTGCAGCGCCCGTCCGCCGCAAGCCCCCGCTGCCGGCTGAACTCCACGAAGGTCGCCGGGCTGGACATGACGGTCACGCCGCCCGCGAGCGCCAGCGAGCATTCGCCCTGCCGCAGCGACTGACAGGCCATGTGCAGTGCGACCAGCGAGGACGAGCACGCCGTGTCGACCGTGACGGCCGGACCCTCGAGTCCGTACGTGTAGGCAACCCGGCCGGAGAGGATGCTGGCCGTGTTGCCGGTGCCGACATAGCCCTCGACCTCGCCGGGCAGGGCCGTCAGGCGCGAGGCGTAGTCGTAGTACATGACGCCGGCGTAGACCCCGGTGTCACTGCCGCGCAGCTCGGCCGGGTCGATCCCGGCCCGCTCGAACGCCTCCCAGGACGCCTGGAGCAGCAGCCGCTGCTGCGGGTCCATGGCGAGGGCTTCGCGGGGGCCGATCCCGAAGAAGTCGGCGTCGAACTCACTCGCGTCGTAGAGGAATCCACCCTCTCGGGCATAGCTCTTGCCCGGCTTGTCGGGGTCGGGGTCGTAGAGGGCGTCGAGGTCCCAGCCACGGTCGGTGGGGAACACCGAGACGCCGTC
The DNA here is from genome assembly GCF_001280015.1 of Streptomyces sp. MMG1121. Classification (GTDB taxonomy): domain Bacteria; phylum Actinomycetota; class Actinomycetes; order Streptomycetales; family Streptomycetaceae; genus Streptomyces. The sequence continues at coordinate 136,138 of NZ_LGDV01000199.1, forward strand.
GCCACCACTGGCCACGAACTCCCACAGCTCGTCGGGGGAGCGCACGCCACCGGGCATCCGGCAGCTCATGCCGATGATCGCGATGGGGTCGTCGGCCGCGTCCGCCCCGGCGGCGGGGGCGGTTGGGCTCGCCTGTGCCGTCCTCGGGGCGGGGCCGTCGGCCCGCTCGCCGAAGAGATCCACGCCGAGACGGCCGGCCAGCGCGGCCGGGGTCGGGTGGTCGAAGATCACGGTGGCGGGCAGCTGGAGGCCGGTGGCCTCGTTCAGCCTGTTGCGCAGGTCCACTCCGGTCAGCGAGTCGAACCCCAGTTCTCCGAAGCCCCGTTGGGGATCCACGGATTCCTTCGAGGAGTGCCCCAACACGGCGGCGATCTGCTCCTGCACGAAGTCGAGCAGGGCCGCGTCCCGCTCGTCGCCGGGAAGGGCACGCAGTCGGTTCCGTACCGTGCTGTCGGCCGCCGCCCGACCGGCCCTGCGGACGGTCGTACGAACCAACTCCCGCAAGATGTACGGAACTTGCGCGGAACGTTCGCGCACCGCACCGGTGTCCAGGTGCATCGGCAGCAGTACGGCGTCGGACTCCGTGGCCGTGCCGGTGACCGTGGCGTCGAACAGCGCCAGCCCCTCCTCCTCGGAGAGGGCACCAATGCCCGCGCGCGACATCCGGTCGACGTCGACCCGCGCGAGCTGCCCCGCCATACCGCCGGACTGCACCCACCGCCCCCACGCGAGGGAGAGCGCGGGCAGCCCCTGGGCGCGGCGCAGGTGCGCGAGCGCGTCCAAAAAGGCGTTGGCGCACGCGTAGTTGGCCTGGCCCGGGCCGCCCCAGGTGGCCGCGGCGGACGAGAACAGCACGAAGGCGGCGAGGTCCAGTCCACGCGTCAGCTCGTGCAGATTCCACGCGGCGTCGACCTTGGGGCGGAGTACGGAGCGCAGGCGCTCTTCCGTCAGCGACTCGATCACGCCGTCATCCAGGACGCCCGCCGCGTGCACCACCGCCGTCAGGGGGTGCGCCGGGGAGATCCCGGACATCAGCCGCTCGAGGGCCGCGCGGTCCGCCGCGTCGCATGCGACGACGGTGACCTCGGCGCCGGACTCGCCCAGTTCCGTGACCAGTTCGGCCGCGCCGGGCGCTTCGGGGCCGGTCCGGCCGGCCAGTACGAGATGACGGGCACCGTGCTCGGCCACGAGGTGCCGGGCCAGCAGGCTGCCCAACACGCCGGTGCCCCCGGTGATCAACACCGTTCCGGCGGGGCCGAAGGCGCTGGCCCCGGCGTCTTCTCGACCCGAGCCCTCCTGCGCGAAGGCGGCTCGACGCAGCCTCGGGACCAGGAGGGCTCCGTCGCGTACGGCCACCTGCGGTTCGTCGGTCGCCAGGGCCGAGGCGAGTACGGCGTCCGGGACAGCGCCCTCGGCCGGGTCCGCGCCCGTCTCCGCCTCCGCGTCGATCAGGACGATCCGGCCCGGGTGCTCGGACTGCGCCGACCGCACCAGCCCCCACACCGCCGCCCCCGCGGGGTCGGCGCTCTCCTCGTCGGACGTGGCCACCGCGCCTGTGGTCACGATCGCGAGCCGGGTCCCCCCGAACCGGTCGTCGGCCAGCCAGGTGCGCACCACCCGCAGCGCATAGGCGGTGGCCGCATGCGCCGCGGCGGCCGGGTCGCCCGTGCCGGGGAGGCAGGCGGCCACCACGGTGGGCGGCGGGGGCGCGTCCGAACCGACGGCGTCCTGCCAGTCTCCGAACGCGACCGCGTCGGCGGTGCCGTCGGCCATGGCGGGCACCTCGACCGGCCTCCAGCCCAGGCGGAACAGCGAACGCCGCACCGTCGAGCGGGCGTTGTCGAGTTGCTGGGCGGTCACCTGCCGAAAGACCAGCGACTCCACCGACAGTACGGCCGCGCCGGTCCCGTCGGCCACCGACAGCGCGAGCGTGTCCGGGGCGGTGGCAGTCAGCCGCACCCGCAGCGTGTCGGCGCCACCGGCGTGCAGCCGTACCCCGGTCCACAGGAAGGGCAGTCGGGCCCGGTCCGCGTCCCGGAACAGGGGGCCCAGCGTGCCGGGGTGCAGTGCCGCGTCGAGCAGGGCGGGGTGCAGCCCGTACCGACCGGCTTCGGACCGGTGCCCGTCGGGCAGCGCCACCTCGGCGTAGACGTCGTCCCCCTCCGCCCAGGCCGCGCGTACGCCCTGGAACGCGGGTCCGTACGCGAATCCGGCCTCGGTCAGCCGCTCGTACAGCCCTGTCACGTCCAAGGGTTGGGCGTGCGGCGGCGGCCAGGCGGCGGCCCAGGCGAACGACGGCGTGGGGCGGCCGGCCGAGAGGAACCCGCTCGCGTGCCTGGTCCAGCCACCGGCCACGTCATCCGCAGCGGCGGCCGGGCGGGAGTAGATCTCCACCGACCGCCTGCCGCGCTCGTCCGCCGTACCGACGGCCAACTGGAGCTGGACCGTTGCCTGCTCGTGGAGTACGAGGGGGGCTTCGAGGGCCAGTTCGTCGACGTGGTCGCAGCCGACCTCGTTCCCGGCGCGTACGGCCAGCTCCGCGAAGGCGGCGCCGGGCAACAGGACCGTGTCGCCGACCACATGACCGGCGAGCCAGCGCTGACCGGCCAGCGACAACCGGCCGGTGAGCAGCAGACCGTCGTGGTCCGCGAGCGCCACGGTGGCGCCCAGGAGCGGGTGTTGGGCCGGGTGCAGGCCGAGGCCCACGGCGTCGCCGGTCGCGCCGCCGGCGTCCAGCCAGTAGCGCTGCCGCTGGAAGGGGTAGGTCGGCAGCTCAACTCGGCGGGCGCCCCGGCCCGCGTACCGTTTCGCCCAGTCGACCTGGACACCCCGTACATGGGCGCGGGCCACGGCGACGGCGACCGCGTCGGCCTCCGGGCGGTTCGCGCGCAGCAGCGGGATCAGCTCAGTGCCGGCGGCCACGGACTCCTGGCCCATGGCGCAGAGCGCGCCCGCCGGGCCGAGCTCGAGGAAGGTGGTGACTCCCTGGGAGTCCAGCCAGCGCATGCCCTCGTGGAACCGTACCGACCGGCGGATCTGCTGTACCCAGTAGTCGGCGGTGGTGATCTCGTCGGCGGACGCGAGCGTACCGGTGACGTTGGAGACGATCGCGATGCGCGGCACCCCGTACGACAACCCCTCC
>NZ_LGDV01000200.1 GCF_001280015.1 Streptomyces sp. MMG1121
TGCCGAACGTGCACGCCGCGCCGACGCTCATCGCCCCCCTGCGCCCACCCGTCGGCGGCCCGGAACCGCCCCCCGCCCCGGCCCCGGCTCCCGCCCCGCACCCCGCGCCCTACGGCCAGCCGCCGCAGCAGCCGTCGTACGGCGGCGGTCAGCCCGGCGCGCCGATGCCGCCCGGCTACGGCCAGCAGCCGCCCCCCTACGGCGGTCAGCCGGCCGCTCCCATGCCGCCCGGTTACGGCCAGCAGGCCGCCGGTTATGGAGTGCCGCAGGGCGCCCCGGCCGGCGCCGCCGGTGTGACGGCCGCACTCCAGATGTTCAAGGAGACGCCCACCGGGCAGCGCTGGACGCTGCAGAACAAGAAGCTCATCCGGGTCGACCTCGGCATCGGCGGACAGCCCGTGCTGGCCCGGCAGGGCAGCATGGTGCTCTACCAGGGCAAGGTCGACTTCGGCTACAAGGGCGCCGGGTTCGCCGGGCGGATCGTCGGCCACGCCACCGGCCAGGAGATGCAGCTGATGCGCTGCACCGGCCAGGGCCAGGTGTTCCTCGCCGAGAACGCCACCCAGCTGCACCCCATCGAACTCCAGGGCGACGCGATCTGCGTGTCCGCCGAGAACGTCCTCGCCTTCGACGAGAGCCTGCACCACGAGGTCCGCCGCATCGAGGGCCACGGCATCCCCGGCGGTGCGCTGTTCACGATGCAGTTCCAGGGCACCGGGACGATCGTCGTCAAGACGCACGGCACGCCCGTCGTCCTGCCGGTCACGCCGACCACCTTCGCCGACTGCAACGCCGTCGTCGCCTGGTCGGCCGCCTCCCAGGTGATCGTCTCCAGCCAGGTCCGCATGCGCCGCAACGCCTACCCGGGCGACACCGGAGAGAGCGTCAACCTCCAGTTCCGGGGCGCACCCGGCAACTTCATCGTCGTCCAGCCGTACGAGGTCTGAGGGAGCCCGTCATGAACCAGCCGCTCGCGGGCTACGCTCCCGCACCCGTCACCGCCCGCATGGAGAACCACGGCCAGCACATGCTGAAGGTCGCCATGCAGACCGGAAACGACCTCCTCGCGCGCGTGGGCTCGATGGTCGCCTACGAAGGCTTCGTCCAGTACGAGCCGAACCCGCCGGCCGTCCGCCAGATCGCCCGTGACTGGATCACCGGCGAGGGCGCGCCCCTGATGAAGTGCTCCGGCGACGGACTGCTCTACCTCGCCGACTACGGCGCCAACGTCGTCGTGATCAACCTCAACGGCGACGGCATCTCCGTCAACGCCAGCAACCTCCTCGCCTTCGACGCGCACCTGAGCTGGGGCGTGGAGCGGGTCAAGGGCCTGGCGAAGTTCGCCGGCCAGGGGCTGTGGAACACGAAGATCTCCGGGCAGGGCTGGGTCGCGCTGACCTCCCGGGGCGTGCCGATCGTCGTCGACTGCGGCGGCGGCGAGGACGAGACCTATGTCGACCCCGACGCGCTCGTCGCCTGGTCGCCGAACCTGAAGGTGCGCGGCAAGCGCAGCTTCAAGGCGCAGTCGCTGATCGGCCGGGGCAGTGGCGAGGCCTACCAGATGGCCTTCTCCGGCCAGGGCATCGTCGTCGTCCAGCCCAGCGAGGACAGCACCGACCGCCTCCGGATCCGGGGCTGAGGGGGATTCAGAACGTCATGCAGAGCCCGCTTTTCGCGCACAACGACCTCCAGACACAGGAGCGCTGGAGCCTGCAGAACTCGCAGCTGCTCCGCGTCACCCTGGAGGGCCACGACGACATCCTCGCCCGCAAGGGCACCATGGTCGCCTACCAGGGGCTGCTCGAGTTCGACGCCGAGTACCAGAGCAACAACCAGGCACGCGCGCGTGCGTACACGGGCGAGGGCCTGGACCTGATGCGCTGTCACGGACAGGGCACGGTCTATCTCGCCAACCTCGCCCAGCACGTGCACATCATGGACGTCGAGCAGGACGGACTGACCGTCGACAGCTCCTACGTCCTCGCCATGGACTCCTCGCTGCACCACGAGGTCATCGCCGTCGACAGTCTCTACGGTGTCTCCGGCTCCGGGAAGTACCAGCTGAACATCACCGGGCGCGGCAAGGTCGCCCTGATGACCTCCGGTTCGCCGCTGCTGATGCAGGTCACGCCCGACCGGTACGTCAACTGCGACGCGGACGCGATCGTCGCCTGGTCCACCGGGCTGCGCGTGCAGATGCAGGCCCAGACGCACTCCTCCGGCGTGTGGCGCAGGCGCGGCAACACCGGTGAGGGCTGGGAGCTGAGCTTCATGGGCTCCGGGTTCGCGCTCGTGCAGCCCAGCGAGCTGCTGCCGCCGCAGAACGCGGTGATCGGGTCGGGTCTCGCCGCCCAGTTCGGCATGGGGCAGCAGGGGGCGCGCGGACAGAACCAGGGGAACGTCTGGAGCTGAGCCGCAGCGGCTCGGTCCGGAACGCAACAGTAAGGGGCGACCGTCCAGGTGGTCGCCCCTTACCCGCTCACAGCCGTGCGCGGGTCGCTTCCAGCAGGCGTACGACCGACTCGTCCGCCACGTTTGCCACCTCGTCGTAGGCGAACCAGCGCAGGTCGAGGGACTCGTCGCTGATCGTCTGCACCGAGCCGGCCGGGGCCAGGGCGGCGTACTGGACGTCGAAGTGCCAGTGGCACGGCGCCGGGATCGGATGCCGGTCCAGGCGGAGCGGGCCGCCGGGCAGCGGTGTCAGCCCTGCGATCCCGGACTCCTCGGCCGCCTCGCGCAGCGCCGCCGCCTCCAGGGACGCATCGTCCGGCTCGCAGTGGCCGCCCATCTGGAGCCACATCCGCAGCTTCTTGTGCAGGGTGAGCAGCACCCGGCCGTGCCCGGGGTCGATCACCAGCGCGCTCGCCGTGATGTGCCCGGCGCCGCAGGCCTTCCACATGCCGTCCGGGTGGGCCGCCAGATGGTCCAGGTAGGCCTGGCGCAGTTCTCCCTGGCCCTCGTACCCCTTCAGCACGAGGACCGCGTCGTCGTACAGACTCACTCGGTGTCGTCGCCCTCGGCCTCGCCGTCGTCCTTCTTGTGCAGGTCGGGCTTGTGCAGGTCCGGCTTTCCGGCCGCCTCGCCGAGCATCTTGTCCAGCTCGGAGAAGTCCAGCTGCTCGCGGTGCACGAAGCCGTCCGGGTCGTCCAGGTCGGTCGCGGTGGGCAGCATGTCCGGGTGGGCCCACAGGCCGTCGCGGCCGTCGACCCCGCGCGCGTCCGTGAGCGAGGCCCACAGGCGCGAGGCGTCGCGCAGCCGGCGCGGGCGCAGCTCGAGGCCGATCAGCGTGGCGAACGTCTGCTCCGCCGGGCCGCCGGTCGCGCGGCGCCGGCGCAGGGTCTCGCGCAGGGCGTCGGCGGACGACAGACGCGGCTTCGCGGCCGCGTGCACCACCGCGTCCACCCAGCCCTCGACGAGCGCCAGAGCCGTCTCCAGACGGGCCAGGGCGGCCTTCTGCTCGGGCGTGTCCTCCGGCTGGAACATGCCCTGCTGGAGCGCGTCCTGAAGCTGCTCGGGGTTCTGCGGGTCGAACTGGCCGACCACGTCCTCCAGCTTGGCCGTGTCGACCTTGATCCCGCGCGCGTACCCGTCGACCGCGCCGAACAGGTGTGAGCGCAGCCACGGCACATGCGCGAAGAGGCGCTGGTGGGCCGCCTCGCGCAGGGCCAGATACAGCCGCACCTCCTCCTGCGGCACGCCGAGGTCCTTGCCGAAGGCCTCCATGTTGGCCGGGAGCAGCGCGGCCTTGCCGGCGGTGCCGAGCGGCAGGCCGATGTCGGTGGAGCCGACGACCTCGCCCGCGAGCACGCCTACGGCCTGCCCGATCTGCGTGCCGAACATGGCGCCGCCCATCGAGCGCATCATGCCGATCAGCGGGCCCGCCATGGCCTGCATCTCCTCCGGCAGGACGTCGCCCATGGCCGCGCCGACCCGCTCGGCGACCGGGTCGACCAGCTCCTGCCACGCGGGCAGGGTCGCCTCGACCCACTCCGCGCGGGACCAGGCCACCGCCGAGGCGGAGCCCGACGGCAGGGACGTCGCGTCGTCCAGCCACAGGTCGGCCAGGCGCACGGCCTCCTCGACCGCCTTGCGCTCGGCCGGGCCGACGCTGGCGTCCTTCGTGCCGTCCGGGGTGCCCTGGGCCACCGTCTGGCGGGCGATCTGCTTGGCCATGTCCCAGTTCACCGGGCCGCCCTCGTAGGAGAGCATCTGGCCCAGCTGCTGGAACGCGGCGCCCAGATCGGTGGGGTTCAGGGAACCGAACATCGCGGCGAGCGGATTGTCGGCGCCGGGGCCGCCCAAGCCTCCGGCTCCGGGCAGGCCGCCGAAGCCGAACGGGTTGGCCGGTCCCTGCCCACCACCGCTCTGCTGGTCCTTCTTCTTGCCCTCGTCGCCGTCTTCCGGCTCCTCCGGCGGAAGGCCGAAACCGAATGGGGTGTCACTCACAGGATTCCTCGGCTGGTAAGGCCACCGGTCTGTCTCCGGCGGCGCGGCTGCCCGACACCACCCAGCGTAGACACCCTGACCCGATCGGGCCTCGGTGCTTTGCCCACGGAAGGCCTGCGGCAGGATGGATACACCTGGTACGCACGCGTCACTCGCGCTCGTATTGAAGACAACCGCTGGAGACGCCCGGTGAGTTCCCCAGATCCGCAGGTTCGCGCAGCGCGAAACCCCTCAACCCCTCCCGCCTCGCGCGGGCCCGTCGTAGCGGTCACCGGCGCCGCCACCGGGATCGGCGCCCTGCTCACCGAGCGGCTGGCCGCCTCCGAGGAGATCAAGCAGGTCATCGCCATCGACGAGCGGCGCGGGGACTGTGCCGAAGCCGAGTGGCACATCCTCGACGTGCGCGACCCCGCCATCGCGGACAAGCTGCGGGGCGCCGACGTCGTCGTACACCTCGCGCTGGACCTCGACCTGGAGACGGATGCGGCGGCGCGTACCGCTTACAACGTCCGGGGGACACAGACCGTCCTCACGGCCGCGGCGGCCGCCGGTGTGCACCGGGTGGTGCTGTGCACCTCGGCCATGGTCTACGGCGCCCTGCCGGACAACGAGCTGCCCCTTTCGGAGGACGCCGAGCTGCGCGCGACCGCCGAGGCCACCGGGGTCGGCGACCTGCTGGAGATCGAGCGGCTGGCGCGGCGGGCGCCGCGGGCGCATCCGGGGCTCAACGTCACCGTCGTACGGCCCGCCGTGCTGGTCGGCGGCACGGACACGGCGCTGACCCGGTACTTCGAGTCGCCGCGACTGCTCGTCGTCGCCGGATCGCGGCCCGCGTGGCAGTTCTGCCACGTCGAGGACCTGTGCAGTGCGCTGGAGTACGCCGTTCTGGAGAAGGTCGAGGGGGAACTGGCCGTCGGCTGCGACGGGTGGCTGGAGCAGGAGGAGGTCGAGGAGCTGAGCGGGATCCGGCGGATGGAACTGCCGTCGGCGGTCGCGCTCGGCGCGGCGGCCCGGCTGCACCGGATCGGGCTCACACCGTCCCCGGCCGGGGATCTGGCATACACGATGTATCCCTGGGTGATCAGCGGGAGCCGGCTGCACGACGCGGGGTGGCGGCCGCGCTGGACCAACGAGGAGGTGCTCGCCGAGCTGCTGGACGAGGTCTCCGGCCGGCACACGGTGGCCGGGCGCCGGCTCGGCCGCAAGGACGCCACGGCCGCGGGTGCCGCCGGAGCGACGGTCGCCCTGCTGGGCGCTGCGGCTGTCGTACGGCGGGCCCGGAAGGCCCGGCGCCGCGTGTGAGGCGGCCCGGGCCGGGGGTGGGACCGCCGCCCCCGGCTCCGTCGTAGGACGCTCCAAACGCAGGCACGCGCGTGCCTGGTGAATCTCGTATTCCCCGTTGTCACAGGCGTGCGGCACGATGGGGGCATGGCACACGCGAACGAGCATCCCGGTGAGCAGGCGGCGCAGGATCCCATCAAGCTGATCGGTGTCCGGGAGACCGCGCTCTCCCTGGACGAGGTGTTCCGGGCCGTCGGGGACGACGCGGCCGGGGGAGTCGCGCTGTTCGTGGGGACCGTGCGCAACCACGACGGGGGTGCCGACGTCGACGCGCTCGGGTATTCCTGCCACCCCAGTGCCGAGGCCGAGATGCGCCGGGTCGCCGAGAAGGTCGTGGCGGAGTATCCGGTGCGGGCGCTGGCCGCCGTGCACCGGGTGGGAGACCTCGCGGTGGGGGACATCGCCGTGGTCGTCGGCGTGGCCTGTCCGCATCGCGCGGAGGCCTTCGACGCCTGCCGCAAGCTCATCGACGACCTCAAGCACGAGGTGCCGATCTGGAAGCACCAGAAGTTCTCCGACGGGACGGAGGAGTGGGTCGGGGCCTGCTGAGGTACGTCACCTGGAGCACACCCGCCCCTCCGGTTGCGTAACCGACCCCCTCGCGTGAGCGTTGTCTGTGCGGATGGTTAATCTGCTGATCAGTCAGTTGCAGACGCTCTTGGCGTTGGGAGGTCGGCATGGGGGCGCTTGTCTGGCTGCTGATTCCGCTTCTGGCCGCGATCGGCGGCGGGGTCTGGGGCAGCTGGGCCAATCGGACCCGCAAGGTGCGCGGTGACGGGCCCGAGCTGGACGGCTATGCCCGGTTCCGCGCAGCGATGGAGAAGTCCAACTCGGAGGCCGGGGGGCCCGACGAGGGTGCCCTGACGGGCCGCTGACAGAGGCGTCCCGTACTGTCGTGGCATGCCACGCCGCACCGCGACGATGCTCGCCTCCACCCTGATGCTGATCGCGCTCCTGTGCGCGGGAGTGCTCATCCCCGTGCCCTACGCGGAGATGTCTCCCGGCCCGACCGTGAACACGCTGGGGGACCACGACGGCGAGCCGGTGCTGCAGATCACCGGGCACAAGACGTACAAGACCGACGGCAACCTCAACATGACCACGGTCAGGGTGACCAGCGCGGACTTCCGGATGAACCTCGTGGAGGCCGTCTACGGCTGGCTGGACCACGACACCAAGATCGTCCCGCACGACACGCTCTATCCGAACGGCACGACGGAGGAGCAGTCCTCGCAGCAGAACGCCGAGGAGTTCAGCCAGTCCCAGGAGAGTGCCAAGGTGTCCGCTCTGAAGGAGCTGGGCATCCCGGTGAAGTCCTGGGTCATCGTCTCCACCGTGATCAAGGATTCCCCGGCCGAGGGCAGGCTGCACGCCGGTGACGTGATCAAGGCCGTCGACGGTACGGCGGTCAAGCAGCCGTCCGACGTCGCCAAGTTCGTCACGAAGCACAAGCCCGGGCAGCGCGTCGTCTTCACGGTCATCCCCGCCAAGGAGCAGGCCGCCGCGGAGAAGGCGCACAAGACGGCGACCACGACCCAGGACGTCGCCCTGACCACGAAGAAGTCCGACGACAGCGGCCCCGCGCGGGCCATCGTCGGGATCTCCGCCGGGACCGACCACACCTTCCCGTTCACCATCGACATCAAGCTCGCCGATGTCGGCGGCCCCAGCGCCGGTCTGATGTTCGCCCTCGGGATCTACGACAAGCTCACCCCGGGCGACCTCACGGGCGGCAAGTTCGTCGCCGGCACGGGCACCATCGACGACAGCGGCACCGTCGGCCCGATCGGCGGCGTCGAGATGAAGACCGTCGGTGCGCGCGAGAAGGGCGCCCAGTACTTCCTGACGCCCGCCGACAACTGCGCGGCCGCCGCCAAGGACACCCCGAGCGGGCTCACCCTGGTCAAGGTGAAGAACATCAGCGACGCGATCAGCTCGCTGAAGGACATCCGCAGCGGGAACACCACGGCACTGCCCAAGTGCACCACCAAGGGCTGACGGGTACGTGACGCGGCTGGGGGCGCCCCTCGCGACCAGAGGCGCCCCCAGTGCCGTACCGCAAGAAGCGGCGGTCAGTCCGCGAACGTCGCCGCCAGGGCGTCCGCCAGGCCGGGCACCAGCTCCGGGCCGGTGAGGACCTCCGTAGGAGAGTCCTTCTCGCGCAGCCGCAGCGCAGACTCGCGGGTGCCGTCGCGCAGCACCGCGACCGTCATGCGCACCTCCTGGCGCTCGGGGTGCTCGGCCACCCACTTCGCCAGCTTGGCGTCGCTCAGGTTCTGCGGGACCTGAGCCTCGGCGGACGGCGGCAGCATCAGACGTTCCACCGAGAGCGCGCAGCCGACGACCGCGTCGGGCCAGGCGATGGTGCCGAGAAAATCGTCGAGCGGCTTGCCGGACGGAAGCTCGTCCTGCTCGATCGGGGTGAGACCGGCGGTCTCGGACTCGCCGTCGAGACCCAGCTGGGCCGCGAGCGACGGTTCCTGATTCCGCAGCCGTGCGGTGTCTACAAGGGCGAAGAGGCGGGCGGGCTGGTCCCAGCCGAGGCCGGAGACGTACTCGTCGATCTCGAGTACGGCCCGGGTGAGCGGGCTCGCTGCCATGGGAGTGTTGGACATGGTCACAATCCTGCCTCGTTCATGGCCGGAATCGGGAACCGTGTAATCCCTGAGTAAGTTGCATAGGTGTGGGCCCGCGATCACGGGGGGCCACGGAGGGCCCACGACCACGAGGGCCTGACGGACCGACAGCGACTTCGAGGTGCGCACCTTGGCTTTCCAGATGCCGGACCGCGGCGGAGGCCCGACGGGACCGCGGATCAGAGCGGGCCGCCCGTCCCGGCGTGTCCGGGGCCTGCTCATGACACTGGGCGTCCTGGCCGTCCTCGGCATGGCGTTCACCATGTTCGCGGGCTTCTGGACGGACTGGCTGTGGTATCGGTCGGTGCACTACTCGTCGGTGTTCACGACGACCCTGTCGACCAAGATCGGGCTGTTCTTCGTCTTCGGTCTGCTGATGGCGGTCGCCGTCGGGGTCAACATCTGGGTGGCGCACCGGATGCGGCCTCCGCTGAGCGCCATGTCCATGGAGCAGCAGAGCCTCGACCGCTACCGGATGGGCATCGCGCCGTACAAGAAGTGGCTGCTGCTCGCCGTCACCGCGCTCGTCGGCCTGATCGCCGGAGCCTCGGCGTCCAGTCAGTGGCGGATCTGGCTGATGTGGGTCAACGGCGTGCCCTTCCACCAGAAGGACCCGCAGTTCCACCTCGACGTCTCCTTCTACGCCTTCGACCTGCCCTGGTACCGCTTCCTGCTGGGCTTCGGCTTCGCCGCCGCCATCCTGAGCCTGATCGCCGCCGCGCTCACGCACTATCTGTACGGCGGGCTGCGCCTGACCAGCCCGGGCGCGCGGGCCACCGCCGCCGCGACCGGGCATCTGTCCGTGCTGCTCGGCATCTTCGTCGCCCTGAAGGCGGTCGCCTACTGGCTCGACCGGTACGGCCTGGCCGTCAAGTCCAGCGACTTCAAGGCGACCGGCAACTGGACCGGCCTGCGCTACGTCGACGCCAACGCCTATCTGCCGGCGAAGACGATCCTGTTCTGCATCGCGGTCATCTGCGCGCTGCTGTTCTTCGCCACCCTGTGGCGGCGCACCTGGCAGCTGCCCGTCATCGGCTTCGGCCTGATGGTCCTGTCCGCGATCCTGATCGGCGGGCTGTACCCGGCGATCGTGCAGAAGTTCCAGGTGCAGCCCAACGAGCAGGCCAAGGAAGCCCCGTACGTCCAGAAGAACCTCAAGGCGACCCGCGAGGCGTACGGCATCGACGACGCCAAGGTCACCGAGTACTCCGGTCAGTCCACGACGAAGGACAAGACCAAGCTGCGCGACGACGCCGATGCCGCGGCGAGCATCCGCATCATGGACCCGAACATCGTCTCGCCGACGTTCCAGCAGCTCCAGCAGATGAAGAACTACTACGGGTTCCCGACCAACCTGGACGTCGACCGGTACCCCGCCAAGGACGGTAAGAACACCAAGGACCAGGACACGGTCCTCGGTCTGCGCGAGCTGAACCTGGACGGCATCCCGAAGAACAACTGGATCAACGACCACTTCCGCTACACCCACGGCTACGGCGTGGTCGCCGCGAAGGGTACCGAGGCCGACTCCCAGGGCCAGCCCGTCTTCACCGAGTACGACCTGCCGTCCCGGGGCGAGCTGCCCACGTACGAACAGCGCATCTACTACGGCGAGAAGACCACCACCTACTCCATCGTCGGCGGTCCCCAGAAGGAGATCGACTACTCCGACGACAGCGGTGAGAAGACCACCAGCTACACGGGCAAGAGCGGGGTCAACCTCGACAACCCGGTCAACCGGGCCGCGTACGCGGTGGCGTTCAACGAGCCGCAGATCCTCTACTCGGGTGCGATCGGCAAGGGTTCGCGGATCCTGTACAACCGCACGCCCAAGGAGCGCGTCGAGGCGGTCGCCCCTTGGCTGACCATCGACGGCGACGCCTATCCGGCGGTGGTGAAGGGCCGTATCCAGTGGATCGTCGACGCCTACACGACGTCGAACGGCTACCCGTACTCCTCCCGCACGACTCTCGGTGACACCACGGCCGACTCGCTGACCGCCACCAACAACAACCGCACCGTGGTGGCCCAGCAGAACCAGGTCAACTACATCCGCAACTCGGTGAAGGCGACTGTCGACGCGTACACCGGTGATGTCAAGCTCTACCAGTGGGACACCCAGGACCCGGTGCTGAAGACCTGGATGAAGGCCTTCCCCGGGACGGTGAAGCCGAGGAGTGCCATCTCCCCGGAGCTCATGGCCCATCTGCGCTATCCGCAGGACCTGTTCAAGGTCCAGCGCGAACTGCTCACCCGCTACCACGTGACGGACGCGCAGACGTTCCTCACCGGCAGCGAGGTGTGGCAGGTGCCGGACGACCCGACCAACAAGTCGGGCAGCGCGGTGCCGCCGTACTACCTGAGCATGAAGATGCCCGACCAGGCCAAGCAGGCGTTCTCGCTGTCGACGACGTTCACGCCCAACGGCCGGGACAATCTCAGTGCGTTCATGTCGGTCGACGCCGAGGCCGGCACCAGTGACTACGGCAAGATCAGAATCCTGAAACTGCCGACCAGCACGACGGTCGACGGGCCCAAACAGGTACAGAGCCAGTTCAACTCCGAACAGGACATCGCCGCGGCGATCAGACTCCTCAAGGGCGGCGACTCCGATATCGAGTACGGCAACCTGCTGACCGTGCCGCTGGACGGAGGACTGCTCTACGTGGAGCCGGTCTACGTACGCGGTGGCGGACTGAAGTACCCGCTGCTGCGCAAGGTGCTCGTCACCTACGAGGGCAAGACCGCGTTCGAGAACACCCTCGACGCCGCTCTCGACAAGGTCTTCGGTGCGACGGGCTCGACCACGACACCACCGGACACCGGCACCAGCAATCCGCCCACGTCCACCAATCCGACCGTCCAGCAGGCCCTGGACGACGCCCAGAAGGCCTTCGACGCGGGCCAGCAGGCGCTGCGGAATCCGGACGGGGCGGACTGGGCCGCGTACGCCAAGGCCCAGAAGGATCTGCAGGCCGCGCTGAAGCGGGCGCAGGAGGCGGAGGCGAAGGCCGCTCAGTCCGGCAGCGGCAAGAACGCCGACAAGAGCAGCGCCAAGGGCGGCGGCAAGAGCAGCAATTGATCAAGACCCCCCGCGCCGTGGTACGGTTACCAGGCAAACGGCGCGGGGTGGAGCAGCTCGGTAGCTCGCTGGGCTCATAACCCAGAGGTCGCAGGTTCAAATCCTGTCCCCGCTACTGCGAACGAAGGCCCGGATCCCAAGGGATCCGGGCCTTCGTGGTGTGCGAACTCATATCCGGAGGGGAGGTACGGCCGCGCCGCCGTGGGGAGTTGAGTGGTGTGTGTTTGACTTGTCGTCCTGTGGGCATGTCGACAAAACGCTGAAGTGACCTCACGGGCTGCGGTATACCGGGTGTACCCAGGTTGCAGGTGGTGCGACGATGGACGTTATGGGGGACAAGGCAACTCTGTTCGAGTCAGGGCGATTTGTGCAGCCGTCCGGTGAGGAGCCGACCCGCGACGAAGTGAGCGACATGGGGGATGCCGCTGAAGAGGTACGGCTCGCTCTCGCCGCGCAGAGCGGCGACGCGGAGGCGGCGAGCGTCCTCGGAGCCATGCTGCTGCGCCGCGGCGACCTCGACGGAGCCGAAGCCCATCTGCGCGCCGCCACCGCGGCCGGCGACCGGGCCGCCGCCAACAACCTCGGCGTCCTGCTGCACCAGCGCGGCTACCCCGAGGAGGCCGCCGGCTGGTGGCGGATCGCCGCCGTCGCCGGTTCCGCCGCCGCCGCGCACGCGCTCGGCCGCTACCACCGCGAGCGCGGGGACGAGCCGGCCGCCGAGTACTGGCTGCGCCAGTCCGCCGAACAGGGCCACGTCCTCGGCGCCTACGCGCTCGCCGACCTGCTGGAGCACCGCGGTGACGTCGGCGCCGAGCACTGGATGCGGGCCGCCGCCGAGCGCGGGCACCGGGAGGCGGCGTACCGGCTGGCACGCGCCCTCGACCACACGGAGGGACACGAGGACGAGAGCGGGTCCGACAACGCTGTCGCGGAGGCCGAGCAGTGGTACCGGCAGGCCGCCGCGCGCGGTCACCGGCGGGCCGCGCTGCACCTCGGGGCGATCCTGGAGAAGCGGGGAGAGCTGAAGGAAGCCGGGCGCTGGTATCTGACCTCGGCCAAGGACGGCGAGGCCCGGGCCGCCTGCGCGCTGGGCTTCCTGCTGCGCGACGCCGGGGACACCGAGAGCGCGGCCGTGTGGTGGCTGCGCGCCGCCCAGGAGGGCGACGGCAACGCGGCCAACGCGCTGGGCGCGCTGCACGCCGAGCGCGGCGAGACGCAGACCGCCGAGCGCTGGTACCGGGCGGCGCTGGACGCGGGCGACGACAACGGCGCGTACAACCTCGGGCTGCTCTGCGCCGAGCAGGGGCGGACCGCACAGGCCGAGCAGTGGTACCGGCGGGCCGCCTACGCAGGGCACCGGGAGGCCGCGAACGCGCTCGCCATCCTGCTGCTGCAGGGCGGTGACACCACCGGCGCCGAGCCGTGGTTCTCCAAGGCCGCCGAGGCGGGGAGCGTGGACGCCGCGTTCAATCTCGGGATCCTCTACGCCGGGCGTGGCACCGGGCAGGCGGCCGAGATGGCGCTGCGCTGGTACGAGCGGGCGGCCGCCGCCGGGCACACCGAGGCCGCGCTCCAGGTCGGGATCGCCCGGCTGCGCGAGGGCGACGAGCGGGAGGCCGAACGGCATCTGCGCTGCGCGGCCGGCGGCGGCAGCGCGGAGGCGGCATACCGGCTGGCCACCCTGCTCGACGCGCGCCGGCCGCCGGAGCCCGCGCACGAGCTGGGCGAGATCGTGCACGAGAAGACCGAGTGCGAGGAGTGGTACGAGCGCGCTGCCACCCAGGGCCACCGGCGGGCGCAGGTGCGGGTCGGCATGCTGGCCGCCGCCCGGGGTGATGTGGTCGAGGCGGCACGTTGGTACCGGGCGGCGGCGGAGGCCGGATCACGCAACGGCGCCTTCAATCTGGGGCTGCTGCTGGCCCGGGAGGGCAGTGAGCCGGAGGCGGCGGTGTGGTGGACGCGCGCCGCCGACGCCGGGCACGGCCGGGCCGCCCTACGGCTGGCCCTTGTCTACGCGCGTCGGGGAGAGCTGGCGGAGGGGCAGCGGTGGGCGGACCGTGCGGTGGCACTGGGCCCGGCGGAGGTCGCCGAGCGGGCGGGACGGCTCAGGGATGCGCTGCGGGAAGAGCTCTCTGCTTGACCGCGCAGTGGCCCTGGTCACTCGGTCCCCAATCGATTTGCTTCCGTGGGCCGCCCTCGCGTAATGTCGTGTTCACCGACGCGGGGTGGAGCAGCTCGGTAGCTCGCTGGGCTCATAACCCAGAGGTCGCAGGTTCAAATCCTGTCCCCGCTACTGATGACCTAGGGCCGGAATCCAGAGATGGATTCCGGCCCTAGGTGCGTTTAGGTGTGGGCAGGCGCGTGCAGGCCCGAAAAAAGGGGGCTTGCGCCCCCTGGTTCACGCGACTTCGTTCACGCGCCCGGGTTCACGCGCCCGCGCAGTTCGGGCACAGCCCCCGGTACGTCACCTCGACGTCCGACACCGTGAAGCCGAAGCGCTCCGTGTCGGGGAGGTCGGCGAGCGGGTTGCCCGTCGGGTGGACGTCGCGGATCGCGCCGCAGCGGGCGCAGACCAGGTGGTGGTGCGGGCGGTGCGCGTTCGGGTCGTACCGCTTGGCGCGCTTGTCCGTCGCGACTTCCAGCACCTCGCCGAGGGAGACCAGCTCGCCCAGCGTGTTGTAGACGGTCGCCCGGGAGATCTCCGGCAGCTTCGCGACGGCGCGCGCATGGACCTCGTCGGCCGTCAGATGGACGTGCTCGCCGTCCAGGACCTCGGCCACCACGCGCCGCTGCGCGGTCATCCGCCATCCGCGTCCACGCAGCCGTTCCAGAAGGTCGCTCATAGCTATCAGCCTAACAGGAGAGGGGACCAGGACGGGAATAGGTGTGAGATTGGAACACTAATTGACTTAGATCTAGTCCAATGTAGGATCGGGAACGGCTTTGGCCACAGGACAGGACTGGGACAGGATCAGTCAGTGATGACGCAGGAGGCGCACGTGACGCAGGGACCGCTCACCACGGAGGCCGGTGCTCCGGTCGCCGACAACCAGAACAGCGAGACGGCGGGCGTCGGCGGGCCGGTCCTGGTCCAGGACCAGCTGCTGCTGGAGAAGCTCGCCCACTTCAACCGGGAACGCATCCCGGAGCGGGTCGTGCACGCCCGGGGCGCGGGCGCCTACGGCACCTTCACGGTGACCGCCGACGTCACGCCGTACACGCGGGCCGCCTTCCTCTCCGAGGCCGGCAAGGAGACCGAGGTCTTCCTGCGCTTCTCGACCGTGGCCGGCAACCTCGGCGCGGCGGACGCCGTCCGCGATCCGCGCGGCTTCGCGCTGAAGTTCTACACCGAGGAGGGCAACTACGACCTCGTCGGCAACAACACCCCGGTGTTCTTCATCCGGGACGCGATCAAGTTCCCGGACTTCATCCACACCCAGAAGCGCGACCCGTACACGGGCTCCACGGAGGCGGACAACGTCTGGGACTTCTGGGGGCTCAGCCCGGAGTCGACCCACCAGGTGACCTGGCTGTTCGGCGACCGGGGCATCCCGGCGTCGTACCGTCACATGAACGGCTACGGCTCGCACACCTACCAGTGGAGCAACGAGGCCGGCGAGGTCTTCTGGGTCAAGTACCACTTCAAGACCGACCAGGGGATCAAGAACCTCACGGCGGAAGAGGCCGCGGTGCTCGCGGGCAACGACCCCGACTCCCACCAGCGCGATCTGCGCGAGGCGATCGAGCGCGGCGAGTTCCCGAGCTGGACCGTGCAGGCGCAGATCATGCCGGCGGCGGACGCGGCGACGTACCGCTTCAACCCGTTCGACCTCACCAAGGTCTGGCCGCACGAGGACTACCCGCCGATCGAGATCGGCAGGCTGGAACTGAACCGCAACCCGCGGAACGTCTTCGCCGAGGTCGAGCAGTCGATCTTCAGCCCCGCGCACTTCGTGCCCGGCATCGGCCCGTCCCCGGACAAGATGCTCCAGGGCCGGCTCTTCGCGTACGGCGACGCGCACCGCTACCGCGTCGGCATCAACGCCGACCACCTGCCGGTGAACCGCCCGCACGCCACCGAGGCGCGCACCAACTCCCGCGACGGCTTCCTGTACGACGGCCGGCACGGTGGCGCGAAGAACTACGAGCCGAACAGCTTCGGCGGGCCGGGGCAGACGGGGCGTGCGCTGTGGCAGGCCGCCTCGGTCGACGGTTCCACCGGCAACCACCCGACCCCCGTGCACGCCGAGGACGACGACTTCGTCCAGGCGGGCGCCCTCTACCGGCTGATGGCGGAGGACGAGAAGGAGCGGCTGATCACCAACCTGGCGGGTGCGATCTCCGCGGTCTCACGCCAGGACATCGCCGAGCGGGCGATCGGCAACTTCGCGAGCGCCGACGCCGAGTTCGGCAAGCGGCTGGAAGCGGCGGTGCGGGCGCTGCGCGGCTGAGTCGGCGGCACGTTCCGTGCTGCTGGGCGGGCCGGATCCCACGGTGCTCGGGGTCCGGCCCGTTCCGAATGCCCCGTTACGCGTGCTCAGCGGGCCGGTGCGGGCTCGCGGGCCGGAAGCCAGCAGCGGATGATGTCGCGCACCGACACGATGCCGGCCACCTCGCCGCCGTCGAGGACGACCAGGTGCCGGAAGCCGCCGTGGGTCATGGCGCGGGCGGCCTCCTCGAGGGTCCAGGTGGGGGCGGCGAAGACGACGTCGGTGGTGGTGTGGGCGTGGGTGCGTTCCGTGTCCGGGTTCTGGCCGAGGCCGACGGAGATGAGGATGTCGCGTTCGGTGAGGATGCCGATGCCGCCGGCGTCCGGGTCGAGGACCACGGCGGCACCGGTGCGGCGCGCGGACATCAGGGTGGCCGCCTGGCGGAGGGTGTGAGCGGGGCCGACGGTGAGGGTCACCGCGCTCATGGCGTCACGGACGAGCATGGATGGTCCACCTCCTAGGAATCCCCTGTGCGGGGATTCACAAATGCACAAGTGGGGGTGGGCTCAGGGTGACAGGTAAAGGGAGGGTCAACAAGGGGGCGCGCGACGCCAATTGTGGGCGTGCGCGCGCCTTCGCCTCGCTCAGCGGCGCGGGTCGAGATACCCGAGCAGCTCGTCGTGGAGCAGGCCGTTGGACGCGGCCGCGTTGCCGCTGTGCGGGCCCGGCCGGCCGTCGAGGCCCGTGAAGCTGCCGCCGGCCTCGGTGACGACGATCGCGGTGGCGGCCATGTCCCACAGGGACAGCTCGGGCTCGGCGCAGAGGTCGACGGCGCCCTCGGCGACCATCATGTAGGGCCAGAAATCGCCGTACGCGCGCGTGCGCCACACCTGGCGGGTCAGGTCCAGGAAGCCGTCGAGGCGGCCCTGCTCCTCCCAGCCGGACAGGGAGGAGTACGCGAACGACGCGTCCGCGAGCTTGCCGACCTGGGAGACGTGGATACGGGACGCGGAGGTGAGGCTGCGGCCGGAGTAGGCCCCGTGGCCCTTCGCGGCCCACCAGCGGCGGCCGAGGGCGGGGGCGGAGACGAGGCCGACGACGGGCTGGTAGCCGCCCTCGCCCGCCTCCATCAGAGAGATCAGCGTGGCCCAGACAGGGACGCCGCGGACGTAGTTCTTGGTGCCGTCGATGGGGTCGATCACCCAGCGGCGGGGGCCGGTGCCCTCGACGCCGTACTCCTCACCGAGGACCGCGTCCCGTGGGCGGGCGCGCTGGAGGTGGCCGCGGATGAGTTCCTCCGCCGCCTTGTCGGCCTCGCTCACCGGGGTCATGTCCGGCTTCGTCTCCACCTTCAGGTCGAGAGCCTTGAAGCGGTCCATGGTGGTGGCGTCGGCGGCGTCCGCGAGGACGTGGGCGAGGCGCAGGTCGTCCAGGTAGTCCGGCATGTAGGAACGGTATCTTCCGGCGCCGGTGCGGGGCCAGCAGGGGCGGGGCGCGCGAAAGGGTGACTCTCACGGAGTCTTGACAGTGCGTACGGGCGCGTCAACTCTGGGCGCAGAGCTGCTCTGGCCCAGGGAGGCGATGATGCCTGCTGCCCGGGAGTCCCTGTTGGACGCCGCTTTCACCGCGCTCGCGCGCCGGCCGTGGTCCGCGGTGCGGATGGTCGACGTGGCCGCGGCGGCCGGGGTGTCCCGGCAGACCCTGTACAACGAGTTCGGCAGCAAGGACGGACTCGCCCGGGCGCTGGTGCGACGGGCGGCCGACGGCTACCTCGCCGGGGTCGAGCGGGCGCTCGCCGGATCCGCCGAGCCCCGCGAGCGGCTGACCGCGGTCGCCGAGTGGACCGGCTCCGCCGCGCGGGAGAACGAGCTGATACGGGCCATGCTCACCGGCTGCTGGAGCGAGCGGCTGCCCACCCCGCCGCTCGCCGCCGTACCGTCCTCCTCCGCGGTGCCCGCGCAGCGCCGGGCGGACGGTCCGCTGCCGACGCCCCGCGATTTCGTGCGCATCGTGCGGGACCGCGCCGTGACCGCCCTGGCCGGGCCCGCCGCCACCCCCGTCGACACCGCCGGGCTGGCCCACCCCTGCGAACTGGTCGTCCGCCTCGCCCTCTCCTGTGTCGCGGCCCCGCCGGGGGAGGGCGGCATGGCGGAGCTGGTCCGTGCGGTGGTCCCGCACCGGGCGGCGTGACGGAGCCGGGCCGGACTGCCGCACGGATGGCGGGAGTCGAGGCGCACCCCCACCGTCGCCGACTCGTCGGCTCCGGCGCCGAACTCGCCCTGCCGGAACCGGCCTAGTGGGCCGAGCCCGACAGCTGGAGCCCGATGACGCCGATGATGACGAAGCTGATCGACACGATCTTCAGCGTGGACACCAGGTCACCGAGGAAGACCATGCCGTAGATCGCGGTGCCCGCCGCGCCGATCCCGGTCCACACGGCATAGGCGGGACCGACGTCCAGCTTCTTCAGCGAGAGGGTCAGCAGGCCGAAACTGCCCAGTGCGAACGACGCGAAGGCGACCGTCGGCCACAGGCGGGTGAACCCGTGCGAGAGCTTCAGGCACACGGCGAAACCGGTCTCCAGAATCCCGGCCACTACGACCAGCAGCCACGCCATGCGCTGTCCTCCCGTTGATCCGGATCACCGGCTCGGTGCGATTATGCACTTACCGGCGTCGACCCCCGGCAAACAACGCGGCGGTCAGTCGCCTTCCCGGCGCTCCCTCGTGGACAGCAGCCGGCGCAGCGAGTACAGCCGCGCCGGATCCGCGTGGCCCTCCTCGACCCAGGCGTCCAGCGCGCAGTCGGGCTCGTCGTGGCTGCACGCGCGCGGGCAGTTCTCCGTACCCGCCGCCAGGTCCGGGAAGGCGTGGATCACCCGGGACGGATCGATGTGCGCGAGCCCGAAGGAGCGCACGCCCGGGGTGTCGATGACCCAGCCCTCGTCCCCGCCGAGCGGCAGCGCCAGCGCGGAGGTGGTGGTGTGTCGGCCCCGGCCCGTCACCGCGTTGACGTGTCCCGTCGAACGCCGCCGGTCCTTCGGGACGAGCGCGTTGACCAGGGTCGTCTTGCCGACGCCCGAGTGGCCGACGAACGCCGTGATCCGGCCGTCCAGTTGCGCCCGCACCCGGTCCGCCGCGTCCCCGTTCTCCAGCTCCTCGCGGCTGGTGACGACGTACGGGATGTCGAGGTCGCCGTACAGCTCCAGCAGCTTGTCCGGCGGGGCCAGGTCCGACTTCGTCATCACCAGCAGCGGCTCCAGGCCGCCGTCGAAGGCCGCGACCAGACAGCGGTCGATCAGCCGGGGGCGGGGTTCCGGATCGGCGAGGGCCGTCACGATCGCCAGCTGGTCGGCGTTGGCGACGACCACCCGCTCGAACGGATCGTCGTCGTCGGCCGTGCGCCGCAGCACCGAGGCGCGCTCCTCGATGCGCACGATCCGCGCGAGGGTGTCCTTCTTGCCGGACAGATCGCCGACCAGCGCCACCCGGTCGCCCACCACGGCAGCCTTGCGGCCCAGTTCGCGGGCCTTCATCGCCATGATCACCTGGTCCTCGACCAGGCAGGTCAGCCGGCCCCGGTCGACGGTGAGGACCATGCCCTCGGCCGCGTCCTCGTGCTTGGGCCGGATGTTCGTACGCGGCCGGTTGCCCTTGCGGTTGGGACGGCTGCGGATGTCGTCCTCGTCGGTGTGCTTGCCGTAGCGGCGCATGGCGTGTCCCTACTGCCCGAGCATCCCGGTCCACAGCTCGGGGAAGTCCGGCAGGGTCTTGGCCGTCGTCGCCACGTTCTCGATGAGCACGCCCTCGACCGCGAGGCCGAGGATCGCGCCGGCGGTCGCCATGCGGTGGTCCTCGTAGGTGTGGAAGGTCCCGCCGTGCAGCGGGCGCGGGCGGATGTGCAGGCCGTCGGCCGTCTCCGTGACGTCACCGCCGAGTTCGTTGATCTCCTTGGTGAGCGCGGCCAGCCGGTCGGT
Source organism: Streptomyces sp. MMG1121 (assembly GCF_001280015.1). Classification (GTDB taxonomy): domain Bacteria; phylum Actinomycetota; class Actinomycetes; order Streptomycetales; family Streptomycetaceae; genus Streptomyces. Next base: position 19,912 of record NZ_LGDV01000200.1, read on the forward strand.
CTCGTGCAGTCGCAGATGGGCCACGCCGCGCAGCGTGGAGGGGGAGTCCGCGAGGGCGGCCACGGCCGCGACGCCCGGGGTCAGCTCGCCGACGTCGCCGAGGTCCACGTCGATACCGTGGATGGCACCCGAACCGGTGAACACCAGCCCGTAGTCGGTGAGTTCACAGAAACCGCCCATCTCGGTGAAGATCTCCCGCAGCCGGTCGCCGGGCTGCGTGGTCCGCTGCGGCCAGTCCGGGACGACCACCTTGCCGCCGGTCACCAGCGCCGCCGCCAGGAACGGCTGGGCGTTGGACAGGTCCGGCTCGATCGTGAGGTCCCGGCCGAGCAGCGCGCCCGGCGTCACCCGCCACACGTTCGGCTCGCCGCCGGACTCCGGGGTGTCCACCTGGGCGCCGACCGCGCGCAGCATGTCGACGGTCATCCGGATGTGCGGCATGGACGGGAGGGTCGCGCCGGTGTGCCGGACCTCGACGCCCTGGTTGAAACGCGGGCCGGACAGCAGCAGGGCCGACACGAACTGGGACGAGGACGACGCGTCGATCGACACCGGGCCGCCGTCCAGCGCGCCGCCGCCGTGCACGGTCAGCGGCAGCGCGCCCCGGCCGTCGTCGTCGATCCGGGCGCCGAGCACGCGCAGCGCGTCGATCACACCGTGCAGGGGGCGCTCGTACGACCGCGGGTCGCCGTCGAACCGGATCGGGCCGTCGGCCAGCGCGGCCACCGGCGGCAGGAAGCGCATCACCGTGCCGGCGTTGCCGACGTCGACCGTGGCCGGACCGCGCAGTCCGGTGGGCAGCACCCGCCAGGCCTCGCCGGTGCCGTCGGGGCCGCCCGCGGCGGAGGAGCTGGATGACACCGTCTCCTCGATCTCCACCCCCATGGCCCGCAGGGCGCCGGCCATCAGCAGGGTGTCGCGCGAGCGCAGCGGGCGGCGCAGCCAGCCGGGCTCGGAGGCGAGGGCGGCGAGGACGAGGGCGCGGTTGGTGACCGACTTGGACCCCGGCACGTGGACCGTCGCGTCGACGGCTCCGCTCGCGTGCGGGGCGGGCCAGAGGGCGGGAGGGGCGGTGTTCGGGGCCATGGGGTCACTTTATAAGGAGGCCGACATTCGGGTGCGGCGCCGTTGGGGCTGGTCGCGCCCCCACGGCGGTGCCGCGTATCGGTACGGCCCCGTACCCCCGCCGATGCTGCCCCCCGCGGGGCGCGTCGTCCCTCCGGCTCACACCTCCAGCAGCCAGCGACCCCCACCGATCAAGGAGCACACCGACACCGCGTGGAACAGGAACAGCCACAGCCCCGCCGGTACGTGCGTCAGCCGCGACAGCTGGTCCGCGTCCGAGTCCCCGGCCCCTCCCCGGGACCGCTTCGTCTGCAGCTCGAACGGCGGTCGTACCCCGCCCAGCAGCAGGAACCACACCACCGCGTACGCGAAGGCGGCCTGCACCTGGGAGCCCGCCAGCCAGGACACCAGCAGGAAGGCGCCGCCGGCCAGGACCACGGTCAGCAGGCCGTACGCGTTGCGGATCATGACCAGCATCGCCACCAGCAGGGCGGTCGCCGCCCACAGCAGCAGCGTGATCCGGCCGGCGGCCAGCAGGGCGGCGCCGCCGAGGCCCAGCAGCGAGGGCGCCGTGTAGCCGGCGGCGGCCGTCAGGATCATGCCCAGCCCGTACGGCTTGCCCCGGCTGACGGTGAGGCCACTGGTGTCGGAGTGCAGCCGGATGCCCGTGAGCTGCCGGCCGGTGAGCAGCGCGATCAGACCGTGGCCGCCCTCGTGCGCGATGGTGATCGCGTTGCGCGCTATGCGCCACAAGGGGTGCGGGACGATGACGGCGAGCGCGGCGGCCAGCGTGGCCAGCACCACCCACAGATCGGGGTCGGGCTGGGTCCCGGTGAGCCGGTCCCAGAGGTCGGGCAGCGCGAGGGCGGCGAGGCTGTCCATGGTTCGAGCGGCTCCCTGTGCTGATACGCGGTCTGGCAGTGTTGCCTGTATGTGCGGACGGTATGCATCGAGTCGTAGGCCCGAGGATCTCGCAGGAGTCTTCGAGATCGAGATGGGGGTCCCCCCAGGGCGCGCGGAGTCGGACCTCTGGCGGAGGGAGCCCGAGGAGACCTTGGAGCCGGACTACAACGTGGCTCCCACCAAGGAGGTCTACGCCGTACTCGACCGCCCCCTGAAAGACGCGGACTCCCCGCGTCCGGTTCGCCAGCTGCGCAAACTCAGGTGGGGACTGGTGCCGTCCTGGGCCAAGACGCCCGAGGGCGGTGCCCGGATGATCAACGCACGCGCGGAGACCGTGCACGAGAAGCCCTCCTACCGGCGTGCGTTCGCCGCCCGGCGCTGCATCCTGCCCGCCGACGGCTACTACGAGTGGGTCACCGGCAAGGACGAGCGCGAGCTGGAGGTCGAGGGCAGGAAGAAGCGGCCGCGCAAGCAGCCGTACTTCGTGCTGCCCGCCGACGGCTCGGTGTTCGCGATGGCCGGGCTGTACGAGTTCTGGCGCGACCGGACCCTGCCCGACGACCACCCCCGGGCCTGGTGGGTCACCTGCTCGGTGATCACCACGGAGGCCGAGAGGACGCCGCTGGCCGTCGCCCCCGCCGACGGCCCGGGCACCCTCGCCGACATCCACCCCCGGATGCCGCTGATGCTCACCCCGGACCGCTGGGACGCCTGGCTGGACCCCGCCCGCACCGAACCGGACGACCTGCGCGAGCTGCTCGCCCCGCCGCCGCCCGGCCTGATGCGCGCCTACCCGGTCTCCACGGCCGTCAGCAACGTCCGCAACAACGGCCCGGAGCTGCTGAAGGAGCTGGCGGCGCCGGAAGAGGGCACACTCTTCTAGCGTGATCGAGATTGTCGAGACGGACGCCGGGACCGCACGCATCACCTGGCACCGGGCGAAGAAGGCGCGGCTGGTGCTGGCCGTGAGTCATGGGGCCGGCGGTGGCATCGAGGCCCGGGACCTGCGGGCACTAGCGGAGGTGCTCCCGGGACACGGCGTGACCGTGGCCCTCGTCGAGCAGCCCTGGCGGGTCGCGGGCAAGAAGGTCGCGCCCGCGCCGAGGACCCTGGACAGCGGCTGGCGCGGCATCTGGCCGGCGCTGGCCGGGATGGATCTGCCGGTGATCTCCGGCGGGCGCAGCGCCGGTGCCCGGGTCGCCTGCCGTACGGCGGCCGAGCTGGGCGCGCACGCCGTACTCGCGCTGAGCTTCCCGCTGCACCCGCCGGGCAAGCCGGAGAAGTCCCGCGCCGGGGAACTGCTCGGCGCCGGGGTCCCCACGCTCGTCGTCCAGGGCGGCAACGACCCCTTCGGGAAGCCGGAGGAGTTCCCGGAGGGCGACTTCCGGCTGATCGAGGTGCCGTACGGGGATCACGGGTTCGTGGTCCCCAAGCGCGCGGAGATCGGCCAGGAGCGGGCCCTGGAGGTCATCACCGAGGGCGTCGTGGAGTGGCTGGCGTCACTCGGGTGACGGCCGGGAATGCGCGGCGCCGGAGCACTGTTGTGGCGGACAGAAGTGCTGAGGCCTCGGCACCGACGTCGTAGGAGAGGAAGTCCGCCGCATGGGTCCGACCATTTGCCCGAGCCGCAGCAGCCGCCTTGACCTGGACTGGTCGGTGCTGCACGCGGGCAAGACCGCTTCTATTCGAGCGGCGGCAGGTACGGGTCGTGTTCTATCCTCCGAAACGAGTGGGGCCGGTCTCGGTCCCGCCCGGGATCTTGAGGAGGTGGGTCCGGTCACCGGTACCGACGCAGGGACCGACAACGGCCAGGCGGAGCAGCCCGAGGGCCGGGGCGTCAGCGCGGAGTCGACCTCCGAGTCCACCACGGAGCGCAGCGCGCGCTTCGAGCGGGACGCGCTCGAATTCCTCGACCAGATGTACTCGGCCGCGCTGCGCATGACGCGTAACCCGGCCGACGCCGAGGACCTGGTGCAGGAGACGTATGCCAAGGCGTACGCGTCCTTCCACCAGTTCCGCGAGGGCACCAACCTCAAGGCGTGGCTGTACCGGATCCTCACCAACACGTTCATCAACTCCTACCGCAAGAAGCAGCGTGAGCCCCAGCGCTCCGCCGCGGAGGAGATCGAGGACTGGCAGCTGGCCCGCGCCGAGTCGCACATGTCGACGGGTCTGCGCTCCGCCGAGTCGCAGGCTCTCGACCACCTGCCCGACTCGGACGTGAAGGAAGCGCTGCAGGCGATCCCCGAGGAGTTCCGCATCGCCGTCTATCTCGCGGACGTAGAGGGCTTTGCGTACAAGGAGATCGCGGACATCATGGGGACACCCATCGGTACGGTGATGTCCCGGCTGCACCGGGGCCGCCGTCAACTGCGCGGCATGCTGGAGGACTACGCCCGTGACCGCGGGCTGGTTCCGGCGGGTGCCGGAGAGTCGAACGAAGCGAAAGGTTCGGGCTCATGAGCTGCGGAGATCCGCACGAGACGGACTGCAGTGAGGTCCTCGACCATCTGTACGAGTTCCTCGACAGTGAGATGCCGGACGTCGATCGCGACAAGTTCCGGCACCACTTCGAGGAATGCTCCCCGTGCCTGGAGAAGTACGGCCTGGAGCAGGCCGTGAAGAAGCTCGTCAAGCGCTGCTGCGGACATGACGACGTTCCGGCGGATCTGCGTGCCAAGGTCATGGGGCGGCTCGATCTGATCCGCTCCGGGCAGGCCGTGCCCGAGCACGACGTGACCGCCACTCCGCAGGAGAGCTGACCGCCGGGTCATCACCCGAACGTGCTAATCCTCAGGTCATAAGCCCCGTACCCGCCGGTTTCCGCCCTAGGCTCCGAGCCTGGGCAGGTGTGGTCGGGGAGGGGCGCGATGGAGGCGGTTCCGGCGAGAGCGCGCGGCTACGTGGCCGGCGTCGCCGTGCTGGCGCTGCTCTGCCTGCTGCCGCTGCCGACGATACGCACCCCCTGGTGGGCGCTCGGCCTGCTCTCCGCGCTCTACGCCGCCTGCGAGTACGTCGTACGGCGTCGCTTCGGCGGCACCTTCTACCCCGTCCTGCTCGCCGGCGCGTTCCTGCTGCCCCCGCCGGCCGCCGCGCTGGTCCCGCTGCCCGCCGCCCTGCTGGGCCGGGTCGAGCAGCGGCCCGCCCTGCTCCGGCGGGTGTGGCGGGCCGCGCAGCCCGCGCTCGCCGTGTGGGGCGCGGCCAAGGTGCACTGGGCGCTCGGCGGCCGGGACGCCGTCGTCGCCTCCGACTTCCCCCGCGCCCTGCTGCCCGCCGGCGCCGCCGTCCTCGCCTTCTGCCTGGTTCTGGCCGTCCTCGACGGCGGCATCCGCGCGGTCGCCCTCGGTATCCCGCTGCGGCAGGCCTGGCGAGGGCTGCTGTCCCGCTCGCTCGCGCCGGTGGTGGTGCACGGACTCGCCGGGCTGATGATGGCCGTGCTGTGGCGCAGCCCGTACGGCCCGGTCGCCGCGCTGCTCGTGCTGCTGCCGATGGGCGTCTCCTGGTGGGTCTTCGCCCAGTACCACCGCGAACGCGCCGCCCACCAGGCCACCATCCGCGCCCTCGTACAGGCCGTCGACATCAAGGACGGCTACACCCGCGGCCACAGCGAACGCGTCGGACAGGCCTCCGTGATGATCGCCCGCGAACTCGGCATGGACGACGACCGCGTCGAGATGCTCCGCTTCGCCGGCATCCTGCACGACGTCGGCAAGCTCGGCGTCCCCACCCGGCTGCTGCGCAAGGACGGCCCGCTGACCCCCGAGGAACGCCGCATCATCGAACTGCACCCCGAGTACGGCCACGAGATGGTCCGCGGGATCTCCTTCCTCGGCGAGGCCCGCGCCGCGATCCTGCACCACCACGAACGCCTCGACGGCAGCGGCTACCCCTACGGCCTGGTCGGCACCCAGATCCCCGAGTCCGCCCGGATCGTCGCCGTCGCCGATGCCTTCGACGCCATGACCTCCACCCGCTCCTACCGCAGAGCCCGGCCGGTCGGGACGGCCGTCGCCGAGCTGGAGCGGTGCGCGGGCGCCCAGTTCGACCCCCGGATGGTCGGCGCGCTGGCCCGCGTCCTGCACCGCCAGGGCTGGCACCCCGCGGTCACCGCCGACGAACCCGCGCACAAGCGCGCACCCCAGGAGCCGGTCCCCAGCACCGGGACATCCGGGTGAACGCCCTGCGGCCGATCCACGGCGCCGCCGCGCTCACCGCGGCCTGCTGCCTCGCCGCCACCCTGTGGACCGGCCTCGCGGACCGGGGTGTCGCGCTCGCCTTCGGGGTGCTCATAGCCGTCGGCGAGCTGACCCGGTGGAGCGACGCCCGGATACGGCAGGCCGCGCCCCTCGCCACCGCCGGCTCGCTGTCGTACGCCCTGCTCGGCGCCGACGCCGGACAGCCCACCACCCATCGCGCCGCCCAGGTCGTCACCGTCGCCCTCGCCGCCGCCCTGCTCGGCGCCGTCCCGCACATCTGGTCCGGCCGTACCCTCACCCTCGACCACCTCGCCCGCCGCGTCCTGACCGTCGGCTTCGCCGCCGTCTGCTTCCAACCCCTGTACAACGAAGGCCTGTTGGCCTCCTGGATCGGCCCCGCCTATGCCCTGCTCCTCATCGCCCTGCTCGGTCTCACCAGCCTGTGCGACGCCGTCCTGGCCGCCGCCCTCGCGCACGCCCGCACCCGCTGGCCGTTCGGCCCGCTGCTGCGCGAGGAGCTGCGCGGACTGCTCGGCATCGGCTCCGCCGTCTGCGCGACCGGCGCCGTGATGGCGCTCGCGGTCGCCGTCGCCGGACTGTGGGCGCTGCCCGTGTTCTGCCTGCCCCTGCTGCTCACCCAGCTCTCCGTCCGTCGGTACGCCGCGGTGCGCGCCACCTACCGGCAGACCATCGCCTCCCTCGCCCGCGCCACCGAGATAGCCGGGTACACCCCCGCGGGCCACGCCCGCCGGGTCGCCGCGCTCAGCCTCGCCGTCGGCCGCGATCTCGGCCTCACCGGGGACGAACTGACCGTTCTGGAGTACGCGGCCCTCATGCACGACATCGGCCAGCTCAGCCTGGTCGACCCGGTCCCGGCCGGTGCCACCGCGGACCTGCCCGCCGCGCAGCAGCGGCGCATCGCGCTGCTCGGCGGGGCCGTCGTCCGGCAGACCGGGGTGGACGCGGCCGTCGCCGTCGTGGTCGAGCGGCAGGCCGACCCCTGCCCGGAGCAGCCCGTCGCCGCACGGATCGTCCGGGCCGTGAACGCCTACGAGGAGAAGACCCGGGACGCCGGCCCCGAAGGTCCGCTGTGGGCACTGGAGGAACTGCGCCTCGCCGCCGCCGGGGACTACGCCCCCGAGGTCGTCGAGTCCCTCGCCCGGGTGCTGGCCCAGCCGAGCGGCTGGCGGGAGACCGGGCCGGCGCAGGCCGACGGGAGACGTACGGCACTGTCTGACCCCGCGCGTGGCTGGGTAACCCATGGGTAATGAGCGCCTTTCCCACCGTACGTGGTTGGATGCGAGGGAGAGGGTGTCCGGGGGCACAAGCCAGCCCACTGTGTGGAAATGGAACTGGCAGGCGGGAATCGTGAGGATCTTCGGCAAGGGACGGCACCGGCCCTCCGCCTCCTGGCGGCAGGCCACGGACCGCGCGTTCACACTCATCGGCGACGGACGCTACGAGGACGCGGGCGAGCTGCTGACACGGGCCGCCGATCTGGAACCCTGGCTGTCGGAGTCCTGGTTCAACCTCGCCCTGCTGCACAAGTTCCGGCACGACTGGGAGCAGGCCCGCGCGGCCGGCCTGAGGGCGGTCGCCCTGCTCGACCGGGAGACCGGTACGCCCGACTGGTGGAACGTCGGCATCGCCGCCACCGCCCTGCAGGACTGGCCGCTGGCCCGTCGCGCCTGGCAGGCGTACGGACTGAAGGTGCCCGGGTCAGGCGCCGCCGCGGTCGGCGAACCGGTCGGCATGGAGCTGGGCAGCGCGGCCGTACGGCTCTCCCCGGAGGGTGAGGCCGAGGTCGTGTGGGGCCGCCGGCTCGACCCGGCGCGCATCGAGGTGCTGTCCATCCCGCTTCCCTCGTCCGGACGGCGCTGGGGCGAGGTCGTCCTGCACGACGGGGTCCCGCACGGCGAGCGCACGACGTCCGCGGGGCATTCCTACCCGGTCTTCGACGAGATCGAGCTGTGGGCGCCCTCGCCCGTGCCGACCTGGGTGGTCCTGCTGGAGGCGGCCACGGAGGCGGACCGGGACGCGCTGGAGCAGCTCGCCGCCGACGCGGGGTTCGCCGCGGAGGACTGGTCGTCGTCCGTGCGGCTGCTGTGCCGGACGTGTTCCGAGTCCCGGATGCCTTCCGACGAGGGCGAAGGGATGCAGCTGGATCCGCATGATCACAGTGAGCCCGGTCACCCGGGGCCGCTGGGGCATCGGACGGACGGGCAGCTGTGGGTGCCGGAGCGGGAGTGCGGCGTGGCCGCGCCGGCTTCGTTGGTGCGGGGGCTGCTGGACGGATGGGTTGCGGACAGCCCTGATTCCCGGGACTGGCGGGATCTCGAAGAGGTGTGCTGAGGCTGCCCGCCGTCCTGGCCGGCCGCACCGTTCCCCGCGCCCCTCGAGGGACGCTGCACGTACCCTGTATCAGCATTCACTCCCAGTTTTTGTGCAGGAAGGCATACGTCGGTCATGGCTCAGCAGGACACCGATCAGCAGCACGCGGGCGTGCTCCCCGTCGACGGTGAGGGGTACGTCGTCGACACGGAGGACTGCGAGGAGCGCGAGAAGGCCTGGCGTGAGCGCGGCGCCTCGCAGCCGATCACGGTCGTCGGCAACCCGGTGCTGCACCGGGAGTGCGAGGACGTCACCGAGTTCGGCGAGGAGCTGCGGCAGCTGGCCGCCGACATGTTCGCCAGCCAGCGCACCGCCGAGGGCGTGGGCCTGGCCGCCAACCAGATCGGTGTCGACCTGAAGGTCTTCGTCTACGACTGCCAGGACGACGAGGGCACCCGGCACGTCGGTGTGGTGTGCAACCCGCGGCTGGTCGATCTGCCGGCCGAACGGCGCCTGCTGGACGACAGCAACGAGGGCTGCCTGTCCGTGCCAGGGGCATATGCCGAGCTCGCGCGTCCCGACTATGCCGAGGTGACCGGCCAGGACGAGCGGGGCAACGCGATCAAGGTCCGCGGCACCGGCTACTTCGCACGCTGTTTGCAGCACGAGACCGACCACCTGTACGGCCGCCTCTACATCGACCGTCTGTCGAAGCGGGACCGCAAGGACGCGCTGCGGCAGATGGCCGAGAACGAGCCACGCTACCCGGTGGTCGCCAACGACTAGCCACCGCAGGGCCGTCGGGGCGCCCGACCGGGATTACTCCCGGTCGGGCGCCCTTCGTATGACCTCGCTCGCTTGTCCGCTCGTCGTACAACCGATCCCTTCCGGTCCGCTAGTGATCCTTAATCAGTCACTCGAGGGGGGATTCTCGGCACCTTGGGGTAGTGAGTGGAGCAAATCCGTTCCCATGGCGGTCAGTTGTGGTGCTGAATGGGAAGTGCGGGGACGCACAACGGCGCACGCCCGGCACAACAGGAGGGGTGTGCGCTCCTGGCGGCTGAGAGGGGTTTGTTCGTGCAAGCTTTCCCACACAGCACCACAGCGACGCCTACGGCGGTCGTAGTACCACCCTCGTTGGCACTCCCGGTGATCGAATCCGCCTTTCCCCGGCAACTGCATCCGTATTGGCCCCGGCTCCAGGAGAAGACACGGCTCTGGCTGCTGAAAAGGCAGCTCATGCCGGCGGGCAAGGTGCAGGAATATGCCGATGGACTGTGCTACACCGACCTGATGGCGGGCTTCTACGTCAACGCCCCTGACGAGGTCCTGCAAGCGATCGCCGACTACAGTGCGTGGTTCTTCATCTGGGACGACCGCCACGACCGTGACATCGTGCACGGCCGGGCGGGCGACTGGCGGCGGCTGAGGAACCGCCTGCACACCGCCCTCGATGCGCCCAGGCACCATCTGCACCACCCGGACCCGCTGGTCGCGGGGTTCGCGGACAGCGTGCTGCGGCTGTACGGCTTCCTGTCGCACACCTGGAACCAGCGCTTCGCCCGGCACTTCCACGCGGTGATCGAGGCCTACGACCGCGAATTCCGCAACCGCACCGAGGGATACATACCCGACGTCGAGGAATACCTCGATCTGCGTCGGCACACCTTCGCCCACTGGATATGGACGGACCTGCTCGAACCCAGCGCGGGTTGCGAACTCCCGGACAGGGTACGGAAATACCCGGCCTATCGTCGGGCCGCACTGCTCTGCCAGGAATTCGCCGCCTGGTACAACGACCTGTGCTCGCTGCCAAAGGAAATCGCGGGCGACGAGGTCCACAATCTCGGAATCAGTCTCATCACCCATGAGGGACTGACTCTCGAAGAAGCCGTGGACGAGGTCAGGCGGCGCGTCGAAGAATGCATCCTGGAATTTCTCGACGCCGAGCAGGAAGCGCTTCTGTTCGCCGAAGCAATCGACGACGGAAGCGTCCGCGGAAAAGAACTGAGCACTGCGGTGCGGGCCAGTGTCTGCAATATGCGGAACTGGTTCAGCTCCGTCTACTGGTTCCACCACGAGTCCGGCCGGTACATGGTCGACAGCTGGGACGACCGGTCCACGCCCCCGTACGTCACGAACGAAGCGGCAGGTGAGAAATGACCGTCGAGTCTGTGAAGCCCGTGACCTCCGAAACGATCGAACCGCCCCTGGCCGGCGGCGCGGTGCCGGGTCTCGGACACGGCCTGAAACTGGTCCGCGACCCGCTCGCCTTCATGGCCCGGCTGCGCGACCACGGCGACGTCGTACGCCTCAAGCTCGGCCCCAAGACGGTGTACGCCGTCACCACGCCCGCCCTCACCGGCGCCCTCGCTCTCAGCCCCGACTTCAAGATCGACGGCCCGCTGTGGGAGTCCCTCGAAGGGCTGCTCGGCAAGGAAGGTGTGGCTACCGCCAACGGCCCCCGGCACCGGCGCCAGCGGCGCACCATCCAGCCCGCGTTCCGGCTGGACGCCATCCCGGACTACGGGCCGATCATGGAGGAGGAGGCGCATGCGCTGACCGAGCGCTGGCGGCCCGGCGAGACCGTCGAGTGCACCTCGGAGTCCTTCCGGGTGGCCGTCCGCATCGCCGCCCGCTGCCTGCTGCGCGGCGAGTACATGGACGAGCGCGCCGAGCGGCTCAGCGTCGACCTCGCCACCGTCTTCCGGGGCATGTACCGCAGGATGGTCGTCCCGCTCGGACCGCTGTACCGGCTGCCGTTTCCGGCCAACCGCGAATTCAACCGGGCCTTGGCCGATTTGCATCTCCTCGTCGACGAGATCGTCGCCGAGCGCAGGGCATCTGGTCAAAGGCCGGACGATTTGCTGACGGCATTGCTGGAAGCGAAGGGCGACAATGGCGACCCCATCGGGGAACAGGAGATCCACGACCAGGTCGTCGCGATACTCACCCCGGGCAGCGAAACAGTGGCCTCCACGATCATGTGGCTGCTCCAAGTCCTGGCGGAACACCCGGAACACGCCGAGAAGGTACGGACCGAGGTCGAATCCGTGACCGGCGGCCGACCGGTCGGATTCGAGCACGTTCGCACACTCACGCACACCAACAATGTCGTCGTCGAGGCCATGCGGCTCAGGCCGGCCGTATGGATATTGACGCGGCGGGCGGTGACCGATACCTCGCTGGGCGGCTATCGCATTCCGGCCGGGGCGGACATCGTCTACAGCCCGTACGCGATCCAGCGCGACGCCCGCTCCTACGACCACCACCTCGACTTCGACCCCGACCGGTGGCTGCCGGAGCGGGCCAAGGAGGTACCGAAGCACGCCATGAGCCCGTTCAGCACGGGCAACCGCAAGTGCCCGAGCGATCACTTCTCCATGGCCCAGCTGACCCTGATCACGGCGGCGATATCGGCGAAGTACCGCTTCGAGCAGGTCGCGCGGTCGAACGACACCACCCGTGTGGGCATCACCCTGCGCCCGCACGACCTGCTGCTGCGGCCCGTGGAATGGTGAGGCGCACCCCCTGATACCGGCGTGCGCTCACGCGGCGTGGGGGCCGCGGAACGTGCGCCGGTAGGCGTTCGGCGTCGTGCCGAGTGCCCGGACGAACTGATGCCGCATGGCGGCCGCCGTTCCGAACCCGGTGCGCCAGGCGATCGTGTCCACGGTCTCGTCGGTGCCCTCCAGCAACTCCTGTGCGCGCAGCACCCGTTGGCGCAGGATCCAGCGGTAGGGAGTGGTGCCGGTCTCCTGCTGGAAGCGACGGGCGAAGGTGCGCGGTGACATGTGCGCGCGGGCGGCGAGCTGCTCGACGGTCACCTCCTCGCCGAGGTGCTCCTCCATCCACACCAGCACCTCGCCGACGGTGTCGCACGAACCCTTCGGCAGTGGCCGCTCGATGTACTGCGCCTGCCCGCCGTCCCGGTGCGGCGGTACGACCATCCGCCGGGCGATCTTGTTGGCGACCTCGGGTCCCTGTTCCTTGCGCACGATGTGCAGACAGGCGTCGATCCCGGCGGCGGTGCCGGCGGAGGTGATCACGGGATCCTCGTCGACGTACAGCACATCCGGCTCGACGGCGATCCGTGGATAGCGCCGGGCGAGCTGTTCGGCGTGGTGCCAGTGCACCGCGCACCGCCGGTCCTCCAGCAGCCCGGCGGCGGCCAGTACGAACACCCCGGAGCAGACGCTCAGCACCCGCGCACCCCGCCCGACGGCCCGCCGCAGGGCGTCCAGCAGCTGTGGCGGATACTCCCGCACGGCATAGGTCTCCCCGGCCGGCACGGCGATCAGATCGGCTTCCTCCAGCCGCTCCAGACCGTACGGCGTGGACACGGTGAACCCGCAGTGCGTGCGCAGGTCCGGTCCCTCGGCCGAGACTACGGCGAAGTCGTAGACGGGCAGTCCCTCGTCGCTGCGGTCGATGCCGAACACCTCGCACACGACACCCAGCTCGAAGGGATGCACCCCGTCCAGCAGCACGGCGGCGACGTTCTTGAGCATGCTGCCAGTGTGCCGCGTCGGTGGCAGTAATTCGAGGGCCTACGGCAGTCCTGCCACTGCCGGTCAGGAGCATCCGGCACGACAGTGGTGTCCATGACCGGAAACCAGATACAAGGCCTGATCGGAATGCTCGCCACCCTCGGGATCCTGCTCCTCCTGGTCCTCCCCTCCGCGATCGGCGCCGTGCGCGAACGGCGCATCGACCGACAGCTCAGAAAGGCCCAGGAGGGCCGTGCGGAGAAGGAGGCTCAGAAGTCCTCGTCCAGGTCGACGGTGCCCTCCACCGCGACCTGGTACGCCGACGGGCGGCGCTCGAAGAAGTTCGTCAGCTCCTGAACACCCTGGAGCTCCATGAAGGAGAAGGGGTTCTCCGAGCCGTACACGGGCGCGAAGCCGAGGCGCGTCAGGCGCTGGTCGGCGACGCACTCCAGGTACTGGCGCATCGACTCGGTGTTCATGCCCGGCAGACCGTCGCCGCACAGGTCCCGCCCGAACTGGAGCTCCGCCTCGACGGCTTCCCGCATCATGTCCGTGACCTGCTGCTGGAGCTGGTCGTCGAAGAGCTCCGGCTCCTCCTTGCGGACCGTGTCGACGACGTCGAACGCGAAGCTCATGTGCATGGTCTCGTCGCGGAACACCCAGTTGGTGCCCGTGGCGAGGCCGTGCAGCAGACCCCGGCTGCGGAACCAGTAGACGTACGCGAAGGCGCCGTAGAAGAACAGGCCCTCGATGCACGCGGCGAAGCAGATGAGGTTGAGCAGGAAGCGGCGGCGGTCCGCCTTGGACTCCAGGCGGTCCAGCTTCTCGACCTCGTTGATCCACTTGAAGCAGAACTCGGCCTTCTCGCGGATCGAGGGGATGTTCTCGACGGCCGCGAAGGCGGCGGCGCGGTCCTCCGGGTCGGGCAGGTAGGTGTCCAGCAGGGTCAGATAGAACTGGACGTGCACCGCCTCCTCGAAGAGCTGACGGCTCAGGTACAGCCGCGCCTCGGGGGAGTTGATGTGCTTGTACAGCGTCAGCACCAGGTTGTTCGCGACGATCGAGTCGCCCGTCGCGAAGAAGGCCACCAGACGGCCGATGAGGTGCTGCTCCTCCGGGGACAGCTTCGCGAGGTCGGCGACGTCCGAGTGGAGGTCGACCTCCTCCACGGTCCAGGTGTTCTTGATCGCGTCCCGGTAGCGCTCGTAGAAGTCCGGGTAGCGCATGGGACGGAGGGTCAGCTCGAAGCCCGGGTCGAGAAGGTTCGTGTGACGGGTGGACATTACTGGCAGGCCTCGCAGGACTCGGGGTTTTCCAGGGAGCAGGCGACGGCGTCGGGGTCGGCGGCCTGCTGGACGGGGATGGTGGGCTGCGCCTGCGCGGCACGGGCGATCCGGGTCGCCGGGCGGGAGCGCAGGTAGTACGTCGTCTTCAGGCCCGACTTCCAGGCGTACGCGTACATCGAGGAGAGCTTGCCGATCGTCGGCGTCTCCAGGAACAGGTTCAGGGACTGCGCCTGGTCCAGGAACGGGGTACGGGCCGCGGCCATGTCGATCAGTCCGCGCTGCGGGATCTCCCAGGCCGTGCGGTACAGCGCCCGCACCTCCTCGGGGATCCAGGCGAACTCCGCGACGGAGCCGTTGGACTCGCGCAGCGCCTCACGGGTGCGCGCGTCCCACACGCCCAGGTTCTTCAGGTCCTGCACCAGGTAGGAGTTGACCTGGAGGAACTCGCCGGACAGCGTCTCGCGCTTGAACAGGTTCGACACCTGCGGCTCGATGCACTCGTACACGCCCGCGATGGAGGCGATGGTGGCCGTCGGGGCGATCGCGAGGAGCAGCGAGTTGCGCATGCCCGTTTCGGCGATACGCCGGCGCAGCGCCTCCCACCGCTCGGGCCAGGTCAGCTCGACGTCGTAGTGGTCGGGGTGCAGTACGCCCTGGGCCGTGCGGGTCTTCTCCCAGGCCGGCAGCGGGCCGCTGCGCTCGGCGAGGTCGGTCGAGGCCTCGTACGCGGCCAGCATGATCCGCTCGGCGATCCGGGTGGACAGCGCCTTCGCCTCGGCGGAGTCGAAGGGTAGGCGCAGCTTGAAGAAGACGTCCTGCAGACCCATCGCGCCGAGACCCACCGGACGCCACTTGGCGTTCGAACGGCCCGCCTGCTCGGTCGGATAGAAGTTGATGTCGACCACGCGGTCGAGGAAGGTGACGGCCGTGCGGACCGTCTCGTCCAGCCGCTCCCAGTCGATGTCCTGGGCCGCCGGGTCGACGAACGCGCCGAGGTTCACGGAGCCCAGGTTGCAGACCGCCGTCTCGCCGTCGTCCGTGACCTCCAGGATCTCCGTGCAGAGGTTGGAGGAGTGCACGACGTGCCCCGGCAGGGCCGTCTGGTTGGCGGTGCGGTTGGCCGCGTCCTTGAAGGTCATCCAGCCGTTGCCGGTCTGCGCGAGGGTGCGCATCATACGGCCGTACAGCTCACGGGCCGGGATGGTCTTCTTCGCCAGACCCGCCGCCTCGGCCTTGCGGTAGGCGGCGTCGAACTCCGCGCCCCACAGGTCCACCAGCTCGGGCACGTCCGCCGGGGAGAACAGCGACCACTGCCCGTCGGTGTTGACCCGGCGCATGAACTCGTCCGGGATCCAGTGCGCGAGGTTCAGGTTGTGCGTACGGCGGGCGTCCTCACCGGTGTTGTCCCGCAGCTCCAGGAACTCCTCGATGTCGGAGTGCCAGGTCTCCAGGTAGACCGCGGCCGCGCCCTTGCGCCGGCCGCCCTGGTTCACGGCGGCCACCGAGGCGTCCAGGGTCTTCAGGAACGGCACGATGCCGTTGGAGTGCCCGTTGGTGCCCCGGATCAGCGAGCCGCGCGAACGGATCCGGGAGTACGACAGACCGATGCCGCCGGCGTGTTTCGAGAGCCGGGCCACCTGGTGGTAGCGGTCGTAGATGGAGTCCAGCTCGTCCAGCGGGGAGTCGAGGAGGTAGCAGGACGACATCTGGGGGTGCCGCGTGCCGGAGTTGAAGAGCGTGGGGGAGGACGGGAGGTAGTCGAGGCGGCTCATGAGCCCGTAGAGCGCGGCGACTTCGTCCACCGAGCGGGTGGTGTCGTCCTCGGCGAGGCCGGCGGCGACCCGGAGCATGAAGTGCTGGGGGGTCTCGATGACCTTGCGGGTGATCGGGTGCCGCAGCAGGTAGCGGCTGTACAGGGTGCGCAGGCCGAAGTAGCCGAAGCGGTCGTCGGCCGCCGTGTCGACCATGGCGTCCAGACGGGTCGCGTGCAGACGCGCGAACTCCGCGGTGCGGTCCGCGATGAGGCCCTCGCGGTGGCCCACGGCCACGGACCCGGTGAAGGACGTCACGCCCTGCGAGGCGGCCTCCGCGCGGATGGAGAGGGTGAGCAGCCGGGCGGCCAGCCGCGAGTACGCGGGGTCCTCGGAGATGAGTCCGGCGGCGGCCTCGGTGGCCAGTTCGCGCAACTCCGCCTCGTCGGCCCGGGCGGACCGGCCGCGCAGCGCGGCGGCGGCGACCCGGCCGGGGTCGGCGTCGGGGAGGTCGGCGGTCAGCTCGGTCAGGGTCCGCAGCAACGCGGTACCGGGACCGTCGGTGTCCAGGCCGCTGGCTGAAACCGGATCTGCTGGCGCGATGGTCACGTGGGGCTCTCCCTCGCTCGGCACGGGGGCCTTGCGGAGGGCAGGGGGCAGCCACGAGCGCGCACGGCGTCGCGTCCACCAGCCCATTCCACGAGGCCCGGACGTCTGAAGGCACCCGGACCGGGACGGCCGGGCGCGCGCTGGCGGCAGGTCCTCGGACTGACTCCTGTGCGCAGACACGCACAAGTACACCGTTGCGGGACAGTTCCGGATTCGCACCGGATTCCCCTGCGACGACAGCGAGGACGAGCATACATCTAGTGCCGGGCTGTCGTGGCACCCCCACATGTTGTGTCTGTTGTGTGTCGTGATGGCTTCAGAGCGTCAACTCGTGTATGACGGGGGACATACGAGCGGGCCGCCGGTGTTGCTCGATCCCGGCGGCCCGCTGCGGGTGGTGCGAAGGGCGCTTCAGTGAGCGGCGCCCGCCAGTTCGCTCTGGACGCCCGGTTCGCCCGCGTCCGCCGTGTAGTCCTCCGGCCGGGTCTCGTCGATGCCCTCGGGGGCCTTCACGGCCTTCAGGACGAGCGTGAGGACCACCGTGACGGCCACGTTGAGCACGAACGCCGTCATACCGATGTAGCCGATCTCACCGATGCCCGGGATCTCCTTCGCCGAGCCGCCGAAGTGCTTCTGGGTCGGGGAGGCGACGCCGTACGCGGCGACCGTGCCGTAGACCATGCCGACCGCCCAGCCGGCGAGCAGCGCCCAGCGGTGGAACCAGCGGGTGAACAGTCCGCCGACCAGGGCCGGGAAGGTCTGCAGGATCCAGATGCCGCCCAGCAGCTGGAAGTTGATCGCGACCGTCTTGTCCATGGTCAGGACGAAGGCCAGGGCGCCGACCTTCACCAGCAGCGACACGAGCTTGGAGACCTGGGCCTCCTGCTTCGGCGTGGCGTCCGGCTTGATGAAGTCCTTGTAGATGTTGCGGGTGAAGAGGTTCGCCGCCGCGATCGACATGATGGCCGCAGGGACCAGGGCGCCGATGCCGATCGCCGCGAAGGCCACGCCCGCGAACCAGTCCGGGAACATGTCCTCGAACAGCTGCGGGATCGCCAGCTGGCCGTTGCTGACCTTCACACCGGCCGCGATCGCCATGAAGCCCAGCAGGGCCAGCAGGCCGAGCATGAGGGAGTACAGCGGCAGGATCGTGGTGTTGCGGCGGATCACCTCACGGCTCTTGGACGACAGGGTCGCGGTGATCGAGTGCGGGTACATGAACAGCGCGAGGGCCGAGCCCAGGGCCAGCGTGGCGTACGTCCACTGGCCCGCCTCCGGCGGGGCGAGCGCGCCGCGCGGTTTGCCGGTGGCCGGGCTGACCTGGCTGAACGCATGACCGGCCTTGGCGAAGATGTCGTCGAAGCCGCCCAGCTTGATCGGGATGTAGATGATCGCCACCGTGATGACGAGGTAGATCAGGCCGTCCTTCACGAACGCGATCAGGGCGGGCGCGCGCAGCCCGGACGAGTAGGTGTAGGCAGCCAGCACGCCGAAGGCTATGAGCAGCGGCAGGTCCTTCATGAACCAGTTGGTGCCGTCCCCGCCGCCGACACCCATGACGTCCAGCACGGCCTGGATGCCGACGAGCTGGAGTGCGATGTACGGCATCGTCGCGAGGATGCCGGTCAGCGCCACCGCCAGTGACAGGCTCTTGGAACCGAACCGGCCCCGCACGAAGTCGGAGGTCGTCACATAGCCGTGCTTGTGGGACACCGACCACAGGCGCGGCAGGAAGGTGAAGATCAGCGGATAGACCAGGATCGTGTACGGCACCGCGAAGAAGCCGGACGCGCCCGCCGCGTAGATCGCCGCCGGTACGGCGACGAAGGTGTACGCCGTGTACAGGTCACCGCCGAGCAGGAACCAGGTGACCCAGGTGCCGAACGACCGTCCGCCCAGGCCCCATTCGTCCAGGGAGTGCTCGTTCTCGGCCTTGCGCCAGCGTGCGGCGAGGAAGCCCATGACCGTGACGGCCAGGAAGAAGAAGATGAAGACGCCGAGCGCGACGCCGTTGACGCCGTTCTTCACTTCGCCTCACCGCCCCTCTGGGTCGTGCGGGAGCGCTGGTCGAGCTGCCACAGCTTGTACGCGAGCATCGTCAGCGCGGTCGAGATCAGCACCCAGAGCATCTGGTACCAGTAGAAGAACGGGATCCCGATGAACCTGGGGTCCGTCTTGGCGTACGAGCCGACCCACAGCATCGCCACGAACGGCGCGACGAGGCACAAACCGATGACGACACGGACCGGTGTCACCACCGGTGGTCTCACTTCTGGTGTATCGGACATGCCACGGCTCTCCGTCCCCTCGCTGATCACCTGTGTAATGCGCAGGCAATCTAGGTGACGGTGTCGCGACAGCGGAAGACCTCGTCCGCATATCGGTATATCGATTCAGCGAACGTCCACGGGCCGTACGGCGAAGGGCGGTTGAGAAGCCCTACTCCGCCGGGCGCTTCAGCCGTGCCACGAACTTGTAGCGGTCCCCCCGGTACACGGACCGCACCCACTCCACCGGCTTGCCCTCCCGGTCCAGGGAGTGACGGGAGAGCAGCAGCATCGGCAGACCCACGTCGGTGCCGAGCAGACTCGCCTCGCGCGGGGTGGCCAGAGAGGTCTCGATGGTCTCCTCGGCCTCGGCGAGGTGGATGTCGTAGACCTCGGCGAGGGCGGTGTAGAGAGAGGTGTACTTCGCCAGGGACCGGCGCAGGGCAGGGAAGCGCTTGGCGCTCAGATGCGTGGTCTCGATGGCCATCGGCTCGGCGTTGGCCATGCGCAGCCGTTCGATGCGCAGCACGCGTCCGCCGGCCGTGATGTCGAGCAGTTCGGCGAGCCGGTCGTCCGCGGTGATGTACCCGATGTCCAGCAGCTGCGAGGTCGGCTCCAGGCCCTGGGCGCGCATGTCCTCCGTGTAGGAGGTGAGCTGCAACGCCTGGGAGACCTTGGGCTTGGCGACGAACGTGCCCTTGCCCTGGATGCGCTCGAGCCGGCCCTCCACGACCAGCTCCTGCAGGGCCTGGCGGACGGTGGTGCGGGAGGTGTCGAACTCGGCCGCCAGCGTGCGCTCGGGCGGGACCGGCGTGCCCGGCGCCTGCGTCTCCGTCATGTCGAGCAGGTGCTTCTTCAGGCGGTAGTACTTGGGCACGCGCGCCGTACGGACGGTCGTGCCGGCCTCGGTCTCCGCACTGCTGACGTCGGTGCTCATGCTCTGCCTTCCCGGCTCCGGATGCCGAAAGCGACCGACCTGGCATCGGCCACGGCACACATCGTGGCACGGCTTCGGGTGTCCGGACTCCACCCGCACGCTCCGCGATCTCCTCTGTATACCGTCGCACCCGGCGTTGGTCTAGTCCATAGCCCCCGGTGGGCGCGGCCCGCACCGGGCAGGGGCACCGGCACGGGCGGCGGTATCGGCGCCCCGCGCCAGGGCCTGCCTGCCCCCTCCCGCCGGGCCCGCGACGCCTGGCACCGCACCCCGCCGCGCTGCCGGGCACGCCGGAGTACGAGGGCGGTCCTCCGCCTTGCGATGCACGGCACCGGACACCGCGGGCCGATCCGACGGGAAGGGGCGGACAGCCCCAATCCCCTAGATGCCCTGCCAGTCCGGCTTGTTGACGTAGGTGTGCCGGAAGTAGTCGGCGAGCTTCAGCTTGGACGCGGCCGCCTCGTCCACGACCACCGTGGCGTGCCGGTGCAGCTGGAGCGCGGAGGCCGGGCAGACCGCCGCGACCGGGCCCTCGACCGTGGCGGCGACGGCGTCCGCCTTGCCCTCGCCGGTCGCGAGCAGCACCAGGTGCCGGGCCTCCAGGATGGTGCCGATGCCCTGGGTGATGACGTGGTGCGGGACCTGCTCGATGTCGCCGTCGAAGAAGCGGGCGTTGTCTACGCGGGTCTGCTCGGTCAGGGTCTTGATCCGGGTGCGCGAGGCGAGCGAGGAGCACGGCTCGTTGAAGCCGATGTGCCCGTCGGTGCCGATGCCGAGCAGTTGCAGGTCCACCCCGCCGGCCGTGGCGAGCGCGCGGTCGTACTCCTCGCACGCCGCCTGGATGTCCTCGGCGGTGCCGTCCGGTCCGAGGAACGCCTCCATCCCTATGCCGAGCGGCTCCAGCACCTCCCGGCGCAGCACCGAGCGGTAGGACTCGGGGTGGTCGGCGGGCAGCCCCACGTACTCGTCGAGCTGGGCGATCCGGACCCGCGAGGTGTCCACGGCACCGGAGCGCACCTTCTCGGTCAGCGCCTGGTAGATGGGCAGCGGGGTCGAGCCGGTGGCCACGCCGAGCAGGGCGTCGGGCTTGCGTCGCAGCAGCTGTGCCATGGCCTCGGCGATCAGCTCGCCGCCGGCCGCGGCGTCCGGAACGATGACAACTTCCACGCTGGGCCTGCCGTTCTGAAGTGGGCTCTGTGCGTCTCCATGTGGTTTAGACCAATCTAACAGAATCGGCGTACGCCGGCTCTGGAAAGGAGCGGAGAACGTCCGGGAAACGTTCAGCCGAGGGACCCTCCCGTCGCGTCCAGCCAGTGGCCCGTCACCCGGCGCCCGTCCTCCGGGTCCAGGAAGGCCACCACGTCGGCGATGTCCGCCGGCGCGCCTCGCCGAGGAGCCGACGGCCCGCGCGGCCGTCGGGCGCATGCCGCGCGAGGCCGCTGCCGAGTACACCGACCCCGCACACCCCTGCGGCTGCCTGGTCGTGCACGCCGCGACCGACTGCACCAGCCCCGAGGTGGAGGGGCTGCTGCGCGAGCGGCGCAACCCCGACGTAGCGGCCATGACCTCCCTGATCCGGGCGGACATCGCGCCGGGCTGCTCCCGGCCGGCACCGACGCCACCGCCCTCGCCCGGCACGCCGGCGCGATGATCCAGGGCATGTCCCAGCGGGCGCGCGACGGAGCGAGCCGGGAGGAACTGGAAGCACTCGCGGAAATTGCCATGACCATCTGGCCCCATGACTGAGTCCGGGCGGCTAGGCTGCGTGGCATCGAGTGCCATCAGTCGTGTATGCCGACAAGGCCATGGACACGTCCTTGTGGTCTAGTCCACAATTCCAAGTGAATGCACGAGCCTCCGTCTTCCCCGCACAGGAAGGCGGATCGAGGAACCGGAGCTCTCTGCCCTGACTGCCCCGGCTCCTCGACCTTCGGCCGACCGGGACCGCACACCCCACGGCCGATGATGCTCCGGGCTGCGGTGCCGGGAGGGTTGAGGGTCCCTTCCAGGCGCCGCGGCCCGCGGGTGTTTTTCGGCCACTCGCGGGGCCCCGGGTACGCTCGCAGACGTGCCCTCCATGAACGAACTGGTCCGCCAGCACACCGCCCTCGACGACTCCGATCTCGAGTGGCTGCACCTGCTGGTCTCGGAGTGGCAGCTGCTCTCCGACCTCTCCTTCGCCGACCTCGTCCTGTGGGTCCCCACCCGCGACGGCACCCGGTACGTCTCGGTCGCCCAGATGCGCCCGAACACCGGCCCCACCTCCTATCAGGACGACATGGTCGGCCACCTCGTCCCGCGCGGCCGCCGGCCCATGCTGGACGCGGCCCTGGACGAGGGCCGGATCGTGCGCGAGGGCGACCCGGAGTGGCGCGAAGAGGTCCCCGTACGGGTCGAGTCCATCCCCGTGCGACGCGAGGGCCGTGTCCTCGGCGTGATCGCCCGCAACACCAACCTGCTCACCGTCCGCACCCCCAGCCGACTGGAGCTGACCTACCTCCAGAGCGCCTCCGACCTTGCGCAGATGATCGCTGCAGGATCGTTCCCCTTCCCCGGCCAGCAGGTCGACATGGACGCCTCGCCGCGGGTCGGCGACGGACTGATCCGGCTCGACGCGGACGGCGTCGTCCAGTACGCCTCCCCGAACGCCCTGTCCGCCTACCACCGGCTCGGCCTCGCCGCCGACCTGGTCGGCCATCACCTCGGGCAGACCACCGCCGAGCTCGCCCCGACCCGGGGCCCGGTGGACGAGGCGCTCGCCAAGGTGGCCAGCGGCTGGGCGCCGCGCGAGTTCGAGATCGAGGCCCACGACGGGGTGATCCAGTTCCGGGCGATCCCGCTCAAGCCCAAGGGCACCCGGATCGGTTCGCTGGTGCTGTGCCGGGACGTCACCGAACTGCGACGCCGTGAGCGCGAGTTGATCACCAAGGACGCGACCATCCGGGAGATCCACCATCGGGTGAAGAACAACCTCCAGACGGTCGCCGCCCTGCTGCGGCTGCAGGCCCGGCGCATCGACTCCGAACGCGGCCGGGAGGCCCTGGAGGAGGCCGTGCGCCGCGTCGGCTCGATCGCGATCGTGCACGAGACGCTGTCTCAGAACCTCGATGAGCGCGTGGAGTTCGACGACATCGCCGACCGGGTGCTGGCGATGGTCGCCGAGATCTCGCCGGGCAAGGTGACCGGCCGGCGCAGCGGACGCTTCGGGATTCTCGACGCCGAGGTCGCGACCCCGCTGTCCATGGTCCTCACCGAGGTCCTCCAGAACGCCCTGGAGCACGGCTTCCGCGAGGGCGACACCGGCACGGTCGAGGTCTCCGCGGTCCGCGGCGGCACCAGCAAGGAGGCCCGCCTCCTGGTCACGGTCCAGGACGACGGCGTCGGCCTGCCCGAGGGCTTCGACCCGCACCGCTCGGGCAATCTCGGTCTGCAGATCGTACGGACGCTGGTGGAGGGCGAGTTGGGCGGCTCGTTCGACATGGTCCCGGCACCGGGGCGGGGCACCCGGGTGATCCTCGACATTCCGGTGCAGACGCAGAAATAGCCAACGGCCCTGCGGTCAAAGGGGGTTGGGCGGGAGTCGGTGGAGCAGCAAAAAGCCCCGGACCGCCATTGGTCCGAGGCTCGTGCTCGTTGCTGCTCTGCTTCTATCGCTAAGCGCATCGGGGGTTACTGCGCGCTGCGGCTCGGGGGCGGGAGATGCGTACGTGGTGCACGCGCCGCCAAGCTCAGGCTGTCAGCAGGGGTGGGTATGTCAGGCGGAGGCCTGACGGGCCCGGTTGCGAGCGGCGCGGCGCTTCATGGCGCGGCGCTCGTCCTCGCTGAGACCACCCCAGACGCCGGAGTCCTGGCCGGACTCGAGCGCCCACTGCAGACACTGCTCGATCACCGGGCAGCGACGGCAGACGGCCTTGGCTTCCTCGATCTGCAGCAGCGCAGGACCGGTGTTGCCGATGGGGAAGAAGAGCTCGGGGTCTTCCTCGCGGCAAACGGCGTTGTGACGCCAGTCCATGGCTGCTACCTCTCCTTGGTATTACGTGCAAGTTGCTTGTGAATGTGAACGCTTTCACGAATCCCTCAACAAGTGAAGGGCCGATCGCCGAGTCTCCCCGGCGTGGTCCTGGGTTTGAAGAGGGGTTCTGTTGATCAGTGGAGGCCGGTGGTGCGGGCCGTCCCGATCGACACGTAGAGACTCGCAAACCTCAGCGACGGATACAACCCCTTCCGGAAAGTTTTTTTTGATTCCTCGGTGTCGACTAGGTCACAGCCGTACTTCCATGGGGTGGATCCTGGCCTAAACGTTCGAGTGAAAGGACTTTCGCCCCTTCCGCTCACACAATCACACGCAGTGCACGGCGTACGCCTGTGAACGTCACGCTCGTACGCAGTCCTAGGTGGTCGCCGTCCATCTGCAGGGGCAGAGGAGCCTTCGAATGCAAGGTGAACTGGTCCAGATCGTGCAGCGAGAGGGCGTGCCTGCCATGGGGTCCGCGCTCCGGGGACGAAGTGAGCAACTGGGTGCCATACCGGGCAACCGCGGCCGTCGACAGGCGGCTGAGACCGAGCAGGTCGAGCCCGGTATCGAACGAGGCCTTAGGCGACGTGTACATGGGGCGATTGCCGAGATACGTCCATGGGGACGTGTTCGAGACTATGGCGACGACCAGATCCCGGACCTGATCCTCACCCGGCTGCTCCAGCATGATCGCGCCGTGCCGGCGGTCCTGCTCGCCGAGGAACTGCCGGATCACCTGGCGTACGTACAGCCCGTGGGTCGACGTCTTGCCCCGCTCGCGCTGCTGCTCGACCCGGCCGACCACGCCCGCGTCGAAACCGAGCCCGGCGTTGAAGGTGAACCAGCGGTCCGGGACCGCCTCGTCCTCGGTGCCGGGCGTGCCCGAGGTCAGCCCGAGTCCGACGACCCGCTCCCGGTCCTCACGCAGCGCGTCCAAGAGGGCACCGGTGGCCTCGACCGGGTCGTTGGGCAGGCCCAGGGCGCGGGCGAAGACGTTCGTGGAGCCGCCGGGCACCACGGCGAGGCCGGGCAGCCGGTCCGGGTCGGGCCCGGCGTGCAGGAGGCCGTTGACGACCTCGTTGACCGTGCCGTCGCCGCCGAGGGCCACCACGAGGTCGATGTCGTCGCTGTCCGCCGCCTGCCGGCCCAGGTCGCGCGCGTGGCCGCGGTACTCGGTGGTGACCGCCTCCAGCTTCATCTCGCTCGCCAGCGCGTGGATCAGGACGTCACGCCTGCGTGCGCTTGTGGTGGTTGCCGCCGGATTGACCACGAGAAGTGCACGCATGGAGGGCAGCGTACCTACTGGGTGGTACCCGGCGAAGAGCGAGGTAGGGATCGGGTAAGAGGCGAGGGCGTGAGTCCGCGCACTCTCCGGGCCGCGAGGGGGGACACTCTCCGGCCGCGGGGCGCGGGCGGGCGCCTGTGGGGCGGCGGCTACCCTGCTGGGGTGAGCAGTGAGCAGAAGCCCGCCAAGGACACCGCGGACACCACCGAAGCCGTCGCCGAGCCGCGCCCGCGCCGGCTGACGTACGCGGCGGTGCTCGCCGCCCTGGAGGGCGCCGCCCTGGTGGTCGGCGGCCTGTGGATGCTCGTCATCGGCCTCACCGGCGGCGCCTCCGACCGGAAGCAGGGCGTGTCCCTGGGGATCACCCTCGTCGTACTCGCGCTGCTGCCGCTGCTCGCCGCGCGCGGTCTGCTGTTGCGGCGCGGCTGGAGCCGCGGCCCTGCGGTGATCACCCAGCTCATGGCTCTGCCGGTGGCCTACAGCCTGCTCCAGGCCGACAGCATGGCCATCCCGGCCGGTATCGCCCTCGCGGTCGTCGCCGTGGTGGCGCTGGTGCTCCTCGTCAACCCGGCCACGACCCGGGCCCTCGGCATCAGGGGACCGGGCCGGAGCGAGTAGCGACTTCTCTCCGGCCCGCTGCTCGGCTCACGCTTTTCGGCTCACTCCTCGACGAGCAGCTTCTCCCGCAGCTGGGCCAGGGTGCGGGCCAGCAGCCGGGAGACGTGCATCTGGGAGATGCCGACCTCCTGGGCGATCTGCGACTGGGTCATGTTCCCGAAGAAGCGCAGCAGCAGGATGCGCTTCTCCCGCGGCGGCAGGTCCTCCAGCAGCGGCTTGAGGGACTCGCGGTACTCCACACCCTCCAGCGCCTCGTCCTCGGCGCCGAGGGTGTCGGCTACCGCCGGGGACTCGTCGTCGGTGTCGGGGACGTCCAGGGACAGCGTGGAGTACGCGTTGGCGGACTCCAGGCCCTCCAGGACCTCCTCCTCCGAGATGGCGAGCTTCTCGGCCAGCTCGTGGACCGTGGGGGAGCGGCCGTGCAGCTGGGACAGCTCGGCCGTCGCCGTGGTCAGCGCGAGCCGCAGCTCCTGGAGCCGGCGCGGCACGCGCACCGCCCAGCCCTTGTCACGGAAGTGCCGCTTGATCTCGCCGACGACGGTCGGGGTGGCGTACGTGGAGAACTCCACGCCGCGCTCCGGGTCGAACCGGTCGACGGACTTGATCAGGCCGATCGTGGCGACCTGGGTGAGGTCGTCCAGCGGCTCGCCGCGGTTGCGGAAGCGGCGCGCCAGGTGCTCCACGAGCGGCAGATGCATGCGGACCAGCTTGTTGCGCAGCTCCGCGTACTCCGGGCTGCCGTCCTGCAGCTTGCGCAGCTCGACGAACATCGCCCGCGCCCCGCTGCGGTCCTGGGGGCCGTGCTGGGTGGCCTGCACGGCCCCCGCGCCCGGCGCGTCGTCCCCGGCGTATCGCTCGTGCTCGCTCATCGTCCCGCCCGTAGCCCTTCCCCGAGCCCTCGCCCCCGCGCGGACGGCGGATCCGGCGCCGCCGGGTCCCTCCGGCGGTACACCCTGCACGGCACCGTCACCGCCGGCCCGCGCGGAGTCGTCCTCCGGGTGCGGTCTGGCCTGCTCGGGGATGCCGTCGATGCCGTCCGCCATGCGTCGGGAACCGTCCCGGGAGACCTGCTCGGAGGTCTCGTCCCGACTCGGCCAGGGGCCACCCCCGTCACCGGCCGGCAGCTCCCGTGTGCCGCGCTCTTCGTCCCGCACCGGACCGTCCCCGTTCCTCACGCCGGGCCAGGGCCCGCGCCACGCTGTTTGTAGAGGCTGATCGACACGGTCTTGTCCTCGTCGACGGCGGACGAGACCTTGCCGGCGAGGGCCGACAGCACGGTCCAGGCGAAGGTGTCCCGCGAGGGGGCGTGACCGTCCGTGGTCGGCGCCGCGACCGTGACCTCCAGCGAGTCGTCGACGAGCCGGAAGACACAGCTGAGCACGGAACCGGGCACGGCCTGTTGGAGCAGGATCGCGCAGGCCTCGTCCACGGCGATGCGCAGGTCCTCGATCTCGTCCAGGGTGAAGTCCAAGCGGGCCGCCAGACCGGCCGTGGCCGTCCGCAGCACCGACAGGTAGGCACCCGCGGCCGGCAGCCGGACTTCCACGAAGTCCTGATTCGCCGTGGGCTCGCCTGCGATCTGGGACACCCTCACCTCCATGGTGGTACAAGCTCTACGGGGCCGAGGGTCGCCCCCCGGGGTAACGCGTACGTGGTTCCGCGGTGACGCTATCGCGCTCCGAATGGTCCTGTCCCCGGGGCCCCAACCCCCTGGCGTCACTCACAGTAAAGCTGTGGATACGCTCCGTGTCTAGAGGGTTTGCGGGCCCAAATGGGAAGAGCGCGCGCCGGGTTGACGTACCCAGGCGTCCGACGCTCGAACCGTCGTACGGCCGTCACTGCATGCAGTGTCACACGAGAATGCGTGTGAAAGGGAAGCCGCGGGGGCCGGAAGCCGTTCAGACGAGGATGTGGTCCACGAAGCACCACCGCCAGTCCTCGCCGGGTTCGTAGGTCCGCATGACCGGGTGACCGGACGCCGTGTGGTGCTCCGTCGCGTGCCGGCCGGGCGAGGAGTCGCAGCAGCCGACGTGACCGCAGCTGAGGCACAGCCGCAGCTGCACCGGGTGCGTGCCGTCCCGCAGGCACTCCGGGCAGGTCGGGTTGAGCGGCTCCGGTTCCGGGTGCGGCAGCGCGTCGGTGTGCGTGCACTGTTTCATGATTGCCAGATTACGACGGGTGTGCGGGTGGCCGCGCGAAAAATGAGGGTGGGCGAGGACCATGGACGTGATGCCGCTGCTGTTGCTGGTGGCGGGCAGTGCGGGCATCGCGGGGGTCGCCCGGCGCACACCGGTGCCGGCACCCCTGCTGCTGGTCGCGGTGGGTCTGGCCATCTCGTACGTGCCGGGGATCCCGCACTACACCCTCGACCCCGACGTGGTCCTGCCGCTGGTGCTGCCCCCGCTGCTTTACAAGGAGGGCACGGAGAGCTCGTACCTCGATCTGCGGGCCCAGAAGCGGCCCGTGGGACTGCTGTCGATCGGGTACGTGCTCTTCGCGACCTTCCTGGTGGGCTGGGTCGCCTACCTCGTCGTACCGGGGCTGCCGCTGCCCGCCGCGCTGGTGCTGGGCGCGGTGGTCGCGCCGACGGACGCGGTCGCGGCCGCGGCGATCGCCCGCCGGGTCGGCCTGCCGTCCAGGATCACCACCATCCTCCAGGGCGAGTCCCTGCTCAACGACGCCACCGCCATCACCGCCTACAAGGTGGCCCTCGCGGCGGCCGTCGGCGCGGGCGCCACCTGGGCGGGCGGCATCGAGGAGTTCCTGCGGGCCGCGGTCGGCGGTGTGCTCGTCGGACTGGTGCTCATGGTGCCGATCCACTGGCTGCGCACCCACCTGAAGGAAGCCCTGCTCCAGAACACCCTCTCCCTGCTGATCCCCTTCGTCGCCTACGGCGTGGCCGAGCAGCTGCACGGCTCCGGCGTGCTCGCGGTCGTGGTGGTCGCCGTCTATCTCGGGCACCACGCGTGGGAGGTCGATTTCGCCACCCGGCTCCAGGAGGACGCGGTGTGGCGGATGGTCGCCTTCCTGCTGGAGTCGGCGGTCTTCGCGCTGATCGGGCTGCAGCTGCCGACCGTCCTCAAGGGGCTCGGCGCCTACCGGGGAGGCGACGCGGCCTGGTACGCGATCGCGGTCTTCCTCGTCGTCGTCGCGGCCCGGTTCGCGTGGGTCTACCCGGCCGCCTTCCTGCCGCGTCTGCTCTCCGCCCGCATCCGCGAGCGCGAGGAGAACCCCACCTGGCGGGCGCCGATCGTGACGTCGTGGGCCGCCATGCGGGGTGTGGTCTCCCTGGCCATCGCGTTCTCGATCCCGCTCACGGTGCACGGCGGCGCCCCCTTCCCGCAGCGGAACATGATCCTCTTCCTGACCTTCACCACGGTCATCGGCACCCTGGTCGTGCAGGGCCTCACCCTCGCGCCGCTGATCCGCCTGATGCGGTTCCCCGGGCGGGACCTGCAGGCCGAGACGCTGGCCGAGGCCAACGCCCAGGCGCAGGCCTCCCGGGCCGCCGACAAACGCCTCGACGACCTCCTCGCCGACGAGCGCAACGCCCTGCCCCCGCCGCTAGCCGACCGGCTGCGCCAGGTCCTGGAGCGCCGCCGCAACGCCGTCTGGGAGCGGCTCGGCCAGACCAACCCGGTCACCGGCGAGTCCGTGGACGACACCTACCGCCGGCTGTCCCGGGAGATGATCAGCGCCGAACGCGAGGTCTTCGTCAAGCTCCGCGACCATCGCTACATCGACGACGAGATGCTGCGCGCACTGCTCAGACGCCTGGACCTGGAGGAGGCGGCGGCCTACCGGGAGGCGGGCTAGACCCTGTCCGGCGCTTCCCGCCGGGCCCGCGGTGCACGGCACGGCACCGGGCGCCGCGGGCTGGTCCGAGGGGCAGGGGCGGACGGGCCCTAGGCCTGCGGGAACGGCCGCCCGGTGACCACGGCGGCGATCGTCGTCCCGCGCGCGTGGGCGCCCTCCTGCGCGAGGGCGACAAGTCCATGGAGCAACTTGGCGACATAGAGACGCTCGACGGGCAGCCCGTGGCGGTCCTCGAAATCCCGCGCGAACGCGTGCAGTTCGGGTGTCGTGCGCGCGTACCCGCCGAAGTGGAAGCGCCCGTCGAGGGACCAGTCGCCGGTGCGGGCGCCGAAGGCACGTTCCTGCAGGGCCTGTACCTCCCCTTCCAGGAAGCCGCCCTTGAGGACCGGTACGCCGAGCGCGCGCTGCCCGGGGGCCAGGCCCGCGGCCAGTCCCGCGAGCGTGCCGCCGGTCCCGCAGGCGACGGCCACGACGTCGGCGTGCCCGCGCAGTTCCTCGCCCAGCGCCCGGCAGCCGTGCACGGCCGCGCTGTTGCTGCCGCCCTCGGGGACGACGTACCCGTCCTCGACCCCGGCCGCGCGCAGGATCGCGGCCAGGACCTGCCGCTCGGTCTTGCGACGGTACGTCGATCTGTCGACGAAGTGCAGTCGCATGCCGTCGGCCGCGCACCGGGCCAGGGACGGGTTGAGCGGCCGGCTGGCCAGCTCGTCACCGCGGACCACGCCGGTGGTCGCCACGCCCAGCAGACGGCCCGCGGCGGCGGTGGCCCGCAGATGGTTGGAGTAGGCCCCGCCGAAGGTGACCAGCGGCCGCCCGCGCGCCGCCTCGATGTTCGGCACCAGCTTGCGCCACTTGTTGCCGATCAGCTCCGGGTGGATCAGATCGTCCCGCTTGAGGAGCAGCCGGAGACCGTGGCGGTCGAATCGCTCGTCCCTGACCTCCTGGAGAGGCGACGGGAGACGAGGGGTGAGCGGGTCGGGGCTGGTCACGGCTCCATTGTCACAGCCAGGAGCGATCCGTGAGGGTGCGGGGAGCGCGGCAACCGCTGCGGACCCGCACCCCTGCCCGCTAGCCCCGCAGCCGCACCCCGACCCGCTCCCGCAGCCACGCCATGGTGAACCCCCGCGGATCCACCTTCCCCGGCTGCCACTCCAGGTGCCCGATGACCGACCGCTCCGTCCACCCGTGCCGGCGGCACACCGCGGCCGCCGCGCGCGTGATCGCGTCCAGCTGGGCATCCGGCCAGGGATCCTCGCCGTCGCCCAGGTTCTCGCACTCGAAGCCGTAGAAGTGCCGGTTGCCGTCGGTGTCCGCCTCGTTGTCCGGCGGCAGCCCCTTCTCGGCGATCACCGCGCGCAGCACGTCGTCGTCGCCCAGCCCGGCATGGTTGGCGCGGCCGTAGCCGACCAGGTGGAGCGTGCCGTCCTTGGTGATCACACCGTGGCACAGCGGGCCCGGCAGCGCGGCCCGGCCGTCGCGGCACAGTTGCACCGTGGACGCGCTGCCCCGGGTCACCGTGTGGTGGATCATCACGCCGTGCACCGGCCCCCACTGGCCCTTGTGGTTGCGGTTGTGGTGGCGCCAGTCGTCGACCTCGACGACGGTGACGCCCTCCGCGCGCAGAACGTCCAGAAACGTGCTCGCGGACATGGGTGGGGCCATGCCGCCTCCTTCGGGTCTCACCTCGCTGTCACGTGCTTCCGGCACAACCTCTACCGAAAGCGGACGTCTTGGACCACCCCGTTCGCGCGCTGTACGAGCCGATCCGGACAGACGGCGCGGCCGGCGGACCCGTAGGCGTTGTACAAGATCCCTCCTCATGCCCAGTAATCCGATGATCCATTCCCGCTCTTTCGGGTAATGGCGACGGCACGATCCGTGATGGAAGGCTCGGCGGCGAGACCGGTGCCCGCGTCATCCGGCACCGGGCATACATGGGAGGACATTTCCTTATGTCGGTAGGCGAAGAGGTCCGCACGGATCAGGGCAAGCCGCAACAGTCCCTCGGGACGGCGGCCGCGCGGAACCTGGCCACCACCACCAAGTCCGTTCCGCAGATGCAGGAGATCAGCTCCCGCTGGCTGCTGCGCACGCTCCCGTGGGTGGACGTGAACGGCGGTACGTACCGCGTCAACAGGCGCCTGGCGTACACCGTCGGCGACGGCCGCATCACCTTCGTGAAGACCGGGGACCAGGTCGAGGTCATCCCGGCCGAGCTGGGCGAGCTGCCCGCCCTGCGCGCGTTCGGGGACGAGGAGGTGCTGACGGAGCTGGCCCGGCGCTGCCGTCAGCGCGACTTCGCACCGGGTGAGATCATCGCCGACTTCGGCAACCAGACGGGCGAGGTCTACCTGCTGGCACACGGCAGGGTCGAGAAGGTCGGCACCGGCCCCTACGGCGACGACGCCGTCCTCGGAGTCCTCGCCGACGGCGCCTACTTCGGCGACCAGGCGCTGCTGGACCCCGACGCCATCTGGGAGTTCACCGTCCGCGCGGCCACCGCCACCACGGTGCTGATCCTCAGCCGCCAGGACTTCGAGCAGGTCGCGGAGCGCTCGGCCACCCTGCGCGCCCACCTCGAGGAGCTGCGCGCGGTCCCCGAGCAGCGGACCAACAAGTACGGCGAGAAGGAGGTCGAGCTGGCGGCCGGTCACTCCGGGGAGCCCGACATCCCGCACACCTTCGTGGACTACGAGCCCCGGCCCCGAGAGTACGAACTGAGCATCGCCCAGACCGTGCTGCGCATTCACACGCGCGTGGCCGACCTGTACAACCAGCCGATGAACCAGACCGAGCAGCAGCTGCGGCTCACGGTCGAGGCGCTCAAGGAGCGCCAGGAGCACGAGCTGATCAACAACCGTGACTTCGGTCTGCTCAACAACTGCGAGTACGACCAGCGGCTCCAGCCGCACGACGGCGTGCCCAGCCCGGACGACATGGACGAGCTGCTCAGCCGCCGCCGCAGCACCAAGCTGTTCCTCGCCCACCCGCGCGCGATCGCCGCGTTCGGCCGCGAGCTGAACAAGCGGGGCCTGGTCCCGGAGAGCGTCGAGATCGGCGGCAACCGCATCCCGACCTGGCGCGGGGTGCCGATCTACCCGTGCAACAAGATCCCGGTCACCCCGGAGCGCACCACGTCGATCATCGCGATGCGCACCGGCGAGCAGGACCAGGGCGTCATCGGCCTGAGGCAGTCGGGCATCCCGGACGAGATCGAGCCCAGCCTGTCGGTGCGGTTCATGGGCATCAACGAACAGGCAGTCATCAACTACCTCGTGACGGCCTACTACTCGGCGGCCGTGCTCGTGCCGGACGCTCTAGGCGTGCTGGAGAACGTCGAGATCGGCCGGTGGAGGTGACGTTTCCGCACTTCGCGGCCGTGTTCCCGCCCACCGGGGCGGGTAGATCCTCGGCACACGTGTCCGGGTGGGCCGGCGACGCCGGCGTCCACGGACCTGGCGAGGGGGAGACATGGCCGAGTTCTTGACGGAGACCGAACACCGTTCCCCCGCCGTGCCGCACCCCGGCGCGGCGGGGGACGCACGGGCAGGGCAGGACGGCACGGCTGCCGGCGACACCGCTCCGGCCGAGGGCCAGGAGGCGGCGGCGCTGCTGGAGCGCACCAAGGCCCTGGTCGACCCCGAGCTGCGCGCGGCGCTGGAGTCGCTGCCCGGCTCCATGCGCCGGATCGCGCTCTACCACTTCGGCTGGCAGCACGCCGACGGCACCCCGGCGGCGGGCCACGGCGGCAAGGCCATAAGGCCCGCACTCGTCCTGGCGGCGGCCGCCGCCCTCGGCGGACCGACGGCCCGTACGGCGGCCGTCCGGGCCGCGGTGGCGGTCGAACTGGTCCACAACTTCACGCTGTTGCACGACGACGTGATGGACCGGGACACCTCTCGCCGGCACCGGCCCACCGCCTGGGCGGTGTTCGGCGACACCGACGCGATCCTCGCCGGGGACGCCCTCCTCGCGCTGGCCCTGAGGCTGCTCGCCGAGGACACGCATCCGGCCGGCGGCCCGGCCGCGGCCCGGCTCGCGAACTGTGTGGTGGAGCTGTGCGCCGGGGAGCACACCGACACGGACATGGAGCGCCGCGCCCCGGACGAGGTCACCCTCGACGAGGTGCTCGCCATGGCCGAGGCGAAGACCGGCGCGCTGCTGGGCTGCGCCTGCGCCCTCGGCGCGCTGTACGCGGGCGCCGGGCCCGCGGAGGCGGCCGCGCTGGACGGCTTCGGCCGCCAGGCCGGGCTCGCCTTCCAGTTGATCGACGACGTCATCGGCATATGGGGTGACCCGCGGCGCACCGGCAAGCCGGCCGGCGCGGACCTCGCGGCCCGCAAGAAGTCGCTGCCGGTAGTGGCGGCGCTCGCGTCCGGCACCGAGGCCGGCGCCGAGCTGGCGGAGCTGTACGGCAAGCCGTACGTCACCGGGGACGCCGAGGGCATCGCGCGTACGGCGCTGGTCGTGGAGCGGGCCGGCGGCCGGGACTGGGCGCAGGCCGAGGCGGCCGACCGGATGGCCCGCGCCGTGCAGGAGCTGGCCCGCGCGGTCCCGGACCCCGAGGCGGCCGGCGGTCTGCTGGCCCTCGCCGAGTTCGTGACCCGGCGCAACAGCTGACCACGGCCGGTCGAGAAGAACGCCGGACCCCGGGCTCGTGCGGCTCCTGACCCCGCACGGTCACCGGGGCTCCGGTCAGCCGGGCCCCGCACATCCCCACAGTGTGCGGGGCCCGTCGCTGTGCGGCGGCGTCGAGACGTTCCAGCGAAAACCCCTTGAACCACGACAGTTGGAGTACTACAAATGAACCACTGCGAACGGAGTGCTCATCGCGTTCGTGCCCCGACGACCCACGCGCCCCCGACGGAAAACGAAAAGAGACCGGCTTGCGCAAGCTCACCTACTTCATCGCCTGCTCACTCGACGGCTTCATCGGCGACGAGAGCGGCGACGGCTCCGCGATGCTCCGCTTCCTGGACGAGGAGTACCTCGACTTCCTCAAGACGGAGTTCCCGGAGACCCTCCCCACCCACGCCCGCACGCCCTTGGGCGCCGACCACCTGGAGAACAAGCGGTTCGACACCGTCATCCAGGGCCGCGGCAGCTACGAGGTGGCCCTGAAGGAGGGCATCACCAGCCCCTACGCCCATCTGCGCGAGTACGTCGCCTCCCGGACCCTGGACCCGTCCCCCGACCCGCACGTCGAGATCGTCGCCGACGACCTGCTCGGCCGGGTCCGCGCCCTGAAGGCGGAGGAGGGCGGCCTGGGCATCTATCTGTGCGGCGGCTCGCGCCTCGCCGGAGAGCTGCTGGAGGAGATCGACGAACTCGTCATCAAGACCTACCCGATCGTCTACGGCACGGGCATGCCGATGTTCGCCGGTGGCCTGGACATCAAGGAGTTCGGCCTCGACGGGGTGCGGACCTTCGGCAACGGCGCGCTCGTGCGGACGTACACGAGGAAGCGCTGAGTCCGCCGGCTACGCCGTACCGTGGGCGCATGCCGACACTGCCCCGGATCTTCCACATCACCGAACGCTCCCTGTGGGAAGCGGCCCGCGAGCGCGGCGCCTACGAGCTGTCGACCCGTGGCCGCACCCTCCAGGAGGAGGGCTTCATCCACTTCTCCACCCGCGAGCAGCTCCCGCGCATCGCCGACTTCCTCTACGGCGGCTACGACGGCCCGGACCAGCTGGTCGTGCTGGTCGTGGACCCGGCCCTGGTCGGCGCGCCGGTGAAGTACGAGGCGGTGGAGCCGGGCGGGGAGGAGTTCCCGCATGTGTACGGGCCGGTGCCCGCTGACGCCGTGGTGGACGTGGAACCCTGGGGGTGACCGGTGAGGGGGGAACGCGCCGCCGGAGGCGGTGGCGCTGGGCGGTGACCGTCTGGGCGGTCGCCGTGGTCGTGGGGGGAGGACTCACCCTCGTACTCCACGAGGACGCCCGCGCGAAGGGGCCGTACGTCTGGCAGGACGGGCACGGGGCCGGTCCGTCGCCGGGTGCGCGGCGCCCGCGGCGGCAGCCGCTGGGCGAGGACCGCTCCTGCCCGCCGGTTCCGTCGGCGGACCCGGCCGCGGCATCCGGGCGCACCGCGGTCGTGTGCCTCTACGCGACGACGGCTCCCTGACCGGCGCCCGGCAGGCCGCCCGTCTCCGGGTCGCGGCCGGTCAGGCAGTAGACGCCGCCCGCCGGGTCGCGCATCACCGACCAGTGCGGACCGTGGGACACCGGGACCGCCCCCAGCCGCTCGTGCCGGGCACGGACCGCGCCGATGTCCGCGCAGGCGAGGTCGAGGTGAGCGGAGGCGGGGCGCTCGGCGGCCAGTCGCTGGAGCAGGATCCGCACCGGCAGCCCCGCGGGCGGCCGCAGCACCTCGAACTCCGGCCGGGATCCGGCGAGCCGCTCCCAGCCGGTGAGGCCGGCCCAGAAGTCCGACTCGGCGCGGTACGCGGACGGCGGGATGTCGAGGCACACCTGGTCCAGCCGGCCGCCCGCCACCACGGGCGGCCGCACCGCCTCCCCGTGCCAGGCCACCACGCAGAACAACTGCCCCGCGGGAGAGCGCAGTACGACGAGGTCGCCATGGTCCGCCACGAGGTCCGCGCCGAGGTCACGGGCGGTCGCGGCCGCCTCCCGCACGTCCTGCACGCACAGGTCGAGATGGGCGCCGCCGTCCCCCTCGGCGACCCCCTGGAGCTTCACGCACGCGTCCGCCCCCGTGGCCGCATCGGGCAGCAGCGTCATGAACTCGCCCCGCTCGCCCCGCGGTTCGGACAGCCGGGTGCCGGTGACCGTCGTCCAGAAGGCGCCGGCCTCCCCCAGCCGGTCGGCGGGTCGGTCGGCGAAGGCGTACGTCCAGCGAATGAGCACGCCCCGGAGTGTAGGCGCGAACTCCCGTGACGTCGCCGGGAATGCGCTGAGCGTCAGTCGGCGGGCCGCTGCAGGAAACGCAGTTGGTTGCCCGCCGGGTCCCGGAAGGCGCAGTCGCGCACCCCGTACGGCTGGTCGGTCGGCTCCTGGAGCACATCGGCTCCGGAGTCCCGTACCCGCTCGTACAGGGCGTCGCAGTCCTCCGTGGTGAAGAGGACGCCCCTGAGCATGCCCTTGGCGAGCAGTTCCGCCAGTGCCTGCCGGTCGGCGGGGGAGGCGTCCGGGTTCGCGCCGGGCGGCTCCAGCACGATCTCGACGTCCGGCTGGAGCGGGGACCCCAGTGTCACCCAGCGCATGTTCTCGAAGGCCACGTCGTTGCGGACCTCCAGGCCGAGCACGTCCCGGTAGAAGGAGAGCGCCTTGTCGTGGTCGTCCACCGCGATGAAGCACGTCTTGAGTTTCACGTCCATGGGCTCACGCTAGGCCCAACCGGACGACGGCGCGCGCGGCTCAGTACGGCCGGCGGCTGGGCCGGGTGAACGTACGGGCCACGCAGGGCGGGATCACCGCACTCTCCTCGTGGTCGCGGGCCCGGTAGGCGCTCGGCGTCTCGCCGACCAGCTCCGTGAAACGGGAGCTGAAGGAGCCGAGCGACGTACAGCCGACCGCGAGACACACCTCGGTCACGGACAGATCGCCCCGGCGCAGCAGTGCCTTGGCCCGCTCGATCCTGCGGGTCATCAGATAGCTGTACGGCGTCTCGCCGAAGGCCTTGCGGAAGCTGCGCTGGAAGTGGCCGGGGGACATGTGGGCTCCCCGGGCCAGCTCGGTCATGTCGAGCGGTTCGGCGTACTCGCGGTCCATGCGGTCGCGCACGCGCCGCAGTCGTCTCAGGTCCTCCAGGCTCACGTCCACAGCCTGGCACAGGGCACTGACAGGGAGAGACTGAACGTTTCCGCACAGGATCACACAACAGGGTCCCCCATCTTCGACGCGGCGTTCGCCTCCAGTTCTCCGCGCATTGGCCTGCCCTTGCCAGCCTGGGGGAATGGACCACATCACGTTCCTCGTGGCGGTCGTCATCGTCACGGCACTGGCGTTCGACTTCACGAACGGGTTCCACGACACCGCGAACGCGATGGCCACCTCCATCGCCACCGGCGCACTCAAACCGCGCATAGCGGTCCTGGTCAGCGGGATCCTCAATATCGTCGGCGCCTTTCTGTCCACCGAGGTCGCGAAGACGATCTCCGGCGGGATCGTGGACGACACACTGGTCAGTCCAGCGATGATCTTCGCGGGGCTGGTCGGGGCGATCCTGTGGAACCTGGTGACCTGGCTCGCCGGACTGCCCTCCAGCTCCTCCCACGCCCTCTTCGGCGGCCTGATCGGCGCGGTCTGGGTCGGCGCGGGCTCCAACGGCGTGCACTTCGACAAGGTCGCCGAGAAGGTGCTGATCCCCGCCGTGGCCTCCCCGGTCGTGGCCGGTGTCGCGGCCCTGGTCGCCACCTACCTCGCCTACCGGCTCTCCGCCCGGGCCCGCCAGGACTCGGTCACCAAGGGCTTCCGGCTGGGCCAGATCGCCTCCGCCTCCCTGGTCT
The DNA here is from genome assembly GCF_001280015.1 of Streptomyces sp. MMG1121. GTDB lineage: Bacteria > Actinomycetota > Actinomycetes > Streptomycetales > Streptomycetaceae > Streptomyces. The sequence goes on from NZ_LGDV01000200.1 coordinate 57,951, forward strand.
CCCTCGCACACGGCACCAACGACGCGCAGAAGACCATGGGCGTGATCACGCTGACCCTGATCTCGGCTGGCGCGCTGGGCCACGACGCGGGTCCGCCGGTCTGGGTGATCGGCGCGGCGGGTCTGGCCATCGGCCTCGGCACCTATCTGGGCGGCTGGCGGATCATCCGCACCATGGGCAAGGGGCTGGCCGAGATCCAGTCCCCGCAGGGCTTCGCCGCCGAGACCGCCTCCACGGCGGTGATCCTCACCTCCGCGCACCTCGGCTTCGCGCTGTCCACCACCCAGGTCGCCTCCGGCAGCATCCTCGGCGCGGGCCTGGGCCGCCGGCTCGCCGAGGTCCGCTGGGGCGTGGCCGGCCGGATGGTGCTGGCCTGGCTGATCACACTGCCCTCGGCGGCGCTGGTGGGCGGCCTGGCCGCGAGCGTGGTCAAACACGGCGGCAACACCGGCACGGTGGTCATCGCCCTGGTGGCGCTGGCGCTCGCCGGGGTCATCGTCGCCGCGTCCCGCCGTAACCCGGTGCGCGCCGACAACGTCAACGACCACCACGAGGTCACCCTCCGCACCCAGGCCCCGACCAACGTCGGCACGGCCGCCTGACCCCCCGGGAGCCCCTCATGCATGTCGACTGGTCCGCCCTCGGCCGGGTCGCCACGGTCAGCCTCGGCGTCACGGTCGCCGTGGTCGTCGTCTTCACCTTCGGCGTCCTCGGCCTGTCCCGCGCCGAGGACGCCGAAGGCGGCGCCGGCACGGCCGGCCGCGCCCAGGCCGGCCTGTGCTTCCTCGCCTGCGCGGCGGTGGTGGCGTACGGGATCTACCTGATCGTGCCGCAGTTCCACTGAATCCGTCCGCTGACTTCGTGAACGCACAAGCAGGGGCCCGGCCGGTGAACCGGCCGGGCCCCTTGTCAGGAGGAGAGAAAGCCTCAGGCCTTCTTCGTCTCCCAGAAGATCTTGTCGATCTGGGCGATGTAGTCCAGAGCCTTCTGGCCGGTCGCCGGGTCGGTCGACGCCTTGGCGGCCGAGAGGGCCTTCAGGGTGTCGTTGACCAGCTGGTGCAGCTCCGGGTACTTCTCGAAGTGCGGGGGCTTGAAGTAGTCGCTCCACAGGACGGAGACGTGGTGCTTCGCGAGCTCCGCGCGCTGCTCCTTGATGACCGTGGCGCGCGCCTGGAAGTGGGGGTCGTCGTTGCCGGCCATCTTGTCCTGGACGGCCTTCACCGACTCCGCCTCGATGCGGGCCTGGGCAGGGTCGTACACGCCGCAGGGCAGGTCGCAGTGGGCGCTGACCTTGACCTTGGGGGCAAACAGGCGGGAAAGCATGGAGCATTCCTTCCTCGTGATCGTCTTCTCAGGTGCGACATTACTCCCTGAGGAAGGCGATTTCTCGGGTGCCCCCTAGGGCTTAGGACAAAAGTCCAGGGTGAGACTGAGACTGGTGGAGGAACGGACCGGGGAGGTGCCGGGGATGCCGGAGCTGTCGCAGGAGACCGAGCGGGGGAGGGCCGTGGCGCCGTTCGGGCTGGCCGAGGTGACGGGCCCGTCCATGGTGCCCACGCTCCGGCACGGGGACCGGCTGCTGCTGCGGTACGGGCGAGCGGTGCGGCCGGGGGACATCGTCGTACTGCGGCATCCGTTCCAGCAGGACCTGCTGGTCGTCAAGCGTGCCGTGGAGCGGCGCGAGGGCGGCTGGTGGGTACTCGGCGACAATCCGTACGCGGGCGGGGACAGCACCGACTACGGGGTCGTGCCGGACGAACTGGTCCTGGGCAAGGCGTACTTCAGGTACCGGCCGCTCCCGGCCGGTCAGCGTTCGCCGCTCGCGCTGGCGCGCTGGGCGCTCTCGGCCGCCAGGCCGCTGCTGCCCGACCGGTCGGCCTCCAGGCGTTTGCGGGCCCGGTAGGCGGCCACGTTGGCGCGCGTGGCGCAGCGGTCGGAGCAGTAGCGCCGGGAGCGGTTGGTGGAGGTGTCGAGGTAGGCGTTGCGGCAGGGGGACGCCTCGCACAGGCCCAGCCGGTCCACGCCGTACTCGGTGAGGTGGAAGGCCAGGCCCATCGCCGCGATGGCCGCGTAGCCGGCGGTGGCGTTGGACGGGTGGTCGGCCAGGTGCATGTGCCACAGCGGGCGGCCGTCCTCGTCCCGGTGGTCGTGGCCGGAGATCTGCGGGCTGACCGGGAACTCCAGGAGCAGTGAGTTGAGCAGGTCCACGGCCAGGGTCTCGTCGCCCTTGTCCGCCGCTTCGAAGACCGCGCGCAGCCTCGCCCGTACCGAGCGGAAGCGGGTGACGTCGGCGTCCGTGGTGCGGCGGGCCGCGGACGAGTTGGCGCCGAAGAGGTCGCGGACGGCCTCGGCCGAGGTCAGGGAGTCCTTCCCCCGCGCCGGTTCCTCGCTGTTGACGAGACGGACGGCGTAATCCGAGTAATAGGCCAGTTCCACTTGTAGTCCTTACGAGGGCGCTTTATGGTCGTGTCTGCGGTCGGGTAACAGCCGGTCGTGCATCCAGGGTATTACGCGGACGTCGCGGACAAGGGGTACGGATCTGATGACGACGAGCACGGGCACCGACTGGGCCGCATGGCAGGAAAGCTGGGACCGGCAGCAGGAGTGGTACATGCCGGACCGCGAGGAGCGGTTCCGGATCATGCTCGACATGGTCGAGGCACTGGTCGGTCCGGCCCCGCGGGTGCTCGACCTCGCGTGCGGCACCGGCACCATCACCGCCCGGCTGCTGGCACGGTTCCCCGGGGCGACCAGCACCGGCGTCGACCTCGACCCGGCCCTGCTCGCCATCGCGCGCGGCACCTTCGAGGGCGACGACCGCGTCTCCTTCGTCACCGCCGACCTCAAGGACCCCGAGTGGCCGGCGAAGCTGCCGTACGCCTCCTACGACGCCGTACTGACCGGGAGCGCTTGCTAACCACACTGTATCGACTTGATCCCCTGGAATCTGGCTGACCTTGGATTTCGTCACCACGAAGGCAGAAGATAGCCCCGCCTGACAAGTGCCAGACGGGGCTTGATGGTTGTTGGCCAGCCGTTTGGCTGACTAGTGATCACTCTTTGGCGTTCATGCCCCCTGCTCCAGTTCCCCAGGGGTGGGGCCGTGCGGGAACTCTGTGGCGTGGCTCGGGCATGCGTACAAGGTCACTCCGGGGCCGCTCGGGCGCTCGATGTACCGGACTGCCACAGGGGCGTACGTCCACTGGTGGCAGCGGCAGCACGCTGCACCGGAAGGCTCGTGGGCGGGTTCGGGTCCGAGGAGTGCGGCGACGAACCGAGGGGCGGTCATGCGGCGACCCTCTTTCGCGTGACGACGCTGCCGAGACCCATGGTCGGAAAGTCGTAGTCCACCCCGAGCGCTGCGAACTGGCTGGCCCAGAGCCGCTCCCGTTGTACGGCAGGCAACCTTTGTGCCCACTCGTCCTTGAAGATGGCTCGGACTTCCTGGGAGGACGGCCCGGTCCACGGTCGGGACCATGGGTTTGCGGGGGTGGGGTCGGGCTCGGCGGTCTGAGCGGCGAAGTGCTCGGCGCTGTGGCGTCCGGGCCGGCGAGGGGCGAGGACGGAGAGCACCCAGGAAATGGCGCGGGCGATAACATCGCGCATGGTCGTTTCAGCTCCCTTGAAGCTGTCTCGGCAAGCCCCGATGGACCGGGCCTAATCGGTCTGTCGGGGCGTTTTCGTGTTCGGGGGATCACGCTAAGCCAACACGTCTAACTCGTCTACCCGTCTAACTCATCTGCTCGTCTAAGTAGCCCTGGGTTGGCCCGTTGTCTACGCTCTGCCCCATGCCCGAGCGCTCCGAGAATCCGCACGCCCCGCGAGCCCCCTACATGGATGTGCTGGACGCTCTGACGGAAGAGATCAAGGGCAAGCGTCCGGGTGATCCGATTTCTTCTGAGGCGGAGTTGTGCGAGCGGCACGGCGTTGCGCGGGAGACTGCCCGCCGGGCGGTGCGCATCCTTCGGGAAAGGGGGCTCATCGAGACCCGGTGGGGCAAGGGGTCGTTCGTCGCCGGTCCCATTGGGCGGGGTGAGAATGAGCACAAGGGCGACTAAGTAGGGGCTGTCCGCTGAGGCCCGCGACCGGACCCTGTGGCCACATCCTGCGATGTCTATGCCCAGAGTGCCGCGCTCGATGGGGCGACCGGACAATGCACTTGCGCTCCGAGCGCCCCCCTGGGCTCCGTTTTCACGATCCTCCGACGGTCCATGTTCAGGATGAACGTCCCCGTTTTAAGGAGGAAAGCATGCGTGTACGTACCGCCATCGCTGGGATCGCGCTGGCTGCTGCCGCCACCGTCGGGATGGCAGGCATCGCAGCAGCCGACACCGGGCCCGACGGCATTGCTATCCAGAGCCCTGGCGTTGCCGCCGGCAACAACGTCCAGGTGCCTGTCCAGGTGCCTGTCAACCCGTGTGGCGCCGGTATCGGGGCCCTTACTCCCACACACGGAAACTTCTGCGTGAACAAATGAGTAATTTTGACTGATTCAAGTCGGAATGTTCCGAATGGCATGCCTTAGCACCGAGTCCCGCCTGTGCGCCGGGGGCAGCACACAGGCGGGGCGATGTGGCGATGCTCGGGCCGTGTCACCGACCAGCACACCCAGGGGTGGGGGAACTGCGGTGTGCCGGGCTTACAGGGCGCCGATGGACGCGCGCCACCGACCACGGGAGAGGTGGCACACTCCATCGGGCGTGATGCGGACTCGGGCGCCGAGTAGGGGCAACGCGCCCTCGGCGTTGAGCCGGTTCCGGATGCGTTCCAGGGCATCCCAGAGCCGTTGTGGGCCGCTCTGGTGGACTTCCGGCGGGTCGGTCCACTCGGCGGACGCGCGCGCCCATGAGCCATCCGGGTGGACGAGGTAGGCGGTCCGCTGGCGTCCGTTGATCTCGTAGCCGAGTTCGACGCCCGGTGTGGTCACTTCCAGCATGGACCGGAGTTCCCACGCGTTCGCAACGTCCACCACGGGATACCGGCCGGTGCTCGTCTCCTCCCCCTGGCCCCCGTGGGCTAGGGCGAACAGGTGCGCGAGGGTGGGTGGGTAGTCGTCCCCGGACCGGGTGAGCATGAAGCCCGCCATGTCCCGCTCTACCTGCCCGATGACGTCCCCGTTCCGGTCTTTCCATCCGGTGATGATCAGGGAAGTGTGCGCGAGGGTCGTTGCGATGCGCCCTCCGGGTTCCAGCGCGCCGAGTACCGCCCGGAGCCCCGGCCCCGGAGTTAGCGCCACCGTGCACACGATTCGGTCGTATGAGCCCGGTACGTGCTCGGTGGCGTCAGCTGTGACCATCTTCGGGTGGTGGCCCATGGACGCAAGCCGTTCTCCTGCCGCGCTGACTAGGTATGGGTCCACGTCCAGACTCGTCACGCATCCGTCTCCGAGCCGGTGACAGGCGTACGCCGTGAGTCCGCCGGCTCCGGTTCCCAAGTCGAGCAGGGACAGTCCGTCGCCGAGTCGGCCGTGTCGGAGCATCCGGACAACCAAGCTCGGCAGTGTGGCGGACGAGGTGGGTAGTCCCTTGGGCTGGTCGCCGGGCTTTGCCTGGTCGGCGTGCAGCGTGCCAACCCTGGTGATCAGCGACCGGTCTGCGTACGCGGCGTCTGCCCACGCTTCCGGGTCGCTGGGCCCGTCCCGCAGCACCCATCGTCCCGCGTCGTCCACTTCCCACCATCGCGGAACCAGTAGGTGACGGGCGGTGCGTGCCACGAGGGCGAGCCATCGCGAGTCCGGGTCGGTCACCTGGTCTGCAAGGGCGTGTGCCCTTGTCTCCCAATCCATGCCGCTGAGCCTTCCAGGTCAGTACGCGGGATCACATGCTTCGGTGTTGGCGGGATCGCAGTCGCCCGAGTCGTCCGGCGGGCACGCGGTCACGCGCGGGGGCGGAATGCTGGCCGACAGGTTCGCCCAAGCCTTCCCACGGAACAGCTCGGCGAGCCGCGTTTCCCGCACGTTGCCTGCCGGGAAGTCGCGCGAGAGCACGCAGCCGGCTAGGTCCCCGTTGGGGAGGATGGCGGCTCGGCCCCTGGTGCACCTGCCGCACATCTCGTCCAACGTCGGCTTCGTGCCGGGCAGTGCGGCGCGGCCCACGGAGCGTACTCGGTCGGTGTTGATGTGCTTCACGCCCATGGATTCCAGCTCGGCGCGGGCTTCGGCTACGCGCTGTCCCGGCAGGATGTCCACGATCCCGGCTCGGATGGTGACTCCACGGTTGACGGCGTCCCGGATGTTGCACCGTGTGCGGACGTAGCTGCCGTTCCGGCCCGTGATCTTGTCGTGTTCGGCGGGGTCGTCGCTGTAGTAGCTCGTGCCGAGCGTCACCCCGTCGCGCGTGAACAGGTCCCACCACTCGGGCCTGACGTGGAAGAGGTTCGAGTACACCTCGACGTGCAGTCCGAGCGACAGCCCGAGTTCCGTGAACTCACGCCAGTTCGGGTGAGTGGTCGGCTCACCGCCGATGAGCTGAATGGTCCGGATGCCCAGAGCGGCGGCGTCCGTGATGACCGCGCGCCAATCAGCGGGCGTCATCGTGCCATGCGTGGCCTGCGGGCTGGACTCGGACAGACAGTGCGTGCAGGTGAGTTGGCACTTACCGGTGATCTCCAGTTCCAGGGACCGGATACCGGTGACGGGGGATGCGGCGGGCGGTTCAAGGAGTGTGGTCACGTGTTGCTTCCTTCCGCTTGATGGGTGTGGGCTTCCGTGGCCAGATGGCGCCGCTAGCCAATGAGCAGCAGATAGCCGCCGAGAGATGCGGTTGCGCCCTCGTCCTGGTGCTCGTCGTCGTCCGGCGCGGCCGGCTCGGTGGCCTCGGTGTCGCTGCCAGTGGGCTCGGGCTTGGCGGTGTTGTGCTCGGTGGTCGCGGTCATCTCCGCGCCCCTTTCTTCGGGCGGTCCCGGCCCGGTCGGGCTCCGGGTAGTGGCCGCCCCCTGTCACAGAGCGAGTCAATGTGGCGGGGGCGGAGTCTCAGAGCGGGCGGCTAGTTCCACCGCCACGGGTCCTCCGCGAGCACGTACAGGGGATGCGATAACCCGCCGATTCGGTGACATATCGGCTCTGGTGCCAACGGGGCGCCCTTGTCAGTCGGTAGCCCGACTGGCCAGACGGCCAAGGTGTAGGTGCAGTCCGTATCCAGGAACTTCGCGAACATCGGATGGCCGCCCTTGAGGTGCTGGCGCGCTTCGCGTTCCTCGGCCTGGTCGGTGGCCCACGCCCTGAGTTCTGCAGGGCAATCCGGAAGGGGCATGCTCGCCACGAGCATGGACGGGTACACCCACCCCGAACTGAGGGGATTGAGGTCAAGCCGATCCGCGATGTGCAGTGCTTCGCTGCGGAGCCAACGCAGCGCGAGCACGGGGGAAATGGTCCGGTAGGTGGATAAGACGTACCGGGTGCTATCTCCTGTGCCGCACACGAGTCCCTCGGCGAGCACTTCGCACCAGTAACCCGCTGGTTCCGGTCGGCTGGTCATGTCGGCCTCTGGCGCCACATGACCCACGGGCGCTCGATCACCTCGGCGTAACTGGTGTGCTCAGGGTGTGCACGCATGTGATCGAATGCCCACCCCTGCGGTTCGGTGGGGTCCCGGCTCGGCGGCGACTCCTCGGCGCACTCGGTGTCGTCGTCGTTGAGCGTGAGGCACCGAAACGCGTACATCGTCGGCGGAGAGTCTTCGTCATGGTCCGGCCGAAGTGTCCAGTTGAAAAAGGCGAACTTGCGACGGGTTCGGGTACTCACAGCAGCTCACCCCGGCTACGCGCATTTGCGCGGGCAGTCTCGGCATGCAAGCGCTGCGTGGGGCTCGCCGGCCGCACCTCATCCGGGGCAACCGACCATTCCTTGCCGCCTCCGACCGGACGCAGATGCCAGTATCCGTACGCCACGCCCCGGAACTCGCCGACCCGATCACGCCCGTCCACCATCAGCGTGCCAGGGCTGGGAACGTGCGGGGGGCCCTGCCACTGGGCGGGGTCGTTCTTGCTGGACACGACCGCTCCTCTCCGTAGTGCTTCCACTACCAGGGCGATTCAGAGTGGCCTACAGTCGAGACCCGTTCAACGTGTCATCGAAGGATGGAAGGTCGCGAACGCACCGTGAACAAAAACGAGTTGAACCCGGACGCTTCTCCGGAGGCGGCCTACGGAGCGCGTTTACGCAGCCTGCGAGAGACACGCGGCTGGACTCAAGAGGACCTGGCCGAGCGTACGGAATATTCCAGTGTGCATATTTCGGCCGTCGAAAATGGTCGGAAGCCTCCAACTCTCCGCTTCTCGCGTAGTGCTGACCGTGCCTTCGGCGTCTCGGGCACAGCAGAGTCGTTCGAGCGTCAGTACCGCGATCTTCGACAGGGTTCGTTGCTGGAAGGGTTCCCTGAGTACGTTGGGTACGAGGGCCGCGCAGTAGAGATCCGCTTGTTTGAGATTGGGATCATTCCCGGCTTGCTTCAGACACCCGCGTACGCACGCGCCCTGGCAGATGGCGACGTACGCCGGGGCACCATCACACCCGAACAAGCAGCTGAACGGGTCTCGGTCCTGGCGGAGCGGCAGGCGACGCTAGTACGGTCCCGGCCGCCGACGATGCTTGTGGTGATGGACGAAAGCTGCATCCGCCGTCCAGTCGGCGGCACCGAGGTCATGAACGAGCAGCTTCAACGCCTCGTAGACTTCGCTGCGTTGCCGAACACCCATCTTCAGGTTGCGCCGTACGACATAGGCGAACGACGGCCGTTCAACCTGCCGATCAACCTACTGACCATGTCAGACCGATCCATGATCGCGTACGCGGAGTCCCAGGCCCGGGGGCACTTGGACCGCGAATCCACGTTCGTTCTGTCCTTGCTATCGGCCTACCATCAGTTGCAGGCCGAAGCCCTGTCGCAGACAGAATCCGTGGCCGTGATCGAACAGCTTCGAAAGGGCACCCCGTGACGACCGAATCCCCTCGCTGGTTCAAGTCCTCCTACAGCTCCAACGGCGGCAACTGCATCGAGGTGGCCGCGAACCTCGTCGTCTCGCGCGGCGTGGTCCCCGTCCGTGACTCCAAGACCCCTGCCGGCTTGGTTCTGGAGTTCCCCGCTGACGCGTTCGCGTCCTTCGTGGCAGGCGTCAAGGAAGGGTCGTTCGGTACTGTCTGAGCGCTGTCTCTGTCCTCGGCCCAGCGAACGCAGCAACAACTAGAGCCCCGCCACACCCAATTTTCGAGGGGGTGGCGGGGATTTCTGTGCGTCTGTGGGCCGCATCATTTAGCCACTCATCCGGATAAGTGGTTGACCTCTTGGATGCTGACGTTGGATGCTGGCCACTCATCCGGATGAGTGGCTGCCGACTGGTTGGCGGCTGCTCGTCCTCTTCGAGTCGAGAGGATCTGAATCATGGGGCGTAAGGCTCTGCGGGCACTGGTGGTGTCGGGTGCGCTGGTGGCTGGCGTTGGCCTGGTGGGCGTCTCGGCGGCGTCGGCCATGCCGGTGGACCCGGGCTACTCGTCGGGCGGCTCCGGGGCGGGTGTGTCGTATCCGGCGGATCAGTCGGTGTTCAAGTCGGCGACGGTGGACGGGTTGCGGGTGCGCACGGGTCCGGGAACGGATCGGGCGATACTCGGCCTGATCTACGAGGGTCAGCCGGTGCAGGTGATCACCTCTGCCTATGACGACACGGGTCAGGTGTGGGATGAGGTGATGTTGCAGACGGCTTCGGCGGGTGGCCTGCCGGGCGGCTACATCGGGTGGGTTACGGAGGAGTACCTCTACTGACCCACGGCTCAGGAAGGTGATCTAGTGGGCGGCCTCTTCCCTGTCTCGGCAGGGAGGGGGCCGTTCCGTCGCTATTGCGGCGTGTCGCGTGTGAACTCTGTGCTGACAGTGTGGAGTTGGTGTGTTTTTTGCTCCGGTTTCATAATCTGACTGTCCGTAGCTGAGCGCTCGCAGGGTGCACGGGCATAGGCTGCTGACCTATGTGACACGTGTTCGATTCGATGCGCGGCGGACTCCTGGGGCGAACGGCGGCGCTACGGGGGGCCGGAAAGGGTGTGCGAACGTGAACGCTCAGGGGGAAGATTACGGCGGGGCGGACGACGCCGTGTTCGTGCCCAGAGTTGACTACCTGTCAGGTTGGCGTGAAGCGTACGAGGCTGCCGAAGAACTGAACGCCAGCCTGGGCAAACTCGGTGTGGACGCGCGGGCGGTGCGGGCCGTACCTCACGCGGGGGCGCACGGTGAGCCGGTGGTGTGGCTGCGTCCGGAGGGCGCCCGGTTGATCGCGCGAGTACTGGAACGAGAGGGAAGGGAAGACAGGATGAGGCGGGACGGCTGGCGTACGGCGGCGGGCTCGCGCGTGTGGGTCGAGACGGACAGGCGCGGGGAGTTCATCCGGTGCGAAGGGTGCCGACGGCCGATCCTGATCACGGGTGCGGGCCCTGCCCGGTTCGCCGCTGAGCAGCACGCACGGACGTGTCGGAACTAGCGGGTGAGGCTGCCTCGTTTGCGGGGCCGGCTGCACTGCGGGGCGTCGGCTACAGCTCCTGACGACGGCGGCACCGTGTGAGATCGCGTGCGTGGTGACCTCACGCGCGCACGGATCTTGACCACGACGAAACCTTGTTCGCGCGTGAGGTTGCCACGCGTGGGCGGGGTCCAGGGGTGCGCTGTAGCGCCCCTGGTACCACCGCCCGCAA
>NZ_LGDV01000201.1 GCF_001280015.1 Streptomyces sp. MMG1121
ACCGGCGGTGGCGGTGAGCCGGACTCCGAGGGCGTGGACGGTGCCGGACAGCCCGGTGAGCGGGATCGTCACGGTCTGCCAGCCGTTGACCGACTTCACCCCGGCTTGCCTGTTGACCGAGTTCACAGCCAGATAGGTGTACGGCGGTGTCGCCCCGGGGCCGCCCGGTTCGGCCGTCGCCACCGCCAGCTCCACGTTCACAGCCCCGGCGTCGGTCCGGGACGTCAGCTCGACAACCGTGTTCACACCGATCGGCAGCCGGGTCGCGTACACATCCAGCACCGCGGGTTGATCCAGTTCACCGTCCACCAGCACGCTGCTCCCGCCCCGCCAGGCGTCGGCGAAGTCGAAGGAGACCGCCGGCCGCTGCCCCGCCGTACGCACCACCCAGCGCCGGGACGGCAGCCGGTCCTGGAGCCCGAGATGGTTCCAGGGGGCGTCCGAGGTGACGGCCCCTTCCTCGTACCAGCGCAGCCCGTGCCCGGTGTTGAAGACGCTCGCGAACGGCAGCGCGGTCACCGTCGACCGGTCGGCGACCGACACCGCGGGCGCCCGCCAGGGGTCGCCCGCATCCGGGCGGGACGGGTCCAGCGAGCGTCCGGTCCAGAACCGGTCGTCGGCCGCGTGGAAGTCGCCGGGGGCGCGCTGGTCGGCGGGCAGGTGGTTGCGGGTCCACTCCGGCCGGTAGAAGCCGATCGAGGTGAGGTGCGCCTCGCCGGAGGGGACGATCGCGTCCCAGTCCACGGCCGTACCGGACCCGTCCGACTCGACGTCGACACCCGCCCACAACTGGTAGCGGTCACGGCCCAGCCGATCCGCCCTGGTCGCCGAGGAGGCGAGCGTGGCAGCACTCCACCGGAAGTCCACGAACATGTCGTCGGCGGCCTGGAAGAACGCCTGGTTCTGGCTGTCCAGGGCGCCCTGCCAGCTGACGGAGCCGTTGACCGTCATCGCGTCGTACCAGGTCACCCGCTGCCCGTGCGCCGCCGCGAGCGTCTTCAGCTCCTTCACGAAGGCGAGCATCGCCTGGCCGAGCGCGCTGTTCCCGCCGCCCGTCTCGGCGTTCACGAACCAGCCGTCGAAGCCGTACGCCGCCGCCACCGCGACGAGTTGGGCGGCGAGCGGGAAGTGCCCGGAGGTGTCCTTCTGCACCAGGTCCCGGGTCCACTGGAGCTGTCCGCCGTACGCCGTCGGCGGCAGGAAGATGTTGCCGAGGACGGGCACGCCGTGCCGGTGGGCCGCGTCGGTGACCGGTGCGTTCGGCGCGAGGATCAGTCCCTCGCCGGCCGAGCCGCCCCAGAAGACCAGCTCGTCCAGGTAGGCCCAGTGGGTGAGGGCGTAGTAGTCGGCCGTCGCCGCGCCCTGCGAGGGGTTGCCGGAGGTGGGTCCGAAGGAGACCAGGGCCTGGACGCGGGCCTGGCCGGAGCGGGCGGTGCTGTTCGCCGGGGTCGGGGTGAAACGCGCGGCGAGCGGCACGGACGCGGCGTTGAAGGCGAGGTCGGGGTCGTCGGCCGCCCGCCAGCTCTTCAGGCCGCACCAGGTGACACCGGTGTCCGGGCTGCCCGCGGGGAGCGAGTCCGGGTACCAGTACGAGGCGTACGGCGGGGTCGCGGCGGCCCGGGGACGGACGGGGGCCTGGGGACGGACGGCGGTCCGGGGACGGTCGGCGGCGAAGGCGGGCGGCGGGAACAGGCCCGCGGCGGCCCCGGCGATCAGGACGGTGCGTCTGCTGGGGTTCACGAGCAAGTGCCTCCGTGTGGGGTGGGGAGTACCTGGTCGGGGCTGACGACCTCGGTGATGCCGCGCGCGGCGAGATGGTCCTTGTCGTCGGCGCGGGTGTCGAGGACGGTGGTGGGGCGGGCGCCGTCGGCGACGAGCCGGAAGAAGGCGTCGAAGACGTCTCCGCCCGGCGCACAGCGGGAGCGCACGGCCGGATCGTCGGGGACGACGAGGGCGGTGGCGCGCACGGCGGGGGCCTCCTGGGTGCGCCGCGCCGCCTCGGCCAGCACGCGCGCGATGTCCTTGGGCTCGCGTCCGTTGGTCAACAGGCCCAGCCCGTATTCGAGTGGGGGGAAGTCGGCGAGGTCGCGGGAGACGTCGTACGAGCACCACCAGGTGACGCCCCACAGGTCGGGGCAGTCGAGGACGTGGGTGAGCGTCGCCTCGGTGAAGGCGGCGGCGTGCTCGGCGGGGACGAGCGGTGCGGGTGCGCCGACCTCCTGGAGCCACACCGGCCGGTGCGGTGCGTCGGCCCATGCCTTGCTCAGCTCGACCAGGTAGGCGGCGTGGTGCTCGGCCGGTACGGAGGTACGGCCATGGCGCTGGGCGGTGCCGTTGAACACCCAGGAGTGCACGGCGGTGACGTCGCCGAGGCGGGCGGAGTGGCCCGGGGTGAAGGGCTGGTCGTCCTGGTACCAGGCGGCGTCGTAGGAGGCGTGCAGGTGGAGCCGGTCCGGGGCGCCCTCGGCGCACGCGGCGAGCATCCGGACGAGCCAGCGCTCGGCGTCCTCGGCCGTGATCCGGTCGGGGTCGGGGTGCGGGCCCGCGGCGAACTGGTTGACCTCGTTGCCGACGGTCATGCCGATGAAGCCCGGCCGGTCGGCGAGGGCCGCGGCGAGGGTGCGCAGATAGCCGGCCTGGGCCTCCACCGCCTCCGGGTCGGTGAAGAGGTTGCGCCGGTGCCAGGTGCGGGTCCACGCGGGCAGGAAGTCGAAGCTGCTCAAGTGCCCCTGCAGTCCGTCGACGTTGACGTCCATGCCGCGTTCGGCGGCCGCGTCGGCGAGGGCCACGAGCTGCTCGACGGCGCGCGGCCGGATCAGGGTGCGGTTGGGCTGGAAGTACGGCCACAGCGGGAAGACCCGGATGTGATCGAGGCCGAGGGCGGCGATCGCGTCGAGGTCGGCGCGCACGGAGTCGAGGTCGAAGTCGAGCCAGTGGTGGAACCATCCCTGGCTCGGGGTGTAGTTGACGCCGAAGCGGACGGCAGGAGGCATGGAGGTCCTTGGGCGATGCGGTTGACGTGGTTCAGCCCTTGACGGCGCCCTCGCCGACCCCGCGGAAGAAGTACCGCTGCAGACAGGCGAAGAGGGCGATGAGCGGGGCCACGGCGATCACGGTGCCTGCGGCGACGATCCGTTCGTCGTTGGCGAAGGTGCCGTGCAGATAGTTGAGGCCGATGGTGAGCGTGAACTTGGACGGGTCGCTGAGGACGATCAGCGGCCACAGGAAGTCGTCCCAGGCGCCCATGAAGGCGAAGATGGCCACGACGGCCAGCGTCCCCTTCACCGCGGGCAGGGCGACGCGCAGGAACCGCTGCCAGACGTTGGCGCCGTCGACATAGGCGGCCTCCTCGATCTCGTAGGGCAGATTGCGGAAGGCGTTGCGCATCAGCAGCACGTTCATCGCCCCGATCGCGCCCGGCAGGACGACGCCGACGAGGGTGTTGTTCAGGCCGAGTTCGCGCATGGTGGTGAACTGGGCGATGACGATGCCCTCGACGGGTACGAGCATCGCCAGCACGAACACCAGCGTGGTGCCGCGCCGGCCGCGGAAGCGCAGCCGGGCCAGGGCGTATCCGGCGAGGGCCGAACCGGCGCAGTTGGTCACGACGTTGGCGGTGGCGACCTTCAGGGAGTTCAGGGCGTAGTCCCAGACGGGGATGGTGTCGGCGACCCGGGCGTAGTTGTGCAGGGTGGGGTGCTCGGGCAGGAACGACGGCGGCGAGCCGTAGATGTCCTCGGTGGGGCCCTTGAGGGAGGTGGACAGCTGCCACAGGAACGGGCCGACGGTCAGCGCGAGGACGGTGAGGAGCAGCAGATAGCGCACGGTCAGCTCGCCGACGCGGACACGGCGGCCGTGCTCGTCGCTGACGCGCGGCTTCCGGGCCGCGGTGACCGGCTGCTCGGGCCGTACCTTCTCCAGGATGCTCACGACTCCTCCCTGCGGTCGGCGCGCAGCACGAGCAGCATGAGCGCGACGGTGACGACGAACACGACGACGGAGAGGGCGGAGGCGTAGCCGACGCGGCCGGTCAGGCCGGTACCGGTGCGCTGCACGAGCATGACGAGGGTGGTGTCCTCGCCGGCCGGGCCGCCCGCCGGGCCCGCCATCAGGTACACCTCGGAGAACACCTTGAACGCGGCGACCGAGGACAGCGCGGCGACCAGCACCATGGTGGAGCGCACGGCGGGCACGGTGACCGAGAGGAACCGGCGCACCGGCCCGGCGCCGTCCACGGCGGCGGCCTCGTGCAGTTCGCGGGGCACGTTCGCGAGCGCCGCCAGGTAAATGATCATGTAGTAGCCGAGGCCCTTCCACACCGTGACGGCCATCGCGCTCAGCAGGAGCAGCCACTGGTCGCTCAGGAAGCCGACCCGGCCGATCCCGACGCTCTCCAGCAGCGAGTTGATCAGACCGCGCTCGTCCAGCAGCCACACCCAGATCAGCCCGACGACCACGATCGAGGCGACGACCGGGGTGTAGAAGGCGGAGCGGAAGAAGGTGATGCCGGGGATGTTCTTCTGCACCAGCAGTGCGAGCAGCAGCGGCAGGACGACCAGGGCGGGTACGACCACGAGGACGTAGAGCGTGCTGTTGCGCAGGCCGGTCCAGAACATGTCGTCGTGGAGCAGCTCGCGGAAGTTGGCGAGGCCCACGAAACGGCCCGGGAGCAGGGTGCGGCGGTCGGTGAAGGAGTTCACCAGGGTGGAGACGAACGGGTACAGCACGAACGCGCCGGTGACGAGCAGCCCCGGTGCGGCGAACAGCCAGGGGCTGGCGGGCAGTTGGCGCCGGATGCCGACCGGCGGTCGGCGCGGCACCCGGGCGGGTGCGGTGGGAGCGGTGGGAGCGGCCATGGCTGGTCAGCCCTGCGTCAGGAGGCGGTTCACGGCGTTGACAGCGTTGTCGAGGGCCTGCTTGGGGCTCTCCTTGCCCTGGAGCGCCTTGGCGACCTCGTTGCGCAGCGCGGTCTTCATCTGGTCACTGAACAGCACGGGCGTGTAATTGACCGCGTTCTTCAGCGACTTGGCGGCGGCGATGCGGACCCGGGTCTCGTCGGTGCCGTCCTCCTTGGTGAAGTACGGGTCGCCGAGGGAGCCGGCGGTGCTGGGGAAGATGGCGACCTTCTTCGCGAACGACATCTGGTTCTGCGCGTCGGTCACGAAGTGGGCGAAGGCGACGGCGGCCGGGGTGTGCTTGGTGCGGGAGTTAACCATCACGCCCATCACGTACATGTTGACGTGCCCGGTGCTGGTGATCTGGTCGGTGATGCCGATGTTCCGGTAGAGGCTGGGCGCGTTCTTCTTGAAGTTGCCGAGGTCCAGGGCGCTGCCGGGGTTCATGGCGACGGCGCCGGTGAGGAACTTCTTGCCGGAGGACTCGGGCGTCGCGGTCAGCGCCTGCGGGTCGAGGGCCCCGGCGTCGTACAACTGCTTGTACTTCGTCAGGAGTTCGACCCCCTTGGCGTCGTTGAAGGCGAACGCGGTGCCCTGCCGATTCATCAGCGTCACGCCGTAGCGCCCGAAGTCCTCGATGGTGGGGACGTTGGCGAGGGTGGCGACCTTGCCGCCGCTCTTCCCCGCCATCTGCAGGGCGTCGGCGAAGAGGTCGTCGTACGTCGTCGGCGGCTTGGCCGGGTCGAGGCCGGCCTTCTCGAAGAGGGACTTGTTGTAGAAGAGCGGGCCGGTGTTCAGGTACCAGGGGAAGGCGTAGGTGCCGCTCATGCCCGGCACTTGATGACTGGCCCAGGCCCCGGCCAGGTACTCGGGCCTGTACTTCGCCGCCGCCTTGTCGAGGTCCATGGCCAGTCCCGCCTTGGCGAGCGGGGCGACGAGGTCCGGGGAGACGTTGACGACGTCGGGCAGGGTGCCGCCGGCGGCGTCGGCGCTGAGCTTGTCGGGGTAGCCCTCGGCGGGCTGGTCGATCCACTTCACATGGGTGCCGGGGTACTTCTTCTCGAAGTCGGCGATCAGACCGTCGAAGTACGACTTGAAGCCGGCGCGCAGATTCCAGGTCTGGAAGGTGATGTTCCCCTCGACCTTTCCGGAGGCGTCGGTGGAGCCGCCGCCGTCGCCGCCCGAGCCGCAGGCGCTGAGCGGCAGGACGAGGGCGACGGCAGCGGCGGCGAGGGCTCTGCGAGGCATGGGCACGGTGACACGGCTCCCTTGCTGTGTCGGGCTGTTGGCGGCGGAAGAGACCATGCACGGGCCGTTCGGAGAAAGTCAACGGATTCGCCAACTAAAGAAAATCAGACGCACATTAGTCCAGGTCGGAGGAGAGAGGACGAGAGCTTGCCACAGATCACTAATGCGCTTTAGGGTCTTGACACTCAAGCGCATTAGCCAACTTCGCCCGGAAGGGGGAGAAGCGTGCCGCCGACCAAACGGACCCCCGCACGCCGGCCCACGATGAAGGACATCGCCCGGCGGGCCGGGGTCTCCGAGAGTGCCGTCTCCTTCGCGCTGAACGACCGCCCCGGCGTCTCCGAGTCCACCCGCGCACGGGTCCGCCGGGTCGCCGAGCAGCTGGGCTGGCGGCCCAGTACGGCCGCCCGCGCCCTGTCCGGCGAGGGAGCGGCCACGGTCGGCTTCGTCCTCGCCCGCCCCGCGCACACCCTGGGCGTCGACTCGTTCTTCCTCCAACTCGTCTCCGGCATCCAGGAGATGCTCGCGGAGCGCCATCTGGGCCTGCTCTTCCAGGTGGCCGAGGACGTGGCCGACGAGTGCGCGGTGTACCGGCGCTGGTGGGCCGAGCACCGGGTGGACGGCGTACTGGTGGTCGATCCGCGGGCCGAGGATCCGCGCCCCGGCCTGCTGGACGAGCTGGGCCTGCCCGCCGTGGTGATCGGCGGCGCGCCCGACGTCCGTCATCCGGGGCTGTCCACGGTCTGGGCGGACGACGCGGGCGCGATGGCCTCCGTGGTGGACGAGCTGACGGCCCTCGGCCATCGCCGGATCGTGCACATCGCCGGCCTGCCCGGCCTGGCACACACCCAGCGCCGTATCGCCACGCTGCGCGCGGAGGCGGAGCGGCGCGGGCTCACCGAGGTCCGGTCGGTCACGACCGACTACTCCGACACGGAGGGCGCGGCGGTGACCCGCCGGGTGCTGGGCGGCTCCCCCGCCCCCTCTGCCACCGCGCTGATCTACGACAACGACGTGATGGCCGTGGCGGGCCTCGCGGCGGCGGCCGAGCTCGGCTTCCGCGTCCCGCAGGACGTGTCGGTGGTCTCCTGGGAGGACTCGGCCCTGTGCCGCATGGTCACACCGCGGCTGTCCGCGCTGTCCCGGGACAGCGCGGAGTTCGGCCGGACGGCGGCGCGCGAACTGCTGGCCCTGCTGGACGGCGCCGCGGCCCGCTCGGTCGGGGTGCCGGTGCCGCGGCTGACGGGGCGGGGCAGTACGGGGGCGGCGGCCTCTCCCCGGGCGATCAGGAGTGCGGTGGCGCCCCCTCCCCCAGGGCCGCCATCCGTGCGGTGACGTCGTCGGCCAACTTCCCGAGCAGGCGGCCGAGTTCGCCGCGGTCGCGTTCCGGCCACTCGGCGATGGCGTCCGTGAACCAGCCGATCATGGACTCCGCGTAGCGGTTCGCCGCCGCCGCTCCGTCGTCCGTCGGCTCGATCAGGCTGGCGCGCCGGTCGTGGGGGTCACTGACGCGGCGCACCAGGGCGCGCCGCTCCAGTCCCTGGACCTGCCGGGTGATGTGCGGGCCGACGACCTGCATGCGCTCCGCGATCTCCCCGATGCGCAGCGGCCCGTCGGCCGTGTGCAGTGTCAGGAGGACGCCCAGCGCGGGTCGGTCCAGGGCGAGGCCGGCCGCCTCTGCCGCCCGCTCGGCCAGCCTTCCCCTGCTGACGGCGTTGCTCAGCTGCATCAGTCGCGGCAGGACCGCCCGCACGTCCTCTGTGCTCATCACATCTCCACTTGCATACCTAAGTTAGGTATCTATATCCTTCACCCACCGGCGTCACCGGGAAGGGCGCGGCACGCCTTCTCTAAAGATACCTAAGGTACGCATCTTTGGTGGGGCCGACGGACACGCGACCGACGGAAGGAACCCTCGTGAACCACTCCGCGCACCGCAAGATCCTCATCTCCGGCGCGAGCATCGCCGGTCCGTCCCTGGCGTACTGGCTCGACCGCCACGGCTTCGAGGTCACCGTCGTCGAGAAGGCCTCCATGATCCGTGGCGGCGGCTACGCCATCGACATCCGCGGCACCGCCCGCGAGGTCGTCGACCGCATGGGGCTGCTCCCCCGGCTGCGCACGGCGCACGTCGACACCCGCAGGCTCTCCTTCCTGGACGCCGAAGGCGCTCTCATCGGGTCCGTGCCACCCGAGGCCCTCACCGGAGGCGCGGCGGGCCAGGACCTCGAAGTGCGCCGCGGTGATCTGGCGGACGCCCTCCACGAACCGATCCGGGACCGGGTCGAGTTCCTGTTCAACGACTCCATCGCCACCCTGGCCGACCGCGGCGACCGGGTCGAGGTCGCCTTCGACAGCGGTATCCGTCGCACCTTCGACCTGGTCATCGGCGCCGACGGGCTGCACTCGAACACCCGCCGCCTGGTCTTCGGCCCCGAGGAAGGGTTCCACCGCTACCTCGGCCACGTCTTCGCCGGCTTCACCCTGCCCAACGAGTTCGGCCTCGCGCACGAGGGGGCCGTCTGGAACAGTCCGGGCAGGGCGGCCGTCCTGTACGCCCACGAACCCGCCGACCGGCTGCACGGGTTCCTCGCCTTCGGGCAGCAGGAACCGCCCTACGACGCCTTCCGCTCCCCCGAGGCCCAGTGCGACCTCGTCGCCGCCACGTTTCCCGAGCAGGCCTGGCACGTCCCGCGCCTGGTGGCCGCCATGCGCGAGGCCGACGACCTGTTCTTCGACGTCGTCAGCCAGATCCACATGCCCGTCTGGTCGCGCGGACGGGTCGCCCTCGCGGGCGACGCCGCCCACGCCACCTCTTTCCTGTCCGGCCAGGGCTCCAGCGTCGCCCTCGTCAGCGCCTATCTCCTGGCCGGGGAACTGGCCCGGCACGCCGACCACGCGGACGCCTTCGCCGCCTACGAGCGGCAGGCCCGCCCCTTCGCCGAGCGGAACCAGGCCCTCGCCGCGCCGGGCGGAACCGTGCTCGTACCCGGCACCCAGGAGCTGCTCGACGCCCGCAACGAGGCCCTGCGCGACCCCGCCGCCGTGCACAGCGGGCAGAAGCAGGCCGCGCACAACGGGCTCGTCCTGCCGGACTACGAGCGCGACGTCTGACGGGTGGGCGGGACCGCGGCGTTCAGGACCGCCAGTCGACCTTGAACACCCACACGTACCGGCCGGCCTTCCGGGCCGCCGCGGGTACGTCGACGACCAGGGACCCGTCCGTGACGGTCCAGGACAGGGGACCGTCGTGGCCGAGCATCGTCACCCTGTCTCCGGGCCGCACGGGCACCGGCGCCTCGACGACCAGCTTCGCGCCCGGCTCGGCGAGGGAGTGGATGTAGAAGGCCTCGTCCGGGCGGACCGTGAAGCGCAGGTCGTCGCCGAGCTGGGCCGTCCGCGACCAGTACGTGGTGTCGTACACCGCCTCCCCGTTGACCTTCAGCCACCGGCCCGTCTCGCGCAGCCGGGTCTGCATGATCTCGGGGATCGTGCCGTCCGCGCGCGGGCCGATGTCCAGCAGGAAGTTGCCGTTCTTCGAGACGATGTCGACCAGGCTGTGCACGACCTCCTCGGCGGTCATGTACGCGGAGTCGGGCGTCGCCCGGTTGTAGCCGTAGCTGAAGGGGTCGAGGCCCCGGCTGGCCTCCCACTTGGCGACGACGGTGTTGGCGTACGTCGTGTACTCGGGGGTCGTGAAGTCGTGGAAGCCGATGCCCGAGCGGTTGTTGACGGTCACGTCGATCGGACGGGCGCGGTTCTTGGCGTGGTCGAAGTACTCGGCCAGCACATGGAGGCTGTCGTTGGCGCCGCCGATGTCGCACCAGATGATCTCCGGGTCGTACCCGTGGATCAGCTCCAGCATCTGCGGGGCCTGGTAGTCGTGCACGTAGTCCCTGCCCGCGGTGTACCCGGTGTACGGCACGGAGGCGAGCGTGTACGGATTGCGCGGGGCGTGGCCCATCCAGGGGTTGTCGGGGTTGAACCACTCCGGCATCGAGAAGTACAGGCCCCGGTGCAGCTCGGGGGCGTAGCGACGGCTCGCCTCGAAGAGGTCCCCGACCAGATCCCGTTTCGGGCCCATCCTGACCGCGTTGCGGTCCGAGACCTTGGTGTCCCACAGGGCGAAGCCCTCGTGGTGCTTGGAGGTCAGCACGTGGTACTGGGCGCCCGCGTCCCGGAACAGCTCCACCCACGCGCGCGGGTCGAACTTCTCGGCGGTGAAGCGGGGGATGAAGTCGTCGTAGGCGAAGTCCTCGCCGTAGGTGTCCCGGTGGTAGGCGTACACCGCGTCGGAGGGGTCCTGCATGTGGTCCCAGTACCACTCGGCGTACTCCTTGCCGACCGGCGACCAGGCGGGCACGGAGTAGACGCCCCAGTGGATGAAGATGCCGAACTTGGCTCCCTGGAACCAGTACGGCGCCTGATGTGCGGACAGGGAGGCCTCGGTGGGGGTGTAGTCCGCCGTGCCCAGGGTCAACGATGCCTTTCCCGCGGTCACTTGGGTGCCTCGGCCCGTGACGGTCACCGTGCCGTTCCGGCTCGTGCCCGGCACGGTGCCCGGGCGGTTGCGGATGCCGATGCGGACACGGGCCTGCTCGCCTGGGTCGAGGCGGTGGATACGGGCGGGCGCGACCGTGCGGGCGCCCGGGACGTCGACCGCCACCGAGACGCCGTCGGCGGCCAGTACGGCGACCGTGCCCGCGTTGACGACGGTCGCCTCCACGCTCTGCGCGCCGGACGGTTCGAGCAGGGAGGTGGTGGAGTGCGGGGTGCGCAGGGCCAACGCCCGTCCGGTGGCGACCGGCTGGAGGGTGAGGGCGAAGATGTGCAGGGACGCCTTGTTCGCCTCGGCCGGGTTGGTGACGGGCAGTGTGACGGCGACCGCCGCACGGCGCGGATCGAGCCACACCTCCGCGACACCGATGCCGACGCCGTGCTCGTCCTTGCCGCCGTCGGGCCGGTAGCGGTACGGCGCCGACAGCGCACCGCCCGCCGCGTACCAGTCGGAGCCGCCGAGGCCGGCGGTCGTGGTCGTGCCGTCGGCGTAGTGGACGGTGGCCTGCCCGGAGGCGTCGCCGTAGCTCGCGGCGGTGAGGAAGAACGCCGACAGATAGTGCCCCCCGGGCAGGTCGAGGCGCTGACCGAGGGCGACGACGTTGTTGCGGGCGCCCGCGGTCGAGGCGGGGAAGAGGAAGGGGACGCCGTCGACCTCGACGCGGCCTGCGGGCAGTTCCTCGCCGGGGAAGGTGTAGCCGGATCCGTCGAAGTCGCCGCCGCGCGCGGCGGCGGTGTCGATGCCGTCGTTGTCGTAGACGGCGTCCAGCGGGACGGGCACCGGGTCGGGGACGGCGGCCCACGCGCTGCGGGGTCCGGCGGCGCCCGCGGGGGTGGCCGTGGTGAGCGGAAGGGCGGCCGCGGCGGCCACGCCCGCCGCGGTACCCAGGACCAGTCGTCTGGGATACGTGCTCATGAGCGGCTCCCATACACTCCGATTCATCGGACGTCTGATGATTGAGGTCGAGCCGCTGGACTGTCAACGGGGCTGCGGGGTCGAGAACTTGAGGCAGAGATCGGATGACCGATCCAGGGGTCGCCCCCGGCCTCTCGACGTGCCGCCCGCGACCGGGCACAGTTCTCCCTGCGCCTTGATTCGTACCAGCGAGTAGCCGAGGAGTGTGCCCGTGACCGAGTGGGCCGGCCGGACCGCCGCAGAGATCGCCGCCGCCGTACGCGCGAAGGAGGTCACGCCACGGGAGGTGGTGGCGGAGCACCTCGCCCGGATCGAGCGGATCGACGGGCGGATCGGGGCGTTCCGCAAGGTGCGGGCCCAGGCGGCGCTCGCCGAGGCCGACGAGCTGGGCGCGCGGACCGATCTGGCCGAACTGCCGCTCGCGGGCGTGCCGTTGGCCGTCAAGGACAATCTGGCGGTGCGCGGCGAGTCCCACCGCGACGGCTCGGCCGCCACCCCGGACACCCCGGCCGCCCGGGACCACGTCACGGTGGCCCGGCTGCGGGCGGCCGGCGCGGTGGTCGTGGGCCTGACGAACGTGCCCGAACTGTGCGTCTTCGGCACCACGGAGGGCGCGTACGGCACGACCCGCAATCCATGGGACCTCTCCCGTACGGCGGGCGGCTCCTCGGGCGGCAGCGCGGCCGCGGTCGCGGCGGGCCTGGTGCCGCTCGCGCTGGGCAACGACGGCATGGGTTCGCTGCGCATCCCGGCCGCGAACTGCGGGCTGGTCACGCTGAAGCCGGGGCACGGGGTGGTACCGGCCGGGATCGGCAACGGCGACTGGTTCGGCATGTCGGAGAACGGTCCGCTGGCCACCACCGTCGAGGATCTCCGGCTGATGCTGGACGTGCTCGCGGACGCCGCCCTGCCCCCGGCGCCACGGCCCGTGTCACTGCGGGTCGCCGTGGCCCTGCGCAGCCCGCTCCCCGGGGTGAGCGTGAGCAGGCCGTATACGACCGCGGTCCGCGAGGCGGCCGGAGCGCTGGCGCGGGCCGGCCATCAGGTGCGGCGGGCCGAGCCGCCGTATCCGCCCTCCCTCGCCCTGACCGCGATGCGGCACTGGACGGCGGGGACGGCCGTGGACGCCGAGGGCCTGGACCCGGCGCGGCTGGCCCGGCGGACCCGGGTGCACGCGGCGCTGGGCCGGCGGTTCGTCGCCCCGGTCCGGGCCGGCGACGGACGGGAGCGGCTGCGCGCCCGGCTGACGCCGTTCTTCACCGAGCACGACGTGCTGCTCGGCCCGGCCCTGGCCCGCCGCTCCCCCACGGCCGGCCCGTGGCACGAGCGCGGCTGGCTGCGCAACATCCTCGCCAACGCGTACACCCCCTTCACCCCGCCCTGGAACCTGACCGGCTGGCCCGCGATGTCGGTCCCGTTCGGCACCCTGCCCTCGGGCGCCCCCTGCGCGGTACAGCTCGTCGGGCGGCCGGGCACGGAGGACGTCCTGCTGGGGCTGGCGGCGGAGCTGGAGAAGCGGCACCCCTGGCGGCGGACGGCGCCGATGGCCGGCCTCTGAAGCACGCTCCGCTCCTGCGCACCGGCTAGTCGAGTGACCGGTACATGATGTGCAGACCCACCCTGCCGTGCCGGGGGTGGTCGTACGCCTCCGGGACCGTGCCGAGGACGGTGAAGCCGAGGGAGGCCCACAGGGCGACCGCGGGGTTCGTCTCGACCACGGCGTTGAAGACCATCGCGCGGTAGCCGTGGGCCCGCGCCTCGGCCAGGACGTGTTCGGCGAGGGCGCGGCCGACACCCTGTCCCGTGTGGGCGGGGTCGACCATGAATCCGGCGTTGGCCACGTGGGCGGCGGGGCCGCCGTAGTTGGGGGTGAGGTAGGCCGAGCCGACGATCCGTCCGGCCGGGTCCTTGGCGACGTAGACGCGCTTCGGCGGGCTCGTCCAGAGCGCGCGGGCGTCCTCCTCGGTCGTCCCCGGGTCCCAGGCGTAGGTCTCGGCGGCGGCGACGATCCGGTGCCAGAAAGGCCAGATCCGCGGCCAGTCGTCGGCCGCGGCTTCTCTGATCAGCATGGGCGTGAGTCTGTCAGGTGGTCACGCCCATGCGTACGGCGATCGCGAACGGGTCTGCCCGGCTCAGTCGACGCTGGGCAGGATGTGCGGCTCCGCGAGGTCCTCCTCGTAGCCCGCGAGGCGGATCGGGGCCGACCGGGCCCACACGTCGAGGCTGCCGAGCTCTCCGGGCCGTCGGCCCGTGCGCTCCGTGCGTTCCTTGGGGCGCTGTTCGCGATTCGTCTTCTCCGGTGTCACCGCGCACTCCTTATGTGTCGGGTCACCCTCGGGGGCCCTGCCGGAAAGCCTGCGCTCCGGTGCTCGACGCCCGCTCGGGTCTGGATGGAAGGCCAGTTCGGACGCGGTGGCGCCGGTACGGACGGTGGGTGGGGTAGACCCTGTGTACTGCCGTCCGCCACTTCAGATTAACCAAATGAGCGACTGCGCGCTCGATCGGGAGTGCAAACAAGGTGTAACTATCGGAAGTCCTGCCCACTCCAATACCCACCAATATGAGGCTATTTGCCACTAAGTGCATCACTCGGCTGCCGGAGCGATTCACCCACTCGGCCTACATGCGACGCAGTTCAAGTCCTGTTGGCCGGACCGCAAGGTCGCCATGATCTGCTGGCGTGCGGGCAACGGCTGACTCGCGGAGGGACTGACGCATGGAGCTGCGCAGCGTCGAGGAGCTGATGGATCTGCTGTACGCCGGCCGGCACCAGCACGCGCTGCGGACCGCCGCGCTGCTGCGCCGCAGCCGCCCCGCCGACAAGGAGCTCCAGGTGGCGGGGCTGGTGCACGGCATCGGGCCGGTGCTGTGCCCGGGCGACGAGAGGGGCCGGGCCCGCAGCACGGCCGAGGCGGTGCGTGCGCTGCTCGGGGAGCGGGTGTTCCGGCTCGTGCGCGGGGACACGGGCGCCGCCGACGACGATGTGCAGCGGCTCCGGCTCGCGGACGAAGAGGGTCGTACGGCCGGTTTCGACGCGGGCGTCCTGGAGGACTGGCGCACGGTGCTGGAGCTGGTGGCGGCCCGGCACTCGCGGCTGGGCGCGGTCGACTGACCGGTGCGGCGGCTCATCCCCCTGTCATCTGACGGCTCGTCATGAGACGGTACGGCGATGACGTCGTCGTACGGGCTGAGCGGCAGGGCGGCCGTCGTCACCGGCGGCACGCGGGGCATCGGGCGGGCCGTGGCCGAGGCCCTCGCGGCGGCCGGCGCGCTGGTGTGCGTGACCGCGCGGGACGCGGCCGAGGTGCGGCGCACCGCCGCCGGGCTGGGCGGGATCGGGCTGGCCGGGAGCGTGGCCGACCCGGGTCATCCGGAGGCGCTCACCGAACTGGTGCTGCGCGAGTTCGGACGACTGGACGTCGTCGTCAACAACGCGGCGACGAACCGGCCGTACGGACCCCTGATGGAGGCCGATCCGGACGCGTGGCGGGAGGCGTTCGCCGTCAACGTGGAGGCACCGCTGCGGCTGGTGCGCTGTGCGTGGCGGGGCTGGATGCGCGAGCACGGCGGCGCGGTCGTCAACGTGTGCACCGAGGGCGCCGGTCACGCGGGGCCGAACGTGGGCGCGTACGGCACCACCAAGGCGGCCCTGCTCCATCTCACCGGGCAGCTCGCGGGCGAACTCGCGCCCCGGGTGCGGGTGAACTCCGTCTCCCCCGGGCTGGTGCGCACCGAGATGGCGCGGTTCGTGTGGGAGCCGGGCGAGCAGGAGGTGGCTGCCGGGCTGCCGCTCGGGCGGATCGGGGAACCCCAGGACGTGGCACGGGCCGTGCTGTGGCTCGCCTCCGACGCGGCCGAGTGGGTCACCGGCGCGGATCTGCTGGTGGACGGCGGGACACGGGTGCGTGCCGCGTCCACGGCGGGTCCGTACGCCGTGCACGAGCGCCTGCGCGGGGTGCCCGAGGACTAGGCGGCGACGCGGACCGGCCCCCGGAAGGGGCCGCGGTCCGGCACGACGGCTTCGCGCTGTGGCGAGCCGGCCGCACCGGTCACCCCGTCCATCCGTCCCCCGGTGTCACCACTTGCCGGGCGCGTAGTCCTTCAGGAAGACGCCGTACACGTCCTCGCCCGCCTCGCCGCGCACGATCGGGTCGTAGACGCGGGCGGCGCCGTCGACCAGGTCGAGCGGTGCGTGGAAGCCGGCCTCGGCGAGGCGCAGCTTGTCGTAGTGCGGGCGCTCGTCGGTGATCCAGCCGGTGTCGACGGAGGTCATGAGGATGCCGTCCGCCTCGAACATCTCGTCGGCGCTGGTCCGCGTGACCATGTTCATGGCCGCCTTCGCGGCGTTGGTGTTCGGATGCCCGGCGCCCTTGTAACCGCGGCTGAAGACGCCTTCCATCGCGGAGACGTTGACGACGTAGGCCCGGCCGCTGGAGGCCTTCTTCGCGGCGTCGGCCATCGCCGGGCGCAGGGCGCTGATCAGGATGAACGGCGACGTGTAGTTGCACAGCTGGGTCTCCAGCAGCTCGACCGGCGAGATCTGGTCGATGGTCTGCACCCAGGTGTTGGTGTCGACGACGTCGGGGACGAGGCCGCCGGCGTCGATGGCGGTGCCCTCGATGTGCCGGGCGACGCTGGCGTTGCCCGCGACGAGGGCGAGGTCGGCGACCTTCTGCGCGTCGAGTCCGCTGGTGCCGACGGGCAGCGCGGCGATGCCGTCGACGGCACCGGAGTTGAAGGCGCCGATGACATGGTGGGCGGGGAGTTCACCGGCGGGCAGCGGGGCGCTCTCGCCGTCGACCAGGGCCGCGTACGCGGAGGGCAGCCGTCGCACGGTCTGCGTCGCGTTGTTGATCAGGATGTCGAGCGGCCCGGCCTCGGTGACCTGCTCGGCCAGCGCCACGGCCTGCGCCGGGTCGCGCAGGTCGATGCCGACGACCTCCAGCCGGTGCAGCCAGTCCGCCGAGTCCTCCATGGCCTTGAACCGGCGGATGGCGTCCTTGGGGAAGCGCGTGGTGATGGTGGTGTGCGCGCCGTCGCGCAGCAGCCGCAGCGCGATGTACATACCGATCTTGGCGCGGCCGCCGGTGAGCAGGGCGCGCTTGCCGGCGAGGTCGGCACGGGCGTCGCGCTTGGCCCGGTTCGTGCGGGCGCAGTCCGGACAGAGCTGGTGGTAGAAGTAGTCGACCTCGACGTAGCGGCTCTTGCAGGTGTAGCAGGAGCGCGGGCGCTGGAGTATGCCCGCGATCCTGCCCTCCTCGACCTTGGAGGAGGGCAGGATGCCCTCGGTCTCGTCGTCGATGCGCTCGGCGGAGCCGGTCGCGGTGGCCTCGGTGACGGCGCGGTCGTGCGCGGTCTTGGCGGCCCGGCGCTCCTGGCGGCGGCGCTGCTTGACCGTCCGGTAGATGGCCGAGGTGGCCCGGCGCACCTTGATCGCGTCGGGGTGGTCGACCTCGATCTCGTCGAGTTCCTCGAGCACGCTCAGGCAGACGGCCAGCCGCTCGGGGTCGATACCCGGGCCGTAGACCACCTCTTCCGTGGCCATGGAGCCGTCTTCTGTCACCGTCATCGCGCTGCCGTTTCCCTGATCACCCGCGCAGCGCGCCGACTCGCGCCCGCCTTCGAACAGGGAATTTTACGGAGCACCCGGGCCTGGGACCAAACCGCTCACGGGAACGATCTACGGGCCCTCGGACCGCCGACGGCACTGGGGCCCCACAGGAACCACCAGCACCGCCCTCACGCCTGGCAGGCCGACAGCAACGTCGCGATCTCGGCCGACACCGCGAACGCGAACCGGTCCAGGTCCGGCACGGCCTGCGCGTCGGCGACCAGGCCGTAGTGGACGCGGCCGCGGTACGTCGAGATCGCCACAGCCAGCGACTGGCCGGGGGCGAGCGGGGCGAGCGGGTAGACCTCGGTCAGTTCGTGGCCGCCGAGCCGGAGTCCCAGCCCGGGCAGCGGCACGCTGGTGACCAGGATGTCGAACCAGAGCCGGGCGGCCTGGCCGACGAGGGGGCCGCCGAGCCGGTGGCCGAGGGCCGGGACGTGGTCGGCGAGCAGGGCGACGGCGCCGGCGCCCCGGTCGGCGCCCGCGTCCTTGTTGCGGACCATCGCGGTGCGCACGGTGTCGAGACGGCCGAGCGGGTCGGGCTCGCCCACGGGAAGCGGTATCAGATAGCCGGAGAGCCGGTTGCCCTGTGGGTGGGCGGTGCGCGGCCGGCGCCGGGAGACGGGGATGAGGGCGCGGGGCGCCACACCCTTGGTGCCCTCGCCGCGCTCCTCCAGCCAGCGGCGCAGCGCGCCGGCGACCACGGCGATGAGGACGTCGTTCACGGTGCCGCCGGCGCTCTTGCGCACCCGGTGCACATCGTCGATGTCGACGACCACCCCGGCGGTGCGGCGGGTGCCGCTCGGGGCCGACGTCAGCGCGGTGGAGGGTCGCATGCCGAGCGTGGACCGGGCGAGCGAGGCGCCGATGTCCAGGGCCCGGCCCATGTCGGACAGGGCGCCCCGGACCAGCCCGGGCACGAGCCCCGGCAGCCTGCGCATGTCGGGCAGCAGTCCGCGCGGGGGTTCGATGGCGCGCGGCGTCCGCTCGGGCAGGTCCATCGGGTCCATGACACCGGCGGCGAGCTTCAGCGCGCGCAGCCCGTCGGCGAGGGCGTGGTGGAACTTGAACAGCACCGCGAAGGACATCCCGTCCTCGCCGGGCAGCACGTGCGCCTCCCACGGCGGCCGGCCGCGCTCCAGCGGGCGTTCCATCAGCCGGCCGGCGACGGCGTGGAAGTCGGCGGTCGGGGCGTGCAGTCGTACGTGGTTGAGCGGGTCGAAGTCGGGGTCGGTCTCGCGGATGGCGCCGCCGAAGGCGAACGGCTGCCACACGTCGCGGATGCGCAGGCGGAGCCCGGGTACGGCGGCGGCGCGGGCGGCGAGCAGGTCGGCCGCGTGGGCCCCGGCGGTGGGCGAGTGGGCCCCGAAGACGCCGAGCGCGCCGAGGTGCATCGGGTGTCGGTCGCACTCGATGTTCCAGAACGCCAGATCGAGCGGAGCGAGCAGATCGGAAGTCACGGGCGTGCCTCACGCGTCGACGACGGGTGGATGTGCAGTCACTCGAAGTCAATCTCCGACATCCGATTACGGTCAAGTACGATCAGACTACGTTCAGTTAACAGCAGATTAAGTCCCGCCCCTCCATCAGGGGCGGGACCACGGGATATGTGAGGTCAGTTCAGGACCGGCTGCGCCGCCTTGGGTGACGTACCCCACTCAGACGGGCGCGAGCCGACCGTGAACGCGAGGGAGCGCAGGGAGCGCAGCGCGCCGTTCGTCAGATAGGTCCGCGTGTGCGGGGCGCCGTCGGTGCGGACGGCCTGGATGTAGCGGTCGGTGGCGGAGGTCCCGGGCGCGGCGATCGTCAGTGCGCCGCTCGGCCAGTAGCGGCGGTCCAGGGTGAGGTCGACGCGGTCGAAGACGGGCGTGGACAGGCCCCAGGTGCCGTAACCGGGCTGGATGGGGAACAGGCCGATGGACGAGAGCACGTTCCAGGCGGACATCGTGCCCAGGTCGTCGTTGCCGGTGATGCCGGTGGGGCCGTCGGTGAACAGGGTCAGGGCGGCGTGGACCACGTCGGTGGTCTTCCAGGGCTGGCCGGTGGCGAGGTAGGTGTACGGCGCGATGAGGTCGGGCTCGTTCATCGGGTTGTACTTGTCGGCGTTGTAGTAGTCGTACGCGCTCCCGTGCACCCACACGTCGCGGGCGGTCTTCGCGGGGTCGGCCAGCAGCCGGTCGTAGGCGAAGAAGGAGTCCAGGCGGTCGTTGGCCGCGTGCTCGCCGCCGATGAGCCGCACCATGCCGGGCACGTCCTGCGGGACGAGCCACTGGTACTGCCAGGCGGTGCCCTCGTGGAAGCCGGTGCCACGGGCCGGGTCGGCCGGGCCGGTGAAGGCGCCGGAGGCGTCGCGGGCCCGGAAGAAGCCGGTCGTGGGGTCGAAGACGCTGCGGTAGTTCCGCGCGCGGGCGGCGTACCGGGCGGCGTCCTGGCCGTGGCCGAGACCGCGGGCCATCTGGGCCAGCATGGCGTCGGCGAGCGCGTACTCCAGGGTGACGGAGGCTCCGTGGTGGTAGTCGGAGTCGCCCATCTTGGCGTACGGGCGCTTCTCGACGAAGGGCGCGAAGCCGTGCGCGAGGTACTCGGCGTTGGCCTCCCGGCCGATGCCCGGGTACGCGGCGGGCGGGACGCCGTCGGCGTTCTTGCGCAGCGCGCGGTAGGCCCGCTCCTCGAAGCCCTTGAGCAGGCCCGCCTGATAGGCCGTGGTCAGGAACGGGGTGACCGGGTCACCGCTCATGATGTTCGTCTCGACCGGACCGTAGCCCCACTTGGGCAGCCAGCCGCCGTCCTCGTCGATCGCCACCACCGAGCGGGCCATGTCCCGTGCCTCGCGCGGTGCGAGCAGGGCGAGGAGCTGGGCCTGGGTGCGGTAGGTGTCCCACAGCGACCAGTTCTGGTAGTACGTGAACCCGTCGGCGTGGTGGATCCGCCGGTCCCAGCCGGAGTACCGGCCGTCGGTGTCGCCGCCGATGTTCGGGGCGAGGAACGAGCGGTACAGCGAGGAGTAGAAGGTCCGGCGCAGCGTGCGCGTGCCGCCCTGCACATGGACGCCGGCGAGTCTGTCCTCCCACTTCTCGCGGGCCCGCTCGCGCACGGCGTCGAAGGACCGGCCGCCCTCCGCGGCCAGGTTGCCGGCCGCGCCGCGCGCGTCGACGTACGACAGTGCGGTGGTCGCCTCGACCGTGCGGTCCTTGGTGGTGTCGAAGCGGAGGTAGGCGCCGCCGTGTCCGCTGCGCGAGCCCGGGGTGACGCGCCCGCCGTCCCAGGTGCCGTAGGCGGTGAAGGGCCGGCTGAAGCGGGTGATGGTGTAGACGGTGTAGGGGCCGGTGTCCCGGCAGAAGCCGTGGCCGGTGATCGCGGTGCGCACGGTGTGGTCGTCGAGGATCTCGACGTTGCTGGAGACCGCCTTGTGCAGCGACTGGGTCGCGTTCAGCAGGACGTTGGCCTTGTCGGTGGCGGGGAAGGTGTAGCGCTGGACGCCGGTGCGCTCGGTCGCGGTCAGCTCGGCACGGATGCCGGAGGCGAGGCCGACGCGGTAGTAGCCGGGGCCCGCCGACTCGTCCTGGTGCGTGTAGCCGGCCGCGTATTTGGTGTAGTCCGTCTGTGTCACGTCCCCGGTGGTGGGCAGCACGGGCAGATCGCCGCCGATGCCGCAGCCGACGCCCGAGAGATGGACCAGGGAGAAGCCGCGGATGCGGTTCTGTGTGTAGTCGTAGCCGGCGAAGTGCCCGGTGTCCGGGGAAAACTGCACCATGCCGAAGGGCACGGCGGCGCCGGGGAAGGTGTTGCCCTCGTTCTGGCTCCCGATGAAGGGGTTGACCAGATCGGTGAGGTGGCCGTCGGTCCGCTCGGCGGCGCCTGCGGCGGGGGTGGCGATCAGCGCGGACGCTGCCATCACCCCGGCCAGGCACAGCCGTGTGCGCCGGGTCCCTCTCATGTCGGATGACCTCCGGAGGTTCGACATCGTTGTCTGCATCCTGAAGGTCGAACAGCATAAAACCGGGCATCCCGCGAGGTTTGCGCGCACGCGTCGCGCGCGGCGGGCCGTCGGGCGTGACGCCCAGGCTAGACGGTCGTCCCCGTCCCGTCGGACACCCCGTCCTCCTCCGGCCGCGCGGCCTCGACATCGTCCAGTTCCCCGGCCGTGGCGTCCAGTTGACGGCGGTCGTGGTCGCGCAGGAAGGGGAACAGCGCTCCGCAGTCGCGGCAGGCCCGCGCGAGGTCGGCCCGGAACGTCGGCTGGGGCTTGAAGAAGCCCGGGCGGCGGAACTTCAGCAGCAGACGCTCGTACGACCGTTCACCCGAGGTGAGTTCTCCGACCGGGCTCAGCCGGCCGGAGCCGCAGATCGCGCATCGCATACCGGGAAGCCTAGCCCGGCCGGCCCCTACGACACCCGCTGTCCCTTGCCCAGCGCGATCACCCCGCCCGCGGAGACCGTGTACAGTTCGGCGTCCCGCTCCGGGTTGACGCCGATCGTCGCGCCGGGCGGGACCTCCACGTTCTTGTCGAGGACGGCACCGCGGACCACCGCGCCCCGGCCGACGCGCACGTTGTCGTGGAGCACCGAGCCCTGCACCACCGCCCCCGGGTCGACCCGGACGCCGGGCGACAGCACGGACCGGGTGACCTGACCCCGGATCAGGCAGCCCGCGCTGATGATGGACTCGCCCGCGATACCGCCCGCGCTGAAGCGGGCCGGGGACAGCTGGCCCGAGTGGGTGTAGATCGGCCACTGCCGGTTGTACAGATTGAAGGCGGGGCGCTCGGCGATGAGGTCCATGTGCGCCTCGTAGTAGGCGTCCAGGGTGCCCACGTCCCGCCAGTAGCCCTGGTCGCGGGTGGTCTCGCCGGGCACGTGGTTGTCGCCGAAGTCGTACAGCTGCGCCTCGCCGCGCGTGGTGAGCTGGGGCAGGATCGAGCCGCCCATGTCGTGCACGGACTGCCCGTCCTCGGCATCCCGTTGCAACGCCTCGACGAGGGCCTTGGTGGTGAAGACGTAGTTGCCCATCGAGGCGAAGACGGTCTCCGGGTCGTCCTTCAGGCCCGGAGGATCGGCGGGCTTCTCCAGGAAGCGCCGGATCGTCAGGCCGTCGGAGCCCGGCGTGATCACCCCGAAGGCCGAGGACTCCGCGCGCGGCACCCGGATGCCGGCCACCGTCACGCCCGCGCCGCCCTCGATGTGCTGCCGGAGCATCTGCCGCGGGTCCATGCGGTAGACGTGGTCGGCACCGAACACGGCCACGTACTCGGGCTGTTCGTCGTGGACCAGGTTCAGGGACTGCAGGATCGCGTCGGCGCTGCCCAGGTACCAGCGCGGGCCGAGGCGCTGCTGGGCCGGGACCGGGGTGACGTAGTTGCCGAGCAGGCTGGACATCCGCCAGGTGGTGGTGATGTGCCGGTCCAGCGAGTGCGACTTGTACTGGGTCAGCACACAGACACGCAGGACGTCGGCGTTGACGAGGTTGGACAGGACGAAGTCGACGAGGCGGTAGGTGCCGCCGAAGGTGACGGCCGGTTTGGCGCGGTCCGCGGTGAGCGGCAGCAGGCGCTTGCCCTCCCCGCCCGCCAGCACGATCCCGAGTACGGAAGGCCCTCCACGACGCATGGCCGCTCCCCTCACCCTGGTTGAACCATGGCTGCCCTCAGCCTGCGCGGACTAAGCCTGCTCCAGGACCTCCGCGTACAGCCCGGCCGTACGCCGGGCCACCGCGTCCCAGCCGAACTCCCCCGCCGCGCGCACCCGTCCGGCCTCCCCCAGCCGCCGGGCCGCCGCCGGGTCGCCGAGGACCTCGTCCAGCGCCCGGGCGAGGCCCGGCTCGAAACCGTCGTCCACGTCCACCAGCAGGCCGGTCCCGCCGTCCGCCACCACTTCCGGGATCCCCCCGACCCGGGAGGCCACGACCGGGGTCCCGCACGCCATCGCCTCCAGATTGACGATGCCGAGCGGCTCGTACACCGACGGGCAGACGAACACCGCGGCGCGCGTGAGGAGTTGGACCACCTCCGCGCGCGGCAGCATCTGCGGGATCCAGAACACACCGGCGCGGACCCGGCTCAGCTCCTCGAACAGCGCCCGGAACTCACGGTCGATCTCCGGGGTGTCGGGCGTGCCCGCGCACAGGACGACCTGGGCACCCGGGTCGATGTCCCGTACCGCGCGCAGCAGATGGGGCACGCCCTTCTGGCGGGTGATCCGGCCGACGAACAGGACGTACGGGCGGTCGGGGTCGATGCCGTGCCGCAGGAGGGCGTCGGTGCCGTGGTCCGGGCGGTACAGACGGGTGTCGATGCCGTTGTGCACGACGTGGACCTTCGCCGGGTCCAGCGCCGGATAACAGGTGAGGATGTCCTCGCGCATGGCGCCCGACACGGCGATCACCGCGTCGGCGGCCTCCACGGCGGTGCGCTCGGCCCAGCCCGACAGGGCGTACCCGCCGCCCAGTTGCTCCGCCTTCCAGGGGCGCAGCGGTTCCAGGGAGTGGGCGGTGACCACGTGCGGGATGCCGTACTGCAGCTTGCCGAGGTGGCCGGCGAGGTTGGCGTACCAGGTGTGGGAGTGCACGAGTTCGCGACCGGCCAGGGCGGCGGCCATCGACAGGTCCACGGAGAAGGTGCGCAGCGCGTCGCCCGCACCGTCGAGCACGGACCAGGGCCGGTGGCGGACGACGCCGACCCCGCGCCCCTCGCCCCAGCAGTGCACCTCCAGGTCCACCAGGGAGGTCAACTCCCGTGCCAGGAACTCCACATGGACACCGGCCCCGCCGTACACGTCCGGGGGGTACTCCCGGGTCAGCAGTCCCACTCGCACCCGGCAACCCCCTGGGATTCGGTGGCAGGTTCTCCTCATGGTCGCCCGGATGCGGCTCCCGGGGAAGAGCGCGGCGGCCGCGTGAAGCAGCAGTCTCCGCAGAGCCCGCCCCCGGGGACCCGGTAGTACAGACAGCAGCTGCGGCGGCGGAACGCGGTGCCGGTGCGGGTGCCGGTGGTGCGCAGGAGGGGGTGGGCGAAGAGGCCGTCCGTCAGCGCGCGGGCCCGCCCCGCCAGGTCGGTACGGCCGTGCGTCCGGGCCCAGCGGTCCAGTTCCCGGGCCGCGCCCGCGAGCGCGGAGCCCGCGTTGCCCCACAGCAGCCCGGAGGCGACACCGTAACGGGCCGTCAGGGTCTCCCCCAGGGGTACGAGATGTCCCTGGAGCACGCGGGCGGCGAGGTCGGGTTCGCCCGGCAGCAGGCGGACCTCGGTCAGCCACAGGTCGTCGGGAGCGCCCGCCAGGGGGTCCCAGCGCAGCAGGCGGGGAGCGAGGTCGGGCAACCGGCCGTACAGGACGGCGCAGCCGAGGGCCGCCGACCACAGCCGGGCGGCCAGCCCCTGCTGCGCGATGGAGGCGGCGACCCGTGACTCGGGGGCGCGCAGCCGCTCCGCGACCAGGTCGACACGCACGGCCAGGGCGTCACGGGGACCGTCAGGGAGCGGTGTCGCGTACGACTCGGCGAGCGTCGCAAGCGACGCGGACACCGGCGCCGCCGCTCCCTCGGTGCGCAGGACGAAGAAGCCGCCGAGCGGGCGGAGGGCGGCGAGTTCGGGGTCGAGGTCCACGACAGGCAGTAGTACCAGGCGGGTCCAGGGGGTGTGACCGCGGACCGGTGCCGGGTGTCCGCGTCCTGCGGCACCCGTCCCAAGGATGATCACAGAACGGCTCTACTCCATCGGTAGTAGGACGCATTGCGTGCTCAGGGACGACGACGGGAAGAGCGCGGGCGGGCAGAGTGTTCGGCATGGATGCCGTCCGTACGCCGCGCCGGGCTCAGGGCCCCCGCCTCACGCAGAGGAGACGCTGATGAGCGCCCTCGCGCTGTCCATGCTCCTGTCGGTCGTGTCCGCCCTCGCCTACGCGGGCGGCGCGATCGTGCAGGAGCAGGTCGCGGTGTCCTCACCCGACAGTGCGTACATGCCGCTGCGCCGGCCGAGCTGGTGGGGAGCGCTGGCCCTCAACGGGCTCGGTGGCGTGCTGCACGTGGTGGCGCTGGCCTACGGCCCGCTCAGCCTCGTCCAGCCGCTCGGCGCGCTGACCATCGTCTTCGCGCTGCCCATGGCAGCGCTGTTCGTCGGCCGCAGGGCCGGCGCGACCGCCTGGCGCGGCGCCGTGATGGCCACGCTGGGCCTCGCCGGTCTGCTGTCCCTGGTCGGTTCCTCCGACACCCACTCCCTGGACACCGCCCAGCGGATCGCCGTCGCGCTGGTCACCGGTGGGGCGGTCGCGGCGCTGACGGGCGCGGGGCTGACGGTGCACCGGCACCCGGCGGTCCGCAGCGTGCTGCTCGCCGGCGCGTCCGGCATAGCCTTCGGCATGTCCTCGGTGTTCACCAAGACCGTCGCCGAGGACTGGACCCACGGCACCGACCTGAGCGATCTGCCCTCGCTCGCCGCGATCGCCCTGTTCGCGGCCGCCGGCGTCGTGCTGTCCCAGGCCTCCTACCGGGGCGCCGGCCTCGCCGCCCCGCTGGCCACCCTGACCGTGGTGAACCCGGTGCTGGCGGCCGCCGTCGGCATCCTGATGTTCGGCGAGACGTTCCGCTACGGCGACCTCGGCACCGGGCTCGCCGTGACCTGCGGCGTGGTGGCGGCGGGCGGCCTGGTGATGCTGACGACCGAGCGGATCGAGCGCGGCAGGACGCCCGCACCCGCCAACGCCCCCGCGCCGGACGCGGACCCGGCCGCCGCGGAGCCGGAGGCACTCCCCGGCCTGCCGCAGCAGCGCGTGGCGGCACCGGGCGAGGCGGAGGGGGCCACGCCCGCGCCCGCGCCCGGCCGGACCGACGGCGGGCTCGACGAGCCGGTGCTGCGGGACCTGTTGACACCCGCTCCGGGCGGCAGCGGCGGCACGGACGCCGAGGACGGCGGACCGACCGCCGAGCGGGTGCTCCCCGTACCGGGCGTCCTCGTGCCGCGACCGGTGCTGGGCCTGAACCGTACGAGCGTCAGATCCTGACGCCGCCGGCCCGCAGATAGGCGAGCGGGTCGATGTCCGTGCCGAAGTCCGGTCCGGTCCGTACCTCGAAGTGCAGGTGCGGGCCGGTGACGTTTCCGGTGGCCCCGGAACGGCCGATGCGCCGGCCGGCGGTGACGCTCTGCCCGATCCGCACGGAGATCGCCGACAGGTGGGCGTACTGCGTGTAGCGGCCGTCGGCGTGGTGGATCACCACCTGGTAGCCGTAGGAGCCGCCCCATCCGGCGGCCACCACCTGCCCGGCCTCCGCGGCGTGCACGGAGGTGCCGGTCGGCACGAGGAAGTCGACGCCGGTGTGGTAGCCCTTCGACCAGTGCGAGCCCGCCACGCGGTAGCCGGTGCCGATGGGGGCGTCGACCGGGGCGACCAGCGTGCGGCCGGTGCTCTTGGCTGTGTGCGGTGCGGTCTTGTGCGGTGCCGTCTTGTGCGTGCTCGGGTGCGTGGTCCGGTGCTCCGAAGGGGCTTTCCGCTTCGGGGACTTGGTGTCGGCGGCGCTCGTGCCGCGCAGGCTGAGCCGCTGGCCCGGCAGGATCAGGTCGGGGTCGGCGCCGATCGTCGCGCGGTTGCCCGCGTAGATCCCGCGCCAGCCGCCGCGCACCTGGTGCTCCTCGGCGATGCCGGAGAGCGTGTCGCCGTGCACCACCGTGTACGTCTCGGCCCGGCCGGCCCGGGACTGGGGGGTGGTCTGCGGCTGTACGTCCCGTACGGAACTCCTCTCCGTACGCATGCTCTCCGTGTGCGTGCCGGGGTCGGCGTCCCCGCGGGTCAGTCCGGCCCGCACCGAGCAGACCGGCCAGGCGCCGGAGCCCTGCCCGTCGAGGACCCGCTCGGCGACGGCGATCTGCTGGTCACGGGTGGCGAGGTCGGCGCGCGGCGCGTACCGGCCGCCGCCGTACGCCTCCCAGGTGGACTGGGTGAACTGCAGCCCGCCGAAGTAGCCGTTGCCCGTGTTGATGCTCCAGTTGCCGCTGGACTCGCAGGCGGCGACCTTGTTCCAGGTGGAGGCGTCGGCCGCGTCCGCGGTGCCGACGGCGACCAGCGGGATCGCGAGGCCGGCGCCGCCCGCCGTGACGGTGAGTGAGGCGCGGTTGATCCTGTTCGGCTGGTACCGGCGATGCCGGCCGCGTACGGCCATGTCCGATTCCCCTCGGCATGCGTCAGGAGGGGCCAAAAGTAAGGGCCGCGAACAGGCCATGACAAGACGGAAAACCGGCCTCCCGCACGGCCCAAGTGGCCGGGAACGGCCCCTGCTTGGCCTGATGCACGGAAGACTGAGGCTCCAGGGACCGTCACCGCGTACTCAAGCCCGGCGGGCCGGATGTGCGCTCGCCGTAGCGGCACGTCAGGATGGGCGAGGACCCGTACTGACGGAGCCGTAGTCACGAGGCAACCAGGGAGCAGGCGGCATGAGCACTTCAGCGCAGATCGGTGTCACGGGCCTCGCGGTCATGGGCCGCAACCTCGCCCGGAACTTCGCCCGCAACGGCTACACCGTCGCCGTGCACAACCGTACGGCGTCACGGACCAAGGCGCTGGTGGACGAGTTCGGTGGCGAGGGGGACTTCATCGGGACGGAGACCGCCGAGGAGTTCGTGGCGGCCCTGGAGCGCCCGCGCCGACTGGTGATCATGGTCAAGGCCGGTGATCCGACGGACGCGGTGATCCAGGAGTTCGCACCGTTGCTGGAGCCCGGCGACATGATCATCGACGGTGGCAACGCGCACTTCGCGGACACCCGCCGCCGGGAGAAGGCACTGCGCGAGCAGGGCATCCACTTCGTCGGCATGGGCGTGTCCGGCGGTGAGGAGGGCGCGCTGCACGGGCCGAGCATCATGCCGGGCGGTCCGAAGGAGTCGTACGACTCGCTGGGCCCGATGCTGGAGAAGATCTCGGCGAAGGCGAAGGACGGCGCGCCCTGCGTGACGCATGTGGGCCCCGACGGCGCCGGGCATTTCGTGAAGATGGTCCACAACGGCATCGAGTACGCCGACATGCAGCTGATCGGCGAGGCCTACCAGCTGCTGCGCGATGTCGCCGGGTACTCCCCCGCGCAGATCGCGGACATCTTCCGCAGCTGGAACCAGGGCCGGCTGGACTCGTACCTGATCGAGATCACCGCCGAGGTGCTGTCCCACGTGGACACGGCGAGCGGTCAGCCGTTCGTGGACGTCGTGGTCGACCAGGCCGAGCAGAAGGGCACCGGCCGCTGGACGGTGCAGATCGCGCTCGACCTGGGCGTTCCGGTGTCGGGCATCGCCGAGGCGGTCTTCGCTCGCTCGCTGTCCGGGCACGCCGGCCTGCGGGCCGCTTCGCGGGGTCTGGCCGGGCCGAAGCCGGTCGCGCTCGGCGAGTCGGAGGCGGCGGCGTTCGCCGACCGGGTGGAGCAGGCGCTGTACGCGTCCAAGATCGTCTCGTACACCCAGGGCTTCCACGAGATCACCGCGGGCAGCGAGGAGTACGGCTGGGACATCGATCTGGGCAAGGTCGCCTCGATCTGGCGGGGCGGCTGCATCATCCGGGCAGCCTTCCTGGACCGCATCCGCGCCGCCTACGACGCCCGCCCCGACCTGCCCAGCCTGCTGTCGGACGAGACGTTCGCGCGCGAGATCGCCGGCGCTCAGGACGACTGGCGCGAGGTGGTGATCGCGGCGGTGCGGCAGGGCGTGCCGACGCCGGGGTTCGCGGCGGCGCTGGCGTACTACGACGCGTTGCGGGCGGCTCGCCTGCCGGCGGCTCTGACGCAGGGGCAGCGGGACTTCTTCGGGGCGCACACGTATCGGCGGGTGGACCGGGAGGGGACGTTCCACACGCTGTGGGGCGGGGACCGGAGTGAGATCTCGGCTTAGTCGAGGGTGCGCCCGAGCAGGTGGGGGCGACCGTTGCGTTTGCGGCCGTGGGTACCTTTCGGCTGATCGCGCGGTGCCCCGCGCCCCTGAGAGCGGGCGCTTCGCGCCCTGCTCCTCAGGTCAGTGGCGGGCCGGGCTCCGGGTTCGGTACGGGTTCCGGGCCCGGCGGGATCGGGGACGGTGAGGGTCCCGGCGGTACCGGAGCCGGGGGTGGCGGGGGTGGTGAAGGCTGTGGCCCCGGATCGGGCGGTACGGGCCGGGGTGGGGGCTCCGGGGGTGGGACCGGAGTGGGATAGGGGTCCGGCGTTGTCATGGGGTGCCTCCGGGCAGTCGCTGGACGGCGTCGCTCTCCGCCTCTGTGGACTCATCCCCCGCCTGCCCGGCGGCCCCTCGGTCACTCACCCGACAGGGCGAGCCGCGCGCTCAGAAACGGCCGGGGTGTGCCCGCAGCCAGTCTTTCGCGGCCGACAGCAGCTCCGGGTCGGCCGACGGGGCGACCTCGGGGTGGCGTGCGGCCCAGGCGACGACGTACGGGCACAGCGGGGCCACCGGGACGCCCTCGCGCTGGGCGAGGGCGTACAGCTCGCGGGCGAGGGAACCGGCGATGCCCTTGCCCTCGTGTGCGGGCTCGACGATGGTGTGGACCGGGACCAGGGCACGCGCGGGCGACTCCAGGACGAAGTACTCGACGTGGCCGACGACCTCGCCCTCGCCGACGGCTTCCAGGCGGCCCGCCGCCCGGTCGTCCCGGATCTCGATCTCGCTCATGGGCACACGCTCCTGGTCCGGTCCTGATCCGGCGCTCCCGTCAGGCCGGGCGGGCCTGGGGGCTGCGCTGCTGGTCCGAGCCGGGCACCGGCTCCGACGGGTCGGCACCGAGGGACACGATCCGGTTGCCTCCGTCGACGTGCACCACCCGTGGCCGCAGCTGCCGCGCCTCGGCGTCGGTGGCCTGAGCGTAACTGATGATGATCACCAGGTCTCCGGGATGCACGAGATGGGCGGCCGCCCCGTTGATCCCGACGACCCCGGACCCGCGCTCGCCCTCGATGACGTAGGTCTCGAGCCGGGCGCCGTTGGTGACGTCGACGATGTGCACGAGCTCGCCCGGCAGCAGATCGGCGGCGTCGAGGAGGTCGGCGTCGATGGTCACCGATCCCACGTAGTGCAGGTCGGCCTGGGTGACGGTGGCCCGGTGGATCTTGGATTTGAATACTGTACGAAGCACGAAGAAACTCCCGATTCGTCTGCTCCCTGCCTGCTTCCGCAGGTCAAGGGCGGTCTCTGGAGGCTACATCGCTTCGTGTCCGCTCGGACACATCGACCGGGTAACCCCGCCCCGGCGTCCGCCACGTGATCGCCCAGCTCCCCGAGGACGACGCAGCACCTCGCCTGTGGACCAGCCCGGCGGGCGGACCCCGCATGCGCCCGGGGGGACGC
This sequence comes from Streptomyces sp. MMG1121, assembly GCF_001280015.1. GTDB lineage: Bacteria > Actinomycetota > Actinomycetes > Streptomycetales > Streptomycetaceae > Streptomyces. The sequence goes on from NZ_LGDV01000201.1 coordinate 30,519, forward strand.
GCGGGGCGCACCGCACTGACGCGGGGAGCGAGCGCCGTGCGCACGTCGCTCCGCCGGTCACGACGGGCACCGTGCCGTGGCCCGCGGCGCGCAGGTCCTCGGCGGGACGTCGGCCACCCGGCGCCCGGCGCCGCTGTCGGCCACTGGCCTCAACCCGCCTTCCGCGGCGCCGAGTCGGTGGGCGGGGGCACGCCGACCCGCGTCGGCCGCGGCCCCTCCCGGGCGAGCGCCGGCACCGGTGCGGCGAACGTGCCGGTGCCGCGGCGATGCCGGGCAGCAGGTACCCTCGCGTTCTCGTCCGTTCACCGGCCCGGCGACTGCCCGCCGTGCACGCAACGCAGCTGGGGCAGGCGTCAGATGACGCTGCGAATCGCCGTCTCGAACCCTGCCACGTGTCCCGCGGCAAGGGCGGCAGCCTTCTCCGCGTCGCCGTCGATGATGGCGCGCAGCAGGGGCCCGTGCTCGTGCACATGGCCCGCCAGGCCCGGCAGCCGGTCGAGGAACAGGCACCAGATCCGCGTGGCCAGATTGTCGTACCTGATCAGGGTGTCCTCGAGGTACGGATTCCGGGTCGCGGCGTAGATCGCACGGTGCACGGCCATGTCGAGCCGTATGAGGTCCGTGCCGGCGAGGGACGCGTCCGCCAGCCGTGTCAGCAACCGGTCGAGGCCGGCGCGGTCGTCCTCGCCGGCGCGTTGGGCCGCCAGGCCCGCGGCCAGCGGCTCAAGCTGCTTGCGGACCTCTGAGACGTGTCCGAGATCGGCGATCTGTACCTCGGTCGCAAAGGTTCCGCGCCGGGGATAGGCGACGATCAGGCGTTCGCGCTCCAGTCGCTTGAGGGCCTCCCGGACCGGGGTCCGCCCGAAGCCGAGCTCGGCGGCGATCCGCTCGTCGTTGAGGGGCTCACCGGGGCGGATCCGGAGGGTCACCAGACGGTCCGAGATGGCGCGATAAGCCTGATCAGCCAGCGTTCCATCGTCCTGACCAGCGACGGTCGACGCAGTCACCCGAGAGTCCTCCCTTGACGCGGCCCGATCCGTCCTTTTAGCGTAACGCAACAGCAGGTTGATATATCAGTCGGCTATCAGTCGCTTCCCAGGGAGTTCTCATGACTTCCCACACCCCCGAGCAGCGAGCGGCCCGAGCCGCGGTCCTCAGCGCTCCGCTCGACGAGTTCGACCCGGAGATCGCCACGGCGATCGGGGCCGAGCTGGCTCGGCAGCGCGGCACCCTGGAGATGATCGCGAGCGAGAACTCCGCGCCGCTCGCGGTCATGCAGGCCCAGGGATCGGTGCTGACCAACAAGTACGCCGAGGGCTACCCCGGACGCCGCTACTACGGCGGCTGCGAGCACGTCGACGCGGTCGAGCAGATCGCGATCGACCGCGTCAAGCGGTTGTTCGGTGCCGAGGCCGCCAATGTGCAGCCCCACTCCGGCGCACAGGCCAACGCGGCGGTCATGGCCGCCCTCCTCCAGCCCGGCGACACGATCCTGGGACTGGACCTGGCACACGGCGGCCACCTCACCCACGGCATGCGGATCAACTTCTCCGGGCGCCTGTACAAGGCCGTGGCCTACCAGGTCGGCGAGGACGACCACCGCATCGACATGGAGCAGGTCCGCCAACTCGCCCGCGAGCACCGGCCGAAGCTCGTCGTGGCCGGCTGGTCGGCCTACCCCCGCCACCTCGACTTCGCGGAGTTCCGCCGTATCGCGGACGAGGTCGGCGCCTGTCTGATGGTCGACATGGCCCACTTCGCGGGCCTGGTCGCCGCCGGACTGCACCCTTCGCCGGTGCCGCACGCGCAGGTGGTGACCACCACCACGCACAAGACGCTCGGCGGTCCCCGCGGCGGGGTGATCCTGTCCACCGCCGACCTCGCCAAGAAGATCAACTCCGCGGTCTTCCCGGGCCAGCAGGGCGGCCCCCTCGAACACGTCATCGCGGCGAAGGCCGTCGCCTTCAAGATGGCCGCACGGCCGGAGTTCGCGGACCGACAGCGCCGCACCCTGCAAGGAGCGGCGATCCTGGCCGGGCGGCTGCTGGCCGACGACACGAGGGCGGCCGGGGTCAGTGTGCTGACCGGTGGCACCGATGTGCACCTGGTGCTGGTGGACCTGCGCCACGGCGAACTCGACGGCAGGCAGGCGGAGGACCGGCTGCACCGGGTCGGCATCACCGTCAACCGCAACGCCGTCCCCTTCGACCCCCGTCCGCCGATGGTCAGCTCCGGCGTCCGCATCGGCACCCCTGCCCTGGCCGCCCGCGGCTTCGGGGCCGAGGAGTTCACGGAGGTCGCCGACATCGTCGCCACGGCCTTCCTGCCCGGCTTCGACGACCGGGTCGCCGCCGCGCTGCGCCGGCGCGTGCAGGTTCTGACCGACCGATTCCCGCTGTATCCCGTCGATCCGCAGCTCGTGGCCCGGGAGGCTGCCCAGTGACGCACCCACGCGGCAACGCATCCGCCACGCCCGGCGACGCCCTGCCCGACCACCCCGACTTCCTGTGGCGCAACCCCGAGCCCAAGCGGTCCTACGACGTCGTCATCGTCGGCGGCGGCGGACACGGCCTGGCCACCGCCTACTACCTGGCCAAGAACCACGGCATCACCAATGTCGCCGTGCTGGAGAAAAGCTGGCTCGCGGGCGGCAACATGGCCCGCAACACCACGATCATCCGCTCCAACTACCTCTGGGACGAGAGCTCCGGCATCTACGAGCACGCGCTCAAGCTGTGGGAGACCCTCGAAGAGGATCTCGACTACCCCATCCTCTTCAGCCAGCGCGGCGTGCTCAACCTCGCCCACAGCCTCCAGGACGTCCGCGACAGCAAGCGCCGTGTCTATGCCAACCAGCTCAACGGCATCGACGCCGAGTGGCTGGAGCCGGACGAGGTCGCCAAGGTCTGTCCCATCGTCAACGTCTCTCCTGACGTGCGTTATCCGGTGCTCGGCGCCACCTACCAGCCGCGCGCGGGCATCGCCAAGCACGACTACGTGGCGTGGGGCTTCGCCCGCAGGGCCGACGCCTACGGCATCGACCTGATCCAGGACTGCGAGGTCACCGGCCTCGACATCCGGGACGGCCGCGTCCGCGGCGTGCGGACCACGCGCGGCCCCGTCGCCGCGGGGAAGGTCGCCCTCGCGGGCGCGGGGCACTCCTCCGTGCTGGCCTCCATGGCAGGCCTGCGGCTGCCGCTCCAGAGCCACCCGTTGCAGGCGCTGGTCTCGGAGCTGCTCGAACCGGTGCACCCGACCGTGGTGATGTCGAACGCCGTGCACGTGTACGTCTCCCAGGCCCACAAGGGCGAGCTGGTCATGGGCGCCGGCATCGACAGCTACAACGGCTACGGGCAGCGGGGCGCGTTCCACATCCTGGAGCGCCAGATGGCCGCCGCGCTGGAGCTCTTCCCCGTCTTCGCGCGCGCCCACATGCTGCGCACCTGGGCCGGCATCGTCGATGTCACTCCGGACGCCTCACCCATCGTCGGTCTGACCCCCGTCGAGGACCTCTATCTCAACTGCGGCTGGGGCACCGGCGGTTTCAAGGCCACCCCGGGCGTCGGCTGGGCCTACGCGCACACCATCGCCACCGGCGAACCGCACCCCTACAACGCGCCGTTCACCCTCTCCCGCTTCACCACCGGCGCCCTGGTCGACGAGCACGGCGCAGCCGCCGTCGCCCACTGACCGCCACCCCGGCCAAGGAGATCCACATGCAGCTCATAGCCTGCCCCTGGTGCGGCGAGCGCGAGGAAGTCGAATTCCACTACGGCGGCCAGGCACACGTCGCCCACCCCGACGACCCCTACGCGCTCGACGACGAGCAGTGGGCCCAGTACGTCTTCTTCCGCGACAACCCCAAGGGACCGTTCGCCGAGCGGTGGATGCACGCGGCCGGCTGCCGGCGCTGGTTCAACGCCGTGCGCGACACCGTCACCCACGAGTTCCTCGCGGTCTACGGCATCCGTGCCGAGCGCCCCCTCCCCATGAGCACCGCACCCGCCGCGCGGCAGCGCGAGGGCATGGAGGCCAGCTGATGAACACCCCGTTCCGTGCCCACGGCCACGGCCACATCGACCGCGACACCACGCTCTCCTTCACCTTCGACGGCACCACCTACACCGGGCACCCCGGCGACACCCTCGCCTCGGCCCTGCTGGCGGGCGGCGTGCACCACGTGGCCGACAGCATCAAGTACGGCCGGCCACGCGGTGTCCTGGCCGCCGGAGCCGAAGAGCCCAACGCGCTCGTGCAGATCGAAGCGCCTTTCCCCGAGCCCATGCTCACCGCCACGACCGTGGAGCTGTACGACGGCCTGGTCGCACGGGGTCTGTCCGGCCGGGGCCGGCTCGGCAGCCGGCCGGACCCGGCCCGCTACGACACCATGCACGCCCACTGCGACCTGCTGGTGGTCGGTGCCGGCCCGGCGGGACTGGCCGGCACGCTGACGGCCGCCCGGGCCGGGGCCCGCGTGATCCTCGTCGACGAACTCCCGCAGCCCGGCGGGTCGTTGCTCGGCTGCCAGGAACTCCTCGACGGCGCACCGGCGACCGCGTGGGCCCGCGACGTCGCCGCCGAACTCGCCGCCTGTGCCGACGTCCGGGTACTGCACCGCACCACCGCGTTCGGCCACTACGACGACGGGCTCGTCCTGGCCCTGGAGAAGCGCACGGACCACCTCGGTGCCGCGGCTCCCGCCCACCTCTCCCGGCAGCGGATCTGGCGCGTCCGCGCCCGGCAGGTCGTGTACGCCACCGGCGCCCACGAGCGTCCGGTCGCCTTCGACGACAACGACCGCCCCGGCATCATGCTGGCCGGCTCGGCCCGCACCTACCTCAACCGCTTCGGCGTCCTTCCCGGGCGACGGGCCGTCGTGTTCACCACGAACGACAGCGCCTATCCGGCAGCGCTCGAACTGGCCGACGCGGGCGTGCGGATCGCCGCGGTGATCGACGCCCGCGAGGAGGTGCCGGCGCACTGGCGCACCGCCTGCGCCGACCGCGGTATCGACCTTCGCACGGGCCACGTCGTCACCGGCACCAGCGGCACCGTGCGCGTCTCCCGTGCCCACGTCGCCGCCTTCGGCCAGGGACGCCTCGGCGACCGACAGGGCGTCGACTGCGATCTGCTGCTGGTGTCCGGCGGCTGGAACCCCGCGGTGGCCCTGTTCAGCCAGGCCCGCGGCACGCTGCGCTACGACGCCGCGACCGGCGCCTTCGTCCCCGCACACGGGCCTGACGACGTCCGTACGGCGGGATCGGCCGGCGGCACCTTCACCCTGGCCGGCTGCCTCGCCGACGGCGTCGACGCCGCGCGGCGGGCCCTGTCGGCCATCGGCAGGACCGGCCGGGCGATCGCCCTGCCGGCTCCCGCCCCGCTCCCGGACGGCGCACCCACCCGGGTGCTCTGGCGCGTCCCGAGCCCGCGGGACACCCAGGACGGCTCCCACCAGTTCGTCGACCTCCAGCGTGACGCCCTCGTGTCCGACGTGCTGCGTGCGACCGGGGCCGGCCTGCGGTCGGTGGAGCACGTCAAGCGCTACACCACGATCGGCACCGCCCACGACCAGGGCCGCACCTCGGGCGTGATGGCCTCGGGCATCGTCGCCGAGGCACTCGGGGTGGACGTCGCCGACCTCGGCACCACCCGCTACCGTCCGCCCGCCGTGCCGGTCGCCTTCGCCGCCCTCGCGGGCCGCAACCGCGGGGAACTGTTCGACCCGGTCCGGGTGACCGCACTGCACCCGTGGCACGTCGAGCACGGCGCCCTGTTCGAGGACGTCGGCCAGTGGAAGCGCCCCTGGTACTACCCCCGGCCGGGCGAGACCATGGAGGAGGCCGTGCTGCGCGAATGCCGGTCCGCCCGCACCGGCGTCGCCATGATGGACGGCTCCACGCTCGGCAAGATCACCGTGCAGGGCCCGGACGCCGGCGTCCTGCTGGACAGGCTCTACACGAACCTGATGAGCACCCTCAAGGTGGGCCGGATCCGCTACGGCGTGATGTGCGGCGTGGACGGGATGGCCCTCGACGACGGCACCGTGATCCGGGTGGCCGAGCGGGAGTTCCTGCTGACCACGACCACCGGCAACGCGGCCAGGGTCCTCGAATGGATGGAGGAATGGCTGCAGACGGAGTGGCCCGACCTGCGCGTGCACCTCACCTCCGTCACCGAGCACTGGGTGACGATCCCCCTGGTCGGCCCCCGCTCCCGCGATGTACTGGCCCTGGTGGCCCCGGGCCTGGACGTCGGCAACGACGCCTTCCCGTTCATGTCCTGGCAGGACACCACGGTCGCCGGCGTGCCGGCGCGCGTGTGCCGCATCAGCTTCTCCGGCGAGCTCGCCTACGAGGTCAACGTGCCCGCCTGGTACGGCATCACGGTGTGGAAGGCCCTCCGCACGGCCGGCTCCGCCTTCGGCATCACCCCGTACGGCACCGAGGCGATGCACGTGCTGCGGGCCGAGAAGGCCTACCCGATCATCGGGCAGGACACCGACGGCACCGTCACCCCGCAGGATCTGGGCATGTCGTGGGTCGTGTCCGGGAAGAAGCGGGACTTCGTCGGCAAGCGCTCCTTCACCCGTGCGGAGAACCAGCGCGGCGACCGCAAGCAACTGGTGGGCCTGCTGCCCGCCGACGAGCGGGTCCTGCTGCCCGAAGGCGCCCAGATCATCGCCACCAGCGGCATTCCGGAGCCACCGGTACCCATGCTGGGCCACGTCACGTCCAGCTACCGCAGCGACGCCCTGCAACGGACGTTCGCCCTCGCCCTGGTGCGTTCGGGAACCGAGCGCATCGGTGAGACCCTCTACGTCCCGCTGGACGGCCGGACCGTCCCCGTGACGGTGACCGACCCCGTGCTCTTCGACAAGGAGGGAGCCCGCCGTGACGGTTGAGACGCCCGCCCGTTTCAGTCCGCTGTCCGCGTGGCAGGACAGGTTCGCGCGGCTGCCGGCCGGGCTCCAGGTACGGGAACTGCCCTTCCTGACCCAGCTCACCCTGCGGGCGGAGCCCGGCGGTCCGGCGGCCAGGGCCGTCGAGGCCTGCCTGGGCATCACGCTGCCCGGCCCCGTGCGCGCCGAGACGTCGGGCGACGTCGAGGCGCTGTGGATGGGCCCGGACGAATGGCTGCTCGTGGCCGCCGACGGCCGGCAGCACGACCTCCTCGCACGCCTGCGGCCGGCGATCGGCGACGACGACTTCGCCACGGTCACCGACGTCTCGGCGCAGCGCACCACGCTGGCCCTGACGGGTCACCTCGTCCGCGAGGTGCTGGCCCAGGGCTGTGCCATCGACCTGGATCCCCGGGTGACCCCCGTCGGCTCCTGCCCGACCACGCTCCTTGCGCAGGCCCCGGTCACCCTCGTGGTGCGGGGCGAGGCCGCCTCCGGCATCCGGCTGCTGGTCCGCGCGTCGTTCGCGTCCTATCTGGCCACCTGGCTGCTCGACGCCTGCACGGAATACCGGGGAAGCACCGGATGAGCATCCGCGTCCGGTACGCGCCGGCCGTCAGCGAGAAGACCGCGCGCGGCGGTCTCGCCCTCAAGTCCGTCGAGTGCTGAGGAGCCCCCCATGAAGAGCGAGTTCGTCCTCACCCTCAGCTGCCGCGAACGTCCCGGCATCCTCCATGCCGTGACGTCGTTCCTCCTCGGGCACGGATGCGACATCACCGAGCACCAGCAGTTCGACGACACCGACAACGGCATCGTGTTCCTGCGCACCGGCTTTGCCGCCTCCGACACCAGGGTCGGCCTGGGCGGCCTGCGGGACACCTTCGCTCCCGTTGCGGCCGAGTTCGGCATGGAATGGCAGCTCAGGGACGCCGCGCACAGGCCGCGTGTGCTGGTCTTGGTGTCGAGGTTCGACCACTGCCTGGCCGACCTGCTCTATCGCTGGCGCAGCGACGCACTGGACGCCGAGATCGTCCTGGTGGTCTCCAACCATCCCGACCTGGAGCCGCTCGCCGCGGCCGAAGGCGTACCGTTCGAGCACATACCGGTGACGGTCGGCACCAAGGCGCAGGCAGAAGCGCGACTGCTGGCTCTGGTGACGGAACACCGCATCGATCTCGTCGTCCTCGCCCGCTACATGCAGGTGCTCTCGGACGACCTGTGCAAGCGGCTGGAAGGCCGGGCCATCAACATCCACCACTCCTTCCTGCCGAGCTTCGCCGGAGCCAAGCCGTACCACCAGGCCCACCGCCGTGGAGTGAAACTCGTCGGCGCGACCGCCCACTACGTCACCGCGGATCTGGACGAGGGACCGATCATCGAGCAGGAGATCATCCGGGTCGATCACCGAGCCGGCCCCGGCCGGCTCGTCACCGTCGGCCGCGACGCCGAACGCCTGGCGCTGGCCCGCGCCGTCAACTGGCACTGCCAGGGCCGCGTCCTGATCCACGGCAACCGAACCGTGGTCTTCAGCTGACCCTGACGCATCACGAGGACGGCTTCGGGCGCAGCCCCCTGCGCCAAAACCCGCTTCCAGGCCCGGATCGTGGCGGAGTCGGCATCGGCTTCGTACTGCGACAGCCGGTAGGTCTAAGCTCGGCGGATGAGCTTGGAATGGGAACAGGTAATTGTCCACTCGGTGGATCCGGCGGCCCTGGGTCAGTGGTGGGCCACGGCTCTCGGCTGGGTCGTGGTCTATTCCTCTGATGACGAGTTCGAGATCCGCCCGGAGCCGGATCGCATGCCGGGGTTGGACTTCGTCCGGATTGACGAGACCAAGAAGGCCAAGAGCCGACTGCATCTCGACTTCAGGCCGGATGACCAGGACGCCGAGGTGGCCCGTCTGCTGGCCCATGGCGCACAGCGTGTCGATATCGGCCAGGGTGATCAGTCGTGGGTCGTACTGGCGGATCCCGAGGGCAACGAGTTCTGTGTCCTGGGCCCGCGGCGTCCTTGAGGGTCACGCCCGAGATTCCTGCGGACGGAGTTCCATGACGACCATCAGCCTCGGCGAGCGGGAGGTCCGTGAGGCCGTCTCGATGCGGGAGGCCATCGACGCCGTGCGCCGTGGCTTCCTCGGCCTGGCGGCCGGCGAGTTCGACATGCCCACGCGCACCGCACTGCGCGACGGCCAGTTCCTGGTCATGTCGGCCCACCACCGGCCGACGGAATCCGCCATGGTCAAAACCCTGAGCGTGAACTTCGACCGGGCACCCGCCATCACCGGCACCGTCGTATGGAGCACCCTGGACCGGCTCGACCATCTGATCGCCGACGCCGGTGCCGTCACCACCCTGCGCACCGGCGCGGCCGTCGGGGTCGCCACCGACCTCCTCGCCGCGCCCGACGCCGACCGGCTCACTCTGATCGGCACCGGCGGCCAGGCCGCCGACCAGGTCCGCGCCGTGCACACCGTCCGCCCGCTGCGCCGCCTCACCATCGTCGGCACCACCGGGGAACGCGCCCGGTCCCTGGCCGACACCCTCCGGGCCGAACTCGACGGCACCGAGATCCGTACCGCCACCGACCCCGTCGCCGCCGTCGGCGACGCCCGCATCGTGTGCTGCGCGACCCCCGCGACCAGCCCGCTCTTCCCCGCATCGGCCCTGGCCGCCGAGGTGCACGTCAACGCCATCGGTGCCTTCCGCCCCACCATGCGCGAACTGCCGGACGAGCTGCTGGCCGACGCCACCGTGGTCATCGACGAACTCGGCGCCGTCCTCGAGGAGTCCGGCGAGATCATCCATGCCCTTCGGGCCGGCGCCATCACCCGGGATCGCCTCACCGAACTGGGCACCGCCCTGGCCTCCGCCCCCGCCGGCCACGGCAAGCGCACGGTGTTCAAGAGCGTCGGCGTCGCCATGCAGGACTGGGCCGTCGCACGGCTGCTGGCCGACAAGTTCCTCGGCTGATCCTCACCGCGGGTGGGTGTGGCGGCGCCGGGCCCAGCGGTGGGCCGTGGGCCACGGGTCGCATGCCGAAGTCCGGTGACGTGCACACGAGTTGAGTCCGGCGAGGGTGGCGTGCGGGTCCCTCATACGGTGCGCGGCGGTGCGCTGTGGACTCCGGTCCGGTACTTGGGGATCCGGGTCGTGATCTTCATCCCGGCTCCGGCGGCGGTCTCGATCACCAGGCCGTGCTCGTCCCCGTAGACCTGCCGGAGCCGCTCGTCCACGTTGCGCAGCCCGATGCCCGTCGACGGGCCGGCCTCGCCGCGCAGGATCGTGCGGAGCCGGTCCGGCTCCATGCCGACCCCGTTGTCCTCGATGACGATACGGGCGAGCGCTCCCTCGTCCTGCGCGGTGATGGTGATACGGCTGCGCTCGACGCTCTCCTCCAGACCGTGCTTGACCGCGTTCTCGACCAGGGGTTGCAGGCACAGGAACGGCACCGCCACCGGCAGCACCTCGGGGGCGATCTGCAAGGTGACCTCCAGCCGCTGCCCGAAGCGGGCGCGGACCAGCTCCAGGAACTGCTCGATGGAGCGCAGTTCCTCGGCCAGGGTGGTGAACTCGCCGTGCCGGCGGAACGAGTAGCGGGTGAAGTCGGCGAACTCCAGCAGGAGTTCGCGGGCCCGCTCGGGGTCGGTGCGGACGAACGAGGCGATCGTCGCGAGGGAGTTGTAGATGAAGTGCGGGGAGATCTGTGCGCGCAGGGCCCGGATCTCCGCCTCGATGAGCCCGGTGCGGGTCCGGTCGAGTTCCGCGAGTTCGAGCTGTACGGAGATCCAGTGGGCCACCTCCTCGGTGGCCCGTACCGCGGATGCCGGCTCCCCCGCGCCGGCCACGACGAGGGCGCCGAGCACACGCCCGTCGACGGTGAGCGGTGCGACGGCGCCCCAGCGCACCGGGCAGTCCGCGGACCGGCAGTCGACGGCGAAGGTCTGGGTGCGGCCGGTGTCGAGTACCTGCCGGACCCGGTCCAGGGCGGTGTCCTCGTGGTGTCGGCCGGGCCCGGCCCAGGCCAGCAGCGTGTCCTCGTCCGTGAGGCCGAGCGCGGCCGTGCCGAACAGCGGGCGCAGGCGCCGTACCGCCTTGCGGGCCGTGTCCTCGGTGAGTCCGGCGCGCAGCGGGGGCGCGGCCAGCGAGGCGGTGTGCAGGGTGTGGAAGGTGGCGCGTTCCACGGGGGTGCCGCGGTCGGTGCCGTCCTTGGCGGCGGCCCGGCGGGCGAGGAGCCCTCCCGCGGCGAGGCCCGCGGCGAACAGCAGGGCTCCGCCGACGCCGAGACCCACGGCGAGGTCCACGGTCAACGGCGGGACGCCTGCGGCGGTGATGGCGGCGAGCTTGCTCATGCGCGGGTCCGGGCGGTGGGCCGGCGGGGCGTCATGAGGTCGTCACTCCTCGGCGGGTGGTGGGCGCGCCCTGACCGCCCGCCGGGCGTTCGGGCAGGTGGAGGCGGGCCATGACGGCCTCCGTGCCGGCCGGGACCCGGTCCCGGGTGGCGAGGGAGACCAGCACCATGGTCAGGAAGCCGAGCGGCACCGTCCATACGGCGGGCCAGGCGAGCAGGGTGTGCGCCCAGCCGTTCTCCAGCGGTCCGGCGAGGGTGAGGGAGACCGCGACGAACGCGCTGCCACCGCCGGTGAGGAGCCCGGCGATCGCGCCGGGCGCGGTGAGGCCGCGCCACCAGATGCCGAGCACCAGCAGCGGGCAGAAGGACGAGGCGGCCACCGCGAAGGCGAGTCCCACGGCGTTGGCGACGGGCAGCCCGCTGACGGCCGCGCTCACCGTGGCGGGTACGGCGATCGCGAGGAGGGTCGCCAGCCGGAAGTGCCGGACGCCGAGCGAGGGCAGGACGTCCTGGCTGAGCACCCCCGCGACGGACAGGGTGAGTCCGCAGGCCGTGGACAGGAACGCGGCACAGGCACCGGCGGCGATCAGAGCGCCGAGCAACTGGCCGCCGACTCCGCCGACGAGCCGGTCGGGCAGCACGAGGACGGCGGCGTCCGTGTTGCCGGTGAGCAGCAGATCGGGGGCGTAGAGCCGGCCGAGGAGGCCGTAGAGGGGCGGCAGCAGGTAGAAGCCGCCGATCAGCGCGAGGACGATGAGGGTGGTACGGCGGGCGGCACGGCCGTCGGGGTTGGTGTAGAAGCGGACGAGTACATGGGGCAGCCCCATGGTGCCGAGGAACGTGGCGACGATCAGCCCGTACGTCGTGTACAGGGGGTGCTCGTCCCGGCCGCCGGACAGGGGGGTGGCCCAGCTGGAGGCACCGGTGTGCGGGCCGGGGGCGCTCTCCCGTTCGGGCACCGGTGCGTTCGGCGGGAACCGCAGGACCGTACCGGCGCGGATCTCGTGCACGCCGGGGTCCAGCGCGACGCGGCCCTCGGCGTAGCGCTGTCCGTCGACGGCGCCGGTCGCGGTGACGGTCAGCGGCTCGTGGATCCTGATGCGGAGGGTGTTGTCGACGGTGACCTGGGTGTACTGCCGGAACGTCGGCGGCTCGTCCAGGGCGGCGGCCGGACGCGGGTCGCCGTGCCAGGCGACGGCGAGGAAGATCGCGGGCACGAGCAGCGCGGTCAGTTTCAGGCAGTACTGGAAGGCCTGGACGAAGGTGATGCTGCGCATGCCGCCGGCCGCCACGGCCAGGGTGACGACGACCGCGACGAGCACGCCGCCGAGCCAGCGCGGTGCGCTCGTGACGAGGCCCAGGGTGAGGCCCGCGCCCTGGAGCTGGGGCAGCAGATAGAGCCAGCCGACGCCGACGACGAGCACGCTGGCGACACGCCGGGCGGCCCGGGACCGAAGCCGCGACTCGGCGAAGTCGGGCAGTGTGTAGGCGCCGGAGCGGCGCAGGGGCGCGGCGACGAACACGAGCAGGACGAGATAGCCGGCCGTGTAGCCGACGGGGAACCAGAGCATGTCGACGCCCTGGGCGGCGACGAGTCCGGCGATGCCGAGGAACGAGGCCGCCGAGAGGTACTCGCCGCTGATCGCCATGGCGTTGAGGTACGGCGGAACGGTGCGGGAGGCGACGTAGAAGTCCGAGGTGGTGCGGGAGATGCGCAGTCCCGTCGAACCGATCACGAGGGTCGCGACGATCGCGGCGGACACGGCCACGATGCCGTACGTCTGGCTCACCCGGCCGCCCCCGGTGTGCGGTCGGCGCGCTGCCGGGCGTCGGTCACCGTCGGGCCCTTTCCGCGTGGTCCGCCGCGTCCCGTTCGTTGCGTTCGGCGCGGACGACGTACCACCGGCCGAGGAGCAGGAGCGCGGGATAGGCGGCGACGCCGAGGACGGCCCAGACGACGAGGGCGCCGACGGGCCGGGTCCCGGGATCGGGCAGCGCCCGGAAGGCGAGGGGCAGCAACCCGAGCAGGGCGACGAGCAGGCCGAACATCGAAAGAGCCAGGCGCAGTTGACGGCGCATCAGTGATCTGTGGGCGGTGGCGCCGACCGTCGGGGGATCGTCGTACGCGCGGACCGGGCGGGCGGGGCGGGACGTCGCCGGGGTTCCCGTGACCACTTCACGCCGAGGAGTCCCGGGTGCACCCATGTCACGTCCTCCGACTGCGAAGATCACGCTTCGCAGTGGAGTGTACGCACCGGGAAACCCATGGGACAGGTTCCGTTCACACCCCGAGCGGCGATCCGCGGGCGCCGGCGGCGGTCCGGACCTCGGCGCCGGATGGTATGCATGCCGGATGGACAGTGAACAGGCGGATCCCGCGGAGCTGGCGGCGCTTCGGGCGGCGTTCGGCGTCGGCGTCGGTGCCGAGTCGGCGCTCGGCTGGGAGGCGGTCCGCGCCTTCGAGGCGGACCACGGGATCGTGCTGCCCGAGCCGTATCGGACGTTTGTCGCCGAGATGAGGGACGGTTCACCGGCGGGGCCGCCGGAGTACGGGCTGCTGCCGGTGGCGGAGCTGCCGGACGACTGGGGCGGGGCCGAGCGGGAACGCGATCTGGGCAAGCCCTTCCCGTTGACCCGGGCATGGGTGTGGGAGGGAGACTCGGACCCCTCCGAGGACTGCGACGAGATCCTCGAACAGGTCTACGACCACGGCTCCGTCGTGCTGGGCACGGACGGCTGCGCGATGAACTGGCACCTCGTCGTCACCGGCCCGCACCGAGGACATGTGTGGCAGATCAGCGACGTCGGTGCCGCTCCCTTCGGTGCGCCGTTCGGGTTCACCACCGGTGAGCCCGGCTTCGCCGGCTGGGTCCGGCACTGGGCGGCGAACAGACCCTGGTTCGACGCCGTGTGACCCTCCGCCGGCGCGGCCAGCCGCAGGCCGGTCAGGCCGGGTCCGCCCCGGCGACGACCTCTCGCAGCCGCTCCACCGACGGCAGGCCGCCCACCCGGCACGACAGGCTCGGTTCCTGGCCCGGGCGGGCGAACGGGTCGGCACCGTCGACCAGCAGGGTCGGTGAGCCGTGCATCCCGAGGCGCTCGGCCTGCTCCGGGTCCGCCACCTCGCGCCAGGTCACGGTGACGTCGTCACGGCCCTGAAGGGCGAGAGCCAGCCGCTCGCCCAGCGGCGCGGCGTGGGGGCACTCGGGCACCACCAGGACGGTCAGTTCCATGGGTGCAGCGTAGCTCCGCGCGGGGACGCCGCTCACGGACGCACGCCCGGCCCCTGATACACGCCGCCGATCCGGCGCGGGCGTATCAGGGGGATCAGGGCCGGGACCTCCGCGCGGTAGGCGGCGTAGGCGGCGCCGAACTGTCCGGCCATCATGCCGTCCTCGACCCGGACCCGGCGCAGCAGCCAGGGGACGGCGACCACGAGATACGCCGTCCAGACGCCGAAGCCGCAGGCCAGCATGGCGCCGATGAGGAGGCCCAGCAGCCCGGTGTAGATGGGGTGGCGGACCAGGCGGTAGGGCCCGTCCGTGCGCAGCTCGTGGTGTTCCTGGACCATCGGGACGCTGGCCCACATCGTGCCCAGCACCCAGCGGGCCCACAGCAGCAGGCCGGTCGAGGCGAGGGCGAGCAGGGTGCCCAGCACCGCCAGCTCCGGCTGCCAGTACTCCAGATGACGCCACAAGCCCCGGGAGTGCCCGACCAGCACCGAGAACACGTACACCCCCGCGATCAGCAGCAGCCGGCGCGGCAGGGAGCGGCGCAGCCCGCGCAGCCAGCCGCGCGGACCGGACTCGCTCCTGAGTCCGAAATAGAGCGCGCCGGCGATCCAGGCCGCGAGGAAGACCACGAGGCAGACGACGGTGATCAGGACCAGTGCCGAGTGAAGAGTGCCCATGTCCCAAGGCTGCTCCGCGGATCCGGTCGATCACCACCACCCGCGGGTCGATGGAGAGCTCTCCACCGGTCTCCATCCACGGATGGAGAACCCTGAGGCGACCCCGGAGGCGAACGTCAACTGCCAAGCAGAACAAGGCGGTTCTGGCGTGTCCCGGTGATGCCGCTGCTAGCCTGCGCGCAGATGCCCGGGTCGGACAGGGAGGAGCTGAGCGCCATGGTCCAAGCGTTCGCCGTGTACCGGGACGCCCTGCGCGAGGCGTGGGGCGACTGGTGGCTGACCTGGCCCCTGATCCAGAGCGTCGCCGTGGGGGACGTGCTGCACGACGCCCGGGGAGCCGTCCGCGCGGCCGGGACGCTCGGCGACCGGCGGATCGCGTTCACGCAGACCGCGCCCGCGGCCCGGGGCGCGTTCGTGCACGACGCCGGGGGCGGGATCGACGTCCGGTTCAAGGTGTCCGGCGCCACGGACCCGCTGTTCTCCGCCCTCGTCGACGCGGACGCCGGTGTGCTGCTGCGGTTCGCCCGGGAGCGGGCCGCGCTGGTGGCGTACCGCGGCATGACCGGCAGCGGGATGGCCGACACCCGCGATCTGGCCGCCTCGCTCGTGCGCCGCTACTGGGAGGGCCGGTGGGACGCCGGTCTGCTCGCCGTGACGGAGGTGGTCCGGGCCGAGGCCGCCGCCGTGCTCGTGGCGGCCTCGGCGGGCGCGGCCGTCGAACTGCGCCTGGCCACGTCCGTCGGCGCCGGGCCGCTGTCCCTGCTCGACCTGGCGGGCTCGGCGCGGGTCGCGGGCAGCCGGCACCTGGGCTTCCAGTGGATCGGCGAGGCCGTCACGCCTCTCTTCCGGGTCGTTCGGCTGCGGAGCACCTGGCTGGGCGGGGTGCGCGAGGAGTTCGGGCCCGTCCAGCCCGGGCGCGGCCTGGACGCCGAGCCGGTACCGCCCGTGCTGCTGGAGCAGGCCGGCGACGACCCCCGCGCCGTACTCGAGTCCCCGCCGCAGCCGGTCGAGCCCCTCACGGCGGCCGAGTCCGTCGAGGACGTGTCCTGACCTCCCCGGCCCCGCTCTCCGACCGGCGCGCCGCCGCCCGCGAGCACGCCGTCGCCGGGCTGGAGGAGGAACTGCGCCAGTGGGCGGCCGTGAGCCGCGCGGGCGGGCCGCTGGAGAAGCACCGCAGTCAACTCGACGCGGTCGGCGCGCTGCTGGGCGCCGTCCTGGTCGACGTGCGGGCCCGGCTCGCGGACGGGCGCGGCGCCGAGGTACCCGGCCGGGTCCTGGATCTGCACCACGTGTGGGACTTCTACCGCACCCGGTTCCTGCTGCGCCGCGTGCGTGAGTACCGACGCTGCCTGGACGTCGCCGACGAACTGGCCTGGGAGTGCTACGGCCCGGTCCTCGGGCTCGCCGGGTCCCCGCCGAAGGAGCCGCCGCTGGTCGGCTTCAGCCGGGCGGCCTCACCACGGGCCCACCGGCGGGGCAGCGCCTACCACGATCTGCTGCCCCGGGGCGGCATCCACACCCGCGAGGGCCGTCAGGCGGCCGCACGGCTGCCGTTCCCGGTGATCGACGTGCCCTGGTCCTTCGGCTCGCACCTGCCCGCCCTGCTGACCGTGGCGCACGAGGCCGCCCACCACATCGACGACGACTGCGGCCTCGGTCCCGGGATCCGCGACCGGATCGCCGCCGCCGGCCTGCCCCCGGACCGCGTCGTGCACTGGACGCGCTGGTCGGGCGAGGCGTTCGCCGACGTGTGCGCCGCCGTGCTGTGCGGGCCCGCCTACGCCGCCGTACTCGCCGAACTGCTCGAAGACACCGGGGACGGTGTGGACGAGCGGGACTTCGACGGCCCGCACCCGCCGCCCCCGGCCCGGGTACGGCTCGCCGCTGCCGCCGCCCGTCTGGCCGGACACGCGGACGCGCGGGACGACGGGGGTGGCCGTGAAGCAGACCTCGTGGCTGGGGCGTTGGTGACGGGCGGCTGGTCCGGGCTGCGCGGGCTCTCGCTCGCCCAACTGCTCGCCCCGGCCCGTGCATCCGGTGGCCCGGACGCCTCAGCGGGGGCCCGGCGGCTGCTGGCCGGGGGCCCGTCCCGGTGCTCCTCGGCGGCCGGGGTGCTGGCCGCGGCCGCCCTCGCCTTCCAGCGCGACCCGGCCGCGTACGACCGGCAGGACGTCGGCGAGCGGGCCGTGGCCGAGGTGCTGCGGCTACGGACCGCCGGCACCCGCGCCGGAGCCGCGCCGGACCCGGGCGACGAGGAGCCGCGCCGTCGCGCCCACACCGAGGCGGGCCATGCCGTCCTCGCCGCACTCGACGCCACGGCTGGGTCAACTCATCCGATTTCTCCGTGAGTTGGCAGGAGCTGAAGGTACGCTGGGGCGAGCGCGCCGACCGGACGGGGGACGGCAGATGGGGATGCGGTGGACACCGGCGGTCCTGCACCGGGAGCGGCACGGGCGGATGCAGTGCGTGCTGTGTCCCTTCCGGTGTTCGCTGAAGGACGGCGAGACGGGTCTGTGCGGGGTGCGCCGGCGGTCCGGTGACCGGCTGGAGACGGCGACGTTCGCGTCGTCCGTACGGCACTGGGACACCGTCGAGCGCAAGCCGCTCTACCACTACCGGCCGGGCACCCCCTGTCTCACCCTCGCCGCGCCCGGCTGCACCTTCGCCTGTGACTACTGCATCAACCACCGTATGTCCCAGTACGGCCGTGAGGACTCCGTCCGCTGGGACGCCGAGCCGGTGGACCCCGAGGACGTGACCGCCCAGGCCGCCGCGCGCGCGGGCTGTGTCGCGATCTCCTACACCGAGCCCTCGCTCGCCATCGAACTCACCGCCGCCCTCGCCGAGTCGGGCCGCCCGCTCGGGGTGGACGTGGTCTGGAAGAGCAACGGCTTCCTCACCCCCGAGGCCGTCGACCTCGCGGCACGCCATGTCGCCGCGGTCAACATCGACGTGAAGACCCTCGACGAACGCGACCACCGCGAACTCACCGGGGCCCGGCCGGGTCCCGTGCTCGACACGCTGGCCGGGCTGCGCGAACGAGGGGTCTGGGTGGAGGTGTCGACCCCGCTGATCCCCGGACTCACCGCCGGGCCCGGCACCCTGCGGCCGATCGCCCGCGCGCTGGCCGCGCTGGACCCGGCGATCCCCTGGCACCTGGTCCGGGCCACCCCCGCCCACCGGCGCACCGGCCACGCGCCCACACCGGTGGCCGATCTCGCGGCCGGGGTGCGGATCGGGCACGAGGCGGGGCTGCGGCACGTGTATGTGGAACGGGCCCTGGGCGCGGACGGCCGGGCCACCCGGTGCTCGGGGTGCGGTACGACCGTGGTGGCCCGGGCGATCTGGGCGCTGGGCGGGAACGTTCTCGAGGGCGACAGGTGTCCGCGGTGCGGCACCGCGGTGGAGGGACGCTGGTGACACGATGACCGAGTACCGGATGGTCGAGGACATCCCCGACCTGATCCAGCCCGAGGAGTACGAGGAGCATCCCGAAGGGCGGCTGGTGCGGATCAGCATCCGTGTCGACGGCGGCGGGGTCCAGGTGCTCGGCGACGCCTTCCGGCCCGAGGTGCTGGAGCAGTTGCTGGAGACGCTGGGTCCCGACGCGATCGAGCAGATGCTCTGCGGCTGACCGGCCCGCCGACAGCCGTCAGCCATCAGACGTCAGTCGTCAGTCGTCAGCCGTCAGTCGTCCGACAGCAGCGCCGTCAGCGCCGCCCGCAGTTCCTCCGGCGAGGGCTCCGGCGGCAGCACCTGGCGGTGCCGGGCGGGCTCGCGCCACGGGACGTGCGGGTAGTGCACGCGCAGTTCCCGCAGACCCGGCCGGGGCACGGGCCGCAGGTAGGGATGCGACAGCAGCACCATCCGGGGCGGCCCCGACAGGTCCGCGGTGAGCCGGGCGGCGACCACCTCGGCCTCCCGGAACGCCGTCGGCACGTCGCCCTCCGCCAGCGGGCCCGCGGCCCACACGTGGACCAGGTCCTCCGGGCCCAGCAGGGTCCGCGACCGCCATGGCTCGCCGAGCGGCACCAGGGCGCACGGACGCCCCAGCCGGAGCACGGTGACGGCCATCAGATGGGCGGCCAGCCGCAGGACGGAGCCGACCTTGCCGTGGGTGGCGGGCGTGTCGTCCAGCACCAGCACCAGCCCGTGCGGATCGCGCGGCAGCCGGCCGCTGCTGGTGCGGTAGAGCAGCTCGTCCCGGGCGTGCCGAGCCCGCAACAGATCGGTGGGCAGGGCGAGTTGGGTGGGCAGCAGCCGGTTGGCCGAGCCGTGCCGGGCGAGCCCCGAACGGCCGGTGCCGCCGGCCCCGCCCATGGCCAGCCCGGTGTCGCCGTCCAGCAGTCTGAGGCCCAGCAGGGCGCGCTGGGCGGGGCCGGGCGGGGTGAGGGAGAGCGGCAGCCGGCGCATCCGGGCCGGCAGGGTGGGATCGACGGCCACCGCCTCGGGGCCGAGGATGCGCAGGAGCGCCACCAGCCGGTCGTCCACCGTGCCCAGCGCGGCGGTCAGTTCGGTGAGGGCCGGCGCGGACCCGCGGGCGGGGATCGAGGAGCCGGCCAGCGCCCGGCCCAGGGCCTGGGCGAGGTCGGCGGGGGTGACCTCGGGCGGGGCGAGATAGGCCGGGGCGGCGGGCAGGTCGGCGACCAGCAACAGTGCCAGTCCCGCCAACGCGGGTCCCGGCCAGCCCAGTTCGCGCAGGGCGTGCAGACCCCGGTGGTCGGCCAGGGTGCGCAGCCGGGGCGGGGTGCTGCCGCGCAGCAGTGACAGTACGTCGCCGAGCTGGTCCAGCGGCACGCCGAAGCCGTGGGCGGCCGTGAGCACGCCGAGGCGGACCAGTTCCTCCTGGCCGCTCGGCGGGACCGGTGCCGCGGCGGTGCGGTGGCCGCCGGTGAACAGTTCCCACAGGACCGCGGCGCCCGAGTTGTAGGTGGCCGCGAGCTGGTCGCCGACCGGTGACCAGCGCAGGGTCCACAGATGTCCGCCGGCCCCGTCCGGCGGGACGAGCAGCCGGATGCGGCGGGGCTCGTCCGTGTCCCAGACCTCGGCCACGGAGTCCTGTCCGGCGGCGGGAAAGGCCAGCAGCCGGGAATCGGCGCACCAGGACAGCGCCGGTGCCCAGTCCCGGCCGCCGGCCTCGCCGAACGTCTTCCGGCGCTGCCAGCCGCCGGTGTCCCAGACCACGACCGGGCCGCCGGCGCTGCCCCCGGTCGCGGCGAGCCGGCTGCCGTCCGGGGACCAGGCCACCCGGCACACCATGGCCTGTGGATCGGGCCAGTCCAGTACCCGTACGCGTCGGCAGCGGCCGGTGGCGCCGGCGCTCCAGACGATCACCCGGCCGCGGGTGCCGGCCGCGAGGAGACGGCCGTCCGGGGACCAGGCGGGCCGGCGCACCCCGTCCTCCACGGGCAGCCGCTGCGGCCCGCCGCTGTCCCGCGCGAGGTCGTGCACCAGCAGTTGGCGGGGGTCCGGGCCGGGCTCGGGCACCGCCCAGCGCAGGGGGCGCACCGGGTCGGCGGCGACCGCCTGGCCCGCCGTGCGCTCGGCGAGCACGGCACCGCCGTGCGGGTCCACCAGCCGGTTGACGCCCTGTTCGCAGTGGGCGGCCAGCACCAGCACCGGGCGGTCTCCGGCCAGACAGGCGGCGTCGTAGCAGCCGTGCGGGAAGCTCGGCACCGGGGTCTGGCCGAGCGGTTCGGTGGCGTCGGCGGCGTACTCCAGGAGGCGGCCGGGGCCGGACTCGCACCAGTGCCCCGCGCCGTCGGGCGACCAGACGAGGACGGGTGCGACACAGCCGAGCCCGGCCGCCGACAGCCGCAGTGCGCGCAGCACGCCCGGGGGCCGTTCGCCGGTGCGGGTGTGGACCTTGCCGACGGTGACGCCCATCGCGTTGGCCCAGCGGTGCAGTGCGGCCGGGTCCCGGCGCCGGTGTGCCCGTGGCACCGCGCCGGACGGCTCCCACACCGCCACGGTGTCCGCGTCGAGCCGGGCGGCGAACAGTCCGCTCGCCGACAGACTCAGCTCGCCGGGGCCGGTGACCCGGCCGGACAGCCGGCCCAGCAGGTCCAGGCGCGGGCCGAGGACCCGCAGTCCTTCCAGCGCGGAGCCGGCGATCAGCAGCGAGCCGTCGTGGCTGAACGTCAGCGCGTTCATGCGGTACGGCACGAACTCCCGCGCCAGTTCCCGGCCGGAGCCCGGATCCAGCAGCCGCAGTCCCGCGTAGTCCTCCACCGCGATCACCCGCCCCTCCGGGGAGCACGCCACCCGGCGCAGCCCCTCGAACAGCCCGCCGAGCGTGCCGGTCATGGTGGCGCCGTGCGGTTCCCACAGCTGCGCGGAGGTCGCCGTGGCCACGCAGAGGGTGTCCTGCCGGCCCGGGATCCAGCTCACGTCGACCACCGGGTCCACCCCGCGCAGCCGGGTCACCGTGCCGTCGGCGCGATACAGCAGGAGGACGTCGCCCGAAGCGAGCCCGGCCGCGAGGTGCCGGGCGTCGGGCGAGAGGGCCAGGGCCGTGATGCCGGCCTCGGCGTCCAGGGCCGGGGGGAGTTCGACGGGCTCTCCGGTGTCGGCGTCGAGGAGGACCAGCCGGCCGGCGCCGAGCAGGAACAGCCGGTCGCCCTCGGGGCTCCACACCGCCGCGTCGGTGTCCGGGTGCCCCGCGGTGCCGGGCGTCGGGCCGGGCCAGGGCAGCCGCCACACGACGCGTCCCTCGTCGTCGTAGCGCACGACGTCGTCGCCGTGCGGCACGACCAGTCCGGTGCCGTCGGGCGACAGGCACAGGCAGCGGGCGTCCGGCGCGGGCACGGTGAGGATCTGCTGGGCGCTCCAGGCGCCCGCGGCCGGTGTGCTCACAGGTCCTCGCCCAGGTCGGCGGCGGCCCGCTCGTACATCTGGGCGGCGCGCTGGAAGTGGCCCGCCTGTTCCAGCAGTTCGGCGGCCTTGCGATACTCGCCGCGCAGGGAGTGCTCCATGGCGGCCTGGTTGAGCCGCCGCCGTTCGGCCTCGGGGGTGCGGGGCGCGGTGGGTGCGCTGGGCTCCGGTTCGGGTACGACGGCGGCGAGCCGCTCCAGCGCCTCCTGCGCGGGGTGGGACAGCCCGGTGGCGAAGACGGGCGGCTCGGGCACCCACAGATGCCAGGCGGGCCGTACGTCCTCCAGGCGCAGCCGCCAGGCTCCGTCCCGGCACAGCACCGTGATCACGTCCGGGCCGAGGCCGAGCACCTCGTCGCGGGCGGTGTCCGGCAGCGGCGGGTTGAGGACGCAGCCGCTCTCCAGATAGAGGGCGCCGGGTCCGGCCTGGTGGACGGGTACGCCGAAGGGCAGGGCCTGGCACAGTCCGGGCGGCTCGGTCACCAGATGCCGGCCCGGTCCGAAGGCGACCACGGCGGTCTCGTGCAGCGGCCGGGAGCGCAGGAAGCGGCGCAGCAGGTCGAGTTCGCCGTCCGCGACCAGTACGGCGTCGACCCGGTGGGGCGCCCGCGCGCTGGTGACCAGGCGGACCGGCAGCGCGGGCCCGAGGGCGGGCACGGGCACCGGGGTGCGCACGGGCACGGCGGGGCTCAACACCGGCCGTGCGTCGAGGAGTTCGCTCGCGGCCTGGTCGCCGAGCGGCCGCCACTCCCAGGGCGGACCGGACACGGCGCGCTCCACGACGAGGTGCCGGCCGGGGGGGATGTCCTCCAGAAGCACCGCGTCGTCCAGGGGCAACCGCAGCCGCAGGTCGATGAGGAGCCGGCCGTCCGGGTCCGCTGCCCGGCAGGCCACCGTCCCCGGGAGCCGGCCGCACGCCTCGACCAGTCCGGCGGGTACGGCGCCGGACGCGGCGTCCAGCCGGAGCAGCAGCCAGCCCCGGTCGGCGCGGCCGTCCGCGTCGAGGCGTTCGACGGGCTGGAAGGTGGTCGCCACCCCGGTGGCCAGGCAGCGGCGCAGCAGCCAGCGGGCGAGGGCGCCCGGCGCGAGGACGGCGATCTCCTTCAGGCCCGGGGGCGGGGTGTCCTCGGGGCTGTACGCGGTGAGTTCGGCGAGGGACACCGGGTCCCATCGGGCCAGGGCGGAGAGGGTTCCGAAGGCCTGCGGGACCTGCCCGCGGGGCGGGTCGGGCCACAACAGGCCGTCGGTGTCCGCGTGGAAGACGAGACCGCCGTATGCGGGAACGAGCGGCAGGCCCGGCTGGTGTTCGGGGCTGAGCAGGGTCCACAGGGACTGGTCGTGGGGCGATCTGCGCAGGGCGCGCGGACCCAGTTCCACCGTCGCCGCGACATGCCCGAGGGCGGCCCGGACGGAGGGGAAGCGGACCGCGGCCGACCAGCCGGGCGGCCCGCCCACCTCTCCGGGATCGGGGGCCGGTGGTTCGTCGGGCGGCCCGGGCGGCGTGCCGTGGCCGGGCGGGGGCAGCTTGACCGCGGTGAAGCGGGGCAGCGGCTCGGCGGGCGGGGGCGGAACGGGCGGAGCGGGTGGCTGGGCGGGAAACACGAACGGGAACGGCCGCTTCTTGCGCCGCCAAGGAGTGGTCATGGGTCCCCCGATGGACGGATCTGGTGGTACCGCTCGCCTAGGCCGGGGCCGCACCTGGCGGGGCGGGCCCGGCGGGCACGCCGGTGGTGTCGCCCAGGTTCCGGGCGGCCCAGTGCTGCCAGCGGTCGGCACAGCCGCCGACGCCGGCCCGGTAGGAGGCGGCGAAGACGAGGGCGCCGAGGTCCGGGCGGTGCATGTGGTCGGCCGCGGTGACCGCCCACAGCTCGACCTCGGCCCGCTCCCGGGCCGGGGCGAGCGAGCCGATACGGTCCGGTACGCCCGTGATGGTGCGCAGCAGCGGGGCGCTCTCGCCGTAGGCCCGGGCGGTGGCCAGTTGCCGGCCGATCCGGCGTCGCAGCCCTTCACCCGGTGTCTGCGCCCGTGCGGCCGCGAACAGTTGCTCGGCGGTGGCGAAGGACCGGGTGCGGGTGACCAGGGTCCAGCCGGCGCGCAGCAGATCGCCGCCCTCCTCGAAGCACACGGCGGCCGCCTCGAACCGGCGCGCGGACAACAGGCATTCGCCGGCCCGGCTCGGCCGGCGGGCGCGCGTCCAGCAGTCGGCGGCGCGCGCCGGGTCGCCCGCCTGCTCCCACAGTTCGGCCGCCTTCAGCGGGTGGCCGGCCTCGTCGTGGCAGCGGGCGGCCTGGGCGTAGTCGCCGGTCTGCTCGTAGCAGTGGGCGGCGCGCACCAGGAGGTCGGGCGGCCGCGTCATTCGTGGGCGCGTTCCCGCTCGGGGCGCTCGCTCGCCGGCTGTTCGGACTGCGCGTGCAGCCCCGGGGCCGGCTCCCGCTCGCGGTCCGGGACGGCCTCGTCCACCCCCGGCCGGCGGTCCAGCACCCGGCCGATGCCGTAGGCGATCTCGTCGTGGGTGGCGTCGTGGTCGCCGATCCGGGTGGTGCGGCCGATGTCGTCCACCCGGAACAGCTCGACCTCGCCGGTCTCGGCGTTGTACCGGAACTCGACCCTGACCCGCATCGCTCAGGCCTCCATCTCGAACTGGATGTTGAGCATCCCGTCCGTCTCGTCGACGCGCAGGTCCTGTACGCCGTGCTCGCGGGCGTACGCCACGATGGCGTCGCGGTAGGCCACGGCCAGGATCTCGTGGACCGGGCGCAGGAAGGCGGTCCGGGCGTCCCGCAGCCGGGCCTCGGCGTCGCGTTCGAGTTCTTCGCGGCGCCGGCCCGCGTCCGCGACGGCCCGGCGTTCGGCCTCCGCGTGGGCCTCGGCGTCGATCTCGTCACGCTGGTCCGCCAGCCGGCGCTGTCCGGCCAGCCGCTCCCGTTCCTCCTCGCGGGCGATCTGCTCCGCCGCCTCGCGCTCCGCGCGCTCCTTGGCCCCGGCGTGAGCGGTGCGTTCGGCCACCGACCTGCTCAGGCCGGCCCAGTTGTCGTCGAAGTACTTCGCGGTCTCCTCGGCGGTGGCGTTCACCTCCACCGTGCCGTGCAGGGTGCGGGTGACCTCGGCCTCGGCGGTGACGACGTCGGTGAGCCGGGCGGTCATCTCGATCTCACCGCTGTCGAGGTGGTAGACGATCGCGCCGCCGTCCATCTCGAGCCGGTAGCCGCCGTCCTGCCAGGCCCACCGGGTGTCGGTGCCGAGTGCGGACTCGAAGGCCCGGCGGGCCGGGGCGCCGAGCAGGGACCCGAACTCCTGGCGCAGGGTGGCCTCCGCGGCCACCTCGGTGCTGGCCTGGGCCGTGCGGCTGAGCTCTTCCTGCCACATGCGGGTGAGCCGGCTGGAGGCCCGGACGCGGACGCGTCGGGGATTGCACATGGTGGGATACCCCCTCGTATGTTCCCGCCCTCACTCGAACTGGTCGAGCAGTGCGTTCACTTCGGCAATGATACGAGACAGCTCTGCCTCGGTCCCGGTGTTCACCGGTGGATGTTCCCTCAACTCCCGTGACAGGTCGGCGAGTTTGTGCAGACCTTCGACGACGCTCCATTCGCTGGGCTGCCGTTCGGGCCGCAGTGGCGCGCCGATCTCCCGGGCGTCGAGCAGGATCTCGTGGTCGGAGCGGCGTCGCCGGGCCGGTTCGCCTCCGTGTTTCTCCACGACGGCCTGTACGGCCTCCTCGACCGTGGTGCGGTCGGCCGGGTCGGTCCAGATGTGGGCCAGCGGCCACAGGTCGACCGGCTCGGCGGTACGGGACTCGCGCAGCAGCGCGGCCGCGGCGACCAGTTTCAGGCTGCGCACCAGCCGGCGGTCCGAGAGCCGTACGCCTTGGATCAGCAACTGCCGTACCAGTTCCCGGTGTTCGCCGAGCACGGGGTCCAGGCCGACGTCCTTCAGCAGCAGGGTGAGCCGGCCCAGCCGCTCGACGGTCACCGTGCCCGTGGTGCGGTCCGCGGCGGCCGGAGCGGGGGCGCCCGTGCCCCGCGCCTGCTCGGCCGCGTGCACGGCCTCGGTGAACCGGCGGGTCTCGTGGCCCCAGCCGACCTGGAGCAGCCGCTCCAGGTCGGTGCCGCCCACCGGTTCCACCTGGAGGCGGAGCAGGAAGCGGTCGGAGAAGGCGGTCAGGCCCGGGTCGTCGGGTATCTCGTTGGTGGCGCCCAGCAGACTGATCAGCGGGGCGTTCTCGGCGGCTGCGCCGTTGTGGTAGCGGCGTTCGTTGAGCAGGGTCAGCAGGGTGTTGAGGATGGCACTGCTGCCCTGGAACACCTCGTCCAGGAAGACGAGTTCGGCCGTCGGCAGCATGCCCTCGGTGCGCACCTGGTAGGTGCCCTGCCTGAACCGCTCGAAGTCGAGCGCGCCGAAGATCTCCGACGGCTCGGTGAACCTGGTGAGCAGATAGCTGAACCGGCGTGCCTCGATGTACCGGGCGAGGGCGGAGATCAGCTCGCTCTTGGCGGTGCCGGTCGGGCCGAGCAGCAGCGCGTGTTCCCGGCAGACCACGGCGAGTTGCAGCAGCCGTACGGCGCGTTCGCGGCCGACGAACTCGTCGCCGAGCCGTCGTCGTACGTACTCCAGGTCCCTGATGGTGTCGACGGTGTCCTGGCCCCAGCTCACCGCGCCTCCTGCCTCGTGTCCCTCGTGTCCGCCACGGTGTCAGCGCCTGCCCGACCGGCGCTGCTCGCGCCGTTTGCGGTTCAACTGTCCGACGATCTGGCCCAGTTGCTCGGGTGTGGGCGGCACCGGCGGGTCCTGGAAGTGGGCGGCGACGAAGGCGTCCCGGAAGACCGAGTGGATGTCGTCGCCGTTGCGGCCGCGCAGTGCCGCCGCGATCAGCTCGTCCACGCCGCCGCCGACGTCGATGCCGAACTTCGCCGCGTGCAGGTTGATCATCTTCAGCCGGGCCTCGTCGTTGGGCACGTCGATGCCGATGCTCTCGAAGCGGCTGGGCCGCAGCAGCGCCTCGTCGATCAGGTTCAGCCGGTTGGTGGTGCCGATCACCAGGGTCGGCACCTCGGGCCGGAAGCCGTCCATCTCGGTGAGGATCTGGGCGACCACGGCGTTGCCGGCCCGGGTGCCGCCGTCGGAGTGTTCGGAGCGGCGCGAGGCGATGGAGTCGAACTCGTCGAAGACCACCACCGAGGGGGCGTTGCGCCGCGCCTCCGAGAAGATCTCCCGGACGTTGCGCTCGCTCTCGCCGACGTAGGTGCCCATGACCTCCGGGCCGGAGACCACGAGGATGGTGGCGTTCATCCGGTTGGCGATCGCCTTCGCGAACAGGGTCTTACCGGTGCCGGGCGGGCCGTGGAAGATGAAGCCGCGCGGGATCAGCTTGGTGCGCAGATGGTCGTACTGCGGCGGCAGCCGGTGGTGGCCCATCACGATGTCGATAGCCCGCTGGATGTGGGCCTTGACCTCGTCGTAGCCGGCGATGTCGTCGAAGCCGACGTCCGGCACCTCGAAGTTGCTCGACATCTGGGCCTTGAACGCGCGGATCGTGGAGTACAGGTCGCGGGCGACCGGCGCCGGGTGGTCCTTGTGGACGCTCATCGCGTAGCGCAGGGCCTGGCGCAGCAGCACCGGGTTCATACCGGCGACGTGCTTGTAGAACTCGACCGGGTCGTAGCGCTCGAAGCGTGCCGCCTCGCCGACCGTCACCAGGGCCCGGCCCAGCGGCTGTTCCTCCCGGTCGTCCCGGAACCACACGGTGCGCGGGACACCGGTGATCGTCACGCGGGTGCTGAAGCGCTCGCCGAGCACCTCGGGCACCGACAGCGAGGGAGCGGCGAAGGCGAGCATCACGCGCTCGGGCGCCCCGTGCAGCAGCTCGGTGACCTCCCGGGCCTCCGGGGAGAGCTGTCCGTCGGACCCGCCGGCGAGCAGATCCAGGTGCTGCACGACGAGCACGGTGTCGTCGTTGAGTCCGCGCACCAGTTCGCGCAGCCGGCCGAGCAGGCGCTGGCGCGGGTTCTGCTGCACCGGGATGAGCGGGTCCCCGGGCGGTGGCTGGTCCTCCGGCTCGCCGTCCTCGTTCTCCGGGGGCTCCTCCAGCACCTCGGCGCGCAGCCCGGCCCGGGTCGCCATTTCCCGCCACAGGTGCGGCACCACCGGCTTCTCGGCCACGACCAGCACCGACAGACCGGCCCGCAAGAGCGAGGAGACCTGGGCGATGTCCCGGCCGTAGGCGAGGACGGTGGCCTGGTCCTCGTGGAGTTCCCCGGGCTGCGGATGCCGGTAGACCGGCTCCTCGGGCGGGGTCCGCTCGCGCGGTGGTCCGTCGTCGGGCTTCGTCAGGTCGGGCGGCGCGGCCGCGGGTGCGGGTGCGGGTGCGGGCGGCAGCGAGTAGGACGGCGGGTAGACCGGGGTGCCGTGCGGCAGGTCGGACTGGAGCAGCAGCTCCGGGGAGACGGTCTCCCAGGCCAGCAGATCCCAGCCCGGCTGGAGCGGCAGGAGCAGCATGTACGGCCCCGAGGACAGGGCCTCGCCGACGGTGACGCGGGGCGGCTGCCGGCGCAGGGCCGCCAGGGCCGCCCGGTCCGGTGCGACGACGGAGATACGGCGCACGCTCGTGGTCATGCGGGACTTCCCCCTCTGGCTTCGAGCCGTTCGACCTGCCGGTACAGGCGCACGCCCGCCAGATACTCCTTGCCGATGCCGGAGCGGGCGCGCAGCAGCGGCCGGTGCGAGCGCTCCAGCCGGGCGAGCGCGGCCCACCAGGAGGCGACCGGGCGGGCCGCGGCCAGGTCGGGCGGCGCGGTCAGGCCGACGCGGGCCCGGCGGATCAGCGCCAGGTGCGCCGCGGTATGGCGCAGCAGCGCCGCCTCGTACACGTCGATCACCAGCTCCCGTTCACTCATCCGGAGCTGGTCGAGCAGCCGGCCGCGCCACAGGGCCTGGGCCGGGGAGGCGGGGGCCTCGCAGTAGACCGTGGTGATCAGCCGACGTCCCTGATGATGTGTCAGCAGTACGTCCTCCAGGAGGAGTTCGGCGTCGCTCTCGCCGACCGGGTCGGGCCGGTCGAGGAGCGCGGTGAGCGGTGAGGCGGCGCGCAGCCGGCCGGCCAGTGTCCGGTCGCCGATGTGCGCCAGCGCGGGCGCGACCACCGCGTGGTGGGCGAGCACGTCCCACAGCGAGCGGGCGGGCGGCACCGCACGGACCGTCTCGGCCGCGAGCAGGGCCTGGGCGCGGCCGCCGACGGCGGCGGCGAGCAGGAGCGCGCCGGCGCCGACCGGCCGCCGCTCGCCGGACGCCAGCGCGTCGAGCCGCAGCCGGGCGGCGGACTGTGCCGCCAGCCGGACGACGGCCGCGCTGACGTCGGCCGGCGGCACGGCCAGTTGCTGCGGGTCCGTCAGTTCGCCCTCGGGCGGGGGCGGGCCCGCCCCCGCGCCGCCGTCAGTCGTCGACCACAGCAGCACGCGTAAGGCGGTATCGACCGCGGTCATCTTTCACCCACTGTTCGCATTCGCGTACGGAGTCGCCGGAACGGGCGTAGAAGCGCAGGAGCCGCTCGTCGCCGGTGAGATTGATCAGTCCGGCCACCTGCCAGGGCTGCCGGAAGGTGCCGAGGTGCAGATCGACGTCGATGCTGGACAGGCCCGAGTCGTTCCCCGAGAACAGATGGGTGTGGTACCAGCCCATCAGCTGCCGGTCCTGTCCGGAGGCGGTGATGCGCTGGTTCACCTCGCGGAAGGAGTCTCCGGTGAAGGTGAAGTGCAGGGCTCCGGCTCCCGAGTGCTCGGCGGGCGTGACCTCGTTGATCTCCACCAGGTAGCGCTCGGCCGGCGCGTCGCTGTCGCCGTTCTCCCCGTCCGGGCGCTCCGAGCG
This sequence comes from Streptomyces sp. MMG1121, assembly GCF_001280015.1. Taxonomy (GTDB): domain Bacteria; phylum Actinomycetota; class Actinomycetes; order Streptomycetales; family Streptomycetaceae; genus Streptomyces. Next base: position 60,406 of record NZ_LGDV01000201.1, read on the forward strand.
GCCGGGTCGGTCGGGGCCGAGGACCCTGAGGACCCGGCCGAGCAGGAAGCCGCCCTCCTCCAGCCGGCGGGAGAGCTTCATCTCGTGCAGATGGCCGTGGATGTCGCCGGAGAGCAGGACCGTCACGGGGCCGAGCCCGGCCGCGTCGATGCCCAGCTCCCCCGGGTCCACCCCGGGCACGGGGGGCTCGGCCACCTTGCGTACGGTGAAACTTCGCCTGCTCTCGCGGAGGTTGAGGTCCATGGCGCCCTCGACCTCGGGGGTGGAGCGCCCGAGGGCCAGACCGCTGAGCGAGGGATGGTCGAGGCAGAAGCCCCACACCTCCTCGTCGGCATCGATCTGCTGGACCACGTGCTGCAGGACCGGTCCGAGCAGTTCCCGTACCGGGAACTCGCCGTCGACCACCTTCTCCGAGCCGCGCGAGACGGTGACCCCCAGTCGGCCGATCTGGCTGCGCAGGTTGTGGAGGGTGCGCGGGCCGTCCGCCAGCCGTGGGTCCGGCCGGCGCACATAGCGCATCTCCAGGATCAGTTGCTCGTCCGGGTCGCCGCCGGCCAGTTCCCGGCGCACCGCCTCGATGATCAGCGAGGAGAGGGAGATCTTGCCGACCAGCTCGAAGCTCGTGCCCTTGTAGAGCAGCACCATGGCGCCGCCGGCGCGGCTTTCGTCACTCATCCGGGCTCGCTTCCACGCGCTCGACCGTCAGGAATCGGGAGCGGTCGGCCCGCTCGGTCAGACCGGCCCGGGTCAGCCAGGGGGTGCCGCCGATCTCCTTGATGCGTTCCTGGCCCTCCCAGGAGAACGCCCAGGCGGCGGCGTCCCCGTCGAGGTACTCGCCGCGCTGGATGATGTCCTGCACCAGGCTTTCGTAGTCCATGGCCATCCGGTAGTCGTGCGGCAGGATCTCGTAGTTTCGGTAGCGGACCATGTCGATGAGCATCTGGCACAGGGACTCCATGCTCAGGTCGGGTGTGTAGTCGGTCATCAGCGGGCCGAGACACACCGCGCCCTTGTTGTCCTGGCCGCGGGCGATGTTCGGGTGGAACACGTCCGAGCGCCAGCGCACGCGCGGCGCCTGGATGGGGAACTCGGCCGGCATCCAGATCACCAGCTCGTGCCGGTCGATGCGCCGCGGGTCCGGCGGCCAGGCCTCCAGGTCCTGCGGCGGGGCGAAGCCGGGCACGTGCAGCTCCACCGTGTACTCCAGCGGCAGCCGGTCGTCGTCCATCTCGACCAGGGTGAACTCGGGGTGCTCCGCGGCGAAGTCCACGAGGTCGTCGCGGGCCCGGGCGAGTGCCTCCAGGCGCAGCCAGCTGTCGACGCCGGCGGTGGACTCGGCGGACATCTGCAACTGACCGCCGTCCCGGACTCCTTGGTTGTGCAGTGGTTCCTCGGGATCGAGCCGGTGGGCCTCGCCGTTCTCGTCACGGTAGTCGACCACGGCCCGCAGCAAATGCCCGTTGGCGTCCTGGGCCACCTCGGGCCGGTACTGCGCCCAGACGGCCGGGACGAGTTCGCTCGGCAGGGTCGTGTTGGGTACGTAGGGGATCTCGAACTGCTGGCCGTCGGGGCCCATGACCTCCAGGCGTGTGTACAGGGTGGGCCGGAACTCGTACTCGCCGTAGAGCACTTCAACTCCGGGGGCGATGCGCGCGGCCCGCTCCCGCAGTTCCTCCACCCGGTCCGGGGGCAGCCCGGTGACCCGGAAGGCGGCCTGCCGGTGGCCGGCGTAGAGCTGGACGGCGTCCGCGTCGACCAGTTCGCGCACCAGTCTCAGCAGCTCGGGGTAGGCCTCGCTGCCCACGAACTCCACGGTGCGGTAGAGGGTTTCGGCGTTGTCGGCGGACTGTGCGCGTTCCTGCTCCTCCTCGCTGAGGAAGCGCAGGATCTTCTTCAGGACCTCGTTGCCCGGCCAGCGCCGCAGTACGGTGTCCAGCAGCTGCCGCACGCCGTCGCGCTGGACGGCGCCCAGTTCCAGGGCGCGCACCACCTGCCGCCAGTACGCGGTGACTTCCTGGCTCCCGTCCCAGCGGGGCCGGGCCTGCGGCGGGAAGTCCATGTCCTCCAGGAGTTCCTCGGCCTGGATCTGGGTGCGGTAGATGTCGGCCAGCGTGTCGATCAGCTCGCGTTTGATCTCGGTGGGCAGCTTGCCCGCTTCATAGCTCATCGGGGCGTTCCTTTCCCGCCGGCCTCGGAGAGTTCCAGGTAGCGGATTCCGCGGGTGCGGCCGGTCGTGAGGACCGGCAGGATCTCGCGCGGTGCCACGCCGAGATCGGCGAGCCGGGCGCCCGGCGGCGCGTCCGCGAGCCGGGTGGATGCGCGCGTGGGCGCTGATCCGGGCAACGGCGCCCAGGTCATCACGGTCTCCTCGGGGGCGAGATGGTCGGTCAGATCGGCCGGGGTGGACAGCACCGTGTGCGGGACGGGGGCCACCAGGCCGGCGGGGATGGGGGTGTGCAGCGGGCAGTCGGGGTCGCGGCGCGGGGTGACCGGGGCCGCCGTACCGCCGGCGGCGTCCACCCGGACCACGCCGGGGCCGCTGCCCGCTCCGCACAGCAGCCGTACCGCGGTGACCGCCAGCCAGGAGCCGACCAGCGCGGAGACGGGCGCCGAGGCGCCGGCCTCGGGTACGACGGCGTCCGCGCAGGCCCACGGGTCGTCCTGGGCGGCGCGGTCGCGGGCGGTCAGGCCGCAGCCGAAGCAGGGGCCGGACGGCTCGTACAGCCGTATCTCGCCGCCCCAGGCGCTGGTGCCGCCGTCCAGCAGCGGTGCGCCGGTCTGCAGGCAGCGGCCGGCGAGCTGGAGCCGGGCGGCCAGGCTGTCCAGACAGCTGACGACGAGGGAGGCGTCCCGCAGTTCCGCGAGGCCCACCCCGCTGACCAGGGGCGCGGTGCGGGCGTCGACGCGGGTCACCGGGGACAGCTTGGTGAGCCGGCGGGCCGCGACGGTCGCCTTGGGCCGGCCGATGTCGGCGGCGCGGAACAGCGGGGCGCGGCTGAGGTTCGACTCCGAGACCTCGTCGGGGTCGCACAGCACCAGCCGGCCGACGCCGGCCAGGGCGAGCGCCTGGGCGCACTGGTTGCCCAGGGCGCCCACCCCGCACAGCACGACGGTGGACTCGGCGAGCCGCCGCTGGTCCCAGCCGGCGATCAGGGCGTGCCGGTCGAAGCGGCCCATGTCAGTCCCGCCTCAGCGTGCGGAAGTTCATGGGGCACTGTTTGACGGTCAGTTCGCTGCGCCACTGCTCGAAGCAGCCGAGGCCGCGCGCCGGGTCCTGGTGGACGGCCTTGCGGCAGCCGGGTGCCTCGGGCGAGCAGGGGCAGACGACGACCGTCTCGAACAGCCGGAAGGTGTGGGTGCACACGAAACAGGCGTTGCGCCGCTGGGGTTGTCCGAGCACCGGGTCGCCGGGCATCAGCCGTGCGGTGTGCAGCGTGTCCGGCGGGGGGTCGGTGAGGTCGACGCCACGGAAGAAGGCGGCCTGCGCGGTCGGGTCGGGCGGCCCGGCGGCGGGCGGTGCCTCGCCGCTGCACGGCAGGTTGCGCAGATGGTGGGTGACGTCGGCCAGCTTGCCGTCCTCCGCGTGGCGCAGATACACGGTGTCGTCCAGCCGGAAGGTGTGGCCGCACACCCGGCAGGGGGCGCGGCGCCGGGAGCCGGGTCGCCGCCAGGTGCCGAGCCAGCGCGAGTCCAGGGTGGTGGAGGCGGCTCCGTCGGCCCCGCCCACCTGCGGGTTGTCCCCGCGCTGGAGTCCGCGCTCGAAGCCACTGGCGACACCGGCCGGGGCGGAGGTCCCGGCGGTCGTCTCGGGTGTCGTCATGGCACTCGGCTCCCTCGGCAGACCTGACGGACCTCGTCCGGTGCGTGGCCGTGCAGTTCCAGGCAGGCGCGGCCGGCCGCGCAGGCCCGGTCGACGGCGGTGGTGTGGGCGAGGGAGCCGTAGAAGCCCTCGGCGAAGGCGAGGGCCGCGTCGTCGGGGAGTTCGCCTCGGGTGCCCACGACGGTCTCGGCGCAGGCGAGCAGGCCGTCCGCGTACGCCGCCGACCAGCAGGAGTTGAGGACGACGCAGTCGAGAGGCGCGTGCAGGGCGAGCGCGGCGGCCAGGGCCCGTACCGGGACCGGCGCGGAGGTGCCCGCCTCGTCCTCGAAGAGCAGCCGGCCGTCGTGCGTGCCGTGCCCGGCGAAGTGCACGATCCGCGGCCGGACCGACTGGAGCCGGGGCAGCAGGTCGGACACCCGGGCCGCCGGGTGGACCGTCACCGTCAGCCGGCCGGCCGAGCGGGCCGCCGCGTCCTGGATGACGCGCTGCTCGGCGCCGAGCCGCAGCCGGGCCTCGTCCAGGGGCGCGGACATCAGGCACAGCACCCGCAGGCCCGTGGGCGTGCCGCGGCCGGCGAGGGCGGCCAGGCCCTCGTGCCCCGGGTACAGGGCGGCCGCCCCTGCGATGAGGTCGCGCAGCGTGACGCCCCGGAAGCGGCCCTGGTCCACGGTGCGGCACACCGTGCGCCACCAGGAGGCGGCGGGCAGCGGCGCGGCGAACGGCGGCAGCAGGGCGGGTCTTATCCCGAGGTCTTCGAGAAATGCGTGAGCACCCAGCACGTCCGGAAACAATTCGCCCAGTGTTTCGAATGCGCCGGCGTCGCGCAGTTGTGTCCATGTCGGACTGGCCATCCATCGTCCCCCGAGCCAACTGCCGTTGTTTCACAGGCCCTTGGGGAGAAGAGTACGCGCAGTGGCGGCTGGGGGGTGTAGTTTCGGATTCCGCAGCGCTTTTATCGGGGGCGGGTTTGATCGAGCGTCTGGAAATGATCACCTGTGGCGGCCGCGATGCCGGGAAATCGATCTTCGAGATTGATTTCGATCAGCAGGGAGCGAGTACCCGGAGCGGATTCCGGGAGCGACGCGGTGTGCTGGTGCACGGCGGCGGGGAGCATGTCGTGCAGCGCATCGCCGTCACCGACGGGGCCCGCCGGGAACTGGAGCGGACCGTGCGCACGGCCGATGTGCTGATCCGCCGGCTCGGCGTCACCCGCTATCCGCCCGAACTGAGCCGGGTCGTCGGCTACCGGCCGGACGGCCGGGCCCCCTTCCTGGTCGCCACCCGGCGCGGCCGCCCGCTGTCCGAGACGGCCGACCGGCTGCCGCTGCCGCCGGGCGAGTTCTGGGCCGTCACGGACGGCGTCCTGACGGTACTGCGGCACCTCGGCGACTTACGGCTGGTGCACCGCGACATCCGGCCCGAGAACCTGTGGTGGGACGGCACCACCGTGCAGCTGGCCGACTTCGGCCTGGCCCTGGACGAGGGCGAGCCGCGCGGCGGGGCGGCCGGAGCCGACCCGTGGCGCTCCCCGGAACAGGCCCTGGGCAAGGGCCGGGCCGACTGCCGTGACGACGTCTACGCCACCGGCGCCGTCCTCTTCCACCTCGCCACCGGCGAGGAGGCCACCGCGGCCGCGGAGATGCGCGACCGGGTGCGCTGGCTCGACACCAGCCTGCGCACCCTGCTGGACGGGGTCTTCACCGACGAGGCCCGCCACCGCGTCACCGGGTACACCCTCCAGCTGCGCCGCGACACCCAGGCGGGGCGCAGCACCACGCAGGGCCCGGGCCAGGTCCGTCCGCCCCGGCTCGCCGAGCGGGAGCAGCAGGCCCGGCAGCACTTCCGCGAACTGCGCGCCCGGCAGCGCGCCTTCCACGAGCGGGCGCACCGGCCGGCGTACGCCCCCGCGCCCTCCCCGCCCCCGGGCGGGTACCCGGCCCCGCGCCCCGGACGGCGGCAGACCGTCGTCGTGTCCGTCGTCCTGGCCGTGGCGCTCATCGCCGTGCTGACCGCCGTGCTGGCGCTGGCCTGACAGGAGGAGTGACGTGGCAGACCACGTGAGGTGCCCCATCTGCCTGAGCACGGTCGACTGGGCGCAGGCCGAGACCGTCACCCTCAACGCCGACGGCCGGCCCGAACCGCTCGTCCGCCTGCCCGGCGAGGACGACGTGCGCTGGAACCACCGCCGCCTCGACGCCTACCGGCTGTGCGCCGGCGGCGGTGAACCGCACGTCCTGCCCGGCCGCTACGGCGACTTCGGCGAGCCCCTGGTCATCGGCGTGGTCGGCGAGTCGGCGGCCGGCAAGAGCCATCTGCTGGCCGCCATGCTCGGCATGCTCGCCGACGTCGACCGGATGGCCCGCCTCGGCCTGGTCGTCGGCGGCCTCGACCTGAAACTGCACCAGCGCTATCTGAAGGACGTCGTCCGCCCCTTCCTGGACCAGGGGCAGGGCCTCGCCGGAACCCCGGCCCAGCCGCCGGAGTTCACCGACGCGCTGTGGATCCACAACAGCAACACCGGACGCAGTTTCGCCGTCGCCTTCTTCGACGTGTCCGGCGAGTGGCTCGCCGACCACGACGCCCAGGTGCCGTTCCTCGGCGCGGTCAGCGCCCTGGTCTTCGTCGTCGACCCCACGCGCATCCGCGGGCTGACCGCCGCCGCCGGCAGCGTCACCGGCGACCCGTCCTTCGGCGTCGTACTGGACAAGATCGGCCGGCTGCGCGGGGTCGACGGCTCCCAGTTCCTGCCGCTGCCGGCCGCCGTCGTGATCGGCAAGTGCGATCTGCTGCGGCACCACGAGAGCCTCGTCGACCGCTGGTTCCAGAACGCCTCCCCCGACGAGGAGCTGCACCTCGCCACGGTGGAGGAGGAGAGCGAGGACGCCTACGCCTTCCTCAGCTCCCGGGGTGCCGCCGGCTGGCTCGCCCCCTTTGTGCGCTGTGCCCGCTCCACGCTGCACTTCGCCACCGCGACCGGCCACAAGGCGGTCGAGGCGGAGGGCGTCCAGCGCTCCCCGCACGGCAGTTTCGCGCCGCGCCGCACGCTCAAGCCCATGCTCGCCCTCTTCGCCATGTGCGGGGTTCTCGGCCCCACCGACCTCGGCCAGGGAGCTGTCGGATGACGACGGTCGACCAGATCCTCTTCGGCTGGGCCGAACGGGACCACGAAGGCAACGCCGGGGTGCGCCCCGTCGCGCACTCCGGGCTGCGCACCATCGACCGCTGGGCCAAACGCCTCCAGTACGTCTGGGCCACCCAGGACGGGCAGGGCGAGCAGCCGGAGCTGACGGCCAGCCTCGTCCACCTCGTGTTCGAGGACGAGGCGGCCGTGCTGCGCAAGCTGCCCTCCCGCAATCCGGACGGCCGGGGCGGCGCCACCCTGACCCACGTCCTGGTCGGCGACCCCCGGGCGATCGGCTCCCGCCTCGCCCTGGGGCTGCACGACTGGCCGGGCTGGCAGGAGCGCGAACCGGACGGCAGCCGGACCGCGCTGGCCCCGCTCGACCTCACCGACCTCGAGGAGGCGGCGCGGCCCGGGCTGGCCGCACTGCGCGAGCGGGTCACCGAGATCCCGGCACACCAGCTCTCCGCGCTCGTCGCCCGGGTGCTCGCCGAGCCCGCGGAGGACTTCAGCGTCATCACCCGGCCGCCCCTGGCCCTGCCGATGATGACGGCCCTGCTCGACATCGTCGGACCGGTCGACGGCCGGCCCTGGACCTTCGCCGGGCGGGAGTCCACCGACAAGGGCAGTCATCAGCCCCGGGTGGTGTTCCTCGCCGCCCGCCCGCCCCAGTCGATGTACATCAACCAGCGCCACCGCGTCGACGTCACCGAGCCGCCGCCCGACTCGGACACGGCCCGCTTCGCCGCCCAGCTGGTGGAGCTGTACCTGGAGTCCGGGCACGCGGCACTGGAGCGGATCCGGCCGCGGCAGCCACTGCGCGACGCGGCCGACGCGGCCGCCTGGCGGCGGTCGGTGCCGGTCGTGGACGGCCGGATCTCCGACCCCCGGGTGCGGCTCGACGTCTTCCTCGACGACGACCTGCTGGAGCGGGCCGCCGCCCGCGGCGCCCTGATGTCCGAACGGAACCATTTCGTGGGCGAGTTGCGCAAGCAGCCCGTGGAGTGGCTGGTCGCCGCGCTGCGCCGCTGGCACCGCCTGGAGCAGCGGGCGGTACGCCGGCACGAGCTGCGGGACCTCCTGGTGAGCGAGGCCGTGGAGGCGTGCCTCGCCGGCAACGGACCCGACGCGCTGGTGCACGCGACGGCGGACGCGGAGCCCCCGGCATCGTCGGTGAGCGCCGTCTTCCACCAGCAGGTGCACGAGGGCCTGGACCTGAGCCGGCCCGGGCACCGCCGGCTGCTGATCGTGGCCCTGCACCTCGGCATGCCCGCCGCCGCGCTGGACCACGCCGGCCTCCTCGCCGCCAGCCCGGCGGACGAACTGCTGGACCTCGTCGGGCGGTACGCCGAGCGGTTCCCGGACGCGATGCATCTGGTGCTGCGCCATCTCGCCGACGCCGGGGAGAGCCCGGACACCGCACGGCTGTGGTACGAGCAGCGCCTGCTGCTCGGCCCCGTCGACCGGATCGCCGGCGGCGACCGCGTCAAGGAGGTCGACTGCTTCCGCCAGTTGCTGCTCGCCGCGTACGGCCCGGTACTGGATCGCGCGGCCGCCACGGAACTGGTCGAACGCGCGGGGGTCCAGGCACCGTTGGGGCTGTACGCCGCCGCACTGGAACTGGCCGGGGACGACATGGCCGAGCAGCCGATCCGGTACGAGCTGTCGGAGCAGTTCCTCCGCGACCACGGTTACGCCGGTCAGGGTCCGCGACCGGCCACGGTGTCCACGTTCCGGCCCCGGTCGGGCGGGCCGGTGCTCGGCGGACCCGCCAGGCCCGCCGCACCGCCTACCCCCGCCCCAGGCGCGTACCAGCCGCATCCCGCCACCACGGGTACGGGTACGGGGGCGTACCCGCCGCCCTCCGCCACGCGCGCGCACACCGAGTGGGCGCACCCGGCCGCCCCGGACCCGGCCCAGCCGCCCGCCTCGGCAGCGAGCGCGGGAACGCCCCACCATCCCCAGGGGGTCGTCCCGGACCCCGCGCGCTGGGACACGCCCGTCCCGCCGCAGCGGCCGAGCCGGAGTACGACCGACCCCCGCGCCGGAGACGGCCCGCAGGCGCCGTCCGCCGGCCGCGAGCGCCGGCGCGATCACCTCGGCCATCTCGACGGGGCGAGCGTGTTCTTCGCGACCGCGCTCGTCCTCGTCCTGCTCTGCGCCGTCGGCTACATCCTGCTGACCTCCATGCCCTGACCTCCCCCGTCCCCCACGCAGTCCGCCGGACGACACGAATGGCGCCGCATGACATCCACTGAAGAGGCAACGCCACCGCCCCCCGGGTCGGTTCCCGGGCAGCGCTCCGGCACCGACCCGGAACTCGACCAGATCGCCCGGCGGATCCGCGCCCTCGCCGACCGGGGCCGCGCCGACGGGTCCGACACCCGCGTCCTGAACCGTGTCGTCACAGACCTGGAGCGGGGCGGTGCCACGCTCGCCGGCACCGACCTGGTCAGCGCCTACCCGCCCGAGGTACTGCTCCCGGACGCCCCCGCGAAGGGCCGCGGCGCGCTGGAGGGCTGGCTCGGGGTCGCACGTGACGTGCTGGTCTTCGCACCCATCGCGCTCACCTGGTGGCGGCTGCGCGGCGCCCTCGACGCCTACGAGGCGACCCGCAGCGAGGACCCCTTCCTGCTCGGCTGGGCCCGTGGCTTCCCGCAGGGCCACCCGGCCGAGGCGACCACCGTGACGCTGGGCACCTCCGCGCTCCATGTCACCCTGCTCATCCTGGTCGTCGTCGCTCTGACCCTGGCGCTGCACGCCCTGCAGCGCAGCCGGGAGCGGCATCTGTCCCGGGAGGAGGAGCGCGGGCGGCTCGGCGCCGAGCTCGCCCTGGCCACGTTCCTGCTGGCCACGCCCGCGCGGCCGGCCGGCAAGCCGCTGGACAGCCGCAGTGCGGACCGGCTGGCCGCCCAGCTCAACGCCGGTACGCAGCAACTGGAATCGGCGCTGCGCCGCACCTCCGAAGAGATCACGGCCGTTCTGGAGACCGGGCCCGGCAGCCGGATCCAGACCGCGCTGGACGGCTGGACGAAGACCGTCGACGAGCTGACCCGGTTGATCCGGGCCCTCACCCCGCCCAGTGAGCTGGCCCAGGAGATGATCCGGATCCGGGAGCAGACCGCCGAGGACGAGGCGAAGCTGCGGGCCGCCATCGAGACGCTGGTGGCCGATCTGCGGCGGGCCCAGGAGGCGACCGGGCACGAGATCCACCGGCACGACGTAGCCGTCGCCGCGGTCCGTGAACTGGCCCGCAGTCTCGGCGAGACGCTGCTGGTCTTCACCGAGCGGACGGAGAACCTGGTCGACTCCACGCGGGGCATCTGGCAGCTGGTCGACCGGCTGGAGAGCCGTACCGGGCATCTGCCGTCCGGCGGCCTGGACAACGCCGATCCGCCGCCGTACCGGGGCCGGTCGTGAGCGGGCGGCCGGCGCGGGCCGCGGCCGGGCGCACCGTCCTGCTCGCCGGGTGGCTCTTCGCCGATCTGCTTCTGCTGCTGCTCGTGGTCGCGCTGGGCTCCCTGCCGCGCGAGCAGCGCGCGAGCGCGACCCCGTCGCCGAGCGGCTCGTCCCCCTCGCCGAGCGCCCAGCCTGCGGAGCGCGGGCTGGTGCTCAAACCGTGCAGCTTCACGGTGAAGACGGGCAGCGCCGGGTCCGTGCGGCAGCAGTTCGGCGCGCAGCTGCGCGGGGCCGGGGTGGCGGACCGCACGGCGGGTTTCGTGCTGTCCTTCGGTACGGCGCCGGATCCGGGGCCGGGCCAGGACGCGGCCAACAAGGTCAACTCGCAGATCACCGACGGTTTCTCCCGTTTCAGGCACGCGCCCAAGCGCGGTTACTGGAAGGGCGGCCCGTCCGGCAAGGTCAGGATCGACGTGTTCTTCCTCGCCGCGCCCGACGGCGACACGTCGTTCCCGAAGCGCTGCCACTCCTCGGACGACGCGGGCGGCTGACGGCCGCCCGCCGCTCAACGGGCCCGGCCCGCCGCGTGCCGGGCCAGCAGATCGCGCAGTTCCCTGGCGTTGCGCCGGCTCACGGCGAGGATCCGGTCGCCGACGCGGACGGTCACGTTGCCGCCGTCCAGGCGGAGTTCCTCGATCCGGCCGAGGGCGACGAGCCGGCTGCGGTGGATCCGCACGAAGCCGCGCTCGCGCCACTGTTCCTCCAGCGTGGACAGCGGGACGCGCACCAGGTGGCTGCCGTGCCGGGTGTGCAGCCGCGCGTAGTCGCCCTGTGCCTCGACGTAGGCGATGTCGGCGATGGCCACGAACCGGGTCACTCCGCCCAGCTCCACGGGGACGTGATCGGCGAGGCCGGGTGCCGGGCCGACGGGGGCGGTGGCGGTGGCCGGCCGCGGCCCCTGCCCGGCGCGGACCAGTTCGGCGACGCGGCGTACGGCCTCGGCGAAGCGTTCCTTGCGCAGGGGTTTGAGGAGGTAGTCGACGGCCTTGAGGTCGAAGGCGCGCACCGCGAAGTCGTCGTGGGCGGTGACGAAGACGATGAGCGGCGGAGCGGCGAACCCGCCCAGCAGGCGGGCGAGTTCGAGACCGTCGAGTCCGGGCATGTTGATGTCGAGGAAGACGACGTCGACCGCCCGGTGGGCGCCCGGTCCGTCCTCCATGGCCCGGCCGAGCCGGCGCAGCGCCTCGGTGGCCGTCGACGCGGGCAGCACACTGCCGACGCGCGGGTCCCGCCCCAGCAGGTACAGCAGCTCCTCGAGAGCGGGCTCCTCGTCGTCCACCGCAAGCACCCGCAAGGGGGTGTCGGCTGCGCTCATCTCCCCCGGCCTCTCTCTCCGTTCACCTACGTATCGTGGTCCCCTCGGCCGCCGCAGTCGAGATCGCGGTCGCACCGCGTGTGGCAGGTCAGTCCGGCAGGACCAGGCGGGCCGTCTCGCCCGGCTCCACCGGGATCACCCGGTCGTTAAGGCGGATGCCGATGGGTGAGCGGTCCGAGGAGGGTACGGCGATCTCCAGCAGGCCGCTGCGCAGGCGCAGGTGGACGCCCCAGTGGCCGTGGTAGCGCACGAAGAAGCCGTAGGAGGAGAGTTCGGGGAGCGGGACCGGGTCGAGGCTGAGGACGCCGCCGCGGGTCTCCAGGCCGGTCAGTCCGCGCTGGACGAGGTCGAGGGTGCCGGCCATCGCGCCGAGGTGGATGCCCTCGCCGGTGGTGCCGCCCTGGAGGTCGGCGATGTCTCCGCGCAGTGCCTCCTGCACGAAGGCCCAGGCGTCGGTGCGGCGGGCGCGGGCCAGGACCCAGCCGTGGACCAGTCCGCTCAGCGTGGAGCCGTGGCTGGTGCGGTGCAGGTAGTGGTCGACGGTGGCGGTCCAGGTGCGGTCGTCGAGGTGGTAGCCCAACCGTCGGAACAGGGAACGGAGTTCGGAGGCCGAGAAGAGGTAGCCGAGCATGAGTACGTCGGCCTGTTTGGACGCCTTGTACCGGTTGACGGTGTCGCCCTCCGCCTCCAGGATCCGGTCCAGGCGCCGGATGTCGTCGTACCGCTTGCGATAGCCGTCCCAGTCCAGCTCGGCGAGGTCGCCGTAGCCCTCGAACTGGCTGATCACCCCGTCGTGGAAGGGGATGCGGAGGGTGTGGGAGACCTCCTCCCAGCGGGTGGGCTCGTCCCGCTCCAGGCCGATGCCGTCGGTGAGTTCGCGGCGGCGCGGTTCGGGCAGGGCGTTCAGCAGCTCCAGGGCGCGGGCGAGCACCCAGGTGGCGGTGACGTTGGTGTACGCGTTGTCGTCGAGGCCGGGTGCGGCCGCGCCGGGGTAGGCGTCGTGGTACTCGTCGGGGCCGACCACGCCGCGGATGCGGTGCCGGCCGAGGCGGGGGTCGTAGGTGGCCGAGTCCGCCCAGAAGCGGGCGATGTGCAGAAGCATCTCGGCGCCCTCGCCGTACAGGAAGTCGGTGTCGCCGGTGGCTTCGTAGTAGTGCCAGACGTTGTAGGCCACCGCCGAGCCGACGTGGTGCTGGAGCCGGGAGTGGTCCGGCAGCCAGCGGCCGGAGCGGGGGTTGAGGTGGAGCTGCTGGGTCTCCTCGCGGCCGTCGCTGCCGCTCTGCCAGGGGTAGAGCGCGCCGCGCCGGCCGAGTTCGTGCGCCGCGTGCCGGGCGGCGTCCAGGCGGCGGTGCCGGTAGCGGAGCAGGGCGCGGGAGACCTCGGGGAGATGGAGGTTGAGGTAGGGCAGGACGAAGAGTTCGTCCCAGAAGACATGGCCGCGGTAGGCCTCGCCGTGCAGTCCGCGCGCGGGGACGCCGGCGTCGAGGTCGGCGGTGTGCGGGGAGAGGGTCTGGAGCAGGTGGAACAGGTGCAGGCGCAGGATGCTGCCGGCCTCGCCGGGGACCTCCGGCGCGGTGCGCCGCCACAGCTGCTCCCAGGCCGCGGCGTGTGTCTCGGACAGCTCGTCGAAGCCGGGGGCGGCGGCGACGCGCTCTACGGCCGCGTGCAGGGGGTCGCCGATGGCGGGGTCGCGGGAGGTGTGCAGGGCGACGGTCTTGTCGACGGTGACGGTACGGCCGGGCGTGAGGCGCAGGCGCACGCGCTGTACGGCGCGGTGGGCCTCGTTCACGTGGGTGACCGGCGCCTCGGTGGTCAGCCGGTGGGCCAGTCCGAAGCGGATGTCGGAGGTGCGGGTACGGCAGCGCAGCCACACCGTGCCGGGTGCGGCGGTGCCGGTGTGGAAGCGCGTGAGGTGCCGGCCGGCCAGGTCCCGGTAGCGGGCGACGCCGGAGTTGGTGACGCTGCCGTCGAGCGCGGCCTCGGCCTCCAGGTCGAGGGGGCGGCCCTCGGCGGTGAACTCCGTGCGCAGGGCGGCGAGATGGGGGTCGGCCAGGTGGACGAGGCGCAGCTGGCGCACATGGAGGGTGCCGCCGGGGAGGTCGTAGCGGGTACGGCGTTCCAGCAGGCCGGGGTCGAGGTGGAGGATCTGGTGGTGCTCGGTGACGGGGGCGGTATCCGGGGTGAGCCAGTCACCGCCCGCGGGGCGGAACCGCAGCGGCAGCCAGTTGGGCAGGTTGACCATGTCCTCGTTCTCGACCCGCCGTCCGGCGACCTCGGAGGTGAGCCGGTCGTAGCAGCCGGCCGCGTAGGTGCCCGGGTAGTGCGTGTCGTCCGCGGTGCACTCCGGCAGCGCGCCGCGGGTGGCGAAGTATCCGTTGCCGAGGGTGCACAGGGACTCCCGCAGCCGCTCCTCCACCGGCCGGTAGCCGTCGTACTCCCAGGTCGGTCCGGTCACCGCCACCCCTCGGGCAGCGGGCGGCCGAGGAGCCGGCCGCCCGGACCGTCGAACGTGTGAGCGAGTTCGGGTCGGGCCGTCGCGCCGCCCTCGTCGGACGTGCGCACGACGGCCCGCCCCCCGTCCCCTCGGGCCGTGCGGGTGTGCGGCTCCATGGGGTGATTGTGCAGCGGCGGCGCCCGGTGGCGTCCCCGGATTAGGCCGGACGGGGGATGCCGTCAGGGATAGCTGACCAGGTCCGCCACGTTCGACGACGCGTTCGAGGGCCCTCCCTTGGTGTTGATGACGTGACTGATGGTGCCGGTGCCGCCGAGGGAGACCGTCACCATGTCGGTGAAGCGGACGTCCGGGCGGTCCGGCACCGCGAAGGCCCGGTCGGCCGTCACGCTGGGGTCGGCGTTGAAGTAGCAGTAGCTGCCGAGGCCGTACGCCTGATGGCTGGTGACGGAGTCGGCGACCTTGTAGGCCGCGTAGCCGCGGGTGGAGCCGTCCATCCAGGCGGACTGGTCCGGCGGGTCGTACGGCATCTCGTTCTGGAAGAAGTAGGTGCGGCCGCCGTTGCCGTTCCAGACCACCTGGTCCTTCTGGAAGTGTTCGACGAACAGGCCGTACATCGTCACGTCGTTCCCGTTCACGACGAGTCCGGTGTCGGCGGTGTTGCTGGTCCAGCCGACGCCGCTGCCGTGGTCGGCGCGCCAGATCCACATGTGGTCGCCGATGACGTTGCCGCTGTTGACGACGAGGCTGGTGGCCGCCTTGCCGACGCCCGCGCCGCCGACGCGGAAGTAGACGTCGTGCAGGGAGGTCGGGTCGGCCGCGTGGGAGGCGGAGGAGCCGGCCGGCCCGACCTCGAGCAGGGTCTTCGAGCTGGTGGTGCCGGCGTCGAAGAGCAGGCCCGCGATGTCGACGCCGTCGACGTCGGCGACGGACATCGCGGTGATGCCGTTGTCGGGGACGAAGGTGGCGAGCCCGAGGCCGAGGACGACCGTGTCGGGGCGGGTCACCTGCAGGGTCTGGTCGAGGTGGTAGACGCCGGGGGTGACGAGCAGGTTCTGGCCCGCGGCGAGGGCCGCGTTGATCTGCGCGGCGGTGGCGCCCGGCTTGACGACGTAGAACCGGCTCAGCGGCAGCGAGCTGCCGGCCGGGCTGCCGTTGCCCCAGCTGGTGGCCGTGGAGTTCGTGCGCACGGAAGGCACGAACACCTGGTAGTTCCCGGCGCCGTCGACGTACAGGAACGGCTTCTCGCGGGTGACCGGGCTCTGCGCGACGGTCGTGTACGGCGGGTTCGGGAAGCTGGTGGCGGGCACGCCCTGGCTGCCGACGAAGACCATGTTCCAGTTGCTGCCCGTCCAGCTGCCGAGCTGCGAGTTACGGGTCAGCCACTGCTGCTGGGAGCCGGAGTTGACCTGTCCGTCGACCTTGCTGTCCGCGAGATAGCCGCCGCTGGACCAGCCGCCGTCGTCCAGGGCGAGGTTGCCGCGCAGATGCATCCGGCGGTACGGCGCCGCCTGCGAGACCGCCCAGCGGTCGCCGCCGTTCGCGGGATTGACGGACAGGTTCTCGGCGCCGCGCCAGAAGTTCTGGGTGGCGTTGCCCTGGAACCAGTCGGCCTCGGCGTGCACGGCGCCGTTGACCGAGACCGCGTCCGGGGTCAGGCCGAGGCCGAGCACCTGGGTGTAGAAGCCGACGTTGACGTCCGCGCTGTAGGCGCCGGGCTTGAACAGCACGGCGTAGCGCTGGGCGCCGAACTGGTTGGTCTCCTGCTGCTTGAAGATCGCGTCCAGCTTGCCCTGGATGGTGGCGGACGACATCGACGGGTCGAAGACGACGACGTTCGGGCCGAGGTCGGGATCGCCCGTCGACTGGGTCACGGGGACCACCTGGAAGCGCTGGGCGGCGGTGCCGTTGCAGGCGTACTGGACGAACCCCGTGCTGTCGGCGAGCGAGGCGCCCGGATCGTCCAGGCACTTGCCGCTGTTGCGGTTGACGAAGTGGAAGGCGCCGCCGCCGTCGTCCACCGGCTGCCATTGCTGGTTGGCGCCGCCGCCGTAACTCCACAGCTGGATCGGCGCGTTGTCGGCGGTGGAGACGTCGGTGACGTCCAGGGCCTCGCTGGTGTCGTTGCGGTTGTCGAGGTGGACGTAGCCGTTGCCGGCGTCGGTGAGGCTCCACTGCTGGGCGGTGGTGCCGTTGCACGCGTACTGCTGCACGACGGTGCCGTTCGCGGTGGCCGCGCCCTTGGCGTCCAGGCACTTGCCGCTCGCGGCGTTGATGACGGTGGCGAAGCCGGTGGGCAGGGCACCGGTCTGCGCGCGGGCGGCGTGCGCGGGCGCGGCGGTGAGCAGCGCGGCGGCGGTCGCGGCGACCAGGGCGAGTGCCGTGGCTCCACGGCGGCGGGAGGGCGGATGCACGGGAGTTCTCCTCGGGGGCCGGGGTCAGCCGGTGTAGCCGGCGAAGACGCGGGTGTAGTCCCAGTCGGACTGGCTCACGCCGGAGCAGCTGTCGGCGGGGCCGCCGGTGCACGGGCGGTCGCGGTTGGCGGACCAGAAGGTGAGCCGGGCGAGGTGGTGCGCCTGTGCGTAGGCGAGGATGGTGCGGAAGTCGTTCACCGTGACGGTCTCGCTGTTGTCGGTGATGCCGTTCATGGACGAGATGCCCATGTCCCGGTAGGCCTGGTCGTCGCTGTAGCCGTACGCGTTCTTCAGGGCGTTCTTCAGGCCCTCTGCGGCCTGGGTGGTGAGGTTGCCCATGTTCTGTCCGGCGCCGCCGAAGTCGAACGGCATGATGGCCCAGGCGTCCACGGTCAGCCCGGACGCGGCGGCCCGGTTGATCAGGCTGGTGTCGGGGCCGGACTGCCCGGTGCCGATGGTGACGTACACCTTCAGACCGGGGTTGTTCGCCTTCACGGTCTTCAGCGCGTCCACGGTCCGCTGCTGCACGGTCGCGTTGCTGTAGGCGTCGGCCTCGATGTCGATGTCGATCGCCTTCAGACCGTAGGCGTCGATCACCTTCTGGTAGGCGGCGGCGAGTTCACCCGCGCTGGAGCAGGAGCTCTCCAGCTTGTTGCCGCTGTAGCCGCCGAAGGACGGGATCACGTCACCGCCGTTCGCCCGCACCGTGTTGACCGTCTGCTGGTCCACGCCGCCGGTCAGCGGGCGGCTGCCGTCCCACTGCGGGTCGCAGTAGCCGTTGCTGAGCACGAAGGCGAGGGTGAACCACTTCACGCCGGTGGCCTGGGTGATGGTGCTCGGGTTCGGCGGGCTGCCCCAGCCGTTGTACAGGTACGGTGCGACGGCCATCGGCGCGGACGGGGTGGTGCCGCCGTCCGCCGCGGGCGCGGTCCACTTCTGGTTCGCGGTGCCGCCGCAGCTCCAGATCTGAGCGCGGGTGCCGTTGGCGGAGTTGTTGTCGGTGACGTCCAGGCACTTGTTCGCCTGCGGGTTGACGATGTCGTGGGCGGCGGTGACGGTCCACTTCTGGTTCGCGCCGCCGGTACAGGACCACAGCTGGACCTTGGCCCCGTCGGCGGTCGAGTTGCCCGTCACGTCCAGGCACTTGCCGAGGGCGCGGATCGTGCCGTCAGCACCGACGGTCCACTGCTGGGCGCCGGTGCCGTTGCAGTCGTAGAGCTGGACGGGCGTGCCGTCGGCGGAGTTCGCCCCGGCGACGTCGAGGCACTTGCCGGCGAGGCCGGTGATGGTGCCGGTGGCGGCCTGGGCGGGGGAGGCGGTGAGCAGTCCGGCGGAGAGCGCGAGTACGGCGACGGAGACTGCCGTGGGGAGAGTTCTGGCCATGGGCGGGGGCGGCCTTTCGCGTGGGGGTGCCGAGCGCGGCCCAACACCGGGGTGACGCTTGGGTGTCGAGCGCATCCGGAGTCTTTGTTTAAGGCGTGAAGTTAAAGGTCCGGACCATCGGCGTCAAGGGGTGGGCGACGCCCACCCCGCGACCGCCCCCGTTTGTCAGGCCGTCGTCACCTCGCCGTCGCGCCGGGCGAACTGGGTGCGGTGCAGCTCGGCGTACCGGCCGTCCGCCGCCAGCAGTTCCTCGTGCGTGCCCCGTTCCGCGATCCGGCCGGACTCCACGACCAGGATCTGGTCGGCCGCCCGGACCGTGGACAGACGGTGGGCGATGACCACGGCGGTGCGGCCTTCCAGCGCCTCGGCGAGCGCTTCCTGGACGGCCGCCTCGGAGGTGTTGTCCAGGTGGGCGGTGGCCTCGTCCAGGATGACCACGCGCTGGCGGGCCAGCAGCAGCCGGGCGATCGTCATGCGCTGGCGCTCACCGCCGGACAGCCGGTAGCCGCGCTCGCCGACGACCGTGTCCAGACCGTCGGGCAGGGACCGTACGACACCGTCCAGGCGGGCGCGGCCGAGGGCGTCCCAGAGGTCCTCGTCCGTGGCGTCCGGGCGGGCCAGCAGCAGGTTGGCGCGGACACTGTCGTGGAAGAGGTGGCCGTCCTGGGTGACCATGCCGAGGGTGGCCCGCAGGGAGGCCGCGGTCAGGTCGCGGACGTCGGCCCCGCCGATGCGGACCGCGCCGGCGTCGACGTCGTACAGGCGCGGCAGCAGCTGGGCGATGGTGGACTTGCCGGCGCCGGAGGAACCGACGAGGGCGATGGTCTGGCCGGGTTCGGCACGGAAGGAGATGCCGTGCAGGACCTCGGAGCCGCCGCGGGTGTCGAGGGCCGCGACCTCCTCCAGGGAGGCGAGGGAGACCTGGTCGGCGGCCGGGTAGGAGAACCGGACGTCCTCGAACTCGACGGCCACCGGGCCCTCGGGGACCTCACGGGCGTCCGGCTTCTCCTCGATGAGCGGCTTCAGGTCCAGCACCTCGAAGACCCGCTCGAAGCTGACGAGGGCGCTCATCACCTCCACGCGGGCGCCGGCGAGCGCGGTGAGCGGGGCATACATCCGGGTCAGCAGCAGGGAGAGGGAGACGACCGCGCCCGCCTGGAGGGTGCCGTGCAGCGCGAACCAGCCGCCGAGGCCGTAGACGAGGGCCAGCGCGAGCGCGGAGACCAGGGTGAGGGAGGTGATGAACACCGACTGCGCGGTGGCCGTACGCACCCCGATGTCCCGGACGCGGGCGGCGCGGGCCGCGAACTCCGCGGACTCCTCCTCGGGGCGGCCGAACAGCTTGACCAGGGTGGCGCCGGGGGCGGAGAACCGCTCGGTCATCCGGGTGCCCATGGCCGCGTTCAGCGCCGCCGCCTCCCGCTGCATCCGGGCCATCCGGCTGCCCATGCGGCGCGCGGGCAGGACGAACACCGGCAGCAGCACCAGCGCGAGCAGCGTGATCTGCCAGGACAGGGTCAGCATCACCGCGAGCGTGAGCACCAGCGTGACCAGGTTGCTCACCACGCCCGACAGGGTGTTGGCGAAGGCCCGCTGGGCGCCGATGACGTCGTTGTTGAGTCGGCTCACCAGCGCGCCCGTACGAGTCCGTGTGAAGAACGCGACCGGCATGCGCTGCACATGATCGAACACAGCCGTTCTGAGGTCGAGGATGAGTCCCTCCCCGAGCGACGACGACAGCCGTCGCCCGAGGATGCCGAGCCCTGCCTCAGCCAGCGCCACCAGCGCGATGAGCAGGGACAGCCGCACCACTTTCGCGGAGTCGTGCCCCGCCACGATCGCGTCGACGACGCGGCCGGCGAGCACGGGGGTCGCGACGGCGAGCAGGGCGGTCACCACCCCGAACAAGACGAACCGGACGATGCCCGCGCGGTGCGGACGGGCGAAGGCGGCGATACGGCGCAACGTGGCGCGGGCGAAGGGACGGCGCTCGTCCTGGGCGTTCATGACGCTGTGCAGCTGCGTCCATGCGGTGGTCTCCATGCTCATGCACAAGAACGTAGAACCTCAAGCTTCGTTGAGGTCAATGTCCGCTGCTTTTCACCCCCACCGGCACCCCCGCCCCCGTCCCCTCCCCCGAAGGCCCCGATGACCACCGTCTGCAAGCCGCCGTCCTGTAAGACGCCGTCCCCGAATCCGCCACCCGCCGTTGAGACGGTGCGGAAAACCTCTCCAGGTGTGACCGCGGTACCTCTCCTCCACCTTCGCGACGGACGCCTCCTGAGGCTCGCCCGGCGCCTCCCCGTGCGGCGGATCCTGTGTCTGCTTCCGCTCCTGCTCGTCGCGATCGTGGCGGTGGAGAACCGGTCGGTGCTCGCCGAGGGCTTCGGCCAGCTGCGCACCGCCTCGTGGCCCTGGCTGCTGGCGGCGGGCGGCGCCACCTGTTTGACCTGGGTGGCCGCCGCCTTCACCCGGCAGGGCGCCGTCATCCAGCCGCTTCCCCGGTGGCGGCTGCTGGCCACGCAGTTCGCGGCGGGCTCGGCGAACCATCTGCTGCCGACCGGGCTCGGTGCCGGCGCGGTCAATCTGCGGTTCATGACCGTGTGCGGGGTGCCGCTCGCCCGCTCCTCAGCCGCTCTCGCGCTGTATCTGCTCGCCGAGTCGGTGGGCCGGCTGAGCCTGCTGGCCGCGCTGCTGCTGGCCTTCCCCGACGCGCTGCGCCTCGGCACGCTGATCCCCGCCGGGGCGGTCGGCCCGCTGCTGACGATCGCGGGCGCGGTGCTGGTGGTGGCGGTGGCCGCGCTGACCCTCGTACGGCGGCTGCGCGCGCCTCTGCTCGGCTTCGTCCGCGCGGCCCTGGGCGAGGCCCGCTCGGTGCACACGCGTCCGGCCCGGGCACTCGCGCTGTGGGGCGGCTCGCTCGCCTTCCCGGCGCTCCAGGCCGCCGGTCTGGTCGCGGTCGGGCGGGCGCTGGGGCTGCCGGTGCCGCCGGCGCACACGGCCCTGGCGTATCTCGCCGCGACGGTCGCGGTGGCGCTGGTGCCCACACCGGGCGGCATCGGCTCCGTCGAGGCCGCGCTGATCGTGGCGCTGGTGGCGGCGGGCGGCCCGGTGGCGGTGGCCACGGCGGTGGTGCTCGCCTACCGCATCATCACCGTGTGGGTGCCGCTGGTGCCGGGGGCGCTGACGCTGGGGGCGCTGGTGCGGCTGAAGGTCATCTGAGGCAGAGTGGCCCTCCCAGCCGAGTCAAGGGAGTTCGCCGTGCCGGTCCGTGTGGAGCGCAAGGAGTACGTCACCACGGTCGTGCTGTCCCGGCCCGAGGCCCGCAACGCGGTCGACGGTCCCACGGCCGCCGGACTCAGCCGTGCCTTCCGGGAGTTCGAGGCCGACGAGGGCGCCCGGGTGGCGGTGCTGTGGGGTGAGGGCGGCACGTTCTGCGCGGGCGCGGACCTGAAGGCGATCGGTACCGAGCGCGGCAATCGCGTGGCCGAGGACGGCGACGGCCCGATGGGGCCGACCCGGATGCGGCTGTCCAAGCCGGTGATCGCGGCGGTGGCCGGGCACGCGGTCGCGGGCGGCCTCGAACTCGCCCTGTGGTGCGATCTGCGGGTCGCGGAGGAGGACGCCGTCTTCGGCGTGTTCTGCCGCCGCTGGGGCGTACCCCTGATCGACGGCGGCACGGTACGGCTGCCCCGGCTGATCGGCACGAGCCGGGCCATGGACCTGATCCTGACCGGCCGCCCGGTCCCGGCCCGGGAGGCGTACGAGATGGGGCTCGCCAACCGCGTGGTGCCCACGGGTCACTCCCGCGCCGAGGCCGAGGCGCTCGCCGCGGACATCGCCCGCTTCCCGCAGGCCTGTCTGCGCAGTGACCGGGCCTCGCTCCTGGACCAGCAGGGCCTGGACGAGGCGTCGGCACTGACCGCCGAACTCCGCCACGGAAGGGGCGTGCTGGCGCAGGGCACGGAGGGGGCCGCCCGGTTCGCCTCGGGCGCGGGGCGGCACGGCTCGTTCAGCGGGATGTGAGCGGGCGGCAGCTCACTCCTCGGCCGGTCCGGCGTAGGCGCGCAGGGGTTGGCGCGGTGCGGGCAGGCCCCAGGACCGGACGATCGCCCGGAGGTTCGTCCACCGCCAGGTCTTCGCGTCGAGTCCGGCCGGTGTCCGCACCAGCTCCGTCCGCGGAGGGTTCGTGTCCGTCACCGGCCCCACGGTGCCGGACGGCACTGACCACCGGCCCGCTCAATCCGCGCTCACCCGCACCGCGCCGCCCCCGGGGTCGACGCGGTCGTGCCAGCGGGCGGTGAGGGTGAGGGTGCGGTTCGGCAGGGCCGTGCCCGGGCCGAGCCGTTCGCGGTGCAGCAGGCGGCCGTCCTGGCGGACGGACAGGACGGGCCGGCGCAGCGGGGCGGCGGTGCGCAGGACGTACGCCCCGGGCCGGGCCGCCGGGGCGATGCGGTTCGGCGCGATCCAGCGCAGCGGCGCCTCGACGGCGAGCGGTACTCCGGGGCCGGGCCAGGGGGCACCCGCCAGGAGGGCGAGCACGGACCCGGCCGCCCGGGCACCCTCGCGGGCCGCCACGCCGGCGGGTTCGACGGCGTGCAGGACGTTCCCGGCGGCGAAGACCCGGGGGCGCGAGGTGTGCAGGCAGGCGTCGACCGCGGGGCCGCGCGTGCCGGGGTCCAGGGCGAGGGCGCCCCGGCGGGCGAGTTCGTGGTCCGGGACGAAGTCACCGGTGAACACGACGGTGTCGCAGGCCAGTACGGTCGTACGGCCGTCGCGGTGGCGGACGCGGACCCCGGACAGGCGGCCACGGCCGAGGAGTTCGGCGACCGTGGTGTTCGTGAGCAGCGGGGCGCGGCGGCGCAGGCGGGCCGACTGGACCTGGTGGAACGGGACTTGGGCGCGGGACTCTTCCGTGACCAGGGCCACCACCCGTGCCCCGGCCGCGCGCACGGTGTCGGCCGCCGCGTAGGAGACGTCCTCGGCGCCGACGACGACCGCGCGGTGACCGATGCGCTGCCCGAACAGATGGACGGCCTGCTGGAGTTCACCCGTGGTGTAGACCCCGGCGGGGCGGGTGCCGGGCACCAGCCGGGCCGGGCGCGGACGTTCCCGGGCGCCGGTGGCCAGGACGACCGACCGCGCCTCGATGATCTCGGGCCCGCCGGGGCCGACGGCGGTGAGCACCGGCCTCGGGCCGCCACCGCCACCGGTCGCGCCCCAGTCCAGGACGCTCACCCCGGTCCGGATCACGGCGCCCGCCCGATCGGCCGCCTCGGCCAGCGCGCGGGCGTACTCGGGACCGGTCCGCGGGTGGGCGCGGGTGCCGAAGCCGCCGTGGGCGCAGTGCCGGGGCACTCCCCCGGCCTCCTGCTCACGCTCCAGCACCTCCACCCGGCCCGCTCCGGAGGCGGCCAGCCGGGCGGCGGCGACCAGGCCCGCGGGCCCCGCGCCGACGACCAGGACGTCGACCCGGCGCAGGGGCGGCCCCGATGCACCGCGGGCCCCGCCGGCACCCGGTGCGCCCCGCTCGACCGTCATGTCCGGCCCTCCTCCCTGTGCGCCGCCTCGAACAGCTCCCGCACCACGGCCCCGCAGTAGAACCCCTGGCAGCGCCCCGCCCGGGCCCGGGTGCGGCGGCGCATTCCCTCCAGGCCGCGCGGCGGGATCGGGCTCGCGAGGGCGTCGCGGATCTCGCCTCGGGAGACGCGTTCGCAGTGGCAGACCAGGGTGCCGTACCCGGGGTCGGCGGCGATGAGTTCGGGTCGCTGGTAGGGGCGCGGGGACGCCTCGCCGAGCTGAGGCATGGTCACCGGCTCCAGCTCCCGCACCGGGCCGGGGTCGAGTCCGGTGTCGGCCAGCAGGCCGGTGACATGGGCGGCGACGGCCAGGGACGCGGTCAGGCCGGTGGAGCGGATGCCGCCCACCGTGACGTACCCCTGCCCGGGGTGGACGGCGATGCGGTAGTCCTCCTGCCCGGTGGCCGCGCGCAGCCCGGCGTAGACGGCGGTAACCTCCTCCTCCACCAGGGCGGGCAGGACACGGCGGCCCTTGTCCCTGAGGCCGGCGAGGCCGTCGGCGGTGGAGCCGGTGGCCCGTTTGTCGTCCAGGTCCTCGGCGGTGGGGCCGAGCAGGACGTTGCCGTAGACGGTGGGCGCGACCAGGACGCCCTTGCCGAGCGCGGTCGGGACGGGCAGGAGGATGTGCCGTACGAGCGGGCGGGCGAGCTTGTCGTACACCAGGAGCTGGCCGCGGCGCGGGGTGACGGTGAAGTCCTCGTGGCCGAGCAGCCGGTCGAGGGTGTCGGCGTACAGACCCGCCGCGTTGACCAGCCGACGGGTGCGCAGGGGTCCGCGGGAGGTGTGCAGCCGATGGCCTTCCTCCCCCGAACCCACCTGTTCCACCTTGGCGTTGAGGTGCAGGTCGACTCCGGCGAGGACGGCCTGGGTAGCGTAGGCCAGGGTCGTCGTCCAGGGGCAGATGACGCTCTCGCCGGGGACGTGCAGGGCGCCGAGCGCGCCGGGGCCGAGGTGCGGTTCGCGGGCGTACAGCTCCTCGCGGCTCAGCGGGCGCGTCGCGTCGTAGCCGTTGCGCTCGGCCTTGCGGACCAGCCCGGGCAGGGCGGCGAGCTGCTCCTCGTCCCAGGCGACCAGCAGGGCGCCGACGCGTTCGACGGGGATGCCGGTCTCGGCGGCGTAGGCGCCCAGCCGCGCGTACCCCTCGCCGACCAGCCGGGCCTCCAGGGTGCCGGGGGCCGCGTCGAAACCGGTGTGCAGGATCGCGGTGTTGGCCTTGGAGGTGCCCTGGCCCACGTCGTCCTGGGCCTCCACCAGGGCGATGCGCAGCCGGGGGTGGCGGGCGAGTTCGCGGGCGATCGCGCAGCCGACGACGCCCGCTCCGACGATCGCCACGTCGTACGTCGCGGTGGGCAGCGGGCCTTGAGCGGTGACGGTCATGAGCCGAGCAGGGCCGTCACGGCGGTGCGGAAGCGGGCGCGGCGTTCCGCGGCCTGGCCGGCGCTGATGCGGGGCTCGTACACGGCGGCGGGCTTCCCCTCGGGCAGGGCCTGGTCGACGGTCAGGGAACGGTCCGCGCCCAGGCGGGCCAGGGCGGCGGCGCCCAGGGCGGTGGCGTCGGGCAGCGCGGACACCTCGACGGGGCGTTGCAGCAGGTCGGCCTGGGTCTGCATGAGGAGTGCGGAGCGGGTCAGGCCGCCGTCGGCGCGCAGCAGGTCCAGGCCGGCGCCGAGGTCGTCGGCGGCGGCGTCGGCGAGTTCGGCGACCTGGGCGGCGATGCCCTCGCACAGGGCGCGCACGAGGTGGCCGCGGGTGGTGTCGAGGCCGAGTCCGGTGAGCGAGCCGCGCAGATCTCCGCGCCACCAGGGGGCGGCGAGTCCGGCGAGGGCGGGGACGAAGGTGACGCCGCCGCTGTCCGGGACGGTGGCGCCCACCGGGTCGAGGTCGGCGGCCGAGGAGATGACGCCGAGGTCGGTGAGCCAGCGGACGGCGGAGGCGGCCGTGTAGACCTGGCCGTCGAGGCAGTAGCTGGTGGTGCCGGCGAGCCGCCAGGCGACGCAGCTGACCAGGCCGGAGGTGCCGCGCCGGGGGTGCTCGCCGGTGTGCGCGAGGAGGAACGCTCCGGTGCCGTAGGTGCACTTGGCGGCGCCGGGGCGGGTGACGCGCTGGGCGAGCAGGGCGGCCTGCTGGTCGACGGCCAGGCCGGTGAGCGGGATGTCGTGGCCGAACGCCGAGGTGGTGCCGATGAGCTCGGCGTTGTCGCTCACCCGTGGAAGCCGTTCGTCCGTCAGGCCGTACACCTCCAGCGCCCGCGGCGCCCACCGGGCGCTGTCCAGGTCGAGCAGCTGGGTGCGGCCGGCGGTGGCGGCGTCGGTGGCGCAGCTGCCGGTCAGGCGGTGGACCAGCCAGGCGTCGGAGGTGGTGACGAGGCCCTCGCGGGTACGGTGGCGGCGGATCCAGGCCATCTTGGGGGCGGCGAAGTACGGGTCGAGGGGCAACCCGGTCAGTCGCCGCAACTCATCGGCGTGGTCGGATAGTTCGGCGCACACGGTCTCGGCGCGCCGGTCCTGCCAGACCAGGGCGTCGGTGAGCGGGCGGCCGGTGTCCGGGTCCCAGGCGAGGACGGTCTCGCCCTGGTTGGCGAGGCCCAGTGCCACGACCGGCTCGCCCGCCTCGGCGAGCGCCTGGTGGCCTGCGGTGACGACCGAGTCGTACAGCTGGCGGGGGTCGACCTCGACCAGGCCGCCGGGCAGATGGCGGGGGCGGACCTCGGCGAACCCGGTGCCGAGGACACCGCGCTCCGGGCAGACCACGAGGGCCTTGGTGCCGGACGTGCCCTGGTCGACGGCGAGCACCGGCCCGGTCATCGCAGCACCCCTCCGCCCCTGTGGAAGATCACACCGCGTCAGCCTGCCGTCACGCCGCATCCGGCGTCAAGCACGGTTGGTCATTCAACTTGCCTGAATAAATACTTGAGTTGGCAACAATGGCAAGGCGCAACCTCCCCCTCTATAGTGACCGCCGACCAGCGCACCGCGTTCTCGATTCCCGCCCACAGGAGAGCAGTTGCTACGCCACCCCGCCACCTCGCCCGTGCGCCAGTGGCCCGGGGCCGACGGCTGATGGCCAGAGAAGGAGCACGCCCCTCCTACGACCCGGCCGGACCCGACCAGGCCCTGCGCACCGCGCTGCAGGATCTGCGCACCGGCCGCTGGATGGCCATGCGCACCCTGCTCGCGGACACCGCGAACTGGTGGCAGTGGACCCAGCGGACCCAGGTTCTCGCGGCGGCGGCGGCCGGCACCGACGTGGTGCGCGCCTGGCTCACGGAGGAGCCGGACAGCCCCCACGCCATGGTGATGCACGCCCGGATCGGGGTGGAGCGGGCCCTTCGCGCCCAGCGTGAACGGCATCTCCGTACCCACGAGTTGTGGATCGAGGCCTGGGACGCCGCCCAGTCCGCCACCCGTACCGTCCCGCAGGACCCGGTGCCCTGGGTGTGTCTGCTGGCGCTGGCCCAGCTGGACCCGGAACAGCGCTGGGAGGAGCACCGGGCGGCCGCGCCCGAGCCGATGCTGCCGCCGGGCCCCTGGGGCCTGCTGGCCGAGGCCCACAAGCGCGACCCGTTCAACCGCGAGGCCCACCACCGGATGCTCCAGTTCCTCTACGCGCGCGGCGGCACGGGCCGGCTCGCGGAGGCCTCCGGCTACGCCCAGTGGGCCGCCGGTCAGGCCCCGGCCGGCTCCGCCCTGCACGTGCTGCCGCTGTACGTCCGGGTCGAGCGCTACCGGCGCGACAGTGGGCACGACGCGGCGCTCGACCTGCACTGGGTGGCGGAGGACGCGGCCCGCGAGGCGGGGCGCGCCCTGCACTCCTGGTTCGAGCACACCCACCGCGGCGAACGCTCGCTGCTGGACCTCAACCACGTGGCCCACGCCCTGTGGGGATCGCTCCGATTCCCCGACGCCGCCCGGGTGTTCGAGGCGATCGGCCCGTACTTCACACCCCCGCCCTGGATGTACCGCACGCCCGACCGCGACCGCGCCGTGGAGGTCTTCGTGCAGGCCCGGGAGCGCTGCCGGGCCGCCGCGGACGGCTCCCGCCCCTGAACGCCCCACCTTCACCAGTCCGTTGACCCGGAGGTTTCCCCCGCATGTCCGCCACCCCCGATCCCTCGCCCGCGCCGGGCCTGCCCCAGCAGGACGAGGAGCAACGTCTGCGCGAACTCGGCTACCGGCCGGTGCTGGCCCGCCGTATGGGCGGCTTCGGCAACTTCGCGATCAGCTTCTCGGTGATCTCGATCCTGTCCGGCTGCATGACCCTGTACGGCTTCGGCCTGAACACCGGCGGTCCCGCCGTGATGCTGTGGGGCTGGGCGGGCGTCGGCCTGTTCGTGCTGTGCGTCGGTCTCTCGCTCGCCGAGGTCACCAGCGCCTATCCGACCTCCGGCGCGCTGTACTACATGGCCGACCGGCTCGGCGGCCGACGCTGGGGCTGGTACACGGGCTGGCTGAACCTGCTCGGTCTGCTCGGCGCGATCGCCGGCATCGACTACGGCGCCGCCCTGTTCACCGGCGCGTTCGCGAACCTCCAGTGGGGCTTCGAGCCGACGCCCGGCAAGACCATGCTGATCTTCTGCGCCATCCTGCTGCTGCACGCGGTGCTGAACCTGTTCGGGGTCCGCCTGGTCAGCCTGCTCAACTCGATCAGCGTGTGGTGGCATCTGGCCGGCGTCGCGCTCATCGTCGGCGCGCTCGCGATCGTCCCCGACCACCACCAGTCGGCGTCCTTCGTCTTCACGAAGTTCGTCAACGAGACCGGCTGGCACAACCCGCTCTACGTGGCGGCCGTCGGCCTGCTGCTCGCGCAGTACACCTTCTCCGGCTACGACGCCTCCGCCCATCTGTCCGAGGAGACCTCGCAGGCCTCGGTGTCCGCGGCGCGCGGCATCGTGCGGTCCATCTGGGTGTCCTGGATCGCCGGCTTCGTCCTGCTCGCCGGCCTGACCTTCGCCATCCAGGACTACGACGCCACGCGCACCACCGGCACCGGGGTGCCGCCCGCCCAGATCCTCCTCGACGGGCTGGGCACCGACGGCGCGAGCGCCCTGCTCCTGGTCGTGATCACCGCCCAGCTGTTCTGCGGCAACGCCGAGGTCGCGGCGGCCAGCCGGATGGTGTTCGCGTTCAGCCGGGACGGGGCGCTGCCCGGCTCGCACCTGTGGCGCAAGGTGAGCGGCCGCACCCAGACGCCGGTCGCCGCCGTCTGGCTGGCCGTCGTCGTGGCCTGCGTCCTCGCGCTGCCGTCGCTGTACTCGGCGACGGCGTACAACGCGGTGACCGCCATCAACGTCATCGGCATCACGCCCGCCTACGCCATCCCCGTGCTGCTGCGGTTGCGCGCCGGCGACCGCTTCCGGCCCGGGCCCTGGCATCTGGGCCGCTGGAGCAGGCCGATCGGCTGGATCGCGGTGATCTGGGTGGCCTGTGTGACCGTACTGTTCTGCCTGCCGCAGGCCTCGCCGGTCACGGTGGACTCGATGAACTACGCCTCGGTGGCCCTCGCCGTCGTCCTGCTGCTCGCGAGCATCTGGTGGTACGTCGCCCGCCGTTCGTACGGCACGCCCACCGCCGCCGCCTACGGCGACGACCGCGACCAGGCCGAACTCGCGGAGGGCATCGTCTGAGCGGGCCGCCTGCACCGCCGGTCCGGGTGCGAACTGGTGTTCCGGATACGGCAGGATGAACGATCGCGCCGGTCACCGGGGTTCCTCCGGCCGGCGCGATCGCACATCCCGCACTTCGAGCAGGTGACAACGTGACGAGACTTCGCAACTCCGCAGCCGGCGTGGGCCCCGGAGGTGACCGGTGAACCGCGCGCTGACCCTGGACGACCTCGTCCTCGCCGGTATCGCCATCGCGGCGGGCCTGCTGCTCGCCTTCCTCTCCCGCACGCTGCTGCGCTGGCTGGCGGGCCACGCCAAGCGGACCAAGTGGAGCGGCGACGACGTCATCGTGGACGCGCTGCGCTCGGTCGTGCCCTGGGCGGCGATTGCGGGCGGCGCGGCGGCGGCCGCGGCGGTGCTGCCGCTGACCCGGGCGGTCCAGCACCACACGAACCAGATCCTCCAGGTCTGGCTGATCTTCGTGGTGACCCTGTCGGCGGCCCGGGTGATCGCCGGTCTGGTCCGGACGGTCACCCAGTCCCGCTCGGGCGTGGCGGGTTCGGCGACCATCTTCGTCAACATCACCCGCATCCTGGTCCTCGCGATCGGCTTCCTGGTCGTCCTGCAGACGCTCGGCATCTCCATCGCACCCCTGCTGACCGCCCTCGGCGTCGGCGGCCTGGCGGTGGCCCTCGCCCTCCAGGACACGCTGGCCAACCTCTTCGCGGGCGTCCACATCCTGGCCTCCAAGACCGTCCAGCCGGGCGACTACATCCGGCTGAGCAGCGGCGAGGAGGGCTATGTCGTGGACATCAACTGGCGCCAGACGACGGTCCGCCAGCTGTCGAACAACCTGGTGGTCATCCCCAACGGCCAGCTCGCCAAGGCCAACATGACCAACTACACGCGCCCCGAGCAGCGGCTGACGGTGCTGGTGCAGGTGGGCGTCGGCTACGACTCGGACCTGGAGCACGTCGAGCGGGTCACGGCCCAGGTCGTCGCGGAGGTCATGCACGACATCGACGGTGCCGTGCCCGACCACGAGCCCGCCGTCCGTTTCCACACCTTCGGCGACTCCCGCATCGGTTTCACGGTGATCCTCGGCGTCGGCGAGTTCAGCGACCAGTACCGGATCAAACACGAATTCATCAAGCGCCTGCACCGCCGCTACCTCGCCGAGGGCATCCGCATCCCGGCCCCGGCCCGCACGGTGGCACTGCAGCAGGGGGCGGCGGTGATTCCGCAGCAGCGGGGCGGAACCGACGTTCTCCCGGAGGCCGTGGCAGAGCCCGGGCGACCGGCGGGCCGCTGACCTGGTCCGACGACACAGGGTGGCCGCCCGGCCACCCCTGGCACCCGACGCGGGGGATTCCGCGTCGGGACCCCTGTCGAGCCGACCCCCATCACGAGATATCTTGATGTCGAGCAATGTTGCAGACGTGGAGCGGAGCACCCGGTGACTGACTCGACCATCATCTACACCTACACAGACGAGGCCCCGGCCCTGGCGACGCATTCGTTCCTGCCGGTGATCCAGGCGTACGCCTCGCAGGCCGGTGTGCCGGTCACGACGCGCGACATCTCGCTGGCCGGGCGCATCATCGCCCACTTCCCGGAGTACCTGAACGAGGACCAGCGCATCGCCGACGCGCTGGCCGAGCTGGGCGAGCTGGCCAAGACCCCCGCGGCCAACATCGTCAAGCTGCCGAACATCTCGGCGTCCATCCCGCAGCTGAAGGCCGCGGTCGCCGAGCTGCAGGGCAAGGGCTACGCGCTCCCGGACTACCCGGACGACCCGAAGACCGACGAGGAGCGCGAGATCCGCGCCCGCTACGACAAGGTCAAGGGCTCCGCCGTCAACCCGGTGCTGCGTGAGGGCAACTCCGACCGCCGCGCCCCGGCCTCGGTGAAGAACTACGCCAAGGCCCACCCGCACCGCATGGGCGCCTGGACCGCCGAGTCCAAGACCAACGTGGCGACGATGGGCGAGAACGACTTCCGCTCCACCGAGAAGTCGGTCGTCATCGCCGAGGACGGCGCGCTGAAGATCGAGCTGGTCGCCGCCGACGGCACCACCACGGTGCTGCGCGAGTCCGTACCGGTACTGAAGGACGAGGTCGTCGACGCCTCCGTCATGCGCGTCGCCGAGCTGGAGACGTTCCTCGCCGCGCAGGTGGCCCGCGCCAAGCAGGACGGCGTGCTGTTCTCCGTGCACCTGAAGGCCACGATGATGAAGGTCTCCGACCCGATCATCTTCGGTCACGTGGTGCGCGCCTTCTTCCCGAAGACGTTCGCGCGGTACGGCGCGACCCTGAAGGCCGCCGGTCTCACCCCGAACGACGGCCTCGGCGGCATCCTCAAGGGCCTGGAGAACCTGCCCGAGGGCGCCGAGATCAAGGCCTCCTTCGACGCCGAGCTGACCGAGGGCCCGGAGCTGGCCATGGTCGACTCCGACAAGGGCATCACCAACCTGCACGTCCCCTCGGACGTCATCGTCGACGCCTCCATGCCGGCGATGATCCGCACCTCCGGCCACATGTGGGGCCCGGACGGCCAGGAGCACGACACCCTCGCCGTCATCCCGGACTCCTCCTACGCCGGTGTCTACCAGGCCGTCCTCGACGACTGCCGGGCCAACGGCGCCTACGACCCGTCCACGATGGGCTCGGTCCCGAACGTCGGCCTGATGGCGCAGAAGGCCGAGGAGTACGGCTCCCACGACAAGACCTTCGAGATCGCGGCCGCCGGCACGGTCCGCGTGACCGACCGGACCGGCACCGTGCTGATCGAGCAGCCGGTCGGCGAGGGCGACATCTTCCGCGCCTGCCAGACCAAGGACGACCCGATCCGCGACTGGGTCAAGCTGGCCGTCACCCGCGCCCGCGCCACCGGCGACCCGGCCGTGTTCTGGCTGGACGAGGGCCGCGCGCACGACGCCAACCTGATCGCCAAGGTCGAGCGGTACCTGCCGGAGCACGACACCGAGGGCCTGGACATCAAGATCCTCTCCCCGGTCGAGGCCACCAAGCTGTCGGTGGAGCGCATCCGCCGCGGCGACAACACCATCTCGGTGACCGGCAACGTGCTGCGCGACTACCTGACCGACCTCTTCCCGATCCTGGAGCTGGGCACCAGCGCCAAGATGCTGTCGGTCGTCCCGCTGATGGCGGGCGGCGGCCTGTTCGAGACGGGCGCCGGCGGCTCCGCGCCCAAGCACGTCCAGCAGCTCGTCAAGGAGAACTACCTGCGCTGGGACTCCCTCGGCGAGTTCTTCGCCCTGGTGCCGTCCTTCGAGCAGTACGCCGAGGCCACCGGCAACACCCGCGCCAAGGTCCTCGCCGACACCCTCGACCGCGCCACGGCGACCTTCCTCAACGAGGACAAGTCCCCGACCCGTCGCGTCGGCGGCATCGACAACCGCGGCAGCCACTTCTACCTGTCCCTGTACTGGGCGCAGGAGCTGGCCCAGCAGACCGACGACGCCGACCTGGCCAAGGCGTTCGCGCCGTTCGCCGAGGCCCTCGCGGCCGACGAGCAGAAGATCGTGGACGAGCTGAACGCCGTCCAGGGCTCCCCGGCTGACATCGGCGGCTACTACCAGGTCGACAAGGCCAAGGCGGACGCGGTCATGCGCCCGTCGGCCACCTGGAACGAGGCGCTGGCGTCCCTCGCCTAAGGGGTACGGCGCCCGAGCCGACCCTCTGACTCCGCCCCGGCCGGTGACTCACGGCCGGGGCGGAGCTGTTCGCCGTACGGGGACCGCGGTGTGACAACGTGATCCCTGACGTCACCGCCGACCCCTCCGGAGCAGCCCGTGAACCCGTACGACCTCCTTCCCGGCGCCCCCGACTCGCCCGTGCTGCTGCACGTACCGCACTCGGCGCGGGCCGTACCCGGGGACGTGCGCGCCGGGATCGTGCTGGACGATGCCGGGCTGGAGCGGGAGCTGGATCACATCACGGACGCGCACACCGACGAACTCGCCGAGCGGGCGGCGGAGTTGGCCGGGCTCACCCCCTGGAGGTTCGTGAACCGGCTGTCCCGGCTGGTCGTGGACCCGGAGCGGTTCCCGGACGAGCGCGAGGAGATGGCGGCCGTCGGGATGGGCGCCGTGTACACGCGGACCACGCACCGGGGCGAGCTGCGGCGCGCGGACACCGATCCGGAGCCGCTGCTGGAGCGCTGCTTCCGGCCGTACGCGCGGGCCATGACCGAGGCGGTGGCGGGGCGGCTGGCCGCGGCCGGACGGGCCGTGATCATCGACGTGCACTCCTATCCGACGGCGCCGCTGCCCTACGAGCTGCACGGCACCGGCCCGCGCCCCGCGGTGTGCCTGGGCACGGACGCCTTCCACACCCCGCCGAAGCTGGCCGAGGCCGCCCGCGAGGCGTTCGCGGGCTGCGGGGAGACCGGCCTGGACAGCCCGTTCGCGGGGACGTACGTACCGCTGGAGTTCTACGGCACCGACGCCCGGGTCACCGCCCTGATGGTGGAGATCCGCCGGGACACCTACATGACGGAGCCGGGCGGCCCGGCGGGACCGGGACTGGAGCGGCTGGCCGCAGCACTGGCCGCACTCGTGGACATGCTCTGAGCAGCGCCCCACCGGGCGGCCCCGCCCCCACCTGGCGCACTCCCGCAGGACAGCCGGAGGCCGTCGTACCAGGGTGGAGGGCATGACCGAGGAGACCACGCTCACCGGCCAGGCCCCGCCGCCCGTGCGGGACTGGTCCACACCCGATCTGGACGGGACGGACTTCGACCCGGCCCTGGCCGGCCTCATGCGCGAGGGTCCGCTGACCCGGATCCGGCTGCCGTTCGGCGAGGGCTGGGCGTGGCTGGCGACCCGCTACGACGACGTGAAGCTGATCACCAACGACCCGCGGTTCAGCCGTACCGAAGTGACGCACCGTCAGGTCACGCGTATGGCGCCGAACTTCGCGCCCCGCCCCGGCTCGCTCGCCTGGGCCGACCAGCCCGACCACAACCGGCTGCGCAAACCCGTCGCCGGCGCCTTCACGGTGAGCGCCATGAAGCGCCTGCGGCCCCGCGCCCAGGCGATCCTGGACGAGCTGGTGGACGGCGTCGTACGCCAGGGGCCGCCCGCCGACCTGATCGAGCGGGTGCTGGAGCCGTTCCCGCTCACCGTCGTCAGCGAGGTGATGGGCGTGCCCGCCGCGGACCGGGAGCGGGTGCACGCCTGGACCCGGGAGATCATCTCCACCAACGGGGCCGAGGCGGCCGGCCGGGCCAAGGAGGGCCTGTACGGGTGGATCACCGCGACCATCCGGTCCCGGGCCGAGGATCCGGGCGAGGACGTGTACGCGATGCTCGGCGGGGCCGTGGCGCGCGGCGAGATCCGCGAGGAGGAGGCCGTCGGGCTGGCCGGCCCGCTGCAGATCGGCGGCGAGGCCGTCACGCACAACTGCGGGCAGATGCTGTATCTGATGCTGACCCGGCCGGAGCTGATGGAGCGGATGCGGGCCCGTCCCGAGGCGCGCGGGCCGGTGCTGGACGAGCTGTTCCGGTGGATCCCGCACCGCAGCTCGGTCGGGCTCGCCCGGATCGCGCTGGAGGACGTGGAGATCGCCGGCCACCGGATCACCGCGGGCGAGCCGGTGTACGTCTCCTACCTCGCCGCCAACCGCGACCCGGCCGTCTTCCCGGAACCGGACCGCATCGACCCCGACCGCGAGCCGAACCCGCACGTGGCGTTCGGCAACGGCCCGCACTTCTGCACCGGCACGGTCCTGGCCCGGCTGCAGACCGAGTTGCTGGTGGACACGCTGCTGGACCGGCTGCCCGGGCTACGGCTCGCCGTGCCGGCGGAGCAGGTGGCCTGGCGGCACCGGACGATGATCCGCGGCCCGCGCACGCTGCCCGTCACCTGGTCCGCCTGACCGGATTCAGGCCCGCAGCCACTCCGTGACGATCACCTCCGCGCCGGTCCGCAGCCTGAGGGCGAACGGGCCGGCCGGAGGTGTGTCGCTGGTGAAGCGGCCGAGGGTGTCGACCGTGACCGGGCGGACGGCCTGGGGGCCGCCGAGCACCTCGACGCGCGCCGACAGCGGCGGCAGCACCTGGCCCATCAGCCCGTCCTCGGTGACCTCGACGTCGACGGTCACCTCGCCCGCCCGGAACGTCAGCATCCGCGGCGGGTCCGCGACCCCCCTGACCGGCAGCGCGTCGACGAGCGAGTCGAAGGTCAGCTCGGCGATCCGGGCGTCCAGGTCGTGCAACGCGTAGGCTTCCAGCGCCAGTTGGCGCAACGCGTCCGGGACCGGGTCCAGGACGGCGGCCGCCTGCCGCAGCTCCTCCTCCAACAGCGCCTCCACGAACTCGCCGTCGCCCGCGCCCTCCTGGGGCGCGCCGTTGCCGTCGTCACCGCTCATACCGCACCCCGTGCGTCCATCCGGGCCCGCAGCCGGCGCAGACAGCGCTGGCGCAGGGGCCCGATACTGCCGACCGCGATACCGAGCGC
This sequence comes from Streptomyces sp. MMG1121, assembly GCF_001280015.1. GTDB lineage: Bacteria > Actinomycetota > Actinomycetes > Streptomycetales > Streptomycetaceae > Streptomyces. Next base: position 96,032 of record NZ_LGDV01000201.1, read on the forward strand.
GGCCGAGATCTCCACGTAGCTGGGCGGCGGGGAGGCGACCAGCACGCGCAGCAGCTGCCGGCAGCGCTCGCCCATCCCGTCCAGCTCCTGCCACAGGCGGCGCACCCGCTCGGCACGGTCCGCCGCCTCCTCCGAGTCGATCAGTGACTCCTCCGGTGTCCGGTCGTCGCTGGCCCGGTCCAGCACCTGCGGGTCGTCCGTCAGGGTCAGCCGCGTCAGGCTCTTGAGCACCTTCAGGCACTCGTGCCGCGCCGTGCTGGCCAGCCAGGACCCGGTCTTGTCGGGTTCACGGATCCGCCCCAGATGCTGGGCGAAACGGAACCACACGGTCTGGTAGACCTCATGGGCGTCGGCGTCCGAGAGCCGGTGGGCGCGCACCACCGACCACACCAGCGGACTCATCCCTTCCACCAGCGCCTTCCAGGCCGCGGCGTCCCCGTCGACGGCGGACTGGACCAACGCCCCGACCTCTGTACGGTCCACGGCTCCACCCCTCGTGTACGGCACGTCATCGTACGCCGTGGAGCGGAGCGTCCCGGACCTCATACGGGCACGGCCGGGGCGACGACCGGCGCGGGGCGCCAGGTGGGTGGCCTGAGCACCGGGACCCGCGCCCCGCGCACCTCCGCGACCGCGGTGGCCGCCGCGAGCAGCCCGTCGCGGGCGGCGCGCGGGTCGCGCTCCCCGTACGCCGTCATGTGCGCGGCGACGAGGCCCGCGACGACCGGCGTGGCGAAGGACGTGCCGCTCCACTGCGCGAGTCCGTCGAACATCACCTGGTGCGGCTTGGCCCCGGTGCTCTCCCGGCCCTCGCTCAACACGCCGGTGTGGCGCGGGAACTGACACGTACAGGAGTAGTCGTAGTCGAACCGGCAGGCCTCGTAGGTGGAGTGCTGGTAGACGTACGGCACGGGCGTGTCGAAGCCGGTGAGGGCGCTGGTGAGGCGCTCGCCGGGGGCGAAGACCCGGACCCATGGCCCGTGGTTGCTGAAGCAGGCCTCGCTCTCGCCGTCCACGCTCAGCGCGCCGACCGACAGGACACTGTCCGCGTACTCGGGCAGACCGGCGTAGGCGGCGGGCCAGAACGGGGCGTGGCTGGAGTTGTTGCCGGCGGCGGCCACCAGCAGCGTGCGCTGCTCGCGCAGTTCGCGCATGAACGCGTCCAGGCCGATGAGGCCGTCGGTGACGCCCTCGGTGGGGGTGCCGGCGGAGAGGCTGATGATGTCGGGCCAGCCGCCCTCGTCGACCGCCTCGAAGAGCCGGGCGCCGAACTCCGATTCCAGGATCGCGCCCGCGTCGCTCAGCGTGTTGCGGACGGTCACCTCGGAGTCGGGTGCGACGGCCGCGAGGATCCCGGCGATGAACGTGCCGTGGCCGACGTACTGGCGCAGCACCCCGTCGGCGTCGGTCTCGGCCGGCTGGACGTCGCCCGTGGTGTGGGCGAGCGGCGGGTAGGCGCCGTGGTCGTGCACGAGCCCGGTGTCGATCACGAGGACGCGCGCGGCCGTGTCGGCGTCGTAACGGCCTTCGGCGACGGCCGGGTTGGCGGGCCGGGTGCGGGCGACGGGCACCGGCTCGTCGCCGGGGCAGGCGTTGACCGCGATGTGCACCACGTGGTTGCGGCTCACCAGCCGGCGGCCCTGGCGGACTTCGGCCTCGCGCAGGGCGCCCAGGGCGTACGGCACGCTGTCGGCGCCCTCGGCGGGGTCGCCGATCCGGATGCGGGTGACGCCGGTGCGGTTGGTCTGCGGGCCGTCCCGGCGCACATGGTCGGGCACGAGCCCGGCGGTCGCCGTGAAGTGGGCGCGCACGGTGTCCTCGACGACGCGGGCCTCCTCGCCGTCCCGGGCGAGGACGACGCCCTTCTCGTACAGGAAGTGGGCGTCGCCGTCGTCGTACGGGCCCATCGCCAGCGCGGTGTCCGGCATGGTGCGCTGGATGTGGTCGAACTGCTCGTGGAAACGCTGTGGTGCCATGGTGTCTCCTCCCCCGACAAGACGGTGTTCGACAGTGAGAGTCGCGGGACCACCGTCTGATACAGCTGGCCACTACCATGCGAGACGTGACAGCGGGAAGCGAGTCAGTTTCCGAATTGCTGCCCTTGGTCTTCGCCGACCCGGGCGAGGCCCGGGCGCGCGCGGAACAGGTGCTGCAAGCCGGACCGCCGCCGCTGCACGCCAGTGTCGCCCACCAGGTCCTCGGCATCTGGCAGCGGGACTTCGGCGACCTGCGGATCGCGCTGGGGCATCTGCGCCGGGCCCGGGACCTGGCCGCGCGCGCCGAGTCGGCCGACCGGGAGGCGGACGTCCTCGCGACACTCGGGGTCGCACTGGTGCACGCGGGGCGCACGCGACAGGGGCTCACCTCCTTCGAGCGGGGAGTCGCCCGGGGCTCCGGACACACCCGGGCCCGGGTGCTGTACCGGCGGGCGTACGTGTGGTGGGTGCTGGGGCATCACCGCGAGGCGCTGGAGGACGTACGGCGGGCGCTGCCCGTGCTGCGGCAGGTCGGCGACGACATCTGGACCGCGCGGGCGCTGACCCTGCGGGCCACCGTGCATCTGGCGCTCGGCACGGTGGACCGGGCGGTCGCGGACTTCACGGCGGCGGAGCGGCTGTGGGAGACCACGGGCCAGGAGCACGACAAGGCCGACGTGGTGGAGAGCCGGGGACTCGCCGCGTTCCGGTCCGGAGACATCCCGGTGGCCCTGCGCCTGCTGGACGAGGCCGAGGAGCGGTACGCGAAACTCGGCACACCCACCTACATGCTGTCCATCCGGCGCTGCGAGGTGCTGATGGCGGCCGGGCTGGCTCCGGAGGCGCTGGCCGAGGCGGACGCGACGATCGCGCTGCTGGACCGGATCGGCGGGCAGTCCACCCGCAAGGCCGAACTGCTGCTGGCCGCCGCGCGGGCCGCCCGCTCGGCCGGGGACCCGCACACCGCCGTCGCCCGTGCCGCCGTCGCCGTACGGCTGTTCGCGGCCCAGCGGCGGATGTGGTGGGAGACCCATGCCCGGCTGGTGCTGATCGAGGCCCGGGTGGCGGCCGGGCGCCGCTCGGGGCGGCTGGTCGCGGACGCGGCGGCGGTCGCCGAGAAGCTGGCCTCCTTCGGTTCGCCCGCCGCGCCGGAGGCCTCGCTGCTCGCGGGCCGGATCGCGCTCGCGCTGGGCTGGCGGGCGGACGCGGAACGGCACTTGGCGGTGGCCGCGCGCAGCCGGTACGGCGGCCCGCCGCCGGCCCGGGTGACGGGCTGGGCGGCACAGGCGCTCAGGGCCCGCGCCGCCGGGTCCCGGCGCGGGGTGCTGGAGGCCTGCCGGCGCGGACTGGACGTACTGGACGACCACCGGATGACGCTGGGCGCCTCGGAGCTGCGGGCCCACACGACCGCGCAGGGCGCCGAACTGGCGGCGCTGGCCCAGGAGGTGAGCCTCGACCAGGGCGGCCCCCGGCGGCTGCTGGAGTGGAGCGAGCGCTGGCGGGCCACCGTCCTGTCGGCACCACCGACCCGGCCGCCGGCCGACCCGGCCCTGCTGAGCGGTCTGACCGCTTACCGGGAGATAGCGGCCCGCGCGGAGGAGGCCCGGATGGAGGGCCGCCCGGTGCCCGCCCTGGAGCGCGAACAGCGGCGCTTGGAGCGGGAGATCCGCTCCCGCACCCACCACATCCGCGGCGCCGGGGCCCACGAGGAGGACCGCTTCGACGTGGCCCGGCTGCTGGACCGGCTCGGCGACGCCCGCCTGGTCGAACTCGCCGTGGTGGACGGGCGGGTGCACGTCCTGCTGTGCGGGCAGGGCCGGGTACGGCGGTTCGACGGTGGCCCGCTGACGGAAGCGATGGCCGAGGCGGAGTACGTCCAGGCGGGCCTGCGACGGCTCGCCCACCCCGGCGCCGAGGCGCGGCTGCCCCTGGTGGAGGCGGGCGGCCGACGGCTTCAGGAACTGCTGCTGGGCGGGGCGGCGCAGCATCTCGGCGACGGTCCCGTGGTGATCGTGCCGCCGGGGGCGCTGCACCGGGTGCCGTGGGCGCTGCTGCCCGCGCTGCGCGAGCGGGTGCTCAGCGTGTCGCCGTCGGCGGGCAGCTGGCTGCGGGCCCGCGAGACCGAGCCGCCGCCGGGCGGGCGGCATGTGCTGGTACGCGGCCCGGGCCTTGCCACCGGCGGCGCGGAGGTGCCCGAACTGGCCCACCGGGACGGCAGGGCGACGGTCCTGGAGGGCGAGGACGCCCAGGTCCCCCGGGTCCTGGAGCACCTCGACGGCGCGGCCCTCGCCCACCTCGCGGCGCACGGCACGTTCCGTGCGGACAGCCCGTTGTTCAGCAGCCTCCGGATGGCCGACGGCCCGCTCATCGTGCACGACTTCGAGCGCCTGGCCCGCAGCCCGTACCGGATCATCCTCTGCAGCTGTGACACCGCCCGCCTCGCCTCGGTCGGCGCCGACGAACTCCTCGGACTGGTCACCGCGTTGCTCCCGCTGGGCACGGCCGGGGTGGTGGCGAGCAGCGCACCGGTCAACGACGCGGCGGTGGTCCCGCTGATGCTCGCCCTGCACCAGGGCCTCGACACGGGCCTCTCCCTGGCCGAGGCCCTCCGCAACGCCCGGGCGGCCCTGCCGGGCGACCCGGTCCACCAGGCAACGGGGTGGGCGTTTGCGGCATTTGGTGCGGCGTAGCAAGGGCCCGCACCCGGCAGACGCTATGCCGACTCGCACTCCGGCAACTCGACGAGCCACGGCAACGCTCCCCTGTCCCCCGTGCCCAGCCGGGTGTAGGCGCTGTACAGGTGATTCCCCACCGTCCGCACCGACAACGTCAGCCTCTCGGCGATCTCCCGGTTGCTGAGCCCCGCCGCGGCGAGGGTCACGATCTGCCGCTGCCGGGCGGTCAGTTCACCCAGTACGAGCGAGGCCAGTGCAGGCGTCCGCGCCCCCTGGCAGCGGCGCGCGAGCGCGACGGCCCGGGTGCGGGAGAGCCGCGCGGCGCGCGGATCCCGGTGCGCCCGCACCGCCTGCGCATGCGCCTCGGCCGCGAACAGTAGGAACCCGCGCTCCTCCAACGCCTGCGCGGCCTCGTCCAGTTCGCCCCCGTCACCCCGTGTCAGCGCTTCGGCATGACGGGCGAACACACTTCCCTCCGGCAACCGCCCGACCACCCGACCCGGCTCACCCAGGCGTACGGAGTCGTACCGGGCGTACAGCTCCTCACCATCGCCCACCTCACCATCGGTGAGCCTGAGTTCCGCGCGGCAGGACGCGTCACCCGGCGCCTCCCGCAGCCCCTCCCGAGCCCAGGCGGCAGCGTCCCGCAGCTCGCCCCGCAGCCGGGCGAACCGGGCGCGGACGGCGGCGTAACCGGCCGGGACCGGCGTGCCCTCCGCCACCAGCCACTCCCCCACCGGGGCGGGCACCGGCCGGACGTCCAGTTGCTCGATCCGCCGTACCAGGGACCGCTGTTCGGCCTCCAGGGCCGGGCCGACGTCACGGGGCGCACTCGTCAGGCGGCGGGCGCGCAGACGGCCGGTCGTGGCGCGCAGGGCCGGGCCGTGCAGGGGGTGGGCGAGGGACACGGCCGCCTGGTCGTCGACGTGGATCAGCCCGTCCGCCTCCAGGCGTTCCAGGACGTCGAGATCGAGTTCGTCCAGCGCCAGCGGAAGCGGCTCGGCGAACGCCAGGCGTTCCAGCGTCTCCCGTTCGCCGGGGCCGGGGCGCTCCAGTGCCGGGGCGAGCCGCTCGCGCACGGCCGGGGTGACCGGCAGCGCGCCCCGCCACGCCCGTTCGCCGGTGCCCGGGACGGGGGTCAGCCGGCCTCCCGCGCAGAGCGCGGTCACCAGGTCGCGCAGCAGCCGTAGATCGCCCCGGCACACACCGTGCAGGCGGCGCACGGTGAGCGGTTCGAGTCCGGCCATGGCGAGCAGCTGCGCGGTGTCCTCGTACGGCAGCGGCTGGAGGGCCAGCCGGGGCAGCAGTTCGCCGGTCCACAGCCGGGACACCGCGCCGGGCGTGGGCGCGCCGTCCACCGCGGCGACGACGAGCCGGGTGCGGGCGTGCACGGCGAGCTGGTGGACGAGGGCCGCGGAGGCCTCGTCCAGCAGCTGGGCGTCGTCCACGACCAGGAGCCGTACGCCGGACAGGATGCGCAGGGCGCGCTGCGGCGAGACGGCGTCGGGCAGGAGGTGCGCGAACGCAGCGAAGGGCAGGTCCCGGGCCTCGGGCGTACCGGTCACCCGGGCGTGGTCGGTGCCCCGGACCGCCTCCGTGATCAGCCGGGTCTTGCCGTGGCCGGCCGGTCCGGTCACCACGATGCCGTGCCGGCCGGCCGCCCATGACCCGCGCACCAGCTCCAGTTCGTCCGCCCGGCCGGCGAACGGGCGGGGCAGCTCCAACATCGTCGCGTCCTGTTCGTAAGTCCTCACACCATCAGGAGCGCGCGTACTCAGGTTTGATACAGGGCGACTTGAGTAGCCTTCGACTCAGGCGCCCGGCGGCGGCGGACGGGCACGCTGGGCCCATGACCCGACGCCTGTGTTCGCTACCGCGGCGGCCGGCCCCGTGCTTCGCACCGGGGCTGACGGCCGAGCGGCTGGGCGCGCTGCTCGCCGGGCGGCGGATGTGGGTCAACGGCACGGTCCTGCACTACTACTTCCACACCGACGGCCGCGACGCCTCCGTGATCCCGGTTCCCGGGGCCGGGGAGCTGCGCCGGGTGCCGTGGGCCGGCTCGGAGGAGCAGCGGGAGGCGGTCCGCGACTGTCTGCGCGAGTGGCAGGAGCTGGGCATCGGCGTCACCTTCGCCGAGGTCGGCGACCGGCACGAGGCGGAGCTGCGGATCGGGTTCCAGAGCGGCGGCGGTTCCTGGTCGGCGGTCGGCCGGGAGGCGCTGTCGGTCGGCCGGGGCGAGCGCACCATGAACCTGGGATGGGATGTCACGGGGCCCGGGGAGCGCGGCACGATCCTGCATGTGATCGGGCACGCGCTCGGCATGGCGCACGAGCACCAGAGTCCGTATGCCGGGCTCCACTGGGACGACGAGGCCGTGTACGCCGAGCTGGCGGGCCCGCCGAACCACTGGAGCCGGGAGACGACCGACGCGAACGTCCTGCGCACGCTGGACGCCGGTGAGGCGAGCGGCTCGGTGTGGGACCCTCAGTCGGTCATGACGTTCCCGTTCGGGCCGGGGCTGGTGCTGGAGCCGGAGCAGTACCGCGGGGGGCTGCGTCCGTCCGGTGCTCCGTCCCCGGCCGACAAGGAGTTCGTGCTGCGGTGGTATCCGCCGGCCGGTCCGGCCGGTCCGGCCGCGCTGGTGCCGTTCCGCTCGGCGCCACTCGGTCTCGGGCCGGGCGAGCAGGCCGATTTCGGTGTCGAGCCGTCGGAGACCCGCGACTACACCGTGGGCACCTTCGGCGACGCCGACACCGTGCTCGTGGTCTTCGAGGAGCGTGACGGGGTGCCGCGCTTCCTCGCGGGGCACGACGACGGCGGCGGGTCGGACAACGCCGCCGTCCGGGTCCGGTTCGTCAGGGGCCGCCGCTACGTCGTCCGGGTCCGCCTGTACTCGACCTGGGGTTCGGGGGAGACAGCGGTCATGTGCTGGTGAGGCACGGACGCCGAAAGCCACTGTCCGGCACCGGGGGAGCCGCCGCGGACGTCACCTACGGGGGAGGTGACGTCCGCGGCCGCGGCCGTGTGTCCGCACGGAGCGCGAGGAACGTCACGAAGCGGCCCGGTCGGGCGAGGCGGTGGCGGGGGCGTCCGGGTGGGCGAGGCCGAGGTGGTCGCGCAGGGTCGTGCCCGCGTAGTCGGCGCGGAACACGCCCTGTTCCTGGAGCAGGGGTACGACCTGGTCGGCGAAGGTGTCGAGGCCGCCGGGGGTGATGTGCGGGACGAGGATGAACCCGTCGGAGGCGTCGGCCTGCACGAAGTCGTTGATGGTCCGAGCGACGGTGGCCGCGGAGCCGACGAAGGTCTGCCGGTTGCCGGTGTTGATGACCAGGTCGCGGATGGACCACTTGTTGGCCTCGGCGAGCTGCCGCCATTCGCGGGCGACGGCGATCGGGTCCCGGTACATCCGCACCTGGGCGCGGCCCCGGGAGATGTGCTCCTCGCTCACGAGGGGGTCGACGTCGGGCAGCGGGCCCTCCGGGTCGTAGGCCGACAGGTCGCGGTTCCAGACGAACTCCAGGTGCTTGATGGCGGTCGCACCGCTGACCTGCTGCCGGCGCACCTCGCGGGCGAGGTCGGCGGCCTCCTGGTCACTGTCGCCGAGGACGAACGTCGCGGCGGGCAGGATGAGCAGTTGGTCGGGCCGGCGGCCGTACCGGGCGAGGCGGTCCTTGACGTCCGTGTAGAAGGCCTGGCCCTCCTGCAGTGTCGCGTACCTGCTGAAGATGGCGTCCGCGCCGGCGGCGGCGAACTCGCGGCCCTCGTCGGAGTCGCCCGCCTGGAAGATCACCGGGCGGCCCTGCGGAGAGCGCGGCACGTTGAAGCGGCCGTGGATGTCGAAGTGCTGTCCCTGGTGGACGAAGGCGCCCGCCTTGGCGTCCCGCAGGAAGGCGCCGGTGGTCCGGTCGGCGAGGATCTCGTCGCCGCGCCAGGAGTCGAGGAGTTCGTTCGTGGTGGCGAGGAACTCCTTGGCGCGGGAGTAGCGCTCCTCCTGCGGCAGGAAGCCGCCGCGGCGGAAGTTCTCGCCGGTGAAGGCGTCCCAGGACGTGACCACGTTCCAGGCAGAGCGGCCGCCGGAGAGGTGGTCGAGGCTCGCGAACTGGCGGGCCACCTCGTACGGCTCGTTGAACGTGGAGTTGATGGTGCCGGTCAGCCCGAGCCGGTCGGTCACGGCGGCCAGCGCGGCCAGCACCGTGAAGGTGTCCGGACGGCCGACCACGTCCAGGTCGTATATCCGTCCGCCCTGTTCTCGCAGGCGCAGGCCCTCGGCGAGGAACAGGAAGTCGAACTTGGCGCGTTCGGCGGTGCGCGCGAAGTGGGCGAAGGAGCTGAACTCGATGTGGCTGCCTGCGGCCGGGTCGCTCCACACGGTGGTGTTGTTGACCCCGGGGAAGTGGGCGGCCAGGTGGATCTGCTTCAGGGGCTTGCTCATGGGTGCGGTCGTCCTCTCCGGCTGCTCAGGCTGATACGGCGGCGGCGTAGCGGTTGGCGGGGCGGGCAAGGCCCAGCAGGCCGCGCAGCGTGTCCGCCTCGTAGGCGTGCCGGAAGCGGCCCCGGCGCCGGAGTTCGGGCACCAGGTCACGGCTGACGCGGGGCAGGTCGTGCCCGGCGACGGCGGGGCGCAGCCGGAAGCCGCCCAGCCCGGCCGACGCCAACTCCTCGCAAAGATCGGCGAGTTGGGCGGCCGTGCCGGTGAAGACCCGGGCGTCACCGGTGTACGGCTCACCGGCGAGCGTGTCGAGGCGGTCGCGGCGGGCCTCGGCCTCGGCCCGGCTGTCGTCGAGGAAGACGACCAGGTCGCCGAAGAGGTGCAGGGTGTCATCGGCCCGGCCCGCCGCCTCCTGTTCGGCGCGGATCTCGGCGACGATCGCACGGGCCTGCGCTGCGTCGTGCGGGGTGACGTAGCCGACGTCGGCCTGGCGGGCGAGGAGCCGGTACGGGACGCCCTGGTGGGCGAGTGCGGTGACCGGCGGCTGGCCCTGCGGCGGGCGGGGTGTGATCGAGGGGCCCTTGACGCTGAAGTGCCGGCCCTCGAAGTCGATGTAGTGCAGTTTGTCCCGGTCGATGAAGCGGCCGGTCGCCGCGTCCCGGATCTCGGCGTCGTCCTCCCAGCTGTCCCAGAGCCGGCGGACCACCTCCACGTAGTCGGCGGCCTCGTCGAACAGCTCGGTGACGATGTCCCGCGCCGCCGGGCTGTCGTAGGCCTCGATCCGGCCGATGGTACGGCGGCCGAAGTGGGCGGCCTCGTCCGGCCGGCCGCTGACCTGCACGCGCAGGCCCGCGCGGCCGGTGCTGACGTAGTCGAGGGTGGCGATGGCCTTGGAGAGGTGGAACGGCTCGGTGTGCGTGGCCACCACGGTCGGGACCAGGCCTATGTGGCGGGTGAGCGGGGCGACACGGGAGGCGATGAGGACCGCGTCGAGCCGGCCGCGTACCTGGTCGGTGCGCTCGTCGGGGTCGAGGAGGTGCGAGGACTGCGGGCCCAGGCCGTCCTCGATGGTCACGAAGTCGATCAGGCCGCGCTCGGCCTCGGCGACGAGGTCGGCCCAGTAGCCGGCGCTGAACAGGTCCCGGGGGCGGGCGACCGGCTCGCGCCAGGAGGCGGGGTGCCAGCCGGTGCCGTCCAGTGCGACGGCAAGATGCAGGGGGGATGCGGAAGTTGAGGACACGTCGGTGCCTTCCTTGATGTCCGTACGAGAACAGCGGCTGGCGACCCGGGGCGGCGGCGGGGCGAGCTGCGGCAGCGGGAGACCGGGGCCGGACGGCCTGGCGAGCCGGCAGCCAGGGGCGCGGGGGAAAGGTCAGTGGCGACAGAGCGCGGCGGACACGCGCTGGAGATCTATGTGCGGCCTGGAGTGCAGGCGGACGGAGCGGTACGGCTGCGGGAGGCACGGCGTCGGTACGTGGGTCACGGCCGTCACCTCCGTCCCTCGGTCGCGGCGGGCCGTCTCGGCCGCCCGGTGGATCTCGTCATGATGCACAACGCGCAACCGGCTTCCCTTGTTCCCGCGCAGCGCACCCGCACGATCCGTGAGCGGCGGCGCGCGGGTGAATGCTGTCGACGCGGCCGGGAAGTCGGTGGGTGATGGATGGTCGGGTGTGGGTCGCCGGCAGGCCGGGCGGGTTGATCTCCTTCTTCGCGACCGCTTCGTCGAAGAGGTTGTAGGCGGCGCGACTTTGACGGTGAATCGGCGGCCGGCGGCTCGGCTGGGGAGACGGCGGCGCCCGGGGGTTCGCTCATGGCGGGCTCCGGCAAGGTCGGCACCCCGGTCCACGGCGAACGGGCGCGGGCCGCGACGGCACTACGGCACGTGGCGGCACACGGCGGCGCGCGGGACCGGGGGCTGGGCGGACGACGGCACACCAGGGGGACGGTGTGCGTCAGGAACGCGGGAGGCGGGAGGCGGGCGTCAGCCCCGGCGCCGGGCAGCGCCCGGCGCGGTACACAGTGCGCTGTTGACCCGGAGCAGATCTACGGCGCGGTCGGCGACGAGGAGGCGGGCGTACGACGGTACGCGGCCCTGGGGGCGGCTCGTGGCCGTCCGGGGGCTCGCGTCCATGGCGTCACCTGTCACCGTTCCGGCCCCGCGGGGCCCTCGCGCTTACCGAAATACGTCGTTCCGGTCCGGTCGTCACCTGGGGCACCCCACCGCGATGCGAGGGTTGCCGGTCAGCGAGCCAGGGCTTGGTGTTGACGCTCATGACCGTTCTGGCCGTAAGTTGAGGCTGTCGTCCGTGCCCATGTCAACGGCTATCCGCTACCTGGACGTTCGCGGCCCGATGTCACCTGCGGGAAGGGTCCTCGGCGTCGGCGGCGTGGCCCGCCCAGTCCAGGATCTGGACGGCGGCTCCGGCGGCCTCCAGGCCCCGGCAACGGCCGTGGTGGCGACGGGAGATGCCGTCGAGGTCGAGGGGGCGGCCGAAGGCGGGGTGTGCGGCCAGCCGGCGGGCGTAGGCCCACAGGGCGCGGTGGCCGGCGATACGGTGCACGGCTGAGGCGTCGAGGTGGCAGCGGTGGACGGTGTCGAGCTGCACCAGGGTCACCCACAGTTCGACGTCGGCGGCGGTGAGCCCGTCGTCGACGAGGTACTCCTCCCCCGCCAGCCGGTTCTCCAGCCGGCCCAGCGTGTCGAGCAACACCTCCAGGGCGGCGGCCTGTTCGACCGGGTCGGTGCCCGCCCGTCCGGCGCGCTGCGCGGCCTCCTCGATGCCCTCGTCGCACATCCGCTCCACGGCCTCGATCACGGACTCCAGTCCGCTCGGGTACAGCACGGTACGGCCCTCGTGGGGGAAGCGGTCCAGGTCGCGCAGGATGTCGCGGGCACGGGTGCTGACGATGCGTCCGGACCAGTCGTCGCTGAGGACGGGGGCGAGGGCCGGGCCGGTGTAGTGGTGGGCGCTCGCCTCGTACAGCGGGCGCAGGGCCGCGTGGCCGCCGCCGGGACAGTCCGGGACGGCGGGCAGATAGGTGACCGGACAGCCGCCGTCCAGGCCGAGGAGGCCGTGTCCGACGGCGAGGCGCAGTCCGTCGGGACACGCGGTGGACAGATGCAGCCGGTAGCGGTGGGGCACGGCGTAGTGGCCACTGCGCGCGTCCCGGCCGATCCGGCCCCGGAAGACGGGGGCGGCGCGGTGGACGGACGGGACGGCGGCGAGCGGAGTGATGGACATGCGTCTCCCCTGGTGGTGGACGTGTTCGAGGGGCGCGCCGACGGACGTCGTCGGCCGGTGGGCGCGCCGGGGCCCGGCTCAGCGCCGCGGGCTGATCGCGCTGCAGACGCGCAACAGATCGATGTGGCGGCGGGAGGTCAGAAGGGGTGCGCGCAACGGCGTGCGGCCCGTGCGGCCGGTGACCGTGTCGAGGCGCGGCATACTTCCCTACCTGTTCACTAGGATTCCCTCCCTGGAGTGTCGATCCGGCGTCGTGCGACGTCAAGGGGGCGTCCACGCCTGGGACTCCGGGCGGGTGAGGGGCCGTCGGGGGGCGAAGGGCGACCGGATGTGTCCGAGGTCTCCTCAGACAGTGCACCATGTGACATAGTACTGCCGTGGCGAAGCGACTGACCTGCGATGTCGTGGTCGTCGGAGCCGGTATGGCGGGTGCGGCCTGTGCGCTGTACGCCGCACGGGCCGGCCTCGACGTGCGGGTGGTGGACCGGGGGCCGGTGGCCGGCGGCACCACCGGAGCGGGCGAGGGCAACCTGCTGGTCTCCGACAAGGAACCGGGCCCGGAACTCGAACTCGCCCTGCTGTCCGCCCGGTTGTGGGAGCGACTGGCGGACGAGCTGGGCACGGCGATCGAGTACGAACCCAAGGGCGGCCTGGTGGTCGCCGCCACGCCCGACGCCCTGGCCTCGCTGTCGGCCTTCGCGGCCGGGCAACGCGCCGCCGGCGTCACCGCCGAGCCGGTGAGCGCCACCGGACTCCCCGGCCTGGAGCCCCACTTGGCCCCCGGCCTGGCGGGCGGGATGCACTATCCGCAGGACGCCCAGGTCATGCCCGCCCTGGCCGCCGCCCACCTGCTCCGCGCCTCCGGGGCCCGGCTGCACACGGGCTGGACGGTGACCGGGATCCGGCGCGCGGCGGACGGCACGGTGGCCGGTGTCCGCACCGACCGGGGCGACCTGTACGCACCGGCGGTGGTGAACGCGGCCGGTACCTGGGGCGGCGACCTCGCGGCACTCGCGGACGTCCGGCTGCCGGTGCTCCCCCGACGCGGCTTCGTCCTGGTCACCGAGCCGCTGCCGCGCATGGTCCGGCACAAGGTGTACGCGGCGGACTACGTGGCCGACGTCGCGAGCGACTCGGCCGCCTTGCGCACCTCGCCGGTCGTGGAGGGCACGGCCGCCGGGCCGGTGCTGATCGGCGCGAGCCGGGAGCGGGTCGGTTTCGACCGCTCGCTGTCCCTGGCGGCGGTACGGGCGCTCGCGGCCGGGGCGATCGGCCTGTTCCCCTTCCTGGAGCGGGTCCGCGCCCTGCGGACGTACGCGGGCTTCCGGCCGTATCTGCCCGACCACCTCCCGGCGATCGGGCCCGACCCCCGGGTACCCGGGATGTTCCACGCCTGCGGTCACGAGGGGGCCGGCATCGGACTCGCCACCGGTACCGGACAGTTGATCGCCCAGACGCTCACCGGCAAGGCACCGGAGCTGGATCTCACCCCGTTCCGGCCGGACCGGTTCGACACGGACGGAGGCAACACACGGTGAATCCACTGGAGTTGGCGCGGGCCCGGCCGGGCGAAGCATTCACGGTCACCCTGGACGAGCGGCCGGTGGAGGCGCTGCCCGGGCAGACGGTCGCGGCCGCGCTGTGGGCGGCGGGCGTGACGGCCTGGCGCAGCACGCGCGGCGCGGGGCGGCCCCGTGGGGTGTTCTGCGGGATCGGGGTGTGCTTCGACTGTCTGGTGACCGTCAACAGCCGCCCGAACCAACGGGCTTGTGTGGTCCCGGTACACCCGGGCGATGTGATCCGCACCCAGGAGGGGACGGGACGCGACGATGACTGAGCGAGCGCATCTCGCCGTCGTCGGGGCGGGCCCGGCGGGCCTGGCCGGGGCGCTGGCGGCTGCCGCCCGGGGCGTGCGCGTCACGCTGGTCGACGCGGCGGGCCAGGCGGGCGGCCAGTTCTACCGACAGCCCGCCCCGGCCCTGAACGCCCGTCGCCCGCAGGCCCTGCACCACCAGTGGCGCACCTGGCGGCGCCTGTCGGACGCCCTCGCCCGGCACATCACGGCAGGCCGGATCACTCATATGCCGGACCATCACATCTGGTGCGTACAAATAGAGTCGGGTTCCTTCGCCCTGCACGCCCTGCTCGGCCCCGCCCAGGAGGAGGGGGTCACCGTCCGCGCCGACGCCGTGCTGCTCGCCACCGGCGGCTACGAACGCGTGCTGCCCTTCCCGGGCTGGACGCTGCCCGGTGTCGTCACGGCGGGCGGCGCGCAGGCCATGCTCAAGGGCGGCCTGGTGCTGCCGGGCCGGACGGTCGTGGTCGCGGGCACCGGCCCGCTGCTGCTGCCGGTGGCCACCGGGCTCGCCGCAGCGGGGGCCGAGGTGGCCGCACTGGTCGAGTCCGCCGCCCCCGCGGCCCTGCTGCGCCGAGCGCCGGACCTCGCCGCGCAGCCGGGCAAACTCGCCGAAGGCGCCTGGTACGCGGGTCAGTTGCTGCGGCACCGGGTGCGCACGCTGGCCCGGCACACCGTGGTGGAGGCGCACGGCACCGACCGGCTGACGGCGGTCACCGTGGCCGCGCTGGACCGGACCGGCCGGATCCTGCCCGGCAGGACGCGCCGCATCCCCTGCGACGCCCTCGCCGTCGGACACGGCATGGTGGCGCACACCGACCTCGCCGAGACTCTCGGCTGCACGCTGTCCGGGACGGAGGGCACGGCCGTACGGGTCGACGACGAACAGCGCACCGATGTGCCCGGGGTGTGGGCCGCCGGAGAGAGCACCGGTATCGGCGGCGCGGCACTCGCGCTCGCCGAGGGGCATATCGCCGGCCGCTCGGCCGCCGCCCGCCTGCACGGCACCGCTCCCGACCCGCGCGCCCTGGCCGGCGCCGCCCGGGCCCGGATCCGGCTGCGGGCGTTCTTCGCGGCGCTCGACACGGTGTACACACCGCCCGCGGGCTGGGCGGACCGGATCCCGGACGCCACGGTGGTGTGCCGGTGCGAGGAGGTCACCGCCGGCGAGGTCCGTACGGCCGTCCGCGCGCTCGGTGCCGGGGACCTGCGCACCGCGAAACTGCTCACCCGGGCCGGTATGGGCTGGTGCCAGGGCCGGATGTGCGCGCCCGCGGTGGCCGGCCTGACCGGATGCCCCCTCACCGCGGAACGCCGGCCCTTCGCGCGCCCGGTGCCGCTCGGCGTGCTGGCGAGCCTGCCGGACGACCCACACCGTGAACCAGACAGTGACATGTCACACCCTATGGAATCGGGGACCGACTCATGACCCACCCGGAGAACCGCCCCTGGCGCGGCGTCCTCGTCGCCACCGCGCTCCCCCTGCGCGACGACCTCTCCCCCGACTACGACCGCTACGCCGAGCACTGCGCCTGGCTGGTCGCGAGCGGCTGTGACGGCGTCGTACCGAACGGCTCGCTCGGCGAGTACCAGGTGCTCACCCCCGAGGAGCGCGCCCGGGTGGTGGAGACGGCCGTGGCGGCGGTCGGCGGGGAGCGGGTGATGCCGGGCGTCGCCGCGTACGGCTGTGCCGAGGCCCGCCGCTGGGCCGAGCAGGCGGGCGAGGCCGGCTGCGCGTCGGTGATGCTGCTGCCGCCCAACGCCTACCGCGCCGACGAGCGTTCCGTCCTCGCCCACTACGCGGAGGTCGCCCGGTCGGGTCTGCCGGTGGTGGCGTACAACAACCCGGTCGACACCAAGGTCGACCTGGTGCCCGAACTCCTCGCCCGGCTGCACGGCGAGGGCCACATCCACGGCGTGAAGGAGTTCTCCGGCGACGTCCGCCGCGCCTATCGCATCGCCGAACTCGCCCCGGAACTGGACCTGTTGGCCGGTGCCGACGACGTACTGCTGGAGCTGGCCGTGGCGGGCGCCAAGGGCTGGGTGGCAGGCTACCCCAACGCGCTCCCGCGCGCCTCGGCGGAGCTGTACCGTGCCGCGGTGGCCGGCGACCTCACCACCGCGCTCCCCTTGTACCGGCAACTGCACCCGCTGCTGCGCTGGGACTCGCGGACGGAGTTCGTACAGGCCATCAAACGGTCCATGGACGTCGTCGGCCGCTACGGCGGCCCGGTGCGCCCGCCGCGCACGGCGCTGACGCCCGAGCAGGACGCGGCGGTCCGGGCGGCCACGGAGAAGGCAGTCGCCGCGGGACTGGCCTGAGACGCCCGGAAAGGAGGCCGAGAAGCATGCGCAGCAAGCTCGTCCTGCACGCCGTCGACTCGCACACCGAGGGCATGCCGACCCGCGTGATCACCGGCGGGATCGGCACCGTACCGGGTGCGACGATGAACGAGCGGCGGCTGTACTTCCGTGAACACCGCGACGCCGTCAAGCGGTTGCTGATGAACGAGCCGCGCGGGCACTCCTCGATGAGCGGCGCGATCCTCCAGCCGCCGAGCCGCCCCGACTGCGACTGGGGGGTGATCTACATCGAGGTCTCCGGCTATCTGCCGATGTGCGGGCACGGCACCATCGGGGTGGCCACCGTACTGGTCGAGACCGGCATGGTGGACGTCGTGGAGCCGGTGACCACCATCCGGCTGGACACCCCGGCGGGACCGGTGGTGGCCGAGGTGGCGGTGGAGAACGGCGCCGCACGGCACGTGACCCTGAGGAACGTGCCCTCGTTCGTCGTCGCCCTGGACCGCAGGGCCACCCTCCCCGACGGCCGTACCGTCACCTACGACCTCGCCTACGGCGGCAACTTCTACGCGATCCTGCCGCTCGACGCCTTCGGGCTGCCCTTCGACCGCGCCCGCAAGGACGACATCCTCGCGGCGGGCCTGTCACTGATGGAGGTGATCAACTCCGGGGCGGAACCGGTGCATCCGGCGGACCCGTCCATCCGCGGCTGCCACCACGTACACCTCTACGCGCCGGGGGCCACCGCACGGCACTCGCGGCACGCGATGGTCATCCACCCGGGCTGGTTCGACCGCTCCCCGTGCGGTACGGGCACGAGTGCGCGCATGGCACAACTGCACGCCCGTGGTGAACTGCCCTTGCACACCGAGTTCGTGAACGAGTCGTTCATCGGCACCCGGTTCACCGGACGGCTGCTCGGCGAGACGGAGGTCGCCGAAGTCCCGGCCGTCCTGCCCAGTTTCACCGGCCGCGCCTGGATCACGGGTACGGCCCAGTACCTCCTGGACCCCACCGACCCCTTCCCCGAGGGCTTCGTCCTCTAGACTCGCGTCGGTGATGCGTGACATGGCACAGGCACAGAACAGTCCGGATGCGAACCTTCCGGCACTGCCCCGGCTCGGCGGCCGGCGCAGCAGCTACCGCGAGCGGGTCGCCGACGCGCTGCGCGCCGCGCTGATCGCGGGTGAGCTGCGGCCGGGCGAGGTCTACTCCGCGCCGTCGCTCGCCGCCCGCTTCGGTGTCTCGGCGACGCCGGTGCGGGAGGCGATGCTGGACCTGGCCAAGGAGGGCCTGGTCGACACCGTGCCGAACAAGGGCTTCCGGGTCACCGCCGTCTCCGACCAGCAGCTGGACGAGTACACGCACATCCGTGCGCTCATCGAGATCCCCACCGTGGCCGGACTGGCCCGCACGGGCGACCGCGTCTCGCTGGAGGCGCTGCGCCCGGCGGCCCGGGAGATCGTCACCGCGGCGGTGGCGGGCGACCTGATCGCCTATGTCGAGGCCGACACCCGTTTCCACCTCGGCCTGCTGGCCCTGGCCGGCAACGCCCACCTGGTCGAGGTGATCGCCGACCTGCGCGGCCGCTCCCGCCTCTACGGCCTGACGGCACTGGTGCAGGCGGGCCGCCTGCTCGCCTCCGCCGAGGAGCACCTCGAACTCCTCGACGCCCTGCTGGAGCGCAACGAACAGGCCGTGCGCGAGATCATGACCCGGCATCTGGGTCATGTCCGCGGCCTGTGGGCGGCGGGCGGGGATCCCGCCTAGACCGCAGGACATTTCACGGCACAGATGCTGTTCCGGCGCACTTTTTACACGTACGCCCCGGTGGGACGACACAAGAACCGGCAATTTTGTGGCGGGCGGGAGGTTCCCGGACCATACTCCCGTACCGGCGATCCCGGGACAGCTGTTCGATGAGAGGCAGACCACCCATGCACAGCACCGGAACCGCGCCACAGCCGGCTCCGGCCCCCTCGGAGACCCGCGTGGTCCCCGTCGAGGTCCCGCACGACGCCCCACCCGTCGCGGACTCGTCCAGTACCAGCAAGCATGCCCGGAGCTTCGGTCTACCGGTCGCCACCGCGCTGGTCATGGGCAACATCATCGGCGGTGGCATCTTCATGCTCCCCGCCTCCATCGCCCCCTTCGGCACGGTCAGCCTGGTCGCGTTCGCCGTGCTGACCGTCGCCGCGATCGCCCTGGCCCTGGTCTTCGGCCGGCTCGCCGCACGCGATCCGCGCACCGGCGGGCCGTACGTCTACGCCCGCGAGGCCTTCGGTGACTTCGCCGGTTTCCTGTCCGCCTGGTCGTACTGGATCACCGGCTGGGTGTCGAACGCCGCGCTCGCCGTCGCCGCCGTCGGCTACCTCGACGTGCTGATGCCCGTGGGCGGCCACCACTGGTCCGCGTGCCTGGCCGCCCTGACCCTGCTGTGGCTGCCCGCCGTGGCCAACTTCGCCGGCACCCGCTACGTGGGCGCCGTACAACTCGTGTCCACCGTGCTGAAGTTCGTGCCGCTGCTGCTCGTCGCGGTCGGCGGGCTGTTCTTCTTCGACCCGGCGCGGATGGGACCGTTCAACTCGAGCGGTCACGGCGCGGTCGGCGCGGTGTCCGCCTCCGCCGCCCTGCTGCTGTTCTCCTACCTCGGGGTGGAGTCCGCCGCCGTCAGCGCGGGCGAGGTCAAGAACGCCCGCCGCAACGTGGGCCGGGCCACCGTCATCGGCACGACGGGCGCCGCGCTGGTGTACCTGCTGGGCACCCTGTCGGTCTTCGGCACGGTCCCGCACGAGCGTCTGGTGCACTCCACCGCGCCGTTCTCGGACGCCGTGAACGCGATGTTCGGCGGCGGCTGGGGCGGTTCGGCCGTGGCGGTGGCGGCGGTGGTGTCGATGACCGGCTGCCTCAACGGCTGGACCCTGCTGAGCGCCCAGACCCCGTACGCCGCGGCCAAGGACGGCCTGTTCCCGGCCGCCTTCGCACGGCGCCGCCGGGGCGTGCCGACCTTCGGCGTCGCCGTCACGGTCGTCCTCGCCTCCCTGCTCACCGCCTACAACTACCTGTCGGGTTCGGGGAAGGTCTTCGAGGTCCTGGTGCTCGTCACCACGTTCACCGCGACGGTGCCGTATCTGCTGGCCACGGCCGCGCAGCTCTTCCACCTCGTCTCCGGCAGGGGCGAGTCGGTGAACCGCGCCCGGCTGATCCGGGACGGGGTGATCACCGCGGTGGCGGCCGCCTTCTCCCTCTGGCTGATGGCCGGCGCCGGTTACGCCGCGGTGTACCAGGGCGTGCTGTTCCTGTTCGCGGGAGTCCTCGTCTACGCGGTGATGGCGGCCCGCCGCCAACGCGACGCGGCGGCGACCGACCCGGCGTGAGCCGGATCGAGGGCAGAAGGAAGGCGCCGTACCGGTCGATTCCGGTACGGCGCCTTTCTCGCGTTCTCGCAACGTCGGGACGACAGGATTTGAACCTGCGACCCCTTGACCCCCAGTCAAGTGCGCTACCAAGCTGCGCCACGTCCCGTTGCGGTCCCACCCGGGGGTGTCCCCCGCGTGATCACGCAGGTCAACCCTACCGCACCTGTGCCGGTGCCCGTGTCACCCCCGTCGCGGCGGGGGTCGTCGCAGGACCGGGGCGGCGGGCCGGGACCAGGAGGGCGGCGCCGGCCGCGGCCAGGCAGAGGAGGGCGAGCAGGGCCCAGCCGTGGGTGTAGCCGGAGGCGTAGGGCAGTCCGGAGGGCTGGAGGCGGCCGGTCACCAGGACGCTGGTGAGCGCGGCGCCGATGGAGCCGCCGATGGTGCGGATGTTGGCGTTCATACCGGTGGCGGCGCCGGTCTGCTCGGGCGGGACGCTGCCGACGATCAGGTTGGCCATGGAGGCGAAGGCGAGTCCGATGCCCAGGCCGAACAGCCCGGCGACCACGGCTATCTGCCACTGCTCGTCATGCCAGAGCGTGAGGAAACCGCAGGCCAGCGCACCGAGCGCGGCACCCGTGGTGAGCAGCGCCTTGGCGCCGACCCGGGGCTCCAGACGGCCCGAGAGGACGCCCGAGACGAACATCGCCAGCAGCATCGGCAGCATGAGGAGGCCGGCGGCGGTGACGCTCGCGCCGAAGCCGTAGCCGGCCGCGGACGGCGTCTGGACGAAGCCGGGCAGGAAGGACCAGATCGCGTACATGCCCGCGCCGAAGAGCAGGGCGGCGGCGTTGGTCGTCCACACCGCCGGCAGCCGCATCACACGCAGGTCGATGAGCGGGCTGCGGGAGCGGGCCTCGGCGGTCAGCCACACGGCGAACAGCACCACGGCGGCGGCGAACAGGCCGAGCACCTTCGGCGAGCCCCAGCCCCACTGCCCGGCCTGGCTCAGCGGCAGCAGCAGGGCAACCAGCCAGGCGGAGAGCAGGGCGGCGCCGAGCCAGCTCACCCTCCCCCGGGCCCGCTCGGCCGACTCGGGGACGTAGGCCACGGCGATCAGGACCGTGGCCGCGACGATCGCCACCGGGATCCAGAAGAGCCAGCGGTAGTCGAGCGCGGAGACGATCGGCCCGGCGGCCACCATGCCGACCCCGCCACCGGCGGCGATCACCGCGGAGAGGTTGCTGATGGCCGCGCCGACCTCGGCCGGGGCGAACTCGTCCCGGATGATGCCGAAGGACAGGGGGAAGAGGGCGCCGCCGACGCCCTGGACGACCCGGGCGACGATGAGGACGCCGATGTCCGGCGCGAGCGCGGCGACGAGGCAGCCCGCGAGGACGGTCAGCAGGACGGCGACGAGCGTGCGCTTCTTGCCCACGAGGTCGCCGACCCGGCCGAGGATCGGGGTGAAGACCGAGGCGGACAGCAGGTACGCCGTCATCACCCAGGTCGCGGTCGACTGGGAGGTGTGCAGGGCGTGCTGGACGGTCGGCAGGGCCGGCGCGATCAGCGACTGGAGCATGGAGAACACGCCCGCACCGGTCGCGAGGACCGCGAAGGTGAGGCGGGTGGACTTGCGGGGCATGAAGGAGCCTCTCCGAAATCCAGAGAATGGTGCGCTGGTAAAGTGGAGGTACCCCTCCACTGTAGCGGAGGGGTACCTCCGGTTCAAGATGCGGAGGTGATCCTCCGATTCACCGAGTCCTCCGGGAGGCAGCAGTGACGGCCACGTCGTTCCCCGTCGGCGAGATCGTGGCGGCCCGCCGACCGCACCGCAAGGACGCCGCCCGCAACTACGACGCCCTGCTCACCGCCGCCCGTGAGGCGTTCGCCGAGCACGGCTCGGACGCCTCGCTGGAGGACATCGCGCGCCGCGCGGGCGTCGGCATCGGCACGCTGTACCGGAACTTCCCCACCCGCCGCGATCTGTTCGAGAGCGTCTACGCGGACGAGGTCAACGCCCTGTGCACGGCGGCCGTGGAGGTCGCCGACCGGGAGCCGTGGCAGGCGCTGACGGCCTGGCTGGACCGGTTCGCCGGGTACATGGTCACCAAGCGCGCGGTACGCGAGGCGCTCAACGACGAGTCGGAGATCTTCCAGTCCTGCCGCGAGTCGATGTACGCCGCCGGCGGCCCGCTGCTGGAGCGCGCCCAGCAGGCCGGGGCGGCCCGGGCGGACATGGACTTCGGCGATCTGCTGCGGCTGGTCGCCGGGATCACGGCCACCGCGTTCGACGACGACGCCCAGCGCGACCGGGTCCTGGCGATCGCGCTCGACGGCGTACGCACCGGCCGCTGACCCGCCCACGCCCTACTTGATCAGTGCGTTCGCCACCACCACGATCACCCCGAGCAGCGCGTCCCCCAGCCCCATGAGCACCGCGACCGGCCAGTTGCGGGACGACCAGCGGGCGGTGACCAGACCGAGGGCGAAGAGGATGACGATGTTGAGGCCGAAGGCCCAGTACTCGACGCCGTTCGGGGGCCACCAGCCCCAGCCCGCGCCCGCCAGCACGAAGACCGTGGGCAGCACGGCCGCGACCAGCGTCCACTCGTCGCGCAGGGCGCGCAGGACGTCCCAGCGGCGGTGCGGGGCACGCTCGGCGATGTAGTGGGCGTAGCCGTGGGCGAGCGCGGAGGCGCACGCGGTCACCAGCAGCCAGACGGCGTCGTAGCGGCGGCCCGCCGCGGTCGTGCGGCCGTACTGGGTGAGCGCGGCGACCATCGAGCTGGCGAGGACTGCGCCGTAGACCCCGCCGAAGAGGACGGCCTCGCGGGTGTCGTGCGACCGGCACGGCTCGCCCGGCCCGGCGGTGGCCACCGTGGAGTCAGCCATGCTCCCCACGGTCCCCCGGGCCCGCCCCCACCGCCAGCGGGCACACCCCGACGAAGTGTCCCGCGACCGGCCCCGATGCCCCACACACTGTCGGCCCCGGCCCGCCCGGCGCGCTGGCTAGGGTCGCCCCATGACACACAGCTTCACGCTCCACATCCCCGACGCCGACCTCGAACCCGAGCCCCTCGAACCGGAGCAGATCGTCTCCGGGAACCCCGAGGTGACCGGGAAGGTGGTCTGGGAGTCCGAGGACGGCCGCCAGCTCCGGGGCATCTGGCAGATCACCCCGGGCGTGGTGACGGACACCGAGGCGGACGAGCTGTTCGTGGTGATCAGCGGGTCGGCGACGATCGAGGTCGAGGGCGGGCCGGTGCTGACGGTGGGGCCGGGCGACATGGCGGTGCTGCGCGCGGGCGACCGTACGACGTGGACGGTGCACGAGACGCTGCGCAAGGCGTACGCGATCAATCTGTGAGACCGGTGAGACCGGGCGGCGGCCCCGTCGTCCCGCGGATCTCCAGCGCCGGTGCGGCCAGCCGGAGGCGGCCCTCTGCCCCGGGTCGCTCGAACCGGTCGAGCAGACAGCGGGCGGCGCGCCGGCCGATCTCGTGCGGGGCGGTGTCGACGGTGGTCAGCCACAGGTGCCGCAGCCGGGAGATGCTGGTGTTGTCGTAGCCGACGACCGAGAGGTCGTGCGGGACCCTGAGCCCCAGTTCCCCGGCGGCGGAGAGGGCGCCGACCGAGGCCATGTCGTTGACGGCGAAGATCGCCGTGGGCCGGTCGGGGCGGCTGAGCAGCCGTACGGTGCCCCGGTAGCCGCCCTCCTCGGTGAGGTCGCCCGGTTCGGTCAGCGGCTCGGCGCCGTGCGCCCGCATCGCCTCCTCGAAGCCGCGCCGGCGCAGCGCGCCCACCGCGCCGTGGCCCGCGAGGTGGGCGATCCGGCGGTGACCGAGGCCGAGCAGGTGCTCCGTGGCGAGCCGGGCCCCGCGCTCGTCGTCCCCGGCGACGACGTCCACGCCGGGCAGCAGCGGCTCCCGGGCGCCCGCCACCACGACCGGCATCCGCCGGGCGAGCGCCCCGAGTTCGCCGGGGTCCGGGACCGTGCCGACCAGCACCAGGCCGTCCACGCCCAGGTCCACGAAGGGTTCGGCGAGGTCGTGGCCGATGCGCCGGTTCAGCCGGGCGTCGGCGAGCAGCATGTGCAGACCGGCCGTGTGGAGCGGGGAGTTCAGGCCGTCCAGGAGGTCGACGAACCAGGGGTTGCGCAGGTCGTCGAGGAGGACGCCGACGGTCCGGGTGCGCTGTTCGCTCAGGCTGCGCGCGGCCGCGTTGGGCCGGTAGCCCAGCTCGCGCACGGCCCGCAGCACGGCCTCCCGCTTCTCGGGACCGACCGGGCCCGAGCCGCGCAGCACCAGGGAGACCAGCGATTTGGACACTCCGGCCCGTTCGGCCACGTCTCGGATGGTCGGCGGTCTCATGACATGGACCGTTCCATGCGGTGTACCACTCTGTCAAAGGGGCGACTCGGCGACTCCCTTCCCCGTCAGAGGGTTGACACCGGCCTATGTCCGAACAAAGGTGGCCTGGACAGAGGATGGACCGGTCCAACATGCCCAGGAGGGGCTGTCATGGTGGATGCGCTGGGTGTCGCCGTCGTCGGATTCGGCTGGATGGGCCGGGTGCACACCCAGGCGTACGCCCGGCTGCCGCACCACTATCCGCGGCTGCCGCTGCGGCCCCGGCTGGTGACCGTCGCCGAGGAGGTGCCGGGGCGGGCCGAGGAGGCCGCCGAGCGGTTCGGGTTCGCCTCCGCGACGCGCGACTGGCGGGAGGTGGCCGCCGATCCGCGGGTGCGGGCCGTCAGCATCACCGCCCCCAACTTCCTGCACCGCGAGATCGGCGTGGCGATGGCCGAGGCCGGCAAGCACATCTGGATCGAGAAGCCGGTGGGGCTGAGCGCCGAGGACGCCCGCGCGGTCGCCGACGCGGTCGCCAAGGCCGGAGTGCAGGGCACGGTCGGCTTCAACTACCGCAACGCGCCCGCCGTCGAGGCCGCCCGCGACCTGATCGCCGCCGGTGAGATCGGCACCGTGACACACGTCCGCATCCGTCTGTTCAGCGACTACGCCGCCCATCCGGACGGCGCCCTGACCTGGCGGTACGAGCGGGCGCGCGGCGGCAGCGGGGTGCTCGGCGACCTGGCCTCGCACGGCGCCGACCTGGCCCGTTTCCTGCTCGGCGACATCGCCTCGCTGACCGCCGACACCGCGGTCTTCGTCCCGGAGCGCGCCCGCCCGGCCGGCGCCACCGCGGGCCACGCGCTCGCCTCGGGGGGCGAGCCGGGCCCGGTGGAGAACGAGGACTACGTCAGCTGTCTGCTGCGCTTCGCCTCCGGCGCACGCGGGGTCCTGGAGGCGTGCCGGGTCTCGGTCGGCGAGCAGAACAACTACGGCTTCGAGGTGCACGGCACCAAGGGCGCGGTCTTCTGGGACTTCCGGCGGATGAACGAGCTGGCCCTCAGCCGGGGTACCACGTACCAGGACCAGCCGGTGAGCACGGTGTACGTCGGCCCGGGCGCGGGCGAGTTCGCCGCGTTCCAGCCGGGCGCGGCCAACGCGATGGGCTACGACGACCTGAAGGTGATCGAGGCGTACCGGTTCGTACGCTCCATCGCCGAGGGGACACCGTACGGGGCGACGCTCGCCGACGCCGTGCACAGCGCGGCGGTGCTCGGTGCGATGACGCGGTCCGCCGAGCGCGGGAGCTGGGTGGAGGTCGGGGCCGGCTGAGCGCGGTGAGCCCGTTCGGTCAGGGCAGCTCGTGGGGTTCCCCGCGCCCGTTCGGGGCCGCCGGCCCCAGCCCCGTCACCCCCGCGACGAGTGCCTCGACCACCGGCCCCGGAGGGACGTCCGCTCCGCCACTGGTGCGGGCCAGGAGCGGCAGTTCGACCTGGACGCCGCCGAGCCGGGCCAGGTTGACCGGGTTCCTCGGATGCAGGCCGCGCAGGGCGACCGGGATCGCGTCGAGGTCCGTCACCGGCCGGAAGCGGGGGGCGAGGGCACCCAGTTCCCGGGCCAGGACGCGGGCCGCCTCGCGGTTGCCGCCGCCCAGGAAGATGGCGTCCGGTGCCTCGGCCCGCAGATGGCCGTGGAGGGAGACGGTCAGCCGGACCCGGTCGAGGAACGCGCGCAGGAGGGCGCAGTGCTCCACGGCCATGCGCGGGGACGGGATGTGCACCGGCCGCCGCACCCCCGGCTGGGTGAAGACCAGGCTGCTGGCGCCGCAGCGGCGTGCCACGAGACCGGCGAGTTGCGAGGTGCCGCCCTCGTTGCTGCCGTGCAGCGCGAGCAGCCCGATGCCGCCACGGCCCGGTTCCAGGGTCGCGAGCAGGGGTACGCCCTCGATCTCCAGGCGTTCGGTACGGTTCACCAAGTCCCCCTCACTCGGCCGGCTGCGCGGGCATGTTGTACGGCGTCACGACCTGGATCGCGGAGGGCAGCACCGGTCCGGCCGGGGGCAGCGCGCCGTGCGCCCGCATGACCAGATGGCAGGCCTCGCGCATGTCCTGGCGCAGATCGTGGTGGAGCACGGCGGAGAGCCGGTGGGCGCGCAGCAGGCGGGTGTTGTCGCGGTCGAGGTCGTGGGCGATGAACACCGCGCAGGCGCGGCCGAGGTCGGCGAAGGCGCGCAGGGTGGCGTCGTTGCCGCCGCCGATGGAGTACACGGCGCGGATCTCCGGGTCCCGTTCCAGGGCGGCGCGGACGAGGTCGTACTGGGTGGCGTCCAGGCCCTGTCCCTCGGCGATCTCCACCAGGGTCCGCTCGGGATGCCGGGCCCGCATCACGCTGCGGAACCCCATCTCGCGCTCCTCCTCGTTGCGGAAGAAGCCGCTGCTGAGGCTGGTGAGGACGTTGCCGGGCCGGTCGCCGAGCCACTGGCCCATCAGATAGGCGGCGGTGGCGCCGGCGGCCCGGTTGTCGCTGCCGACGCAGCCGAGCCGGCCGCTGGCGGGCAGGTCGGTCACCAGGGTGACGACCGGGATGCCGGCCGCG
The DNA here is from genome assembly GCF_001280015.1 of Streptomyces sp. MMG1121. Classification (GTDB taxonomy): domain Bacteria; phylum Actinomycetota; class Actinomycetes; order Streptomycetales; family Streptomycetaceae; genus Streptomyces. The sequence goes on from NZ_LGDV01000201.1 coordinate 122,816, forward strand.
GTGAGCCGGCCCACGGCGGCGGTGACCTCGGGGACGTCCGGTGCCTTGAGGATCACGCCCTGGGAGCCGCGCCGGGCGATCCGGTCCAGTGTCGCGACCTGCTCGGCGGCCGGGCCGGTCTCGCGGAAGTGGAAGCGGGAGCGGACCACCGCCGGGTGCAGGGAAGGCAGTTCGGCCTCCAGAGCGGCGCGGACGGCGCTGCTGAACCGCTCGGGCGCCTGCACCACGATGTCGACCATGAAGGTGCGGCCGACCAGCCGGACCTGGGTGCGCTGCCGGTCGAGGTCGGCGATGGCCCGGTGCACCTCCCGTGCGGTGCTCTCCCGCACCCCTCCCCTGCCGTTCAGCACGCGGTCCACGGTGGCCTCGCTGAGACCTGCCTGACGTGCGATTTCCCGGATCGGGAACGGATGGCCCACGGCCCGGCTCCTTGAGGGGTTTTTGATGGCTGGCTGCTGGTTGTTCGAGGGGTTTGTACTGACAAGAATGACAGGGCCCGGCCGCCCGCGTGGCCGAACGCCCTCACCTCCCGAAAAGAGGACACCGATGTCCGTCGCCTCCGCGCCAGGCCGCACCTGGTTGTCCGAGCAGGACTGCGACCTCGACGCCTTCCGCGCCCTCATCGACCGGACGACCCGCCTCGCCGACCACCCGCACGCCGTGTCCGTACGCGACAACGTCCCGCTGTACGACGGCGAGCGGCTGCGCACGGCAGGTGACCGCGACGCGCTGCGGGCCGAGCTGGTGCGGGCGCTCGCCGACGGCCCGGGGATCTTCGTCGTACAGGGCGCCTTCCCGGATCCGGCGGTCGTCGACCGGCTCACCGCGGTGTTCGAGGCGCTCATCGCCGAGCAGCGCGCCGCCGGGGCCACAGCGGGCGACCACTTCGCGGAGCCGGGCGCCAACGACCGGGTGTGGAACGCGCTGGAGAAGGCGGCCCTGTACGACCCGGAGGCGTTCGCCGACTACTACGCGAACGAGGTCCTGGCGCTGGTCTGCGCGGCCTGGCTGGGCCCGGGCTACCAGGTGACCTCGCAGGTCAACGTGGTCAACCCGGGCGGCGCCGGCCAGAGGGTGCACCGGGACTACCACCTTGGCTTCCTGCGCAACGCGGTGGCGGCCGCCTATCCGGCGCAGGTGCACCGGCTCTCCCCCGTGCTCACGCTCCAGGGCGCGGTCGCCCACTGCGACATGCCGGTGGAGTCGGGTCCGACGCTGTATCTGCCGTACTCGCAGCTGTACGAGCCCGGCTATCTGGCCTGGCGACTTCCGCGGTTCCAGGCGTACTTCGAGGCACGCCACGTCCAACTCCCGCTCGTCAAGGGCGATGCCGTCTTCTTCAACCCCGCGCTCTTCCACGCCGCCGGCGGCAACAGGACCGCCGGCGTGCGGCGCACCGCCAATCTGCTCCAGGTCTCGTCGGCGTTCGGGCGCGCGATGGAGACGGTGGACCGGGAGGCGGTGGCGAACGCGGTGTTCCCGGTGCTGCTGCGGCGCGCGGCCGCCGGTGCCGACGCGGCATGGCTGGAGAACGTGATCGCGGCGAGCGCCGAGGGCTACCCCTTCCCGACCAACCTCGACAGCGACCCGCCGGTGGACGGTCTGGCCCCGCCGGCGCAGGCGGACCTGGTGCGCCGGGCGGTGCGCGAGGGATGGGATCCGGGACTGCTGCGGACGCGGCTGCGGGCGGGCGCCGAGCGGCGCGAGAGCTGAGAGGACGGACACTCATGGGACTTCTCGACGGCAAGGTGCTGCTCGTCAACGGCGGCAGCCAGGGCGTGGGGGCCGCGATCGCGCGGGCCGCCGTCCGCGAGGGCGCCGTCGTGACGGTCACGGGCCGGCGCAGCGAACCGGGTGAGGCGCTGGTGGCCGGGCTGGCGGCGGCCGGGGGCAAGGCGATGTTCGTGCGCGCCGACCTCTCGGACGCCGAGCAGGCTAGGGCCGCGGTCGCCGAGGTGGTGGCCGCCCACGGCCGGATCGACTGCCTGGTGAACTCGGCGGGCCTCACGTCCCGGGGCACGCTCCTGGACACCACGCCCGAGCTGTTCGACCAGCACATCGCGATCAATCTCAAGGGTCCCTTCTTCGCGATGCAGGCGGCGGTCGCCGACATGGTGGCCCGCGAGGCGCCCGGCACGATCGTCAACATCATCACCTCGTCGGCCCACGGCGGGCAGCCGTTCCTGGCGCCGTACGTCGCCGCGAAGGCGGGCCTGGTGGGCCTGACCCGGAACGCGGCGCACGCCCACCGCTGGGACCGGATCCGGATCAACGGCCTGAACATCGGCTGGACGGCGACGGAGGGCGAGGACGCCACCCAGCGCGCCTTCCACGGCGCCGGCGACGACTGGCGGGAGCAGGCCGCGGCGCGGCTGCCGATGGGCAGGCTCGGCCGGCCGGACGAAATCGCGGACTTCGTGGTCTTCCTGCTGTCCGATCGTTCGGGCGTGGTCACGGGCTCGGTGATCGACTGGGACCAGAACGTGCTCGGCGGCCTCGACTAGAACCCTTCGCACCGACACCCCTAGGAGCAGCACCCCTCATGCGTATCGGAATCCTCGGCCTCGGCCGCATCGGCGCGTTCCACGCCGAGACCCTCTCCGGCCTCGACGCCGTCGAGTCGCTCGTCGTCACCGACCCGTTCGCGGAGGCGGCCAAGGCCGCCGCCGAGCGGTTCGGCGCCGAGGTCGTGGACTCGCCTCAGGCACTGCTGGCCGCCGGCGTGGACGGCATCGTGGTGGCAGCCGCCACCGACGCCCACCCCGCCCTGATCCTGGCCGGCGTCGAGGCCGGCATCCCGGTCTTCTGCGAGAAGCCCGTCGCCAGGACGATGAGCGAGGGCGTCGAGGTGCTCAAGGCCGTCCAGGACAGCGGCGTGCCGATCCAGATCGGCTACAACCGGCGCTTCGACGCGGGCTTCGCCGCCGCCCGAGCCGCGGTGCGCGCCGGTGAGCTGGGCAAGTTGCACACGGTGCGCTCCACGACCCTGGACCCGGCGCCGCCGCCGGCCGCCTACATCGCCGCGTCGGGCGGCATCTTCCGCGACTGCTCCGTGCACGACTTCGACATCATCCGCTGGGTGACGGGCCGTGAGGTCACCGAGGTGTACGCGGTCGGCGGCAACCGGGGCGCCGACTACATCGCGGCGGCGGGCGACGCCGACACCACCGGAGCGATCCTCACCCTGGACGACGGCACGATCGCGGTGGTCTCCAACTCCCGTCACAACGCCCGGGGTCACGACGTCCGCATGGAGCTGCACGGCTTCGCCGACTCCATCGCCGTGGGCCTGGAGGACAAGCTCCCGCTGCGCTCGGTCGAACCCGGCGTGACCTTCCCGGCCGGCACCCCGCACGACTTCTTCATGGACCGCTTCACCGACGCCTACCGCGCCGAACTCAGCGCGTTCACCGAGGTCGTGTCCGGCACCCGTCCGTCCCCGTGCACCATCGAGGACGCCCTGGAGGCGGGCTGGATCGCCGAGGCCTGCACCCTGTCCCTGCGCGAGCACCGCCCGGTGACGATCGCGGAGGTCCGCGAGGCCTGACCTCCCCGGGGGTACGGCGGCCATCCGTCGTAACCCGCCGCACGCCGTCACGCGGGCCGGGCGCGCAGCCCGTCGGCGGACGGCTCCGGCATGCACGCCGGGGCGACGCGGGGCGTTCGTTGCCCGCACCGGCCGCCGGCTGTGAACGCTTCCTCGCCACCGGGGAGTTCCCGTGGAGGGCGGACATGCCCCAGGCGGTGCGGGACGGACCGGGCGGGCCGGGTACGGCGGGTGCCCACGCGCCGCCCACCCGACGCGCTCGTCCGGCTCGTGGGCCCGGTTCGGCGACCCGGCTCCGCACGGGATCGTCCCCGTCCTCGGCCGTCGCGACCGGCACGGCACCGGGAAGGCCGAGCGGCTGCTCGACAGGCGCCCCCGACCCGCCGGGCAGACCGCGCTGGACTGCGCCGAGGGCCTGCTGGCCCACGGCGCCGTCCCTGTGCGTGCGGCTCAGAGGCAGTAACGCACCAGCCACTCGTCCGCGCTGTACCGGTCGCGCGCCGGGTCCGGCAGGGTCGCCGGTTCGGTCTCCACCATGTCCTGCGGGCGTATCCGCTCGGGCAGTGTGCCGAACCGGTCGCGGCGTGCGGCCGCCGCGTCGGCCGTGTCCCGGGGCGTCTGCCGTGCTTCCGTACGGTGTGTCATCGTGTCCTCCCGTCTGCGCGGGCGTCCCCCGTCACCTTCTCAACGCCCGCGTGCCCCCCGTTGGTTCCCGGCCACCCGCCGGCCGAATCCCATGGGGTGACGTAGGAACGCCCACGGTCCCCTCAGGCTCCGCAGGAGCGCAGGAACCCGCGGGTGCGCACCGCGATCGGCAGCGGCCGGTCCGGCTCGCAGGGGTACATGTCCTGCTCGACGATCGCGAACAGGTCCACGCCCAGCCGCTGGGCCGCCTGCAGGACGGGCTCCAACTCCGGTACTCCGGAAGGGGGTTCGCACATCACCCCCTGTGCCACGGCGGGCCCGAACGGGGTTCCCCCGGCCCGCACGGAGGCGAGGACCTCCGGGTCCACCTGCTTGAGGTGCAGATAGCCGATGCGTTCACCGTAGGTCTCGATCAGCTTGACACTGTCCCCGCCGCAGTACGCGTAGTGCCCGGTGTCCAGGCAGAGGTTGACCAGCTCGGTGTCGGTCGAGTCCAGGAAGCGTTCGACGTGGTCCTCGGTGTCGATGTGGGTGTCGGCGTGCGGGTGGACCACGATGTCCAGGCCGTACGTCTCCTTGACCTCGTGGCCGAGCCGCTCCATGCCCTTGGTGAGATGCGCCCACTGCTCGGCGGTCAGCTCCGGCGGCTCCAGGATCTCGGCGGTCTTGTCGTCCCGCCAGAAGGAGGGGATGACCACCAGATGCCGGGCGCCCATGGCCTGGGTGAGCGCGGCGACCTGGCTGACGTGCGCCCAGGTCTGCGACCAGACGGCGGGGCCCCGGTGCATGCCGGTGAAGACCGTGCCCGCCGAGACCTTGAGGTTCCTCCGGGCGACCTCGTCCTTCAGCCGTGCCGGATCGGTGGGGAGGTAGCCGTAGGGGCCCAGTTCGATCCACTCGTAGCCGGCCTCGGCGACCTCGTCCAGGAAGCGGTCCCAGGGGACCTGCCGGGGGTCGTCGGGGAACCAGACACCCCAGGAGTCGGGGGCCGAGCCGACCCGGATGCGGTCCAGCGGGGTGGGGTGCGCCATGGTCAGGGGGTTCCTTCCGGAGTGGTCGCCACGGGTGCGGACAGGTCGCTCTCCTCGGGGAGTTCCTCGGTGTCGACGCCTCGCACCTGGGCCAGTTCGTGCTTGAGCGCGGCGAGTTCGGCGCCGCCGGCCATGTGGTTGGTCAGCTCCTCCAGCGTGATCTGCGCGCGCTCGGCGGACAGTTCGAGGGTGCCGAGGCGCAGGACGCTGAAGTGGTCGCCGACCATGTAGGCGTGGTGGGGGTTGTGGGTGATGAAGATGACGCCGAGGCCGCGGTCGCGGGCGGCGGCGATGTACTTCAGCACCACGCCGGACTGCTTGACGCCGAGGGCGGCGGTGGGCTCGTCCAGGATGAGGACGCGGGCGCCGAAGTAGACGGCGCGGGCGATGGCCACGCACTGGCGCTGGCCGCCGGAGAGGGTGCCGATGGGCTGCTCCAGGTCGTCCAGGACGATGCCCATGTTGCGCAGTTCCTCGTCGGCGGTCTCCTTCATCCGGGCGATGTCCAGCCGGCGGACCGGCCAGGGGCCCTTGGTCATCTCGGAGCCGAGGAAGAAGTTGCGCCACACGGGCATCAGGGGGACGGTGGCCAGGTCCTGGTAGACGGTGGCGATCCCCTTGTCGAGGGCCTCGCGGGGCGTGGAGAAGCGCACCGGCCGCCCGTCGACGAGGAACTCGCCCTCGGTGTGCTGGTGCAGCCCCGAGATGATCTTGATGAGGGTGGACTTGCCGGCGCCGTTGTCGCCGAGCACGCAGGTCACCTGTCCGGCGTGCACCTTCAGGTCGACGCCGTGCAGCGCGCGGATGTTGCCGTAGGACTTGCCGGCGCCGCGCAGTTCGACCAGCGGGCCGTCCGATGCGGGCGGGGTGTCCTGGAGGACGGCGCCGTGCGTTCCGGTTCCGTTGTCAGTCATCGGTTACCTCCGGGTCGCCGTGCGCTGGACCCACAGATTGATCAGGACGGCGCCGAGGAGCATCACGCCGAGGAAGGCCTTGAACCAGTCGGGGTTCCAGCCGGCGTAGACGATGCCCTGCTGCACCATGCCGAACATGAACGCGCCGAAGACCGGGCCGATCGCGGAGCCGTAGCCGCCGGTGAGCAGGCAGCCGCCGATGACGGCCGCGGCGATGTAGATCAGCTCCTGGCCGACGCCCTCGCCGGACTGGACGGTGTTGAAGGAGAACAGCTGGTGCATGCCGATGAACCAGGCGCCGAAGCCGACCAGCATGAACAGCGTGATCTTGGTGAACTTCACGGGGACACCGACGGCGCGCGCGGACTCCTTGTTGCCGCCGACGGCGAAGATCCAGTTGCCGTACTTGGTGCGCAGCAGCACCCAGGTGGCCAGGGCCGCGAAGACCAGCCACCAGACCACGGTGATCTTCACCTGCACCCCGCCGACGTCGAAGGACGAGGCGAAGATCTTCTTCGCCTGGCTGAAGCCGTCCATGTCGCTGATGTCGTCGGTGGCGACGTTTCCGGTGACCAGCTTGGTCACGGCGAGGTTCACGCCTTGCAGGATCAGGAAGGTGCCGAGGGTGACCAGGAAGCTGGGCAGTCCCGTCTTGACCACCATCCAGCCGTTGAAGGCGCCGATCCCGAGGGAGACGGCGAGCCCGACGATCACGCCGGTCCACACGTTGAGGGTCAGCTGGTAGCTGAGCATGCTCGCGGTGAGCGCCGAGGAGATGACCGCGACGCCGGAGGACAGGTCGAACTCGCCGCCGATCATCAGCAGGGCCACCGGGAGGGCCATGATGCCGATGGTCGAGGACTGGTAGAGGATCGTGGCCATCGAGCTGCCCTGGCGGACCGCGGGCGCGGCGATCAGGAAGAAGACCAGTACGGCGGCGGCGCCGAGGAAGACGCCGACCTCGGGCCGGGCCAGCAGCCGCAGCGCCAGGGGGCGCCGGGCGGTGCGGCCGTCGGTCTGCTTGTGCCCGGGACCGGATGCCGGCGGTGTCGTCCCCACGGCCGGCTCGGCGTGCTGGGCCATGCTCATCACCGGGTCCCCTTCGCGGCGTATTCGGCGACCTTGTCGACGTTGGACTTGTCGACGAAGGCCGGGCCGGTGAGCACCGGCTCCACCCCGCCGCCGCTGTAGTTGCCGTTGTTCTTGTAGAGCCACAGTCCGTCGACCGCCAGATAGCCCTGGAGGTAGGGCTGCTGGTCGACGGCGAACTCGATGCTGCCGTTCTGCACCCCCTTGACCAGGTCCCTGTTCAGGTCGAAGGTGGCCACCTTGGCCTTGCTGCCTGCGTCGCCCACCGACTGCACGGCGGTGAGGGCGAAGGGTGCGCCGAGGGTGACGACGGTGTCGACGGAGCTGTCCTGCTTCAGCTTCGCCGTGATCGTCGACCGGACGGACGGCATGTCGGTGCCGTTCACATACAGGGTCTCAGTGCTGCCCTTGAACGTCTTCTGCACACCGTCGCAGCGCTGGGTCAGCCCCACGTTGCCCTGCTCCTGGATCACGCACACGATCTTCTTGGCGCCGGTCGTGTTCAGCTTGTTGCCGAGCGCCTCGCCCGCCACGCTCTCGTCCTGCCCGAAGAACTCCAGCAGACCGAGCTTCTTCCAGTCGCTGAGTCCCGAGTTCAGGCCCACGACCGGGATGCCCGCCTGCTGTGCCTTGCCGATGACGTTCTTCATCGCGTCCGGCTTGGCCAGGGTGACGGCGATGCCGTCCACCTTCTGGTCGATCGCGTTCTGCACCAGGTTCGCCTGGTTGCCGGCGTTGGGGTCGGCGGAGTAGATCAGCTTGACGTTGTCCTTGGCCGCGGCGGCCTCGGCACCCTTGCGGACGGTGTCCCAGAAGGTGTCGCCGGGCGCCTGGTGCGTGACCAGTGCGACGGTCATGCGCGGGGTGTTGGCCTTGCCCACCGAAGCGTTCTGTGCGGCCTCCTCGGCCTTCTTGCCGCCGTGGGCGCTTGCGCAGCCGGCGAGGGTGAGGGCTGCCGCGGCGGCCAGCGCCACGGCGGGGGCCAGTCTGCGGGAGCGGGAGGGGGAAGAGCGGTCCATCTTTCCTGCACCTCACTGTGCGACGGGGGAAAGCACGCTGTTGCGTTGGGACGCGATCCAAGTCTCTGGCAGGCTCGCTGTCAATACTTTGTTAAGACATCATTTCACACGCAGGTCCGAATGTAAGTACAAATCATTGACATCGGGACCTCCACGGGCCTACACCTGACAGGCATGAGCCCAGTACACCGCACACGGCAGCGAACGGCACCGGGTGATCGCGCGCTCGACCCGCTCACCTTCGCGCTGGACCGCACGAGTCCGGTGCCGCTGTACTACCAGCTCGCCCGGCAGCTGGAGGCCGCCATCGAGACGGGGGCGCTGGCCCCGGGCAATCTGCTGGGCAACGAGGTGGACCTGTCCGTACGGCTCGGCCTGTCCCGTCCCACCGTCCGCCAGGCGATCCAGTCCCTGGTCGACAAGGGCCTGCTGGTGCGCCGCCGCGGGGTGGGCACGCAGGTCGTCCACAGCCAGGTCAAGCGGCCCCTCGAACTCAGCAGCCTCTACGACGACCTGGAGTCGGCCGGACAGGGCCCGACCACCCGGGTGCTGCGCAACGAACGGATCCCGGCGACCGCCGACGTCGCCGCGGCCCTCGGTCTCGCGGAGGGCACCGAGGTCACCGTGCTGGAGCGGCTGCGCTCGACCCACGGCCAGCCGGTGGCGTTCCTGTGCAACTACCTGCCGACCGCACTCCTCGAACTCCCCACGGAGCGACTGGAGTCGACGGGCCTGTACCGGATGATGCGGTCCGCCGGGATCGCCCTGCACAGCGCCCGCCAGTCCGTCGGCGCCCGCAGCGCGACCGCCGAGGAGGCCGCCCTGCTGGACGAGAAGGAGGGTGCGGCCCTGCTCACCATGCGGCGCACCGCCTACGACGACACGGGCCGGCCGGTGGAGTACGGCAGCCATGTCTACCGGGCGTCGCGCTACGCCTTCGACTTCCAGCTGCTGGTCAGGTCCTGAAGACTCCTCGGTGCTGGTCAGGCCCGAAGCGGAATCACTCGTGTTCACACAGCCCGCGCGGCCGCGGTTGCCGCGCGGGCCGTTTTGCCCGTACCGCGCCAACACCGCAGGTAACGATGACGATTACGTTTCGGGCAAGAGACTCCCCAGTGCGAGCCGACCTATTGACGCATGAGCGGACATGGGGGTGTTATGACGCCCACGATGTTCGGTCGAGTTGGTTTCTGAGCGGTTTCGACAACCTTTCGGTGATCAACTCACCCCCTTGACCGAGCCCTGTATTCCTCAGGAGCCGCCATGCGCCTCTCCCCCTCCGGTGTTCACGTCCCGGGTCCCAGCCGTCGTTCGCTGCTGCGTGGAGCGGGCGGTGCCGCCCTGCTCACCGGTGCCGGCATACCCTTGCTGTCCGCCTGCGGAGGCAGCGGTTCCTCCTCCGACCCGAAGACCGTCACGCTCGGCTCCAACGCCTCGGACGCGGTGCCGAAGAAGGCGTTCGAGAGTGTCTACGCGGACTTCAAGAAGCAGTCCGGCCTCACGGTCAGGGTGAACACCAAGGACCACAACACCTTCCAGGAACAGATCAACTCGTATCTGCAGGGCACTCCGGACGATGTGTTCAACTGGTTCGCCGGCTACCGCATGCAGTTCTTCGCGGCGAAGAAGCTGGCCATGCCGATCGACGACGTGTGGCAGAAGATCGGGGACAATTTCCCCGACGCGATGAAGAAGCTCAGCAAGGGCGAGGACGGCAAGTACTATTTCGTGCCGCTGACGACGTACCCCTGGGCGGTCTTCTACCGCAAGAGCGTCTTCCAGCAGCACGGTTACAAGATTCCGGCCACCTGGGACGAACTCGTCGCCCTGTGCAAGCAGATGCAGAAGGACGGCCTGGTCCCGCTCGCCTTCGGCGACAAGGACGCCTGGCCGGCGATGGGCACCTTCGACCAGATCAACTTCCGGCTCAACGGCTACGACTTCCACGTCCAGTTGATGGCCGGCAAGGCCTCCTGGACCGACGCCAAGGTGAAGGCCGTCTTCGACCACTGGGCCGAGTTGCTCCCCTACCACCAGGACGGCTTCATGGGCCGCACCTGGGAGGACGCCGCACAGTCGCTGGTTTCGAAGAAGGCCGGCATGTACCTCCTCGGCTCCTTTGTGGCCCAGCAGTTCACCAACAAGGCCGACCTGGACGACCTCGACTTCTTCCCCTTCCCGGAGATCAACTCCGCGTACGGCCAGGACACGGTCGAGGCGCCGACCGACGGCTTCATGGTCAGCAAGGCCCCGAAGAACCACGCCGGTGTCCTCAAGCTGCTGGAGTACCTGGGCGCTCCGGCGGCCGAGGAGCTGTACCTCAAGACCGACTCGAGCGTGGTCGCCGCCTCCAGCAAGGCCAGCACCTCCGCGTACTCGGCGCTGCAGAAGAAGGCGTTCGACATGATCGGCAGCGCCAAGAGCCTCACCCAGTTCATGGACCGCGACTCCCGGCCCGACTTCACCTCCACGGTGATGCAGCCGGGACTGCAGAAGTTCCTCCAGAACCCCAAGGGCGTGGACAGCCTGCTGTCGTCCATCGAGCGCCAGAAGAAGACCATCTTCGCGTCCGAGTGAGCGACCCGATGACGACCGACATGACGTCCGACACGACGACGAAGACCCCGGAGGCGGCAGCCGCGCCGCCGCCGGGGCCCACGCCTGCGAAGAGGCGGGCCACGCAGAGCCACCGGCGCCTGCTGACCCGCCGTGACCGGATCACGCTCGCCCTGATGGCGGGCGTGCCGACGATCCTGCACGTGGCCCTGGTGTGGGTCACGGCCATCGCCTCGATCTTCCTCGCCTTCACCACCTGGGACGGCATCGGGTTCGACTCGATCAAGTGGGTGGGGCTGGACAACTTCAGACAACTCTTCAACGACAACCCGCAGTTCTGGCCGGCCGTCCAGCACAACGTCATCTGGTTCGTCGTACTGATCCTGATCCCGACACCGTTCGGCCTGTTCCTGGCCGTCCAGCTGGACAAGCGGATCCGCTTCAGCCGGGTCTACCAGACCGCGTTCTTCCTGCCCGTCGTCATCTCGATGGCGTGCATCGGCTTCGTCTGGCAGCTGGTCTACAACCCGGACACGGGCCTGATCAACAGCATCATCGGCGCCAACAAACCCGGCCACTACATCGACTGGATCGGCGACCCGCATCTGAATCTGTGGGCGGTCCTCATCGCCGCGTCCTGGCGGCACGCCGGCTACATGATGATCCTGTACCTGGCCGGCCTGAAGAGCGTCGACCCGTCACTGCGCGAGGCCGCCGCGCTGGACGGCGCGAACGAGTGGCAGACGTTCAAGAACGTCATCTTCCCGACCCTGCGCCCGACCAACACGGTCGTCCTGGTCGTCACCATCATCGAGGCCCTGCGCGCCTTCGATCTGGTCTTCGTCTTCAACAAGGGCGCCCAGGGCACGGAGTTGCTGTCGATCCTGGTCACCAACAACATCATCGGCGAGTCCAGCCGCATCGGCTACGGCTCCGCGATCGCCGTGGTCCTGCTGGTGATCTCCCTAGCGGTGATCATCCCGTATCTGATCGCCACCTTCCGCAAGGAGCGCCGCGCATGAGCTCCACCAGTCTCCCGCTGAAGCGGCGCGCCCCGATCCGCCCGGCCCGCGTCCTGCTGCACGTCTTCCTCGCTGGTACGGCGCTGGCGTGGCTGGCCCCGCTGCTGTGGGCGGTCTTCTCCGCGCTGCGGCCGTACAGCGAGACCAGCGCCAGGGGTTACGTCTCCTGGCCGCACACGCTGAACTTCGACAACTTCAAGAACGCGTTCCAGCAGTCGGACATGCTGCACTACTTCGGCAACACGCTGATCATCGCGGTACCGGCCGTGCTGCTGACCCTGTTCCTGTCCTCCTGCGTGGCGTTCTACGTCGCCCGCTTCGACTTCCGTCTCAACCTGGCCCTGCTGTTGGTCTTCACGGCCGGAAACCTCCTGCCCCAACAGGTCATCATCACCCCGCTGTACCGGCTCTACCTGCTGACGGACCTGCCGGGCATCACGGCGAGCGGCAAGCTGTACGACTCCGCGCTCGGCCTGGTCCTCATCCACGTGGCGTTCCAGTCCGGGTTCTGCGCGTTCGTGCTGAGCAACTACATGCGCTCGCTGCCACACGAGTTGACCGAGGCCGCGCTGGTCGACGGCGCCTCGGTGTGGCGGCTGTACTGGCAGATCACGCTGCCCCTGTGCAAGCCGGCGATGGCAGCGCTGGCGACCCTGCTGTCCATCTGGATCTACAACGACTTCTTCTGGGCCCTGGTCCTGATCTCGACCGGCGAGAACATGCCGATCACCTCGGCCCTGAACAACCTCTCCGGCCAGTACTTCACCGATCCCAACCTGGTCGCCGCCGGCGCCCTGCTCACCGCGATCCCGACCCTGGTCGTGTACTTCGTGCTCCAGCGCCAGTTCGTCAGCGGTCTGACGCTGGGGTCCAACAAGGGCTGAGCACCTGCGCCAGGTGGTCCGCGAAGGTGACCAGCCGGCCGGGCCCGACCCCGCACGCGTCCGAGCCCCGCCTGGCCTCGGCGAAGACGCCTCGGCCAGGCCGCGCTCCCCCAATCGACGGTGCGCCGCGCGAACGCCTCCGCCACCTCGGTCGCGTCAGGGTTCCCTTCGCGCGGCCCCCCGGCGGCCCCGCGTCCGGCGGGCCCCACGGGCCGTGGCCCCGCTCCGGGACCCGGACCACGGCGGCTGCCGGACGGCCAGCGCGGCCTGGTGAGTCCGAGGAGGCGGGTGCGGAGGGCCGCGCCCCCGGAGGTCGGCCCGGTGGTGACCCGGTGGTGGCCCGGAGGTGACCCGGTTCGGTTCGGTCGACGCAGTGGCGGGTCGACCGAGTGGCGGACGGTGGGGCGGGGGGTGTGCGGCCGACTGGCACAGGTCTCGGCAGGGGTGCGGCGGTCGTCGGGCGTGACCTCGTACGTGCTGTCGGGTTCTCCCGACAGCACCCTTGACCTGCGGCGCCGGGCGGTCGCCCAGCCGGGGCCCTGATCGTCCGGGCGCGCAGCGCCCGCCGCGGCGTGCGCGCCGGTGCCACAATCGGAGACAACGCAGCGATGGCCGTCCGCCCTGAGGTGATCAGGGTCGTGGAAGGAGGCTGGGATGCAGCGCTCGGGTCAGGGACCGTGCGAGGGGATCCGCCGTGAGCGGCGAGCGGTCCCGACGACGGCCGGGACCGGGCACCAGGCGACCGGGTGCCGGTGATGTCCGGACAGGGACAGGCGAGACGACCGAGGCAGCCGCACCTACCCGACCTGCATGTGCGCCTGCGTTCCGAGCTGGGCCGGATCGACGAGCAACTGCGCGCCCTGCTGTCCTCCATGGACCGGCTCCAGGGGCTGCTGGACGCGGTCGTGGCCATCAGCCGTGAGGTGGAACTGCCTGAGGTACTGCACCGCATCGTGACCACCGCGATGGACCTGGTGGGCGCCCGCTACGGGGCTCTGGGCGTACTCGACGACTCCGGGGAGCGCCTGGAGCAGTTCATCTCGGCCGGTCTGTCCGAGCGGGAACGCACGGCCCTGGCCCAGACCGGCCTGCCGCGCGGCCTGGGCGTCCTCGGCCACCTGATCCGCTACCCCGAGCCCCTGCGGATCGACGACATCCCGGCCCATCCGTCCTCCACCGGGTTCCCGCCCGGCCACCCACGCATGCGCACGCTGCTCGGCGTCGCCATCAGCGTGCGCGGCGAGATCTACGGTGACCTCTACCTCTCCGAACGGCTGGACGGAGAGCCCTTCGACCTGCACGACGAGAACGTCGTCGTCGCCCTGGCCGGCGCGGCCGGCATCGCGATCGAAAACGTCCGCCTGTTCGAGCGAATCCGGGTCGGCGCCGAGCAGTTCCAGCGGCTGCTGCTGCCCACACTGCCCGACCTGCGGCCCTTCACCGCCGCCGCCGTCTATCGGCCCGCTGCCGAGCCCAGTCAGCTCGGCGGGGACTGGTACGACGCCGTCCTGCTGTCCGACAACGTCGTGGCGGTCGTCATCGGTGACGTGGCCGGCCACGATCTGCAGGCCGCAGCCGCCATGGCCTCCACCCGCAACATGCTGCGTGCACTGCTGTTCGACCGGCGCGATCCGCCCGGCGCGATCCTCGCCCGGCTCGACCGGGTCCTGGAGGCCATCACGAACAATCCCGTCACGACCACCACCCTGGCCCGCATCGAACCGGAGGGCTCGGGTTGGCGACTCCGCTGGAGCGCCGCGGGCCACGTCCCTCCCCTACTGCTCACCCGCGAGCGCCACGTGGCCTATCTGCTCGCCGAGCAGGGACTGCCGCTCGGCGTCGACATCGAGCAGCCCCGCCCGGACCACTCGTGTCTGCTGCCCCCGGGCGCCACCGTGGTCTTCTTCACCGACGGACTGGTCGAGCACGCTGCCCGCTCCATCGACGAGGGCCTGGACGCACTCGCGGGTCTCGCCGTGGAACACGCCGCCCTGCCCCTGCCCGCCTTCGTCCAGACCCTGGCCGACCACCACCCCAGCGACGGTCACGACGACATCGCCATACTCGCCCTGCGCACGCCGCCCGCCTGACCCCGGCTCTCCGGCTCCTCGCGGACGAGGCCCGCCGGCGCCCTCTCGTGGGGTGCCGGCCCCGCCGGTCGGCGATGCCGTGGAGGATCCGGGCGATCCGGCGGATGATGGGCTCCGGGGTGACGTAGCCCCGGAGGTTGCCCGATGGCTGTACCGCGACGGGTACGACTCGGTCGCGGTGGTGCGGACGTCCTGGAGATCTGTGCCATCGCCGCGCTGTACTACGGCTCGGCCAGGGTGGGACTGCTCCAGCAACTGGTGCGCGGTCAGGTCACCCCGCTCTGGCCGCCGAGCGGTATAGCGGTGGCAGGTCTGCTCCTGCGCGGCCCGAGGGTCTGGCCCGCAATCGCACTCGGCGCGTTCCTGGTCAACGTCTCGCTGGGGCCGTCGCTGCCGGCCGTGTTCGCGATCACTGCGGGAAACACCCTGGCGCCCGTCTGCTCCTACGCGCTGCTGCACCACACGGGATTCCGGAACGAACTGGACCGGTTGCGGGACGCACTCTCCCTGATCTTTCTCGGTGCGTTCACCGGGATGCTGATCAGCGCGACGACGGGCACCGGAACCCTGGTCCTCGCCGGTGTCCTGAGCACCGAGGGCTTCTGGCCGACGTGGTCGGTCTGGTGGACCGGCGACGCGATGGGCGTTCTCGTGGTCGCGCCGGTCCTGCTCGTCGCCTGGTCGGCGCGCTGGCCGAAGGGCGCGTCGCCGCTGCGCTGGGCGGAGGGAGTGCTGCTCGCGGCAGCCATCGTCGGCGTCGGTGTCGTCGAGACCGGTCGCACGCCCCTCATGTTCCTCGGCTTCCCGCTGCTGATCTGGGCGGCCTTCCGCTTCCGGCTGGGCGGCGCCGCGCCCTGCGCACTGGCCGTGTCCACCTTCGCGATCATCGCGGCCGCGCGGGGATCAGGTCCCTTCGCCGGTCATGACCTGCTCACCAACATGATCACTCTCCAGGCCTTCAACGGCTCTGCCTCGCTGACCGCGCTGCTGGTCGCGACAGTCATCAGTGAGCGCGACCAGACCCAGCGGGAGATCGCACGGGCCTGTGGGCAGCTCGCCGCGATGGTGGCCAAGATCGCCACCGGCGACCGCCACCCGGTGCTCCCCGGCCCCGAGCCCGACGGGGACCGCGGAGACTACGGGCAGGACGCACCCCCGGACACGAAAAGGTCGCCTCCTCATCCCTGAGAAGACGACCTCCGACCGGCAGAAAGCTGGTCGGGACGACAGGATTTGAACCTGCGACCCCTTGACCCCCAGTCAAGTGCGCTACCAAGCTGCGCCACGTCCCGATGCGCTCGCTCGCGGTGCCCCGCGTGATCGCGCGAACAGAACTTTACCCCACGTCCGGGGGTGCGCCGAAGAGGGCCTGACCGGAGCAGTGGACAATCGGCCGTGTGATGAACGCGGACGCATCGGATGCCAGGGACCGGGACGCGGACGGGCGGGCGCGCAGCGCGCGGCCCCGGGACGGGCTCGGGCGGCCGCTGCCGTACGGCAATGAGGGCGTCCCCCGCCAGCCGGAGGGCGTCGTACGGGCGCCCGACGAGACGGTCACCGAGGCGCAGGCGCTGCTGGACGCGGGCAAGCCCTTCCACGCGCACGAGGTCTTCGAGGACGCCTGGAAGGCAGGGCCGCAGGACGAGCGGGCGATGTGGCGGGGGCTGGCCCAGCTGGCGGTCGGGCTCACCCACGCGGCCCGTGGCAACGCCGTCGGCGGGGCGCGCCTGCTGCGGCGGGGCGCGGGGGCGGTCGAGGCGTGGGAGAAGGGGCGCGGGGAGGACCGGCCGTACGGGCTGGATCTCGCCGGGCTCGCCCGGTGGGCGCGGGAGCTGGCGGAGCGGGTGGAGCGTGGGGCCGGGCCGGTGGATCCGGTGGCCGAGGCGCCGCGGCTCGGGTGGGGTGAGATCCGCTGACCGGGCAGGCCCTGATGACCGTGCGTACGGAGGCGGTGGACGCGTTGTCAGTGGCATACGGCAGACTCGGGGCGTGCGAAAGATTCATGTCATCGGTATCGGCGCGGGCGACCCCGACCAGCTGACCCTGCAGGCCGTCAGGGCGCTGCGGAGCACGGACGTGTTCTTCCTGCTCGACAAGGGCGAGGTGAAGAGCGATCTCACCCAGCTCCGCCGGGACATGCTCGACACGCATCTGCCCGAGGGGTCGTACCGGGTGGTCCAGGCCCGTGACCCGGAGCGGGACAGGAGAGCGGGCGGGTCGGCGTACTCGCCGGCGGTGGAGGACTGGCGCAGTGCCCGCGCGGGGATCTACGCGCGGCTGATCGCCGAGGAGCTGGACGAGGACGGCACCGGCGCCTTCCTGGTGTGGGGCGACCCGGCGTTGTACGACAGCACGCTCGGGATTCTCCAGGAGGTGCTGGAGCGGGGCACGGTCGCGTTCGAGTACGACGTCGTGCCCGGGATCAGCAGTGTCTCCGCGCTCGTCGCCCGGCATCGCACGGGCCTGAACCGGGTGGCGCGCCCGGTGCAGATCACCACCGGGCGGCGGCTGGCCGAGGGCTTCCCGGAGGGGGTGGACGACGTGGTGGTGATGCTGGACGCGCATCAGACCTTCAGGCAGTACGCCGGGGAGGACATGGACATCTACTGGGGGGCGTACATAGGCACGCCGGACGAGATCCTCGTCTCCGGGCCGATCGCCGAGGCCGGCCCGCGTATCGAGCGGGTGCGGGCCGAGGCGCGCGAGCGCAAGGGGTGGATCATGGACACGTATCTGCTGCGCAGAAACCCCGAGCAGAACCCCGGCCAGAGCTGACGGCACCCGGGCGGACGGCCCCGCATGCGTGGCTAGCCCACCCGTGTGATCGTGACCTCGTGACCGTGACCGAGGAACCCGCGCCGCCCGCCGCAGCACAGCCTCCGGTGCTGGACGCCCGCCGGCGCAACGTCGTCTTCGTGACGATCGTGCTGGGCATACTGCTCGCGGCCCTGGACCAGACGATCGTCGGCACGGCGTTGCCGACGATCGTGTCGGACCTGGGCGGCGCGGCGCACATGTCGTGGGTGGTCACCTCGTATCTCCTCGCGGAGACCGTCGCGACCGTGCTGGTCGGCAAGTTCGGTGACCTGTTCGGCCGCAAGGTGGTCTTCCAGGTCTCGGCGATCGTCTTCATCACCGGCTCGTTCCTGTGCGGCCTCGCCACGAACATGACGCTGCTGATCGCCTGGCGGGCGGTGCAGGGGATCGGCGCGGGCGGGCTGATGGTCACGGCGATGGCGCTGATCGCGGACGTCATCCCGCTGCGCGAGCGCGGCAAGTACCAGGGTGCGATCGGCGCGGTGTTCGGGGTGGCGACGGTCATCGGGCCACTGCTGGGCGGGGTGTTCACCGACCACGCGTCCTGGCGCTGGGCGTTCTACGTCAACGTCCCCATCGCGATCGTCGTGGTGGCCGCCGCCGCGCGCACGATCCCGGTGGTGAAGTCGGCGACCCGGCCGGTCATCGACTATCTGGGCATCGCGCTGGTCGCGATCGGCGCGAGCGCGCTGATCCTGGCGACGAGCTGGGGCGGCAACGAGTACGCGTGGGGCTCGGGCACCATCATCGGCCTGTTCGCGGGCGGCGCGGTGGCGCTCGCCCTGTTCTGTCGGGTGGAGACCCGGGCCCGCGAACCGATGCTGCCCATGCGCCTGTTCGGCAACCCGGTGTTCACGGTCTGCTCGGTGCTCAGCTTCATCGTCGGCTTCGCGATGCTCGGCGCGATGACGTATCTGCCGAGCTATCTGCAGTACGTGGACGGCGACTCGGCGACGATCTCCGGGGTGCGGACGCTGCCGATGGTGATCGGCCTGCTGATCGCGTCGGTCTTCAGCGGCAACGTGGTCAGCAAGACCGGGCAGTACCGCCTCTTCCCCATCGTGGGCTCGCTGGTGATGGGCGTCGGGCTGTATCTGATGTCGCTGATGGGCCCGGGGACCGGGGTCGTGCTGGAGTCCCTGTACATGTTCGTGCTGGGTGTCGGCATCGGCCTGTCCATGCAGGTGCTGACCATCGCCGTGCAGAACACCGTGGACTACGCCGACCTCGGCACCGCGACCTCCGGCGTGACCTTCTTCCGTACGCTGGGCAGTTCGTTCGGCACGGCCGTGTTCGGCACGATCTACACGAACACACTCGCCCCGAGGCTCAAGGACGGTATCGGCGCGGCGGTGAAGGCGGCGGGGGGAGCCGTGGATCCGGCGGCGGTGAGCCGGGCGGCGACCAGTCCCGTGGGCCTGCACAGCCTGCCCTCCCCCGTCGCCGCCCCGATCATCGAGGCGTACGCCGACACGATCCAGACCGTGTTCCTGTGGACGGTGCCGGTCGCTGCCCTCGGTTTCGTGGTCGCCCTGTTCCTCAAGCAGGTGCAGCTGCGCGACAGCGCGCGTCTGGGCTCCACCGACATGGGCGAGGGCTTCGCCTCACCGCACGGACCGGACTCGCAGCGGGTGCTGGAGGCCTCCGTCGCGAAGATCCTCGGCACTACGGACCTGGAGACCGGACGCCGGATCATCAGGGAGTCCGACTCGCGGCTCGATGTGGCCGGGGCCTGGGCGGTGATGCAGGTGGAGATGCTGAGCCGGCTGGTGGGGCACGCGAGCCTCGGCCTGATCGCGGGGCGACGGCATCTGCCGCCGGAGGTGCTGCTGCCGGTCTTCGACCGGATGGTGGACGAGGGCTATCTGACCCGGCACGGCTCCCTTCTCTCCCACACCGACGCGGGCCGCCGCGAGGCCGACGTGATCGGCCGGGCCTGGGGCGCCTGGCTGGCGGACCGGGTCCAGCGGGACCTCGGCCACCCGCCCGGCGCGGACCTGCGCGCGGCCGTCGACACGATCGCCAAGCGCCTGCTGGTGGAGGACCTGTCCGACGGCCTGCCCGACCGGGCCGCCGTGGCACCGGAGCCGAGTACGGCGTAGGAGCACCGGGTGAGCCGACGCATGCGCGCCGGTCCTCACACGGCGCTGAGGCCGAGCCGCTCCAGTACGCCCGCCACGTCGGGAACCGCCGTCACGTCTGGCGGGAGCGGAGGGCGGCGTACGACGACGACGGGCAGCCCGAGTTCCCGCGCGGCGGTCAGTTTCGCGGCCGTGGCCTCGCCGCCGCTGTCCTTGGTCACCAGCACCTCGACGCCGTGGCTGCGCAGCAGTTCCGTCTCGGCAGCGACGCTGAACGGGCCGCGCGCGAGGACCAGTTCGGTGTGCGGGGGCAGCGGGGGCGCGGGCGGGTCGACCGAGCGGACGACGAAGTGCAGGTCCGCCAGGTGGGCGAAGGCTGCGAGGCCCAGACGTCCGGTGCTGAGGAACACCCGGCGCCCGAGACCGGGCAGTGCCTCGGCGGCTTCGGACAGGGACGGGACGTCGTACCAGCGGTCGCCGGGGACCGGTCGCCAGCCGGGGCGGCGCAGGACGATCGCGGGCACCCCGGTGGCCGCCGCCGCGCGGGCCGCGTTGGCCGTGATGGCCTCGGCGAAGGGGTGGGTGGCGTCGACCAGGGCGGCCACGTGATGGGTGCGCAGCCAGTCGGCGAGGCCCTGGGCGCCGCCGAAGCCGCCGGTGCGCAGCTCGCCGGCCACCGCTTCGGGCCGGGCGACCCGGCCGGCCAGGGACGTGGTGACCCGGACGCCGGGGCGTGCGGCGAGGTCGGCGGCGAGGCGGCGGGCCTCGGTGGTGCCGCCGAGGATCAGGACGTGCGCGGGCATAGGGGTGAGCGTACGAGGTCGTACGGGCCGATCCGGTGCCCGGGTGGCTACGGTCTGACGTCATGGAATCCGTGCGTGCCGTCCTGGTCGACATCGACGGTGTCCTCACCGTCTCCTGGCAGCCGCTGCCGGGTGCGGTGGAGGCGCTGCGGGCCGTCCGGGACGCGGGGTTGGGGGTGGTCCTGGTGACCAACACCACCTCCCGGTCGCGGGCCTCGCTCGCCGGTTCGCTCGCGGAGAGGGGGTTCCCGGTGACGGCCGAGGACGTCCTGACGGCTCCCGCGGCCGCCGCCGTCCAGCTTGCCGGGGCCCGTGTCGCGCTGTTGAACAGCGGGGACATCAGGGCGGACCTGGAGGGGATCACCCTGGTCGGCGACTCCGGCTCCGACGACGACGTGCCGGACGTCGTCCTGCTCGGCGGCGCCGGGCCGGAGTTCGGTTACGAGGCGCTCAATCGGGCCTTCGGCCGGCTCCAGCGGGGCGCGCGGCTGGTCGCCATGCACCGGAACCTGTACTGGCGCACGGACGAGGGACTCCAGCTGGACGCGGGGGCGTTCCTGGCGGGCCTGGAGGCGGCCGCGGGGGTCGAGGCGGAGGTCACCGGGAAGCCGTCGAGGGCGTTCTTCGAGGCGGCCCTCGGACGGCTCGGGGTGAGCGCGGAGCAGGCGTTGATGATCGGGGACGACGTCGAGTACGACGTCCTGGCCGCGCAGCGGCTCGGCATCACCGGGGTGTTGGTGCGGACGGGCAAGTTCCTGCCGCAGACCCTGGAGCGGGCGAGCGGGCGCCCGGACCATGTGCTGGACTCCTTCGCCGACCTCCCGGCGCTGCTGGGGCTAGCGCAGTAGCAGCTGCACTCCGCCCACGATCGTCGCCGCGATCACAAGTTGTTCGAAGAGTCGCTGGTTGATCCTGTTCACAGCCCATCTGCCGAACAACGCACCGGGCACGACGAACACCGCGAGCGCGGCGTCGAGGAGCAGCGAGTTCCCGTCGATCAGGCCGAGGCCCACGCTGAACGGCACCTTGGACACGTTCACGATCAGGAAGAAGAACGCCGACGTGCCGAGGAAACCCAGCTTCCGGAAGCCGGCGGACAGCAGATACATCGACATCACCGGGCCGCCCGCGTTGGCGACCATCGTCGTGAACCCGCCGAGCACGCCGTACGAGCGCGCCTTCGTCCGGCCCGTCCGGCTCGCCACCGCGTCCGGCTCGTCCTGCCCGCCCGTGCGCTCCGCCCGGCGCCGCCGCCACAGGGTGACGCCGGCCATCAGCAGCAGGATCGCGCCTATCGAGGTCCGTACGACCCCGTCGTCGGCCCACACCAGGAACAGCGTGCCGAGCACGACCCCGGCCGCGACGGCGGGGAACAGCCGCCACAGGGTGGGCCAGTGGGCGTGCCGCCGGTAGGTGAGGACGGCGAGGACGTCGCCGGCGATCAGGACGGGCAGCAGCACGCCGGTGGAGGCGCGGGCGGGCAGGACCGCCGCGAAGATCGCGAGGCTGACCGTGTTGGCCCCGCTCACCGCGGTCTTGGAGAAGCCGACGAGCAGGGCCGCGAAGGCGAGCGCGGCGAACTCCCAGCCGGATATGTGCCAGAGCGTCATCGTGTTCATGCGGAGACCGATGCTATGTCCGGACAACCCTTCGGCGTAAGGACCGTCTCGCCAGGTGACCCCTGCCGCCCGCTATGCCTGGTCCGCCCGCTTCTCCGTGTACCGGGCCCGGAGTTCCCGCTTCAGCACCTTCATGCTGGGGCCCAGCGGCAGCGCGTCCGTGAACTCCACGCGGCGCGGGTACTTGTGCCGGCCCAGGTACTCCTTGGACCACTCGGTGAGCGCGGCGGCGTCGGGAACGCCGCCCGGCTTCGGTACGACGACGGCGCACACCTCCTCGCCGTGGAGTTCGTCGGACAGGCCGATGACGGCGACCTGGGCGATGCCGGGGTGGCGCATCAGGACCTCCTCGACCTCCCTCGGGTACACGTTGTAGCCGCCGCGGATGATGACGTCCTTCTTGCGGTCGACGATCCTGAGGAAGCCCTCGTCGTCCTTGGTGCCGAGGTCGCCGGTGCGGAACCAGCCGTCGACGACCGCCTCGGCGGTGGCCTCGGGCCGGCCGAGGTAGCCGGAGAAGACGTTGTGGCCGCGGATGACGACCTCGCCCAGCTCGCCGGCCGGCAGCAGCTCGATGCGGTCCTCCGTCTCGGCGCGGGCGATCTCCACGTCGACGCCCCACAGCGGATGGCCGATGGTGCCGGCCTTCGTGCCGAACAGGGGCTGGTTGACGGTGGCGGTCGGTGAGGTCTCCGACAGCCCGTAGCCCTCGTAGATCTTCGCGCCGAACGCCTCCTCGAAGCGCTCCAGTACGGCGACGGGCAGGGAGGCCCCGCCGGAGATGCAGATCCGCAGCCCGGGCAGCCGCTCCGCCTGTGCCGCGGCCGCCGTGAGGGCGACGTACATGGTCGGCACCCCGTGGAAGGTGTTCACGCCCTCCTCGACCATCAGCTCGATGGCGCGCGCGGCGTCGAAGCGGGGCAGCAGGACGAGCGTGGCGCCCGCCCGCCAGGTGGAGTTGAGCGAGACGGTCTGCCCGAAGGCGTGGAAGAGGGGCAGCGCACCGAGGGCGACGTCGTCGGCGCGGATGTCGTTGGCGTCGAAGGCGTTGACGGTCGCGTTCATCACGATGTTGAAGTGACTGAGGACCGCGCCCTTCGGGACGCCGGTGGTGCCGCTCGTGTAGAAGATCACCGCCGGGTCGTCGGCGGCGCGGGTGACGTACGACGGCAGCGGCTCGGCGTCCGCCGCGAGCTTGTCGAACTCCTCGCCCAGGGTGACGACCCGGACCCCCAGGGCCTCGGCGGCGGCCCGCCCGGTCTCGGCCTGCGCCGGGTGGACGAGCAGCAGGGCCGCCCCGCTGTCCCGCAGCACGTGCTCGACCTCGCCGGCCGACAGCAGCAGATGCACCGGGACGACGACCCCGCCGGCCGCGGTGACGGCGAAGTAGGCGACCGGGAACTCGGCGGTGTTGGGGGCCATGAGGGCGACCCGGTCCCCCGGCCGTACGCCGAGGGCGCCGGTGAGCGCGCCCGCCCGGGCGAGGGACCGCCGCCACACCTCGGCGAAGGTGAGCCGCAGTTCGCCTTCGACGAGGGCGGTCTTCCCGGGGCGGCGCCGGGCGTTCTCGGCGAGGATCGTGGCGACGGACAGGGTTGCCATGGAGTGGTGCTCCGTTTCCTTGCTGCGGCTCTACTACCGAATTCCCTTGCGGGGAACCGTCACTGATGATGCGTCAGTTGCGCTCCACCAGTACGGCGCTGCCCTGCCCCACTCCCACGCACATCGTCGCGAGCCCGCGCCCCGCTCCCGTGCGCCGCATCCGGTGCAGCAGGGTGGTCAGGATGCGGGCGCCGGAGCAGCCGAGCGGATGGCCGAGGGCGATGGCGCCGCCGGTCGGGTTGACCAGGCCGGGGTCGATGCCCAGCTGGTCGACGCAGGCGAGTGCCTGCGCGGCGAACGCCTCGTTGAACTCGGCCTCCTGGAGGTCGGCCACGTCCCAGCCGGCCCGGGCCAGCGCCTTGCGGGTGGCGGGGACCGGGCCGATGCCCATGACGTCGGGGTGGACCCCGGCGGAGGCGCCCGCGACATAGCGGCCGAGGGACTCCAGGCCCAGTTCGTTCAGGGCCTCCTCGCTGACCAGGAGCAGCCCGGCCGCGCCGTCGTTCATCGGCGAGGCGTTGCCCGCGGTGACCGTCCCGCCGGCGCGGAAGACCGGCTTGAGGCGGGCGAGCTTCTCCAGCGAGGTGTCCTCGCGGACGCACTCGTCCTGCGTGACCGTGACGCCGTCCGGGCGCTCCACGGGCAGGAGTTCGGCGTCGAAGTGGCCGTTCTTGCGGGCCTCGGCGGCGAGTCGGTGACTGCGCAGCGCGAACTCGTCCTGTCGCGCACGGGAGATGCCGTGGCGCTCGGCGACCTCCTCGGCGGTCTCGCCCATGGACAGCAGGCCGTGCAGGTCCTTCATCGCCGGGTTCACCAGGCGCCAGCCGAGGCGGGTGTCGTGGGTCTCGATGCGCTGCAGCAGGGCCTCGTCGGGGCGGGGCAGCACGAAGGGAGCGCGGCTCATCGATTCCGAGCCGCCCGCGACCACGATGTCGGCCTCGCCGGCGGCGATGGTGCGGGCCGCGGTGGTGACCGCTTCCAGCCCGGAGGCGCACAGCCGGTTGACGGTGGCGCCGGGCACGGACTCGGGCAGGCCGGCGAGCAGGGCGGCCATGCGGGCGACGTTGCGGTTGTCCTCGCCGGCCTGGTTGGCCGCGCCCCAGTAGACGTCGTCGATCCGGGCCGGGTCGAGCGCGGGCACGCCGGCCACCAGGTGACGGATCACCGTGGCGGCCAGGTCGTCGGGCCGGACGCCGGACAGGGCGCCGCGCAGTTTGCCGATGGGGGTGCGGCGGGCGGCCGCGAAGTGGACGGGACGCACGGCTTCGACTCCTGACCTACGACTGACCCACGACACTGTCGATCAGCGGACCGCTCGGGATACTGGACACTTAATTAGCACTGCTAGTTTTGGACTATAGACCGCCGACCGGCCCGCTGGGAAGATCCTCCCGGACCTTCACCGAGTCCTCCGGAGGAGACATGCCCCACGTCCGCGCCCACACCATCGACGGCACGCACGGCTCCGTCGCCGTACGCGAGTGGCCGCACCCGGCGCCCCGCTACCTGGCCCTGGTGGTGCACGGGTACGGCGAGCACGCGGGCCGGTACGACGGACTCGCGGCGGTACTGACCGGGCACGGGGCCGCCGTGTACGGGCCGGATCACGTCGGCCACGGCAGGTCGGCCGGGGAACGCGTGGTGATCGAGGACTTCGAGGACGTGGTCACCGACGTGCACGCCGTGGCGGACCTCGCCCGGGCCGCGCACCCCGGCCTGCCGCTCGTCCTGGTCGGCCACTCCATGGGCGGTCTGATCGCGGCCCGCTACGCCCAGCGCCACGGCACCGAGCTGAGCGCGCTCGTCCTGTCCGGGCCGGTGATCGGCACCTGGGAGCTGCCGGGTCGGCTGCTGGCCCTGCCCGAGATCCCGGACACCCCGGTCAGCCCGGCCGCCCTCTCCCGGGACCCGGCCGTGGGCGCCGCCTACGCCGCCGATCCGCTGGTGTGGCACGGACCGATGAAACGGCCGACGCTCGAGGCGTTCACCCGGATGCTGGAGACCGTCGCCAGGAGCGGTGACGTCGGCCCGCTGCCGCTGCTGTGGCTGCACGGCGACGACGACCGGCTGGTGCCGCTGTCCGGCAGCCGGACCGGGGTGGAGCGGCTGAGCGGCGGCCGGCCGACCGAGCGGATCTTCCCCGGGGCGCGGCACGAGGTGTTCCACGAGACGGACAAGGAGGAGGCCTTCGCCGAGCTGCTCCGCTTCCTGGACCGGACACTGCCCGGCTGACCGGCAACGGCCAACCAGCCTTTTCGGCAAGCGCGTTGGAGCTGCGGCGTGATCGTGTCAGACTGCTGCCCGCACGTCCGGCGTGACGGCCGGGCCGCCGGCCGGACGGAGGACCAGCACGTGACGGGGACCGATCGCACCGCAGCGCCCATCGACACCACCCGGCCGCATCCGGCCCGGGTGTACGACTGGTTCCTTGGCGGCAAGGACAACTACCCCGTCGACGAGGAGCTGGGCCGACGGATCATGGCGATCGACGAGGGCGCCGTCCGGGCCGCGCGCGCCAACCGGGCGTTCATGGAGCGGGCCACGCGTACCCTGGCCGAGGACGGCGTCCACCAGTTCCTGGACATCGGCACCGGCATACCGACCGAGCCCCATCTGCACCGGATCGCGCAGTCGGTGACCCCGGACGCCCGGGTGGTGTACGTCGACAACGACCCGATCGTCCTGGCGCACGCGAGCGCGCTGCTGCGGGGCACCCCGGAGGGCGTCACGGAGTACGTCCAGGCCGACGCCCGCGATCCGCGCACCATTCTCGAACAGGCCGCCCGCGTGCTGGACTTCGGCCGCCCGGTGGCCCTGTCCCTGATCGCGCTGCTGCACTTCGTCGCCGACGAGGACGGCGCCCACGAGGTGGTCGCGACCCTGGTCGACGCGCTGGCGCCGGGCAGCGGCCTGGTGCTGTCGACGATGACGGCCGACTTCGAACCGGAGAACGTCGAGAAGGGCATCGCCGCCTACACGGCGGGCGGGGTGACCCTGGTGGCCCGCTCCCGCGACGAGGTGGCCGCCTTCTTCGAGGGACTCGACCTGCTGGAGCCGGGCATCGTGTCGGTCGCCGACTGGCGCAGCGAGGGCACGCCGGACGGCCGGGGGCCGGTCTCGCTGTACGGCGGGGTCGGCCGCAGGCCCTGACCGACGGTACGCGTGCGTGCGCCGCGCGCCGGGTCGGCAGGCCGTTACAGGCCGAGCACGTGCGCGATGGTGCGCAGGACGCCGTTGTCGTTGTTGGACGGCGCCAGGTGGCGGGCCCGGCGCACGACCTCCGGGTGGGCGCCCGCCATGGCGAAGGACCACTCGGCCGCGTCGAGCATCTCCAGGTCGTTGAGGTAGTCGCCGAAGACCATGGTCTGGGCGGGCGTGACGCCGAGCGCGCGCTGGAGGCCCCGCAGGGCGGTGCCCTTGTTGGCGGTGCGGTTCATGACGTCGACCCAGTGCTCGCCGGAGACGACGACCTGGTGGGTGTCCGCGAACTCCGCGAGCGCCGGGGCGGTGGAGTGCTCGGCGGAGCCGAAGTCGAACAGCGCGACCTTGATCACGTCGTCGTCGACGGCGGTGACGTCCTCGACGATCCGGTGCTCGACGTAGTACTTGCGCACCTCCGCCAGGAACGCCTCGTCGGTCCGCTCGACGTACGCCGACCGCTTGCCGCACACCACGGCC
The DNA here is from genome assembly GCF_001280015.1 of Streptomyces sp. MMG1121. Classification (GTDB taxonomy): domain Bacteria; phylum Actinomycetota; class Actinomycetes; order Streptomycetales; family Streptomycetaceae; genus Streptomyces. The sequence continues at coordinate 150,213 of NZ_LGDV01000201.1, forward strand.
CCGACGTCCGCGCCGTCCGTGACCAGCCGTCGTACCGTCCGCGCGAGGCCGGCGGCCACGGACGCGTCGAGGGTGTCGGAGCTCAGCTCCACGCCGTCGCGGACCACGTACGTGCCGTTCTCCGCGATGAACACCATGCCCTCGGCGACCTCGGCGAACTGCCGGGCCAGCGTGGCGTACTGGCGGCCGCTGGCCGGGCTGAACAGCACACCGCGGCGGCGCAGTTCGGCGAGCATCGGCCACAGGCCCCCGGGTATCCGCTTGGCGTCGTCCAGCAGCGTGCCGTCCATGTCGGTGACGATCAGCCGGATGTCCGCGGGGCCCGTGGGCAGGTCCGGGGTGTCGAGCAGGGGCGTGGGCGTGGCGGGCATGTGCTGCTTCCGTCCGGGGGCGGCGTACCGGTCCAGTGTTCCTCATCCGCCGCACCCTCCCGGAGCCGCCCCGAACCGCCCGAGGTGCGCGTTTCCCGGGACAGAGCGATCAACGGGCGGCACAATGACGGCGGGACACCGCGTGCGAGAAGGGCGGCGACGTGACCGAGGGCTCCCCGACGGCCGGGCCGGCGAGGCTGAACACCACCGTGGCGCACAACGCCCGGGTGTGGAACTACTGGATCGGCGGCAAGGACAACTACGAGGTCGACCAGCGGGTCGGTGAGCACGTCGCCGGGATGTTCCCGGTGATCCGCGAGGTGGCCCGCGCGGACCGGGACTTCCTGACGCGCGCGGTGCGGTTCCTGGCCGCCGAGCGCGGGATCCGGCAGTTCCTGGACATCGGCACGGGTCTGCCGACCGTGGACAACACCCACGAGATCGCCCAGCGCATCGCGCCCGAGTCCCGGATCGTGTACGTCGACAACGACCCGATCGTGCTCGTGCACGCCCGCTCGCTGCTCACCAGCTCGCCGCAGGGCGTCACGGACTACGTCGACGCCGATGTGCGCGACCCGGACGCGATCGTGCAGCGCGCCGCCGAGACCCTGGACCTGACCCGGCCGGTCGCACTGATGATGCTGGGCATCCTGAACTTCGTCCTGGACACCGGCGAGGCCCGGGACATCGTGCGGCGGCTCGTGGGGGCCCTGCCCCCGGGCAGCCACCTGGTCCTGACCCACCCGACCCACGACGGTGACGTGGGCGGCGAGGGCAACGCCGCGGCGATGGCGTTCTGGAACGCCAACGCCACCCCGCCGATCACCGCCCGCAGCCGCGCCGAGATCGCCGCGTTCCTCGACGGTCTGGAACCGGTCGAGCCGGGCCTCGTGCCCTGCTCGCAGTGGCGCGCCGATCCGGCGTCCGCGGCGCCGGTACCGCAGTTCGGCGCGGTGGCCGTGAAACCCTGACCGGACCGAGGCCAGCACCGCGCGGACCGCGCCGAGGAGGACGTATGACCACCCTTGCCGACCCCGTGCCCGGCGGGCGCCCCGAGGATCTGCGCCGGGTCGCCGCGCTCACCTCCGAACTGGCCGCGCGGGGCGTGCGCGGGATCGTGCTCGCGTACGTGGACACCGCGGGTGTCTGCCGGGTGAAGACCGTCCCGACCGCGCGGCTGGCATCGGCCGTGTCGTGGGGCGTCGGCATGTCCCCGGTGTTCGACACCTTCCTCGCGAACGACTCGATCGTCACCACCGACGTGCTCGGCTCCCCGGACGGCGACCTGAGGCTCTACCCGGACCTCGATCAGCTGGTGGAACTGGCCGGGCAGCCCGGCTGGGCGTGGGCGCCGGTGGACCGGGTCACCCAGGACGGCGACCGGCACCCCGGCTGTGCCCGAACCTTTCTGCGCCGGACCGTGGCCGACGCGGCCGAGCGGCACGGTCTGGTCGTCAAGGCGGCGATCGAGGTCGAGTGGTCGGTCGGGCTCGACTCGGCGCCCGTCGGGGAGTTCGTCCCGGCGGTCTCCGGTCCGGCGTACGGCGCGATCCGGCAGGTCGGGCTGAGCGACTACACCGCCGACCTGCTGGCCGCGTTCGCCGCGCAGGACGTGCCCGTCGACCAGCTCCATCCCGAGTACGCTCCCGGGCAGTTCGAGATCTCGGTGGGCGCGCTGGACCCGGTGGGCGCGGCCGACCGCAGCGTGCTGGTGCGGCAGACGATCCGGGCGGTCGCGCAGCGGCACGGTCTGCGCGTCTCGTTCTCGCCCGCGGTGTCCGCCGACGGCGTCGGCAACGGCGGCCATCTGCATCTGTCCTGCTGGCGCGCCGGGGTGAACCTGCACGCCGGCGGCGAGGGCCGGTACGGCATGACGCCCGAAGCGGAGTCGTTCACGGCCGGGGTGCTCGCCCGGCTGCCCGCGCTGACGGCGCTCACCGCCCCGAGCCCGGCCAGCTGTCTGCGGCTCAGACCCTCGCAGTGGGCGGGGGCGTTCACGGCCTGGGGCCGGGAGACCCGGGAGGCGGCGCTGCGGGTGATCACCGGTACGGCGGGCCGCCGGGAACAGGACGCCAACCTGGAGGTCAAACCGGTCGACCTGGCCGCCAACCCCTATCTCGCGCTCGGCGGCGTCATCGCCGCGGGCCTCGACGGTCTCGTATCGGCCCGCCCCCTCCCGCGGGAGATCACCGGAGACCCGGCCCGGTACGACAGCGAACGGGCGGCGGCCCTCGGCGTACGGCGGCTGCCACGCTCACTGCCCGAGGCCGTCGAGGCGTTCCGCTCGGACGAGGTGCTGCGGGCCGCACTGGGCCCGGTCCTCGCGGACGCGGTGAGCGCCGTACGGCTGGGCGAGGCAGCGGCCGTCGAGAACCTGGACGACACACAGGTGGCGGCCGCCTACCGCTGGGTGTACTGACCATGGCCGCCGCACCGGGACCGGTCCAGGAGGCCCTCGCCGCGCTGCCGCTGGTGGACCACCACTGCCACGGCGCCGTGACGGCCGACCTCGCGCCCGCCGAGTTCGCCCCGCTCCTGACCGAGGGCGCGGCCTGGCCCGGTGTCTCGCCCTTCGACACGCCCGTCGGCGTGGCCGTACGCCGGCACTGCGCGCCCCTGCTGGACCTCCCCCGGCACGCGCCGCCGGACGCCTACACGGCCCGCCGCACCGAGCTGGGCTGGCAGGAGGTCAACCGCCGCTTCCTGACCGCCGCCGGAGCCGGGGCGTTCCTCGTGGACACCGGCTACACCGCGCACCCCCTCACCTCCCCCGCCGAGCTGGCGGCGGCCTCCGGTGCCCTGGCCCGCGAGGTGGTACGCCTGGAGCAGGTGGCCGAGGAGGTGGCCGCGCGGGGCGTCGAGCCGGACGCGTACGCGCAGGCGTTCCGCGGGGCCGCCGAGGAGGCCGTACGCCGGCCGGGCGTGGTGGCGGTGAAGTCCGTCGCCGCCTACCGCACGGGCTTCGCCCTGGACCCGGCCCGCCCGTCCGACGCCGAGGTGACACGGGCGGCCCGGCACTGGCTCGCGGCCGGGGGCCGCCTGACCGACCCGGTCCTCGTACGGCATCTGCTGTGGACCGCCGCGGACCTCGGCCTGCCGCTCCAGCTGCACACCGGCTTCGGGGACGCCGACCTGCGGCTGCACCGCGCCGACCCGGCCCTGCTGACCGACTGGCTGCGCCTGACCTCCGGCACGGTCCCCGTCCTGTTGCTGCACTGCTGGCCCTACCATCGTCAAGCCGCCTATCTGGCAGCGGTGTTCGAGCAGGTGTACCTGGATGTCGGCCTGGCCCTGCACCACACCGGCCCGGCCCGCTGCCGGGCGGTGCTGGAGGAGGCCCTGGAGATCACCCCGTTCCGGAAACTGCTGTACAGCTCCGACGCCTACGGCGTGGCCGAATTCCACCACCTGGGCGCCCTGTGCTTCCGGCAGGGCCTCGCCGAACTACTCCAAGACCGCGTCGAATCGGACGAGTTGAGCCTGCCCGACGCCCTGCGCATCGCCGCCTGGACGGGCCGCGACAACGCCCGCCGCCTCTACGGACTCCCCGGACCACCCGTATCCGAACCGGCCCGCGACCCCAGCGGGCGCCCCACCCGGAAAGTATGATCAAGCAATGTCAGACATGACCGAAACCGCGCCCGGCTGGCTCACCTCGGACGAACTGGAACTGGCCAGGGCCCACATGCCGATCCTGTACGTCGAGGCCGTGCCCGTACGCGTGGACGACAGCGGCGAAGTCACCAGCATCGGACTGCTGCTGCGCATCGGCCCGGACGGGACGGTCAGCCGGACCCTGGTCTCCGGCCGCGTCCTGCACCACGAGCGGGTCCGCGACGCCCTGCTGCGCCATCTGGAGAAGGACCTCGGCCCGGTCGCGCTCCCCCGTATCCCCGCCTCGCTCCAGCCCTTCACGGTCGCGGAGTACTTCCCGACGGCGGGCATCACGCCCTACCACGACCCGCGTCAGCACGCGGTCTCCCTCGCCTACGTCGTACCGGTCACCGGCGACTGCCGCCCCCGGCAGGACGCGCTGGACCTCGTCTGGTTCAGCCCGCAGGAGGCCGCCTCCCCGGCCGTGCAGAGCGAGATGCCGGGCGGGCACGGGGCCCTGCTGAAGCAGGCACTCGCGCACGTGGGTGTGACGTACTGACACCGGCGACCGCCGAACCGGCCTGTCTATCAGGCCCGTCCGGCCGCTGACCAGGGAAGTCATCGACGCGTTCAGGTTGTGTTCAGGCTCGCCGCACCCCGTGGCAACAACTGCACCAGAGGCCCCAAAACAATGGCAAAGGGGGATGGGGAAACGGCGGTCGCGCATGCGAGGGTGCGAGCCATGAGCACAGAGCACGTCCTCGACCAGCGGCCCCGCGATCACGCACGCGCGCGCATACGCGAGAGCGCGAACAAGGTGCCGGAGGTGACCGTCTACTTCTGGATCATCAAGGTCCTCACCACCGGCATGGGCGAGACCGCCTCCGACTTCCTGGCCCACCTGTTCGGCCCGATCCCGGCGGTCGGTCTCGGCGGTCTCGCCTTCGCCGCGGCGCTCGTGCTCCAGTTCGCCGTCCGCCGGTACGTGGCGTGGATCTACTGGACGGCGATCGTGATGGTCAGCGTGTTCGGCACGATGGCCGCGGACGTGCTGCACGTGGGCCTCGGTGTCCCGTACACCCTGTCCACCCCGCTCTTCCTCGTCGCCCTGGCGGCCGTCTTCGCCCTCTGGTACGCGAGCGAGCGCACCCTGTCCATCCACTCGATCCGCACCCGCCGCCGCGAGTGCTTCTACTGGGCGGCCGTCCTCGCCACGTTCGCGCTGGGCACCGCCGCGGGCGACCTCACCGCGACCATCGGCCTCGGCTACCTGGGCTCGGCCGTGCTGTTCGCCGTGGCGATCTGCGTCCCGGCCCTCACCCACCGGATGCGCCTGCTGGGCGCGGTGACCGCGTTCTGGACGGCGTACGTCATCACCCGCCCGCTCGGCGCGTCCCTCGCCGACTGGATGGCCGTTCCGGCCAAGCGGGGCGGCCTGGCGTGGGGGCTGGGGCCGGTGACGCTGTCCTGGACGGTGGCGATCGTCGGGTTCGTGGTGTTCATGGCGGTGTCGCGACGGGACACCGAGCCGACGGTCTGACTGCGGCGCATCGGGCCGCGGGGGCCGATTCCGGCCCCCGGTAGGATCCTTCCGGAAGGGCGGAACCGACAGCAGAGACGGCACTCTTGATACAATGCACGATTTGCGAGCAGCGAGCAGCGAGCAGCGAGCAGCGAGCAGCGAGCAGCGCGTGGTGCTCGTGGCCGTGCGGTCCGCCGGGGCGCTGCACCGGCTGCTCGACGTACTGCCCGTCTTCGAGGGCGATGAGCGGATCGGCATCCGCTTCACCCTGGTGCCCGGCTCCGACTTCGACGTGGACGCGCTGGCGGCCCTGGAGCGGTCCGGGGCCCGTACGGTCTCCTGGGACGAGGCCCGCGTCGGCCGGCACGACCTGATCCTCGGCGCCAGCCCCAAGGGCCCCTTGCGTGTCCTGTCCGGCCCCCGGGCACTGCTCCCGCACGGAGCGGGCTTCAACAAGACGATCCCCGGCGAGGGTTCACCGCATCTGCCCTCCGGCCTCGACCCCCACCATCTGCTCGCGGACGGCGAGCCCTGGGCCGATCTGTACGCCCTGGCCCACGACACCCAGCTCGCCGCCCTCACCGGCCACTGCCCCGCGGCCGCCGCCCGGGCGGCCGTGGTGGGCGACCCCACGCTGGACCGGCTCCTCGCCTCCGCCGGCCACCGGGGCCGGTACCGGCAGGCCCTCGGCACCGGCGGGCGCCGGCTGGTCGTCCTGGCCTCCACCTGGGGACCGGAGTCCCTCCTCACCCGCCGCCCGGGCCTGCCCGCCGAACTCGTCGGCCAACTCCCCTACGACTCCTACCAGTTCGCCTTGGTCCTGCATCCGAACGAGTTCAGCCGGCTCGGGTCCTTCGACCTGTCCCGGCAGCTGGCACCCGCCCTGTCCGGCGGTCTGGTCCTGGCCGGCCCGTACGAGGAATGGGCCGCGGTGCTGGTCGCGGCGGACGCCGTCATCACCGACCACGGGTCCAGTGCCCTCTACGCCGCCGCTCAGGGGCGCCCCGTCATCGGTGCCTACGACGGAGGAGCGGAACTGATCCCGGACAGCCCGATGGCCCGGCTCCTGGCCCGCGTGCCCGCACTGTCCTCGCCCGCCGAACTGGACGAGGCCCTCGCGGCCGCCGCGGCGGTGGACACCGTCGGCCTCGCCCGCGCCGCGTTCGCCCGGCAGGGCGAGTCGCTCGGCAGGCTGCGCGACGAGTTGTACCGGCTGCTCGGCCTCGCGCCCCGTGCCGTCCCGGTCGCCGCGGCCCCGCTCACCCGGCCCACGAGCACGCCTCGCCGGCCGGCCGCCTTCGCCGTACGGGCCGCTGTGTCCGGGCACCACGTCCGCGTCGAGCGCCTCGCCCCCGGCACCGCCGAGGCCGTACACCATCTGGCGGCCCAGCACCCCGAGGCCGGGCCACGGCACACGCAGAGCGCCGCCGTGCTGTGGCGCCGGGCCTCGGGCGGGGCCGCCGCACCGCCCAGCAGCGCCTGGACCGCCGGAGGCTGGACCGCCCGGATGCTCGACGAGGCCCCCGGCTGCCGTACCGCCGCCGCGATCCTCACCCCGGAGCGCTGCCTCGTCCGGCACCGCACCGCCGGGACGTTCACGGTCCACGTCGCACCGGTCCGGGCCGACGGGAAGGTCGTGCGCCCCGATCCGGCCGCCGTCGTCTCGGCGGTCCATGCCTGGCTGGGCGCGGCCGGGCCGTCGAAGGCGCCGGTGTCGCTGGTGTGCGACATCGGCCCGTCGACGGTCCGGGTGCGCGTGGAGGACGTGGATCCGGGCGACCTCGACTACGAGTTGTGAGGGCCGCCGGACAGGGCACCGGCTTCCAGCTCCAGCTGCCGCGCCGCCGTACGGTGCCGCTCGGCCCCAGCGGCGTCGCCCCGCTCCTCGGCGAGCGCGGCCAGCTCCGCCAGGATCCGCGCCTCGTCGGTGCCGGAGCCGCGCTCGCGGGCACTGTCCAGGGCGGCGCGGACGAGTTCCTCCGCCCGCGCCGCCCGGCCGGTCCGGCGCAGGGCCCGGCCCAGGGCGAAGCCCGTGCGCGCGGTCATGCGTTCCCGCTCCTGCTCCACAGCCATGCGATGCGCCTCGGTCAGCAGCAGGACCGCGCGCTCGGCGTCGCCCAGGCGCAGCACGGCACCGCCCAGCAGGTAGGTCTGGAGCAGCACGCCGTAGGGGTTGGGGATCTCGGCGTGGGCCGCGCGCGCCGCCTCGAAGTCGGCCGCCGCGCCCGACCATGCGCCCCGCGCCGCCTCGGCGTCGCCCGCCGCGTCCGACGCGTCGCCCCGCGCCGACTTCAGCAGCCCCCGGAACTCCACCGTCGACGCCTTCAGCTTCCGTTCCGCGACGGAGTCGCCCAGGGCCTCGGCGGCGTGCAGCGCCTGCCGCACCTGCTCGGCGGCCTCGTCGTACCGCTGCTGTTCCCAGAGCGGCCGGGCCAGCTGGCAGCGCATCCGGATCATCGCCGGCAGGTGTTCCGAGCGGTCGGCCGCCGCGACACCGATGGTGAAGACGTCGGTGATGTCCGCGTAGTGGGGGTGGTCGAGGAAGTGCGTCCACAGGGGCTCGCACAGCGCCCAGGCGTCCGCGTGGAGGCCTGTGTCGTGGGCCAGCCGGACACAGCCGTAGAGCGCCAGCCGCTCGGACCGGAGCCACTTGAGCGCTTCCGTCTTGCCGGCGAACGCGATGTCGTCGGCCGCCGGCGCGGCACCGCCGGGCAGCTCGGCGAAGGTCATCCGGGCTCCGGCGGCCAGCAGGTCCGCGCGGGCGGCCTGCCGTCGGTACCAGCCGAGCAGCCGGCGCCGTGCGGCGGCACGCTCGGTCCCCTCCGGGTCGGCCTGCCGCGCCCGGCGCTCGGCGTGGCCGCGGAGCAGGGCGTGCGTCCGGTACCCCTCGGGGCGCACTTCCAGCAGTCCCGCCGACTCCAGTTCCTCCAGCGCGTCGTCCGCCTCCTGCGGCCCGTCCCCGAGCAGTACGGAGGCGGCCGGCGCCGTGAGGAAGGGAGCCGGATGCTGGGGCAGCAGGCGGTACAGGCGCGCGGCCTGCGGTCCGAGCCCGGCGTACGCCGCGTCCCACACCGCCTCGACCATGGGAATGCCCTTCTCGTGCAGCTCCGCGGTCAGGTCGGCGACCAGCCGGGACAGTCCGCGCCTGCGGTAGCGGCGGACCCAGTGGCCGGCCACCTGGAGGGCCGCGGGGAGCCCGCCGCAGCCTCGGGCGAGTTCGGCCGCCGTCTCCGGCTCGGCCCGCAACCGCGGATCGTCGACGATCTTCCCGAGCAGCCGCACGGCGTCGTCCACCGACAGCGGGTCGACGGCCACTTCGACGGCCGAGGTGACGTCGAGGTCGTACAGCACGCCATGGCTGGTGACGATCACCAGGCTGTGGGGCGAGGACGGCAGCAGGGGCAGGACCTCGCTGCCGGACCGCGCGTTGTCGACGACCACGACGAGCCGTTTGTCCCGGGTGCGGTTCCAGTACTGTTTCGACCGGCCGGCGAACGACCGCCCCCACCATTCGGCGGCGACGTCCAGACCGGTCAGCAGCTCGGCGAGCGCGTCCGCCACCTCCACGGCGCCGTCCCGGCGCAGATCGTCCAGATCTACGTACAGCACACCGTCCGGGTAGCGGTCGCTGTACCGACGTGCCAGGTGGAAGCCCAGCGCGGTCTTGCCGACCCCGCCCACTCCGGTCAACGCGACGACCAGCGGCCCGGCGTGGCCGGTGTGGCCCTCGACGGCTCCGGCGATGCGCTCCTGTTCCCGCAGGCGGTTCTCGAACGTCGTGAGCGCGGGCGGAAGTTGGAAGGGGGCCGGCCGGACCTCGGGCGCCGCACCGTGCCAGTGCTGGTGCAGTTCTCCGATGCGTCCGGCCTGGACCACCGCCTCCGCGTGCCCGTCCATCGTGTTGCGCGTCTCCTCGGCCATGCGCCAACCCTACGGTCCACGCCCCCTGCTGACGGTGCGCCAGGCATGGTCGGAACGTGCCAACTTGTCTCACCGGTGTGTCGCGAGTACGGCACTCGGCGCCGTAAGGTGTGGCTCCACACACCGACCAGGGAGTACCTCGATGGACCCGATCACCGCGGCGGCGCTCACCTCGCTGGCCGGGAGCCTCGGCGGCGAGGCCGGGCGCAACGCCTGGCAGGGACTGGCCGCGCTGGTGCGCCGCCCCTTCCGCCGGGCGGCGGGCGAGGACTCCGGCGAGGTCTCCGGGGTGAGCTCGGGCGAGGTAGAACTGGCCGCGCTGGCAGGCCAGCCGGACAACGCCGCCCACGCCCAGGCCCTGGCCACCGCGCTCGGCGTACGGGCGGCCCTCGACGGCGAGTTCCGGGCGCTGCTGGAGGAGTGGTGGACGCGGGCGCGTGCCGACACGGGCGGCGACGTGCACAACACCGTGAGCGGGACACAGAACGGCACGGTGTTTCAGGGCCGGGACTTCTCCGGCAGCATCACACTGCATCTGGGGCAGCAGTGATGGCTGGACGCTGAGCCGCCCGTCGCCCCCCTCGGTGGCGGCGTGGTCGGCGCCGCTGACGGACGATCAACGCGAAGAAGGGCCTCCACAGGCTCTCGCCTGCGAAGACCCTTCGCACCGTCGGGACGACAGGATTTGAACCTGCGACCCCTTGACCCCCAGTCAAGTGCGCTACCAAGCTGCGCCACGTCCCGGTGCCGTCTGACCTGGGATTTCCCCGGTCGAAACGCGCAGGGAAACCATACCGCACTCGGATCAGTGGTCGCGCCCCGGTTTCCCTGTTGACCTCAACCTTGGTCGAGGTTGCACGATCGTCGACATGACGATCACAGCGGACGAGAGCCGCACGTACGGCTACGACGACCTGCCCGAGCTGATGAGCCTGATGACCGGCGACGAGAAGCACGGGCCGGCGGCCACCTCCACGCTCGACGTGCTGTGGGTGCTCTACGACCGGGTGCTCCGGGTGACTCCGGAGCGGCGGGACGATCCGGCCCGGGACCGGTTCCTGCTGAGCAAGGGTCACGGGCCGATGGCGTACTACGCGGTACTGGCCGCGAAGGGATTCGTACCGGCCGGCTGGCTGCCCGGGTTCGGGTCGTACGACTCCCCGCTCGGGCATCACCCGGACCGGGTGCTGGTGCCGGGGGCCGAGATCGCCAGCGGGTCGCTCGGGCACGGGCTGCCCATCGCCGTGGGCAGCGCGCTGGGCCTGCGGGCGCAGGGGCTGCACGACCCGGCGGTCTGGGTCCTGATCGGGGATGCCGAGCTGGACGAGGGCAGCAACCACGAGGCGATCGCCTTCGCCGGGCCCGCCGGTCTGGAGCGGCTGCACACCATCGTGGTCGACAACTCCTCCGCCAGCCATGCGCTGCCCGGCGGGATCGCCGCCCGGTTCGAGGCGGCGGGCTGGTCCGCGGTGACCGTCGACGGGCGCGATCACGAGGCGCTGTACGCCGCGTTCACGGCGCCCCATCCGGGGCGACCGCACGTGGTCGTGGCCCGGGTCGAGCCGAAGAACGCCTGACTCTCCCGCGCTGTCTGGAACCGCTCTCTGGAAAGGGCTCCCCTTCATGGAAACCATGCGTGACCGTATCGCCCCCGCCGTCTCCCGCATGCTCGACGAGGATCCGCGGGTCGCGGTCGTCCTCGCCGAGATCGGCAAGGACGGCTTCCGTGAGGCCATGGCCCGGCATCCGGACCGGGTCGTCAACGTCGGCATCCGGGAGCAGCTGCTGGTCGGGGCGGCGGCGGGGATGGCGCTGACCGGACTGCGGCCGGTCGTGCACACCTTCGCCAGCTTCCTCGTGGAGCGGCCGTTCGAGCAGGTCAAGCTGGATCTCGGGCATCAGGACGCGGGAGCGGTGCTGGTCAGCGCGGCGGCCTCGTACGACTGGCCGGCGGGCGGCTACACACATATGTCTCCCGGCGACGTGGCGCTCCTCGACACCCTCGACGGCTGGACCGTCCATGTGCCCGGCCATCCGGACGAGGCCGAGGCCCTGCTGCACCACGCGGTCGCCGCGGGCGACGACAAGGTGTACGTACGGCTCTCCGTGCAGTCCAACCAGCGGGGCCGGGTGCTCGACGGACGGCACTTCGTCACGGTCCGCGAGGGCCGCTCCGGCGTGGTCGTCGCCGTCGGCCCGATGCTGGACGCGGTCCTCGCCGCGACGGAGGGCCTGGACGTGACCGTGCTGTACGCGACGACCGTACGGCCCTTCGACGCGGCGGGCCTGCGCCGGGCCACGGAGGCGACGGGCACCGACGTCGTCCTGGTCGAGCCCTGTCTCGCGGGCACCTCGACCAGCGCGGTGAGCGAGGCCCTGTCCGGCGTACCGCACCGGGTGCTGGCCCTGGGCGTGGGCCGCCGGGAGCTGCGCCGCTACGGAACGATCGAGGAGCACGTGGCCGCGCACGGGCTGGACGCGAGCGGCTTGCGGGAGCGGATCGGCGGGTTCGTGGGGGCGGGGCGGTCGGCCGCAGGGGTGTGATCGCGGGGCCGGCGCCGCCCCGGAACGGGGACTGCGTGCGGCTGCGCGCGGGGAGCGACACGGCTGGTGCGGGTTCCTCGCGAATGGTCAGTGCGGCGGTGTGTACGCGTCCGCCCGGACCAGGTCGCGTATCGCCGGGATCGCGAGCAGGGCCGTGGCCACCGCGACGCTCGTCGCGGCCGATACCAGCAGGACGTGGCCGGCGCCGAGGGTAACCGCCGCCGGGCCCGCGAGGGCCTGGCCGACCGGCATCATGGCGAGGGAGCCCGCGACGTCGTAGGCGTGGATGCGGTTGAGGACGTCGGCCGGAACCTGGGTCTGCACGCTGGTCGCCCACATCACGCCCCAGAAGGACATCCCGGCACCGGCGACGGCCGCCCCGGCCGCCATCGCCGGTACGCCGAGGCCCGCGCCGACGGCCGCCGGGAAGCCGAAGAAGGCGAACAGGGCGACCGCGCCCGCACGGAGCATGCGGTGCGGGCGGAGCCGGAGGGCGAGCACACCGCCGACGACGGTGCCCGCGCCGAGGGCCGAGTTGACCAGGCCGTAGGCGCGCGGACCGTGGTGCTGGACGACCTCGGTGGCCACCAGCGGGACCGTGGGTCCGTACACGGCGATCATGTACAGGCACCACACGGCGATCACGCCCCACAGCCAGGGCCGGGATCCGAACTCCCGCCAGCCCTGGACCAGATCGGCCCGGAAGGCGCGTATCCCGCGGCCGGCCCGCACGCGGGCGCCCTCGGGCAGCGGGGGCAGCCGGAGCAGCAGCAGGCACAGGGCGCTCGCCGCGTAGGTGCCGGCGTGCGCGGCGAACACACCGCCGGGTGAGGCGAAGCCGACCAGGAGGCCGGCGACGGCCGGGCCGGCGAGCTGGGCGGCGGACTCGGCGACGCGTATCGCGCCGTTCGCGCCCTGGATGTCGGCGGCCAGCCGGGGCACCGTACTGGCCACGCCCGGCTGGAAGACCGCTCCCGCCACGCCGTTGACGACGCCGATGGCGCAGACCTGCCACAGCACCACCTGCCCGGTGAAGAACAGGCTCGCGGCGAGGGACTGGGTGACGAGCCGGACCAGGTCGGCGCCGATCATCAGCCGACGGGTGCTGAACCGGTCGGCGATGACGCCGCCGAAGACGACGAGTCCGGCGAACGCCGCCGCCGTAGAGGCCATGGCGAGGCCGACCGCGCCCGCGCCGTACCCGTGCTCCAGCAGGCCGGCGGCGAGGGCCACCGGCAGCATGGTGTCGCCGAGCCGGGCGACGGCCCGCGCCGCGAAGAACAGGGCGAAGTCCCGTGACCAGACGGCCGGGGCCCCGGCCTCGCTCAGCCGTGCGCCCCGGGTGGTGCTGTCGTGCTGTGCGTCCGTTCCCGTCATGGCGGATGCTCCCTCCCCTGCCGGCCCGGCCGGACCACCACGCCGCCCGCGCCGCGCGGGATCATGCCACGCCCGGCCCGCACCCACCGGGGAATTTCACTCCCCGGGCAGACGGCCCAACTCGGGGTAGGCGTCCAGCAGTCGGGGCGGGGCGGCCTGGCGCCAGGAGTCGGCGAGGATGTCGCGCAGCTCGTCCTCGTCCTCCAGCGCGCCGAGTCTCGCTCTCACCCAGGCGAACTGCGCCTCGTGGGAGGCGATCCAGAACTTCTCCGGCTCGGCCAGCACCAGTTCGTCGCGCTCGTCCTTGGGACAGCGCACGGCGATGGAGGTCTCCTCCTCGGGCAGGGTCGCGAACATCTTCCCGGCGACCCGGAAGGTGGGCATGCTCCAGGCGATCTTCTCCGTGGTGTCCGGCAGGGACAGGGCGATACGGCGTACGTCTTCTGCGTCCGGCATGCAACGCACCGTAGCCCCTGCCACTGACACTCACCCGTCCGGCGAACGCGCCGGCCCGCGTGCGTCAGGGCAGCCTCACGCCGCCTCCTGCGCCGCCCGCCCCAGCGCCTCCAGGACCGGGCGGATCAGCGGGTGTCCCTCGGCTCCGCGCCGTACCGCGGCGAAGACGCGCCGGGTCGGGGCCACGCCGTCGACGGGGCGGACGACCACGCCGGTCAGGTCCATGCCGTTCAGTGCGGAGCGCGGTACGAGGGCCACGCCCGCGCCGGCCGAGGCCAGGGCGACGACGGCGCGGAAGTCGTCGGAGGAGTGCTCCAGGCGGGGCTGGAAGCCGGCGCTCTCGCAGGCGAGGACGACCACGTCGTGGCAGGGGTTGCCGGGGTACGGACCGATCCAGGGATCCTTGGCCAGGTCGGCGAGGGGCACCTCGGCGCTGTCCGCGAGGCGGTGCCCGGGCGGGACGACCGCGTCGAACGGCTCGGCGTAGAGCGGGACATGGGTGAGCCGGGGGTCGTCGGCAGGCGGGGCACCCCGGTACTCCACGGCGACCGCCACGTCGACCTGCCGGTCCAGCACCATGGGCAGGCTCGCGTCGCCCTCCACGTCCTGGACCCGGGTCCGGATGCCGGGCGCGGTGTCCGCGAGCCGGGCCACGGCCGGTGCCACGACCTGGGTGATGCCGGTGGCGAAGGCGGCCACGGTGACCGTGCCCGCCTCGCCCGAGTCGTAGGCCGCGAGTTCCGCCTCGGCCCGCTCCAGCTGGGCCAGGACCGCGTTGGTGTGGCCGAGCAGGATCTCGCCGGCCTGGGTGAGCCGTACCCCCTTCGCACCGCGCTCGACCAGCCGGTGGCCGGTCTCCTGCTCCAGCGCCGTCAGCTGCTGGGAGACCGCGGAGGGGGTGAGATAGAGCGCGGCGGCCGCCGCGGTGACCGTGCGGTGGTCGGCCACCGCACGGAGGATGTGGAGCCGCCGCGCTTCGATCATGGGCTCCATTATCCCAGGGCGTCCGCCCCGGTCAGGCCGCCAGTTCCGCGCGGGCGGCGACGAACGCGTCCACCGCGCGGTTGACGTCCGCCGTGGAATGCGCGGCGGACAGCTGGACGCGGATGCGGGCCTGGCCCTGCGGGACGACCGGGTAGGAGAAGCCGATCACGTAGACGCCGCGCTCCAGCAGCAGCTCGGCCATGCGGCCGGCCTCGGACGCGTCGCCGATCATGACGGGGGCGATGGCGTGGTCGCCGGGGAGGATGTCGAAGCCCTCCTCGGTCATCCGGCCGCGGAACAGCGCGGTGTTCGCCGCGAGCCTCTCCCGCAGGTCCCCCGCCGACTCCAGCAGGTCGAGGACCTTCAGCGAGGCGGCGGCGATCACCGGTGCGAGCGTGTTGGAGAACAGGTACGGCCGGGAGCGCTGGCGCAGCAGGGCGACGATCTCGGCGCGGGCGGCCACATAGCCGCCGGAGGCGCCGCCGAGCGCCTTGCCGAGGGTGCCGGTGATGATGTCGACGCGGTCCATGACGCCGTGCAGCTCGGGGGTGCCGCGGCCGGTCGGGCCGACGAAGCCGACGGCGTGCGAGTCGTCGACCATGACCATCGCGTCGTAGCGGTCGGCGAGGTCGCAGATCTCGCGCAGCGGGGCGACGTAACCGTCCATGGAGAACACGCCGTCCGTGACGACCAGCTTGCGGCGGGCGCCGCCCTCGGTCGCCTCCTTGAGCTTCGTCTCCAGGTCGGCGAGGTCGCGGTTGGCGTAGCGGAAGCGGCGGGCCTTGGACAGGCGGATGCCGTCGATGATGGAGGCGTGGTTGAGGGCGTCGGAGATCACCGCGTCCTCCTCGCCGAGCAGGGTCTCGAAGACGCCGCCGTTGGCGTCGAAGCAGGAGGAGTACAGGATCGTGTCCTCCTGGCCGAGGAAGGACGACAGGCGCGCCTCCAGCTCCTTGTGCACCTCCTGGGTGCCGCAGATGAAGCGGACGGAGGCCATGCCGTAGCCCCAGCGGTCGAGGGCCTCGTGGGCGGCGGCGATCACCTCGGGGTGGTCGGCGAGGCCGAGGTAGTTGTTGGCGCAGAAGTTGAGGACCTCGCCGGGGCGGCCGCCGGCGGTGACGCCGACGGTCGCGGACTGCGGGGTGCCGATGACCCGCTCGGGCTTGTGCAGGCCGGCGACGCGGATCTCGTCGAGGGTGGCGCGCAGATCGTCGCGGACGGAGTCGAACATGAGGGGGCTCTCCTGAAGGTGCTGGCTGGTGACGGGAGTCGGGCGTCGCGCGGCTTACGCGGTCCAGTCGAGGATGACCTTGCCGCCCTTGCCGCTCGCGGCGTCGGCGAAGGCCGCCTCGTAGTCGCGGTAGCCGTACCGGCCGGTGATCACGGGGGCGAGATCCAGGCCGCCCTCCAGCAGCACCGACATCGCGTACCAGGTCTCGAACATCTCGCGGCCGTAGATGCCCTTGATGGTGATCATCGAGGTGACGATCCGGGACCAGTCGACCGGGAACTCCTGGGCGGGCAGGCCGAGCATCGCGATCCGGCCGCCGTGCGTCATGTTGGCGATCATGTCCCGCATGGCCTCGGGGCGGCCGGACATCTCCAGGCCGACGTCGAAGCCCTCGCGCAGCCCCAGCTCGCGCTGACCGTCGGCGATCGTGGTCTGCGCGACGTTCAGGGCGAGGCTCGCGCCGATCTTGCGGGCCAGCTCCAGGCGCTCCTCGCTGACGTCGGTGACGACGACGTTGCGGGCGCCGGCGTGCCGGGCCACGGCGGCGGCCATCAGGCCGATCGGTCCGGCGCCGGTGATCAGGACGTCCTCGCCGACCAGCGGGAAGGACAGCGCGGTGTGCACGGCGTTGCCGAACGGGTCGAAGATCGCGGCGATGTCGAGGTCGACGGGGACGCGGTGCACCCACACGTTGGTCGCGGGCAGGGCGACGTACTCGGCGAACGCACCGTCGCGGCCGACGCCGAGGCCGACGGTGGCCCGGCACAGGTGGCGGCGGCCGGCCAGACAGTTGCGGCACTTGCCGCACACCAGATGGCCCTCGCCGCTGACCCGGTCGCCGATGCGGATGTCGGTCACGTCCCGGCCGGTTTCGACGACCTGCCCGACGAACTCGTGCCCGACCACGAGCGGGGTGCTGATCGCCTGCTGGGCCCAGCCGTCCCAGGACCGGATGTGCAGGTCGGTGCCGCAGATACCGGTCCGCATGACCTTGATCAGTACGTCACCGGGGCCGATCGCGGGCTCCGGGACGTCCGTCAGCCAGAGCCCGGGCTCCGCCTTCTCCTTGACCAGCGCCTTCACGAGTGCGGCTCCTGTGGGTGAGGTCCCGGCGCGCGGGCAGCCGTAAGAGGCCCGCACCGGGTCAGAGGGGTGGAATCACCCTGCAATCTGCCGTACGTGCGGGGTGCGGGTCCATCGAGCTTTTCTTAACCGCCGCCTCAGCTTTCCTTCACGCCTGCGGGGTTTCCCGCACGTCGGCGGGGGTTTGCCCGCACATCGGCCGGTGTCGGCGGGCCACCCGTCCGGCTCAGAGGGGCAACCCGTCCTCGGCGCTCCGTTCGAGGCGTACGACGAGATCGGCGGCGAGTGCCTTGATGGTCTCCAGGCCTGCCCTCCCCCACCCACGGGGCTCGATGTCGGCCGCGCACACGGTGCCGAGCACCATGCCGGAACTGTCGATGAGCGGGGCACCCAGGTAGGAGCGGATGCCGTAGGCGTCGACGACCGGGTTGCCGGCGAAACGCGGGTAGTCGCGGACATCCTCCAGGACCAGCGCCTTACGGCGGACCACCACATGGGGGCAGAAGCCATGGTCGCGCGGCAGGACGCGGCCGAGCTCGGCTCTGGTGCCGTCCTCGCGGACGACCGGTGCGACGGCGGGGGTGCTCAGGCCGGCGAAGAACTGGTGCTCCTCGCCGATGAAGTTGACCATGGCGTACGGAGCGCCGGTGAGCTGGGCGAGATGACCCGCGAAGCCGTCGAGCGCGGGATCGGGGCGGTCCGCCAGGCCGAGTCGGCGCAGCCGGTGGACCCGCGCGGGGGCTTCTCTGTCCTCGGGGGTGAGCAGCAGACCCCGGACCGGCCGGGGCGGCTCGTAGCTCATGGCCGGGCTCCTGGCCGGGTTCCCGGCCGGGCTTCGGCGCTGTGGGCGTACCTCATATAGGAACTCCGTGGGCGGTAGGTCGGGATCACATGTGGGCGCCGTGGCTCGGCGCGGCCGCCGGAGCGTGGGCGAGGAGGTGGCGTACGAGGGTGAGCAGGGTCTGCACGCCGGAGCTGGAAATGCGGGCGTCGCAGCAGACGACCGGGATCCCGGGGTCGAGGTCGAGGGCCGCGCGCACTTCCGCCGGGTCGTAGCGGAAGCCGCCGTCGAACTCGTTGATCGCCACGATGAAGGCGAGACCGCGCTCCTCGAAGAAGTCCACGGCCGCGAAGCACTCCTCCAGGCGGCGGGTGTCGGCGAGGATCACCGCGCCGAGCGCGCCCTCGGACAGCTCGTCCCACATGAACCAGAATCGCTCCTGCCCGGGTGTGCCGAACAGGTACAGCACATGCTCCGGATCGAGGGTGATCCGGCCGAAGTCCATGGCGACCGTGGTCTCCATCTTGTTCTCGATGCCGTCGAGACTGTCCGTTCCGACGCTGACCGTGGTGAGCAGCTCCTCCGTACTGAGCGGGGCGATCTCGCTGACCGCGCCCACGAAGGTCGTCTTGCCGACCCCGAACCCGCCCGCCACCAGGATTTTCAGCGCGGTCGGGAACGGGTCAGAGCTGTCGTCGTAGTCCATCGAGCACTGCCTCCAGCAGAGACCGGTCAGTGGGTGTGTGGTGGAAGACGGGGGGCTTGGTGGTCAGCGCCCCGCAGTCGAGGAGGTCCGAGAGCAGCACCTTGGTGACCACCGCGGGCAGTTTCAGCTGCGCGGCGACCTCGGCGACCGAGACGGGCGCCCGGCACAGGTCCAGCGCCTGGACGTGCTCGGGGCCGAGGTAGCCGAGCGGGGTGGCGCCGGTGACCATCACCTGCGACATCAGGTCGAGGGCGACGCTGGGCTCGGTCCGTCCGTTGCTGACCGTGAAGGGACGCACCAGCCGTCCGGCCGCGTCGTCCAGCCAGGGCCCGTCGCCGGCTGCGGCCACGCTCAAGGCCTCGTCGCCGCGGAGTCGACAGGGTATTGCCGGGGCGCGGTCACCAGGTAGGGCCGGACGCTCTTGACGAGCATCGCCATCTCGTAGCCCAGGACGGCCGCGTCGGCCTCCCGCCCCGCGAGCACGGCCAGGCAGGTGCCGGAGCCGGCGGTGGTGACGAACAGCAGGGTCGAGTCGAGCTCGACGACGACCTGGCGGACGTCCCCGCCGTCACCGAACCGGACGCCCGCGCTGCGGCCGAGGGAGTACAGGCCGGAGGCCAGGGCCGCCATGTGGTCGGCGCTGTCGATGTCGAGGCCGTGCACGGACTTCACGAGCCCGTCGCAGGACAGGAGCACCGCGCTGCTGGTGTGCGGTACGCGCTGCACGAGGCCGCTCAGCAGCCAGTCGAGGTCGGATGCATGGGCGGTCGGCGCATCGCTCGCCATGGTGGATCGACTCCTTGGGGTACGAAGGTCTGTGGGAGCGCGGGCAGTTGGGACACGGGACGGGGTGGAGCAAGGCTGGCGTGGGGGTGGGTAGGTGCGGGCGGTCAGCCGGCCGGGGCGCTCCCGTCGGGCCGGCCGGCGCCATGGGCACCGTCGAATCCGGACGCGTGGCTGCGCCCTTGGGATATGGGCGTCGGGTCCAGGTGCTCCGCCTCTTCTATGGGTACGGGCTCCATGGGTACGGCCTCCAGGTGCCCCAGGTTTTCCATGTGCTGCTGCGCCTCGGCGAGTCCGATGCCGCGCTGGAAGGCGGCCATCAGCCCCGGATCGTGGCCCGCGACGGTGTCGGCGTCCTGGCGGGGTGCCGGGCCGCCGCGCAGCTGGGGCACGATGTGCTCCTGGGCGCGGCGGCGGGGCAGTTGGGGCTTGCCCATGGTGCCGCGTACGGTGCCGGCGCGCGGGGTGGGCAGGACGCCGGCGTGTGCCTCGACCGCGGGCCGGTCCCCGGCGCTGATGCCGGGCACGGCCGCGGCGGGGGTGGGCCGCTCCTGCCGGGCCCCGCGCACGGGAAGCGGCGCGGGTTCGCCTCCGCTCCGCCCGCCCGCGCCGTCCAGGGCACCTTGCCGCCCCGAGCCGGCCTCGGTGACGGGCCGTTCAGAACCACGGCCCCCTGAACCACTGTCTCCGGAACCGCCGTCTCCAGAACCGCTATGCACGGAACCGCTATGTACGGAACTGCCATGTACGGACCCGACGCGTCCGGAACTGCTATGTGCGGAACCGCTGTGTCCGGCAGCGCTGTGTCCAGGACCGACATGCCCGGCACCGGTTTCGACACCGTGCTGCCCGGAGCCGCTCGCGGTCCCGTGCTGGGCGTGCCTCCGCCGTCCGGTACCGGAGACCTGCCCTGCGCCGCCCTGTGCGGCGGCTCCGTACTCCGGCCGACCTCCCGGCACCGGCGCTGACGCGGGCGCGGAAGCCCGCACCTGAGCGTGCCCCTCCGCCTGGCCGTGCGACCCGTGTCCCTGCGGTCCCGTCTGCGGCGGCGCACCGGTGTCGGCCGACTCGCCGGGCGCTGCCGCCGCCGTACCCAACAAGGCCTGCGGGACGACGAGTACGGCCTGCACGCCGCCGTAGATGTTGGTCTGCAGGCGCACATGGATGCCGTGCCGGCGGGCTAGCTGGGAGACGACGTAGAGCCCGATGCGGCCGTCGGCCAGCAGGCTGGCGACGTTGACCTGGTCGGGGTCGGCGAGCAGGGCGTTCATCCGGTTCTGTTCGCCGACGGGCATGCCGAGTCCGCGGTCCTCGACCTCCACGGCGAGCCCGGAGGTGACGAGGTTGGCGCGGAGCAGCACCTGGGTGTGCGGGGCGGAGAACACCGAGGCGTTCTCGATGAGTTCGGCGAGCAGGTGGATGACGTCGGCGACGGCGTGGCCGCGCAGTTCGCCGTCGATCGGCGGCACCAGCTTGACCCGGGAGTACTGCTCGACCTCGGCGATGGCGGAGCGCAGCACCTCGGTCATGCTCACCGGATTGCTCCACTGCCGCCGGGAGACGGCGCCGCCGAGCACGGCGAGGTTCTCGGCGTGCCGCCGGATGCGGGTGGCCAGGTGGTCCACGTGGAACAGGCCCTTGAGCAGGTCGGGGTCCTCGATCTCGTTCTCCAGCTCGTCGAGGATCGAGATCTCCCGGTGCACGAGGGACTGCAGCCGGCGCGCGAGGTTGACGAAGACTTCCAGCTTCTGCTCGTTGCCCGCGTGGCTGGAGAGCTGGGCGGCGCGCACGACGGCGGTGACGGCGCCGTCGTGTGCGCGGGCGAGGTCGGCGGCGAGCAGTTCGAGTTCGTCGGCGTCCGCGGGCGGGCGGCGCGGCGGGGTGCGCTGCGGCGGGGTAGCGCCCTGGCGCAGCGCGTCCACCAGGGAGTGCAGGTCGGCCTCACCGCGCGCGGCGGTACGGCGCAGCGCGTCGACGCGGTCGGCGACCGAGCGGGCGGCACGGTCGGCGGCCACGGCGGCGATGAGGATGCCGGCGACGGTCACGGTGACCGCTCCCGCGAGCACCGCCCACAGGACGGGGCCGGTGCGGGCGCCGGTGGAGCGGATGCTGAACAGGACCGCGGCGGTGGCGCTGAGCGCGACCGCGAGGGGCGGCAGCACGGCGAGCCGCATGAGCTGGGGCCGTATCTGCGTCTCGGGCAGTGCGGGAGCGGTTCGGGCGACCGGTCGCCCGTGCCGGCCGCCCTCCCGGCGGTCGGCACGTGTGGCCGGTGCTCGGAGGTCAGACATCTGCGTCCTCGTACTGGTCCGTCGGGCCTGCCCTCGCGGGGTGCGCAAGGCGGGCATGTGTCATCGCGGCGTCGGTCGGCGGAACCGGGGAATCCAGCCACACCGTCGCCGACGGACACTCACAGTAGTTGCCTGAGCATCATGTGCGGTGGGCAGTTGACAAAGTCACCCGGGGAGCGTCCCGCTCTGGTATGAAGCCTCGTACGACAGACCGATAACCGACTGGACCGGCCCTACGGAAACAGAAGACACTCTCCGCTTGATTACGGAGAGTGTCGGGTTTGGCCTTGGGTTGAGGGGCGGGGAACCGGGCGCGTGCGGTCCGGGGCGGGTCCGGATCCCTGTGTCGGGTGGGTCGGCCGGCACAGGCTGCCGGGTCACGGAATGTCCGCCGGGTGGTCCGGGGGCTTCACTCGGCCCCGTTCGTGTGTCGCGTGCGCGCGGGGTGCACGTCAGCGCTCAGGAGGCGCACGACGGACTCCTCCTGGGCTGCCGATGGTCGTCGAGGTCGCTCAGCCCCGCTTCTTGGGCGGCTCGGCCACGAGCGCCCCTACCGAGCGCCAGGTCCGGCGTTCCGTGCCCGCCACGCCCCGCCACCAGGCCTCCGCCGGGAGCTTGCCCGCCGGCTCGAAGGGCTCGCCGGGCCGGGGCAGGGCCACCGCCTGGCCGGCCTCCTCGGCCGCCTCCTTCGTCCATTCCCCGGGCTCGGCCCACGGGTGCGGGGCGAGGTTGAAGGTGCCCCAGTGGATCGGCAGCAGCGCGCCGTGCGGTGCGCCGCCCTGGAGGTCGAGGTGGGCGCGCAGACCCTCGTCCGGTCGCATATGGATGTCGGGCCAGAACTCGCTGTATGCCCCGATTTGGATCATCGTGGCGTCGAACGGGCCGTGGGCGGCGCCGATGTCCTTGAAGCCCTCGAAATAGCCGGTGTCGCCACTGTGGTAGATCCGGTGCTCCTCGCCGGCGACGACCCAGGACGCCCACAGGGTGTGCTGGGTGTTGCGCAGGCCACGGCCGCAGAAGTGACGGGCCGGGGTGGCGGTGAGGGTGAGGGCGCCGACTCTGGTGGACTCGTGCCAGTCCAGCTCGCGCAGCCGGTCGGGCGAGACGCCCCAGTGTTCGAGGTGGGCGCCGACGCCGAGCGGCACGGCGAACAGGGTGTCCGTGCCGGCCAGCGCCTTGATCGTGGGCAGGTCCAGATGGTCGTAGTGGTCGTGCGAGATGACCACCACGTCGACCGGGCCGAGCGCGGCCAGCGGCAGCGGCACGGGGTGCAGCCGCCTGGGCCCGGCGAACGGGAACGGGGAGCAGCGCTCGCCCCAGACCGGGTCGAACAGGACCCGGTGGCCGTCGATCTCCGCCAGCACGCTGGAGTGGCCCATCCAGGTCAGCCGCAGGCCCGTGGCGGGCGGCTTGGCCAGGTCGGCGAAGGTCGTGGGGTGCACCGGAACAGTGCCCTTCGGAGCGCGCAGGGGCCGGGTGTCCTTGTCGAAGAACACCTTCGCGAAGTCCAGCGTGGAGCCGGAGGGCCGGGTGCGCGCAGTACCGCCGGGGTTCTGGAAGACGCCGTCCTTGAAGTGGGGGGAGCGGCGGATACGTGCCATGCGCTCACCGCCCGGGTCCGCGCCGAAGGCAGCCGGCCGCGGCATGCGGAGCCCGGAGCTCGAAGAACGCAATCCGGTCACGGTACCTCCCGGTGAAGTGGGTGAGGCTCCCCATTATGGTCGGCCCCTCCGACAGCCCGGATCCGCAGGGTGCTACTGAACCTCCGTTCAGCACGTTGACAGGGCACGGAGCGGCTCCGGATACTGACTCGTGATTCAGTAACCGTCACCCTGGCCCACGGTTCGGCCGGTACGGCTCGTCCGTACCGCCCGTCCGGCGCGCTCGTGCGTACCCCTCGTCCGGCCCGCTCCGGCGACCATCCGCGGCAGTCCTTGGAGGCACCATGTCCGACCTCCCCACCGAACTGGTCCCGCTCCGTCCCGAACAGCACGACGTCGTCGACCTCGCGCGTGCCTTCGCCCGCGAGGAGATACGGCCACGCGCGCGTGCCGTGGACGAGGCCGGCGTCGAGACGCCCTGGGACCTGTGGCGCAAGGCCGCCGCGGTCGGCATCACCGGCTTCATGCTGCCGCAGGAGTACGGCGGGGGCGGCTTCACGGACGTCTTCACCCAGTGCCTCGTCCAGGAGGAGCTGTGCGTGGGCGACCTGGGCATCGGCAATCTGCTGTGCTCCAACGGCTTCTTCGCCGACCCGGTGCTCGCACTCGGCACGAAGGAGCAGCGACAGGAGTGGCTGACGCCTCTCACCGGCCCCGACACCCCGATGACGGCGCTGGCGACGACCGAGCCCGGCGCGGGTTCCGACGCCGCGTCGATCGTCACCGCCGCGCACCGCACGGCCGACGGCTACCGGCTGAGCGGGCAGAAGGCGTGGATCTCGAACGCGGGCGAGGCCGAGCAGTACGTGGTCTTCGCCAAGACCGACCCCACCCGGCGCTCGCGCGGGATGAGCGCGTTCCTGCTGCGCAAGGGCACCGAGGGCGTGTCCTTCGGTGAGCCGATGCGCAAGATGGGGCAGCGGGCGATCGTCTGCCGGGAGATCTTCTTCGCCGACGCGTTCGTACCCGAGGGGCACCGGCTCGGCGCGGAGGGCGAGGGCTTCACGGGCCTGATGCGGACCTTCGACATCTCCCGTACGGTCCTGGGCGCGGCGGCGACGGGGGTGGCGCGGGCCGCCTACGAGTACGCGCGCGACTACGCCCGTGAGCGACGGCAGTTCGGCAAGCCGGTCATCGAGCATCAGGCGGTCGCCTTCCGTCTCGCCGACATGCGCACGCGCGTGGAGCAGGCCCGGCTGATGACCTGGCGCGCGGCCCGCCGCCTGGACGCGGGCCTGGAAGCGACGGCCGAGGCCGCGATGGCCAAGCTGACGGCGTCGGAGACGGCCGCGTACTGCACCTGGGCGGCCGTGCAGACCCTGGGGGGCTGGGGCTACTCGCGGGAGTTCCCGGTCGAACAGTGGATGCGGGACGCCAAGCTGGAGGAGATCGAGGAGGGCACCTCCGACATCATGCGGCTCGTCATCTCGCGGAGCCTGTGATGGGCGGACGGACGGATCCGGTGCCCCACAGCGCCGCCGAGTCCCTCCTGACCGGCGGGGAGGCGCTCGTACGGGCCCTGCACGCGCACGGGGTGACCCGCGTCTTCGGCATCCCGGGCACCCACAACCTGGAGGTCTACCGGCACCTTCCGGCGTACGGCATCGCCCCTGTGACACCCTGCCACGAGCAGGGAGCCGGGTACGCGGCCGACGGGTACGCGCGCGTGACCGGCCGCCCCGGTGTCGTGCTCACCACGACCGGCCCCGCCCTGCTGAACGCGGCGGCCGCCGTCGGCGAAGCGTACGCGGACAGCGTGCCGCTGCTCGTCGTCTCGCCCGGCATGCCGCTCGGCCATCCGCGGCTGTCCACCGGCGCGCTGCACGAGATGCGCAGCCAGACGGAGGCCCTGCGCGGGGTCGCCGCGTTCAGCCACCGGGTCTCGTCGGTCGCGGAGATCGACGCGGCCGTGGCCCGGGCGTTCACCCTCTTCCGTTCGCGGCGCCCGCGCCCTGCGCACGTCGAGGTGCCGCTGGACCTGCTGACGGCCGCTCGGACGCTGGGCCCCGTCCGCCGCGCGCCGTCGGTCCCGAAGCCCGCGCCGGACCCGCAGGCCGTGCGGGAGGCCGCCGCGACCCTCTCCGGGGCCCGCCGCCCGGCGCTGGTGCTCGGGGGCGGGGCCGTAGGCGCGCGGCCCTGGTGCCGCGCCCTCGCCGAGCGCCTGGGCGCCCCCGTGGTGACCACGGCGGCCGGCAAGGGCACGGTCGCGGAGACCCATCCGCTGTCGCTCGGCGTGTCCCTGCACAGCCCCGCCCTACAGAAGTGGCTCGCCACGCGCGACGTCGTCCTCGCGGTCGGCACGGAGCTGTCCGGGTCCGACTTCTGGACCGACCCGCCGCCACTGGACGGCCGGCTCGTACGCGTCGACCTCGACCCGCACCAGATGTACGCGGGCCCGGCAGTGGACGTCCCGGTCGTGGCGGACGCAGGGCTCGCGCTGGAGGCTCTGCTCGCAGCGTTGCCGGAGGGTCGGCACGCGCGCGTGGCCGACGAGGTCGCCGCTCTGCGGGCCGCGCGTGACGCCGAGAGTGCCGTGCGTGACGCCCGCTGGATCCCGTATCTGCGGGCCGTGCGCGAGGTGCTGGCGGCCGATGCCGTCATCACGTCCGACAGCGCCCAGTGCTGCTACTACGGCGCCCTCCCCCACCTCTCCGTCGGACCGGAGGGCCGGTATCTGCACCCCGCCGGCTTCGGCACCCTCGGCTACGCGCTGCCCGCCGCCCTCGGCGTCAAGGTGGCCGAGCCGCATCGGCAGGTGCTCGCGCTCAGCGGGGACGGCGGCCTCCAGTTCACGGTGCAGGAACTGGCCACCGCCGTACAGCTGCGGCTGCCGTTGCCCATAGTGGTGTTCGACAACGGCGGCTACGGCGAGATCCGCGACGAGATGCGGGCGCGCGGCGACGTTCCGGCCGCGGTGGACCTCACGCCGGTCGACCTGCCCGCCCTGGCCCGCGCCTACGGAGGTCACGGCACGCGCGCGTGCGAC
Source organism: Streptomyces sp. MMG1121 (assembly GCF_001280015.1). Taxonomy (GTDB): domain Bacteria; phylum Actinomycetota; class Actinomycetes; order Streptomycetales; family Streptomycetaceae; genus Streptomyces. The sequence continues at coordinate 176,504 of NZ_LGDV01000201.1, forward strand.
CCCGCCGCCCTGGCGCGCGCCCTCGCCGAGGCCCTGGAACGGCCCGGCCCCACTCTCATCACCGTCCCCGAGGAGACCCCATGACCGCCCCCGCTCCCCTGATGTCGCTCGTCTGGACCGACCATGTCACCGGCCGTCAGGGCTTCCTGGTCGTGGACCGCCTGGTGCGCGGCGTGGCCAGCGGCGGGCTGCGGATGCGCCCCGGCTGCACCCTGCAGGAGGTGACGGGGCTCGCCCGCGGGATGACGATGAAGGAGGCCCTGCACTACAACCCCGACGGCCGCTATATCCCCCTCGGCGGCGCCAAGGGCGGCATCGACTGCGATCCCCAGGCCCCGGAGGCGTACGGGCTGCTCGTGCGGTACCTGCGTGCCATGCGGCCGTACATCGAGGGCTTCTGGACCACGGGCGAGGATCTCGGACTCACCCAGGACCTGGTCGACCGCGCGGCGGCCGAGGCCGGCCTGGTCTCCTCCATCCAGGCGGTGTATCCGCTGCTGGACGACGAGACGGCGGCCCGCGCGCGGCTCGCGGACGCGTTCGCCGTCGAGGTGGACGGCATCGGCCTGGACGAACTGGCGGGCGGCTGCGGGGTCGCCGAGTCGGTGCTCGCGGCCCTGGAGCGGGCGTCGGTGCCGTACGCGGGTACGCGGGTGGCCGTCCAGGGGGTCGGCACGATGGGCGGGGCCACCGCGCGGTTCCTCGCGCGCGCGGGGCTGACGGTGGTGGCGGTCGCCGACATCAAGGGCACGATCGCCAATCCGGCGGGGCTCGACGTCGAGGCGCTGCTGGCCGCGCGGGACGGTTACGGCACCGTCGACCGCCGGGTGCTGTGCCCCGGCGACCGCGAACTGCCGGGCGACGCCTGGCTGTCCGCCGACGCGGAGGTACTGGTGCCGGCGGCCGTGTCGTACGCGATCGACACCGGCAACCAGGAGCGGATCGGCGCCCGCTGGATCGTGGAGGCCGCCAACATGCCGGTCCTGCCGGAGGCGGAGGCGTCGCTGGCCGCGCGCGGGGTGACCGTGCTGCCGGACGTGGTCGTCAACTCCGCGACGAACGCCTGGTGGTGGTGGACCCTGTTCGGCGACATCGGCGCGGACGCCGACGAGGCCTTCGCGTACATCCGGCGCTCCATGCGTGCCCTGACCGCCCTGATGCTGGACCGCGCGGACGACGACGGTACGACCCCGCGCGCGGCCGCCCATGCCCTGGTGACCGACCGGCTGCCGGTGATCGCGGAACGCTTCGGGTGGTATCGGTGACGGCCCCCGCCGAGCCACCGGCCGACCCGCACTCCGGCCGCTCCGGCCTCTCCGACCACTCCAGCCTGTTCGACCCGGCCTCCGTCGCCGTCGTCGGTGCCTCCGCGCGGCCCGGGAAGTGGGGCTACTGGCTCGCCAAGGGTGCGCTGGCCGGGCGGGGGCGGCGGGAGGTGCACCTGGTGAACCGGCGGGGCGGCAGCCTGGACGGGGTGCCCTTCCGGGCCGGGCTCGCGGGGCTCGCGTGCGAGCACGTCGTGGTGGCCGTGCCGCCCGCGCAGGTACGGCCCGTGGTCACCGAGGGACTCGCGGCCGGCGCCCGCTGTTTCACCGTGATCACCTCCGGCGGGGATCCGGCGGAGGAACACGCGCTGGCCCGTGAGGTGACCGCCCACGGCGCCCGGCTGCTCGGGCCCAACTGCATGGGCCTGGTGGACACCGGCAGCGAACTCCGGCTCAGCTGGGGCGAGTTCCCGGCGGGCGCGGTGGGACTGGTGTCGCAGAGCGGGAACCTCGCCCTGGAGATCGGCCGGCTGCTCGCACGCGCGGGGCAGGGATTCTCCCGGTTCGTCTCCCTCGGCAACCAGCGGGACATAGACGCGGCGGAGGCCTTGGAGGCACTCGTCGGCCACCCCCCGACCCGGGTCATCGCCGCCTACGTGGAGGACTTCCGCGACGGCCAGGACGTCCAGCCGGCGCAGATCCTTGCGGAGCCGGGTGCGCTGTTCACCCCAGCCGGCGGAGAGGTCGGGCGTGTCGGGGCCGGATCGTTGCGCGGAGGTGGTCGAGGCGTGGGTCACGGGCGGACTCCTACGGTCGCGTGCTGACTCCTACGACGGTGGGGGGTGGCAGGGTGGCCGCCGCGCGGACGAACCGCTCGCCGACTGGCCGCCCATGGACTTGCTGACCGAGTTACTGACTGAACGAGCAGTCAGTAGTGCGGTACTGTGGCCCCGGCCGCACAGGGGTGTCAAGAGGTCGTCGGCGCGCGGCCGGGCGGCTGTGTAGGGTGACCGCGTGGCGAGAGTGCGGTTGAGCGTGGCCGAGCGGCGGGAGGAACTGCTGCGGGCCGCCATCGGGCAGATCGAGGCGCGGGGAGTGGCGGCGGTCAGGATCGCCGACGTGGCCGCGGCGCTCGGGGTGAGCAACGCGCTGGTGCTGTACCACTTCTCGACGAAGGAGAAGCTGGTCGCCGCCGCGTTCGCCTATGCGGCCGAGGACGATCTCGCGCATCTGCGCAAGCTGCTGGGACGGCGTACGTCCGCGCTGCGCCGGCTGCGGGCGGCGGTGCGCTGGTACGCGCCGACCGGTCAGGCCAAGGGCTGGCGACTGTGGATCGAGGGCTGGGCCGTGGCCCTGCGCGAGCCGCCGCTGCGGGAGGTCACCCGGGACCTGGACAGACAGTGGAAGGCGGCGATCACCGAGGTGATCGCCGAGGGCGTGGCGGCGGGCGAGTTCACGTGCCCCGACGCGGCCGCTTCCGCACTGCGGCTGACCGCGCTGCTGGACGGGCTGGCGGTGCAGCTGACGTCCTACCCGGGCGCGGTGCCACGCAGCCGGGCACAGGAATGGGTGGACGACGCACTCGCCCGGGAACTGGGCCTGGACCGGAAGGCCTTGACCGAGCGGTGAGCGGGGCGCGCGCCTGACGGAGGACGGCCGGACAGCGAGCCGCCGAAGCCCGTACTCCCGCGCGACGCCCCCCCGCGGCGAACCCGCGACGGCGTGCGCGGGGCCGTACGACGCACCCGTGCCCCGCCCCGCCGGAAAGACGGGTGCGGGGCACGGGTGGTGACGTCAGGCCACCGAGGCGATGCGCAGCTTGATGTCGTCCGGGGACAGGGTGCCCTTCGCCGTCACATGGTCGCCGGAGGACTCACCGCGCAGCCTGCGGCCGATCCACGGGACGAGGTACTCGCGGGCCCAGTGGACGTCGTCGCGGCGGATCTCCAGGGTGCCCCGGGGCGGCAGCGCGGGCCACGGCTGCTCCGGGTCGGCCGGGATCTCGAGCCCGAGAGCCTGGCCGGCCCGCAGCGCCACGCGCGTGTGCCCCTCGGGTGAGAGGTGCAGCCGGTCGTCGTCCCACGCCCTGCGGTCCTGAACGGACTTCAGGGACCACAGGTCGAGCACCGGACAGCCGTACCGGTCGGCGATGGCGCGCACATGCCCGTTGTACGTGGCGATCTTGCCGCGCAGATGCTTGAGCAAGGGGACGCCCCGGGTGTCGAAGCCGGTCGTCACCATGACCGTGCCCACGGCCTCGGCCAGCCGGGCCACGGCCCGCTCGAAGCGCTCCGCCACCTCGTCCGGGTCGGTGCCCGGGCGGATGATGTCGTTGCCGCCCGCACAGAAGGAGACCATGTCCGGGGCCAGTTCGGCGGCCTGCGGAAGCTGGTCCTCCACGATCTGGTCGAGCAGCTTCCCGCGGACCGCGAGATTGGTGTACTGGAAATCGCCCTCGGGTCGCCGGTCGGCGAGCAGTACCGCGAACCGGTCGGCCCAGCCCACGAACGCCCCGTCGGGCCCGGGGTCGCCGACGCCCTCGGTGAAGCTGTCCCCCACCGCTACGTACGACCCGATCACTGATCTGTTGTCATTCTTCGAATCGTCTGCCACATCGGACCATGATTCACCTTCGGATGTGACCTACGCGACCGTAGGCAGGGGTTGACGAACGGTGAGATGAACCACTCGAAAAGAATTTGCCATCGAGGAATACACCAGCCATCAGGCGCGTTGACTGTGCGATCGCCACACCTCCACCGGCAGGTGGCAGCCGCTAGATGCGCCGCAGCCGCAGCCGCACGACCGTCGCATCCAGGTCGCCCTTGAGCCCGGTGCGCAGTCCGTGGTGCAGCAGGACGGCACCGCGGTGCGCTTCGCCGGTTTCATGGCACTCGTACAACGCCGTCGGGTCGAGTCCGCGCAGGCGCAGCGCCGGCACCGGCTCGCCGTAGCTCTGCGCCTGGAGCCAGGCGAGGACCACCGTCTCCTCGCCCCGGACGTACTGCACGGCACTCAGTCCGCCGGCCGGGGGGCGCAGCCGGTACAGCTCGCCGTGCTGGACGACCGGACGGATCTCCTTGTACAGCTCCACCCAACGCCGGGCCTCGGCCAACTCCTCGGCGCTCCACTCCGTGAGGTCGCCGCCGATGCCGAGCACGCCCGCCATGGCGCTGACGAACCGGAAGCACAGGGTGCTGGCCCGGCCGTTGAGCTGGGTGTTCGGGCTGTCGGTGACCCAGGCGGCCATGACCCGCGCGGGGTGGATCTGACTGAAGCCGTGCTGGATGGCGAGCCGGTCGAGCGGGTCGGTGTTGTCGGAGGTCCACACCTGGTCGGTGCGGCTGAGCACCCCGAGGTCGATACGGCCGCCGCCGCCCGAGCAGGACTCGAAAGCGACACCGGGGTGGGCGGCGCGCAGCCGGTCCAGCAGGGCGTACAGGGCGCTCACGTGGTCCGCCCAGAGGCGCTGCGGGTACACGTCACCGGGCCAGCCCGCATCGGTGAAACAGCGGTTGAAGTCCCACTTCACGTAGTCGATCGGGGCGCTGGACAGGAGCGTGTCCAGCTGGTCCCACAGGTAGTCCTGGACGTCCTCGCGGGCGAGGTTGAGGACGAGTTGATGGCGCAGTTCTGTCCGCTTGCGTCCCGCTTGGTACTGCACCCAGTCGGGGTGTGCGCGGTACAGCTCGCTGTCCGGGTTGACCATCTCGGGCTCGACCCAGATGCCGAACCGCATGCCGAGGCCGTGCACCTGGTCGGCGAGGGGCTTGAGGCCCTGCGGGAAGCGGTCGGGGTTGGGCGTCCAGTCGCCGAGCCCGGCGCGGTCGCTGGTGCGGGCGCCGAACCAACCGTCGTCCACCACGAACAGCTCCACGCCGACCTCGGCGGCCCGGCGGGCGAGCGCGAGTTGCTGCTGCTCGGAGATGTCGAAGGTGGTCGCCTCCCAGGAGTTGAACAGCACCGGCCGGTCCCGCTCCGCGTCCGGGATGACGTACGCGCGCTGGTACGCGTGCCAGGTGCGGCTCGCGCCGCCGAAGCCGCCGTCGCTCCACAGCCCTGCGAAGACGGGCGTGGTGTACGACTGGCCCGGCTGAAGGAGCAGCAGGCCCGAGTCGTCGTGGCCGGCGCCGCCCGTGATCTGCACGCGCGCGTCCGGGAGTTGGGCGACCGCGATCCGCCAGGAGCCGGACCAGCCGAGCGCGCAGCCGTAGACCTCGCCGCGCTCCTCGGTGGCGTCGGTGTCGAGGGCCACCCAGGGCAGGTGCTGGTGGCCGGTGTGGCCGCGGCGGCTGCCGATGACCTTCTCACCGTAGGTGAGGGGGGCGGTGGCGAGCCGGGACTCGGCGGCCCAGCGGCCGTGCAGCTGGGACAGCCGCCAGCCCTCGCGGTCGGGCAGGGTCCAGGTGGCCGCGTCGGCCCGCAGCAGCTCCACGCGCGCGTGCCCGCCGTTGTGCACGGTGACCCGGCGCTCGACGACGTCGCCGCGCATCCGGTAGTGCAGGGTGATGGCGAGGCCGTCGTCGTCGAAGCGCAGCCGCAGCTCGTCGCCCGCCGTCTCGTACGTCCGGAAGCGCCACTCGGTGCCGCGCCGCTCCTCGGTTCGCACGGACAGCGCGGGGCGGACGAAGCGGGGGCCGCCCTCGACCGGGTACTCCTCGCGGCCGTCCAGCGGGGACTCGAAGGGCCAGTAGCCGGGCAGCGGGTCCTTCGCCAGGGCCTCGGCGTCCTCGAGGGCGATCCGTGGCCCCCAGTGGAGGTGGAGCAGTTCGTCCGCATCGGTGAGATGCAGGGCGTATCCGCTGGTGGGCCCCGAGAGGAGCCAGGTACGACCGTCTTCGGCGATGTCCACCACAGAGACCTCACAGGTGCCAACAGATCCGCTCAAGTGCCAACATCATCAGGCTCCCCGGCCTCTGGTTTCAATGCCTGTGGACAACGGGATTCCATGCCTGTGGACAACTCCTTGCCCGAGGAAACCGATGTCGTATGGTCGACGGAGTGCCCGCCGACGAGCAGCGACGGCGGGGCCCGACCGGGAGGAGCCCCCCGTGACGCAGCAGGTCCCGTCGACCGAGCCGGAGCTGGCAGGCGTGCGCAATTTCCGTGACGTGGGCGGACTGCCGGCCGTGGACGGGCGCCGGGTGCGCCACGGAGTGCTGTTCCGCAGCGGGCACCTCGCGCACGCGACCGAGGACGACGCGGCCTTCCTCGCCTCCCTGGGCCTGCACACGATCTTCGACTTCCGCAACGCGGCCGACCAGAAACTGGAGGGCCCCGACGTCGCTCTGCCGGGCGTGCGGAATGTGAACCTGCCGCTGAGCGACCCGGCGGACGGCGCCGAGTTCTGGAAGATGGTCCGCGACGGCGACCTCGACCAGTTGCGCGGGATCCTCGCCGACGGCAAGGGCGCGACCCGGATGATCAACTCCTACCGGAAGATCGTCAAGGAACGCACCGCCGAGCACTCCCGGGTCCTGCGCGCGCTCACCGAGGACAGCGTGCCCGCCCTGATGCACTGCGCGGCCGGCAAGGACCGCGCGGGCATATCCATAGCCGTGACGCTCCTCGCCCTCGGCGTGGAGCGCGAGGCGATCATCGCCGACTACCTGGAGTCCAACGCCAAGCACCGCCGCTACAAGGTCAGCCGCAGCGGCAGCGCGGAGACCGCGTACACCCCCGAGGTGATGGAGCTGCTCAGCCCGCTCTTCGACGCCCGTGCCGAGTACCTCCAGGCGGCCTTCGCGAGCATCGAGGAGACCTGGGGCGAGGTCGACACCTACCTGGAACAGGGCCTCGGCCTCACGCCCGGGGACCGGGACCGGCTGCGCGAGCGCCTGCTGGACTGACGGGCGGGCGGCGGCAGGCCTCCCGCGAGGCGCTCGGCGACGGCTGGGCCAGGCGATGCCTCGGTCCCCTTGACCCGGCCGGCCCCGGTACCGGTCGCCTTCCGCTCACGCAGCCGGTCGGCGACGGACAGCGCGGCCGGCGGCCGCCTGCCGCGGTCACCTGGGCGGAGGCCTGCGACATCCGCCCAAGGTGCCACGTCCGCCCCGGTCAGCCCTTGCCTCCCAGCGCGAACAGCAGGTAGAGGAACGCGGCCAGGACATGGCCGACGGCGATGTAGATGATCAGGCGGATCCACAGGGCACGCGGGAACTTGGTCTCGAAGTTGCTCATGGCAGCTCTCCGGTCAACGGCCCCAGGCACAGTGCGGCCGTGGGGCTCTGCAGCAGGGTGTGGACGAACAGCAGCTCGATGCCGTCGTGGTCCTCGGCGGCGAGGCGGTGCGGGGTGAGCGAATCGAAGTGGGCGCTGTCGCCGGGGCCGAGCAGATGTGCGGTGTCGCCGAGCCGGAGCCGCAGGCGTCCCTTGAGGACGTAGAGCCACTCCTCGCCGGGGTGGACGCGCACGATGTCGCCCTGAGAGCCGTGCGGCACGTGGACACGCAGGGCCTGCATGCCGCGACCGGAAGCCCCGGCCTGGAAGTAGGTCCAGCCCCCCGCCCGCGTGGGCTCCATGTCACCGGCCCGCACGATCGCGTCACGGTCGGCCACCGTCTCGCCCAACAGGTCGGAAACCGTCGTACCGTAGATACGCGCGAGGGCGAGCAGCATCGGCAGTGACGGCTGGCGCTGCCCGGTCTCCAGCCGCGACAGATGGGCGGGTGAGAGCCCGGCGGCGCGGGCCGCGGCCTCCAGGGTGAGGCCGGTGCGCCGGCGCAGTGCTCGCAACTGCGGTGCGACCACGGGCAGCCCGTCGCCCGGCCCCGCCGGCGGTGCGGCGTCTGAGGCGTTCATGCCTCCATTCAGCACCGGTTTTGCCCGAGCGGCAAATTTCTTGCCTCTGAGGCAAGGTGACGTGCCCGCCGCGATCTCCCCCGCCGCGGGATCGGACTGCTGCTACGCTTCCCCCAGGACTTGAACACGTTCAAAAATGGGGGATCGCATCATGTCCGCATCGAGCACGCCCCGCCCGACCGACTCGCCCGCAGGCGCCCTCGGCCCGCTCGCCCTCGTCCTCGGAGCCGTCGCCGCCGCGGGCGCCTGGCCCACGCTCACCTTCAGCCTGTTCCCCTGGTCATTCCTCGCCGGCGGTTTCGCCGTCACCTTCGGCGCCATGGGCATCCACTACGCCGGCCGCGGTCACGGCCGGCTGTGGACCGCGGTGACGGGAACCGTCCTGGGCGCGATCGGGCTCGTCGGCTTCATCGTCTTCTTCGCGATGCTGTACTAGCCACCGTGCCGGTCAGCGGTTGGCCACCGCCTGCTTGATCAGGGTCTTGCCGAAGTCCCACATCAGGCCGCCGCCGCTGTGCGCGTCGTCCATGACGGCGGTGAAGGCATCCACGAACCGGTCCACGTCCGCCGTGTCCAGGACCAGCGGCGGGATCAGCTTGATCACCTCCAGGTGGTCGCCGGAGACCTGGGTGAGGATTCGGTGCCGCTGCAGCAGCGGTACGACGACCATCTGCGCGAACAGGCCCTTGCGGGCCGCCTGGAGCATGGTCCAGCGGCTGCGCAGCTTCAGCGAGGACGGCTTGCCGAACTCGATGCCGATCATCAGGCCCCGGCCGCGGACGTCGGCGAGCAGCTCGTAGGTGTCGGTCAGCGCGGCCAGCCGGGACTTCAGCAGCTCGCCGGTGGTGCGCACCCCGGCGACGATCTGCTCGTTCTCCATCACCGACAGCACGGCGAGGCCGCACGCCATCGCCTGGGCGTTGGAGCCGAAGCTCGCCGAGTGGACCAGGACCCGGTCCATGGACGAGTAGACCTTCTTGAAGATCCAGTCCTTGCCGAGGGTGGCGCCGACCGGAACGTAGCCGCCGGACAGCGCCTTGGCCACACACACCAGGTCCGGTTCCACGCCGTCCTCGTGCTGGTAGGCGTAGAAGTCTCCGGTGCGGCCGAGGCCGGTCTGCACCTCGTCGGCGATCAGCAGCGCCTTGTGCCGGTGCAGCAGTTCCTGGGCGGCGCGCAGATAGCCGGGCGGCGCCTCGTGCACGCCCTTGCCCTGGATCGGCTCCACGATCAGCGCGGCGACATCGCCCCTCTTCAACTCCCGTGCCAGGGCGTCGAGATCGCCGAGGGGTACGGCGGTGTCGGGCAGCAGCGGGGCGAAGCCGTCGCGGAAGCCGTCCTCGCCGTTGACCGACAGCGAGCCGGTGGTCAGACCGTGGAATGCGTGGGCGCAGTACAGCACGCGCGGCTTTCCGGTGGCGTAGCGGGCGAACTTCAGGGCCGTCTCGACCGCTTCGGTGCCGCTGTTGCCGAAGAACACCCGGTCCAGGTGCGGACTGTGCACGAGCAGCCGTTCGGCGAGCAGGCCGGGCAGCGGCTGGCAGTCGAAGCGGGTGAGGTCGGCGAGGTCGAGGTCGAGGACGTCGTGCAGCGCCTTGCGGACGACCGGGTGGTGACGGCCGAGGCCCATCACACCGAACCCGGCGAGCATGTCCAGGTAGTCGTTGCCGTCCGCGTCCCAGAAATGGGCACCCTCGGCGCGCTCGTAGACCCTGTCGAAGCCGATGGTGTGCAGCATGCGCGGGAGCTGCGCGTTGAGGTACCGCGTGTGCAGCTCGTAGCGTTCGGCTCCGCGCTCGGCGAGCAGCGCGCCGAGGTCGAACTCCGTGCTCATTCCTTCTCCTTGGCTGGGCCGTCCGCGTCCCTGACGGCCAGGCTCGCGCTGATCCGCCCGGCGATCTCGACGGGCGTGAGACCGATGTCGGCCAGTACCTCGCCGCGCTTGGCGTGCGCGAGGAACTGCTCCGGGATGCCGAAGCGCCGTACCGGCACGTCCACGTCGGCGTCGCCGAGTGCCAGGGCGACCGCCGAACCGACGCCCGCGGAGCGGCTGTTGTCCTCCACGACGGCCACCAGCCGGTGCTCGGCGGCGAGGCCGGGCAGGGCGGTGTCGACGGGTTTGACCCACCGGGGGTCCACGACCGTGCAGTCGATGCCGCGTGCTGTCAGCAGGTCGGCGGCCTGGAGGCATACCGACGCCAGCACGCCCACGGCGACCAGCAGCACCTCGGGCCGTTCGCCGCGGTGCAGCACGTCCATGCCGCCGACGCGGTCGAGCGCCGGGATGTCCGGGCCGACCGACTCCTTCGGGTAGCGGACCAGGGTGGGCGCGTCGTCCACGGCGACCGCCTCGCGCAACTGGGCGCGCAACTGCCCGGCGTCGCGCGGGGCGGCGATCCTGAGGCCGGGCACGACCTGGAGGATCGACATGTCCCACATGCCGTTGTGCGAGGCGCCGTCGACGCCGGTGACACCGGCCCGGTCCAGGACGAAGGTGACCCCGCAGCGGTGCAGGGCGACGTCCATCAGCAGCTGGTCGAAGGCCCGGTTGAGGAAGGTGGCGTAGACGGCGAACACCGGGTGCAGGCCGCCGGTGGCGAGGCCCGCCGCGGACACGGCCGCGTGCTGCTCGGCGATGCCCACGTCCCACACCCGGTCGGGGAAGCGCTCGGCGAACTTGGTGAGCCCGACCGGATGCAGCATCGCGGCGGTGATGGCGACGACGTCGTCCCGCTCCTCGCCGATCCGCACGATCTCGTCGCCGAACACCGAGGTCCAGGACGGGCCGCCCGACGGCGAGAGCGGTTCGCAGGTGAGCGGGTCCATCACGCCGACGGTGTGGAAGTGATCCTCCTCGTGGGCGAGGGCGGGCTCGTAGCCGCGGCCCTTCTCCGTGAGGCAGTGGACCAGGACCGGGCCGTGGAAGCGTTTCGCACGGCGCAGCGCCGACTCGACGGCCTTGATGTCGTGGCCGTCGATCGGGCCGACGTACTTCAGGCCCAGATCCTCGAACATGCCCTGTGGGGCGAAGGCGTCCTTGAAGCCCTTCTTCGCGCCGTGCAGGGATTCGTAGACGGTGTTCCCGACGACCGGGGTCCTCAGGAGCACGCCCTTGCCCCACGCCAGGACCTTCTCGTAGCCGTCCGTCGTACGCAGGGTGGCCAGATGGTTGGCGAGGCCGCCGATGGTGGGGCCGTAGGAGCGCTCGTTGTCGTTGACGACGATGATCAGCGGCCGGTCCTTGGCGGCCGCGATGTTGTTCAGCGCCTCCCAGGCCATACCGCCGGTCAGCGCGCCGTCGCCGATGACCGCGACCACATGGCCCTTCTCCCCCTGCACCTGGCGGGCCTTGGCGAGGCCGTCGGCCCAGCCGAGCGCGGTGGAGGCGTGGCTGTTCTCGATGACGTCGTGCTCGGACTCCTCACGCGAGGGATAGCCGGACAGGCCGCCCTTGCCGCGCAGCTTGGAAAAGTCCTGGCGTCCCGTCAGCAGCTTGTGCACATAGCTCTGGTGGCCGGTGTCCCACAGGATGCGGTCGACCGGTGACTCGAAGACCCGGTGGAGTGCGATGGCCAGTTCCACCACCCCCAGATTGGGTCCGAGATGACCGCCGGTCCGCGATACCGCCTGCACCAGGAACTCGCGGATCTCGCACGACAGTTCACCGATTTCCGCCTCGGACAGCGCCCTCAGGTCGCGTGGTCCCCGGATGGTCTCCAGAACGCTCACGCTCGGCCCCCTCTCGGTCCGTGCCTTGCCTCACAACGACTGCTCTTCGGGGCTCGTCCGCTCGGCGAGCTTCACGGCCTCCTCGATGAGGGTCTCCACGATCTTCGACTCGGGCACGGTCTTGACGACCTCGCCCTTCACGAAGATCTGCCCCTTTCCGTTGCCCGAGGCAACCCCGAGGTCCGCTTCACGGGCCTCGCCCGGACCGTTGACCACACACCCCATCACCGCGACCCGGAGCGGCACCTCCATGCCGTCCAGTCCCGCCGTGACCTCCTCGGCGAGCTTGTACACATCGACCTGGGCCCGCCCGCAGGACGGACAGGAGACGATCTCCAGGCGCCGCTGTCTGAGCCCCAGGGACTGCAGGATCTGGATCCCGACCTTGACCTCCTCGGCCGGCGGCGCGCTCAGCGACACCCTGATCGTGTCGCCGATGCCCCGGGACAGGAGTGCCCCGAACGCCACGGCCGACTTGATCGTGCCCTGGAACGCCGGTCCGGCCTCGGTGACGCCCAGGTGCAGCGGGTAGTCGCACTGTTCGGCGAGCTGCCGGTAGGCCTCGATCATCACGACCGGGTCGTTGTGCTTGACGGAGATCTTGATGTCCCTGAAGCCGTGCTCCTCGAACAGCGACGCCTCCCACAGGGCCGACTCGACCAGCGCCTCGGGGGTGGCCCTGCCGTACTTCTGGAGCAGGCGCCGGTCCAGGGACCCGGCGTTGACCCCGATCCGGATCGGCGTGCCGTGTTCCTCGGCGGCCTTGGCGATCTCCCGTACCTGGCCGTCGAACTTCTTGATGTTGCCCGGGTTGACACGGACCGCGGCGCAGCCCGCCTCGATCGCGGCGAACACGTACTTCGGCTGGAAGTGGATGTCCGCGATCACCGGGATCCGCGACTTGCGGGCGATGGTGGCGAGGGCGTCCGCGTCGTCCTGCGTGGGGCAGGCGACGCGGACGATCTGGCAGCCGGACGCGGTGAGTTCCGCGATCTGCTGGAGGGTGGCGCCGATGTCCGACGTACGGGTCGTCGTCATCGACTGCACCGACACCGGGGCTCCGCCCCCGACCGCCACCGGCCCGACCTGGATCTGCCGCGACTGCCGCCGCGGCGCGACCGGCCGGGCCGGTACCCCGGGAACGCCCAAGGGAACGGCGGACATGACGTCAGCTCTGCTTTCCGCTCGTCATCGTCTCGCGCGCTGCCCGCAGCGACTCCTTCAGGGAGCCCATCGTGGCGAGCACGGCGGTCGGCTCGTAGCCGCAGTGCGCCATGCAGTTGGCGCAGCGCGGGTCCTTGCCGCGGCCGTACTTGTCCCAGTCGGTCTTCTCGAGGAGTTCACGGTACGTCGGCACATACCCGTCGCTCATCAGGTAGCAGGGCTTCTGCCAGCCGAACAGGGAGTAGCTCGGGATCGCCCACGCCGTGCACGGGAAGTCGACCTTGCCCTCGAGGAAGTCCAGGAAGAGCGGGCTCTGGTTGAGCCGCCACTTCGCGCGGTTGCCGCCCGAGAAGGCCTTCTTGAACAGCTCGCGGGTCTGCTGCGCACCGAGGAAGTGCTCCTGGTCGGGCGCCTTCTCGTAGGCGTAGGCGGGCGAGAGCATCATCTCGTCCACCTGCAGGTCGTCGTTGAGGAAGTTCAGCACCTCGACGACGGTCTGCGCGGTGTCGGTGTTGAAGAAGGTGGAGTTGGTGGTCACCCGGAAGCCGCGCCGCTTGGCCTCCTTGATGGCCTCCACCGCCTCGTCGAAGGTTCCCTCCTTCGCCACCGACGCGTCGTGCCGCTCGCGCAGCCCGTCGATGTGCACGGCCCACGCGAAGTACGGCGAAGGCTTGAACTTGTCCATTTTCTTGCGCATGAGAAGGGCGTTCGTGCACAGGAACACGAACTTCTTCCTGGCCACCAACTGCCGCACGATCTCGTCGATCTGAGGGTGCATCAGTGGCTCACCGCCGGCGATGGACACCATCGGCGCACCGGATTCCAGCACCGCGCCCACGGCCTGCGCGACGGGCATGCGCTGCTTCAGCACCCCGGCCGGGTGCTGGATCTTGCCGCAGCCCTCGCACTTGAGGTTGCACGCGAACAGCGGCTCCAACTCCACCAGCAGGGCGAACTTGTCCCGCTTCCTGAGCTTCTGTTCGAGCAGGTACGTAGCGACCTTGATGGACTGACGCAGCGGCATGGCCATCTGGCTCACCTCCGGGGGAGCAACAAAGAACGGTGCCATTCGAAAAATGCGGGAAGTACGGAACGAAGAACACGGAAGGCTGATATCCCACCGCGTACCGTGCCGATCCGGACGAGTTCGTGTTCGGGAGCGTCCACGACCACGCGGACGGCCGCGACCGGGCGTTCGCCGGTCCGGACGGCCGCGAGGAGCGTGGCCGCCGACTCCATGTCGACCGCGATCGCACCGGTAGCGAGCAGCTGGGACCGCTCGGGGCCGCGTACGACGTGGTCGGAGCCGATGACCGGTCCGGTGTGGACCGTGCGTCCGGGTAGCAGGCGCACGAGTTCCTTGACCAGCAGCTCTGTCTCCACGCAGGCGACGGTGGAGCGCGGGTCCCGGGTCTCCTCGGCGACCACCAGGTCGCCGGGGTGCATGCCGGGGGCGAGCCCGGCACAGAACCCGGTGGCCAGCACGGCCGCGTCGACGAGCGCCGGGACGGCGAGCTGCCGGGTGACGGAGCGTTCCGCCGCCTTCGGGCCCATGCCCGTACGGACGACGGAGTACGGCCCGCCCGCACCGCTGGAGTCGCCGGTGCGCAGGGCGAGGTGCTCGATGCCGAGCGCGCAGGCGATCAGCAGCGGGGCCGGGGCGGGCTGGGTGCTCACCTCACCTCACCTTGGCCTCGGGACGGGGCTTGGCGAGGAGCCGGCGCTCGAAGGGGTCGCCGTGCACGTACCGGCCGAGGGCGGTGAGCGGGAAGACCTGCCGGTACAGGTGGTAGTTGATGGAGAAGTCCCAGGGGAAGCCGGTGCCGGTGAAGTACGGCTCGTCCCAGCTGCCGTCCTCGCGCTGGGTGTCGGCCAGCCACTGGACGCCGCGCTCGACGGCCTTGGAGCCCTGCTCCCCCGCCGCGAGCAGCGCCATCAGGGCCCACGCTGTCTGGGAGGCGGTGGAGGCACCGCGGCCGCTCCACTCCTTGGCGTACTTGTAGGAGCGCAGGTCCTCGCCCCAGCCGCCGTCGTCGTTCTGGACGCTCTCCAGCCAGGTCACGGCCCGCCGGATCGCCGGGTGCGAGCCGGGCAGTCCGGCGGCGGTCAGGGCGGGCACCACCGAGCCGGTGCCGTAGACGTAGTTGACGCCCCAGCGGCCGAACCACGAGCCGTTCGGCTCCTGTTCGGCGAGCAGCCAGTCGATGCCGCGCCGGGTGCGCGGGTCGTGGGCGAGGCCCTCGGCCGCGAGCATCTCCACGACGTGCGCGGTGACGTCCGCCGACGGCGGGTCGATCACCTCGCCGAAGTCGCAGAACGGCAGCCGGTTGGGGAACGGGCTCGTGTTGTCGACGTCGAAGGCGCCCCAGGCCCCGTTCTTCGACTGCATCCCGAGGTTCCAGCGCACCGCGCGCCCGACGGCCCGGTCCACCCGCTCCGGGTCGTGGTGTCCCACCCGGCGCAGCGCGAGCACCACCTCGGCGGTGTCGTCGATGTCGGGGTAGTTGTCGTTGTGGTACTCGAACGCCCAGCCTCCCGGCGGCAGCTGGGGCCGCTTCACGGCCCAGTCGCCGGGCCGGACGATCTCCTCGCCCAGCATCCAGTCGGCCGCCTTGACCAGTTGCGGATGGTCGGCGGGCAGTCCGGCGTCGACGAGCGCGATCGCGGCGAGGCAGGTGTCCCACACCGGGGACTGGCAGGCCTCGATCATGCGGGCGCCGTCCTCGCGCCACACGGCGAAACGGTCCAGCGAGGCGAGGCCCTCGCGCAGCACCGGATGCTCCAGGTCGTAGCCGAGCAGGTGCAGCGCGATGACCGAGTACACGGCCGGGGGCTGGATGCCGCCCCAGCAGCCGTCGTTCTCCTGCCGCTCGATGATCCAGCGGGCCGCCGAGTTCATCGCGGCGTTGCGCAGCCTGCGCACGGCGACCGAGCGGTAGCCGCGGACCACCTTGTCGAGCCGCTGGAAGAGGCCGTCCCAGCTCGCCACCGGGGCGAGCGGCTGCGCCGGGTTGGGGACGGCCGGGTCGGTGTGCAGCTCGTCCAGGGCGAAGGGCGCCGGACGCACCGGGCGCTTCGCGGAGACGATGGTGAGCGGCACGATGGTCTGCCGTGCCCAGCACCCGAAGTTGTAGATGTTGAGCGGGAACCAGGTGGGGAAGTAGATGAGCTCCGGCGGGAGTTCGGGCAGGTCCTCCCACTTCCACCAGCCGAACAGGGCGAGCCAGATCCGGGTGAACACCCGGGAGGCGGCGATCCCGCCGCGCTCGCGGATCCAGGCGGATGCTTTCTCCATGTGCGGGGCCTCGGGCGCGTCGCCGGCCAGCCGCAGGGCGACGTACGCCTCGATGGTGGCGGACAGTTCACCGGGGCCGCCGAAGTAGGTGGCCCAGGTGCCGTCCTCACGCTGCTCGCCGCGGATGAACTTCGCGGCGGCCTGCGTGGTCTTGTCGTCGCGGATGCCCAGGAACTGACGGAGCAGCAGATCTTCGGCGTCCATGGTGACGTTGGTCTCCAGGTCGCCCTTCCACCAGCCCTGCGCGTCCTGCCGCGACAGCAGGAAGTCGGTGGCGCGCCGGGCGGCGCGTGCGGCGGCTTCTTGTACCCCGGCCGCTTCGGGGGTGGTGAGCGTGGTGTCGCTGGCCGCGGCCGCATGGGACGGCAAGGTCGCCCCGGTGCTTCCGTCGGTCGTCGCTGTCATGGCTTCCCCTTCGTGCAGTCGTGCGAGTCGTGCTGCTGTGGGTCCGCCGTCGGCCGGTGTCCTGCGTCTTGCGACACCGGCCGGCAGCTACGCGAGGTTTATCGAGCCGATAATGATCATCTCTTTCGTACGACGACGAAGTCGGCGAGCGCCGCGAAGGCGTCCCGTACCCGGCCGGGCATGTCGACGGAGTCGAGGGCCTCGATGGCGATGGCGTGCTGACGGCGCGCTTCGTCGGCCGTCCACTCGCGGCCGCCGGCTTCCTCGATCAGGGCCGCGCGGGCCGCGAACTCCTCCTCGGAGAAGTTCTCGAACTCGCTGCTCTTGGCGTCCGCGGCGAGCATCTCGCCGAGCTTCTCGGAGGCGGCGCCGCCGGCCGCGAGCGCGGCGACGACCGGCAGGGACTTCTTGCGCTGGCGCAGGTCGCTCCAGGTCTGCTTGCCGGTGGCCTCCGGGTCGCCCCAGATGCCGAGCAGGTCGTCGACGGCCTGGAAGGCGAGGCCGAGGTGGTAGCCGTACTTCTCCAGCGTGTCGGCGGTCCTGTCGTCCGCGCCGCCGAGGAGCGCGCCGATGGAGGAGGCGCAGGCGAGCAGCGCGCCGGTCTTGTTGCCCTCCATCTCCAGGCACTCCTCGACGCTGACGCGGTCGCGGTGCTCGTAGGAGATGTCCTGCGCCTGACCGTCGATCAGGGCGCGGGTGGCGGCGGTCAGCCGGCGCGTGGCACGCCCGGCCTCGACGGTGCCCAGCTCCAGCAGGACCTCGTTGGCGAGGGCGAAGAGGGCGTCGCCGACCAGGATGGCCTGGGCGGGACCGTGCACCTTCCAGACGGTGTCGCGGTGCCGGCGCTGCTCGTCGCCGTCCATCAGGTCGTCGTGCAACAGCGAGAAGTTGTGCACGAGTTCGACGGCGACAGCCCCCGGGATGCCCACCTCGGGGGCGGCGCCGGTGACCTCGGCGGAGAGCACGGCGAGGGCGGGCCTGACGGCCTTGCCGCCGTCCCCGTCGGCGGGGTTGCCGGCCGCGTCGATCCAGCCGAAGTGGTAGGCGGCGACGGTGTCCATGGGAGGCGCCAGCCGGTCGACAGCCGTGCGCAGGACCGGTGTGGCCAGGGTCCGGCCGCGCTCCAGCAGCGCGGTCACGTCCACCGCGGTCCTCCGAGCGGGTGTCGAAGCCGGGGGCACAGTGGGCACAGTCTCTCCTCTTGTTGCGGTACCGGGGGTGCGGGGGCCTGCCCTGTGGCCGAGCATCACGCCGCCTCCTCGAACGCGAAGAGACGGTGGGGGCGGGGCCGGCCCAGGGCGCTCAGCGCGGCGTCGGCCGCGCTCACTCCACTGCGGACCGCACTCTCCATGGTCGCGGGCCACCCTGTGGCGGTCCACGCTCCGGCCAGGTACAGGCCGGGGGCCTTGGTGCGGGCGCCGGGCCGCAGCCGCCCGACGCCGGGGGTGGGGGCGAACGTCGCCGTGCGCTCCCGGGTCACGAAGAAGTCCCGTACCACCGCGCCGCGGGTGCCCGGGACCAGACGCCGAAGCTCGGGCAGATAGCGCTCGCGGAGCGTGGCGACCGGGGCGTCGATCTCGTCCTGCGCGGCCGACTGCGAAAGCGCCAGGTACTGCCCCTCGGCGAGCCCCGAGGCGTCCGTGCGGTCGAAGACCCACTGCACGGGGGTGCCGAGGGCCGCGAAGAAGGGACGCGCCAGCACCTTGCGGTCGTAGACGACGTGCACGTTGAGGATCGGCGCGGTGCCGATACGGAGCAGCTGCTCGGGGGCGTCGAGGGCGCCGGACGGCAGCAGGTCGTGCGCCTCGCGCTGGGGT
Organism: Streptomyces sp. MMG1121; assembly: GCF_001280015.1. Classification (GTDB taxonomy): domain Bacteria; phylum Actinomycetota; class Actinomycetes; order Streptomycetales; family Streptomycetaceae; genus Streptomyces. Next base: position 194,979 of record NZ_LGDV01000201.1, read on the forward strand.
ACGGCGAGGACGACCGCGTCGGTTTGCAGCGTCTCACCGGGAACCTGAACGCTCCAGGTCCCGTTCTCGTTGGTAGAGACGGAGGTGACGCGTGTACGGACCTCGGTACGCACGCCCGCGGAGTCGAGCGCCTTGCGGGCCAGCCGGTCGTGCAGTTCGCCCAGCGGGACATGGGCCCAGCCGATGTCGGCCGCGCCCGGGTCGGACAGCAGACCGGTCTTGAACACCATCGCGGCGAGCCCCAGCGAGGCGTCGCCCGCGACCGCGTTGAGGGTGGCGACCCCGACCAGGTCCCACAGGGCCTCGATGGCACGCGCCGACTGGCCGTGTGCGGCCAGCCAGCTGCCGAAGTCCTGCGTGTCCAGGGTCGGATCGGCGAGGTCGAGCCCCTTGAGCGCGAGCGCGGCCCGTCCGACGGCAGCACGCTCGGCGAGCGAGAGATGCGGATACGTGGCCAGGCTGCGCCCCAGATGGAGGGGGACGGGCAGTGCGTCGCGCCGCAGTCTGCCGAGCCGTCGTCCTTCGGGTCTGGCGACGTCGACGACGGGCACGTCGAGGCGGTCCTGCAGCGGGGCCAGTGCCGCGCCCTCGATCCGGTCGAGGAACCAGCGGTAGGCGGTGCAGCATCGCAGGTACACGTGCTGGCCGTTGTCGACGGTCAGCTCGCCTCGCTGGAAGGAGAAGGCCAGGCCGCCCAGCCTCGGCCTGCCTTCGAGCAGGGTGACGCGCACACCCGCGTCCGCGAGCGCGAGCGCGGCGGTGACGCCGGCGAGCCCGCCGCCGACCACGACGGCGCTGCGGTCGGCCGCGCCCTCGGCCCCCGCGAGGTCAGCGTGCGCCTGTGCGGGGCGCGAGCCGTCGCTCATCGTGCGTCCTTCCGTGCGAGCGCTGGGCGGGCAGTACCGTGACAGGCCTGCTCAGCGTGCTGGTTGAACGGTCCACGGTGAGCCGTCCCAGTCAGGGACGCCACGCCGGAGCAAAGGGTTGCCTGTCGGATGTCTCCCGGCTCGGCTCCTGGTTCGGTGAGATCCATCAGGCGCGCCTCCTGACGGATCGCGGCGCGACATGGCGGGTCGCATTCCGGGTGTCGAGCCCGGACAGACCGCGCACGGCGACGTAGGCCTTCTCGCGTCCGGGCAGCGAGACCCGGCCGCGCAGCACCGCCTCGGGATCGCGCTCGATGCGGTCCAGCAGCCGGCGGTAGATACCGGCCATGGCGGCCACGCACGCGCCGCTGCGCCGGTCGAGCATGGGGAGCAGCCGGTAGCCCTCGGCGAAAAGGGCGCGGGCCCGTCGTACCTCGAAGTGCACGAGGCCCGCGAAGTCGGAGCCCTCCGGTGGCGTCGGCCCGTTGAACCCGGCCGAACAGCCGAACTTGGCCAGATCGTCGGCCGGCAGATACGTACGGCCGCCCTGGGCGTCCTCGCGGACGTCTCTGAGGATGTTGGTGAGCTGCAGGGCGAGACCGAGGGTGTCGGCGTACTCGGGGGCGCGCTCGGCGCCGCGCGCGCCCGGTTCGGTGCCGAACACGCCGAGCGAGAGACGGCCGATGGCACCGGCGACACACCGGCAGTAGACCTTCAGGTCGTCCCAGGTCTCGTAGGTCTCCCCGCGTACGTCCATCTGGACGCCGTCGATCAGCTCGTCCAGGCCGTCGAGCGGGATCGGGAAGGCGCGCGCGGCGTGGGCGAGGGCGACGGCCACCGGGTCGGTGTCGTCCTCCTCGACCTCGCCCGCGTGGACCCGGGCGAGCAGCGCCCTGGTGTCCTCCAGGCGGGTCAGCTTGGTCTCGCCGGGCAGCTCGCCGTCGCCGATGTCGTCCACGCGCCGGGAAAAGGCGTACAGCGCCGACATGGCGCGGCGCTTGGGCGTGGGCAGCAGCCGGATACCGTACGCGAAGTTACGGGCCTGCTGTCCGGTGACGGCCTCACAGTAGCTGTAGGCGGCGAGCACCGGCGCGGACACGTGCGACGGAGACTCCACGGTCCGGATCACCCCTCTCCTCGCAGGATCACGCCCGCCTCGCGCAGCAACTGGACCTTGCCGGGTCTGGGCGGGCCGGGAAGTACGTCGTATTCGGCGGCGGCGATCGCGCGGATCGCCGCCCTTCCCCCCGCCACGAACCCTGCGAGCAACAGCTTCAACCTGCCGTGGACGCTACCCACCAGGGGGGCGCCTTCATTCAGCAGATCGCGGGCGCGTTGTGCTTCGTATGCAACCAGGGCGCGCACCGATGCGCCCGCGGATTTCACGCCAAGATCCGCTTCCTGGACGTGAAAGCGCTTCATGTCCTCGGCCGGGAGGTAGATCCGGTCACGGCCGAGGTCCTCGGCGACGTCCTGGAGGTGTTCGACGATCTGCAGGGCGGTGCAGATCGCGTCGGAGAGACGGATCCGCTCGGGGGTCGAGGTGCCGGTGACGCCGAGGACGAGGCGGCCGACGGGATTGGCCGACAGTTCGCAGTAGGCGAGGAGGTCGTCGTAGGTCTCGTACCGGGAGACGAGCTGGTCCTGGCGGTTGGCGGCGATCAGGCCGAGGAAGGGCTCGGGGGTCAGGGCGCGGCGGCGGACGGTGGGCTGGAGGCGGCGCAGCAGCGGGTGGCCGGGAGTGCCGTCGAAGACGCGGCGCAGGTCGGCCTCGAAGGCGTCGAGGAGGACCAGGCGGTCCTCCGCGTCGGCCGGCGACACGCCGAGCTGGCGGGCGTCGGCGCCGCCGGGGGTGAGGTCGCCGTCACCGATGTCGTCCACGAGGCGGGCGAAGCCGTAGACGGCCATGAGGTCGTCGCGCCAGGCCCGGGGCAGGAAGAAGGGGGCCACGGGGAAGTTCTCGCTCGCGGCCTTGTCCAGGGTGGCGCGTTCCAGGTCGGGCGCCGTGTCGGTGGCCGTCATCGCTCGCTGCCCGGGGCGGAGACGGCACATGCTGCGTTGAGCTGGGGAGTTTCCGTAGCCATTGCCGTCACATCTCCCGTTCTACACTGCCGATCCAATACACACTATTTCGGACACGCCGCCCGGTAATTCACAGGGTCGCCCCGGCGCAGGGTGTCGCGCATTATCGCCCCACTTGCCGCTTTCCGGCACCGGTACAGCTTACGTTGTACAACGCAGCGAGGTTCGTCGGGGTGTCCTGCACATCACAACAACACACCGATTGGCGTCAAGATTCCTTGCGCAAGCCGGAGTTGACATTTCCTTTGCGGGAGCGGAGTCCGGCCGGAGGGACGCCGGCCGGACCCTGGCCGAAAACAGGCTACTTCCCCGTGAACTTCTCGTACTCCCTGAGCACCTCTTCGGTCGGCCCGTCCATCCGCAGCTCGCCGCGCTCCAGCCACAGGACGCGGTCGCAGGTGTCACGGATGGACTTGTTGTTGTGGCTGACCAGAAAGACCGTTCCGGCGTCCTTGCGCAGCTCCCGGATGCGCTCCTCCGAGCGCATCTGGAACTTGCGGTCACCGGTGGCGAGGGCCTCGTCGATCATGAGGACGTCGTGGTCCTTGGCGGCCGCGATGGAGAAGCGCAGCCGGGCGGCCATACCGGAGGAGTACGTCCGCATCGGCAGGGTGATGAAGTCGCCCTTCTCGTTGATGCCCGAGAAGTCGACGATCTCCTGGTAGCGCTCCTTGATCTGCTCCCGGGACATACCCATGGCGAGACCACCCAGGATGACGTTGCGCTCGCCGGTGAGGTCGTTCATCAGGGCCGCGTTGACCCCCAGCAGCGAGGGCTGGCCGTCGGTGTAGACCTTGCCCCGTTCCGCGGGCAGCAGGCCGGCGATGGCACGCAGCAGGGTCGACTTGCCGGAGCCGTTGGAGCCGATCAGGCCGACGGCCTCGCCGCGGTAGGCGACGAAGGACACCCCACGCACGGCGTGCACCTTGCGCACGCCCCGCTCCGCGCCACGCTTGACGATCCGGCTCAGTGCCGCCGTCGCGCTGCCCTTGCCGGTCTTGGCGCCGTTGACGCGGTAGACGATGTGCAGGTCGTCCGCGATGACGGTGGGGCGGCGCTCGCCCGTGCCCTGTGTACCCAGCTGCTCAGCCACGGCCGTACCTCTCCTCCGCCTTCCAGAAGAACACGAAACCGCCGACGAAGACGACGACGGCCCAGAACAGCGCGATCGCCCACACGTGCGGCGGCAGGTTCGATGCGCCGTAGCCGTCGATCAGCGCGTAGCGCATCAGGTCCATGTAGACCGCGGCCGGGTTGACCTGGAGCAGCCGGACCGCCAGCTCGGAGCGGCCCTCCATGATCTTGCTGATGGAGAACATCACGCCGGAGGTGTACATCCAGGTGCGCAGGACGAACGGCATCAGCTGGGCGAGGTCCGGCGTCTTCGCGCCCAGGCGGGCCACGATCAGCGCGAGCCCGGTGTTGAACAGGAACTGCAGCACCAGGACAGGCACGATCAGCAGCCAGGCAGGGCTCGGATAGCTGCCGAACCCGATCGCCACGACGAACATCACGATCATCGAGAAGAGCAGTTGCTGGAGCTGCTGGAGCGAGAAGGAGATGGGCAGCGAGGCGCGCGGGAAGTGCAGGGCGCGCACCAGGCCCAGGTTGCCGGAGATGGCACGGACGCCCGACATGACCGAGCTCTGCGTGAAGGTGAAGACGAAGACGCCCGTGACCAGGAACGGGATGTACACGTCCTGGGACAGACCGCGGCTCGCGTGCAGGATGACGCCGAAGATGAAGTAGTACACGCCCGCGTTCAGCAGCGGCGTCGCCACCTGCCACAGCTGGCCGAGCTTGGCCTGGCTGTACTGCGCCGTCAGCTTCGCCTGCGAGAAGGCGAGGACGAAGTGGCGCCTGCCCCACAGCTGACGGACGTACTCGGCGAGCGAGGGACGGGCGCCGCTCACGGCGAGCCCGTACTTGGCGGCCAGCTGCGCGGCCGGCAGTCCCTCGTCGGGCGCCGGTATCGCGTTCACCGCGACACCGGCGTCATGCGTTGTGTGACTCACGAGTGGAAATCCGGACTCTCTTGGTAAGAAGCTTGCTCTCTTCGGGTAAGAGAAGCTTCTCAGATCACCCGGAGTCGGCCCAGCCGGGTCGTCAGATCACCGGGGGACGGCCCAGCCGGGTCAGCCGCCACACCGTGCGCCAGCGCATCGGGCGGCGCGGGCCGCACGAGGTCGCCCAGCCCTCCCGGAAGCCGCCGAACCAGGCCTTGAGGGCGGGTGCGGACGGGCGGCGCAGCAGGGTCAGCAGCAGCCAGACCCCGAGGTAGACGGGGACCAGGAGCGCGGGGAGGTTGCGGCGGGCCAGCCAGACACGGTTGCGGGCGACCATGCGGTGGTAGACCGCGTGCCGCGAGGGCGCGGTCGTCGGGTGGTACAGGACCATGTCCGACCGGTAGTCGATCATCCAGCCGGCGTCCAGGGCCCGCCAGGCCAGATCGGTCTCCTCGTGGGCGTAGAAGAACTCGTCCGGCAGCCCGCCGACCTCGGCGAAGACGCGGGTGCGCACGGCGTTGGCGCCGCCCAGGAAGGTGGTGACCCGCGAGGAGCGCATCGGGTCGGAGGCGCGCAGCCGCGGCACGTGGCGGCGCTGGGTCTCGCCGGTCTCGGGGTCGGCGATGCGGAAGCTGATGATGCCGAGCTCCGGGTCGGCCTCGAACGCCTCGCGGCACAGCTGGGCGGTGTCGTGGCGGGCGAGCAGACCGTCGTCGTCGAGGAAGAGCACTATGTCGACATCGCGGCCGCTGGGCCCGAAGGCCTCTATGCCGACGTTGCGGCCGCCGGGGATGCCCAGGTTCTCGGGCAGTTCTATGGTCCGGACGCCCTCGGGGACGTCCGGGACGGGCGAGCCGTTGCCGACGACGACCACCTCGACCCGGTCGCCGTCCTGCTTGGCGACCGAGTCGAGCAGGGCCCGCAGCTCGTCTGGCCGGTTGCCCATGGTGATGATGACGGCGCCGACCTTCACGGCACTCACTTCAGCCTGCTGGAGGCGAGGATGGAGACCAGGTGCAGCAGGGTCTGCAGCAGCGCGATACCGGCGAGGACGGCCGTACCGAGCCGGGTGAAGAACAGGTCGCCGCGGATCTGGTCGGCGATCGCGAGAACGACGATCAGCAGCGAGGCCTCGATACCGAGGATCAGCCGGTGGAACTTCAGCGCGGAGGCGGCCCGGCGGGCCAGCGCCATGCCGGAGGAGCGCGGCTCGGAGGCGGCCTCCTGGACCGGCGGCTTGCCGGTCTGGTGGCGGGCGACGCCGACCAGGTCCGTCTCGGCCTTGATCAGGATCGCGCCGAGCGCGGCCAGGGTGCCGAGGAAGGCCCACAGCCAGTCGATACGGCCGCTGCCCCACAGGTCGGCGGCGCGCAGGCCGAGGCCCACCAGGACGGCCGCGTCGGTCAGATAGGCGCCGACCCGGTCCAGATAGACCCCGCCGAGCGAGTACTGCTTCTTCCAGCGGGCGATCTCGCCGTCGACGCAGTCCAGCAGCAGATACAGCTGGGTGGCCACCACGCCGAGCACGGCGCCCCAGATCCCCGGCACCAGCAGGGCCGGGGCAGCGAGCACACCGCAGACGGTCATCAGGTACGTGAGCTGGTTGGGCGTGACCCTGGTGTTGACCAGATAGCGGTCGATGCGCAGGGACACCTCGCGCATGTAGAGGCGTCCCGCCCAGTGCTCACCGCTGCGCCGGTCCTTCACCCCGGCGGGGTGGACGACCGGACGGAGTTCAGCTACCGATGGCCTTGACATAGTCGACGTAGATGTCCTTGATCTGGTTCGGCTTGAGGGCGAGGTGTTCGATGATCGTGTAGCGACCGGGCCTGGTCTCGGGAGCGAACTCCACGGCACGGACGAACTCGTCCACCGTGAAACCGATCTCCTCCGGCAGCACCGGAAGCCCGTGCCGGCGCAGCACCTCGGCCGTGTGGACCGCCTCCTCGTGGGCCCCGCGCAGATACATCGCGAAGGCCGCGCCGAGTCCGCACTGTTCGCCGTGGGCGGCCGCCCGCTTGGGGAACAGCAGGTCGAAGGCGTGGTTGATCTCGTGGCAGGAGCCCGAGGCGGGCCGGGAGTCGCCGGAGATCGACATCGAGATACCGGTGAGGACCAGCGCCTCGGCGAGGACCTGGAGGAAGTCGTTGTCGCCGATGCCGCCGGGGTGGCGCAGGACCGCCTCGCCGGCCTGGCGGGCCATGGCCGCCGCGAGACCGTCGATCTTCTCGCCGGTGACCCGGTTCGACAGCTCCCAGTCCGCGACCGCGTTGACGTTGGAGATCGCGTCGCCGATGCCGGCCCGGACGAAACGGGCCGGGGCCTCGCGGATCACGTCCAGGTCGATGACGACCGCGATCGGGTTCGGCACGCCGTAGGAGCCGCGCCCGGCGTCGTTGTCGAGGGTGGCGACCGGCGAGCACAGACCGTCGTGCGCGAGGTTCGTCGGTACGGCGACCAGGGGGAGGCCGACGCGGGCCGAGGCGAACTTGGCACAGTCGATGATCTTGCCGCCGCCGAGCCCGACCACGGCGTCGTAGTGGCCGGATTTCATCTCTCCGGCCAGCCGGATGGCGTCGTCGAGGGTGCCGCCGCCGACCTCGTACCAGGTGGCGCCCGGCAGCGAGGGGGCGATGCGCTCGCGCAGCTTCGCGCCGGAGCCGCCGCTGACGGCGATGGCGAGGCGGCCGGACTGCGCGATGCGCTCGTCGGCGAGTACCCCGGCCAGGTCGTCCAGGGCACCCGGGCGGATGTCCACGACGACCGGCGACGGAATCAGCCTGGTCAGTAGCGGCACGCGATCTCCCGTCCCTTGGCGAGGTCGTCGTGGTTGTCGATCTCGACCCACTGGACGTCGCCGATCGGCGCCACGTCGATCCGGAAGCCGCGGTCGACCAGCTCCTGGTAGCCGTGCTCGTAGAACTGCTGCGGGTCGGTCTCCCAGACCGTCTTCAGCGCGTCGCCCAGCTCGGCGGCGGCGTCGCCCTCGATCAGGGTGACGCCGATGTACTCGCCGGTGGCCTCGGCGGGGTCCATCAGCTTGGTGATCTTCGTCATGCCCTTCCCGGCGTCGACGACGACCTTCATCTCCTCGTCCGCGAGGGACTTCACGGTGTCGAGGGCGAGGATGATCTTCTTGCCCTCGCCGCGCGCGGCGAGCAGGGTCTTCTCGACGGAGACCGGGTGCACGGTGTCGCCGTTGGCGAGGATCACGCCGTCCTTGAGGGCGTCACGGCCGCACCACAGGGAGTAGGCGTTGTTCCACTCCTCGGCCTTGTCGTTGTCGATGAGGGTGAGCTTGAGGCCGTACTTCGCCTCCAGCGCCGCCTGGCGCTCGTACACGGCCTCCTTGCGGTAGCCGACGATGACCGCGACCTCGGTCAGGCCGATCTCGGCGAAGTTGCCGAGGGTCAGGTCCAGGACCGTCGGTTCGCCCTCTACGCCCTCGGGCCCCACCGGCACCAGCGCCTTGGGCAGGGTGTCGGTGTAGGGGCGCAGACGGCGTCCGGCGCCGGCCGCCAGCACGAGGCCGATCATGCGGGTTCTCCTTCATCGTGTACGGCGGGCGCCCCTGCGGACACCCAGAAGCGGATGCTCTCGGCGAGCACCACGAGGGCGACGGCCACGGCGAGGACCGTGAGCGCGACGGTGAACTGCGAGGCGGTGAGCACCGCGGCCAGGACGGCGACGAGCAGTGTCCGCCCCTCGTGTCCCCCGATGACGCGCACCAGCCAGGCCGGCGGTGCTCCGGCGTCACCGCGGATGCGGTACACCGTGTCGTAGTGATGGTAGGCGACGGCGGCCACCAGGCCGAAAGCCGCCGGAAGTGCTCCGTTCACCCCCGCCTTGCCTGCGAGCGCCAGGACCGTGCCGTACTCGGCGGCCCGGAAGAAGGGCGGGAGCAGCCAGTCGAGGGCGCCCTTGAGCGGGCGGGCGACGGCGAGTGCCGAGGTCAGGACGTAGATCAGGGCGCCGATCACCGGCAGTACCGAGCCGAATCCGGTGAGGGCGGAGCAGGCGACGACCGCGGCGCCGCCGAGGAAGGCGACGGCGGGTACGGCCAGGCCGGGCAGGCCCCGCTTCGCCACGCGCCGCACGGCCTCGCTGAGCGGGCCGGAGTCGGCGAGGTCCGCGAGCGCCCGGGCGGCCCGGTCGGTGCGGCGCGCCTTGCGGGTCAGGGAGCGCAGCACCCGGCCGGCGGTGGTGTACGTCGCCGCGAAGGCGCAGCCGATGAGCAGCACGTAGAAGGTGATCCGCGGGGTCGTGACCGCGGTGAGGACCGCGATCATCGCCCAGCGCTCGCCGATGGGCAGCACGATCATCCGCCGCACCCACACCGTCCAGCCGACGCTGTCGAGCTTGTCGGAGAGCGCGGCGGTGGGGCTGGTGTTGGCGGTGGCGTCGTGGTTGGCCTCGTTGAAGGAGAAGTCGACCACGTGCCGGCAGGTCTGCAGGATCATCGCGCCGAGCGCCAGCGCCCATACGTCGTCGCCGCCCCGGGCCGCTCCGAGCGCGAGGCCGGCGTAGTAGGCGTACTCCTTGGCCCGGTCGAAGGTGGCGTCCAGCCAGGCGCCGAGCGTGGAGTACTTCAGGGCGTAACGGGCGAGCTGGCCGTCGGTGCAGTCCAGCACGAAGGACGCGATCAGCAGCACGCCGGCCGCGACGAAGCCGGCCCGGGTGCCGGTCGCCGCGCAGCCCGCCGCGATCAGGGCGGTGAGCAGCGAGGCGGTGGTGACCTGGTTCGGGGTCAGGCCGCGGCGGGCGCACCAGCGGGCGAGGTAGCGCGAGTAGGGGCTGATGAAGAACGTGGTGAAGAAGCCGTCGCGGGACTTCACGGCCGACTTCAGGCGTACGGCCTCGTCGTCGACGGCGGCGACGGCCTGCCGGGCCTCGTTGCGGGCCTGCGGGTCGGCGGGGACGGCGGCGACCAGGCTGCCCAGCTCGGGCCGGTGCACCGCGCTGCCGTCGGCGTCGAGAGAGGCGACGATGCGGTCGGCGAGGCTGTCTACCGCGACCGCCGTACCCCCGCCCGCGGAGGTCTCGCGGGCCACGGCCCGGGTCAGTGCCTGCCGGGCGGCCGGCTGGGCGGTGACGGCGCCGGGGACGGCGGAGACCGGAAAGCGCGGGTCGGTGAGGCCGAGGCGCAGGGCGTGCGGGTGGCCGACGAAGCGGGCGTCGACCAGGGCCACGCGCTCACCGGCGGGCACGGCGGCGAGCAGGGTCTCGGCCGCGGAGGCGTCCGCCGCCACCTGGATGTCGTAGCCGAGGGACCGCAGATCGTTCTCTAGCGTCGATCCGGGGACCGGCTGACCGGTGACGATGGCGGTCGACAACCGAACTCACTCCCTGGGTGCCGGCGCACGGGCGCCGTTCGCTTGCGTGGTGGGGCGCCTGCCTGCGGCACCCGGGTGTCGGCAGAGGCTATCCGATGGTTCGGAGCCCGTGTTCACCGGCCGTTCACGGCACGGCCCACGGCGGCTGCCCCGGCCTTCGCCGCGATCATCATCGGGGATCCGGGGCCCGCCCCACAAACCGTCGGCGCAGACCCGGGCAACCGGGACACCCGCGGGTCGCCCGGGCCTCACCCCTGGGCCCCGGCGTGCGCACACGGCACCCGGCCGCATCCGGCGACGGCCGGGTCGGCAGGTCGGCAGGTCGGCAGGTCGGCAGGTCGGCAGGTCGGCAGGTCGGCAGGTCGGCAGGTCGGCAGGTCGGCTTAGGCTGGGCGACCATGACGTGGCTGATCACCGGCGGAGCCGGATACATCGGGGCGCATGTGGCACGGGCCATGGCCGGCGCCGGGGAGAGCGTCGTGGCGCTGGACGACCTGTCGGCGGCGGTGCCCGAACGGCTCCCGGCGCAGGTGCCGCTCGTCCGGGGCTCGACGCTGGACGGCGAGCTGCTGGGGCGGGTCTTCGCGGAGCACGACGTCACAGGTGTCGTCCATCTCGCGGCACGCAAACAGGTCGCCGAGTCGGTGGCCGAGCCCACCCGCTACTACCGGGAGAACGTGGGCGGCCTCGCCACGCTGCTGGACGCGGTCGCCGGGGCCGGGATCCGACGGCTGCTGTTCTCCTCGTCGGCGGCCGTGTACGGCAACCCGGACGTGGACCTGATCACCGAGGACACCCCGTGTGCGCCGGTGAACCCCTACGGCGAGACCAAGCTGGCCGGAGAGTGGCTGGTACGGGCGGCGGGCCGGGCGCACGGGATCTCCACGGTGTGCCTGCGCTACTTCAACGTGGCGGGCGCGGCGGCGCCGGAGCTGGCGGACACGGGGGTGTTCAACATCGTGCCGATGGTCTTCGACCGGCTCACCCGCAACGAGGCTCCGCGGATCTTCGGCGCCGACTATCCGACACCGGACGGCACCTGTGTGCGGGACTACATCCACGTGGCCGATCTCGCCGAGGCCCACCTCGCGGCGGCACGGCGGCTCGCCGACGCGAGCCCGTCCGGGGACCTGACGCTGAACATCGGGCGCGGCGAGGGCGTCTCGGTGCGGGAGCTGATCACGGTCATCGGCGAGGTCACCGGGGACCGCCGTGACCCGGTGGTGGAGGAACGCCGGCCCGGCGACGCGCCACGCGCGGTCGCCTCGGCCGAGCGGGCCGCGAAGGAACTGGACTGGCGGGCCCGCCGCGGAGTGCACGAGATGGTCACCTCGGCCTGGGAAGGCTGGCGGTCGCACCACGCCGACTGACCCCGAAGGCGCCCGGCCGCCCATCCGACAAGCCTCCCGACGGCCGACCCGGCGAGCCCCCTGACGGCCCGGTCCCGAACACGCCCGGCGGCCTGGCCCACGAGCAACCCCCGCGCCCCCTCCCTGCGCCGCCCGCCGAGAACCCGCAACGCCCTGACCTGCGGAACGTTTCCGCAGGTCAGAGCACATGACAACGGTGTTCAGTGCCGCGTTGCCCCATACCCCCCACCCGTAGTTCACTGGGCGTGCCGGACGGACCGGCGAGGGCACTGGAAGGGCGGTTCTTCATGGGGGCAGGGCACGACCACGGGCACGCGCACAGCCACGCGCCGGCCACGGGTACGGCCGCGGCGGCGTACCGCGGGCGGCTGCGGATCGCGCTGGGCATCACTTTGACGATCATGGTCGTCGAGATCGCCGGAGGCCTGCTCGCGGACTCGCTCGCGCTGATCGCGGACGCGGCGCACATGGCGACGGACGCGGTGGGCCTCGGCATGGCCCTGCTCGCGATCCACTTCGCGAACCGCCCGCCGAGCACCACCCGCACCTTCGGCTACGCCCGCGCGGAGATCCTCGCCGCCCTGGCCAACTGTCTGCTGCTGCTCGGCGTCGGCGGCTACGTGCTGTACGAGGCGGTCCAGCGGTTCGTCGCGCCCGCGGAGACGCGCGGCGGCCTGATGATCGTGTTCGGTCTGATCGGCCTGGTCGCGAACTCGGTCTCGCTGACCCTGCTGATGCGCGGGCAGAAGGAGAGCCTGAACGTGCGCGGCGCCTTCCTGGAGGTCGCCGCCGACGCACTGGGCTCGGTCGCGGTCCTGATCTCGGCGACGGTGATCCTGACCACCGGCTGGCAGGCCGCCGACCCGGTCGCCTCGCTGGTCATCGGGCTGATGATCGTGCCGAGGACGGTGAAGCTGCTGCGCGAGACGCTGGACGTGCTGCTGGAGGCGGCCCCGAAGAACGTCGACATGACCCAGGTGCGGTCGCACATCCTGGCGCTCGACGGCGTGGAGGGCGTCCACGATCTGCACGCCTGGACGATCACCTCCGGCATGCCGGTGCTGTCGGCGCACGTGGTGGTCAGCTCGGAGGTGCTGAGCGCCATCGGCCACGAGAAGATGCTGCACGAGCTGCAGGGCTGTCTCGGTGATCACTTCGACGTGGAGCACTGCACCTTCCAGTTGGAACCGGGCGGGCACGCGGAGCACGAGGCACGGCTGTGCCACTGACGGCACGCACAGGTGTTCGCCCCCTGCGGGCGGTTCCCGGTGACGGGCGCAGGGCACGATGATCTACCGGGTCCCCGTCCCGGTACGGCGCCGCGCGCGGACGTGCGGGGAAGTGCCGGGAGTGCCGGATTGGTACGGCAGACTTGGGGTGCGAAGAACGAGGCGAAGGATGGGTATGCCGATCACACCTGCCACCGCGACGCACAGCTCGTCGAACGGCACCGCAGAGGCGATTTTGCTGGAACTGGTCGACGAGAAAGGTGTGACGATCGGTACGGCGGAGAAGCTCGCCGCCCACCAGCCGCCGGGCCGGCTGCACCGCGCGTTCTCGGTCTTCCTCTTCGACGAGCAGGGCCGGCTGCTGCTCCAGCAGCGGGCGCTCGGCAAGTACCACTCCCCCGGTGTATGGTCCAACACCTGCTGCGGCCACCCCTACCCCGGCGAGGCGCCGTTCGCGGCGGCGGCCCGGCGGACGTACGAGGAGCTGGGTGTGTCCCCCTCGCTGCTCGCCGAGGCGGGCACGGTCCGCTACAACCACCCGGACCCGGCCTCGGGCCTGGTCGAGCAGGAGTTCAACCATCTGTTCGTCGGCCTCGTGCAGGCGCCGCTCGCGCCGGACGAGGAGGAGGTCGCCCAAGCGGCCTTCGTGACGGCGGCCGAGCTGGCGGAGCGGCATGCCCGTGACCCGTTCTCGGCCTGGTTCATGACCGTACTGGACGCCGCCCGCCCGGCGATCAGGGAGCTGACCGGCCCCTCCGCGGGCTGGTGAGCGGTTCTACGACGTGACGCGGCTCATCGCGTGGGCTTGAGCGGCAGGGCGGCCCAGATCACCTTGCCGCCGCTCGCGGTGTGCTCCACGTCGACCGCGCCGCCCGCCTCCTGGGCCACCTCACGGACCAGCAGCAGGCCCCGGCCGCCGGTCTGGCCGTGGTCGGCCTCCAGAGCGGTCGGCCGGTAGGGATGGTTGTCCTCCACGGACACCCGCACCCACTCGGCTCCGACGGCGACCTCCACGGCCAGCATCGGCGACAGCAGCGCCGCGTGCCGGACCGCGTTGGTGACCAGTTCGGAGACGATCAGCAGCAGGCCGTAGGCCAGGTCGTCGGAGACCGGTACGCCCTGACGCAGCAGCAGGTCCCGGACGGCGTGCCGGGCCTGCGGGACCGAGGCGTCCACCGCGGCGGCGGTGAACCGCCAGACGCCCTCGTACGGAAGTGGATCAGGCGGCCGCTCGGCGCCTCCCGCTGGGCGCAGATCGTCTCCGCGCCCGTGGTTGTCCATCGTCCGGTCGCCACCCTCGCGCTCGATTGTCACCACACGTCGAGTGTTGGTAACGATGCGCTCCGGTCCGCATGTCTGAACACAAGTCAGCGAGTATCGAGCGCTTCGTGACCGAGTGCGTATGACACGGTCACGTGTAGGACTGTTTCCTGTCCCCCGGACGCCGGTTCGCGAACTATTCGGGTTGTACGGGTTTGGGCCCGCCCTCCCCCGAGACGAGCCCGACGACACGGCGCCCGCCGTAGCCGGTGGCCACGAGGCCGAGGCCGTCGAAGAGCAGGGCGAGGGAGAAGAAGGCGCCGATGACGTACTGGCTGCTGCTCGGCCAGTGGCCGAGGACCAGGATCCCGAGCAGCAGGTCGAAGGCGCCGAGGAGCAGCGTCCAGCCGAACTGGGGGCCGCGCACGACGATACTGCCGACCAGCCGGAACAGGCCCGCGGAGAGGAACAGCAGGGCGGCGAACATGGTGAGGGCGGCGGCCGCCGCGTGGGGCAGCCGGATGACGACGACACCGGCCGCGATGTTCAGGGCGGCGACCACGACGCCCAGCCAGAAGAAGCTGGTGCCGCGGGCCTGGATCGCGTGCAGCAGGCCGACGACCCCGCCGATCAGCAGCAGCCAGCCGAACAGCAGCATCGACGTCAGCGTGGCGACCCCGGTGTAGACGAGTCCGACGAGCCCGGCGAGGACGAGGACCACACCGAGCCCCGCGAGCCAGCCGAAGCCGCGGCGTACTGACCTCGCCTTGTCCTTCCGCTTGCCGGCTCTGGCCATCACAGCCTCCCTCGCGGCCCCCTTTTACTGAGCTTCTTCCTATTTTTCCCTCAGGGTGGGGTTCGGTAACGCCGGTGCGGGCGCATACCATCCCGGCCATGGAGCCCCAGCTGTCGCACCGCGTCGAAGGCGCTGTCGCCACCGTCGTCATCAGTCACCCGGCCAAGCGCAACGCCATGACCGCCGCGATGTGGCGGGCGCTGCCGCCGCTCCTGGACGCGTTCGCGTGCGACCCCGAGGTGCGGGCGGTGGTGCTGACCGGGGAGGGCGGGACCTTCTGCGCGGGTGCGGACATCAGCACGCTCCAGGGGTCGCCGGAGGAGGCGAAGGGGCTCGCGGTGGCGGCCGAGGAGGCGCTGGCCGCGTTTCCCAAGCCGACCGTCGCCGCGGTGCGCGGGCACTGTGTGGGCGGTGGGGTGCAGCTCGCCGCGGCCTGTGATCTGCGACTGGCCGAGGAGGGCGCGCTGTTCGGGGTGACGCCGGCGCGGCTCGGCATCGTCTACCCCGCGTCCTCGACCCGCCGGCTGATGTCGCTGGTGGGCCCGTCCGCCGCCAAGTACCTGCTGTTCACGGCCGCGTTGATCGACTCCGGGCGGGCGCTGCGCACCGGGCTCGTGGACGAGGTGCTGCCGGACGGCGGACTGGACGAGCGGATCGCGGAGTTGACCGGCGTCCTGGTCTCCCGCTCACAGCTCACCCAGGCCGCCGCGAAGGAGTTCACGGGCGGCCGGACGGACCGGGACGCCCACTGGGCGGAGCAGGCCCGCGACAACCCCGACACCGCGGAAGGGGTCGCCGCGTTCCTGGAGCGCCGGCGGCCCTGCTTCACCTGGAGCGTGGCCGCGCCGCAGCGGGTGGCTACGTCCGGCTGAACCGGCTGCCCGCCCGGAACTCCTCGACCAGGTGCGCGGGCGCCTTGTCCGGGGAACCGGCGTCGTAGGGCGGCTGGGGGTCGTACTCGGTCAACAGCTGGACGGCCTGGGCGTGTTCGTCGCCCGCGATCCGGCCGGTCAGGGCGAGCGCCATGTCGATGCCGGAGGAGACCCCGGCGGCGGTGACGTACTTGCCGTCGGTCACGACCCGCTCCCCCGTCGGTTCGGCGCCGTACCGCTTCAACACGTCGAGGGCGATCCAGTGGCTGGTCGCACGCCGGCCGCGCAGCAGACCCGCGGCGGCGAGCAGCAGCGAGCCCGTGCAGACCGAGGTGGTCCAGGTGCTCGTCGCGTCGGCCGCGCGCAGCCAGTCCAGCAGGACCGGGTTCTCCAGCTGGTCCGTCGTACCGGGGCCGCCGGGGACCACCAGGAGGTCGGGGCTCGGCATCTCGTCGAGGGCCCGGTCGGCGGTGAGGGCGAGGAAGCCGGTGTCGGCGCGCACGGGGCCGGGCCGCTCGGCGACGAAGGTGAGCCGTGCGTCCGGCAGCCGGCTGAGGATCTCGTAGGGCCCCACGACGTCCAGGGCGGTGAAGCGGTCGTAGACGACCAGGGCGATCTGCATGCGGGTCTCCTCGGGGAGGCGTTCAGTGGGCGGAGGCCGGGTGGAAGCGTCTGCGGTATTCCGCGGGGGCTGCGCCGAGCGCGCGGAGGAAGGCGCGGCGCATGGCCTCGGGCGTGCCGTAGCCGCTGGCGCGGGAGACCTCCTCGATGCCGTCGGCGGTGTCCTCCAGCAGGCGGCGGGCGTGTTCGAGCCGGACCCGGTCGACGTAGCGGCCGGGGGTCACACCGGTCTCCTCGCGGAAGGCGCGCGCGAAGTGGCGCGGTGACAGCCGGGCCCGGTCGGCGAGCGATTCGACGGTCAGATCGCCGGCCGGGTGCTCGGCGATCCACCGCTGGACCTCCCGCAGGGGCGCGCGCTGCGCGGTCTGCGCCGCCAGCTGGGCGCTGAACTGCGCCTGGTTGCCGGGCCGGCGCAGGAAGACCACCAGATGCCGGGCGACGTCGAGCGCGACGTCCCGGTCCAGGTCCTCCTCGACCAGCGCGAGAGCCAGGTCGATGCCGGAGGTCACCCCGGCCGAGGTGGCGACGTCTCCGTCACGGACGTAGATGGGCTCGGGTTCCACGGTGACGGCCGGGTGGTCCCGGGCGAGCTTGTCGCAGTAGGCCCAGTGCGTCGTCGCCCGGCGGCCGTCGAGCAGCCCGGCCGCGGCGAGCAGGGCCGCTCCGGTGCACACGGAGAGCAGCCGCCGGGCCCGCGGGCCGTGGGCACGCAGCCACTCGATCAGCCGCGGGTCGGGGGCCCGGGTGCCCTGGCCGCCGGGGACCAGCAGGGTGTGCGGGTCGGGTGCCGCGGGGAGCGCCTCGTCGGGTACGAGGGTCAGTCCGCTGGAGGTGCGGACCGGTCCGCCGTCCAGGGAGGCCGTGTGGATCCGGTACGTCCCGGGCGTGTGGTTCTCGGCGCCGGCGAACACCTCGAGCGGGCCGGTGACGTCGAGGCTCTGGACGCCGTCGAAGAGGACGAAGAGGAGCGTGCGCTGCGGCATGCCTCGATTCTTCGCCGCCCGGGTCATGGCTGCAATGACAACTTTCCCACCTTTTCTGCCACGACCCGATCGGCGGACGGGTCCTGCGTGCGCAACGACGGCCCGCCGGTGGGCCGCCCTGATCACCGGTTGTCGGTGTCACCTGCCACAATTGCCGCGCAACCTCAGTGGAGAAGGCGGTACGGGATCGTGACGACACCCGGGTCCATCGAAGTAGGGTCCATCGAAGGCAGGATCGCCGAGGAGCTCGGCGTACGGGAGCGGCAGGTGAAGGCCGCGGTGGAGCTGCTCGACGGCGGTTCGACGGTGCCCTTCATCGCCCGCTACCGCAAGGAAGCGACCGAGATGCTCGACGACGCGCAGCTGCGCACGCTCGAGGAGCGGCTGCGCTATCTGCGGGAGCTGGAGGAGCGGCGGGCCGCGATCCTGGAGTCGGTGCGGGAGCAGGGCAAGCTCACCGACGAGCTGGAGGCCCGCATCCGCGGCGCCGAGACCAAGGCGCGGCTGGAGGACATCTACCTCCCGTACAAGCCCAAGCGGCGCACCAAGGCGCAGATCGCGCGCGAGGCGGGTCTGGAGCCGCTGGCCGATGGCCTGCTGGGCGACCCGACGGTGGAGCCGCTGGCGGCCGCCGCCGCGTTCGTGAACGCGGACAAGGGCGTCGCCGACCCGCAGGCCGCCCTCGACGGCGCACGCGCGATCCTCGCCGAGCGCTTCTCCGAGGACGCCGACCTGATCGGCGAGCTGCGCGAGCGCATGTGGGGGCGAGGCCGGCTGGCCGCCAAGGTGCGGGACGGCAAGGAGGAGGCGGGCGCCAAGTTCGCCGACTACTTCGACTTCACCGAGCCGTTCACCGAGCTGCCCTCGCACCGCATCCTGGCGATGCTGCGCGGCGAGAAGGAGGAGGTCCTCGACCTCGTCCTGGAGCCGGAGGAGGCAACCGAGGGTCCCTCCTCCTACGAGGGGATCGTCGCCTCGAAGTTCGGGATCGGCGACCGGGGCCGCCCCGGCGACAAGTGGCTGACCGACACGGTCCGCTGGGCCTGGCGCACCCGCATCCTGGTCCACCTCGGCATCGACCTGCGCCTCAGGCTGCGGACGGCAGCCGAGGACGAGGCGGTGAACGTCTTCGCGGCGAACCTGCGCGACCTGCTGCTGGCCGCCCCGGCCGGCACGCGTGCGACGCTGGGCCTGGACCCGGGCTTCCGTACGGGCGTGAAGGTCGCCGTGGTCGACGCGACCGGCAAGGTCGTCGCCACGGACGTGATCTACCCGCACGTCCCGGCCAACAAGTGGGACGAGGCCCTGGCCAAACTGGCCCGGCTCGCCCAGGAGCACGCGGTCGACCTGGTCGCCATCGGCAACGGCACGGCGTCCCGCGAGACCGACAAGCTCGCCGGTGAACTCATCACCAAGCACCCGGAGTTGAAGCTCACCAAGGTGATGGTGTCCGAGGCGGGCGCGTCCGTGTACTCGGCCTCGCCGTACGCCTCGCGGGAGCTGCCCGACATGGACGTGTCGCTGCGCGGCGCGGTCTCGATCGCCCGGCGCCTGCAGGATCCGCTGGCAGAGCTGGTGAAGATCGACCCGAAGTCGATCGGCGTCGGCCAGTACCAGCACGACCTGTCCGAGGTGAAGCTGTCCCGCTCGCTGGACGCGGTGGTCGAGGACTGTGTGAACGGCGTCGGGGTGGACGTCAACACCGCGTCCGTGCCGCTGCTTTCCCGGGTGTCCGGCATCTCCTCCGGCCTCGCCGAGAACATCGTGGCGCACCGGGACACCAACGGCCCCTTCACCTCGCGTGCGGAGCTGAAGAAGGTGGCGCGCCTCGGCCCGAAGGCGTACGAGCAGTGCGCGGGCTTCCTGCGCATCCGGGGTGGCGCCGACCCGCTGGACGCCTCCAGCGTGCACCCGGAGGCGTATCCGGTAGTGCGCCGCATGGTGAAGACCAGCGGCCAGGAGGTGGCCTCCCTCGTCGGCAACACGGGGGCGCTGCGCTCGCTGCGGCCCGCCGACTTCGTGGACGACACCTTCGGTCTGCCGACGGTCACCGACATCCTCAAGGAGCTGGAGAAGCCCGGCCGCGACCCGCGTCCCGCCTTCAAGACGGCCACCTTCAAGGAGGGCGTGGAGAAGATCTCCGACCTGTCCGCCGGGATGGTGCTGGAGGGCGTGGTGACCAACGTGGCGGCTTTCGGCGCGTTCGTCGACATCGGCGTCCACCAGGACGGCCTGGTGCACGTCTCGGCGATGTCGAAGACGTTCGTCAAGGACCCGCGCGACGTCGTGAAGCCCGGGGACATCGTCAAGGTGAAGGTCCTGGACGTGGACATCCCGCGCAAGCGCGTCGCGCTGACCCTGCGCCTGGACGACGAGGCGGCACCGCAGGGCCAGGGCGGCCCCCGGCAGCAGCGCGGCGGCGGCCGGCCGCCCCAGCAGCGGCAGGGCGGGCAGGGCCAGGGTCAGGGCGGCCAGGGTCAGGGTGGCCAGCGGCAGGGCCGTGGCGGCGGCGACCGGGGCGGACGGCAGGCGCCGGCCCCGGCCAACAGCGCGATGGCCGACGCCTTGCGCCGCGCGGGTCTGCTGGACCCGAAGAAGCGCTGACCGGGCGGGGCCGGGGCCAGGGCGGCCCCGGCCTCCTGCCGTACGGTGACCGTGTCCCGACGACACGCGTCACGACCTGGGACGTCGGCACCGGTCACGGGGGGGCGGGCGACGAAGGAGCCGCGGACCGCTTCTCCTGAGGTCCGTCAGGCGGCCGTCGCGCGCTCTGACGAAGTCCGCCGGGCTAGCGCTCGGTCATCTTGCCGTCGGCCACCTCCAGCCGGCGGGTCACCCGGACCGCGTCCAGCATGCGGCGGTCGTGCGTGACCAGGAGCAGGGTGCCCTCGTAGGCGTCGAGGGCCGACTCCAGCTGTTCGATGGCGGGCAGGTCGAGGTGGTTCGTCGGCTCGTCCAGGACCAGCAGATTCACTCCCCGGCCCTGGAGCAGCGCGAGGGCGGCGCGGGTGCGCTCGCCCGGGGAGAGGGTCGCGGCCGGGCGCAGCACATGGTCGGACTTCAGGCCGAACTTGGCGAGCAGCGTGCGCACCTCGACCGGCTCGGTGTCCGGTACGGCCGCGCAGAAGGCGTCGAGCAGCGCCTCGGGACCGTGGAACAGCGCTCTGGCCTGGTCGACCTCGCCGACCAGGACGCCGGAGCCGAGGGCGGCGTGGCCCGAGTCGAGCGGGACACGGCCGAGCAGCGCGCCGAGCAGGGTGGACTTGCCGGCGCCGTTGGCCCCGGTGATCGCGACCCGGTCCGCCCAGTCGATCTGCAGGGACACCGGGCCGAAGGTGAAGTCACCGCGCCGGACCTCGGCGTCCCGCAGGGTCGCCACGACCGCACCGGAGCGTGGGGCTGAGGCGATCTCCATGCGCAGCTCCCACTCCTTGCGCGGCTCCTCGACCGTCTCCAGGCGCTCGATCATGCGCTGGGTCTGCCGGGCCTTGGCGGCCTGCTTCTCGCTGGCCTCGCTGCGGAACTTGCGGCCGATCTTGTCGTTGTCGTTGCCGGCCTTGCGCCGGGCGTTCTTCACGCCCTTGTCCATCCATGCCCGCTGCGTCTGGGCCCGGTCCTGGAGGGCGGCCTTCTTGTCGGCGTACTCCTCGTAGTCGTCACGGGCGTGCCGACGGGCCACCTCGCGTTCCTCCAGATAGGCCTCGTAGCCGCCGCCGAAGAGGTTGATCTGCCCCTGGGCGAGGTCGAGCTCGAGGACCTTGGTGACCGTGCGGGTCAGGAACTCGCGGTCGTGGCTGACGACGACCGTGCCCGCGCGCAGGCCGGTGACGAAGCGCTCCAGGCGTTCCAGGCCGTCGAGGTCGAGGTCGTTGGTGGGCTCGTCCAGCAGGAAGACGTCGTAGCGGGACAGGAGGAGCGAGGCGAGGCCGGCGCGGGCCGCCTGTCCGCCCGAGAGGGAGGTCATCGGCAGATCCAGGTCGACGGCCAGGCCGAGGGAGTCGGCGACCTCCTCCGCGCGCTCCTCCAGGTCGGCGCCGCCCAGGTCGAGCCAGCGCTCCAGGCTCACCGCGTAGGCGTCGTCGGCGCCGGGTGCGCCGTCGACCAGGGCCTGGGTGGCCTCGTCCATCACCCGCTGCGCCTCGGCGACGCCGGTGCGGCGGGCCAGGAACTCCCGGACGGTCTCCCCCTGCCTGCGCTCCGGCTCCTGCGGGAGGTGGCCGACGGTCGCGGCGGGCGGGGACAGCCGCAGCTCGCCCTGCTCGGGCGGGGTGAGCCCGGCGAGCAGTTTCAGCAGGGTGGACTTGCCCGCGCCGTTGGCACCGACCAGTCCGATCACATCGCCGGGCGCGACGACGAGGTCCAGCCCGGAGAAGAGGGAGCGGTCGCCGTGCCCGGCGGCGAGGTTCTTGGCGACGAGGGTGGCAGTCATCAGGATGCCGATCCTAATGGGCCCGGCGCCCTGCTCTCAGCTCCGTTTCCCGCCGCTCACCGGCGCCGCGAGCACACCTCCCGCCGTCCGGGCGACGACGTACGCCTCCCCCTTGACCGCCCGCGGATCCAGGGCGAGGCGGTGCCGGCCGGGTTCCAGGACGCCGTCGTACACCTCCTGGGCGCGGATGCGGTGGAACCGGCCGAGGCGGTACGCGGTGATCCGCACCCGGCACCGCGCGCTCACGTCCACGTCCGCGGCGCATCCGGCGGCGGTCAGCCCGGTCAGCAGCCGCCGGGCGAGCGGGCCGCGGTCCAGGGCGTGCTCGATCTGGGCGACGAGCAGCGGCACGATCGGGGCGAGCCCGTCCACCGCCGCGACTTCGATCCCGGCGTGCTCGAAGGCCCGTAGTACGGCGGCCCGTTCGGCCTCGCCGACCGCGCGGCCGAAGGCGACCGCGCCGTAGTCGCTCAGTTCCCCGGCGGAAACGGCCCGGGCGTCCTGGGTGATGTCGGCGCCGATGCCGATGGTGCGCAGCGCGGCGGCCAGCCGGGCGAGGACGGCGACGCGGGCGCCGATCAGCAGCACGCGGCGGCGGGGCGGACCCTCGCTCAGGGCGGTCAGGGCGGCGCGGTACTCGGGGCCGTGGAAGCGGAACGGCCCTATGCCGTGGTAGCCGTTGAGTTCCAGGTCTGCGTGCTCGTCCGTCTGCCAGGCGAAGTCCCGCCAGACGTAGTCCTCGCCGTCGCGCTCGATGACGGCGGTGACCGCGCCGCATCCCAGGTCCTCGCACTCGGGGCAGCCGTAGATGACGAACCGGCCGTCCGGGAGCGGCGGTTCGGCCTCCAGGAGCAGCGCGCGTACCTGCTCGGTGAAGATGGTGGGCGGGATGTCCGAGGCGAGCGGGGAGACGGCATCGAGGTCGGAGAGCTGGAACAGCAGCGGACGTCCGTCCACGACGAAGTCCACGAAGTCGCGGTGGACCTGGTAGCCCCCGTCGGCGAGGACCGCGCCGACGCGGGTCGCCGGTGCCAGGCCGAAGGTCGCGTATGCGGCAGACATGCTGTGAGTATCCCCACACCGGCACGGGTGTGAGCGCAGCATGACATATTCGTCCGGGCAGGGCCTATGGTCCGGTCGTGGACAGCGAGCCGAACGACGAAGTGATCGTGGTCGGAGGCGGGATCGTCGGGCTGACGACGGCCGTGCTGCTGGCCGAGTCCGGGCGGCGGGTGCGGGTGTGGGCGCGGGAGCCCGCCGAGCGTACGACCTCGGCGGTCGCCGGCGGCCTGTGGTGGCCGTACCGCATCGAACCCGAGCCGCTGGTCGGTGCGTGGGCGCTGGAGTCCCTCGCCGTGTACGAGGAGCAGGCGCGGCGGCCGGAGGAGACGGGCGTACGCCTGGTCGACGGCGTACACCGAGGGACCCGGCTGGACGAGCTGGGCGACTGGGTGGCCCGGGTGCCGGGACTGCGTCAGACGGCCGACGGACTGACGGCGCGCCTGCCGGTGATCGACATGCCGGTGCATCTGGCGTGGCTGCGCGAGCGGTTGGCGAAAGCGGGCAGCGCGGTGGAGCTCCGCGAGGTGACCGACCTGGCCGCCGTCCCCGCCGGGGTCGTCGTCAACTGCACCGGCCTGGGTGCCCGTTCGCTGGCACGGGACCCTGCGGTGCGCCCGGTGCGCGGGCAGCTGGTCGTCGTGGAGAACCCCGGGATCACGACGTGGCTCACCTCTGTCGACCACTCCTCGGCCGCCTCCACGTACTTCATCCCACAGCCGGGCGGGCTGCTCCTGGGCGGTACGGCGGAGGAGGACGACTGGTCCCTGCAACCCGACCCGGCCACCGCCACAGCGATCGTCGCCCGCTGCGCGGAGATCCGCCCGGAGATCGCCGGGTCCCGGATCCTGACCCACCGCGTGGGCCTGCGCCCGGCCCGGAACTCGGTACGACTGGAACGCCGCCCCCTACCGGACGGCCGTGTCCTGGTCCACAGCTACGGCCACGGCGGGGCCGGGGTGACGGTGGCGTGGGGATGCGCACGGGAGGCAGCGGGGTTGGCCTTCCCGAGTGCCTGACCAGCGCCGGGGCCGTGCGGGCGGCTCGGTGGAAGGGAAGGGCGGGGCGCGTTGCCGGGCGGCTGGGGACCGGGGACCAGGAACTGAGGACCAGGAACTGGGGACCGGGGACCGGGGACCGGGGGCCGGGGACCGGCAGGGCAGCGGCGGGCGCGGACGGCTCGGCTGACGGGCGGGACGCGATCTCGGGCGACTCGGGTGCCGGCCCTGCGGCAGCCGGTTCCGGGCGGGCGAAGGCGGGCGAGGTCCGACAAAACGGGTGAGTGGTGCACTCGTTCGCCCGGGCGTTCGCGTCGTGCTGGTGGGGCCGCAGAGGCAGTCGGCCCGGCGTGGGGCCCTGCTCGCCTCGTGGCCGTGCGTCGCGGCGGAGCAGTGCGTGGGAGCGGACCGCGCTTCGGCCGACGGGCTTCTCCGCTTGGGCCACGTTCCTTGGGCGGGCACCCCTGCTCGCGGTCGTCGTTGTGGCAGGCGGCCGGGAACCGTGCTCCCGGCCGCCTGCGTTGTCAGTTCGCGGGAATGTGCTGGAGGGCGGCCGGGGTACGGACACCGGCCAGGGGGCCGGGCGTGGGCCGTGTGACCGCACCGCCCGACGTGGCACGGGCGAAGGCCGCCGCGCCGCCCACCAGCGGGAGCCGGGCCGTCGTGCCGGACAGGTCGACGGTCAGCGTGGGCTTGGTGGACGGCGGGTCGATGAGGTCCTTGTCCGTGCCGGCGATGATCAGGGCCAGCCGGTGTCCCTTGGGCACGACGTGGTCGGTGGCCGCGAGGTCGAGGGTCATCGTGTACGCCTTGCCCGGGGTGAGCGCAACGCCCTTGCCGAGCGAGGCGTAGTGGCCGAGATCGGCCCAGCCCCGGCTGAACACGGTGTAGTCGACCTTGACGGTCTTGGCCTTGGTCTCCTTGAAGCAGGCGCTGTCCCCGGCCGTGCTCTCGCCCCAGCAGGTGCGGTTGGTGAGGGTGGTGATGCCCTCGTTGCTGTCGGCGTAGTCGCGGATGGTGTCCGGGCCGAGGTCGACCAGGACGGCGGACAGGTGCGCCGAGGTGGTGGTCGAGGTCGCGGTCACCGTCACCTCGGACGAGCCGGACAGCCGCAGGTCATGGGTGAGCGGCGCGGTGAGGAAGCCGTCCTTGTCGGGGGTGGGCGTGGTGAGGTGCGCGGCCCAGTCGGTCTCGCTCAGCTTCGGGTCGTCGGTGAAGGTGGCGGTGCCGGTGGCCGGGCGCAGCCCGAGCGTGCCGACGCCGGCCGTGGTGCCGGAGGCCGGGTGCACGGTGGTGGGGCTGGTGGTCTGCGGGGGCCAGGTCCGGGAGGTCACCCACTGGTCGGGATGGCGTTCGATGTCGGCCATCGGCTCCCGGTCGATCCCGTTGTCGTAGCCGAGGAGTTCGTGGTCGAACCAGCGGTGCAGCGTGTCGACCCAGGCGCCGCGCCGGTAGTCGAAGGGGTCGACGTGCCCGGTCTGGGAGAGCCAGATCTTGCGCTCGACGCCGTGCGCGGCCAGGGCGTCCCACCACTGGCCGAAGTGCTTGGTGCGGACGTTGAGGTCCTGCATCCCGTGCACCAGGAACACGCTCGCGCGCACCTTGGCCGCGTCCTTGACATAGTCCCGCTCGGTCCACAGCGACGTCCAGTCGCCGCTGCGCGGGCTGCCGTCGACCAGCTTCTTCTGTACGGCCGCGCAGTGGGCCTTGGCCGCGTCGCTCTCGACGACACCGGCCAGGTCGGCGGGGCCGCCGTCGTAGAGCGGGGCGCCCTGCGCGAAGTAGTAGTCGTACCAGGAGGAGATGCCGCTGATCGGGACGATGGTCTTCAGGCCCTTGACGCCGGTGGCGGCGACGCCGTTGGCGATCGTGGCGTCCCAGCTCTTGCCGATCATGCCCGTCTTGCCGTTGGTCCAGTTCGCCTTGACGGTCTTCGTCCCGGTGCGGCTGGTGTACGCCCTGGCGCGGCCGTTGAGCCAGTCGACGACCGCCTTCGCGGACTGGACGTCGGAGCGGCCGCCGACGTCGACGCAGCCGTCGGAGCGGTCGGTACCGGCGAGGTCGACGCCGACGAAGGCATAGCCGCGGGGCACGAAGTAGTTGTCGTAGAACAGCGGCATCTGGACGACGTGCCCCTGCGCGTCGTACGTCTTGACCTGGTTCTCGTTGCCGCGCCCGCAACAGGAGAAGTAGGGGCTCGCGTCCATGATGACGGGCACCTTGCGGCCCTGCCGGGCGGGTTCTGCGGGCCGGACGATGTCGGCGGCGACCCGGTCGGTCCTGCCGTCACCGTCTCCGTCCAGACCTGTGTCCACCCATACGGATTCGCGGATGGCGTGGGCGTAGGAGTAGACGGGCCGGCTCTCGCGGGTGGTCCCGCTCCCGTGGCCGGCGGCCTGTGCGGCGGCCGGGGTGAGGAAGGCGGCCGTGAGGATGACGGCGACCGCTGTCGCGAGCCGTCTCCAGATCGTGAAGCGCGTGCGTATCGGCATGCGCGGACGGTACATCGGTCAACTCCCCGGCAGAAGAGGGCTTCACGGCGTCGGGGTGACGCCTGGCGGCTGAATGGCGATCGTGTGACAGCAGGGGCTGTGGACAAGCCAGGGGTCACAGGGAATGAATAGGCTCCGGAAAGATCCACCAAACAGATCCACCGAACAGATCCACCGAACGGACTTGCACTCCTGACGACTTGGAGCTGACGTGCACCGCAGAATCATCGCGCCGGGCGCACTCGCGGCGGCCTCCCTCCTGCTGGCGATCCCGGCATCGGCCGCGAGCTACACCCCCGGCGCGCCGGGCATCGGCGACCCCTACTACCCGTACTACGGCAACGGCGGCTACGACGTCTCGCACTACGACCTGCGGCTGAAGTACCAGCCGAAGACGGACGAGTTGCAGGGCACGGCCACGATCCTGGCCAAGACCACGCAGGATCTGTCCAGCTTCGACCTGGACTTTCTCCTGGACGTCAGCGAGGTGCGGGTCAACGGCGCCAAGGCCGCCTTCGCGCACTCCCAGCAGCACGAACTGGTGATCACGCCGAAGACGCCGCTGGCCAAGGGCACGCCGATCACGGTCACCGTCCGCTACAGCGGGGTCCCGTCGACGAAGACCGCCTACGGCTTCAACACCTGGCACCGCACGCCCGACGGCGCGGTGGCCGCGGACGAGCCCGAGGCCGCCTGGTGGTGGTTCCCGAGCAACGACCACCCGAGCGACAAGGCCACCTACGACGTGTCGGTGGCCGTGCCGGACGGCACCCAGGCCATCTCCAACGGCACGCTCCAGGCGACCAGTTCGCAGCTCGGCTGGACCCGCTACAGCTGGCGGCAGAACAAGCCGCAGGCGACCTATCTGGCCACGCTCGCCATCGGCAAGTTCGACATCACCACCAGCACCTCCGACGGCGGGGTGCCCGTCATCAACGCCTACAGCAAGGACCTCGGCGACAACGACGGGGCCGCGCGGGCGAGCGTGGAGCGCACCGGGGAGCTGGTCGACTGGCTGAGCGGCTACTTCGGGCCGTATCCGTTCAGCTCGGCCGGCGGTTATGTGCCGAACACCACGACCGGATACGCGCTGGAGACCCAGACCCGCGTCTACTACAGCCCGAAGCAGTTCGCGAAGGGCGCCAACGCCTCGGTGGTCGTGCACGAGCTGGCCCACCAGTGGTACGGCGACGACGTGTCGCTGAAGGACTGGAAGGACATCTGGATCAACGAGGGCTTCGCGACGTACGCGCAGTGGCTGTGGTCCGAGCACGAGGGCGAGGGCACCGCGCAGCAACTCGCCGACTACGTGTACGCCTCGCACCCGGCCGACGACCCGTTCTGGACGGTCAAGCCCGGTGACCCGGGCGCGGACAAGCAGTTCGACGACGCCGTCTACGACCGGGGAGCGGCCGCGATCCAGGCGCTGCGCAACGAGGTCGGCGACCACGCGTTCTTCGCCATCCTGAAGGGCTGGCCGAAGGAGCACGCGTACGGCAACGCCTCGGTGGCCGACTTCCAGCGGTACGCCGAGCAGGTGTCCGGCAAGCCCCTCGCCGCGCTGTTCCACACCTGGCTGTTCCAGCCGTCGAAGCCGGCCCTGTCCGCGGCCCGCGCCGTGTCCCTGGCCGAGGCGGGCGCGACGGTGGCCCAGCCGAGGTCGTGGAAGAAGATCGAGGCGGCGCACGGCGGCCACGGGCGCTGACCCGGGCCCGCGTCAGGGTCTCGGCCCGGCCGCCCGCTTCAGCAGCTGGTCCCGGTCTATCGCGTCCGCGCGGGAGGCCGGGACCGTGCAGGCGTGGGCCCCCGCGATCGCGCCGTAGCGCGCACAGGTCGCGGGCGGCTCGCCAGCGAGACGGCCGTAGAGGAACGCGGCGGCGAAGGCGTCGCCCGCGCCGTTGGAGTCGACCACCGGCGCGGGCGGGGTCTCGGCGGGCACGCGGGTCAGCTCGCCGTCGGCCAGCAGATACGCGCCCTCGGCGCCGGCGGTGGCGACCACGGTCCGGGCCCGGCCCCGCTCGGCGATGCGCCGCAGGGTCCGCCCGGGATCGGTCAGGGCGGCGGCCGACAGGAAGACGAGGTCCGCGGCGAGCGCGAACGGCTCGTGGTAGGGATTCTCGCCGTCCCAGTCGTGCAGATCCGTGGAGAAGGGGACGCCGGTCGCGGCCAGCACCGGCAGGGCCTCGGCGCAGGGCTGGGTGATGGTCACGTGGACATGCCGGCTGCCTGCGGCGAGCGCGCGCAGCGTGTCCTCCGGGAAGCGGTCGCCGGGGCGGGCGCGGGTCGTGTCGTACAGGGACAGCCGGCGGCCGTCGGGGCCGACGAGGTTGACCGCGCGCCTGGTCCCGGCGGGCTGCGGGAGCGCGGTGAGCGCGATGCCGTGCTCGCGGTGCAGGGCGCGCACGAGGTCGCCCTCGGAGTCGTCGCCGAGCAGGTCGAGGTGGTGGGCGCGCAGGCCGAGGGCGGCGAGACCGACCGCGACGAAGTCGCCGGTCTGCCCGGCCCGGGTGCGGATCCCGGTGTCGATCATGTAGCTGTCGGCGTACGGCAGGGGCAGTTCGGGGACGTGGATGATCGTGTCCACGCCGGCCCCTCCCAGCACCAGGACGTCCGTCGCACCCGTCCCTGTCCCACCCGCCCGTGAGGTCATCCCCCACCCTCCCCGCGGTCGTAGACCGTCACAACGATCCCCCGCTTCACCAGGCGCTCGGCGATGAGCGGCTCCACGCGGGACCACTTCCCGCCCGCGAGGCCGCAGCCTATGCGGGGCAAGTGCACGGACGCGCCCCGCTCGATCACTTCGCCGGCGAGGCGGGTGAGCGCGGTGTCGATCGCCTCGTAGCGGACGGGGACCCCCTTGCTGCCCGTCCTGATCCCGCGCTGGCCGATCATGTTGGCCACCCACACATACGGCTCGACCCGCACCAGCTGGACGGCGCCCAGCCCGAAGTCGTTGTGCGCGCGGTCGCGGTGCCAGGCGCGGTACGCCTTCTCCGGCTCCGGCCAGCGCCGCGAGAGCGCCAGGACGAAGCCCTTCCCCCAGCCGCCGATGTCGTTGCAGACGTGGGCGATCACCTTCGCGCCCTTGACCGACGGAACGGTGGCGTCACCTCGGATGTATGTGATCCCCGACATGACGCCACCGTAGGCGATGCCACTGACAGTGGCTCTGAGCTGCTACTTCGTCAGCTGCGCCGGCTCCTCGCCGGTGTTCTTGGACCCCCAGCGGCGCAGGCCGAACCAGCCGGCGACCAGCATCACGGCGATCACCGGGATGAGGAGCAGGGTCTTGCGGCCGACCTCGGCGTCGTTCCACATCATGCCGAGGCAGACCAGCAGGAAGACGATCGTGGCGATCTCCGTGAACGGGCTGAACTTCAGCTGGAAGTGCGGCCGGGTCACCAGGCCCGCGCGGGCGCGGCGGACGAAGATCATGTGGCAGAGCATGATGATCACCCAGGTGCTGATGATGCCGAGGGAGGCGACGTTCAGCACGATCTCGAAGGCCTGGCTGGGCACCAGGTAGTTCAGGCCGACGCCGAGCACGCAGACCGCGCAGGTCAGCAGGATGCCGCCGTAGGGCACCTGGCTGCGGCTCATCACGCGCGTGAACTTCGGCGCGGAGCCGGACATGGCCATGGAGCGCAGGATGCGGCCGGTGGAGTACAGGCCGGAGTTCAGCGAGGACATGGCGGCGGTCAGCACGACGAGGTTCATCACGTCGCCGGCCGCCGGGATGCCGATCTTGGACAGGACCGTCACGAACGGGCTCTGGTCGGCCGAGTACACCGAGCCGGGCAGCAGCAGGGCGAGCAGGATGACCGAGCCGACGTAGAACAGTCCGACGCGCCACATGATCGAGTTCACCGCGCGCGGGACGATCTTCTCCGGCTCGGCGGTCTCGCCGGCGGCCACACCGACCAGCTCCAGGGCGGCGTAGGCGAAGATCACACCCTGCATGACCAGGACGACCGGCATCAGTCCGTGCGGGAAGACGCCGCCGTGGTCGGTGATGACGCTCAGGCCCGGCTTGGTGCCGTCGACGTCGTGCTGGGTCGCCAGCAGGAAGATGCCGATCAGCATGAAGCTCACCAGGGTGGCGACCTTGATGATCGCGAACCAGAACTCCATCTCGCCGAAGATCTTCACCGAGATCAGGTTCACGGCGAGGACCACCGCGAGGGCGATCAGCGCCAGGACCCACTGCGGGATCGAGGTGAACATGCTCCAGTAGTGCGTGTAGAGCGCGATCGCGGTGATGTCGGCGATACCGGTGGTCGACCAGTTCAGGAAGTACATCCAGCCGGCGACGTAGGCGCCCTTCTCGCCGAGGAACTCGCGCGCGTACGACACGAAGGAGCCGGAGGACGGGCGGTACAGGACCAGCTCGCCCAGGGCGCGCACGACGAAGAACGCGAAGACGCCGCAGACCAGGTAGGCCAGCGCGAGGGCGGGGCCCGCGTTGTGCAGACGGCCACCGGCGCCGAGGAAGAGGCCGGTGCCGATGGCACCGCCGATGGCGATCATGTTGACGTGGCGGGCCTTGAGGTCCTTGCTGTAACCGGCGTCGCCCGCGTCGGCGGGCGTCTGGGTCACTTGGGGGCGGGAGGCGGCCTGTGCCGATTCCACGACGTCCTTGCTCACGGGGGTCGTACCACTTCCTGATTGCCCGGGCCTCGTGGGCCCGGGGGTCGTGCAGGGCCGGCCCGGCCGCCACCCTGTCGAGTCGCGGCACAGACCAGATCAGCAGCTTCCCAGAAAGATCCGCCGGTACGCGGTGGTCCACGTCACACAGCGTTACTTCTCACACGATCAACGCGAGGGTCACCGGACGTTCACCATGGGTTTCACACTTCTGGTGAGACAGTGATACTGCTGCACATGACGACCGACGCGACGAGCGACACCGGGGAGCAGACCCTCACCATCGACGAGCTGGCCGCGCGCGCGGGCGTCACGGTCCGCACCGTCCGCTTCTACGGCAGCAAGGGGCTGCTCCCGCCCCCGGAGATCGGTCCGCGCCGGGTGGGCCGCTACGGCCCCGGGCATGTGGCACGGCTGGCCCTCATCGAGCAGTTGCAGCAGCAGGGCATGACGCTGGCGGCGATCGAGCGGTACCTGCGGCAGCTGCCGCCCGACCTCAGCCCGCACGACCTGGCCATTCACCGCGCGGTGGTGGCGTCCTGGGCACCGGACGCGGTGGACACGGTGTCACGGCGCGAACTGGAGCGGCGGGCCGGGCGGCCGCTCTCCGCCGAGGACGTGGAGCGGCTGGCGGCGATGAACGTCGTCGTGGCGGGCGACGGGGACCACGGCCCCTACCGCGTCGACTCCGGGCTGCTCAGGCTCGGCGTGCAGCTGCTCGACGTACCGCTGTCGCAGGAGGTGATCCTCGCGGCGCGCAAGGTGCTCATCGAGCACTCGCGCGCCGCGGCCCACGAGCTGGCCCGGCTCTTCCGCGGCGAGGTGGCCGAGCGTGCCGCCCGGGACGTGAAGTCCCTGTCGGCGCACATGCACCCGTTGGTCGTGCAGGCGCTGCTGACGACGTTCCAGCGGTCGCTGCGGGAAGAGCTGAGCGAGTGGGTCGGCGGATCGGACGGATCCGCGGCGGGCGGACCGGATCCGGACTTCAGTCGCTGAAGCGCTCCCCCTTCTCCGCCTTCTCCACGAGCAGCGCGGGCGGAGTGAACCGCTCGCCGTAGGTCGCGGCCAGCTCCCGCGCGCGGGCCACGAAGCCGCGCAGGCCCCCTTCGTAGCCGTTGACGTACTGCAGCACGCCGCCGGTCCAGCCGGGGAAGCCGATGCCGAAGATCGAACCGATGTTGGCGTCGGCGACCGAGGTCAGGACGCCCTCTTCGAGGAGCCGCACGGTGTCGAGCGCCTCGGAGAAGAGCATCCGCTCCTGCATGTCCCGGAACGGGATCTCGTACCCCGGCCTGGTGAAGTGCTCGCGCAGGCCCGGCCAGAGTCCGGCCCTCTTGCCGTCCTCGGTGTAGTCGTAGAAGCCGCCGCCGCCGCTGCGGCCGGGACGGCCGAACTCGTCGACCATGCGGTCGATGACCGACTCGGCCGGGTGGGCGGTCCAGGTGCCGCCGGCCTCCTCCACGGCCCGCTTCGTCTCCTTGCGGATCTTGCGCGGCAGGGTGAGGGTCAGCTCGTCCATCAGGGAGAGCACCTTGGCCGGGTAGCCGGCCTGGGCGGCGGCCTGCTCCACGGAGGCGGGCTCAATGCCCTCGCCGACCATGGCGACGCCCTCGTTGATGAAGTGGCCGATCACCCGGGAGGTGAAGAAGCCGCGCGAGTCGTTCACCACGATCGGCGTCTTGTTGATCTGCCGGACCAGGTCGAAGGCCCGGGCCAGGGCCTCGTCGCCGGTGCGCTCGCCCTTGATGATCTCGACCAGCGGCATCTTGTCGACCGGCGAGAAGAAGTGCAGCCCGATGAAGTCGCCCTGGCGCTCCACACCCTCGGCGAGGGTGGTGATGGGCAGGGTGGAGGTGTTGGAGCAGAGCAGCGCGTCCGGCGCGACGACGGACTCGATCTCCTGGAACACCTTGTGCTTGAGCGCGGTGTCCTCGAATACGGCCTCGATCACCGCGTCGCAGCCCGCGAGGTCGGCCGCCTCGGCGGTCGGGGTGATCCGGGCGAGCAGTGCGTCCGCCTTCTCCTGGCTGGTACGGCCCTTGGCGACGGCCTTGGCGCACAGCTTCTCGGCGTAGCCCTTGCCCTTGGCTGCGGCCTCGGCGGAGACGTCCTTCAGGACGACGTCGATGCCCGCGCGGGCACAGGAGTAGGCGATGCCGGCGCCCATCATGCCGGCGCCGAGGACGGCGGCCTTGCGGACCGGGCGGGGCTCGATGCCCTTCGGGCGGTTGGCGCCGGAGTTGACGGCCTGGAGGTCGAAGAAGAACGCCTGGATCATGTTCTTCGAGATCTGCCCGGTGACCAGCTCGGTGAAGTAGCGGGTCTCGATGGTGATCGCGGTCTCGAAGTCGACCTGGGAGCCCTCGACGGCCGCGGCCATGATGTTGCGCGGGGCCGGGTAGGGGGCGCCGGCCGTCTGCTTGCGCAGGTTGGCCGGGAAGGCGGGCAGGTTGGCGGCGAACTTCGGGTTCGCGGGGGTGCCGCCGGGGATCTTGTGGCCGGGGACGTCCCAGGGCTGGCGCGACTCGGGGTGTGCGTCGATGAAGGCGCGGGCCTTGGCCAGCATCTCCTCCGGGGTGGCGGCCACCTCGTGGACCAGGCCGTTCTCCTGGGCGCGGCGCGGGTTGTACTGCGTGCCCTGGAGCAGCACCTTCAGCAGGGCGTCCGTGATGCCCATCAGGCGCACGGTGCGGGTGACGCCGCCGCCCGCGGGCAGCAGGCCCAGCGTGACCTCGGGCAGGCCGATCTTGGAGCCGGGGGCGTCGAGCGCGATGCGGTGGTGGGAGGCGAGCGCGATCTCGTAACCGCCGCCCAGGGCCGCGCCGTTGATGGCGGCGACGACCGGCTTGCCGAGGGTCTCGATGCGGCGCAGGGCGTTCTTGATCTCGGTCGCGGTGTCGAAGACCCGCTGGGCGTCCTCGGGGCCGGCCTTGATCATGTCCTTGAGGTCGCCGCCCGCGAAGAAGGTCTTCTTGGCGGAGGTGTAGATGATGCCGCGGATGGAGTCCCTCTCGGCCTCCGCACGCGCGGCGATCGCCGTGACGGAGGCGCGGAACGCCTCGTTCATGGTGTTCGCGGACTGGTTCGGGTCGTCGAGGACGAGGGTGACGACACCGGTGTCGTCCTGCTCCCAGCGGATGGTCGTGCTTTCGGTCATGACAGTGGTCTCCGTTGAAGTCTGGTGATTCCGCGGGGAGGTCAGATGCGCTCGACGACGGTGGCGATGCCCATGCCGCCGCCGACGCACAGGGTGGCGAGGCCGTAGCGCTTGTCCTGGCGCTCCAGTTCGTCCACGAGGGTGCCGAGGATCATCGCGCCGGTCGCGCCGAGCGGATGGCCCAGCGCGATGGCGCCGCCGTTGACGTTGACCTTGTCCAGGGACAGGCCCATGTCCTTGACGAAGCGCAGCACGACCGCGGCGAACGCCTCGTTGATCTCGACCAGGTCGATGTCGTCGATGGTGAGGCCGGCCTTGGCGAGCGCCTTGCGGGTGGCGGGGGCGGGACCGGTGAGCATGATGGTGGGCTCGGAGCCGGAGACGGCGGCGGAGACGATCCGCGCGCGCGGGGTGAGGCCGTAACGCTCGCCGACCTCCTTGGAGCCGATCGCGACGAGCGAGGCACCGTCCACGATGCCGGAGGAGTTGCCCGCGTGGTGGACGTGGTCGATCTTCTCCACCCAGTGGTACTTCTGCAGCGCGACGGCGTCGAAGCCGCCCAGCTCGCCGATGTCGGCGAACGACGGCTTGAGCCCCGCCAGCGAGTCGGCGGTGGTGCCGGGGCGCGGGTGCTCGTCGTGGTCGAGCACGACCAGGCCGCTGCGGTCCTTCACGGGGACCACGGAACGGTCGAAGCGGCCTTCCTTCCAGGCAGTCACCGCGCGCTCCTGGGACAGCGCCGCGTACTCGTCGACGTCCCGGCGCGAGAAACCCTCGATGGTGGCGATCAGGTCGGCGCCGATGCCCTGCGGCACGAAGTTGACGGCGAGGTTGGTCATGGGGTCGTTGAACCAGGCGCCGCCGTCGGAGGCCATCGGCACCCGGGACATCGACTCCACACCGCCGGCGAGGACCAGGTCCTCGAAGCCCGAACGGACCTTGGCAGCGGCCATGTTGACGGCCTCCAGGCCCGAGGCACAGAAGCGGTTCTCCTGCACGCCCGCGACCGTGTCCGGCAGTCCCGCGGCGATGGCGGCGATCCGGGCGATGTCGGAGCCCTGGTCGCCGACCGGTCCGACGACACCGAGGACGATGTCGTCGATCGCGGCCGGGTCGAGACCGGGGAAGCGGTCGCGGATCTCGTGGATGAGGCCGACGACCAGGTCGATGGGCTTCGTGCCGTGCAGGGCGCCGTTCGCCTTGCCGCGGCCGCGCGGGGTGCGGATCGCGTCGTACACGTACGCTTCGGTGCTCACTGGAGTGCCTTTCGGGATGGGTGTGCCGAGCGGGGTCAGTCGCTGCCTGTGACCGGGGCGTCGTCCGCACGTGCGGGTATCGCCCAGTCCCGCGCCACCGCCTCCGTGTCCGCGCCCGGGCGGGCCGGGCCGGTGCGGACGGCGGTGGGGGTCGCGGAGAAGCGGGGGGCGGGCGCGGGCTGGGTGATGCCGCCGTGGTCGGTGAAGGTGCCGCGGGCGGCGAGATGCGGGTGGTGCGGGGCCTCGCGCAGGGACAGCACGGGGGCCACGCAGGCGTCGGTGCCCTCGAAGACAGCCGTCCACTCGTCGCGGGTGCGGGACCTGAAGCGGGCGGCGACGCGCTCACGCAGCTCGCCCCAGCGGGTCCAGTCCTTGCGGGCGGGGGCCAGGTCGTCCAGCCCGAGCAGGTGCAGGAACTCCTCGTAGAAGCGGCTCTCCAGGGCACCGACCGCCATGTACTTGCCGTCGGCCGTCTCGTACGTGCCGTAGTAGGGGCAGCCGCCGTCGAGCAGGTTGGCGGAGCGGCGGTCCTGCCAGCCGCCGGCCGCGAGCATGCCGTGGATCATCGCCGACAGATGGGCCGTGCCGTCGACGATGGCGGCGTCCACGACCTGTCCCGTGCCGGTCGCGCGCGCGTGGTGCAGGGCGGCGAGGACGCCGACGACCAGGTAGAGCGAGCCGCCCGCGTAGTCCCCGAGCAGGTTGGCGGGGACGGCCGGGGGTTCGTCCGGGCGGCCGATCATGCCGAGGGTTCCGGTGAGCGCGATGTAGGCCACGTCGTGGCCCGCGCGGTGGGCGAGGGGGCCCTCCTGGCCCCAGCCGGTCATCCGGCCGTAGACCAGGCGGGGGTTGCGGGCGTGGCACTCCTCGGGGCCCACGCCGAGGCGCTCGGCGACGCCCGGGCGGTATCCCTCGACGAGGATGTCCGCCCGCTCGGCGAGGTCCAGCACGCGCGCGGGGCCGTCCGGGGCCTTCAGGTCGACCACGACCGAGCGCTTGTTGCGGTTGGTGACGTCGTACGCCGGGTCGATCGCGAGGCCGGCGCCGCCCGGCCGGTCCACCCGGACCACGTCCGCGCCCAGGTCGGCGAGGAGCATGGCGGCGAACGGGCCCGGCCCGATGCCGGCCAGCTCGACCACGCGCACGCCGGAGAGCGGACCGCTGCCCGGCGTCGTCGGCGTCTGTGCCGTCGTCATGCGTCCAGCCCCCAAGCCTGTGTGACACAACTGATGTAACACCAGCGATGCTAAGAACACGTTCCATCGGACACAAGACCTAACGAGCAAGCGCTTAGCCAAGTGCCCGGCGAGGCGCCGATCACCCGGGAGAGTGAACGTCGGACGGGGGCCGGAGGCGTCACTCGACGCGCGCGTCGAGTTCCGCTATGAGGCGTTTCGGCGCGATCGACCGGTAGCTCTCCTCGACCCACTCGCACAGCAGCTCCGCCGCCGGGGCGCCCGCCCCCACCAGCGGGATGTGCACCCAGCCGGCCCGGCCGAGACCGTAGCCCGCGGGCTCGGCGCGGGGGGCGGTCAGCGCGTGGGCGTGGGCCGCCTCGTCCCGGAGTTTGACGGTGAGGCCCAGCGGGTGAGTGCCGTCGTCCACGCCGAGGAAGACGAACACCTTCCTGTCGGCCTTCGCGACGGTCTCGCCCCACGGGTACTCCTCGGCCGCGCCGGGCAGCCGCAGCGCGAACTCGCGTACGTGCTCCCGCTTCTTCAGCGCGTTCCTGGCTGGGGCCACCTCTGCCTCCGGGCTGGTCGTCGACGCTCGCTCTCCTCACGCTAGCCTCAGCCACCGACAGCGGCGCGGGCTGCACGATCAAGGGGTGTCATGAGCAGGCTGAAAAGGACGGATCGTCCCTACGACCTCGTGCTCTTCGGGGCCACGGGCTTCGTCGGCACCCTCACGGCGGAGTACCTCGCCGCGCACGCGCCCGAGGGTCTGCGCTGGGCGGTGGCCGGCCGCGACGCACGGAAGCTGGAGCGGCTGCGCGAACGGCTCCCCGGCGGCGCCGACATCGGGGTGCTGCGGGCCGACGTGACCGAACCGGCCGGGGTGCGCTCCCTCGCCGAGCACGCGCGCGTAGTGGCCTCGGCCGTCGGGCCGTACGTGCTGTACGGCGAGGAGCTGGTCGCCGCCTGCGCGGACACCGGGGCCGACTACCTGGACCTGACCGGTGAGCCGGAGTTCGTGGACCTGATGTACGTCCGGCACGACGCACGCGCGCGGGAGACGGGCGCGCGCCTGGTGCACGCCTGCGGCTTCGACTCCGTGCCCCACGACCTGGGTGTGTACTTCACGGTCCGGCACTTGCCGCAGGGGGTGCCGCTGACCGTGGACGGTTACGTCACCGCCGACGCGGCCTTCTCCGGCGGGACCCTGGCCTCGGCGCTGAACCAGGTCGCCCGCGGCCGCCGGATGCTGGCCGCCGCGCGCGAACGGGGGCGGCACGAGCCACGCCTGATGGGACGCCGGGTCACGGCGCCGACGGGCGCGCCACGGTTCGCCTCGGAGGTCGGCGCGTGGGCGCTGCCGCTGCCGACCCTCGACCCGCAGACCGTGCGGCGTTCGGCACGGGCACTGGAGCGGTACGGTCCGGACTTCCGCTACCGGCACTACGCGGCGGTGCGGCATCTGCCGGTCGCCCTCGGCGGGCTCGCCGCCGTCGGCGCGGCGCTGACCGCCGCCCAACTGCCGCCCGCGCGGCGCTGGTTGTCGGACCGGCTGGAGCCGGGGGGCGGGCCGAGCGCCGAGAAGCGGTCCAGGAGCTGGTTCTCGGTGCGCTTCGTGGGCGAGGGCGGCGGCCGGCGCGTGTACACGGAGGTCGCGGGCGGCGACCCCGGCTACGACGAGACGGCGAAGATGTTCGCCGAGGCGGCACTGTGCCTGGCCTTCGACGACCTCCCGCCGACGGCCGGGCAGGTCACCACGGCACAGGCGATGGGCGACGCCCTGACCGGACGGCTGAGCGCCGCCGGCATCACCTTCCGGGTGGCGGCCGGCGGGTAGCCGACGCCCCCGCCTTCCCTGTCGTTTGAGAGTTTGCGGACGCGCCCCCGCAATCCCTCCGCGGCCTGGCGCTGAAAAGTCTCACCGGGTCTTTCAATGACACGATTGAGGCCCAGACCGGAGCAGACGCAAGAAGGCGAGGAGAGCGTGAAGTTCGTGCTCGAAGTGACCATGGACGAGGGCGCGTCGGCGCGGGACCGGGCGAGTGAGCTCGGCCGGATCCTGCGCTACTGGGGCGGCAATCTCCACCACTACGCCCTCGAACCGGGCGACGGCGCGGCCGTCCACGACTCGGCGTATCAGGAGGTCGGCGCCTGGCGCGTCGTCGCCTCCTGAAGCGCCCGGCGGCACAGGGCGTCCGCCCGGCGCGTGGTCTCCGGCAGCCGGTAGCGCGGGGTCAGGGCCAGGGTGTGCGCCAGGGCGTTGTCCAGGCTCACCCGGTGGCCGACCGAGACGAAGACCGGCTTGACGCCGTCCTGGGTGCGCAGGGCGCGCCCGACCTCCTCGGTCCCCGCGAGCAGCGCGGCGCAGGCGCCCCGCGCGGGGGCCGGGTCGTCGTACGTGAAGGTGAACGGGTTCTTGGCGACGCCGATGACCGGCAGGCCGGTGAGCACGCCCAGATGGCTGGCGAGACCGAAGCGGCGCGGGTGGGCGAGGCCGTAGCCGTCGCACACCACCAGGCCGGGCGGGCACGGCAGCCGGTCCAGGACCGCCCGGACGGTGGGGATCTCCCGGAAGGCGAGCAGACCGGGCACGTACGGGAAGGACACCCGGCCGACCGCGGTCGCCTCGGCCACCACGTCCAGGGTGGCGGCGTCCAGCACGACGGCCGCCGCGGCGACGAGGTCGAGGTCGTCGTCGTAGGCGACGTCCACCCCGGTGACATGCCCCTCCCCCGGCGGCGGTCCGGGCTCGTCCAGCACCACCCGCCCGCGCAGTTCGTCCTGTACGGCGCGGGCCTCTTCCTCGGTCGCGGGCCAGCCCGCGGGCACACCTACGGTCGTCATGGTGACGAGAACTGTACGGGCCGCAGGCGGCTGCCGGAGTCCGGGGGTAGCCTCGTGATCGTGTTCGTGCTGGAGCTGACCTACACCGCGCCGCTCGACGCCGTCGACGCCCTGCTCCCCGACCACCTGGCCTGGCTGGACGAGCAGTACACGCAGGGCGTCTTCCTGGCCTCCGGGCGCAAGACACTCCGGGACGGCGGGGTGATCCTGGCCGTCGCGGAGGACCGCGCCCGGATCGACGAGATCATCGCGCGTGACCCGTTCGCCGTCGCCGGGGTGTGCACGTACCGCGTCACCGAGTTCGTCGCCACGAAGACGGCTCCCGGGCTGGACCGGTACCGGCAGACGCCGAGCTGAGCCGGCCCCTCGCTCAGCGTTCCAGCCTGGCCACCCTGCCCTGCTCGCCGGCCGCCCAGCAGCTCAGGTCGGGTGTGCAGGTCACGGTGTCGTAGGAGCCGGTGTCGATCGTGCGCCAGGTGCGGCCGCCGTCGGTGGTCAGGTCGGTGCCGGTGGGGCCGACGGCGAGCGCGGCGGTGCGGCTGTGCGGCAGCCAGGAGGCGCCGGAGCGGTAGGCGGGCGGGGGTGTCGCGGCCGGGGTCCAGGTGCGGCCGCCGTCGGCGGTGACGGCGGCGGCGTCGGGCGAGGAACGGTCGGGGCGGTAGTCGCCGCCGACGGCGAGGCCGTGGGCGCGGTCGCGGAAGGCGAGCGCGAAGACGCCCTTGGCCGGATCGCCGGCCGGGACGGGTGTGTCGGCCGCCGTCCAGGTCAGTCCGCGGTCGGCGGAGTGCAGCACGCGCGCGCGGGCACCGCCCCCGGTGGCCAGCCAGACGTCCTTGGGGCCGGAGGTGACCAGGCACTGGCCGCTCGCGGCGAAGCCGGCCTCGCCGTCCAGGGCGGGCGGCATGCCCTGTGCCGGCAGCACCCGCCAGGAGCGGCCGCCGTCACTGGTGGACAGGATGCGGAACCTGCCGTCCACCGGATCGCCCAGGGCGAGGCCGTGGCGGCGGTCGAAGAAGGCCAGGCAGTCGTAGAAGGCGTGCGGATCGGTGTTGCGGAAGGACTCGGTCCAGGTCGCCCCGCCGTCGTCGGTGCGGTAAACACGGGAGGCCTCGCCCTCGCCGATGGCCAGCACCACCGCGCGCCGCGCGTCGAACGCCTGCACGTCCCGGAACTCCAGGTCGCCCCCGCCCGGCGGAGAGACGTTCCGCCAGCTCGAACCGCCGTCCGTGGTGCGCAGCACCGTGCCGCCGGTACCGGCCAGCCAGGCGGTGTGCCGGTCGACGGCCGCGAGCCCCCGGAAGCGGACCTGCGGGGTGCCGGGGTCCTTCGCCGCCCAGTGCACTGTGCCGCCGTCGTGTCCGAGGGTCCCGCCGGCCTGTCCGAGTGTCCCGCTGTCCGGCCCGAGGGACCGCGCCTGGGCCGCCGGTACGGTCAGCGCGGCCAGCGCCGCCCCGCACGCCACCCCCGCCGCCACCAGCCGGCCCGTCCGTGCCCTGCGTCGCGTGCTCCCCAAGCGCCTCATGGCGGGCGAAGCTAGCCCACCGGACCGGCGCCGTCCAGGGGCCCAACTGCCCGTCGTCGCGGGCCCGACGGCCCGCGCCCGCCGCGCGGGAACACGGTGACCGAGGTCACTCGTGCTTCGTGTGCACGCTTCGGCCGGATCCGACGTCTCTTCCAGTGCCGGGTGCCGCACACCCGGGCGTAGTCCAGCCGTCACGAGGGAGCAAGGCGTTGTCCACCGTCATCGAGCAGCCGGTAGAAGCCCGCCTCGTCGCCGCCGCACCGCGCATGCCGAGCATTCCCGCCACGCTGCGCTACGACCGGCGCGACCCGTTCGCCGTCGTCATGACCTTCCCGGCCCCGGCCACCCTGGAAGGCGTCGAGGTGTGCTGGACCTTCTCCCGCGAGCTGCTGCTCGCCGGGCTGGAGGGCCCGGAGGGCTACGGCGACGTCCGGGTGCGGCCCTACGGCTACGACCGCACGGTGCTGGAGTTCCACGCCCCCGAGGGCACCGCGGTCGTGCACGTGCGCTCGGGCGAGATCCGGAGCTTCCTGGTGGCGGCCGACGACCTCGTGCCCGTCGGCCTCGAACACCTCCAGCTCGACCTGGACCACGACCTGGCCGAGCTGATGCGCGACGCCTGCTGACCGCTACGCGCGCGTGACAGCGCGTCCGGCCCCGGCACGACCGGCGGCGACCGGCCGCACTTAATTGCGTTGACAGCCCAAAGAGTCCCTCCTACCGTTTACATCGGTCCTGTTGCCGTCGATTGGAGAAGGACGTTGCTCGTCTGAGGTCCTGAGGCATCGCGTCGCACCGGTGAGGTGTGCGCGGCGTACGACCTCGGCGTCCGAGCCGTCCCCCGGCACAGGCCCTTTTTTTCTGGGCTCCTCGTGCCCCCAGACCTTCGGTTCCCGCCTCGCGGTGTCTCGACATGCGCTCACCCGACCGCACGCACCCTTATGCGAGGCCTCCATGTCATCCTCCCTCACCTGTACGTCCCTGACCTTCGCCTGGCCCGACGGCACCGCCGTCTTCGACGGGCTCGACATCGCCTTCGGCCCCGGCCGGACCGGGCTCGTCGGCGTCAACGGATCAGGGAAGTCGACCCTGTTGAAGCTGCTGGCCGGGGAACTCACCCCGGCCGACGGCACGGTCAAGGCGGCCGGCGATATCGGCTACCTCCCGCAGAACGTCACCCTCGACACCGCACTCCGCGTCGACCAGGCCCTCGGCATCGCCGCACAGCGCGCCGCGCTGCACGCCATCGAGGCGGGCGACGTCGCCGAGGAGCACTTCGAGACCGTCGGCGACGACTGGGACGTCGAGGAGCGCGCCCTGGTCACCCTCGGCGAGCTCGGACTCGGCCACATCGGCCTGGACCGCACCGTCGGCGAGGTCTCCGGCGGCGAGTCCGTGCTGCTGCGACTGGCCGCGCTGTTGCTGCGCCGCCCGGACGCACTGCTGCTGGACGAACCGACCAACAACCTCGACCTGTACGCGCGCCGGCGGCTCTACCAGGCCGTCGCCGCATGGCCCGGAGTCCTGATCGTGGTCAGCCACGACCGGGAACTGCTCGACCAGGTCGACCAGATCGCGGATCTGCGCTCCGGGGAGGTCGTCTGGTACGGCGGCAACTTCTCGGCCTACGAGCAGGCCCTCGCCGTCGAGCAGGACGCCGCCGAGCGGATGGTGCGCG
This sequence comes from Streptomyces sp. MMG1121, assembly GCF_001280015.1. Lineage (GTDB taxonomy): Bacteria > Actinomycetota > Actinomycetes > Streptomycetales > Streptomycetaceae > Streptomyces. The sequence goes on from NZ_LGDV01000201.1 coordinate 237,651, forward strand.
TGGCCGAGGCCGATCTGCGCAAGCAGAAGCGTGAACTGGCCGACGCCCAGGTCAAACTGGCCCGCCGCAAACGGTACGGCCAGAAGATGTACGAGCAGAAGCGCGAGCCGAAGATCGTCATGGGGGCGCGCAAACGCGCCGCCCAGGAGTCCGCGGGCAAGCACCGGATCATGCACGAGGAGAAGCTCGCCGAGGCCAGGGAACGGCTGGACGAGGCGGTGGAGGCCGTACGGGACGACGACGAGATCCGCGTCGAGCTGCCGTACACGGCCGTGCCGCCCGGCCGGCAGGTGCTCACCCTGGAGAACCTGGGGCTGGCCTACGGGTCGCGGGTCGAGGGCATCCTCGACCTGCGCGGCCCGGAGCGGATCGCGCTGGTCGGGCGCAACGGCGCCGGCAAGACGACGCTGCTGCGGACCGTCGCCGGGGAACTGGCGCCGGTCTCCGGTGAGGCACACGCGCACGTACCGCTGCGTTTTCTGCCCCAGCGGCTGGACGTGCTGGACGACGACCGGACGGTCGCCGAGAACGTGGCCCGGTTCGCGCCGGGCGCCACCAACAACCGGATCCGGGCGCGCCTCGCCCGCTTCCTTTTCCGGGGCGCGCGAGCCGACCAGAAGGCGGCCACGCTGTCGGGCGGCGAGCGGTTCCGGGCGACGCTGGCCGCGCTGATGCTCGCCGAGCCCGCACCCCAGCTGCTGCTGCTCGACGAGCCGACCAACAACCTCGACATGGCGAGCGTGCGGCAGCTGACCTCGGCCCTGGAGTCGTACGAGGGCGCACTGCTCGTGGCCAGCCACGACCTGCCGTTCCTGGAGTCGATCGGCATCACCCGCTGGCTGCTGATGGAGGAAGGAGAACTGAAGGAGATCGCGCCGCAAGACGTCGGGTAGGCACGTACGGGCGGCTCGCGGGACATCGACCACGAGGGGCTCGCCGACCGGTTCGCACGGCGCCGGCGCGAAGACCGTGCGGTGCGGTGCCGGTGGTGGAGCACGGCCCCGATCCCATCACCCCGGCCGGCCATGTCGTCGGCCGGGGACTAGGTGCTACGGCTCACCGTGCGGGGCGCCTCGGTCGCCGGCGCCCGGGACACGGCGCCGGAGCGGGCTCCGGGTCTCCTCACCCGGGCCGGGGACGTGGTCGCCGCGTACCACCCGGGCGTCGTCCGGCTCGCCCGCCGGATCGTCGAACTCGGCCGGGACCGCGGCGAGGTGCGCTTCACGGGGCCCCCGAAACGGCTGCGCACGGCACGGGGATCGGCCACCGTGGAGCGTCGGTGACGGACCACGGCGGTCCGATGTCCCGGGCGCGGCCGCGGCCCCGACGTCTCAGGAGGGGCACAGCCTGACAACGAGGGTTTTGCCCTGGCGGGAGCGGGCTGCATGATGGCGAACCGGTGCCGTCCATCACCGGCGCCGGCCGCCGCACCATCGATTCGAAAGGTCCCTCGTGCCCAGCAAGAAGGCCCTCGTCCGCCGCCCCAGCCCCCGCCTCGCCGAAGGCCTGGTGACGCACGTCGAGCGGGAGAAGGTCGACGTGGAGCTCGCCACGGAGCAGTGGGAGGCCTACGTCGAGGCGCTGCGCACGCACGGCTGGGAGACGATCGAGGTCGACCCGGAGGACGACTGCCCGGACTCGGTGTTCGTCGAGGACACCGTCGTCATGTACAAGAACGTGGCCTTGATCACCCGGCCCGGCGCCGAGTCCCGGCGTATCGAGACCGTCGGGGTCGAGGAGGCGGTGGCCCGCCTCGGCTGCTCGGTGAACTGGATCTGGGAGCCGGGCACGCTGGACGGCGGCGACGTCCTGAAGGTCGGCGACACCGTCTACGTCGGCCGGGGCGGGCGGACCAACGCGGCCGGTGTACAGCAGTTGCGGGCCGCCTTCGAGCCGCTCGGCGCCCGCGTGGTGGCCGTCCCGGTGACGCGGGTGCTGCACCTGAAGTCGGCGGTGACGGCGCTGCCCGACGGCACGGTGATCGGGCACATACCGAAGCTGGACCGGCCCTCGCTCTTCCCGGGCTTCCTGTCGGTTCCGGAGGAGTCCGGCTCGCACGTGGTGCTGCTCGGCGGCCACAAGCTGCTGATGGCGGCGAGCGCCCCGAAGACGGCGGAGCTGCTGACCGATCTCGGCCACGACGTGGTCACGGTGGACATCAGCGAGTTCGAGAAGCTGGAAGGCTGTGTGACCTGCCTCTCGGTACGCCTGCGGGACCTGTACGCCTGATCGGGTGATTCCGGCACCCCTACGGCCCCGCGACCTGGACGCCCCGGGGCCGTTTCGCCTGCCCGCGAAACCCGTGCAGGGTGCATCGAAAACCCGTGCCAGGGGTGCTGATCAGCGATCTTTACAGCGAACTTAACCTACGGCTTCGTAACCTACGGATTCGTAGCCTACGATCTCGTAGGTTTCCGGCCCCGCTCGCCGGACCGTCCCCTTCTCTCCACTCTCGCCCGGCGTCCCCCTGGAGTTCCCGTGACGATCACCTCCCCTCACCTCGGCAGCCCGTCCGCCTGGACCGACGCGCGGCTGCTGTACGCGCTGGAGGAAGTGGTCGAGAACGAACTGAACCGGCATCTGAAGATCGCCAAGGACTGGATGCCGCACGAGTACGTGCCGTGGAGCGACGCCCGCAACTTCCCCGGCCTCTTCGAGGACGGCGAGGCCTGGGGCAAGGACCAGTCCAAGGTGACCGAGATCGGCCGGATCGCCCTCGTGGTCAACCTGCTCACCGAGGACAACCTGCCGAGCTACCACCACGAGATCGCCACGCTCTTCGGCCGCGACGGCGCCTGGGGCACCTGGGTGCACCGCTGGACGGCCGAGGAGGGCCGGCACGGCATCGTGATGCGCGACTATCTGCTCGCCTCGCGCGCGGTGGACCCCGACAAGCTGGAACAGTTCCGCATGTCGCACATGAGCGAGGGCTTCGAGTCCGACAACGCTCACTCGATGCTGCACTCGATCGCCTACGTCGCCTTCCAGGAGCTGGCCACCCGCATCTCGCACCGCAACACCGGACACCAGTCCGGCGACCCGGTCTGCGACCGCATGCTGGCCCGCATCGCGACCGACGAGAACCTGCACATGGTCTTCTACCGCAACCTGCTGAAGGCCGCCTTCGAACTCGCTCCCGACCTGACCATGCAGGCGGTCCGGGACGTCGTGGTCAACTTCCGGATGCCCGGCCACGGCATCCCCGGCTTCGAGCGGGCCGCCGCGCAGATGGCCATCGGCGAGGTCTACAACCTGCGCATCCACCACGACGACGTCCTGCAGCCCGTGCTGCGCTTCCTGAAGGTCCTGGAGATCGACGGCCTCGGCCCCGAGGGCCGCCAGGCGCAGGAGGAACTCGGCCTGTTCATGGGCGGGCTGAACGACGAGGCCACGAAGTTCGACGAGAAGCTGGCCGCGCGCAAGGCCAGGATGGCGGCGCGGGCCGGGAGCTGACCGCGGGCGGGGCGACGGTCTCCGACGGCGGGTGGGCCGCGGGAACGGGGGCCCGCCGGCGTCAGGAGGAGGCGCGGCGCAGGGCGAGGCGTTCCTTCTCGGAGAGCCCGCCCCAGACGCCGAAACGCTCGTCGTTCGCCAGGGCGTAGTCCAGGCAGGCCGGTCGCAGCTCGCACATGGCGCAGATGCGCTTCGCCTCGCGCACCGAGCTGCCGGGCTCGGGGAAGAAGAAGTCCGGCCCCGTCTGGGCGCACAGGGCCTGCGCCTGCCAGGTGTCGTCGGCCGGGGTGATCGTGTCGATGTGCATGGTCAGGATCGTGCCGCGCGGTGAAAAACGTTCGATCAACGCGGGCTCAACGCCGCCGCCAAGGCCTCCGGCAGCCCCGATCATGCGCCCCCGGTCCACGCGAGTGCACGGCGGCGCGCGGGGGCGTGTGCGAGAACCCGGAGAGCGCGTCCGGTCACGCAGGGTGAGGCCGGGGACCGCTGCGGCACGTCGCGGTGCTCCGGCGGCGATTGTCAGTGGGGGGTGCCAGACTCGGCAGTGCAGAGGACGGGACCCCTTTCGAGGAGTACGAAGATGCTCACCACCCGTTTCGCCAACGGCGCCCCGAACTGGATCGATGTCGCCACCTCCGACATCGAAGGCGCCCGGTCCTTCTACGACGCTCTGTTCGGCTGGGAGTTCCAGTCGGCAGGACCGGACGCCGGCGGCTACGGCTTCTTCCAGCTGGGCGGGAGAACCGTGGCGGGCTGCGGGCCGAGCGGCCCCGAGCAGGCTTCGTCGGCCTGGACGGTGTACTTCCAGAGCGCGGACGCCGAGGCCACCGCGAAGTCGGTCGAACAGGCCCACGGCAGCGTGCTGTTCGGGCCTGTGGACGTGATGGGCCAGGGACACATGGCGGTCCTCGCCGACCAGGCAGGCGCGCCGTTCGGGATCTGGCAGCCCGGACAGACCAAGGGCGTGGACGTGGCGAACGAGCCGGGCTCGCTGTGCTGGGTCGAGCTGTACACCCCGGACGTCGCGGCGGGCGCCGCCTTCTACCAGCGGGTGCTCGGCATGGAGACCTCCTCGGCGCCGTTCCCGGGCGGGACCTACACCTGCTTCAATCCGAACGGTGCCGGCGAGGAATCGATGTTCGGCGGGATCATGCCCCTGTCCGACGCCCCCGGCAAGGCGGGCGGCGCCCCCCACTGGCTGCCGTACTTCGAGGTCGAGGACGCGGACGCCACGGCCGACAAGGCACAGCAGCTCGGCGGAGCGGTGCGCATGCCGGCGACGACGATGGCGGGCGTGGGCCGCATGGCCCAGCTCACCGACTCGCACGGCGCCCACTTCGCGGTGATCCGGAGCGCGTCGCCGCAGGGCTGAGCCCCGGCCGGACGGGGCCGGACCGCCGCCCGTGGCTACGCGGAGGCGCGGCGGATCAGGGCCGTCGGGAGGATCACGCCGCCGGCGGGCGGCGGGTCCGCCGGGGCTCCGGCGCGGTCGCGGCCGCCGGACAGACCGCGCAGCAGCAGGCGGGCCATCAGACGGCCCATCTCCTCGATGTCCTGACGGACCGTCGTCAGCGGCGGATCGGTCTGTTCGGCGACGGGCAGCACGTCGTCGAAGCCGATCACGGCCACGTCCTCGGGCACGCGTCGGCCGCTCGCCCTCAGCACGCGCAGCGCGCCGAGCGCGGTGAGGTCGTTGGCGGCGAACACAGCGTCCACGTCCGGGCAGCGGTCGAGGAGTTCACGCATCGCCCGTTCCCCGCCGGCCGGGGTGAAGTCGCTCTCCACGACCAGCCGGGGATCGCTCCCGCCGGGCACGTCCTCCATGACGTCCCGGTATCCGTCGAGCCGGTCCACCGCCGAGGTCTGGTCCAGGGCACCGGTGAGGTGCGCGATACGCCGGCGGCCGAGGTCCACGAGATGGCGTACGGCCGTGTGGGCTCCGCCCCTGTTGTCGCAGTCGACGTACACCACGTCCGTATGGTCGCCGGTCCGGGTGTCGTCGCCCCAGCCGGGCCGCCCGCCGAAGACGGTGGGCACGGCGGCCTCGTGGATGAGGCCGGGCAGCGGGTCGTCGAGGTGCAGGGAGAAGACGAGCGCGCCGTCGACGTGTCCGCCGGCGAGATACCGGGCCACGCGCGCGTGATCGGCACGGCCCTCGGTGAGCAGGAGCACGAGCTGGTTGTCGTGGGCGGTCAGCTCCTTGCTGATGCCACGCAGCTGGAGGGCGAAGAAGGGGTCGGCGAAGACCCGGGCCTCGGGCTCGGCGATGACGACGGCGACGGCGTCGTGGCGTCTGGTGACGAGGCTGCGCGCCGCCTGGTTGGGCACGTAGCCCAGCTCCGCCACGGCCCGCCGCACCCGCTCGGCCAGCGGCTCGCGCACCCCGTCGCCGCCGTTGACGACCCGCGACACGGTGGCCCGGGACACCCCGGCCCGCGCGGCCACGGCCTCCAGCGTGGGACGCGACACTGCCTCGGTCACTTCGGGTCTCCTCATCGGCGGCTGCCGGCCAGGATAACCGCCAGGTGGCGCCCCTGTCGGTGGCACAACAACGCCTCGGCCGGGGCGGGTTGCACGGCTTCCGGGCGCCGCACGGAAGCGAGCGCGGATCGAGCCACCAGGCGAGGGCGAGATCCAGCCGGTCCAACCCGACCGGGCCGTACACGGCCGGTGGCGCGGAGGAGTGGGTGGACGGTGATCGAGGGGTGTGGCCCGGCGACAGGGGGGCAGGACCGGGATGCCCTCAGGACGTCTCCTCCCGCCGGGCCCGGCTCGGCTGAACGCGTTTCGGTTCGCCGGGCATCTTCGGGTATTCCGGTGGGTACGGCAGATCGCCCAGGCCGTGGTCGTGTTCGTCGCGGCGGGCCAGTTCCAGGAGGGCGTCCAGGGAGTAGGCGTGATCGTCCATGTCGGCGTGTACGTCGCCGAGTTCGGCGAAGCGGGCCGGCATGGTGGCGAGGTCGAAGTCGCGGGGGTGGGCCGCGCCGACCTCCTCCCAGCGCAGCGGCGCCGAGACGGGGGCCTGCGGGCGGGGGCGTACCGAGTAGGCGGAGGCGATGGTGCGGTCGCGGGCCGTCTGGTTGTAGTCGAGGAAGATACGGCGGCCCCGCTCCTCCTTCCACCATTTGATCGTCACCTGGTCGGGCATCCGGCGTGCCATCTCCCGGCCGACCGCGATCGCGGCGCGGCGCACCTGGGTGAAGGTCCAGCGTGGCTCGATCGGGACGAAGACGTGCAGGCCACGCCCGCCGGAGGTCTTCGGCCAGCCGCGCAGTCCGCCGAACTCGTCGAGGACGGAGCGCAGCTCATGGGCGGCGCGGACCGCGTCGTCAAAGTCCGTGCCGGGCTGCGGGTCGAGGTCGATACGGAGTTCGTCGGGGTGATCGACGTGGGTGCGGCGCACCGGCCAGGGGTGGAAGGTGAGCGTGCCGTACTGGGCGGCCCACACCACGGCGGCCTCCTCGGTGGGGCACATCTCGTCGGCGCTGCGGCCGCTGGGGAAGGTGATGTGGGCGGTCGGGATCCAGTCGGGCATGCCCTTGGGGGCACGCTTCTGGTAGAACCACTCGCCGTCGACGCCGTCCGGGTAGCGCTGGAGAGTGGTGGGCCGCTCGCGCAGGGCGCGCAGGATGCCGGGGCCGACGGAGGCGTAGTACCGGGCGACGTCCAGCTTGGTGAAACCGCGCTCGGGGAAGAAGACCTTGTCCGGGCTGGACAGCCGTACGGTCCGGCCGGCCACGTCCAGTTCCACCGCATCACCCATGCGGCCACGGTAGGCGCACCCCGCACAGCACGCATACCGGGTGACAGCGGGCGTTCACCGTCGTATGCCCGCAGAATCGAACCCATGGATCTGCCGGTGATGCCGCCCGTTAAACCCATGCTCGCCAAGTCGGTGGCGAAGATCCCGCCGGGTATGCACTACGAGGCGAAGTGGGACGGGTTCCGGGCGATCGTGTTCCGTGACGGGCCCGACGTCGAGCTGGGCAGCCGGACCGGGAAGCCGCTGACCAGGTATTTTCCCGAGCTGGTGGCGGCGCTGCGGGAGCGGGTGCCCAAGCGGTGCGTGCTCGACGGAGAGATCGTGATCGCGCGGAACGGGCGGCTGGACTTCGACGCGCTGACCGAGCGCATCCACCCGGCGGACTCCCGGGTGCGGATGCTGGCCGAGAAGACGCCCGCCTCGTTCGTCGCCTTCGATCTGCTCGCCCTGGACCGCGACTCGCTGCTCGACGTGCCGCTCACCGACCGTCGCGCCCTGCTGGACCGGGCGCTCGCCGAGTCGACCCCGCCGGTGCATCTGGCCCCCGCGACGAGGGACATCGACGTGGCCCGGCGATGGTTCGAGCAGTTCGAGGGCGCCGGTCTGGACGGGGTCGTGGCCAAGCCGCTCACCCTGCGCTATCTCCAGGACGAGCGGGCCATGTTCAAGATCAAGCACGAGCGGACGGCCGACGTCGTCGTGGCCGGGTACCGCTTCCACAAGAGCGGCCCGGTGGTCGGCTCGCTGCTGCTCGGGCTGTACGACGACCACGGCAGGCTCCAGCACGTGGGCGTCTCGGCCGCCTTCGCCATGACGCGGCGCGCCGAACTGGTCGAGGAGCTGGCGCCGCTGCGCATGGACGACGTGACCGGGCACCCCTGGGCGGCCTGGTCGGACGAGTCCGCCCACGAGACGGCCCGGCTGCCGGGCGCGCCGAGCCGCTGGTCCGGCAAGAAGGACCTGTCCTGGGTGCCGCTCCGACCGGAGCGGGTCGCCGAGGTGGCCTACGACCACATGGAGAACGGGCAGCGTTTCCGGCACACCGCCCGCTTCCGCCGCTGGCGCCCGGACCGTACGCCGGAGAGCTGCACGTACGCGCAGTTGGAGGAGCCGGTGCGCTACGACCTGGCGGAGATCCTCGGCTGAGCGCCGCGCCGGGAAGCGATCAGCACGGCCCCGCGCCCGTTCCGGCGCTGCCCCCACCCGGGTCACACCATGCGCCCGATCGGCCCCTTGAACGCGCACGACCGTGAGTGATCGGGTATGGCCACCGTTGACCTGATGAGCACACAATCGGACAACGTGGACTGGGTGGCAACGGTGGGCATGAGATACGGAGCGCGCTCGCGGCGCGTGGTACTGACAGCGGCCGTGGTGGCCACCTCGCTGACCGTCTCCTTCACGGCGGGCTGCACGCACCGCGGCCGGGACGACGACCGCGCCCCGCAGCACATCCCGGCACCGGCATCGCCCCTGACAAGGCCGGCGTCACCGGCGCACTCGACCGCCGGGTCACCGCTCGCCGTGAAGATCGACAACGCGCCGGCGGCCCGCCCGCAGACCGGGCTGGCGGCGGCTGACGTGGTGTACACGGAGCCGGTGGAGGGCGGTCTGAGCCGTCTGCTGGCGGTGTACGCGACCACGCTGCCGACGGCGGTCGGACCGGTGCGCAGCGCCCGCGAGTCCGATCTGGAGCTGCTGCGACAGTTCGAGCGGCCCGCCCTCGCCTTCTCGGGCGCCCAGCACAAGCTGCTGCCGCTGATCGGCAGGGCACCGTTGCGGGCGGAGTCACCCGGCGCGGCCCCCGCCGCCTACTACCGGGGCCTCGGCAAGGCCGCCCCGCACAACCTCTATCTGCGTCCCGCCAGGCTGCTCTCCGCCGCGCCGGGCAAGAGGGCGCTGACGACCGGCTTCGGTTACGGCCCGGCCCCGTCGTCGGGCGGCACCCGCACGGCCTCGCGCACCGTCCGCTATCCGGCCGCCCGCTTCACCTTCACCTGGTCCGCCCAGCGGAGCCGCTGGCTGGTCGCGATGGACGGCACGCCCACGGTGACGACCGACAGGGTGCCGGTGGCCCCGGCCACGGTCGTCGTGCAGTACGTCAGGATCCGTGGCTCCCGCTACCACGACGCGCTCGGCAACCACACGCCGTACACCGAGACGGTCGGCTCGGGGAGCGCGGAGGTGCTGCGCGACGGGCGGTCCTTCGCCGCCTCCTGGTCACGGCCGGTCGCGACGGGCGGTACGACGTTCACGGCACGGGACGGCAGGCCGCTGAAGTTCGCCGCCGGACAGGTGTGGGTGGTGTTCGCCCCGGCGCCGTGATCCTTGCACGGACGGCTGCGTAACGGCACGGGCAACGCGGACCGGCACGGGGCAGCGCGGACCGGCGCGGACCGGCGGGCGGACCGGTGCGGTCAGCGGGTCAGCCCTGTGCCGTCACCGGCTCCGCCGGATTGCGCAGGCCCTCCGCCGCGTCGGCCACCCGGCGGATCAGGTCGAAGAACACGGTCTGCTCCTCGGCCGACAGGGGCGCGAGGAATACCTGGTTCATCCGGGCGGTGCGCACGGTCAGCTTGCGGTGGGTGCGCAGGCCGTCGTCGGTCAGGCGGAGCAGGAAGCGCCGGCCGTCCCCCGGGTCGCGCGTCTTGGTCAGCAGCCCCCGGCGGCCGAGCCGGCTGATGACCTCGGCGATGGTCGAGCGGTCCAGGCCCACCCGCTCCCCCGCGGTCCGCTGATCGAGACCCGGCTCGGCGACGAGCGCGTTCATGACCGCGAACTGCGGTGAGGTGATCTCCTCGGAGACCATCGTGTTCCACAACAGGTAATGGGCCTGCTGGAGCCGCCGGGCCAGATGCCCGGGATGGGTGGCGAGGTCCACGGCGGCCATGCCCACTCCCCTGATCGATTAGTTGGTGTACTGAACGATACCTGGCGATGAGCCTGCGCGTCTGTCGATCGGAATGGTCATATGCAGTGGTCTTGACGACAACTGCCTCCGGTGGCAGCGTGAGGGCCACCTCGCTGAAATACTCAGTGCCCTGATTAATTGACGAAATGGGGCTTCACGGATGGACAAGGTGGTCGCGACGGCCCTGGAGGCGGTGGCCGACGTACCGGACGACGCGTCCCTCGCGGTCGGCGGGTTCGGGCTGAGCGGTGTGCCGAACGTGCTGATCCAGGCGCTGTACGAGCGCGGGGTCGGCGGGCTGGGCGTGGTGTCGAACAACTGCGGGGCGATGGAGACCGGGCTCGCGGTACTGCTGGCCGCGGGGCGGATCGCGCGGGTGACCGGCTCGTACATCGGCGCGAACAAGGAGTTCGGCCGCCAGTACCTCGCCGGCGAGCTGGAGGTGGAGCTGATCCCGCAGGGCACGCTCGCCGAGCGGCTGCGCGCGGGCGGCGCCGGGATCCCCGCCTTCTACACCCCGGCCGGGGTCGGCACCCAGGTCGCCGAGGGCGGGCTGCCCTGGCGCTACGACGGCCAGGGCGGCGTCGCGCTCGCCTCACCGCCGAAGGAGGTGCGGGAGTTCGACGGCGTGGAGTACGTCCTGGAGCGCGCCATCCGCACCGACTTCGCGCTGGTCAGGGCCGCGAAGGGCGACCGGCACGGAAACCTGGTCTTCAACCGGTCCACCCGGAACTTCAACCCCCTGGCCGCCATGGCCGGCAAGGTCACGATCGCCGAGGTCGAGGAGCTGGTCGAGCCCGGCGAGATCGACCCGGACGCCGTGCACGTGCCGGGCATCTTCGTGCAGCGCGTCGTGGCGCTGACCCCGGAGCAGGCGGCGGACAAGCGGATCGAGCAGCGGACGGTGAGCAGCTGATGGCCTGGACACGCGAGGAGATGGCCGCGCGGGCCGCGCGCGAGCTTCGGGACGGCCAGTACGTCAACCTCGGCATCGGGCTGCCCACGCTGATCCCGAACCATCTGCCCGAGGGCGTCGAGGTGGTCCTGGAGTCGGAGAACGGGATTCTCGGCACCGGGCCGTACCCGACCGACGACCAGGTCGACCCGGATCTGATCAATGCCGGCAAGGAGACCGTCACCGTGCTGCCGGGCGCGTCCTTCTTCGACTCGGCGCTGTCCTTCGCGATGATCCGCGGTGGGCACATCGACGTGGCCGTGCTCGGCGCGATGCAGGTGTCCGCCGCCGGCGACCTGGCCAACTGGGCCGTGCCCGGCAAGCTGGTCACCGGGATCGGCGGCGCGATGGACCTGGTGCACGGCGCCCGGCGAGTGATCGCGGTGATGACCCACACCGCGAAGGACGGCTCCCCGAAGATCCTGAAGGAGTGCACGCTGCCGCTCACGGGCAAGGCGTGCGTGAACCGAGTCATCACGGATCTCGCGGTGCTGGACATCACCGAGGAGGGGCTCACCCTCGTGGAGACGGCGCCCGGTGTGCGTGTGGACGAGGTCGTCGCCCGGACCGACGTTGAACTGAGCATCGCGGAGAACCTGCTGTGAACACGGTTTACATCGTCGACGCCGTCCGCACCCCGATCGGCCGCTACAACGGCGCCCTGGCCTCCGTACGCCCGGACGATCTCGCCGCCCACGCCCTGCGTGCGCTCCTCGACCGCACCCCGGACCTGGACCCGGCCCGGATCGACGACGTCTACCTCGGCAACGCCAACGGCGCCGGCGAGGAGAACCGCAACGTGGCCCGGATGGCCGGGCTGCTCGCCGGTCTGCCGACCTCCGTGCCGGGCGTGACCGTCAACCGGCTGTGCGCCTCCGGGCTGGAGGCGGTCGTCCAGGCGGCCCGCGCCATCGCCGTCGGCGACGCGCACATCGCCCTCGCCGGCGGAGTCGAATCCATGACCCGCGCCCCCTACGTCCTGCCCAAGTCCGACCGGCCCTTCCCGGCCGGACACGCGGAGCTGTACTCCACGACGCTCGGCTGGCGCATGGTCAATCCGAGGATGGACCCGCAGTGGACCGTCCCGCTGGGCGAGAGCGCCGAGCTGATCGCCGACAAGCACGGGATCGGCCGGGAGCAGCAGGACGAGTTCGCCCTCTCCTCCCATCGCAAGGCGGCCGCCGCCCGGGAACAGGGCCTGTTCGACGCCGAGTCGGCGCCCGTGCTCGTCCCGCGGCGCAAGGGTGAACCGGTGGTCGTCGCCGTGGACGAGTGCGTACGGCCGGACGCCTCGCTCGCCGCGATGGCCAGGCTCGAGCCGTCGTTCCGCAGCCAGGGAGGTACAGTCACCGCGGGCAACGCCTCCCCGCTCAACGACGGTGCCGCCGCTCTGCTCCTGACCGATGAGGAGGGGCTGAAGGCCACGGGCCGCGAGCCGCTCGCCCGGATCCGCGCGACCGGTGTGTCCGCGACCGACCCGCAGTACTTCGGGATCGCCCCGGTCGAGGCCGTCAACCGCGCACTCGCCAAGGCGGGCAAGGGATTTGACGATCTGTCAGTCCTCGAACTGAACGAGGCCTTCGCCGCCCAGGTGCTCGGGTGCCTCGCCGGGTGGCCCGAGTTCGACCCGGCGGTCCTCAACCCCCAGGGCGGGGCCATCGCGCTCGGCCATCCGCTCGGCGCCTCCGGTGCCCGGCTCGCCGGCACGGTCGCCCACCAGCTCGCCCGCCGCGGCTCCGGCACCGGCGTGGCCACCCTCTGCATCGGCGTGGGCCAGGGCCTCGCCCTCGTCCTCGAACGGTAAGGAAGCGTCCTCCATGCCCCTCACACAAGCCGACATCGACGTCGAGATCGCCACCGAGCACGCCGCGTACGCCAAGCGGGTCGCCGACGGCGCACCCGTCGAGCACCACCCCCGCCGCGACTACGCCCCGTACCGCTCCTCCGTCCTGCGCCACCCCCGGCAGGCGCTGGTCGCCATCGACACCGCCAAGGACCCGGAGCTGGTCGAGCTGCACTCCCCCGCCTTCGGCGAGCGGGACATCACGGAGACCGACGACGACCTCACCCGGCACCATCGCGGCGAGCCGGTCGGTGAGCGGATCACCGTCTCCGGGCGGCTGCTGGACCGCGCCGGGCGCCCGGTGCGCAGCCAGCTGATCGAGATCTGGCAGGCCAACTCGGCCGGGCGCTACGCCCATCAGCGCGAACAGCACGACGCGCCGCTCGACCCGAACTTCACCGGCGTCGGCCGCACCCTCACCGACGCCGAGGGCCGCTACCACTTCACCACCATCCAGCCAGGCCCCTACCCATGGCGCAACCACGTGAACGCCTGGCGCCCGGCGCACATCCACTTCTCGGTGTTCGGCTCGGCGTTCACCCAGCGGCTGGTGACGCAGATGTACTTCCCGAACGACCCGCTCTTCCCGTACGACCCGATCCTGCAGTCGGTGACGGACGACGCGGCCCGGCAGCGGCTGGTCGCCTCCTACGACCACGGTCTGTCGGTGCCGGAGTTCTCGCTCGGCTACCGGTGGGACATCGTGCTCGACGGCCCGGCCGCCACCTGGATCGAGGAAGGACGCTGACCGCCATGACGAAGATCGACACCAGCGGCCCGGAGCACGCGCCGCCCACCCCGTCCCACACCGTCGGCCCCTTCTACGGCTATGCGCTGCCCTTCCGCGGCGGCGAGGAGATCGCACCGCTCGGCCACCCGGACACGGTCACCGTGCACGGGTACGTCCTCGACGGCGCCGGAAGGCCGGTGCCGGACGCGCTCGTCGAGCTGTGGGGGCCGCGCCCCGACGGCACGGTCCCGCGGGTGGACGGCTCCATGCGCCGGGATCCGGCGACCGGCGGCCACCTGGGCCGCAACGGCGTGGAGTTCACCGGCTGGGGCCGGATCCAGACGGACGCCGACGGCCACTGGTACGCCCGTACGCTCCGGCCCGGCCCGCGGGGGACGGGCGCGCCGTACCTCAGCGTGTGTGTCTTCGCGCGCGGTCTGCTCGTGCATCTGTTCACCCGGATCTATCTGCCGGGCGACGAGACGGCGCTGGCCACCGACCCGCTGCTCACCCGGGTGGGCGACCGGCGCGGCACGCTGATCGCCGGTGCCGAGGGCGGGGGCACCTACCGTTTCGACATCCGCCTTCAGGGCGAAGGCGAGACGGTCTTCCTGGAGTACCGGTGACCGCCGGCGGCGACACCGGCCTGCTGGCCCCCGGATGGGCGGGCTCCCCGGCCGCGGCCACCACGAGCGACACCGCTTTCCTGCGCGCCCTGCTCGACACCGAAGCGGCCCTGACCCGCGCCCAGGCCGCGCTGGGCCTCGCCCCCACCGAGGCCGCCGACGCGGTGACCGAGGCGGCGGCCGCCCCCGACCGCTTCGACGTGCGCTCGCTCGCCGGGCGCGCCCGGGCCGGCGGCAACCCGGTCATCCCTCTGCTCGCCGACCTCACCGCCGCGGTGGGCGAGCCGTACGGCCCGTATGTGCACCGGGGCGCCACCAGCCAGGACATCCTGGACACCGCCGCCATGCTGGTCGCCACGCGCACCCTGGAACCGGTCCTCGCCGACCTCGCCCGCACCGAGCGCGCGCTGGCCCGGCTCGCCGCCGGGCACCGGGACACCCCGATGCCGGGGCGCACGCTCACCCAGCACGCGGTGCCGACGACGTTCGGCCTGAAAGCGGCCGGCTGGCGCTCGCTCGTCCTGGACGCCCGCGACCGCATCACGCGGGTGCGTCGGACGCTTCCGGTCCAACTGGGCGGCGCGGCCGGGACGTTGGCCGCCTACCAGGAGTACGGCGCCCGGGACGCGACCGCACTGACCGAGGCGTACGCCCGCGAGCTGGGCCTCGCCGCACCGCCGTTGCCCTGGCACACGCTGCGCACCCCCGTCGCCGATCTGGCCGGCTGCCTGGCCTTCACCGTGGGCGCCCTGGGCAAAGCGGCCGAGGACGTGCTGACGCTGTCGCGCACGGAGATCGGCGAGGTGACCGAGGGCAGCGGCGGCGGTTCGTCCGCCATGCCGCACAAGGCCAACCCCGTGCGCTCCACCCTGATCGCGGCCGCCGCCCGCCGCGCCCCGCAGCTCGCGGCCATGCTGTACGGATCGCTCGCCGCCGGGGACGAGCGGCCGGCCGGGGCCTGGCACGCCGAGTGGGAGCCGCTGCGCGACCTGCTGCGACTGGCCGGCGGCGCAGCCAGGGACGCGGCCGAACTCGCCGAGGGCCTGCGGGTGAACGCCGAGGCGATGCGCCGGAACCTGGACCTCACCCGGGGCCTGATCGTCTCCGAGCGGCTGTCCGCCGTGCTGGCGACCCGGCTCGGTCGCGCCCGGGCGAAGGAGCTGCTCACCGAACTCGCCGGCCGCACCCGCAGCGAGGACCGCCCGATCGGTGAACTGCTCGCCGAAGAACCGGAGTTGAAGGACATCGACCTGGCCGAGCTGTCCGACCCCACGCACTACACCGGTTTCGCCGGTGCCCTCACCGACCGTGCCCTGGAGCGACGTTGACCGTGAAACTCCTCAACCACCAGGCGGAAGGCCCCGCTTCCGCTCCCCCGCTGCTGCTCGGGCCGTCGCTGGGCACGTCGTACGCCCTGTGGGACGCGGTGGCGCCCGAGCTGTCGGCCGGGCACCGGGTGGTGCGCTGGGATCTGCCGGGGCACGGCGGCTCGGCGGCGGACCTGATCGGGCCGGGTGCGACCGTCGGCGACCTCGCGGCGCTGGTGCTGGGCCTCGCGGACGCGCTCGGCATCGACCGGTTCGGCTACGCGGGCGTCTCCCTCGGCGGCGCCGTGGGCCTCCACCTGGCCGTGCACCAACCCGACCGGCTGACGTCGCTCGCGGTCCTGTGCTCCTCGGCCCACTTCGGCGGGAGCACGCCCTGGCGGGAGCGGGCGCAGCGGGTACGGCGCGAGGGGCTGGAGTGGCTCGTGGAGAGCGCCGACGCACGCTGGTTCACACCCGGGTTCACCGTGCCCCGGCTGGTGCGGGACCACCGGGAGGCCGACCCGGAGGCGTACGCCGCCTGCTGCGACGCGCTCGCCGCGTTCGACCTGCGCGACCGGCTCGGCGAGATCACCGTACCGACGCTCCTCGTGGCGGGCCGGGAGGATCCCGCGACGCCGCCCGCCCAGCTGCGGGAGATCGCCGACGCGGTGCCCGGCTCGACGCTGGTGGAGCTGCCCGGGGCCTCCCATCTGGCACCCGCGCAACGCCCCCGGGCCGTGCTCACCGCGCTGCGCACCCAGCTCGACGGACCGCCCGTGAGCGGGATGGCGGTGCGCCGGGAGGTGCTGGGCGACGCGCACGTGGACCGGGCACAGGCCCGGCAGACCCCTTTCACCGCTCGCTTCCAGGACTTCATCTCCCGCTACGCCTGGGGGGAGGTCTGGACCGACCCGACGCTGTCCCGCCGCGAGCGCAGCATGATCACCCTGACCGCGCTGGTCGCGCACGGCCACTACGACGAGCTGGCCATGCACGTCCGAGCGGCCCGCCGCAATGGACTGACCCCCGAGGAGATCGGCGCGGTGCTCCTCCAGACGGCCGTCTACTGCGGGGTGCCGGCCGCCAACTCCGCTTTCGCGACGGCCCAACGGGTGCTCGCCGAGGAAGAGGGCGCGGGCTGAGGGGCGAGGGTGCCCAGGTCGCCGGCGGGGGAACACCCAGCACGGGACGTGCTGTACACGGCGGTGGTCCGCGAGAGCGTCGTGCCCCCGTGGCACACGGGCGCACGACGGGACGTACGACCCACAGGTCCGCGAGCGGCCGGCCGCGGTGCCGGAGCAACTGCTCGCGGTGGGCCCTCAGCGCAACCCGCGCCCCGTCTCCAGCACCTCCCTCGCCTGTGCCACCAGGCCCTCCGCCCCGCACGCCCGGGCGAGGTCAAGGCCCCGGCCCAGTTCCGCGACGGAGCGGGCGGCGATGCCGTACTCGACGCGGGCCGCCGCGTGTTCGTACTGGCAGGGTGAGGCCTCCAGATACGTGACGGCCTGGGCGGCGAGCTGGACCGCGCGGCCGCCCGTCTCCAGCGCGGCGGCACAGCGCAGGGCCTCGCCGATCGCGGTGTCCGTGCCGAAGCGCTCGGCCTGCAGGCGGGCGTCCGCCGCGAGCCGGGCGGCACGGGCCGGGTCCTGCACGGCGAGTGCCTTGGCCAGGTCGATCGACCAGGGCGCGAGCACCGGGTTGTGGCCGCCGCGCGAGGCGGCCGTCTTCTCGGCGGCCTCCAGCTCGTTGATGCCGTCCTCGATCCGGCCGACGGCGAGCAGCAGCCTGCCGCGCACGGAGCGGATGTCGGGCAGCACGATCGTGGACGGGTACGGCGGTGCGAAGCCGTACTGGTCGGCGATCGCCCAGGCCTCCTGGACCCGGCCGCGGGCCAGCAGGGTGTCGACCAGCCCGCAGGTGGCCGACCAGTACAACGGCAGCCCGCGCCCCACCCGTTCGGCGAGGACCAGTGCCTCGCGCAGTGTGGACTCGGCGTCCCGCAGGCGGCCCTGTCTGCGGTAGGCGAGACCGAGGAAGGCGTTGGCGAGGGAGAGATGGCCGCCGCGCCAGCCGGCGCCGGTGTAGACCCGCAGGGCCTCGGCGAACAGGCTCTCCGCACGGTCGAGCCGGTCGGCATAGGCGTAGGAGCTGCCGAGCATCATCAGCAGCTCGATGCCCCACTCGGGGTCGGTCCAGCCGAGGCCCGGTGCGAGACGGCCGTTGACGAGGGCGCGGTCGCACAGTTCGAGGACCTCGTCGGCGCTCTCGCCGTGGGTCATGGCGTCGAAGCCGCGCAGGATGAGCAGCGCGCGTTCGGCGTTGTCGCGGCCGGTGCAGGTCTTCGCGAGTTCGGCCAGGCGCCGGGAACGGGCCGGGGAGACGGTCTCGCCGTGGATGCCCTCCCACATGAACTGCACGGCCTGCAGCCGCATCCGGGCGGGGCCCGGTTCGTGCCGGGCGGCCTCGGCCTCGACCGTGCGGACGGCCTCCTCCAACTGGTCGTTGTGGAGCAGCGCCTGGGAGAGGCGGACCACCGCGTCGACCCGCCGCTCGCCCGCGAGGCCGGGCATGCCGAGCGCGAACTGGAGGTGGTCGATGGTGACGGCGGGCGCGGTCAGCAGGGTGGCGCAGCCCAGTTCGTACAGGACGTGGGCGTGGACGTCGGGGCGCGGCGGCTCCTCAAGAGCCCGTTCGAGACAGCGGCGGGCCGCGTCGGGCGCGCCGACGGCGAGGTTCTCGCGGGCGGCCTCGCGCAGCTGGGCGACGAGTTCCTCGTCGTCGTCCGGGTGCACCTTGAGCAGGTGCCGGGCGGCCTCGGCGGCGCCGCGGCCCAGCTCGGCGATGATCTGGGCGGCGACGCCGTGCATGGCGGTGCACACGGCGGGCGGGATGGAGTTGTAGACGGCGGTGGCGATCAGCGGGTGGACGAACTCCAGCTCGCCTTCCTCGCGTTCGGTGCCGGCCGCCGGGTCGGGTGTGGTGAGGATGCGGGCGTTGCAGAGGAGTTCGGCGCTGTGCCGGGCGAGGTCGTCGTTCATGGTGGCGAGGCGGGCGACCATGTCGACGGTGATGGAGGTGCCGAGGATGGCGGCGGCCCAGGCGAACCGGGTGGCCTCCAGGCCGAGGCCCTTGAGCCGGTCGACCAGTCCGCCGCCGCGGGCGGAGCGGTTGAGAGCGCGCAGTTCTCCGGCGCGGGCCTCGACCGGCTGGAGTTCGCTGTCCTGCACCTTGGCGAGAAGCTCGACGGTGTCGTAGGGGTTGCCGTCGGTGACGGCCCACACCTCGCGGCAGAACGCGTCGTCGGCGTACCGGCCGAGGGTGGCGCGGGTGAGCCCGGCGGTGGCGTCCGGGGTGAGGGCGCTGAGGCTGTTGACGGGGCTGCCCGCGGCGGATGCCACCGCGTCGAGATGGCGGGCGCTGTCCCCGCTGACCTCGCCGGGGCGGCGGGCGACGACGACCAGCACGGACACGTCGTCCAGGCGCTCGGCGAACGCGGCGAGCCAGCGCAGGGTCTCCTGGTCGGCCCAGTGCGCGTCGTCGATCAGCAGCACGAGGGGCCATTCCCGGCGGGCGAGCCGACGTACCGCGGCGACGAGTCCGTCGCACACGTACTGCGGGTCGGCGCTGCCCTCCTGCGGGTCGACTATGCCGAGGGCGGGGCCGGCGATGTCGTACCAGTCGCCGAGGTACTCGCGGGCCTCTTCCGGCAGCAGGGACAGCAGGGCGGGCTGGAGCAGCTGCCGCACCACGTTGAACGGCACGGACTTCAGGGTCTCCGCGCCGCGCGCCGTCCAGACGGTGCAGCCGCGGCGCTCGGCGACGCGGCGCGTCTCGGCGAGCAGCGCGGTCTTGCCGAGTCCGGCCACACCGCGGAAGACCAGCAGGCTGCCCGAGGAGGACCGGTCGGCGCACAGGACGTCGAGTGCCTCTGCGACGGTGGCGATCTCCGCGTCCCGCTCCCACAGGGAAGCCGAGGCGGCCGTCGGCGGCCGTCCCTCCGTCATCCCGTTACCTCCCCAGGTCGCCCGAACGACGTACAGGGCACGAGCGTAGCCGTCCGGTGGGGCCTTGGGTGGGCGGTCCGGGCAGCTGTTGCCCCGCCGGGTGAAAGTGGGTGCGCTCAGGCGACGCGCACCCGGCCCGAACCGCCGGTCAGCAGCCGACGGAGCGTCAACACCGTCGTGGCGGGGTGCGCCGCCCGGCAGGTGCGGAGAAGATCCGGGGACGAAAAATTCCGGTCCGTTCCGTTCGGGGCGGATCCTCTCATCACACTTTCACGGTCGCCTCATACGGTGGGGGCATGACGCAGGTGACTCCCCCCGGGTGGTACCCCGACCCCGGGCAGACGAACGACGGTCCGCCCACCGAGCGCTGGTGGGACGGCAAGGCCTGGACGGACCGGACCCGCCCCGCCGGGACGGCCGCCGCGTGGGGTCCCCCGACACAGTCGCCGACGGATCCGAGCCCGCAGCCCACGCCCCCGGCGCCCGCGCCCCCCGCGGGGTCCGGTCCGCAGCAGCCCGCTCCCCCGGCGCCTGCCGGGCCTGCCGGGTTCGGTGCGCAGCCGGGGTCCCCCGCTCCCGCCGATTACGGCGCGCAGCCGGGGTACGCGGCGTATCCGGCGTACCCCACCGAGCCGCCGGCCGGATCCCGGCGCAGGCTGCGCAATGGCATAGCCGTCACGGTGGCGGTCCTGGTGCTGGCGAGCATCGGGGGCGGCATCTACGCCCTGACCAGGGACGACGGCAGCGGCAGCGGCGACCGCGCCGCCTCGGGGCAGGGAGCGCCGGGCGGGCAGGACGGTGGCCAGGGCGGAAGTCAGAGCGGTGGCCAGGGCGGGCCGTTCGGCGGCGGCTCGGGCGGGTCCGGTGAGTCGGGCGGCTCCGACGGGTCCGGTGGTTCCGACGGGTCCGGTGGTTCCGGTGGTTCCGGTGGTGGGGCGCCGTCGCCGGGGCAGTCCGAGGCGCCCAAGGTCAAGGGCGGCGGCACGGTGGCGGACGCGGTCAACGGGATCAGCCTGCCGGTGCCGAAGGGCTGGACCGGGCAGGCGATCGACGTCGGCGCGCAGGTGACCTCCGACGACTCCTACAAGTGCCCGGGCGACTCCAGCCAGACCTGCACCGCGGGCGGCGCCTACACGGCTCCGGCGGTGGCACTGGGCATCCGGGGCACCACGGCCGAGGAGGTCGCCAAGGCTGACATCGCGGCCAACGCCAAGGAGTCCTACGGCGGCACCACCTACGGCAGCATCACCTCGCACCAGATGCTGGCTTCGCAGGCGGTGACGGTGGCCGGGCAGAAGGGCTATCTGGTGCGCTGGAAGGCGGTCACCAGCAAGGGTGCCGACGGCTACGTCGAGTCGGTCGCCTTCCCCTCGCCCAACGACGCCAAGCAGATGGTGGTGGTCCGCTTCGGCGTGGACGTCGGCGGCACGACGTCCGTCATCGACGAGATCCTCAAGGGGATCAAGGTGTCGTCCGGCGGGGGCGACGGCCAGAACGTCTGAGCCGGGACCGTCCGGACGCGGAGGTGAGACCGGCCGGGTGGGGCGCCCCTCCGCTCAAAGAGGAGCCCCACCCGGCCGGGGGGTGCGCGCCGCCCCCGTCCCCACGGTGCGGCGCGGGCAGGTCGCCGTTCAGTCATCCCGTGAACGGCGGCCTGGGTCTCAGGTCAACCCGAGCGCGGGCAGCACGATGGCCTCCACGAACCGGGCCAGGTAGTCGGCGTCCGCGTACTGACCGCTGAGCACGGGCCGCACGCGCAGGACCCCGAACATCATCGCGGGGACGTACTCCAGCGCGGGATGGCCCGCCGGGACCTCGCCCCTGGCCACGCCCCGGGCGAGCACCCCCTGCAGCGCGGCGATCTCCGGGTACACCAGCGCCTCGCGCAGCGCCTGGGCCAGTTCCTCGTCGGCCGTCCACGCGTGCCCCAGCGCCTGGAGCAGCTTGGTGTCCTTGCCGGACCAGTCGCCCGCGGCCCGCGCGGCCTGACGCAGGTCCTCGGCGAGCGATCCGGTGTCGATGCCGGCGAAGCGCACCCGGCGGCTGGCGCGCAGGGCCGCCGCGACGAACTGGGGCTTGGTCTTCCACTGCCGGTAGAGCGTGGACTTGCTGCACCGGGTGGTGGCGGCCACGCCCTCCATGGTGACGGACTCGTAGCCGCACTCACGGATCTGCTCCAGCACGGCGTCGAAGAACTCCCGCTCACGCTCCGGCGTGATCTTGGAGCGGCGCGAGGCGACGACCGTGTCCGGTCCGTCCGCGGCCTGCGACGTCATGTGGTGCTTCCCCTCACTCGTGTCCGACGGGTGGTCGATGTACGGCCCCGGCGAAGTCCGGCTCGAGTCCGGCTCGACCGGAGCCGCCGATTCTGTCTCCAGTGTGGCGCACATCAATCGATACGCCAGTGTACCGGTACTGAAGCGTATCGGTACACTGGCGTATCGGTACATCGTCGTTTCGGTACGATGACGTATCGATGGGTTCCGGTCCAGCGCCGGGATCCGCACGCACCACCACACGCACCACCGTCAGCGAGGGGGCCGGGGGATGACAGCCCGAACCGAGCCTGCAGAGGCAGAAACGGAGCCGGACGCACCGGCGCGCCCGGCACTCATACGTGAGCTTCTGCTCGTCGCGGGGCTCTTCCTCGTGTACAAGCTCGGCCGGCAGCTGGCCACGGGCCACACCGGCAACGCCTTCCACAACGCCCACCGCGTGTGGGACCTGGAGCGGGCGCTGTACCTCCCGCACGAGAACGCCGTGCAGTCCGCACTGCTGCACGGCGACGGCCTCGTCCACATCGCCAACACCTACTACGCCACCGTCCACTTCCCGGCGACGCTGGCCTTCCTGGTCTGGCTGTATCTGCGGCGGCCCGCGCACTACGTGTGGGCCCGCCGGGTCCTCGCGGTGGTCACCACGGCCGCCCTGGTGCTGCCGTTCACGTTCCCGTTGGCCCCGCCGCGGATGCTGACCGGGACCGGCCTCGTGGACACCGCGAAGATCTACGGCCCGTCGGTGTACGGCCCGCCGTCCAGCGACCATCTGTCCAACCAGTTCGCGGCGATGCCGTCGCTGCACTTCGGCTGGGCGCTGATGGTGGCGATCGGCCTCATCGTCGCCACCCGGTCCCGGTGGCGCTGGCTGTGGCTGCTGCACCCGCTGATCACCCTGGTGGTGATCGTGGGCACGGCGAACCACTACTGGCTCGACGCGATCGTCGCCACGGCCATGCTCGGCGTCACCCTCGCCGTGATCCATCCGCCGCAGCGCACGGCCTCCACGGCCGGGCGCCACACGGGCCGGCTCGCCCCGGAACCGTCCGTCCTGGTGGGGGCGGGCCGATGAGCGCCGCCGCCCTGGTCGCCGTAGCCCTCTCCCTGGTCTCGGCCGTCGCCTACGCGCTCGCCGCCGTCGCCCAGGAACGGCTCGCCTCCCGCAGTGCAGGCACCGGCCTGCTGCGGCTGCTGGGCACGGGCGCCTGGTGGTCGGCGGTCGGCCTGAACGCGGGTGCCGCGCTGTTGCACGTCGTCGCCCTCAAGTACGGTCCGCTGACCCTCGTCCAGCCGCTGGGAGCGCTCACCCTGGTAGCGGCCGTGCCGCTCGGGGCGCGGGCGGCCGGGCGCCGGGTCAGCTCCGTGGAGTGGCGCGGCACGGCGCTGACGCTGCTCGGGCTGGCCGCGCTGCTCGTCACCGCCTCGGGACCGGCGCCCGAGCGGGTGCTGTCACTGACCGAGGCGCTGGCGGTCGCCGGTACGACCGCCGCCGCGATCGGCATGCTGTCCTGGCCCGGCGCCCGACCGGGCCTCAGGCACGCGACGGCGTCCGGCTTCGCCTCCGGTGTCGCCTCGGCGCTCACCCAGACCGTGACCGTGGCGGCCACGGAGCGTACGGGCCCGGCGCTGAGCACCGAGGAGATCGTGGTCGCCGTCCTCGTCGCCGCGTTCGCCGTCGGCGGGCTGTTCCTGTCCCAGACCGCCTACCGCGGTGGCCTCGGCGCCCCGCTGGCCGTGGTCACTCTCGCCAACCCGGTGGCGGCCGCGGTGATCGGGCTCACCCTGCTCGGCCAGGGCCTCCAGGGCGGCGCGAGCGGTGTGCTGCTGGCTCTCGCCGGGGCGGCCCTGGCCTCGTGGGGTGTGGTCCTGCTCACCCGGGCCACACCCCGGCCGGCGCCCGGGGCCGCGGTTGCAGTCGCTGTCGAGATCGCGGTCGAGGCCGAGGTCGAGGACCATCCCGTGGCCGCCGTCCTGGCCCTGGAGCCGGGCACGGCGACCGCCGAACCGGCCCTGGTGAAACGCCGGCCGGAACAGCCGGGACACCTCACCGCACTCTGACCTCGGGGCAGAGAACACGACGGCGGCCGGTGCGCACGCCCTCTGCGCCACCGGCCGCCGTCGCAGCAGTACTCTGCCGCTGCGTTCTCCCCCGTCGGGGCCTGCTCAGTTCCAGCCCCGCGAGTCCTGCTTGAGGGCGGTGTCGACGGTCAGGGCCGTCGCCACCACGAGGCTCAGCAGCGGCTCGGGAAGCTGGTAGTGGATCTGCAGGACATAGTTGTCCGCGCTCGTGAACAGCGTCTTGGCGAGGCCTTCCCAGGTCTTGGTGATCCGGGCGACCTCGTTGTCCGCATGGTCGACGATCGCGAAGTTCCACGCGCGCCAGTTCTCCGCCTTGATCGCGCCGACCTGCTGGCCGTTCGCGTTCATCGCGAAGTTGATCTTGCCGATCATGTTCTGCTGGACGATCTCACCGACCGGCGAGCCGTCCGGGCGGGTCACGATCACCCGGGACTTGAAGATCTTCGCCGGCCGCGTCAGCAGCAGCTGCGGCTGGCCGTAGGCGTCGCGGATCTCCAGCTTGTGGGTCAGGAACTGGTCCCAGCTGGAGATGAAGCGGAAGATCTTCCGCAGCACGCCCTGCCCGACCTCGGTCACCGCGCCGATCTCACGGCCGCTCTGATCCATGACCTTGTACTCGTTGGTCACCTCGATCAGCTTGGCCTTCTGGTTCACGACCAGGACCGGCTCGGTGAACAGGGTGCCGCCGCCGGGACCGCCGGCCGCGACCCCGGCCTGCTGCTGCACCTGGCGCTGCACCTTGGGGTCGACGGCCTGCTGCTGCGGGACGCCGCCGTACTGCTGGGGGGCGGC
This sequence comes from Streptomyces sp. MMG1121, assembly GCF_001280015.1. GTDB lineage: Bacteria > Actinomycetota > Actinomycetes > Streptomycetales > Streptomycetaceae > Streptomyces. The sequence goes on from NZ_LGDV01000201.1 coordinate 262,390, forward strand.
CTGCTGCTGCGGGACCTGACCGGCGGGTGCCTGCGCCGGGTTGGTGTGCTGGGTCCACTGCGTGCCGTCCCAGTAGCGGAGCGTCTGGGGCGCTCCGTGCGGATCCGGGTACCAGCCTGCGGGAGTGTTGGATTGCGTGGTCACCGGGGCACACTACCCTGATATGACCGGTACCTGACCAGTCCGCACGGAGCGGTGTTCATCGCCCGGTCACACCGTGGCGATCGCCGGGTCGCTGACGCCGGGACGGCCGTTCTCGACGTGGCCGGCGAAGCCGCGCAGGAAGGCCGGGTCGGCGTCGCAGGTGACCGTCACGTCGTACCAGCGCTTGCTCGCCCCGAGGTCGACCGTGTGCTTGACCGTCGCGCCGGGCCGTACGATCACGGTGGCCGGGTGGCCGCCGTATCCGTTGACCAGCTTCAGCCGCACCGTGCCGGATCCCTTGTTGGTGCAGGTGAGTTCCAGGTGCTCGCCGGCGTGGCGGGCGGTCACCTCCGGTCCGGCGGTCTTGCCCTTGCCCTTGAAGACGCGCAGGAAGCCGTTCGGGCCGTGCACGGAGAGGTCGTGCGAGCCGCCGGAGTAGACCGAGTTCCAGGTGTCGGTGAGGGTCTTGCCGGCCTCGGTGGTGTAGGTCCAGGGTCCGTCGGCGCGGTTGCCGGAGGTCACGAGGAAGGCGGCGCCCGCGTGCGCCCCCGAGGCGAACGTGAGCGTGAACTTGCCGGTCCCGGTGTCCGCGGCACCGTCCACCACCGGGACGTACTTCAGCGGGCGGGTCGGACGGTGGCCGCGCTCCTGCTTGGGCAGGGCGGGGTCGGCGGGCGGCTTGGGCACATAGTCGGGGTGCCGGTCGTGGTCCGGCGGCTGGTAGCCGGCCGTCGACGGCAGCGTGACCGGCTCGGCGTCCTTGCGCGAGAAGTCGAAGGCGGCGGTCAGGTCGCCGCAGACGGCCCGCCGCCAGGGCGAGATGTTCGGCTCGTGCACACCGAACCGGTTCTCCATGAACCGGATGATCGAGGTGTGGTCAAGCGTCTCGGAGCAGGTGTAACCGCCCTTGCTCCACGGCGATACGACGAGCATCGGCACCCGCTGGCCGAGGCCGTAGGCACCGGCGACATGGCCGGCGTCGCCCTTGAACAGGTCGAGCGCGGGGTCCACGGTCGACAGGCCCTGGGCGGCGGAGGCCGGCGGGAACGGCGGGACCACGTGGTCGAAGAAGCCGTCGTTCTCGTCGTAGGTGATGAACAGGGCCGTCTTGCCCCACACCTCGGGGTTGGAGGTGAGCGCGTCGAGGACCTGGGAGACGTACCAGGCGCCGTAGTTGGCGGGCCAGTTGGGGTGCTCGGTGAAGGCCTCGGGAGCGACGACCCAGGACACCTGCGGCAGCTTGCCGGCCTTGACGTCGGCCTTCAGCTGGTCGAAGAAGCCCTCGCCCTTCTTGGCGTCGGTGCCGGTGCGGGCCTTGTCGTAGAGCGGGGCGCCGGGCTGGGCGTTGCGGTACTGGTTGAAGTACAGCAGCGAGTTGTCGCCGTAGTTGCCGCGGTAGGCGTCGTTGATCCAGCCCCAGCTGCCGTTCGCGTCGAGGCCGTCGCCTATGTCCTGGTAGATCTTCCAGGAGACCCCGGCCTGCTCCAGGCGCTCGGGGTACGTCGTCCAGCCGTAGCCCTTCTCGTCGTTGCCGAGGACCGGGCCGCCGCCCTTGCCGTCGTTGCCGACGTACCCCGTCCACATGTAATAGCGGTTGGGGTCGGTCGAGCCCATGAACGAGCAGTGGTAGGCGTCACAGAGGGTGAAGGTGTCGGCGAGCGCGTAGTGGAACGGGATGTCCTCACGGGTCAGGTACGCCATGCTCGTGGTGCCCTTGGCCGGCACCCACTTGTCGTACTTGCCCCCGTTGAAGGCCGCGTGCGTGTCGTTCCAGCCGTGCGGCAGGTCCTGGATGAAGGCCAGGCCCAGATCGTCCGCGTCGGGGTGGAAGGGCAGGACGTCCTTCGTGCCGTCGGACTGGTTCCAGACGGACCTGCCGTTCTGCGAGGCGGAGCGGGGGTCGCCGAAGCCCCGGACTCCGCGCAGCGAGCCGAAGTAGTGGTCGAAGGATCGATTCTCCTGCATGAGGACAACGATGTGCTCGACGTCCTGGACGGTCCCCGTGCGATGGTGGGCGGGCAGGGCGGCCGCGCGCTGGATGCTGCTGGACAGCGCTGTGAACGCCGTGGTGGCGCCCGCGAGTTGAAGGAAGCGGCGCCGGTTTACTTCGGGCATGGGTGTTCGGGTCCTCTCGTCCTGACGTACGTGATGCCGTCGCATGACGGAATCTGCGCGGAGCGAGTGTTCCAAGAGCAACAAACGTCAGGGAAGGGCCTGATGGCATCCATGTGAAAGTCGGCGGTCCGAGAGGTGCTCCGCCGGCCACGGTCGACAGGGACCGTGGCCGGCGGGCGAAACCGCAAGAACGGGACGTATCGGTCAGATCGTCCGGGCGAGGCGGTCGGCGAGCAGCTTGGCGAAGCGTGCCGGGTCGGCCAGGTCGCCGCCTTCCGCGAGCAGGGCGGTGCCGTACAGCAGCTCGGCCGTCTCGGTCAGCTCCGGGTCCGCGGCGCGCTGCTCGTGCGCCTCCCGGAGCCCGCTGACCAGCGGGTGCCCGGGGTTCAGTTCGAGGATCCGCTTGACCGGCGGGAGCTCCTGGCCCATCGCCTTGTACATCTTCTCCAGCGCCGGCGAGACGCCGTCGGCGTCACTGACGAGGCAGGCCGGCGAACTGGTCAGGCGGGTGGTCAGCCGTACGTCCCGCACGTCGTCGAGTGTCTCGCCCAGCCAGGTCAGCAGCGGGGCGTAGGCGCCGGACTTCTCCTCCGACAGCTCCTCCTCGGCGGGCAGGTCGACCGTGCCCCGCGCGACGGACTGGAACTCCCTGCCGTCGAATGCGCGCACCGCCTCGACCCAGATCTCGTCGACCGGGTCGGTCAGCAGCAGGACCTCGTACTCCTTGGCCCTGAAGGCTTCCAGGTGCGGGGAGTTCTCGACCTGTGCGCGGCTCTCGCCGGTCATGAAGTAGATCTTGTCCTGGCCGTCCTTCATCCGGGCGAGGTACTCGGCGAGGGTGGTGGGCTCGTCACCGGCGGTGGTGGCGAACGACGCGATGTCCAGGATCGCCTTGTGGTCCTCGCTCGCGTCGAGCAGGCCCTCCTTGACCGCGGGGCCGAACTCGCGCCAGAAGGTGCGGTACTTGTCGGTGTCGTTCGTCATGAGGTCCTTGACGGTGGACAGGACCTTCTTCGCGAGACGGCGCCGGATCAGCTGGATGTGCCGGTCCTTCTGGAGGATCTCGCGGGAGATGTTCAGCGACAGGTCGGCCGCGTCCACCACGCCCTTGACGAAGCGGAGGTGGGAGGGCAGCAGTTCGCGGCTGTCGTCCATGATGAACACGCGCTTGACGTACAGCTGGATGCCGTGGCGTGCGTCGCGCTGGAACAGGTCGTGCGGGGCACGTGCGGGCAGGAAGAGCAGCGCCTCGTACTCGAAGGTGCCCTCCGCCCGCATCCGGATGGTCTCCAGCGGGTCGGTCCAGTCATGGCTGATGTGCCGGTAGAACTCCCGGTACTCCTCGTCCGCGACCTCGGAGCGCGGGCGGGCCCACAGGGCCTTCATCGAGTTGAGGGTGTCGTCCCCCATCCGGATCGGGAACGCGATGAAGTCCGAGTACTGCTTGACGATCTCCCGGATCTTCCACTCGTCGACGTAGTCGTGGAGGGCGTCCTCCTCGTCCGCGGGACGCAGGTGCACGGTGACCGCCGTGCCCTCCGGGGCGTCCTCGACGGTCTCGATGGTGTAGGTGCCGCCGCCGTCCGACTCCCAACGCACGCCGGTCTCCTCGCCGGCCTTGCGGGTGAGCAGGGTGACCTTGTCGGCGACCATGAAGACGGAGTAGAAGCCGACGCCGAACTGGCCGATCAGTTCGGCCGATTCGGTGCTCTCCCCCTTCGCCCTGCTCTCCTTCATCCGCCGCAGGGTCTCGGCCGTGCCGGAACGGGCGATGGTGCCGACGAGTCCCACGACGTCGTCGCGCGTCATGCCGATGCCGTTGTCACGGACGGTCAGCGTGCGGGCGTCCTTGTCGGCCTCGACGGCGATGTGCGGGTCGTCGGTCCTCAGACGGTCGTCCTTGAGACCGGCGAGGCGCCGCTTGTCCAGGGCGTCGGAGGCGTTGGAGATGAGTTCCCGCAGGAAGATGTCCTTGTTCGAGTAGATCGAATGGACCATCAGCTGCAGGAGCTGTCGCGCCTCGGCCTGGAACTCCAGCGTCTCAGTACTCATTGCGTCCTTTCTCCTCACGTGGTGTGCACACCCGTGCCCCACCCTTGTCGTTCCGTCAGTCCTCGATCCAGCCGTGCCGCCGGGCGAACAGGACGAACTGTTTCCGCACGGCCTGGATCTGTTGACCCGTCAGATCCGGAACGGAGGTCAGCAGGAGCTCCGTCACCTCACGGGTGCACTCGGCGGAGCCGAGCACGTCGCACATCGGTTCCTGGCCCTCCGCGGCGGCCGCGGGTGCCGCCGGAGTGACGGTGGCGGATTCGGCCGCCCGGTCCGGCGGACCTCCCGCCTCCTGCGCGAACCGGACGGAAGAGGCCTTCAGCCCGCGTCCGCCGTCCTCGATCTCGAACTCCACCGCCAGGCCAGAACGCACGGACGACTCGGGAATCAGCAAGTCGTTCACATGCAGGAAGACGTCTTCTCCACCCTGGTCCGGAGCGATGAAGCCGTACCCACGCATCCCGTCGAACCGGATCACCCGACCAGCAGCCATCCTCAACCCCCACACTCAACGCCTCGATATCGCCGCTCAGCGTACGCGACGGAGCGCCACTCTGGCCTGCTCGTCCGCGGCACCCCGGTGCGGCCGTGCGGTGTCGCTTCCGTGGGGCGGAAGGAGCGTTGCGACCTTTCGGCACGCTCCCGGACGATGCGACCACCACGACAGACGGGAGCCGACCCCATGCCCCACACCACCGCGTTCGCAAGGAATCAGTGGTACGTCGCCGCCTACGGCCGGGAGGTCGGGCGCGAACTGCTCGGCCGGACGATCCTGGGCGAGCCGCTCGTGTTCTACCGCGCCGAGGAGGACGGCACCCCGGTCGCCCTGCACGACCGGTGCGTCCACCGCCGCTATCCGCTGTCCGAGAGCGGTCTGGACGGCGACCGGATCGTCTGCGGGTACCACGGTTTCACCTACGACCGGACCGGCGCCTGTGTGTACGTGCCGGGCCAGAAGCGCGTCCCGCGCACCGCGCGCCTCGCCTCCTACCCGGTGGTGGAGCAGGACTCCCTGGTGTGGGTGTGGATCGGCGACCCGGCCCTCGCGGACGCGGGGAACATCCCGCGGGCCCGGCATCTCGACTCCCCCGGCTGGGTCACGGTCCGGGGCATGGAGCCGATCGACGCCGACTACGGCCTGCTCGTCGACAACCTCCTCGACCTCTCGCACGAGACCTATCTGCACGGCGGCCACATCGGCACCCCCGAGGTCGCCGGGACGCCCATCACCACCGAGGTGGACGAGGGCACGGGCGTCGTCCGGGTGGGCCGGCACATGGAGGACGCCGAGTGCCCGCCGTTCTACGCCCGTTCCACCGGCATCACGGGCCGGATCACCCGTCGCCAGGACATCGAGTACCACGCGCCCTGTCTGTATCTGCTGCACAGCCGTATCGCGCCCGCCGGGGTCGGGCCCGAGGCGGACGGCAGCGACCCGCACGGTTTCCACACCGAGATCACCTACGCCATCACACCGTCGTCGCAGGGCAGGGTGTACGACTTCTGGGCGGTCTCCCGGAACTGGGCGACGGACGACGCCGAGGTCACCGAGTTCCTGCGCGGCAACAACCACGCCGTGGTGATGCAGGACGTCGACGCGCTCAACCTGCTCCAGCGCACCCTCGGCACCGAGCGCACCGGCTACCAGGAACTGAGCATCAACATCGACACCGGCGGCCTGGCCGCCCGCCGCATCCTGGCCCGGCTGGCCGAGGAGGGCGACAAGCCGGTGGAGAGGGTCCAGTGAGCGCGGCCGGCCCGGCGACCGGCGAGGTCTACCGCGTCGACTGGCAGCCCGGCACCGATCTGCTGCGCGGCATATGTCACTGCGGGGCAGGGCACACCGCGCAGGATCCGGTCGCGATGTGGGAGTGGATGCTCGGGCACCCGGAGGGCCATCGGCCCGGGGAGGACTCCCGGTGAGCACCTACGAGACCGAACTGGTCGTCGCGCGACGGGAGTTCGTCGCCGAGGGGACTCTCTCCCTCACCCTGCGCCATCCGCTCGGACGGCAACTGCCCGCGTGGGAGCCCGGCGCGCATGTGGACCTGCTGCTCGGACCGGCGCTGGCACGGCAGTACTCGCTGTGCTCGGACCCGGCGGACCGCTCCGCGTGGCGGATCGCGGTGCTGCGGGAGCGGACCGGCCGGGGCGGATCGGCCCATGTGCACGAGGAGTTGGGGGAAGGCGGCAAGGTGCGGGTGCGGGGTCCGCGCAACCGCTTTCCGCTGGAGCCGGCGCCCCGCTACCGGTTCGTCGCGGGCGGCATCGGCGTCACCCCGCTACTGCCGATGCTCGCGGCGGCCGAGGCGGCGGGCGCGGCATGGTCGCTGCTGTACGGCGGCCGGTCCCGCGCCTCGATGGCGTTCGCCGGGGAACTGGCCCGCTACGGCGACCGGGTGACCCTCGCCCCGCAGGACGAGACGGGTCTGCTCGACCTGGCCCCGGTGCTGGACGACGTCCCCGACGGCACCCTCGTGTACTGCTGCGGTCCGGGGCCGCTGCTGGACGCCGTCGAGGAGCGCTGCCCGGCGGGGCGGCTGCGGGTGGAACGCTTTCAGCCCATGCCTCAACGGGCGGGTCCGGACGAGCAGTTCGAGGTGGTGCTCGCACGCAGCGGCCGTGCGCTCACGGTGGCGCCGGAGGTGTCGGTGCTGGACGCGGTGCGTGCCGCCGGGGTCGAGGTGCTGTACTCCTGCACCGAGGGGACGTGCGGGACCTGTGAGACGGAGGTGCTGGAGGGTTCCCCGGATCACCGGGACTCGGTCCTCTCCGAGGAGGAGAGGGCGGCGGGTGACACGATGATGATCTGCGTGTCCCGGTGCCGGGGCGCCCGTCTGGTGCTGGATCTGTGAGCCGTCCGCCGGATCGCGGGGTCGGCTCCGGGGACCATGGGGCAGTGGATCAGGGGGTCAGATACGCCTCCACCTCACTGAACTGCCCCGCCGGCCAGCCGCTGTTGGCGCTGACGGTCAGCCTGAGGTAGCGCAGGTTCGTCCCGCTCGGCAGGGGCACGGTCGCGGTGTTGCCGGTGGCCGGGTCGAAGCGGTAGTCCTGCGAGCCGACGACGGTGGAGTAGGCGGAGCCGTCGGTGCTGCCGAGCACGGCGATGGTCTGGGTGCGGGCCCCCCAGGCCGAGGACGGCGGCAGCTTCAGCACCAGCCGGCGTGCCGCGTAGGCGGAGCCGAGGTCGACCGTCCAGGACTGCGGGAAGGCGTTGTTGGCGGACTCCCAGTACGAGTTCGCGTCGCCGTCGACCGCCTTGCCGGGCGTGTAGACGTCCTGGGAGCCGGTCGCGGTGGCCGGGCGGCCCTTGGCGAGATCGCGGTTCGGGTCGGGGTCGGGGTTGCCCTGGCCCGGCTGCGGCCAGCTGGAACAGTCCGACCAGGTGCTGCTCCAGCCGGAGTTGCCGCCGCCGTCGGTGAGGGTGAAGGAACCCGAGCCCGCCGGATAGGGGCAGTTGTAGAGGCCTGCGGCACCGACCTGGGTGGCGGTGACGTTCTGGAAGGCCGCCGTACCCTGCGCCTCGGCCTGGACGACGACCGTACCGGTGTTCCGCACGGTCGCGCCGGCCACGTTCACGTTGTTCACCGCGTACCCGTGCCCGCCGCCGGAGACGAACTCGAAGGCGCTGTACGGGCTGTCGGTGATCGTCGTGTCGGTGATGTTCACGGTGGCGTTGACGGCGCTGTCGTAGGAGTCGACGCGCAGGGCGCCCATCGGATGGCTCCAGTTGGGGTTCATCGCACCGGCACGGACCAGGGTGTTGCCGTCGACGGTGATGGTGCCGGAGAGCGGGGAGAAGGGATCGAGGAACTTCTGGTTGGAGATGGCGATACCGCTGCCGAGGGCGTTGGTGTCGGAGATCAGGTTGTTCTTCACGGAGAGGTCGGTACCGCCGTAGATCGCGATGCCGTTGGCGAGGTTGGGCTGGGAGATCGTGTTGTTCTCGAAGCTGGAGTCCGTGTCCGGGGAGTAGAGCGACCACATGGCGAGCGCGTCGTCGCCCTGGTTGCGCAGGAAGTTGTCGCGGACGACGACGCCCTTGGCGGTGCCGTTGAGGTTGATGCCGTCGGCCGTGGTGTCGAGGATGCGGTTGTTCTCCACCACGAGGTTGTCGTTGTCGCCCGTCAGCCACATGCCGCACTTCATGTGCTGGATCCACATGCCGGAGACGGAGGAGTCCGGGCCGAGGGAGCCGTTGACGAAGTTGTCGGGACTGGAGTCGACGCGTTCGGTGACCTCTCCGATGACCGCGAAGTCCTTGATGTGGACGTTCCCGGAGGAGCTGGACTGGTCGACGAAGCGGGACGTGTGCACGACCGAGTACCAGCTGCCGGCGCCCTGGAGGGTGACGTTCTGCACGCCGCTCAGGGCGGACGTGATGCGGTAGTCGCCGGGCGGGATCCACACGGTTCCGCCCTGGGCGGCGGCGATGGCGTCCCGGAAGGCCTGGGTGGAGTCGCCCGCGCCGGTGGGGTCGGCGCCCTTGGACACGACGGACACCGAGCCGGCGGGCTGCGTGGCAGCCGCCGCGACCTGCTCGAAGTCGGCGACGTCGACCGTGACCTGCGTGCTGGTGGCCTCGAAGGCGACCTTGTCGCCGGGCTGGACGTTCCGGCCCAGCAGCATCCGGGCGTTGTCGAAGAAGTGGTGCGTCTTGGCGCCGGCGATCCAGCCGGTGTCGATGTAGGAGTACTTCGACGTCACCGGGAGGGTCTGGGCGAGCCTGGTGCCGTTGACGTACACGTCGAGGGAGCCGGACTGGCCGTCCGGGACACTGTAGGCGAGGTTCACCGCGTCGGACGCACGCGGCACGGTGAACTCCACGCGCTGCCCGGCCGACAGCCGGACGGCCTGCCGCCCGGAGGCCTCCGAGGCGAGGGTGCCCTGGGTGTAGTCGGGGCCGATCTTCGTGCCGGTGGTGGTCGCCGACTCGGCCTCGACGGAGGTGAAGGGCAGGGTGGCGCCCGAGGCCGCGTGCGCGGCGGGAGCAACGGCGGTGAGCATGCCGGCGGCCAGGGCGACGACCGCCCCGACGATTGGCATGCGCCTGACATATCTGACGGTGCTGGTGTGCATGTGCTGATCCCTTCGGGGTGGGGGTGCGGGGACAGCTCGTACGCGGTCGGCTCAGACGCGCAGCCAGGCCGCCGTGTCCTGCGGGAGCCGGCCCGCCTCGTCCAGCGGGCCGCTGCTCAGCAGGAGTCGGGAGTGTGCCGGGAGCACGGCGGGCGTGGACGCGAGGTTCACCACGCACGTCGCTCCCCCGGCGCGGGCGAAGGCGAGCACGCCGTCGGGGGCGGGCAGCCAGGTCAGGGGGCCGTCGCCGAGGAGCGGGCGGGTGGCGATGGCCGCGCGGTGGAGGGAGAGCATGGAGTCGGGGTCCTGCTGTTGACGGTCGACTGCGTACGATGACCAGCCGGCCGGCTGCGGCAGCCAGGGCTCCTGCGTACTGAACCCCGCGTACGGCATGCCGCCGGCCCACGGCAGCGGCACCCGGCAGCCGTCCCGTCCGGGGGCGGCACCCTCCGATCGGAAGTACATCGGATCCTGTACGCGGTCGCCCGGGACCTCCGCCTCCGGCAGCCCCAGCTCCTCCCCCTGGTACAGGTACACCGACCCCGGCAGCGCCAGCGACAGCAGGGCGGCGGCACGGGCCCGCCGGGTGCCGAGGGCCAGGTCGGTCGGGGTGCCGAAGGCCTTGGCGGCGAAGTCGAAGGCGGTGTCCTCGCGGCCGTACCGGGTGACCGTGCGGGTGACGTCGTGGTTGCACAGCACCCAGGTGGCGGGGGCGCCGACGGGGGCGTGTTCGGCGAGGGTGGTGTCGATGGCGGCGCGCAGCCGGGCGGCCTCCCAGGGGCAGGACAGGAAGGAGAAGTTGAAGGCGGTGTGGAGTTCGTCGGGGCGCAGATAACGGGCGAAGCGCTCGGGGTCGGGGAGCCAGACCTCGCCGACGAACACGCCGCCGTAGGGGTCGGCGACAGCGCGCCAGGAGCGGTAGATGCCGTGGAGTTCGTCGCGGTCGACGAAGGGGTGCGGGTCCGGATCCGTGCCCAGGTCGGGCAGGTCCGGGTCCTTGGCGAGCAGCGCCGCCGAGTCGATGCGGACGCCGGCGACACCGCGCTCGAACCAGAAGCGCAGGATGTCCTCGTGCTCCCGCCGGACCGCCGGATGGGCCCAGTTGAGGTCCGGCTGCTGGGGGGTGAACAGGTGGAGGTACCAGTCGCCGTCCGGCAGCCGGGTCCACACCGGTTCGGTGGAACCGACGAACTGGGACGGCCAGTCGTTGGGCGGGAGTTCACCGCGGGCGCCGCGCCCGGGCCGGAAGTGGAACAGCTCGCGCTCCGGGCTGCCGGGGCCGGCGGCGAGCGCGGCCCGGAACCAGGGGTGCTGGTCGGAGAGGTGGTTGGGCACGATGTCGACGATCGTGCGGATGCCCAGCTCGCGTGCTTCGGCGATGAGTTTCTCCGCCTCGGCGAGGGTGCCGAAGGCCGGGTCGATGACTCGGTAGTCGGCGACGTCGTAGCCGCCGTCCTTCATCGGTGACAGGTACCAGGGGCTGAACCACAGGGCGTCCACGCCGAGTTCGGCGAGATACGGCAGCCGGGCGCGGACGCCCGCGAGGTCGCCGGTGCCGTCGCCGTCGCCGTCCGCGAAGCTGCGGACGTAGACCTGGTAGATGACGGCGGTGCGCCACCAGTCGCGGTCCCGGTCGCGGTCTTCCGGGGCATGGGTGGGCTGTCCCACGGGGCTTCACCTTTCTGTAGGCGGTGCGGCGGCGTCAGCCCTTGGTGCTGCCCGCGCTGATCCCGGCGATGATGTGCCGCTGGAAGACGAGGAACAGCGCCACCATCGGGATGCTGGCGATCACCATCGCGGCGATGAGCACGGTGAGTTGGATGTTCTGCGACAACTGGACCAGAGCCACGCTGATCGGCTGCTTGTCGGTGTCGGAGAAGACCATCAGCGGCCACAGGAAGTCCTGCCACACGGCGACCAGCGCGAAGATCGACACCACGCCGAGCACGGGCCGGGACATGGGCAGCACGACCGACCACAGGATGCGCAGCCTGCCGGCGCCGTCGATCTCGGCGGCCTCCAGGACGTCGCGCGGCAGTTGGTCGAAGAAACGCTTGAGCAGATAGAGGTTGAAGGCGTTGGCGACGGCCGGCAGCCAGATGGCGAGGGGGTCGTTGAGCAGGCTGGTGTGGATCAGTGGCAGGTCGGCGGCCGTCAGGTACTTCGGTACGACCAGGGCCTGCGCCGGGACCATGAGGGTGGCGAGGATGCCGCCGAGGATCACCTTGCCGAAGGCGGGCCTCAGCCTGGACAGGGCGTAGGCGGCGGCCGTGCAGAACACCAGCTGGAACGCCCAGGCGCCGGCGGCCTGTACGACGGTGTTCCACAGGTGCTCCGGGAGCTGCATCAGGTCCCAGGCGTCGGTGTAGCCGACGAGGTGCCAGTGGTGCGGGACGATCGACGGCGGGGTCTGCGCGACCTCGTCGGGGGACTTCATCGCGCCGGTGACCATCCAGTAGACCGGGAAGAGGAAGGCGAGCGCGAAGAGGACGACGACAGCCGTGAACACCGTCCAGTAGATCGCCTTGCCGCGCGGGCGGGCGAGGGTGGCCGGGGAGATGAGAGTGCGGGTGCTCATGCGCTGTCCCCCTCGGTGCGGGTGAGTCGCAGGTAGAGCGCGGAGAAGGCGCCCAGCAGGATGAGCAGCATGACGCTGAGGGCGCAGGCGCCGCCGAAGTCGTCGTAGAGGAACGCGTATTTGTAGATGAGGTAGAGGACGGTCACCGTAGCGCTCTCCGGGCCGCCTCCGGTGATGACGAACGGTTCGGTGAACACCTGCATGGTGGCGATGATCTGAAGGAGCATCAGCATCAGGATCACGAACCGGGTCTGCGGGACGGTGACGTGCCGGATGCGTTGGAGGAGGTTCGCGCCGTCCAGTTCGGCGGCCTCGTACAGCTCGCCCGGGATGGACTGGAGGGCGGCGAGGTAGATGAGGACGGTGCCGCCCAGGTTGGCCCAGGTCGCCACGATCACCAGGGAGACGAGCGCGGTGTCGGTGCCGTTGGACCAGTTCGAGGTCGGCAGGTGGACGAAGCGCAGCGCCTCGTTGGCGAGGCCGGCTCCGGGGTCGTAGAACCACTTCCACAGCAGGGCGCTGACCACCGGCGGGATCATCACCGGCAGATAGACCACGACCCGGAAGAAGGCCTTGGCGTGCCGCAACTCGTTGAGCACGAGGGCGAGTACGAAGGGGATGGCGAAGCCGATGAGCAGGGCGAGCAGGGTGAAGGTGAGGGTGTTGCGCCAGGCCGCGCCGAACTCGGGGTCCGCCAGGACGCGGGTGAAGTTGGCGGTGCCGACCCACTGGGGCTTCGAGCCGGGGGTGTACTTCTGGAAGGCGATGACGACCGCGCGGATCGCCGGGTACCAGGAGAACAGGGCGAAGCAGACGAGGCCGCCGAGGAGGAAGGCGTAGGCGCGGGCCTGGTCGATCAGCCGACGCCGTCTCCGGCCCCCTGCCGGGAGCGGCGGCGGGACCGGTCGGAGTGCGGCCTGCGCCGCGGGCCGCCGCTCGGCCGTCTTCGGCATGGCGGTCAGCTCCGGGCCAGGATGCTGTCGATCTTGCCGGACGCGTCCTTGAGGAGCTGGTCGATGTCGGCGTCCTTCTTGGTGAGGACGGCGGAGACGGCGGCGTCGAGGACGGAGTAGATCTGCTGGGCGTCCGGCGGCTCGATCTTCATCTGCAGGTGCTGGTTGCCGTCGAGGAAGGCCTGGTAGTTGCCCACCGGGACGTTGGCGTTGGCCTTCTTGGCCTGTTGGTCCTTGGCGTCGGCGGCGCCGGTGAACAGGCGCGGTTCGGGCAGGCCGACGGGGGCGTTGTGCTGTCTGGCGCGGGCGTAGTCGCCGAGGAATCCCGATCCGGGGGTGAGGAACATGTGGTCCAGCCACTTCAGGCCGGCGCGGATCTGGGCGGGCGTGTCGTGCTTGTTGAACATGTAGCCGTCGCCGCCGATGAGCGTGCCCTTGCCGCCGGGCATGGGGCCGATGGCGATGTCGTCGTAGTTCGCGCCCTTCTCCTTGACCAGGATCGGGATGTTGTCGGGGGCGGCGAGGTACATGCCGAGTTTGCCCGAACCCATCATCTGCTGGACGTCGTTGATGATCAGGAGCTGCTTGCTGCCCATGGAGTCGTCGGTCCACCGCATGTCGTGCAGGTTCTGCAGGACGGCGTGGCCCTCGGGGGTGTCGACGGTGGCCTTCCTGCCGTCGGCGCTGACGACGTCGCCGCCCTGCGCGTACAGCTCGGCGGTGAAGTGCCAGCCGCCCTGGTTCTGCGCGCTGTAGTCGGCGTACCCGACGGTGCCGCCTCCGAGGGCGGCGATCCTCTTCGCGTCGGCGCGGACCTCGTCCCAGCTGGCCGGGGGCTTGTCGGGGTCGAGGCCGGCCTTCTGGAAGAGCTTGCGGTTGTAGATCAACCCCATGCTGTATCCGGTACGCGGTATGCCGTAGACCTTCCCGTCGACGGTGTAGATGTCCCGCAGCTGCTTCTGGATGGTGTCGTAGGACTTCAACTCCCTGAGGTACGGCGTGAGATCGGCCGCCTGGTTGATGTCCACGACGTGCTTGGCGTCGGTGAAGTACGTGTAGAACACGTCCTCCATCTGGCCGCCGGCGAGCTTGGCGTCGAAGGTCTTCGGGTCCTGGCAGGGGAAGGCGTCGTGCGCGACGACGTCGATGTCCGGGTTCTGCTTCCCGAAGGAGGCGATGTCCGCCTCGAAGAAGCCGCGGTCGACCTCGGCGCTCTTGGGCGGCTCGCAGTTGACGGTGATGCGGGTCCTGCCGCTCGCCGACCCGTCGCCACCGGACCCGCAGGCGGTGGCGGTGAGGGCGAGGGAGGAACAGACGCCGATCGCGACGACGGTACGACGGAACCCGGTACTTCTCATCGTGGACCCCCATGTGGCACTCATGGCAGGAGCGGTGGGCGCCGCACACTCAAGCACCGCCGACATTCATACGCAAGATGTCGCGCGAACTCTGTAATTATTGAACAGCCAGTTGGATCTCGCCGGACTCAGTCGCGCGGGGCTTGCGCGGTCGAGCCGCGGACCACCAGCTCGGGCTCGAACAGCAGCTCCTCGGCAGGTACGGTGGTGCCGCCGATCCGCGCGTTGAGCAGCTCGACGGCCGCGCGGCCCATGGCCTCGATGGGCTGGCGGACGGTGGTCAGCGGGGGTTCGGTGCAGTTCATGAAGGCCGAGTCGTCGTAGCCGACGACCGAGATCCGCTCCGGGACGGCGTACCCCTTGCGGCGCGCGGCCCTGATCGCGCCGAGCGCCAGGGGGTCGCTGGCGCAGATGATGCCGGTGACCCCGCGGTCGATCAGCCGGGACGCGGCCGCGTGACCGCCCTCGATGGAGAAGATCGCCCGCGCCACGAACTCCTCGGGCAGGTCACCGGCGAGCGCGCGCGCGGCGGCCAGTTTGCGCGCCGAGGGCATGTGGTCGGCGGGGCCGAGAACCAGGCCGATGCGTTCGTGGCCGAGGGAGGCGAGGTGCCGCCAGGCCTGCTCGACGGCGACGGTGTCGTCGCAGGACACGCCTGGGAAGCCGAGGCGTTCGATGGCCGCGTTGACCAGGACGACGGGGATGTTGCGCTCGGCGAGCAGGCGGTAGTGGTCGTGCGGGGCGTCCGCCTGCGCGTACAGGCCGCCGGCGAAGACGACGCCGGAGACCTGCTGGTGCAGCAGCAGGTCGACGTAGTCCGCCTCCGAGACGCCGCCCTTGGTCTGTGTGCACAGCACCGGCGTCAGCCCGAGCTGGGCGAGCGCGCCGCCGATGACCTCGGCGAACGCGGGGAAGATGGGGTTCTGCAGCTCGGGCAGGACCAGGCCGACGAGCCGGGCGCGTTCGCCGCGCAGCTGGGTGGGGCGCTCGTAGCCGAGGACGTCGAGAGCCGTCAGCACCGCCTGTCGGGTGGCTTCGGAGACCCCGGGCTTGCCGTTGAGCACCCGACTGACCGTGGCCTCGCTGACCCCGACCTTCTTCGCCACTTCCGCAAGTCGTCGCGTCATATACGCAAGGCTAGCGCAAGTTACGCAAGTCATTTGCGGAATCGTCCCGGGGGCCACGGGAAGGCGCGGGGAGGTGTGTCCCGGCCCGGCGCCGCCGGCGACCTGAACGCCGGCGGTGCCGGGTCAGTCCTGGGCTGCCGGTACGACCGTGAGGTGCGGCGCCGTGCTCCGCTGCCGGCGCGGGCGGCGTACGGGCGCGGCGGCCCGGCGGGTGTCGCGCAGGACCATCGTGAGGCGCCGGTAGCCGAGCTCCCGCAGGGTCTGCGGCGTCTCGTCGACGATCCGGCACTCGGTGGGACCCCGGCGCGGGTCGGGGTGGAGCAGCAGCCGGACGGCGCCGTCGATCCGGGTCCCGGCCTCGCCGACGGCCCGCATCCAGTGCGGCAGGCCCTGCCGGTAGGCGGCCTCCATGATCGGGTCCAGGGCGATGTCCCGGCGGACCGCCTGGAGTTCGTGATCGTGGCCGTACGTCTCCAGCGCGGCCCTGAGGTGGGCCAGCATCGGCAGGCACCAGCCCGGCTCGTGCTCGCCGAGGACCTCGCACGCGTCCGGGTGGAAGAGCACGAACCTGAGGAAGTTGTCCCCGGGCATGGCCGTCGGGTGCGGGCGCACGCCGCGGAAGAGCGTCGCGTACGCGGAGTTGGCCATGACCACGTCCCAGCGGTGGTCCACGACCAGGGAGGGCAGGGCGAGGGACTCCAGGAGCGCGGCGTAGTCCTGGAGATACGCCTGGGTTTCGCACGTCTCGGGGACGGGCCGCGGTGCGGGCCGCCGCCCTCCTGCCTGATGTGCCATCGGGAGGTCACCCCTCTTGCCTCTGCGGCCTTGACGCGGCCCCTGCGATCCTGCGACTTCGGCAAGTGGGATGTCAACTATCGTGGCATTTCTTGCCTGTTGACGGCTGAAATTCGCCACAGTTGTGGCGACACCTGGATGTGAGTTCGAGGCACCGGCTAATCTCCGGGAAGTTCACGGCGGCCGCTCGCGAGACGCACGGACGCATCGGAAACCCTCAAGAGACGTAGGAGTTCTGTCGGTGACGGATGGCTACGAGGATCCGGGCGCCGCGGCGACCGCCCAGCTGCCGGCCGTCGTCGCCCGCGTCACCGCGCTCGCCGACCGGCTCGGTGTGGCGCACGCCGAGATCTTCGACGTCGGACGGATCTCCGTGGCCTGCGGCGTCCCGGAGCCGGTGGTCAGAGCCCTGCTCAGCGGCCGGCCGGCGGGCGAGCCGGACGTCCAGGCACGTTTTCTGCAGCGTCTGGGCCTGCTGCGCCGCACCCGGCTGAAGCCCAACGGCCGCAAGTACACGCAGCAGGAGATCGCCGACGGGGCGGCCATGTCCCGGCAGCAGGCCGGCGCTCTCATCAACGGCGACCGGCGGCCCACGATGGAGCACTGCGACGCGCTCCAGCGCTTCTTCCGGGTGCACGCCGGTTTCCTGACCGCGGAGGACCCCGAGGCACTGGCGGGCGCACTGCAGCGCACCGAGCAGGAACTGCTGCAGAAGCTCGCCGACCGGGAGCGGGCCGCCGCCTCGGCCGCCGAGGATCCGCTGGAACGGCTGCTGCAGGACCACGGGGTGCGCGGGATCGCCTGGCGGGCCGCGCAGTTGCCGACCGACCAGCACCGGGACAAGGTCGCGGAGTGGCTGGACATGCTCTTGGAGAGCGTCAAGCGGCCCGAGTCGTGAACCGGGGGAGGACAGTGGGCATCGGCAGGGACATGCGCCGGCTGTGCGGCGAGCTGGTGGGCGGGCTGACCCTGCCCGTGCCGGCACCGCCCGAGGAGCTGTACCGCGCGCTGTGCGCGGCGATGAGCCGCCGCCGGGGCCGCCCGGTGAACTTCCGTACGGCCGCCTTCCCGTCCGGCACGGCGAGCGGACTGTGGCTGGATCTGACCGACCGCGACGTCGTCGTCGTGGAGGAACGCACCGCCCCCGGGCACCAGTTGGTGATCCTCGGCCACGAGCTGTGGCACATGCACGCCGACCACTGCGGGCACCACGTCGACGGGGTCGGGGTCGCCACGCGGCTGCTGGAGGACGACACCGACCAGGCCGCGTTGCAGGCCGCGGTGCTCCGGGTCGCGGCCCGGACCCGCTTCGACCTCGCCGAGGAGCGGCAGGCCGAGACCTTCGGTCTGCTCCTGGCCAGCAAGTGCCGCACCTGGCTGGGCGATTCGGCCCTGCGCGGCCCGGGCCGGCGCGACGACGTGGCCGGCCGTATCGAGGCGTCCCTGGGCTATCCGGGGCTGCAGGGCTGAACGTCAGGCGCCGCGTCGTACACGGTGCCGCTTCCAGGGGACATACCGGGTCCGGCCTGCGCCGAGCGGGGGATCCTGGGCGCAGCCGGACGGCGTTGTCAGTGGCGGACGGCAAGCTGGTGAGGTGCGCAGCAGAGCGCGCGACCGTGACGCCTACCCGGGGAGAGCCGACCGATGCCCACCGCCGTACTGACCGACCGTGAGCGCACCGCCGTACAGGCCTACCTGCGGCTGCTGCACACGGTGCGCGCCGCCTTCGACGGGCCGCCGGACGACGGCCGGCCCGCCCTGGTGCCGCCCGCCGTGCTGGCCGAGGCCGAGCAGGCCCTGGCCCGGGCGGGACTCGCGGGCAACGAGGAGCAGTTCTTCCGCCTGCTGCGCCACTGGTGCCCGCCGACCTGACCGGGCCGGACGGTACGGGCCGCCGCGGCCGGAGGTTCAGAAGTGCGGGACGACCACGGAGGTGGCCACCAGCCCGTCGCGCACAACCCACCGGCCCTCGAAGGCCTGGAGCCTGCGGCCTGCGACCAGTGGTCCGGGGACGAGGAGGTCGGCGCGCAGGGTGCCGTGCGGCCGGCCGTCCGGGTCCGGGTGCAGGGTGATGTCGGCCTCGGAGAAGTCCAGCCACTTGCGGGTGAGCGGGAACCACGCCTTGTAGACGGACTCCTTGGCGCTGAACAGGATCCGGTCCCCGTGCACGTCGGGCCGCCGCGCGGCGAGCCGGGCGAGCCGTTCGGCCTCGGCGGGCAGGAAGACGGACTCGCCGACCCCCTCCGGCAGCGGCCCGTGCGGCTCGGCGTCGATACCGAGAGAGGCCAGGTCGCCGACGCGGGTGAGCACGGCGGCGCCGTAGCCGTCGCAGTGGGTCATGCTGCCGATCAGGCCCGCCGGCCAGACCGGGGCGCCCCGCTCACCGCTGACGACGGGCTGCGGCGGCACGCCGAGCTTCTCCATGGCGCGCCGGGCGCACCCGCGTACGGCGGCGAACTCACGACGGCGCTTGGTCACCGCGCGCGCGACGAGCGCCTCCTCCTCGGGGAAGAGCGGGGCGTCCCACAGCGGATCGTCACGGTGTGCCTCCACGACCACGACCGACTCCGGGAGCAGCTCCTCGATCACCGGCTTCGACCTCCAACGGCAGGATACGGCGCAGCCGGCCCGGGGGCTCCGGACGCTTGCGCCACTCTCGGGGGTAGCCCACGGACACCTCCACGAAGCGGACTCCGTCGTGAAAGGTGGTGCGGGGGATGTGCAGATGGCCGTAGACCATGGTCGCGATGGGGAACCGGCGGTGCCAGTCGGCGGTCAGCGTGGTGCCGCACCACATGGCGAACTCGGGGTGCCACAGGATCTCGGTGGGGTGCCGGTGCAGCGGGTAGTGGTTGGCCGGGATGACGGGCAGCCCGTCCGGGAGCGCGGCGAGCCGGCGCTCGGTCTCGGCGACCCGGGCCCGGCACCAGGCGTCCCGGGTCGGGTAGGGATCGGGATGCAACAGGTACTCGTCGTTGCAGATGATGCCCGTGCTCTCCGCGTAGGCCAGGCCCTCGGCCTTGGTGGCGCAGCCGGCCGGCAGGAAGGAGTAGTCGTACCCGAGGAAGAGCGGGGCGACGGCGACCGGGCCGCCCGGGCCCTCCCACACCGGGTAGGGGTCCTCGGGGGTGACCACTCCCAGCTCGCGGCACATCTCGACCAGGTGCTCGTAGCGAGCGACGCCCCTCAGGGTGACGGTGTCCTTCGGGTGGGTCCACAGGTCGTGGTTGCCCGGTGCCCACAGCACCTTGCGGAAGCGGCCCGCGAGCGTGGCGAGGGTCCAGCGGATGTCGGCGACGGTCTCGGCGATGTCACCGGCCACGATCAGCCAGTCGTCGTCGCTCGTGGGACGCATGCCCTCGACCAGAGCGCGGTTCTCCGCATAGGTGATGTGCAGGTCGCTGATGGCCAGCAGCTGTCCGGCCCCGGCCGTCGACTCCACCCCGTACCCCTTTCCGATCATCCTCAGCCCGCACCACAAGAACACATTCCCGGATCCGGGACAAGGGGGTCCCCGGCCGCGTGGCGGGCACGGCGGGGGCACGAGAAGGTCGGGAAGGTGCCGGTATTCCGTAACACCCGCGTTGCACGCGGGGGCTCTTGAAAGCCGTATGATCGCCCCGACACCGGCTCCCCAACCTCCCTTTTCACGGGGGCTGTTCGGTGACCCTTCCTCCCTTCTGCCCGGGCACGGGCCGCTCCGCCCTGCCCGAAAACCCCCGAAAGGCGGCCTGCATGCTTTCTCGCGTACGCGTCTGGCTCAACCGCACGTACGCGGAGAACGTCTTCTTCATGGAACAGCTGCGGAGAAATCCCAGCGACCGTGCCGTGGAGATCCATGCGACGCACGGGGACCCCGACTCCCCCGTGCTGGCCGCCGCCGACACCGCCGACCTGGAGCCGGAGGGCCTGTCCCCGGCCGCCTACGTCGAGTACGCCCTCGACCAGTGCGCCCGGCGCGGCATCGACGTCTTCGTGCCCCGGCTGCACCAGGCGGCGGTCGTCGCGCACCGCGCCGAGTTCGCGGCGGCCGGTACGGCGCTGCTGGCGCCGACGCCGCAGGCGGTGGCGGTGTTCGAGGACAAGGCGACCGCGTACGAGGCGGTCCGCTCGGTGGGGGTCCCGGTGCCGCCGTGGTGGCGGGTGCGCTCGGCGGACGAACTCGTCGCCGCTGTGGAGGAGTTGGAGTCCGCCGGTCACAAGGCGTGCTTCAAGCCGGCCGCCGGTGCGGGCGGGGTCGGCTTCCGGGTGATCACCCGCGCCCCGTTCTCGCTGGCCCATCTCGCGGGCTTCCCGGGCCCGTACGTACAGCTGGACCTGGTCCTGGAGGCGCTGCGGCAGGCGGCGGAACCGGTGGACTGGCTGGTGATGCCGCGCCTGGAACAGCCCGAGGTGTCCGTCGACGTCCTGGCCGGTCCGGACAACCGGGTGCGGCTCGCGGTGGGCCGCACGAAGAACGGCCGCCGGCGGGGCTTCACCCTGGACGAGCGGTGGCTTGCCCCGGCCCGGCTGATCGCGGAGGGCTTCGGGCTGCACTACCTGTCCAACATCCAGTTCCGCATGTACGGCGACCGGCCGGTGCTTCTGGACGTCAACACGCGGCCCGCCGGGGGGCTGCACCAGCTGTCGCTCTGCGGGGTGAACGCTCCTTGGGCGGCTGTGCAGTTGGCGCTCGGCGAGGACCCCGGGGTGGTGAAGCCGCCGTTCCTCGGGCAGGACTACGCGGTGGTGTCGGGGCCCCGGCCGTTGTTGCCCGTGACTCTTCCCCGACAGCGGGAGGAGGAGGTCGTGCTGCCGGTGGCGCTCTTGCCCGTACAGGCGGCTCCGGCGGCGCAGGCACTGCCTCTCTAGGCCAGGTACAGCCCCGCGCCCCTTCCGGGGCGCGGGGGTCGCTCAGCGCCCCACGGCCAGCCGCAGTGTCCGCACCTCGAACGGCCGCAGGGTCACCGGTACGGCGTTCCCGTCCGTCTGCGCCGGGGCCAGCGGGCGTTCCAGCAGGTCCGTGACCTCGGCGCCGGCCAGCGGGAACCCGGTGCGCAGGACGCCGCCGGCGCGGCCGCCCCGGGACTCGTACAGCCTCACCACCACGTCCCCGGAGCCGTCGTCGGCGAGCTTGATCGCCTCCACGGTGACGCCCGCGCCCTCGGTGGAGACGACGGGCTCGGGCTCGCCCGCCGAATCCGCCACCCGGAGCGGGAGGTTGAGGGCGTAGCCCTCGGCGACCGCGTCCTCGATGCTCGCGCCGGGCAGCAGGGCGTAGGTGAAGCGGTGGCGGCCCTGGTCGGCCTCGGGGTCGGGGACGCGCGGGGCGCGGACCAGGCTGAGGCCGACCCTGGTCGTCGTACCCCCGTCCTCGCGGACCGTGCGGGTGACGTCGTGACCGTAGGTGGAGTCGTTGATGACGGCGACGCCGTATCCGGGTTCGGCGATGTGCACCCAGCGGTGGCCGGAGACCTCGAAACGGGCCGCCTCCCAGGTGGTGTTGGTGTGGGTGGGCCGCTGGACGTGGCCGAACTGGATCTCGGCGCAGGAGTGCGGGGCGCGCAGGTCGACCGGGAAGCCCGCCTTGAGGATCTTCTCCGTCTCGTGCCAGTCGATGTCCGTCTCGAAGTCGACGCGGGCGCTGCCGGCGCGGACGGTGATCGTCTGGGTGATCCGGGAGCCCTTGCCGAAGGAGCGGACCACCCGGATCGCGCCGACGAGGGGGCCCTCCTCGACCACGGTGACCGAGTCGGGCTCCAGCAGGTCGGTGTAGCGGTTGCGGTAGTGCTTGTCGATGTCCCAGGCGTCCCAGCAGTTGGGCAGGTCGGTGTGGAGACGGAGCAGGTTGCCGGGGCCGGCGAGGACTTCGCGCGCCGACCGCAGATCGAATACGGACGACAGCGTTCCGTCCTCTGCCATCCGTACCCGGACGATCCCGTTCTCCAGGGTGTGTCCGCCGACCGTCACCGCTTGCGGGGGCTCGGCCGGGGTGAGGGGCGCGGAGCCGTTCGCGGGCACCCGCACGTACACCGGTGCGCCCTCGGGGGTGCGGACCACCTCGGCGCGGTCGCGGGGGCCGGTGTTGAACACGCGGGGCGCTCCGGCGCCCAGGGCGGTGATCGCCTCGCCGGTGAGCGCGGTCAGCTCCGCTGCCACACGGGCGTATTCGGCCTCGGCCTCGCGGTGCACCCAGGCGATGGAGGATCCGGGCAGGATGTCGTGGAACTGGTGCAGCAGGACCGTCTTCCACAGGCGGTCCAGCTTCTCGTGCGGGTAGGCGTAGCCCGGCGCGTGCAGGGCGGCCGTGGTGGCCCACAACTCGGCCTCGCGCAGCAGGTGTTCGCTGCGGCGGTTGCCCTGCTTGGTGCGGGCCTGGGTGGTGTAGGTGGCGCGGTGCAGCTCCAGGTACAGCTCGCCCACCCAGACGGGGGCGTTCGGGTACTCGGCGCGGGCCTTGGCGAAGAACGCGTCCGGGTGCTCGATCTCGACCTTCGCCGAGCCCTCCAGGTCCTTGAGCCGACGGGCGCGTTCCATGATCTCGCGCGTGGGCCCGCCGCCGCCGTCGCCCCAGCCGAAGGGGGCCAGGGAGCGGGTGGCGCCGCCCTTCTCGGCGTAGTTGCGCACGGCGCGGGACATCTCCTCGCCGCTGAACCGGGCGTTGTAGGTGTCGATGGGCGGGAAGTGGGTGAAGATCCGGGTGCCGTCGATGCCCTCCCACCAGAAGGTGTGGTGGGGGAAGGTGTTGGTCTGGTTCCAGGAGATCTTCTGGGTGAGGAACCAGTCGTTGCCGGCGAGTTTGGCCAGCTGTGGGTAGGCGGCGGTGTAACCGAAGGAGTCCGGCAGCCAGACGCCCTTGGTCTCGATGCCGAAGTGGTCCATGAAGAACCGCTTGCCGTGGACCAGTTGGCGGGCGAGGGCCTCGCCGCCGGGCAGATTGCCGTCGGCCTCCACCCACATGCCGCCGACCGGCGCCCACTGCCCCTTCTGCACCGACTTCTCGATCCGCTCCCACACGTGCGGGTAGTTGTCGCGGACCCACTCGTACTGCTGGGCCTGGGAGCAGGCGAAGACGAACTCCTCGTACTCGTCGGCGAGCGCGGTGACGTTGGAGAAGGTCCTGGACGTCTTGCGCTTGGTCTCGCGGATCGGCCACAGCCAGGCGGAGTCGATGTGGGCGTGTCCGACGCCGGAGAGGACGTGCGCGCTGGCGTGGGCGGGCTTGGCGAGCACCGGGCGCAGACACTCCCGTACGGCGGGCGCCGAGCCGGAGACGTCGTCCAGGTCGAGCAGGTCCATGACCCGGTCGAGGGCGTGTGTGATCTCGTGCCGGCGCGGGTCGTGCTCGCCGAGTTCCCGCATCAGTTCGCGCAGCACCTGCACGTCCAGGTCGAGATGGAAGACCTGCTCGTCGAGGACGGCGAGATCGGCGCGGCGGAAGGTGTACAGGGGACGGTCGCCCGCTGTCCGTACGTCGCCGAGCGGGGTCGGTGCGGCGAAGCCGTTCGCGAGGACGTCCGGATTGGAGGCCGCCTCCACCAGGTACTCGACCGTCTCACCGCCGGCCGCCGGGCGGGCGACCGGCACGTACTGGTTGAGCGGGTTGACCGCCTTCAGCGGGGTGCCGTCGGTGCGGTGGACGAGGGCCTCGGCCTGGTTGCCGGGCCAGTCGCCCACGAAACCGAGGTCGATGACGGACTCGACGCGCTCGCCGGCCCATGCGGCGGGCACCCGGCCGCGCATCCGGAACCAGGTCGTGCCCCACGGCGGACCCCACGGGGTGTGCGGGGCGAACGGCGTGTACGGGGCGGCCGCGGCCTCCTCGAAGGGGACCGGTTCCCCGGGCGCCTGCCAGGCCGCCACCTCGAAGGGGACGCTGGCCGCGTAGATCGCGGGCTTGATGCGCTGGTCGTGGAGGCGCGCGACGCGCTCCTCGATGCGGCGGCGTTCGTCGTGCATGGCGGTCTCCAGGAGGGAGAGACGAGCAAAGGGACGGAAAGCGCTTGCTAGAACTGCTCACCCAAGGTACGCGAGGCCAGGATGGACCTCGGCATAGCCCTCGACCAGCCTGCGGGCCACGTTGACCGAGTCGACCAGCGGATGCAGGGCGAAGGCCTTCACAGCGGTGGCGCGGGAGCCGGACTCGGCGGCGGCGAGCACCTCCCGCTCGACGGCCTTGACCGAACTGACCAGTCCGGTGGCGTGGCCGGGCAGCGGATCGACCGCGACGGGATGGGCGCCGTTGGCGTCGACCAGGCAGGGAACCTCGATGACGGCGTCCGCGTCGAGGGCCGCGAGGGTGTTCCGGTTGCGCACGTTGAGGATGAGGGTGGTCCGCTCGTCGCGGGCGATGGCCCGCATCAGGGCGAGGGCGACCTTCTCGTAGCCGCCGGACAGATCGTCGGCCTCGCGCTCGCCCGCACCGGCGCTCTCCCGGTTCTCGGCCATGTAGGTGGCCTCGCGCTCGGCCCTGGTGCGGTCCCACGCGTCCAGCGCGGACCGGTCGGTGTGCAGGGCCTCGTCGTAGAACCGGGCCTGCTGGTCGCGCAGAAAGGCACCCCGGGTCTGCTCGGCCTCCTGGTAGGCGCGTACGGCTTCCCGGTTGAAGTAGTAGTAGTGCAGGTACTCGTTGGGGATCGCGCCGAGCGAGCGCAGCCAGTCGGCGCCGAAGAGCCTGCCCTCCTCGAAGGAGCCGAGCAGGGCGGGGTCGGCGAGCAGGCGCGGGAGTTCGTCGCGCCCGGCGACGCGCAGCCCGCGCACCCAGCCGAGGTGGTTGAGGCCCACGTAGTCGATGAAGGTCCGCTTCGGGTCGGCGCCGAGGACGCGGGCGATACGGCGGCCGAGGCCGACGGGTGAGTCGCAGATGCCGATGACGCGGTCGCCGAGGTGCCGGGACATGGCCTCGGTGACCAGGCCGGCCGGGTTGGTGAAGTTGATGACCCAGGCGTCCGGGGCGAGGCGCGCCACACGCCGGGCGATGTCGACGGCGACGGGGACGGTGCGCAGACCGTAGGCGATGCCGCCCGCGCCGACGGTCTCCTGACCGAGGACGCCCTCGGCGAGCGCCACCCGCTCGTCGTTCGCCCGGCCTTCCAGGCCGCCGACGCGGATCGCGGAGAAGACGAAGTCGGCGCCGGTGAGGGCCTCGTCGAGGTCGGTGGTGGCGCTCACCCCCGGTGCGTCGGGGATCTTGGCGGCCTGTCCATCCAGTACACGGGACACCGCATGCAGTCGGCGGTCGTCCAGGTCGTGGAGGACGACCTCGGTGACCCGCCCTTCCCCGTGGTCGGCCAGCAGGGCACCGTACACGAGCGGCACGCGGAACCCGCCGCCGCCCAGAATCGTCAGCTTCACGTCTGCACCCTTCCCCAGTCTTCCGCCACGAGCACCTCGGCTCCGGATTCCGGCGGGGCCGGCGTCCGCGAGCAGGACGCCCCGGTCGCTCGACGCCATCATGGCCCGCTCGACCGGCAGCTCGCGATCGGCGCCCGCCAGCTGACCGGGGACCTCGCCGAGGGGGCGGTCCGGTGACGGGCCGGGGTCCGGACACGCTCGCGTGCACGGGCCGGCACCGGCACCGGCGTCCTCGCGGGCCACTGGCCCGCCATCGAGTCCACGCCGGGTCTTCAGGGCGGCTTCATCCGGGAGTCCTGGGACCACGGAAGTGTGCGGCGCGTGAGCGACGGAAGACCGGCCGGGCGCGCGCACCCCGGGCCGCACGAGCACCAGGACAGCGCGGCTGCGCTCCGCATCCGGTGCTACCGGCACGAGGGAGTCGTCCTCGCCAACCACCGGTTCGTCCGGGGTCTGGGGCGGCTGGCGGCGACCTGGGAGCTGCTCCTGGCCGACGGCCGGACCCTGACCGCTCCCGCCGAGCTGCCCGATCTGCGGCTCGGCGAGACGGCGGCCGTACCCCTGCCGTTGCGGCTGCCGCGGGACGGCGGGGAGGCGTGGCTGACGCTGCGGGTGGTGACGGCGGCGGACGAGCCGTGGGCGCCGCGCGGTACGCAGCTGTGCGCGCCCCGGGTCCGGCTGCGGGCGACGGCCGTATCCGGGTCCGTTCCGGCGTCGGTCTCGTACGGCCCCCACACCACAGCCGCCCCTCCGGTCCCGCCCGGGATCCACCGCCGGAGCCGGACCCTGCGTGCCGTCTGACCCCGGACCTCCTTGCCCCCGACTCCCGCTCGTCCCACGAACGTTACGGAGCACACGTGTGTACGTCGCCTGATCACACCCAGGGTGAGGCCCCGCAGGCCGGTGCCGGCCGGCGCGGTTTCCTGCGGGCCACCGCCCTGCTGGGGGCCGCCGCCACGGCCGGGGTGGCCCTGCCGGGCAGCGCCGACGCGGCCCCGGCCGCCCGGCGGCCCGACCCGGACAGCCGCCGCTTCACGCTCGCCGTCATGCCGGACACCCAGTACCTCTTCGACGGGCCCAGCATCGACCCGCGGCCCTTCGAGGCCTCCTTGCGCTATCTGCTGGAGCACGGCCGGGACGAGAACATCGTCTTCCTCGCGCACCTGGGCGATCTCACCCAGAACGGCGCGGCGCCCGAGTTCGCCGCGATCGGGAAGGCGTTCGGCATCCTGGACCGGCGGGGCGCCGGTTACAGCGTGCTGGCCGGCAACCACGACGTCCGGTCCTCGACCGACGACCAGCGTGGCCCGACCCCGTATCTCGACACGTTCGGGCCGCGGCGTTTCCGGGGTGCGCGGACCTTCGGGGGCGCGTCCGACGACGGCTACAACACCTTCCACCTGTTCCGGGCCGCCGGGCGGGAGTGGATGGTGCTCGCGCTGGACTGGCGGCTGTCGGCGAAGGGATACGTGTGGGCGAAGGAGGTGCTCGGCGCACACCCGAAGACGGCGGTCGTCCTCACCACGCACGAACTGGTCGTCGCGGACGACACGTTGTCGGACTACGGACAGCAGCTGTGGGACCAGCTGATCGAGGACCACGACCAGATCTTCCTGACCCTGAACGGCCACTACTGGCCGGCGGGCCGGGCGACCCGCAGGAACGCGGCCGGCAACGACGTCCATCTGCACCTCACGAACTACCAGAACCGCTACTTCGGCGGCGCCGCGATGATCCGGCTCTACCGGTTCGACCTGGACCGGAACGTCATCGACGTGGAGACGGTCTCGCCCTGGATCCTCGGCCGGGCCGGGCAGGGCCTCAATGAGCTGGAGCGGCAGGAGATCGAGCTGAGCGGTGACGCGGACCGGTTCTCGGTCGCGGTCGACTTCGCGGACCGCTTCGCCGGCTTCGATCCGGTGCCGGCCCGCCCGGCGCGGCCCGCGTCGACGATGGTGATCCCCGGCACGGCCGCCTACTGGCGCTTCGAGTCGGCCGTCTCCGGCACCGGCACCGTCCGCGACCGGTCCGGCCGGGGCAACGACCTCACCGTGGTCTCGGTGGGCGGCGGCACGCTCGGCTGGTCGGCCGACCATCACCCCGACCAGCCCGGCCACGGCAGCCTGGAGTTCCAGGGGTACAAGTCGCCGCTGAAGGGCGCGTATCTGCGGACCGTCGAGGGGGCTCCCCTCAACTCGGCGGAATTCGAGGACGGTTACACCATCGAGGCCTTCTACCGGCTCCCCGCCGACTGGGACGCCTCGCACCACGCCTGGTCCGGTCTGGTCAGCCGCACCGGCCGCAACGGCTTCGCCGGCCCGGTCACGGACGATCCGGACGAGCCGCTCGCCACCTTGTCGATCACCGACGGGCCGGGCCCGCAGTGGGCGGTCCGCCCGCTCGACCAGCGCCGGCTCGCCACCAACTGGGGAGACGAGACGGCCCGCGAGACCTGGTGGCATCTCGCCGTGGTCAACGACGGACGGCACACGACCCTGTACGTCCAGGGCTGCCCGGTGGCCCGCAACCCGCACGCCGCGGCCGTCGGCATCGCCTCGGCCGGACTGCCCTGGCTGCTCGGCGGCTACGAGTACGCCGGGAAGATCGACCAGATCCTGCACGGCCGCCTCGGCGACGTGCGGATCGTCGCGCGGGCGCTGCCCGTCTCCGCCTTCATGACCCACTGACGCCGCCCCCCTTCCCGAGGCTCCCGAGGATCACCATGACCGAACAGCAGCTGCCCGAGTGGGCGGACCCGGCCGTCGCCCCCGCCCACCTCGACGCCCAGGGCCTGTCCCGGCGCCAACTCCTGTGCCGTGCGGGCCTGTTCGGTGCCGCCTTCGCCCTCGGACCGGCGGCGGCACCCGCCCTGGCGGCCGACGGCCGGCGCCTCGGCGGCCACGACCCGCGCCTCGCCTATCTCGTCGGCGACCACCACGTGCACTCCGTCTACAGCCACGACGCCAAGTACACGTTCTCCCAGCAGGCCACCGCCGCCGCTCGCTACGGCCTGGACTGGATGGTGTTCAACGAGCACTCCAATTTCGGGCACGCGTACTACGGCGCCGCGATGGAGCACCGGGAGATCCTCAGGGCCCGGGCCGAGAACCCGCGCCGGCTGATCTTCCAGGGCCTGGAGTGGTACATCCCGGCCGCCGAGCACTGCACGGTCTTCGCCGCGCCCGGCCCGCACGAGGTGGACCTGCTCACGCGGTTCGAGCTGGCCCACGACGGGAAGCTGCTCGGCTACGACAAGGGCGGCGCCGCCGACGCGGACACCGCCCGCAACGAGGCCCACGCGGTCAAGGCGATCAAGTGGCTGGCCGAGCAGCGACGCAACGGGTACGTCGACGACGTGCTCGTCCTCGCCAACCACCCGCTGCGCCTCGGCATCGACTCCCCGCACGAGCTGCGTGCCTGGCGGGACGCGGCCCCGGAGATCGTGATCGGTATGGAGGGCGCGCCCGGCGCCCAGGGGGCGGCCATCCCGGCGCTGCGCGGTTCGGCCTCGATCCGCGGCGAGTACGAGAACAGGCCGTCCGCACAGTCGTGGTCCGGTTACCCGGCGGACGCCTATGTGACCTACGGCGGTTTCGACTGGGCGACCGCGACCGTCGGCGGCCTGTGGGACTCGATGCTGGCCGAGGGCAGGCTGTTCTCGATCACCAGCAACTCCGACAACCACCGTACGGTCTTCGACACCTGGAAGAACGGCGACTGGGCGCCCGGCCGGAACTTCGACAACACCGGAAAGCTGCCCGACCCGGTGGACACGGACACCGCGCAGCCGGGCAGCGACTTCTGGCCGGGCGAGTTCAGCCGCACCCACGTCGGTGTCACCGGCTACGGCTACCGCTCGGTGATGGCGGGCCTGCGCGCGGGCCGGGTGTGGGTCGACCACGGGCATCTGCTCGACGGGCTCGACGTGCGGGTGAAGCGGGACTGCGACGCCGGTCCGGGCGTCACGCTCGGCGGCCGGCTGCGGGTCCGCGCGGGCGAGCGGATCACGCTGTCCGTGACGGTCACGACGGCATCGCGCCCCAACCCGCAGGGGATTCTCCCGCAGTTGGCCCAGGTGGACGTCGTCCGGGGTGCCGTACGCGGCCCGGTCGCCGACCGGGACACCTGGCGGGCACCGGACACCAGGGTCGTGCACACCACGGACGTCAGCGGCCGTGCGGGCACCTACACCCTGCGCGTCCCGCTCACCGCCGGCGACGAGTCCTTCTACGTCCGGCTGCGCGGCAGCGACGGCAACCGGCACGGAACGGGTTACCTCGGCGCGGCCGTCGACCCGCACGGCCCGATCCCGCACGAGCCCGGAAACGGCGACCCGTGGGCCGACACCTGGTTCTACTCCAACCCCGTCTTCGTCGACGTGACCGGAGCCCGGTGATCGACTGCCCACGCACCCGCGGCTGCTGATCCGGCCCCTCCGTACGCATACTGTCAGCGGTGACAGCCCCGCCGGAGCAGGCCGGCGGGGTCGCACGGTGGCAGGTGAGGCGGTGGGTGCCGGTGAGCGAGCGGTCCGCGGCCGACCGGCTGCTGGGCGTGCTCGCCGCGTTCGACCACGCCCACCCGGCCCTGTCGCTGACGGACATCAGCCGTCGGGCCGGGCTGAGCCTGACCACCGCGCACCGGCTGGCGGGCGCGCTGACCGCGTGGGGTGCGCTGGAGCGCGACGCGTCCGGGGTCTACCACGTGGGGCTGCGGCTGTGGGAGGTGGCCGCGCTCGCTCCGCGCGGCCTGGGGCTGCGGCAGCTGGCACTGCCGTATCTGGAGGATCTGTACGAGGCGACGCACGAGAACGTGCAGTTGGCCGTGCGGGACGGTACGGAGGTCGTGTACGTCGAGTGGCTCTCGGGCCGTTCGGCGGTGGGCGTGCACATCCGCGTCGGCGCGCGCTGGCCGCTGCACGCCACCGGGGTCGGGCTCGCCCTGCTCGCGCACGCCGATCCGGGTCTTCAGGAGGAGTACTGCGCCGGACCGCTCGCCCCCTTCACGCCGTACACGATCACCGATCCGCTACGGCTGCGGCGCACGCTCGCCGAAGTACGGCGCTCGGGTGTGGCGGTGAGCGAGCGCCAGGTGACCGAGGACGCGCTGTCGGTGGCCGCGGCCGTACACGGGCCCGGCGGGCAGGTGGTCGCGGCGGTGTCGGTGGTGGTGCCCCGGGCGGCCGCCCGGGTGCCGGCGCTGGCGCCGGCGGTCCGGCTGGCGGGGCGCGGGATCTCCCGGGCGCTCGGCTGGCGGCCGGAGCGCGGCGAGCCGTGACCCGGGCAGGCCCGGTTCACGGCCTCGGTTGACGCCAGGCCGATGATCATGGGCTCGGTGCAGGTCGGGAGCGTGCCTACCAAAGCTCGGCGTTCGGGTGGGGCCGGGCCTGGAGCCGGTTGCGCAGCCCGATCTCCTCGGCGGTGAGCGCCTCTCCGGGACGGCGGATGCGTACGGGCATGGGCCGCAGGGGCAGGCCGTCGTCCACCGCGGCGGCCCCGGCTTCCGCGAGTGCCCGGTAGAGCGAGGCGACCGAAGGCGACTTCCCCGCGTCCTTGCCGGTCTTGAGGGTGAGCTTCTTGGCGATCCCGGGGACGGGGACGCCCTTGTCCTTCCGCGCGACGGCGAAGGCGAGCATGTCGTCGTCGATGACCTTCGGGCGTCCGCCGTGGTTGCCCTGGGACTTTCGCGAACGGCGACCTGCGGAAACGCGATCACTCCGGGGGCTGAGAATGACCGTGTGTGACGCACGGTCGGTGGCGGCTGTGAAAATCGCTGTCCGGTCGCCGGAACGCGGTGATAGGGATTCGGGGTGACAATGACACTCGAGTTCCCCGTTCTGCTGCGACTGATCGACGAACGGTCGACTGCCTTCCGCGCCGCGATCGCCTCCGCGCCCAGCCTCGACGTACAGGTGCCGACCTGCCCCGAGTGGACGCTGTTCGATCTGGCGCAGCACATCGGCGAGGGGCGCCGCGACTGGGCCGCCACCGTCGCCGCAGGGCCTGCTCCGGCCAAGTCAGCAGCGGAGGGCGCCCCGGCTGCGCCTCGGGAGCGCGAGGCCCTGCTGGCCTGGTTGGCGGAGTCCACGGAGCAACTGCTGGACGCATTGCGGAACGCCGGCCCGGATCGTGGTTGCTGGACGTGGTGGGAGACGTCGCAGTCGCCGCAGACCTCCGGTGCCGTAGCTCGGCACCAGCTCCAGCAGATGGCGGTGCACACCTACGACGCCCAGATCACCCTGGGTGCCCCGCAGCCGCTGCCGACCGAGGTGGCACTCGACGGTGTCGACGAGTTCCTGTCCACCTGCGTCGCAACGACGAGTGCCTGGCCACACAAGCCCGCTGTCGTCGACTTCCACGCCTCCGAGGGCCGCTCCTGGCGCCTCTCGCTCTCCGCCGACGGCGCACGGACCGCCCGTCTCCCCGGGCCCGGCACCATATCGGCCACCGCTGCCGACCAGGACCCGGACGCGGACGCGGCCGCGGCCAACGCCTCCGCCCGGGGCACGGCCGACGAGCTGGTCCTCATCCTGCACGACCGTATCCCGTTCAACTCCCTGGAGCTCGACGGCGACCCACGTCTCTTCGACCAGCTCAGCGCCTGGGACCCGGACGAGTAAGACGTGACGATGGGCCCCCGCGTACGCCCCGAGGCGTGCCTCCCCTCAACGGGTACAGCCACGCCGCGGTGGCCTCGGGGCCGCTGGGGGAGCAGACCGCCACGGCCGCGAAGCGGCTGACCAAGGGCGGCGGCCCACAAGCTGATCGGCGCGCCTGGTCGGCACCTGACGCCGTCAGTTCTCCGCGCCGTCCTCGTCGTCGAGTCCGGCCGCGTCCGGGCCGCGCAGCGGGCGCAGGGCGCGGTGGCCAGGGTGGAGGCGGTGAAGCCGTAGCGGCCGAGCACCTTGAGGTCGCGGTGGTTGAGCGCCGAGGGCGCCGGCGACACCTCGGTGGACGGCTACGAGTTCTACGACAGCTCGATGGTCGGTGACGTGGTGATCGTGACGGACTCCGGCGAGCGGACGGTCGATCCGGCCAACGGTCTCAACGGCTGGAACCTGTCGTGGGCCGGCTGGAGGGCCGGCAGCGCGGTCTGAGCCGGTACGGGTGACTTCACCCGGTGAACTCCCCTGCGAATCAAGGACTTTCCTTGCTTCAAGGCTTGACGGCCGCAGAGGCGGGGAGCACATTGGCGACACTCTGAGAGCGCTCTCAGCCGATCAGACGTGGGAGCGCTCTCACACCGCTCCCGCACCCCCGTACCCGAGAGGCCCCCATGAGTGCATCCTCCGGCATACCCAGACCCCGCCCCGCGCACCGCCGTCCACTGCGGCGCGCGCTCGTCGCCGCCGTCGCCACGCTCGGCCTGGCCGCGGCCCTCGCCACGGCCGCCACCGCCCCCGCGGACGCCTCCGCACCCGCGCCCCCGTCGGGCTGGTCACAGGTCTTCGTCGACGACTTCGACGGGGCGGCCGGATCCGGCGTCAACACCTCCAACTGGCAGTACGACACCGGAACCTCGTACCCGGGCGGCGCCGCGAACTGGGGCACCGGCGAGGTCGAGACGATGACGTCGAGCACGAACAACGTCGCCCTGGACGGCAACGGCAACCTGCTCATCACCCCGCGCCGCGACGCCTCCGGCAACTGGACCTCCGGCCGGATCGAGACCACCCGCACCGACTTCCAGCCGCCGGCCGGCGGCAAGCTGCGCGTGGAGGCCCGGATCCAGATGCCGAACGTGACCGGGGACGCGGCCGTCGGCTACTGGCCCGCCTTCTGGATGCTGGGCGCCCCCTTCCGCGGCAACTACCAGAACTGGCCGGGCGTCGGCGAGCTGGACGTCATGGAGAACGTCAACGGCCTGAACAAGACGTGGGCCACGATGCACTGCGGCACGAGCCCCGGCGGACCGTGCAACGAGACCACGGGCCTCGGCAACTCCACCGCCTGCCCGAACACCACCTGCCAGTCCGGCTTCCACACCTACACGATGGAGTGGGACCGCTCCGTGAGCCCGGAGGCGATCCGCTTCTACGTCGACGGCGTCAACTACCAGACGGTCACCGCGAATCAGGTGGACGCGACGACCTGGGCCAACGCCACGAACCACGGCTTCTTCGTCATCCTGAACGTGGCGATGGGCGGAGGCTTCCCCGCGGCGTTCGGCGGCGGCCCGACCGGCGCCACCGACCCGGGCCACCCGATGGCCGTGGACTACGTCCAGGTGCTCCAGTCCGGTGGGGGCGGCGGCACCACTCCCCCGCCGACCGGCAACCGGGACGCCTACAGCGCCATCCAGGCCGAGTCGTACGACAGCCAGTCCGGCACCAGCACCGAGACCACCACCGACACCGGGGGCGGCCAGGACATCGGCTCCCTCGCGGGCGGTGACTGGGCGCTGTACAAGGGGGTGAACTTCGGTTCCACGGCGGCCACCCAGTTCTACGCCCGGGTGGCGAGCGGGGCCGCGTCCGGGGTGAGCGGCCTGGTCGAGGTACGGCTGGACAGTCCGGGCAACGCACCGATCGGCAGCTTCGCGGTCGGCAACACCGGGGGCTGGCAGTCCTGGCGGACGATCCCGGCCAACATCGGCGCGGTGACCGGCACGCACGATGTCTATCTGACCTTCACCAGCGGCCAGCCGGCCGACTTCGTGAACGTCAACTGGTTCGACTTCGGGCACTGAACCGGGCCGAACGGGCAGTTGGCGCCGGGGAGTTGACGATCACGCACGCGTCAACCCCCGGCGCCGCTCACGGGGTCCGGCAGGGGAGCCGCAGCACGGTGCCGGAACCGGCGGCACGACCGTGGTGGCGGAACGCGAAGGGCTGGCCTTCTTCCAGGGCGACGGGCTCGTCGAGTTCCACGGTCACCCGGGCTCCGTGCAGCGGCCGGACCACGTCGGCGCCGTCGAGCGGCACGACCGTCCCCCACACCGCGGCGGTGCGGAGGTGGAAGCGGAGGCGGGCGCCCGGGACCACGTCCGCACCACCCCGCCCCTCGGACAGCAGGGTGATCTCGGCGGTGAAGCCTGCATGTGCGCCGATCGAACCCGGCGCGGCGAGCACCTGGCCCCGCTCGACGGCGTCCGTGGCGACGCCGCGCAGCAGCACCCCCACGTTCATGTGCGCACACGCCTCCCGGACGCGCACCCCGCCCTGCTCGATGTCCGCGACGAGGGCGGTCGCACCGCCGGCCGAACCGACGACCTCCACCGCGTCGCCCGTACGCACCGGGCCGCGCTCGATCCGCCCCGCCACCATGACCGCTCTGCCCTGCCGCAGCCGGAAGACGTCTTCGACGGGCATGAGGAACGCCGCCCCCGCGGCGTGCGCCGCCGGCCGACCTGCCGATCCACCCACGCGCAACCCGTGCCCCCTGTGTGACCGCACGCGGCACCGCGCACGGAAGGACAGTTTCTAGCGCAGCTCGGCCCGGAACGCCACCGGTGTCCGGCCGGTGTGCAGCTGGAAGAACTTGGAGAAGTTCGCCGCGTCGGGGAAGCCGACGGCCACGCCGACCCGGCCGATCGTCAGATCCGTGTGGGCGAGGAGGCGTTTGGCCTCCAGGATCACGCGTTTGTCGATGAAGCCCTTCGGGGTCTCGCCGGTCGCCGCCCGGACGGCGCGGACCAGGGTGCGGCGGGAGTAGCCGAGGGCGTCGGCGTAGGCGCTGACGCTGTGGTTGGTGGCGAAGCCCTGCTCGACGGCGTCGCGGAAGCGGGTGAAGGTGCTGTCCGTGCGCTGCCGGGAGGCCTCGGCGGAACTGGCCGCGAGGTGGGCGAGGCGCAGCAGGAACGCGGTGAGGGCGTGCCTGAGGACGGCCGTGTGCAGGCTGAGCGGGAGCGTTGCGGTGTCCTCGTACTCGCGCTGCAGTTGGTCCAGGGCA
This sequence comes from Streptomyces sp. MMG1121, assembly GCF_001280015.1. Taxonomy (GTDB): domain Bacteria; phylum Actinomycetota; class Actinomycetes; order Streptomycetales; family Streptomycetaceae; genus Streptomyces. Next base: position 297,817 of record NZ_LGDV01000201.1, read on the forward strand.
CTGTGGAGGGCGGCGAGCTGGGCCGGGTCGGGGTGGAGCAGGGGCGGGAGGTCGTAGCGGTACAGGCCGGTCGCCTCGACGGTGGCCCGCGGCAGGAAGCCGGGCTGCATGGTCAGGACCGTTCCGTGGTACCCGGACTCCCGGGAGAAGCGGTGGACCTGTCCGGGGCGGATCCACAGCAGGTCGCCGGCCGCGGCCTCGTACTCGGCGAAGTCGATCATGTGTCGTACGGGGCCGTCGGTGAAGAGCATCACGACGTGGAAGTCGATGCGGTGGACGCGCTCCAGGGGGGCGTCGGCGTGCCAGGTGCGGTCGGTCCCCATGGGGCCGATCTGCATGCCGACGCGGCCGACGGCCAGCTCGGTCGGGAAGGGGAAGGTACGGATGGCGTCACCGCCGCCGGTCCCCTCGCCGTCCGCGCCGCCTCTACCGGCTTGCACCGTTGTGTCAACCATGTCCTTTTCGTGCCATCCCTGTCGCGCGATCACTGTCCCAGATTCACCACAGGCTGACACACCCCGACCTTTCCTCGAAAAAGTCAGACTTTTAAGTTTGAACGCGTCCGGCCAGCCATTCCGCACTGAACGAGGACTTCTTGAAGATGACCACGCAGACTTCCGACAGCTTCGAGTGGACCGACCTCGACCGGCGCGCCGTGGACACAGCCCGTCTGCTGGCGGCCGATGCGGTGCAGAAGGTCGGCAACGGCCACCCGGGCACGGCGATGAGCCTGGCGCCTGCCGCGTACACGATCTTTCAGAAGGTGATGCGTCATGACCCCGCCGACCCCGAGTGGACCGGCCGGGATCGTTTCGTCCTCTCCCCCGGGCACACCTCGCTGACCCTGTACACGCAGCTCTTCCTCGCCGGGTACGAGCTGGAGCTGGACGACCTGAAGGCGTTCCGCACCCAGGGTTCGAAGACCCCCGGCCACCCCGAGTACGGGCACACCGCCGGCGTCGAGACCACCACCGGTCCGCTGGGCCAGGGCGTCGCCAACGCCGTCGGCATGGCGATGGCCGCCCGCTACGAGCGCGGTCTGTTCGACCCGGAGGCCGCCGAGGGCTCCTCCCCCTTCGACCACACCATCTGGGCGATCGTCTCCGACGGCGACCTGGAGGAAGGCGTCTCCGCCGAGGCCTCCTCGCTGGCCGGCCACCAGAAGCTCGGCAACCTGGTCTTCCTCTATGACGACAACCACATCTCCATCGAGGGCGACACGGCCACCGCCTTCTCGGAGGACGTCCTCGGCCGGTACGCGGCCTACGGCTGGCACACCCAGCGCATCGAGCCCACCGCCGACGGCGACGTCGACGTCCCCGCCCTGTACGCGGCGCTGACGGCGGCCCGGGCCGAGACCGAACGGCCGTCGATCATCGCGATGCGCACGATCATCGCCTGGCCCGCCCCGAACGCGCGGAACACCGAGGCCTCCCACGGCTCCGCGCTCGGCGAGGACGAGATCGCGGCCACCAAGCGCCTGCTCGGCTTCGACCCCGAGCAGACCTTCGAGGTCGCCGACGAGGTCCTCAAGCACACCCGCCGGGCCCTGGACCGGGGCGCGGAGGCACACGCGGCCTGGGACAAGCGGATCGCCGAGTGGCGCTCCGGCCGGCCGGAGCGGGCCGCCCTGTTCGAGCGGGTCGGCAAGGGCGAGCTGCCCGAGGGCTGGCAGGACGCGCTGCCGGTGTTCGAGGAGGGCAAGGCCGTCGCCACCCGCGCCGCCTCCGGCAAGGTGCTCCAGGCGCTCGGCCCGGTGATCCCCGAGCTGTGGGGCGGCTCCGCCGACCTCGCCGGGTCCAACAACACCACCATCGACAAGGCCAGCTCCTTCCTGCCGAAGGGCAACCCGCTGCCCGAGGCCGACCCGTACGGCCGTACCGTCCACTTCGGCATCCGCGAGTTCTCCATGGGCGCCGAGATGAACGGCATCGCCCTGCACGGCAACACCCGGATCTACGGCGGCACCTTCCTGGTGTTCTCCGACTACATGCGCAACGCCGTCCGCATGGCGGCGCTGATGCAGCTGCCGGTGACGTACGTGTGGACGCACGACTCCATCGGGCTCGGCGAGGACGGCCCGACCCACCAGCCGGTCGAGCACCTGGCCTCGCTGCGGGCGATCCCGGGCCTGAACGTCGTCCGCCCGGCCGACGCCAACGAGACCGCGATCGCCTGGAACGAGGACGCGGCCAAGGGCGGCTATGTGCTGCGCGAGTCCTCGACCGAGGTCCCGGAGGTGATCGTCATCGCGACGGGTTCCGAGGTGCAGCTGGCCGTGGCCGCGCGGGAGCGGCTGGAGGCGGAGGGGATCGGCACGCGCGTGGTGTCGATGCCGTCCGTGGAGTGGTTCGAGGAGCAGCCGCGCGAGTACCGCGAGCGGGTGCTGCCGCCGGCCGTGAAGGCCCGGGTCGCCGTGGAGGCGGGCATCGGGCTGACCTGGTACCGCTACGTCGGGGACGCCGGCCGCATCGTTTCCCTGGAGCACTTCGGCGCCTCCGCCGACGCCACGACCCTGTTCGCCGAGTTCGGCTTCACCCCCGAGAACGTCGCCGCCGCGGCCCGCGAGTCCCTCGCCGCCGCGCGCGCCTGACCTGAACGCGACAACAATCCGCGACCTGCGTCCGCGACAAGACAACGCGGCGAGAAATCAAGAAAGATGAGTGACGTGACCGAAGCAATCGCCACCGCCGGAGCCCTCAAGCGCCTCGCCGACGAGGGAGTCTCCGTCTGGCTGGACGACCTGTCGCGGGGGCGGATCGCCTCGGGCAACCTGGCCGACCTGATCGAGAACAAGAACGTCGTCGGCGTCACCACCAACCCGTCGATCTTCCAGGCCGCCATCGGCTCCGGCGAGGGCTACGAGGAGCAGCTCACCGACCTCGCCGTACGCGGTGTGACGGTGGACGAGGCGGTGCGCATGATGACGACCGCCGACGTGCGGGCGGCCGCCGACATCCTGGATCCCGTGTACGCCGCCTCCGAGGGGCGCGACGGGCGGGTCTCCATCGAGGTCGACCCGCGTCTCGCCCACCGCACCGGGCCGACGATCGCCGAGGCCAAGCAGCTCGCCTGGCTGGTCGACCGGCCCAACGTGATGATCAAGATCCCGGCGACGAAGGCGGGCCTGCCGGCGATCACCGAGGTCATCGGCCTCGGCATCAGCGTCAACGTGACCCTGATCTTCTCGCTGGAGCGCTACCGCGAGGTCATGGCCGCCTACCTGGCCGGCCTGGAGAAGGCCCGCGAGCGCGGCATCGACCTCTCCGCCATTCACTCGGTGGCGTCCTTCTTCGTCTCCCGTGTGGACTCCGAGATCGACAAGCGGCTGACCGCCCTGGGCACCGACGAGGCCCTCGCGCTCAAGGGCCGCGCGGCCCTCGCCAACGCCCGGCTCGCCTACGAGGCGTACGAGGAGGTCTTCGCCTCCGAGCGCTGGCTGGCCCTCGCCGGCGAGAAGGCGAACAGGCAGCGTCCGCTGTGGGCGTCCACCGGGGTGAAGGATCCCGCCTACAAGGACACCCTGTACGTGGACGAGCTGGTCGCGCCGGGCACCGTCAACACCATGCCGGAGGCCACCCTGAACGCCGTCGCCGACCACGGCGAGATCACCGGCGACACGGTGACCGGCGGCTACGACCGGGCCCGCGCCGACCTGGCCGCCGTGGAAGGGCTCGGTATCTCCTACGACGAGATCGTCCAGCAGCTGGAGGACGAGGGCGTCGGCAAGTTCGAGGCGGCCTGGCAGGAGCTGCTGGACGCCGTAGCGAAGTCCCTGAAGAGCAAGGGAGTTGACGCCCGATGACCGACAACGCACCCGCCGCCCCGGCACCCGCGAAGGCGCCGGCGGAGGTGACCGTGCCGGTGGCCCCGGCCGCCGACTGGGACAACCCGCTGCGGGACGCCCGGGACCGCCGGCTCCCCCGCATCGCCGGACCGTCCGGTCTGGTGATCTTCGGTGTGACCGGTGACCTGTCCCGCAAGAAGCTGATGCCGGCCGTGTACGACCTGGCCAACCGTGGCCTGCTGCCGCCGGGCTTCTCGCTGGTCGGCTTCGCCCGCCGGGACTGGGAGGACCAGGACTTCGCGCAGGTCGTGCACGACGCGGTGCGCGAGCACTCCCGCACCCCGTTCCGCGAGGAGGTGTGGCAGCAGCTCGCCGAGGGCATGCGGTTCATCCCGGGTGACTTCGACGACGACACCGCGTTCAAGCAGCTGAAGGACGCCGTGGACGAGCTGGACGCCTCCCGCGGCACCGGCGGCAACTTCGCCTTCTATCTCTCGGTGCCGCCGAAGTTCTTCCCCAAGGTCGTGCAGCAGCTCAAGAAGCACGGCCTGGCGAACCCGCCCGAGGGTGCCTGGCGGCGCGCGGTCATCGAGAAGCCGTTCGGCCACGACCTGGCCAGCGCCATCGAGCTGAACAAGATCGTGCACGAGGTGTTCGAGCCGGACCAGGTGTTCCGCATCGACCACTACCTCGGCAAGGAGACCGTCCAGAACATCCTGGCGCTGCGCTTCGCCAACCAGATGTACGAGCCGATCTGGAACCGGTCGTACGTCGACCACGTACAGATCACCATGGCCGAGGACATCGGCATCGGCGGCCGGGCCGGTTACTACGACGGCATCGGCGCCGCCCGTGACGTCATCCAGAACCACCTGCTCCAGCTCATGGCCCTCACCGCGATGGAGGAGCCGATCGCGTTCGACGCGGAGGCGCTGCTCACCGAGAAGCTGAAGGTGCTGAAGTCGGTGCGGCTGCCGGCGGAGCTCGGCGAGCACACCGTGCGCGGCCAGTACGCGGCCGGCTGGCAGGGCGGCGAGAAGGTCGTCGGTTACCTCCAGGAGGACGGCATCGACCCCAAGTCGAAGACCGACACCTTCGCCGCGATCAAGCTGGGCATCGACAACCGCCGCTGGGCGGGCGTGCCGTTCTACCTGCGCACCGGCAAGCGACTGGGCCGCCGGGTCACCGAGATCGCCGTGGTCTTCAAGCGGGCCCCGCACTCGCCGTTCGACTCCACGGCGACGGAGGAGCTGGGCCAGAACGCGATCGTCATCCGCGTCCAGCCCGACGAGGGCATGACGGTCCGGTTCGGCTCCAAGGTGCCCGGCACGTCGATGGAGATCCGGGACGTGTCGATGGACTTCGCCTACGGCGAGTCGTTCACCGAGTCGAGCCCGGAGGCGTACGAGCGGCTCATCCTGGACGTGCTGCTCGGCGACGCGAATTTGTTCCCCCGTCACCAGGAAGTGGAAGAGTCCTGGAAGATCCTCGACCCGATCGAGGAGTACTGGGCGGCGCACGGCAGGCCGGCGCAGTACGCGTCGGGCAGCTGGGGACCGAGGGAAGCCGACGAGATGCTCGCACGAGACGGACGGAGCTGGCGCAGGCCATGAAGATCGACCTGACCGACACCACGGCAAGCAAGATCAACAAGGCGTTGGTGCAGGGCCGCCGCGCCATCGGCACACCGGCCGTGGGCATGGTCCTGACGATGGTCATCGTCACGGACGAGGAGAACGCCTACGACTCGATCAAGGCCGCCGAGGAGGCCTCGCACGAGCACCCCTCGCGGACCCTGGTCGTCATCAAGCGGCACGCCCGCACCCTGCGCGACCGCACCCACTCGCGGCTCGACGCCGAGGTCCGCGTCGGCTCCGAGGCCGGCACCGGCGAGACGGTCGTGCTGCGCACCTACGGAGAGGTGTCCGACCACGCCGACTCGGTCGTCCTGCCGCTGCTGCTGCCGGACGCGCCCGTCGTCGTGTGGTGGCCGGTGGAGGCCCCCGACACCCCGTCCAAGGACCCGCTCGGGGCGCTCGCCCAGCGCCGGATCACGGACCTGTACGCGGTCGAGCGGCCGCTGGAGGTCCTGGAGACCCGCGCCCGCAACTACGCGCCCGGCGACACCGACCTCGCCTGGACCCGGCTGACCCTGTGGCGGTCCATGCTGGCCGCGGCCCTGGACCAGGCCCGGGTGAAGGTGACGTCGGCGGCGGTGGAGGCCGAGGCCGACAACCCCAGCGCCGAGCTGCTCTCGCGCTGGCTGGAGGCCCGCCTGGGCGTCCGGGTGGACCGGGTGGTGACCGCCGGCCCGTTCGTCACGGCCGTACGGCTGGGCACCGCGAACGGCGAGATCGTCATCGACCGGCCCGAGGGGCCGCTCGCGACACTGACCCTGCCGGGCCAGCCGCCGCGCACCCTCGCGCTGAAGGTCCGCCCCACCTCCGAACTCATCGCCGAGGAACTGCGCCGCCTCGACGCCGACGAGATGTACGCCATCGCCCTCAAGGGCGAGGCCACCAAGGAGAACGCCTGACATGGCACCGTCCGATTTTCCGAAGCTCACCAATCGGCCCGAGTGGGCGGCCCTCGCCGACCACCGCGCCGAGGACCGGCCGCGGCTGCGCGAACTGTTCGCGACGGACCCCGCCCGCGCCGAGCGGTACGTCGTGCGGGTCGGCGACCTGTACATCGACTACAGCAAGCACCTGATCACCGACGAGACCCTGGCCCTGCTCCAGGAACTCGCCACCGCCACGGACGTGTTCGGCCTGCGGGACGCCATGTTCCGCGGTGCGAAGATCAACGTCACCGAGGACCGGGCCGTGCTGCACACCGCGCTGCGCGCCGCGCGGGACGCGGTGGTCGAGGTCGACGGCGAGAACGTGGTGCCGAAGGTGCACGCCGTCCTCGACCAGATGGCCGGCTTCGCCGACCGGGTCCGCTCCGGCGAGTGGACCGGCCACACCGGCCAGCGCATCAAGAACGTCGTGAACATCGGCATCGGCGGCTCGGACCTCGGCCCCGCCATGGCCTACGAGGCGCTGCGCCCGTACACCGCCCGGGAGTTGACGTTCCGGTTCGTGTCGAACGTGGACGGCGCCGACCTGCACGAGGCCACCCGCGACCTGGATCCGGCGGAGACGCTGTTCATCGTCGCATCCAAGACGTTCACCACAATCGAGACGATCACCAACGCGACGTCCGCACGGAAGTGGCTGCTCGACGGGCTGGACGGGGACACCAAGGCCGTCGCCAAGCACTTCGTGGCACTGTCGACGAACGCCGGGAAGGTCACCGAGTTCGGCATCGACCCGGACAACATGTTCGCTTTCTGGGACTGGGTCGGCGGCCGCTACTCGTTCGACTCCGCGATCGGCCTGTCCCTGATGATCGCCGTCGGACCCGACCGGTTCCGCGAGATGCTCGACGGCTTCCGGCTGATGGACGACCACTTCCGCACCGCGCCCGCCGAGGCCAACGCCCCGCTGCTGCTGGGCCTGCTGGGCATCTGGTACGGCGACTTCTTCGACGCCCAGTCGCACGCGGTGCTGCCCTACAGCCACTACCTGTCGAAGTTCACCGCGTACCTCCAGCAGCTGGACATGGAGTCCAACGGCAAGTCGGTGCAGCGCGACGGCGAGCCGGTGGAGTGGCAGACCGGTCCGGTCGTGTGGGGCACCCCGGGCACCAACGGGCAGCACGCCTACTACCAGTTGATCCACCAGGGCACCAAGCTGATCCCGGCGGACTTCATCGGCTTCGCCCGCCCGATCGGCGAGCTGAGCGCTGAACTCAAGGCGCAGCACGACCTGTTGATGGCCAACTTCTTCGCCCAGACCCAGGCGCTCGCCTTCGGCAAGACGGAGGAGGAAGTCCGCGCGGAAGGCGTGGCCGAGGAGCAGGTGGCGCACCGCACCTTCCACGGCGACCACCCCACCACCACGATCCTGGCCGGCGAGCTGACCCCGTCCGTGCTCGGCCAGCTGATCGCGCTCTACGAGCACAAGGTGTTCGTGCAGGGCGCCGTGTGGAACATCGACTCCTTCGACCAGTGGGGCGTCGAGCTGGGCAAGGTCCTCGCCAAGCGGGTCGAGCCCGCCCTGACCGAGGGCGCGGACGTCCCCGGTCTCGACCCCTCCTCCAAGGCCCTCGTCGCCGCCTACCGCACTCTCAAGAACGCATCGGAGAACTGATCATGCAGCTCGGTCTCATCGGTCTCGGCAAGATGGGCGGCAACATGCGCGAGCGGATCCGCCGCGCCGGCCACACCGTCATCGGCTACGACCGCAACCCCGACGTCTCCGACGTCAAGTCCCTCGCCGAACTCGTCGAGAGTCTCGACGCGCCGCGCCATGTGTGGGTGATGGTCCCGGCCGGTACCGCCACCCAGACCGTCGTCGACGAACTCGGCGACCTGCTGGAGCCCGGCGACACGGTCATCGACGGCGGCAACTCCCGCTGGACGGACGACGAGAGGCACGCCGCCCAGCTCGGCATCAAGGGCATCGGCTTCGTCGACGCCGGCGTCTCCGGTGGTGTGTGGGGCCTGCAGAACGGCTACGCGCTCATGGTCGGTGGTGACAAGGAGCACGTCGACGCCCTGAAGCCGATCTTCGAGGCGCTCAAGCCGGACGGCCCCTACGGCTACGTCCACGCCGGCCGGGTGGGCGCCGGACACTTCTCGAAGATGGTCCACAACGGCATCGAGTACGCGATGATGCAGGCCTACGCCGAGGGCTGGGAGCTGCTGGAGAAGGTCCACTCCGTGGAGAACGTGCGCGAGGTGTTCCGCTCCTGGCAGGAGGGCACCGTCATCCGCTCCTGGCTGCTCGACCTCGCGGTCAACGCCCTGGACGAGGACGAGCACCTGGACAAGCTGCGTGGCTACGCGGAGGACTCCGGCGAGGGCCGCTGGACGGTCGAGGCGGCCATCGACAACGCGGTGCCGTTGCCCGCGATCACCGCCTCCCTGTTCGCGCGGTTCGCCTCCCGCCAGGACGACTCCCCGCAGATGAAGATGATCGCCGCGCTGCGCAACCAGTTCGGCGGCCACGCCGTAGAGAAGAAGGACTGAACCACCGTGGGGGACCTCCTGCTGGTCCGCCACGGTGAGACGGAGTGGAGCCGGTCGGGACAGCACACCAGCTGGACCGACCTGCCCCTGACCGAGCACGGCGAGGAACAGGCCAAGTCCCTCGCCCCGCTCCTCACCGGGCGGACGTACGCCCTCGCGCTGGCCAGCCCACTGGGCCGCGCGATACGCACCGCCGAACTGGCGGGCCTGACCGGGGTCGTACCCGACCCCGATCTGCACGAGTGGGACTACGGCGGCTACGAGGGCATCACCACGGTCGACATCCACCGGGCGCGTCCGGGCTGGGACCTGTGGACCGACGGCGTACCACCCGGCCCGGAGGGGCACCCGGGCGAGTCGCCGCAGGTGATCGGCGCCCGCGCCGACCGGGTGCTGGCCCGCGTCGACGAGGCGCTCGCCGAGGACGCCGGCGACGTGGTCCTCGTCGCCCACGCCCACTTCCTGCGGGTGCTCACCGCCCGCCGGCTGGGCCTCGCGCCCGCCGAGGGCCGGCTGTTCCAGCTGGCCACCGGCACCGTCAGCCGGCTGTCCACCGAGCACGGGCGGCCCGTGATCGCCGAGTGGAACGGACGGGCGTAACGGCCTTTCCCCGCAGCCCGGTTCACCTCTGGTGGGCCGGGCCGCAGTCGTACAGCAGCCGGGTGTGGTCGGCGGGGTCGTAGGCGGAGCGCGGGACGCGCGTGCAGTGGGCGGCGGTCCAGCGCAGCAGCGCGCCGACGGGACGCTCGTCGTCACGGGCGCCGTGGCGCAGGTCCGCGCGCGTGACGACGACGTAGCGCAGCCGCCCGCTGTCCAGCAGTGCGCGGAAGGCGGTCGGCCGCGGGAACGGGACGCGGCCGGTGAAGCCGCCCATCGGCAGTACGGACGCGTCGGCGGCTATGACGTACGGTGCGGCGCTCTCCCAGCCGGGGACGGCGGCCAGATAGCGGGCGGTGCCCCGGTGCGCGGTGAGGTAGGCGAGCAGCCGCCGGTGTTCGGGGCCCAGTGTGGACAGCGTGTCACCGGTCCGGGTGCTGGTGGGGCCGACCCGGCCGAGGCTGCCGGGCTGGTTGTAGCGCGGCGAGAGCGCGGACGCCGACCAGCCGGCCGGTATCAGCAGCACGGCGGCGAGACCCGTGGCGAGCGCGGCCGGCCGGCGGAACGCGGCGAGCAGCAGCGCGAGCAGGCCGAGGGCCGCCGCGCAGGGCGCCGCCCAGGCCTCGAAGTCCCGGTACCACAGGGTCAGACCCGCACACCACACGACGTTCACCGCCAGGACGGCCGGCAGCAGCACACGGGAGCGCCGGGCCCGGACGACGCCGACCGCCGCCAGCGCGGCCACGGCCACCGCGACGACGCCCATGTAGTAGGTGTGGCCGGTCACGCTGCCGAAGCTGAAGACGGCGAAGAAGGTCGCGCCCCACACACCCCACAGCACGTACCCGGCCACCTGCCGGTCGGTGCGCGCCGGGCGGCGCCGTCGCAGCATCAGCAGCCCGGCGGCCAGGCCGAGTACGGCCAGCGGGTACAGCCAGCCGGTCTGGGTGGCCAGGCCCGGGGCGACCATCTTCCCTATGCTGTCACCCATTCCGGGAGCCGCGTGCTGCCCGGCGTGGGCGGCCCGGCTCGCCACTATGCTGCCGGTGCCGGCCGCGTCAACGCCGACGGCGTGGAAGCGGGTCAGGAAGTTGTAGCCGACGACCAGCGCGAACGGCGAGTCGTTCGTGGTGCCGTCGAGATAGGGGCGGGATCCGGCCGGGGCGAGGGCGGTCGCCAGCATCCACGACAGCGACACCGACACGGTGACCGCGCCGGCCAGCACCACGTGCGCGATCCGGCGGCGCGGTGCGAGGGGTGCGGCGACGAGATAGGTGGCGGCGAGCGCGGGCAGCACCGCCCAGGCCTCCAGCATCTTGCACTGGAAGGCGAGGCCCACCCACAGGCCCGCGAGCAGCAGGGTGCGCGGGCGGCCCTTCCCGGCGGCCCGCCAGGTGGCCTCGGCGGCCAGCAGCAGGAGCAGCACGAACGGCGCGTCCTCGGTGACCGAGCGGCCGAGGCCCACGGTCACCGGGGTCAGGGTGAGGAAGGCGGCGGCCAGCAGCCCGGCGACCGCCCCGGCCCAGCGGCGCACCAGCACGTGCAGCAGCAGGACGCAGCCCACCATCTCCAGGGCCTGGGGCAGCACCAGCGCCCACGGATGGAAGCCGAACACGAGCGCGGACAGGGCCTGCGGCCACAGGAAGCCGGGCAGTTTGTCCAGCGTGATGGAGCCGGCCGGGTCGAAGGCGCCGTAGAAGAAGTCGGTCGGGCTGTCGGTCATGCTGCGGACCGCACTCGCGTAGAAGGCGTGGTACGCGCTGTGCTGGAGCCCCCACAGGCACAGCAGGGCGGCGAGCAGGCAGATGCCCGCGAGCAGCGGCCGCTCGTACCGGGCGGTGTCTGGGCGGGGCTCGGCCGCCTGCGGCGGACCGCCGTCCCGGACGGCCGACTCGGTGGAGGTGCTCAGCATGAACGGCCTTTCGGGCTCCCGTACACGGAGTGATCCGGGCGCAGTGCGCCTAGCGGATCTGGCGGAGTATCTGCCGCCGGACATGTACGGAGCCTGAACCGGAGCTGAACCCGATGAAGGTCTCACCGGCCTCTCACCCCTGCGGGGCATCCGGTAAGAGGCCGGCCGGTTCAGCCGGGGAGCCGCCCGGCGTGCTGGGCCGCGAGCCGTACCGGCGCGTTCGCGGCGCCGTACCCGTGGTGGCCGGGGTCGCGCTGGACGAGTTCGAAGAAGACGCGGCCGACGGTCTCGGTGTAGCAGTGCCGGAAGGCGCCACCCGTGTCCCGGTCGTAGAGGATGCCGAGGTCCCGGTAGGTCTCCAGCTCGCCGTCCGCGAAGTCGTACCGGGCGGCGAGGTCGTCGTAGTAGTTGGCCGGTACCGTCAGCAGCCGGCCGCCGGCCGCGCGGAAGGCGCGGGCCGCGGCCACCACGTCGTCGGTGGCCAGCGCGATGTGCGCGGCGTGCACGGTCTCGTCGGCGGGCGCCGCGCCGACGGTGAGGGCGATACGGACGCTGCCGTCGGCGTTGGCCACGGCCCGGCTGCGCCGCAGTCCGTAGGGGTCGGCGAGGTCGACGCTCTCCCGGGCGCCGAGCCCGAGGACGCTGCGGTGGAAGAGCGTCGCCTCGTCGAAGTGGTGCCAGGGGTGGGTCAGGGCGAGGTGGTCGACACGCGTGCCGGAGCAGGGCGCCGGCGCGTCCGGCAGGTCGGCGAAGTCGGCCCGCCAGTCCGGGAGTTCGGGGTCATCGGTGGCGCAGAAGAACAGCTCCGTGCCGTCGGGCGCGGCGACGGCGTCGAGCGGGGCGTCCTCGGGGGCGCGGCGGCGGGGCAGTACGGGGGCGTGGAGGGCCTCCGCTCGGCGGGCGGCCCCGGCGGGGTCCGGGCACGCGAGCCCGATCGCGGCGAGCCGGGTGCCGTCGCGGCGGGCGGTGGCGGCGGTGTTGACCAGGATCCGGGCCTCGCCGCGCTGCCACAGGTCGACGGGTTTGCCGCGGTGCCGGGCGGTACGGGTGAAGCCCAGGGCGGTCAGCAGCGCACCGACGGGTTCGGCGTCCGGGGTGAGGAGTTCGGCGAAGGCGACCCCGGCGGGGACGACCGGCGGCGGCAACTCGGCTGCGCCGACCGCCTCTTGGAGCAGCAGCAGGGAACGGTGGGCGTCCACGGCGGTCGAGCCGGCGTCGGCCTGCCGGAAGACGTCGTTGAACACCTCCAGAGACAGCGGCCCCCGGTAGCCGGCCTTGAGCACATGCCGCAGCAGCCCCGCGACGTCGAAGCCGCCCTGGCCCGGGAAGCAGCGGTGATGGCGGCTCCACTGCAGGACGTCCATCGCGGGCAGCGGGGCGTCGGCGAGCTGGAGGAAGAAGATCTTCTCGCCGGGGATGGCCTCGATGCCCTTCGGGTCGGAGCCCCGGGAGAGGATGTGGAAGCTGTCCAGGCAGGTGCCGAGCGCCGGGTGCCCGGCGGCGTCGACGATGCGCCAGGCATGGTCGTACGTGTGCACATGCCGACCCCAGGCCAGCGCCTCGTACGCCACCCGGATGCCGAACTCCGCGGCGAGTCGCGCCAGTCGGGCCAGCTGCCCGGCGGCGAGGGCGTCGTCGTCCAGGGCGAGCGGGGAGACGCTGGAGCACACGAGAACGGTGTCGGCCCCGAGCCGCCGCATCAGCTCGAACTTGTGCCGGGCGCGCCGAAGGTTTCGGGCGAAGACCTCCTCGGGTACGGCCTCGATGTCCCGCATCGGCTGGTACAGATCGATCCGCAGCCCGAGATCGGCACACCGGGCGCGTATCTCCTCGGGGGCGAGGGGGCTGGCGAGAAGGTCGTTCTCGAAGATCTCCACCCCGCCGAACCCGGCCCGGGACGCGGCGGCGAGCTTCTCGGTGAGGGAGCCGCTGAGGGAGACGGTGGCTATGGAAGTGCGCAGGGGAAACCCCTCGAAGGTGCCGGTCATCAGGCAGGGCTCCCCGACCGCTCCGCCCCGGCCAGCTCCTCGAAGTCGGCCAGCATCCGGCCGCTGTCCGGCTCCACCCCCGTGAACAGCCGAAACGCGTCTGCGGCCTGGAACACAGCCATCCCACCCCCGGCCAGGACGGCGCACCCACGGTCCCGCGCGACCCGCACCAGCTCCGTCTCCAGCGGCCGGTACACCACCTCCGCGACCCACACCCCGGGCCGCAACGACTCGGCGGGCAGGGGAAGCCCCGGATGCGCGGCCATGCCCGTGGGGGTGGCGTGCACAAGCCCTCCGGCCCCTTCGGTCCCGGCGAGCAGCGCGGGCACCTGGTCGGGGGACGCGGCTGCCGCCCGGCCAGGGCCGAAGTGCCGTACGAGGGAGTCCGCGAGGCCGGCGGCCCGGTCGGGCAGGGCGTCCACGACGGTGACCCGCCCGGCTCCCAGGGTGAGCACGGCGTGTGCGACGGCCGCGCCCGCGCCGCCCGCGCCGAGCTGGACGACCCGTTCCAGCGGGGCGTCCGGCAGACCGCGGGCGAAGGACGCGGCGAAGCCGGTGACGTCCGTGTTGTGGCCGACGGCCCGGCCGCCGTCGAAGACGACGGTGTTGACCGCGCCGAGCGCCTCGGCCCGGGGATCGAGCGCGTCCAGGTGGTCGATGACGAGCTGCTTGCAGGGGTGGGTGATGTTCAGCCCGTCGAAGCCGAGGTCGCGGGCGGCGCGGACCAGCCGGCCGGCCGATTCCGGGGCCACGCCGAGGACGTCGGTGTCGAGGAGCCGGTACACGTAGCGCAGGCCCTGCCGGTCCGCCTCCCGCTGGTGCAGGGCCGGGCTGAGCGAGGGGCCTATGCCCGCGCCGATCAGCCCGACGAGATACGAGTCCTTGGCCACGCGGACCTCCCGAGACAGAGCTAATGTACGAACCAGTACGTTAGCTATATCAGCAGCGGAGGTTCCCGAGGAAGCCCCCGGCGGCGCACCGGGCCCTGCTTCTACAATCACCGGCACCACCGACGGGCGCTCCGCCCAGGTGCCCCCGGCCCGAAGGAAACCGATGACCAGCGTCGAAGAATCCCTGCAACCCGGCGGGCGGGTGCGCGACGCCGCCCGCACCAAGGCCGAGATCCTCGACGTGGCCACGCAGGAGTTCGCGCGGGCCGGCTACGACGGCGCCCGGGTCGACGAGATCGCGGCCCGCACCCGCACCACCAAGCGGATGATCTACTACTACTTCGGCGGCAAGGAGCAGCTGTTCACGTCCGTGCTGGAGCGGGCGTACGGCGTGATCCGCGAGGCCGAGCAGGGGCTGGACGTCGAGCACCTGGACCCGGTGGCGGCGATCCGGCGGCTGGCCGAGCTGACCCTCGACCACCACGAGCAGCACCCGGACTTCATCCGCCTGGTCAGCATCGAGAACATCCACGGCGCCGAGCACATCGCGGCCTCCGAGAAGCTCGGCAGGATGGGCTCCCCGGCCCTGGACGTGATCCGCCGCATCCTCGCCGCCGGACAGGAGTCCGGGCTGTTCACGGCCGGCGTGGACGCGGTCGACCTGCACGCGATGATCAGCTCGTTCTGCTTCTTCCGGGTGGCCAACCGGCACACCTTCGGCGCCCTGTTCGGCCGCGACCTGGTGGACCCCGGGCGGCGGGAGCACTACCGCGCCATGCTCGGTGACATGGTCATCGCCTACCTGACGGCGGAGCGGGCCGACGGCTGACGGGGCACACACGAACCGACGCACGGACTCTTGACACCGGGGAAACGCGGGCGCAACATCCCACCCACTGCAACTAACTATCCAGTGAGTTAATACTCCCCTCGTGGGTGAAGTTCCCCGAAGGAGCACCGCCGTGTCCGTGCCCGTCCCCGCGCCCTCCTGCGACTCCCCGCCCGGCCAGCCCTGGAAGGCGGCGACGGCCGCCTGGATCGGCAGCGCCCTGGAGTACTACGACTTCTTCGCCTACGGCAGCGCCGCCGCGCTGATCTTCCCGAAGGTGTTCTTCGACACCTCCGACCCGGCGACGGCCACCCTGCTCTCCCTGGCCACCTTCGGCGTCGCCTACGCGGCCCGGCCGCTCGGCGCCCTGGTTCTCGGGCACGTCGGCGACCGGCTCGGCCGCAAGAAGATCATGGTGTTCACGCTGATCCTCATGGGTCTGTCGACGTTCCTGATCGGCTGCCTGCCCACCCGCGCCCAGGCCGGCTCGCTCGCGCCCGCGCTGCTCGTGTTCTGCCGGGTCCTGCAAGGCATATCGGCGGCCGGCGAACAGGCCTGCGCCAGTTCGATGAGCCTGGAGCACGCGCCACCGGGCCGGCGCGGGTTCTTCACCAGCTTCACGCTCAGCGGCACCCAGGGCGGCCAGCTCATCGCGACCCTCGTCTTCATCCCCGTCGCCCGGCTGCCCGAGGACCAACTGCTCGCGTGGGGATGGCGGTTGCCGTTCTGGCTGAGCGTGGCGGTCGCCGTCGCCGGTTACGTCATCCGGCGCCGGCTGCGCGAGACCCCGGCCTTCGCGCGACAGGCGGCCGGCGAGGGTGTGGTCCGGCTGCCGATCGCGGTACTGCTGCGCGAGCACTGGGCGGACGTGCTGCGGGTGATCGCGGGCGCGCTCATCGCCTCGGTCAGCACGATCTTCACGGTGTGGGCGCTGGCGTACGCCACCAGCGACACGGTCGGCATGTCCCGTACCTCGATGCTGTGGGCCGGGGCCCTGGCCAACCTGGTCGCGCTGGGCGCGATCCCGTTGTGGGCGACGCTGTCGGACCGGATCGGACGCCGGCCGGTGTTCCTGATCGGCGCCGTCGGCAGCCCGGTGGCGATGGCCGGTTATCTGTGGGCGATCTCCACCGGCTCCTACCCGCTGACCCTGGCCCTGGGCATCGTCGCCTTCGGCCTGTTCTACAGCGCGGCGAACGGGGTGTGGCCCGCCTTCTACGGCGAGATGTTCGCGACCCGGGTCCGGCTGTCCGGCATGGCGATCGGCACGCAGATCGGCTTCGCGGCGGCCGGGTTCGCGGTCACCTTCGCCGCCGAGATCGCCGGCCCGGACGGCGCCGACTGGGCGGCGGTGGCCCTGTTCACGGCCGCGCTGTGCGTGCCGCCGGTCGTCGCCGCGCTCTCGGCCCGTGAGACGTACACCGTCCCGACGGAACTGCTCGGGGAGCGGACGGGACAGCCGGCCGGGCGGGCGGAGCGGGTCACGGCCTGAGGCGGGGCGAGCCGGGCCCGGGGGGCTACGGGGTCGGGTGGCGCGGCTCGTACAGGGCGACCTCGCCGCCGCCCGGCAGTCGGAGGGCGGTCACCCGGCCCCAGCGGGCCTCCTCCACCGGCCGGCTGAACTCCACTCCCCGATCGGCGAGTTGACTCCGGGTCGCGTCGAGGTCGTCGCACATCAGCATCAGCTCGTGCGAGGGCGCGCCGTCGGTGGGGTGGCAGGCCACCTCGGTGGGCGGCATCCGGAAGACGAGCCAGCCGTGGCCGGCGTCGACGTGCGCCCAGCCGAGGGTGTCGCGCAGAAAGGCCCGGTCGGCCTCCGCGTCCTGGCTGTAGAGCACCACATGTGCACCGTTGATCACGCGCGGAGGCTAGTGGGCCCGGGCGGGGCCGGACAAGTACCGGCGGCCCGCGACCCGCCGAACGGCCGCACTCACGACACCGGGGGCACCGCCGCGTCGAGCAGGGGGCCGAGTTCCGCCAGGACCGTCCGCAGCGGACGTACGTCCTTCTCGGCGCGGGCCAGGAGGAGCGCGCCCTCCAGGGTGCTGATCATCAGTGTGGCCAGGGCCTCGGCGCGGGGCGCGGGGACCCCCATGCCGGTGAGGGCCTCGGCGAGCGGGCTGCGCCAGGTGGTGAACGCGGCGGCCACGGCCTCGTGGGTCGAGCCGCCGGCGGACGCGCACTCGACCGTGGCGGCGGCGACCGGGCAGCCCCCCGCGAAGCCGTCCGCCTCGTACTCGTCGGTCCACTGCGCGACCATCGCCGCGAACAGACCGCTCGGACGCGGCTCGTCCAGACTCGCGACGAAGTGGGCGATCCGGTTGCCCGCGTACCGTCCGGCCCAGCCGACCGCCTCGTTGACCAGCTGTTCCTTGCCGCCCGGGAAGTAGTGCTGGAGGGAGCCGCGCGGTGCGCCCGCGTGGGTGGCGACCGCGCGCATACCGGTCGCGGCGACTCCGTCGCGCCGGATGAGCTGGGCCGCGCTGAAGACCATCCGCTCCCTCGGCCCTCGCCGCGCCTCACTCATCGCCGACCTCCGTTCGTCACGGACCTCACCCTATGACCAGCGTCATAACGACGGCTACTATGACAGCGGTCATGGTCGATGTCGGGTCGGCAACCGGAGGGAAGGGCGGCTCCCGTGAACCTCGGTTTCATCGGACTCGGAGTGATGGGCCGGCCCATGGCGCTGCGCCTGGCGTCCGCCGGCACCGCGCTGGTGGTCTGGAACCGGACCCCGGAACGCGCCGCACCCCTGCGCGCCGCCGGGGCCGAGGTCGCGGCGGAGGCCGACGAGGTGTTCGCGCGAGCGGAGGTGGTGGTGCTGATGCTCGCCGACGAAGCCGCCGTCGACACCGTCCTCGGCCGTGGCACACCCGCCCTCGCCGCCCGCGTCGCCGGACACACCGTCGTCCACATGGGCACGACCTCCCCCGAGTACTCCCGCGCCCTGGAGACCGACGTCCGCGCCGCCGGCGGTCGCTACGTCGAGGCACCCGTCTCCGGCTCCCGGGTCCCGGCCGAGCAGGGCCGGCTGGTGGGCATGCTCGCCGGGGACCAGGACGCCGTGGACGCCGTACGGCCGCTGCTCGCTCCCCTGTGCCGGGAGACCTTCGCGTGCGGCCCGGTACCCGGTGCGCTGCTGATGAAGCTCTCGGTCAACCTGTTTCTGATCACCCTGGTCACCGGGCTGACCGAGGCCTTCCACTTCGCCGAACGGCAGGGCCTGGACCGGCGGCTGTTCCTGGACGTCCTCGACGCCGGCCCCATGGCCAGCGGGGTCTCCCGGATGAAGGCGCCCAAGCTGCGCGAGCGGGACTTCGCGGTCCAGGCGGCCGCGCTGGACGTCCTGAAGAACAACCGCCTGATCGCCGAGTCCGCCCGCGAGGCCCACCTGGCCTCTCCGCTCCTCGACGTGTGCCACACGCTGTTCGAGGAGGCCGTGGCGCAGGGACACGGCGGCGAGGACATGGTCGCCGTCCTGCACGCGATCGAGACGCGGACCGACCAGGGGGCGTAGGTCACCCCTTGGGGATGCCGTACGCCCTCTCGACGCGCAGCCGTACCACCAGGCGGCGGTCGCGGACCATCGCCGCCCGGTAGTCGTCCCAGTCCGGGTGCTCGCCGAGGACGTCACGGTAGAGGCGGATCAGCTCCTCGACCGTGTCGTCGTGCGGGTCCTTCGCGACCGGGGTCAGCTCGGCCGTGCCCTCGGCGACGGTGTACGCCCAGCGGTCGGCGCTGGTGACGTGGTACGAGGCGCGGGGGTCGCGGCGCAGGTTGCGGGTCTTGGCGCGGTCGTCGGTGACGGAGATCCGGATGATCCGCTCGTCGGGGTGGTAGGCGTGGCTGACGTTGGACAGCTGGGGGCGGCCGTCCTGCCTGAGGGTGACCAGGATGCCGCCGTGGCCCGCGGAGAGCAGTTCGAGGAGCGCGTCCTGCTGGGTGTCGTGAGTCATAGCAGCGTCAACTCGCCGGAGCGGGCCGTACATTCCCGCACGCCAGACGGGTGGTAGACAGTGTCTACTCAGACTGGTAGACAGTGTCTGTGACTGAATCCGACACCGGGTTGCGGGAGCGTCTGGTCGACGTGGGCGTGGAACTGCTGGCCTCCGAGGGGCTCCCGGCCCTCACCCTGCGGGAGATCGCCCGGCGCGCCGGCGTCTCGCACGGGGCGCCGCGCCGCTACTTCCCCACTCATCTGGAGCTGCTGTCGGCCATCGCGCGCCGGGGCTTCGCCGATCTGGCCGACCGCGTGGGCAGGACGCCCGACGAGGACGCCGGACCGCGGGCGCGGGTGGCCGCACTGGCGCGGACGTATCTGGAGTTCGCGCTGGACGACCCCGGCATGTACGAGCTGATGTTCCGTCATGATCTGCTGGAGAGCGGACATCTGGGGCTGCGGGAGACGAGCCTGCCGCTTTTCGCCCTGTTCGCCGGACTGGTCGGCGAGGTGCGGCCGGAGGCCGATGCCCGGCGGACGGCGGGGGCGTTGTGGGCGAACCTGCACGGGATCGCCCAGTTGTGGCGCTGGCGCAGTCTCCAACTGGCCGTCGGGGACGAGGACTTCGCGCCGCTGCTCGATGCGGCACTGACGGCGCACCTGGGCGCGGAGAACGGCCGGTGAACCGGCGGTGGACAATGGTGAGCAGCGTGGCGGGCGCGGTGGTCGTCGCACTGGACGGTACGGTCCTCACGGTCGCGCAGCCCCGTCTGCAAAGGGAGTTGGGCGCGACCTTCGCCGAGGTGCAGTGGACCAGTACGGCGTATCTGATCGCGGTGGCGAGCCTGCTGGTGTTCGCGGGACGGCTCGGTGACCGGTACGGGCACCGGCGGGTGTTCGCGCTCGGCATGCTGGGGTTCGGGGCGGCGTCGGCGGGCATCGGTCTCGCGCCCGGGGTCGGGTGGGTGATCGGACTGCGCGTGGCGCAGGGGGTGTTCGGGGCGCTGTTGCAGCCGGCCACGCTGGGCATGCTGCGGGCCGCGTTCCCGCCGGACCGGCTGGCGGCGCCGCTCGCCGCGCGTACGGCGGCGATCGGGCTGGCGGCGGCAGCGGGGCCGCTGGCGGGCGGGGCGCTGGTGACCTCGCTGGGCTGGCGGGCGGTGTTCTTCGTGAACGTGCTGCCCGCGTTCGCCTTCGGCCTGCCGGCCCTGCTGCGCCCGGAGCGGCCTCCGGCGGGCGCCCGGACCGCGCTGGACGTGCCGGGCGCGGTGCTGCTCGCCGTCGCCCTGGCCGGCCTGGTGCACTCGCTCACCGCCCGGCCCGTCTCCTGGGCGGGGCTCGCCCTCGCCGGGGTCGCCGCCGTCCTCCTCGTCCGGCACGAGCGGCGTACGGCGTGTCCGCTGCTGCCGCCGGGCGTGCTCGGCCCGCGGGCGGTCGGGGCGGCGCTCGGCATCCTGGTCGCCGCGTCGGCGTCCCTGTTCGGGACGCTCTTCGTGGCTACCTACGTGCTTCAACGCGGTCTCGGTCTGGACCCGTTCAGCAGTGCGGTGCGCAGCCTGCCGCTGGCGGTGCTGATGGTGGCGTCGGCCGCGCTGTGCCCGGTGCTGCTGCGCCGGTTCGGGGCGCGCGGTACGACGGCGGTGGCGACGGCGCTGCTCGCGCTCGGTGTGCTCGTGCTGTCCCGGGCCGCGTCCGCGCCGGTGTTCGGCTGCGGGTTCGGGCTGCTGGGGGCCGGGTTCGGGACGGTGATGGTGGCGGCCACCCATGTCGTCGTACGCGAGGCCGACGTCGCGGTGGCCGGGGTGGCCGGAGGGTTGCAGCAGACCGCGCTGAACGTGGGCCCCGCCCTGGGCGTGGCGGCGGCGAGCACGCTGCTGGGCGCCGGTACCGGGCCCGCGCTGCTCGTCCTGGCGGCCGTGGCCGGGCTCGGGGTGCCGCTCGCCCGTGCGCTGTCCGGGGCGCACGGCGTCGCATCGGTCACACGCACCGGCGAAGACCGGGTACGGGACGGTGTTCCTGCGGGACGATGAACACGGGATGCCGGACCGGCCGGACGGCCGGACGGGCGTCGCGTGCGAAGGCGACCGAAGGAGAGCGATGGCTCGGCTGCGACAGGAAGTCGACCCGGACGAGGCGGGGTTGGACGGCAAGGCGCTGGACCGCCTGGACCGGCACTTCGCCCGCCTCGTCGACGAGGGGCGGCTGCCCGGCTGTCTGCTGTCCGTGGCCCGCGGCGGCCGCGTCGCGCACCTGACCACGTACGGACGACGGGATGTCGCGGCCGGGCTGCCGGTCGAACCGGACACGCTGTGGCGGATCTACTCGATGACCAAGCCGGTCACCGCCGTGGCCGTGCTCCTGCTCGTGGAGGAGGGCAGGATGGGCCTGGACGACCCGCTCCACCGCCATCTGCCGGAATTCGCCGACCCCCTGGTGTACGAAGGTGGTTCGGATGCCGGGGTGCGCACCCGTCCGGCCGCCGGGCCGATCCTGCTTCGGCATCTGCTCACCCACACCGCGGGGTTCACGTTCGGCTTCTACCACCGCCATCCGGTCGACGCCCTGTACCGCGCGGCGGGTCTGGAGTACTCGGTGCCGCCGGGTGCCGATCTGGCCGAGACGGTCGAGGTGTACGCGCAGATGCCGCTGCAGTTCGAGCCGGGCACGCAGTGGAACTACTCGGTCGCCTCGAACGTACTGGGCCGGGTCGTCGAGGTGGTGTCCGGGCGGCCGCTGGACGTGTTCTTCGCCGAGCGGATCCTCGACCCGCTCGGCATGACCGACACCGGCTTCCACATCTCCCCCGAACAGGCGCCCCGGCTGGCGGAGTTGTACCGGGAGACGGACGGGGGCGGGATCCAACCGGTGCCGGGGCTGCCGGTGCACGGCCGGCCGCGGTTCCTGTCCGGCAGCGGCGGCCTGGTCTCCAGCGCGTACGACTTCCACCGGTTCATGGAGATGCTGCGCCGGGGCGGCGAACTGGACGGCGTACGGCTGCTGTCGGCGGCCGGCGTCGCGCTGATGACCCGCAACCAGCTGCCCGGCGACGCCGTGCTGCGCGCCTTCGGTGCCCCCGTCCACCGGGAGCCCGGCAACGACGGCCTCGGCTTCGGCTTCAACGTCTCCGTGGTGGTCGACCCGTCCCGCACCCTGGCCCCGTCCAGCCTCGGTACGTACGGCTGGACGGGCGCCGCCACGACCGCGTTCTGGTCGGACCCGGCCCACGACCTGACGGTGCAGTTCATGACCCAGGTGCGCCCGAGGACGCTGAAGGTGTTCCCGCAGCTGCGGCGGCTGGTGCACGAGACGCTCGTGGACTGACCGCAGGATCGCCAGGACGCCGGCCGTCAGGAGCCGTGGGCGACGGCGTCCAGGTGGGGCAGGATGTGGTCCAGCCGCTCCCGCTTGGTGCGCAGATAGGTGATGTTGCTCTCGCACGGCTCGATGAGCAGCGGCACCCGCTCGGCGACCTGGACGCCGTGCCGGACGAGGGCTTCCCGCTTGCGCGGGTTGTTGGACATCAGCCGTACCGAGCGCACGCCGAGGTCGCGCAGGATCTCGGCGGCGACGCGGTAGTCGCGGGCGTCGACGGGCAGGCCGAGCGCGAGGTTGGCCTCCACGGTGTCCAGGCCCTCGGCCTGCAGGGCCATCGCGCGCAGCTTGGCGAGCAGTCCGATGCCGCGGCCCTCGTGGCCCCTCAAGTAGACGACGATGCCACTGCCCTCGGCGACGACGGCGCGCAGGGCGGACGCCAGCTGGTCGCCGCATTCGCAGTGCCGGGAGCCGAAGGCGTCCCCGGTCAGGCATTCGGAGTGCAGCCGGGTCAGCACGTTCTCGGTGCCGATCTCGCCGTACACGAGAGCCACTTGCTCGTCACCGCGGTCGTGGTCCAGGTAGCCGATCGCCTGGAATTTCCCGTACACGGTGGGCAGCGGCGCATTCACGACGCGTTCCGCGCCCGAACGCCGCGGGGACTTCGTGCCGAGCACGCCGATGGTGTCGTCGGTGTTTTCTGTCATGATCTGATTCCTAAGCAGAGACGAAAGGCCGTGAAAAGATGAGTGGTTCGGGCGTGCGTGCGGCAGCACACGGGGTGGTTCCGACGGACACCACGGAGGACGTACGGGCGCGGGGGGCGGGCGTGTCAGCACAGGTCGCCGTCCTTCCCGTCGGCAGCTTCGAACAGCACGGGCCCTTCCTTCCGCTGGCGACCGACACGCTGATCGCCTGTGCCGTGGCGGGGGAGATCGCCGCCGCCTACCCGGTGCATCTCCTTCCTCCGGTGACGGTCGCCTGCTCGCACGAGCACGCCGGCTGGCCGGGGACCGTCAGCATCTCCTCGGTGACCCTCCACGCGGTGGTCCGGGACATCGCGGCGTCGCTGCGCCGCGGCGGGGTCGACGCGCTCGTCGTGGTCAACGGGCACGGCGGCAACTACGTCCTCGGCAACGTCGTCCAGGAGGCGTCGGCGCGCGGTGAGCGGATGGCGCTGTTCCCGGCCGTCGAGGACTGGGAGGGGGCGCGGGAACGGGCGGGTGTGCGCACCTCGTTGCTCACCGACATGCACGCCGGGGAAATCGAGACCTCGATTCTTCTGCACGCTCACCCCGAATTCGTCCGCCCTGGTTACGAGTCCGCCGATTTCGTCGCCGACGACCGTCGTCATCTGCTCAGCCTGGGAATGTCCGCCTATACCGAATCGGGCGTCATCGGCCGTCCTTCCCTGGGATCGGCGGAAAAGGGCAAGGAGCTGCTGGCCGGCCTGGTGGAATCCTTCTCGGCGGTGTTCGCGTTGCTGACCGCGTCCGACGACGCCGGGGACGTACGGGGGTAGCCGCGCAGCCCGGTGTACCAGCGGGCGACGAGGACGACGGCCCCGGGCAGGCTCGCCACGAAGCTGAGCACGCCGTACACCACGGCGACGGCGACCCCGCTGCTCGCGCCGAGTCCCGCGGCGGCGAACGCCCAGGCGGTGACGCCCTCGCGGGGGCCGAAACCGCCGACGTTCAGCGGCAGGCCCATGGCGACCAGGGCGAGCACCGCGAGCGGGACCAGCACCGCCACGGAGGCGGCGGAGCCGGTGACCCTGGCCGCGACGACGAACATCGCCAGGTGTCCGGCCAGGACGACGGCCGAGGCCAGTGCGACACCGGGCCCGGCCTGCCGGGACAGCAGCCCCTGCCGCGCCTCGCCGAGAGTGGTGCGCAGCGCGCCCCGGCGCCGGGCGGAGGCCCGGTTCATACGGACGGCGAGGGCGACGGCGAGCGCTCCCACGACAGCCAGGGCGGCCAGCGGGGCGAAGTCGCGTGCCTCGTCCCGGACGGGCGACGGCAGGACCAGCAGCGCCACCGCACCGAACACGGCCAGCGCGATCTGCCCCGCGACCCGCTCCAGCACCACCGCCTTCACCCCGCGCCGCAGGTCACCGGCGCCCTGCCCGTGCCGGACCGCCCGGTGCACATCGCCCAGGACGCCGCCGGGCAGCGCCGCGTTCAGGAACAGCGCGCGGTAGTAGTCGGCGACGGCGGACCCGAACGGCAGCCGGATCCGCAGCGCCCGGGCCACCAACTGCCAGCGCCAGGCGCTGACCACCGTGGTCACCGCGCCGATGCCCAGCGCGCCCAGAACGGTCACGGTGTCGATCCGACGCAGCCCGTCGAGCAGCACACCGGTACCCAGCCGCCACAGCAGGACGGCGAGGATGACGACACCGACGACGGTTCCGACATGGGTACGCAGGGCACGGGAGTCGGGACGGCGGCGGGTGGGGGGCGCCGGGGATTCCGGCGGGGGCGGGGGCGGGGGCGGAGCAGCCGAGGTGACAGTGGGGGTGAGAGCGGGTTCTGGTGCCGGCGTGGACACGGGCGCGAGCGTGGACACGAGCGCTGGTGTGGGCGCAGACGTAGGCGCGGGCGGGGCCGCGGGCGCAGACGTAGGCGCTGGCGTAGACGCAGGCACTGGAGCTGACGCAGGCACTGAAGCTGACGCGGCCGCCGACGCCGACACTGAAGCTGGCGCGGACGCCGACGTCGGCGCGGACGCAGGCTCCGGCCCTGGTTCGGACGACGGCGCCTGCGCGGGCGCCGGCGCTGCCTCGGTCGCGGTCGGTTCGGGCGGCACGGGGCCGGGCCCGGGCCCGTCGGCCGGCTTCGCCGCGGCCGCGCCGTGCACGCGTGCGTGCACGGCTTCGGCCTCGCCGCTCTTCCGCCCTCCACCCCCGCTGCGCACGCGCGCGTGCGCCGGGCCGGTCGGTGTGGTGCGTGTGCGTCCGTCCGCCGCCTTGGTCCGGGAGTTCGGCTCCGTCGCCGACGCGCGCGCCGTCATGAGGCTCCGCCCGTCGGCCGGGGCAGGGCCAGCAGGTCGCTGTGGTGGACCACCGCCCGCAGCTCACCGGCCGCGCAGGCCGCGAGCCGGTCGCGCAGATAGCGTGCGGCGCGTGCGCGCAGTTCCGGCCGCTGCTCCACGGCCGCGCCCACCCAGCCGCGCAGCCACTGTTCGGTCAGCGCGGCCTCCTCGGGGCCGAGCCGCCACGGGCTCGCGTGCACGCGCACCGTCGCCCCGCGCGCCGCGAACGCCTCGCAGGTCACGGTGACCGCGTCCGGGCCGAGCAGGCCGTCGCGCCGCTGGTGGGCGTTAAACGCCTCGGTGATCTCGGCGTCCAGCGGGTCGGCCGGGGTGAGTTCGACGCGTCCGGCGACGGACAGCGTGAGCAGCGCGGGACAGCCGGCCCCGGTGCATGCGTCCACGAGGGTGCCGGCCTCCTCACGGGTCAGTACGTCGAGCAGCGCGGAGGCGGTCACCAGCGAGGCGCCGCTCAGCGCGTCCGGGGTCAGCCGGGCCACGTCGCCGCGCCGGGTCTCGACGCTGACGCGGCTGCCGTCGGCGGCGGAGCGCGGCGAGGCCACGGCGGCGAAGTGCAGCAGATAGGGGTCGTGGTCGTGCAGGACCCAGTGCTGGGCGCCGTCGAGGCGGGGCGCGAGCCAGCGGCCCATGGAGCCGGTGCCGCAGCCCAGGTCGTGCACGACCAGTCCGCCCGTGCGGCCGGGCCGGTTCGCCAGCCGGATCCGCAGGGGGTCCAGCAGGTCCTGCGCGCGGGCGGCGGCGTCGGCCCTCTCCCGCAACTGGAGCCACTCGGGCGCGTACCGGGGCGCTTCGTCGGGCCCGCCCTCCCGCAGCCGTACGGTGGCCCGCTCCCCCGAACGGCCCACGGGCCCGGCACCGGGCACGGCCGAGAGCGCCGTGTCGTCACTGTCGGCGGCCTCCACCACGACCCCCTCCTTCTCCCCCGGCCCCGGTTGGGCCGGAATCGTGGCGGCCGCGTCGGTCACGGTGTCGCGCGTGGTCATGCCGCCCTCCTGGGGGCTTCGGGGAGACGGGCGAGGACCGCGGCCAGACTGCGGGCGGTGGTGGCCCAGCCGTCGAGGGCGGCGCGCCGGGCACGGGCCGCGGCCTTGAGCCTGCGGCGTACGTCGGGTTCGCCGAACCAGCCGCGCAGTTCGGCGGCGAGCGCGCCGGAGTCCTCCGGCGGGACGAGGATGCCGGGCATCCCGCCGTCGGGGGCGCGGCCGACCGCCTCCGGCAGACCGCCGACGTCGGTGGCGAGGACGGGGATGCCGCGGGCCAGCGCCTCGGTCACCGCCATGCCGTAGGTCTCCGCGTAGGAGGTGAGGACCATCAGGTCGGCCGCGGCGTAGGTGGCGTCGAGGCCGGCGCCGGAGCGCGGGCCGGTCAGGTGCAGGCGGTCGGCCAGGCCATGGCGGGCGATGAGGGTGCGCAGTCCGGCGACGTACTCGGGGTCGTGGCCGAGCCCGCCGACGCACTCGCAGGTCCACGGCAGGTCCCGTACCGCCGCGAGCGCCTCCACGAGCCGGTGCTGGCCCTTGCGCGGGGTCACCGCGGCCACGCACAGCAGCCGGGAGACGCCGTCGGTGCCGGGTGCGAGGGGCGCGATGTCGGCGCCGGGCGCGGCGACGTGCACCCGGTCGGGGGCCAGGCCGTGGTGGGAGACGAGCCGGCGTACGGCCCAGTCGCTGGTCGCGATCACGGCGGGCACGGCCCGCAGCACCGCGCGTTCGCGGGCGTCGAGGTCGGCGGCGACGTTCGGGGCGAGGCCGGTCTCGTCGCCGAGCGGCAGATGGACGAGCACGGCCAGGCGCAGGCGGTCGGCCTCCGGGGCGATGATCTCCGGGACACCGCAGGCGACGAGCCCGTCGAGCAGGACGACCGCGTCGTCCGGCAGCTCCCGCAGGGTACGGGCGAGTTCGTCGCGGGCGGCCCGGTCGGGGCACGGCCAGCTGCCCGGCGCGCCGTGCCGGGCGACCTGCCAGCCGAAGCCGGGCAGGTCCAGGCAGACCCGGCGGTCGTAGGCGTTGCCGCCGCTGGGCGCGGCCGGGTCGTCGACGCCGCCCGGCAGGACGAAGTGCACGGTGCGCAGGGACATGGGAACGGTTCCGGCGTGCTGGTCGGCGGTGGGCTGCGCGGGCACGCAGGAGAGCCGCGCCCTCTGAACGGTCACATCGGTCACAGGCCACGCTCGTAACTCGCCCAGGCGATGTGCGACTCGTGCAGCGTGACGGTTATCCCGGCGAGGCCCTTGGCGCCTTCGCCGAGGGCGCCCTGGTGGATGCGCTCGGCGAGCCGGTCGGCGATGACCTTGGCGAGGAACTCGGTGGAGGTGTTGACGCCGGCGAACCCGGGTTCGTCGTCGAGGTTTCGGTAGTTCAACTCGGCGGTGACGGCCCCCAGTTCCTGCGTGGCCAGGCCGATGTCGACCACGATGTTGTCCTCGTCCAGCTGTTCGCGGCGGAAGGTGGCGTCCACCAGGAACGTGGCGCCGTGCAGTCGCTGCGCGGGTCCGAACACCTCGCCGCGGAAGCTGTGGGCGATCATGATGTGATCGCGGACGGTGATGCTGAACAACGGACGACCCTCCAGGTGCGGCGCCTCTGGCTTCCCCCGGCCCATACCTGCCCGGGGACGACGTGTAGTACGGCTCTTCGCTTCCCCGTGTTCAGCCCTCTCTCACTCTTTTCTCAGGTCAGACCCGCCTCCGGGTACCGGATGCGGTGGCACAGCGCCGGGATCGCGCCCGCGGCGAGCTGCGGCATGACGTCCGGGAGTTGCTCGAAAGCGCTCTCCCCGGTGATGAGCGCGTCCAGAGCCGGGTCGGCGAGCAGGTCGAGTGCGAGCGCCATCCGCTCGGCGTAACCGCGGCCGGCGCGCGCGGCCGGGGAGACGGTGCCGACCTGGCTGCCGCGCACGGTGAGCCGACGGGAGTGGAAGGCCTCGCCGAGCGGCAGGGCCACGCGCCGGTCGCCGTACCAGCTCAGTTCGACGACCGTGCCCTCGGGGGCGAGGAGTTGCAGGGCGTGGGTCAGGCCCGCTTCGGTGGCGCTGGCGTGGACGACGAGGTCGCAGTCGCCGAGGGCGTCGGCGGGCGCGGCGAAGCCGACGCCGAGGGCGCGGGCGGTGGCGGCGCGGGCCGGGTCGGCGTCGACGAGCTGGAGCCGGACGCCGGGGAAGCGGGCGAGCAGGGCGGCCACCGAGCAGCCGACCATGCCGCCGCCGACGACCGCGATCCGGTCGCCGATCAGCGGCGCCGCGTCCCACAGGGCGTTCACAGCGGTCTCCACGGTGCCGGCGAGCACGGCCCGCCCGGCGGGCACCGAGTCGGGCACGACGGTCACGGCGCTCACCGGAACGACGTAACGGCTCTGGTGCGGATACAGGCAGAAGACCGTACGGCCGGTCAGCGCGGCCGGGCCCTGCTCCACGACGCCGACGCTGAGGTAGCCGTACTTCACCGGGCCCGGGAAGTCTCCCTCCTGGAACGGCGCCCGCATCACGGCGTGTTGGCTCTCGGGGACCCGGCCGCGGAAGACGAGGGTCTCCGTGCCCCGGCTCACTCCGGAGTACAGCGCGCGCACCAGGACCTCGCCCTCGGCCGGCTCCGCGAGGGTGACGTCGCGCAGCTCTCCGTGGCCGGGTGAGCCCAGCCAGAACGCGCGGGCCGAGCGGTTCATCGGCATCCTCCTGAACAGTAGGCAAGTTGCTCACGTACCGAGAAGTGCACAGGCCGCGCACAGTACGCGGCGTTGATCGACTCTGTCACTCGGCCGGAGGGTGTGCGGTGGCCCTGAACAACACATATGACGCGAGGCCCCAGCAGGAGACCGCTGTGGGAGCGGGCATACAGCTCCTGCTGCTTGCCCTGCTCGGGACGGCGATAGGCATGGGGCCGGCCGGCTGGCTGACGGGGCTGGCCTTCGCGTTCGCCACCTGGGCGGTGCTCGCCCGTGCCCTGCATCGCTCCTGCCTGCGTTCCCTCGGGCCCGCGAACCGGGTCACGCTCGGCCGGGCGGCCCTGGTGGGCGGGGTGACCGCGCTGGTCGCGGACTCCTTCGAGAGCGCCCCGCCGGTCACCCTGCTGGTCGCCCTGACCGCCGTCGCCCTGCTCCTGGACGGCGTCGACGGCAAGGTGGCCCGCCGCACCGGCACCTCGACGGCGCTCGGCGCGCGTTTCGACATGGAGGTCGACGCGTTCCTGATCCTGGTGCTGAGTGTCTATGTGGCGACACAGCTGGGTCCGTGGGTGCTGCTGATCGGCGGGATGCGGTACGCGTTCGTCGCGGCCGCCCGCCTCGCCCCCTGGCTGAACGCCCCGCTGCCGCCGTCGTTCGCCCGCAAGACCGTCGCCGCGGTGCAGGGCGTCGCCCTGCTCCTGGCGGGCGCCGAGCTGCTGCCCGGCCCGGTCAACCTCGCGATCGTCCTGCTGGCGCTGGGCTCCCTGGTGTGGTCCTTCGGCCGGGACGTGCTGTGGCTGTGGCACACCTCGCGCAGGGAGGTGCGGGTGCCGGCCGAGCCGCAGGTGCTGGAGCTGGAGCTGGCGACGCGCTGAGCGGCGAGAACGGGAAGGGCCCGGACCGGGTGCCGGTCCGGGCCCTTCGCCGTGGGTACGGCGGTGTCGTTACGACCGCGAGGCCCGGCTCCGTACGATCGCGAAGCCGGCGGCCGCGAGGCCGAGGACGCCCGCGACGAGACCGGCGATGCCGAGCCCGCGGGCGGTGGAGTCGCTGGAGTCGGCCGCCTGGGCGGTGCCGGCGGCGCTCTTGGCGGGCGCCGGGGCGGCAGTGGCGTCACCGGCCGTCAGCTTCAGCACCGGGGCGGGGTTGTCCGGTTCGTCGCCGCCGGTGGGCTCCTCGATCCAGCGGACGACCTTGCCGTCGGAGTAGGTCTGCAGCGCCTTGAAGACCAACTGTCCGGTGTCCTCGGGCAGTTGACCGAAGGCGACGTTGAAGTCCTCGTACTGCCCGGCGCCGATCTTCCCTCCGCTGAAGGTGATCTCGGAGGCCGCGTCGGTGATGGTGCCGTCGTCGGTCTTGACCGGCGTCTTGAGCTTGCTCGTGGTCACCTTGGCGGTCCAGCCGTCCTGCGGGTGGACCAGGACGCCGAGGACGGGGTGGTCGGTGGGCAGGAAGACCTGGACCTTGGTGGTGGAGGCGTTGTCCTCCTCGTTGGGGACGCGGAAGGTCAGGACGCCGTCGGTGGCGCCCTTGGCGTAGCTGTCGGGGTGGACGGTGACGTGCGCGGAGGCGGCACCGGCGGCGAGCAGGACGAGGGCGGCGGCGCCGGCGGTGACGGTCGCGGTGCGGCGCAGGGCCGGACGTGTTGCGGACATGGGTGAGTCGGTCTCCGTACGGGTGACGTGTGAACTGGGGTCAGGGTGAGTACGGGACCGGTACGGGGGGTCCGCGCCGGCTGACCGCGTGCCGCAGCGGGGTCCGGCGGGGCGGCTCGGGGTCGGCCGGGACACGCGGGAGGTGCGGGGCGGCGGCGGGCAGCGGGGCGGCGCGCCACCAGGCGACGAGGCCGGGTACGAGGGTGACGGTACGGCGCAGCAGCGTCCACAGGGCGGCCTCGCCCCGCCGCAGCCACCAGGAGGCGGCCAGGGCGGCGAGGAAGTGGGCGGCGGTGGCGTGGACGGTGGCGTGCGGGTGAGCCGTCGCGTGGGCGTGCATGGCGGCCATGCCGTGGCCCGGCATGGGGGCCATGTGTGGGAGGGCCGTGCGCTCGGTGACACGGTGGGCGGCGTCGAAGCCGACGTGCAGTGCGGCCTGGGTCAGCAGCGTGGCCGCGCCGATGCCGGCCAGCGAGCGCTCCTTCCTGCCGAGTGCCCAGCCGAGCGCGAACACGCCCAGGAAGCCGCCCGCGTCCGCCCACAGGGGTGGCATGGCGCCCATGGCGAGACCGTGTCCGGCGGCAGCGAGCAGTACGCACACCGCGGCGAACACCGCGGCGCGCAGACCTCTCACCGCCGGGGACGCGCTCATGATGAGGGAGTCTCCCATGGTGGGGGGATACGCGGGGCGGGGATGTCCCGTTCAGGTGACGGAGTCCGGGGTGAGGGGCGAGTCGCCGTTGCCGGACCGCGCGCCCCTCCGGGGCCCCACGGGCAGTACCGGCACCGCCCTCACCGGTCCGGCCGCCAGTACCGGCCACGGTCACGGCCCCGCCGACGGCGGGTCCGCCGTCGGCGGGGCGCCCGTCGTACTGCCCACGAGGACGAGAGGGCCGGACGCGGAGGACGGCGCACCGGGCTCCGCGTCGCGCCCGCCGTCGTCACCGCCGGCGCACCCAGCACGGCGAGAACGGCGGCCGGGGCGAGGACCGTCCGGGGGGCGCGCTCGGCGTAGGGGCTGGTTCTCGGCGAGGAGGTGGCCCCGTTCGGGGGACGGCGGCTGGGCGCCGAGGTCGAGGAATCCGGGCGAGGCGAGGGCGAGCGCGGTGCCGGGGAGCCGGAGCAGGGCGTGCCGGGCGACGGTCGGCACGACGGCGGGCGGCAGTTCGTGGCGCAGCAGGTACCAGCGGCCGGCGCCGAGGGCTCGGGTGGCGGTGAGGTGCTGGGCGGCACGTTCCTGCCGTAGGAAGGCGGAGGTGTGGGCGGCCAGCGGGGCCCAGCCACCGCGGCGACGGCGAGCGCGGGGGTGGCCGGACCGCCGCCCGCGATGGCGGCGAGGAGCGCGGCGAGTACGGGCGGTACGGCGCTGACGGTGTCGACGAGCTGACCGGACAGCCGGGGCAGCAGCCCGGCCGGCAGGGTGCCCGCGCTGAGGGCGAGGGCGGGCAGCAGGGTGTCGGGGGCGCCCTGGGCGGTGCGGGCGAGCAGGTCACGGCCGAGCGCGTCGGTGCCGAACGGGTGGGCGGCGGACGGGGGCCGCACGCGGCGTCCGGTGTCGAGGGCGAGCGGGTCGCGGGGCAGGCCCGCGGCGAGGACGGCCACGAGTACGCCGGCGAGGACGAGGGGCGTGGTGCGCCGGGCGGCTGTCTGCCGCCCGGCCCTCGCTGTCCGTCCGTGTCCTCAGCTGGGTGCCTCCGCCCCCTTCCGTGCGTAGAACCACCACGTGATCACCACGCAGGAGCGCCGGGACGGCGATCCACAGGTTGCGCCGCGCCACCTTCCTGCCGACGGACTTCCAGAAGAGCTCGTTCTCGGGCTCCCAGTCGGTGAGGTCCCGGCCGGGCCGGTACTGGGCGAGGTCGTAGTCGTACGACCGCCCGGCGACCTTGGTCGTCGCTTCCTGTACGGCAGGCATGGCTGTTCCTGGTGGTGTGAGGTCTGAACCTTTCTTCTTCAGCGTCCTCGGTTGGGAAAGGGCAGGTCAGGGGCCGTTGGTCAGCTCTTCGTGCCGACCTTGTACCCGCCCGCCGGCCTGCCGTTGGTCCCCTGTCGCCCCGGACCGGCTCAGGCGGCCCGGCGGGCCCGGCCGCGGTGGGCACGGACGATGCCCGCGTACCGGTGCCCGCTGCCCTTGATCGTGCGCACCTGGGTGCGGTAGTCGACGTGGACCAGGCCGAAGCGCTTGGCGTAGCCGTACGCCCACTCGAAGTTGTCCAGCAGTGACCAGGCGAAGTAGCCGGCGAGCGGGGCTCCCCTGCGGGCGGCCGCGGCACAGGCGGCGAGATGGTTCTCCAGATAGTCCTGGCGCTCGGGGTCGTCGACGCTGCCGTCGGGGCGGACCGTGTCCTCGAAGGCGGAGCCGTTCTCGGTGACGTAGATCTTCCGCGCGCCGTACTCCTCGGTGAGCCGCAGCAGCAGCGTCTCGATGCCGCTCGCGTCGATCTCCCAGTCCATGCCGGTGCGCGGCACGCCCTCCCGGCGGACCGCGCGGACGTACGGCGCCGGGCCGTGCGGGGCGGCGGCGACGTACGCGGGGAAGTAGTAGTTCAGGCCGAGCCAGTCCAGCGGGGCGGCGATGGTCGCCAAGTCACCTTCCTGGGCGGGCAGTTCGACGCCGTAGGTGTCGACCATGTCGGCCGGGAAACCGCGGCCGTGCACCGGGTCGAGCCACCAGCGGTTGACGTGCCCGTCCTGGCGGCGGGCGGCCGCGACGTCCTCGGGGCGGTCGGTGGCCGGGTGCACGGTGGAGAGGTTGTTGACGATGCCGACCCGCGCGCCGGGTGCGGCGGCGCGGATCGCCTGCGCGGCGAGGCCGTGGCCGAGGAGCAGGTGGTACGAGGCCCGTACGGCGGCGGTCAGGTCGGTCCGGCCGGGGGCCATCCTGCCCTCCAGATGGCCGATCCAGGCCGAGCAGGAGGGCTCGTTGAGGGTCGCCCAGAGCCCCACGCGGTCGCCGAGGCGGGCGGCGACGGCCGAGGCGTACTCGGCGAGCGCGAAGGCCGTGTCCCGCTCGGGCCAGCCGCCGCGGTCCTGGAGCGTCTGCGGCAGGTCCCAGTGGTAGAGCGTGACGGACGGGGTGATGCCCGCTTCCAGCAGGGCGTCCACCAACTCGTCATAGAAAGCGAGGCCCTTGGGGTTGACCGGTCCGGTGCCCGCGGGCAGCACACGCGGCCAGGAGACGGACAGGCGGTAGGCGTTGACGCCGAGTCGGCGCATGAGCGCGATGTCCTCGCGCCAGCGGTGGTAGTGGTCGCAGGCGACGTCGCCGGTGTCGCCGTTCGCGGTCATCCCCGGGGTGTGGGAGAAGGTGTCCCAGATCGAGGGCGTACGGCCGTCCTCGGCGACGGCCCCCTCGATCTGGTACGCCGCGGTGGCCGTGCCCCACAGGAAGTCGGGCGGGAGGGCGGCGAGGTCGATGCGTTCGGACACGGAAGTCCCTTCGGAATACGGGGTGTCGGTCACTCGGGTCACTTGACGGCACCCGCCGTCAGACCGGCGACGAGATAGCGCTGGAGCAGCAGGAACCCGGCGACCACGGGCACGCTGACGACCAGCGAGGCGGCCATGATCTGGTTCCAGTAGATGTTGTTGAGGGTGGAGTACTGCTGGAGGCCGACCGCGAGGGTGCGGGTGGTGTCGTTGGTCATGACGGACGCGAAGAGCACCTCGCCCCACGCGGTCATGAAGGCGTAGACGGCGACGGCGACGATGCCGGGAACCGCGGCCGGTACGACGATCCTGAACAGCGCGCCGAGCGGGCCGCAGCCGTCCACCAGCGCGGCCTCGTCCAGATCGCGCGGCACCGAGTCGAAGTAGCCGGTCAGCATCCAGATCGAGAACGGGAGGGAGAAGGTGAGGTAGGTGAGGATCAGGCCGCCGCGGGAGCCGAACAGGGCGATGCCGGTGGCGTTGCCGATGTTGACGTAGAGCAGGAACAGCGGGAGCAGGAAGAGGATGCCCGGAAGCATCTGCGTCGACAGCACGGTCACCGTGAACACCCGCTTGCCGCGGAACTCGTAGCGGCTGACGGCGTAGGCGGCGAACACCGCGACGACCACCGAGCAGACGGTCGCGGCGCCCGCCACGATCAGCGAGTTCACGAAGTAGCGGGCGAGCGGGACGGTCGACCACATGTCGATGTACGGCCGGATCGTCAGCCCGCTGGGCAGCCAGCGGAATGTGCCGGTGACGTCCGCGAGCGGCTTCAGCGAGCTGGAGACCATCACGTACACCGGGATCAGCACGAAGCCGGTCAGCAGGGTGAGGAAGATCCGCCGGGACCACAGGAACGAACGCGGGGGTGCCATGGGTGAGTTGGCCCTAGCCACGGGTGGTCCTCCGTCCGCGCGAGGTGAGCCACAGGTATCCGCCCGTGACGACGAGCAGGAAGAGCAGCAGCAGGACGGACATCGCGGAGCCGGTGCCGAAGTTCCAGGTGACGAAGGAGGCCTGGTAGATGTGGACCGAGACGATGTCCGCGGCCTCCGGGGCGGCCCTGCCGAACAGGACGTACGGCGTGTTGAAGTCGTTGAACGTCCACAGGAACAGCACCAGGACCAGCACCTGGTTCACCGGGCGCAGCGAGGGCAGGGTGATGCGGCGGATCCGCTGCCACATCCCGGCGCCGTCCAGCGCGGCGGCCTCGTACAGCTCCTTCGGGATGTTCTGCAGTCCGGCCATCACGATGAGGAAGGCGAACGGCCAGCCCTTCCACACCGACACGGTCAGCAGGGCGTAGAAGCTGTTGTCGCCGAGGAGCCAGAAGGAGGGCTTGTCGCTGAGGTGCAGTTGGTCGTGCAGGACGTGGTTCACCAGGCCGTTGTCGTGCTGGAACATGAACACCCAGGTGATGACGGCCGCGTAGACGGGCAGCGCGTACGGCACCAGGAACAGCGCTCTGAGCAGTCCACGGCCGCGGAAGGTGTCCTGCATGAAGACCGCGGCGGCGGTGCCGATCAGCCAGCACAGGCCGACCGACAGCAGGGTGAAGCCGACGGTGACGAGGAAGGAGTGCAACAGCGCCTGGCCGACGGGCGCGTCGAAGTCCACCGACACCTTGTAGTTGCCGAGTCCGGACCAGGGGGCGCTGCTCCAGTCGCGGATGTAGAACTGGGTGAGTTCCTTGAAGCTCATCACGACACCGATGACCATCGGCACCAGGTGGACGAGGAGTTCGAGGACGAGCGCGGGCAGGAGCAGCAGATAGGGCAGTCCGACGCGGCGGATCCGCCCGGCGCGGCGGCGGGGTTCACGCGCCGGCGCACCGGTGGACGCTTCGCGCACCGGCTCCTCGAAGGCGGTGGTCGTCATCTTCTCGCTCACGCCGCCGGCATCTGCTGCTGGGCCTTCTCCAGGGCCGCCTTGACCGAATCGGTGGTCACCGCGCGCCCGGCGGCGGCGTCGGCGAACAGGTCCTTGACGGCCGTACCGACCGCCGTCTCGAACTGCGACTCGGCGGCCACCTGCGGCAGGGCGGCGGCGGACGTGGCGAGGGTGTTCTTCAGCACGGCGTCGGCCGGGCTGCCGAACGCGGTGTCCGACTGGGCGGACTTGACCGGCGGGATGCAGCTGTAGGCCTTGTTGAGGATCTTCTGCTCGGTGTCGGAGGTCATGAACTTGACGAACCGGGTCGCGCCGTCGAGGTTGTGGGTGTTCTTGAAGACGGCGATGTTGATGCCCCCGGCCATCGAGTTGATCTGGGTGCCGGCGCCCGGGGTGCCGGAGCGCACCGGTACGGGCGCGGTGCCGTAGGCGTCCTCGCTCATGCCCTGGGACGTGAGGTTGGCGGAGGCGGACTGCCACAGCAGCATCGCCTGCTTGCCCTTGGCGAAGTCGCTGACCGACTGGTTCTGCGCGTACTCGGCGTCGCCGACCGGGATGACCTGGTCCTTGGCCATCAGGTCGACGTACGACTTGACGGCGTCGACCACACCGGGGGCGGTGAAGTCCGGTTTGCCGTCGGCGGTGAAGAAGTCCGCGCCGTGCTGCTTGGCGAAGACGAAGACGTGGTGGACGTTCTCCGACACGTTCGAGCCCTCGGCGCCGAGCACGGACGTGCCCTTCGCCTTGATCTTCTTGCCGTCGGCGACCAACTCGTCCCAGGTGGCCGGGGGCCTCGCGATGCCGGCGTCGGCGAAGATCCGCTTGTTGTAGTAGAGGGCGTAGGCCATCGAGTAGAGCGGGACCGCGGCCGGGTCCTTGCCCTGGGCGCCGGTCGAGGCGAGCGCGGAGTCGACGAACCGGTTCTTGCCGCCGATCTTCGCGAAGTTCCGCGCGTCCCACGGCAGCAGCGCGCCGGTCGCCTGGAGCGAGGCGCTCCAGGTGTTGCCGATGTTGAGCACGTCCGGGCCCTGGCCGGAGGTGGTGGCGGTGAGGATCCGGTTGAGCAGATCGGACCAGGGCACGACCTCCAGGTTCACCTTGATGCCGGTCTGCTTCTGGAACGTGGCGAGTTCGGGCTTGAGCACCTGCTGGTCGACGGCGACGCTGGCGCCCTGGTTGGAGGCCCAGTAGGTCAGCGTCTTCGGTGAGTCGTTCGACCCGCCCCCGTTCGCGGAACCACCGCCGCAGGCCGTGGCCGCGAGGGCGAGAGACAGGGCGACGGCGCCGGTGGCCGCGGCTCGGATTCTGCGCATGGCTCCTGGTGTCCCTTTCCGGGAGTCGAACCCCGAGGCCGCCGACGGAAGCCGACATCGCACGACATCGCGTCCGACTCCCGAAAGCTCCTCATGGCTTAATTTAGGACGTGAGTTAAACGGCGTGAACCTCGCCCGTCAAGGGTTTTGACTCCAGGTGAGGGCAG
Organism: Streptomyces sp. MMG1121; assembly: GCF_001280015.1. Taxonomy (GTDB): domain Bacteria; phylum Actinomycetota; class Actinomycetes; order Streptomycetales; family Streptomycetaceae; genus Streptomyces. The sequence continues at coordinate 335,319 of NZ_LGDV01000201.1, forward strand.
TCGTGATGAACTCGTGCGCGGGGACGGCTCATTGAGGTCACACGGCCACTGCGCCCGCACGGCCCGGCGCGGCGGTTCGGCCACGACGGCTAGGACCGCCGCCCGGTCGGGTCGGCCGGCTCGCGCGGCCGAAGCGGCTCACCGCCGCGCGCGACAGTCGTCCCCCGCCCCTCCGGCCCGCCGCCGCCGCGACGCAGGTCGGGCAGGACCGTGAGGAGGCCGAGGGCGGCCAGGCCGGCGCCGAGCCAGAGGGGGCCGCGCAGACTCCAGGCGTCGATGGCGAGCGCGCCGAGGCAGGAGCCGATGATGACTCCGAGGGTGATGAAGGACGTGTGCACGGTGTTCACGAGGGGCCCCGCGTTGCCGGCGCGCTGGACCCGGGTGGCCATCGCCGGGTTCATGGTGACGCCGACCAGGCCGATGCCGAGCATGCACACCACGGCGGGCACGGGAGCGTCCGCGAAGAGGGCGAAGCCCACGAGGAAGAGCAGGTTGAGCAGCAGCCCCACGGCAAGCACGGGCACGGTGTGCCGGTCGGCGAGGCGTCCGACGACCGTGTTGCCGACGACGGTGGCGGCGCCGTACGCGATGAGCAGCACCGGCACGGTGCCGGCGGCGAAGCCGGTGAGCCCGGTGAGGATGGGATTGAGGTAGCTGAAGGCCGAGAAGGTGGCCCCGATGATCAGCGTGCTGGTGCCCAGCGCCGGCCACAGCCGGGGGCGGGCGAACACCGCGGCCTCTTCGCGCAGTCCGGCCGCGGGTACGGCCGGCAGGCCCGGCACCCCGGCCCGGGTGGCCGCGGCGGCGGCCAGGGCGAGCGCCGAGGCGGCCCAGAACGCCGCCCGCCAGCCGAACCGTTCACCGACCAGCGTGCACAGCGGGAGACCGAGCAGGGTACCGAGCATCAGGCCGTTCATGGCCACGGCGACGGCCCGGCCGCGGATCTCGGGGCGGGTGAGCCGCGCGCACAGCGACAGGGCGACACCGAAGAAGGCCTGGGAGGCGGCGCCGGTGACGATCCGGGCGGCGAGCATGGTGCCGTAGCCGGTCGCGGTGGCGGCCAGGACGTTGCCGGCGAGGAACAGACCCAGGAGTGCCAACAGGGCGGTGCGGGGCGGGAGTCGGCGCAGCAGGACGGTCAGCACGGGGCCGCCGGCGGCCATCGCGGCGGCGAAGGCGGTGATGAGGTAGCCGATCCGGGGGACGGTGGTGTGCAGGCCGTCGGCCATCTGCGGCATCAGTCCGGCGACCGCGAACTCGCTGGTCACCATGGCGAAGATGCCGAGAGCCAGGACGTGGACGGCACGGGGCACGAGGGACTCCTTTCAAGGGGGCGTATGCGGGGTACTGTTTTGAATCAATCAGTTCAAAACTTGGGCGCAAAGGACCGGCTCACAGACGGGCACGGGTCAGACGGGTACGCGCCAGACGGGCACGGGTCACACGGTCAGCGCGTCCAGGGCGATCGCCGCGATGGCATCGAGCGACGTGCGGTCGGCGCCGCCCTGGGCGCAGACGCGCAGGCCCGCCACGGTGGCGTTGAGGAACCGGGCCAGGTCGCCGGCGTCCCGCGTGGAGGTGATGGATCCGTCGCGCCGGCCCGCCTCCACGGCGGTCCGCAGACCGTCCAGCCGACGGGCCGTGTCGCGCTCGAGCATGCCGGCCGCGGTGGCGTCGTGGGCGGCCAGTTCCACCGTGCTGTTGACCGAGAGGCAGCCCAGGCTGCGGCCGTGTGGCCGGTTGCGCGCGTCGCCGTCGAGCACGAGGGCGAACAGGTCGCGGATCCGGTCGGCGCCGCTGCGCCCGGGATCCTCCAGGACGGCGAGCTGGACGGCGTTCATGGTGGTCATGTAGCGGTGCAGCGCCCGCTGGAAGAGGTCGTGCTTGCTCTTGAAGGTGTTGTAGATGCTGCTGCGGCCCAGTCCGGTGGCGGCACACAGATCCTGGGTGGAGGTGGCCTCGTAGCCCCTCTCCCAGAAGGTGCGCATCGCCGCGTCCAGGGCCCGGTCCTCGTCGAACATCCTCGGTCGGGCCATGATCCGACCTTAAGCGTTTTGGACCGTACGATGCAATATCTCGTGTGGTGATGTCGGCGTGGGGCCGCGTCACGGGCCCGGTGGCTCGTGACGCGGCCCCCGCCGGAGGGAGCCGGGCGGCGGCTACCGGGCCGGAGCGGTCACCGTGTCGGGTGCCGGTACCGATGCCGGTCGCGGTGCCGGGGCGTACCCGGCGGGCCGGGTCGTGAAGGTGCCCCGGCCCTGGGTGCGGCTGCGCAACCGCGTGGCGTAGCCGAACAGTTCGGCCAGCGGCACGGTCGCGGTCACCGCGGCCGCGCCGCCACGCGTCTCGGAGCCGCCCACCCGGCCGCGCCGGGCGGCCAGGTCCCCGAGGACCGCGCCGACCGCGTCCTCGGGCACGGTGACCGTGACCTCGGCGACCGGTTCCAGCAGGGCCGTCGCGCAGGCGCGCAGGGCCGCGCGGAGCCCGAGCCGGCCGGCGGTGCGGAACGCCATGTCGGAGGAGTCCTTCACATGGGTGGAGCCGTCGGTGAGCGTGACCCGCAGCCCGGTCACCGGGTGCCCCTCGACCGGGCCCTCGGCGAGGGCGTCCCGGCATCCGGCCTCCACCGCGCGCACGAACTCCTGCGGCACCCGACCGCCGACCACGGCGGAGCGGAACACGAAGCCGGTGCCGCCGGCTTCGGGCCCGAGCGGCTCCACGTCGAGCACGACATGCGCGAACTGCCCGGCCCCGCCGTCCTGTTTGACGTGCCGGAACACGAACCCGCTCACTCCCCCGACGACCGTCTCGCGGTACGCGACCCGCGGCCGGCCCACGCCGACCTCCGGTCCCCCGGCACGGCGGATCTTCTCCACCGCGACCTCCAGATGGAGTTCGCCCATCCCGGACAGCACGGTCTGCCCGGTCTCGGTGTCGGTGCGCACCACCAGCGAGGGGTCCTCCTCCGCCAGCCGGGCCAGCGCCGCCGCCAGCCGGCCGGTGTCGGTGGCCCGCCGGGCCTCGACCGCGACGGACACCACGGGCTCGGCGGCGACGGGCGGCTCCAGCAGCAGCGGCGCGCCGGGGTCGCACAGGGTGGAGCCGGCCCGCGCCGACTTCACGCCGGCGAGCGCCACGATGTCCCCGGCGACCGCCCGGTCGAGCTGGACGTGCCGGTCCGCCATGACCCGCAGGATGCGCGCCACGCGCTCGGTGCGTCCGCTGCCCTGCTCCCGCACGGTGTCTCCTTTCTCGAGGGTGCCCGAGTAGACGCGCACATGGGCGAGCCGCCCGGTGGCGCTCGCGTTCACCTTGAACACCAGCCCCGCGAACGGGGCTTGGGGGTCGGCGGCCCGGCGCTCCACGGCGCCTTCGTGCTCGCCGCGTACGGCGGGCACGTCCAGCGGTGAGGGCAGAAAGGCGACGACCGCGTCCAGCAGCGGTTCGATGCCGCGGTTGCGGTAGGCGGAGCCGGCGAGGACGACCACGCCCTCCCCGGTGCGGGTGAGGTCGCGCAGGGCGGCGGTGAGCGTGGTGGCGGACAGCGTGTCCCGGGCGCAGAACTCCTCCAGCGCGCCCGGATGCAGCCCGGCCACCGTCTCCTCCAGCGCCCGGCGGCGTCGTACCGCCTCCTCCCGCAGCGGCTCGGGCACGGGCGCCGACACGGCCGTACCCGCACCGTCGCTCCAGGACAGCGCCCGCATCCGTACCAGATCGACGACACCGGTGAACGCCTCCTCGGCGCCGATCGGCAACTGGACGACCAGCGGTGCGGGGTGCAGTCGCTCCCGGATCGAGGCGACGGCCCGGTCGAGGTCGGCGCCCGCACGGTCCAGCTTGTTGACGAACGCGATGCGCGGCACGCCGTGCCGGTCGGCCTGCCGCCACACCGACTCGCTCTGCGGCTCGACCCCGGCGACGGCGTCGAACACGGCGATGGCCCCGTCGAGGACGCGCAACGAGCGCTCGACCTCGTCGGCGAAGTCGACGTGGCCGGGGGTGTCGATGAGGTTGACGCGGTGACCGTCCCACGTACAACTGACCGCGGCGGCGAAGATGGTGATGCCGCGGTCGCGTTCCTGCGGGTCGAAGTCGGTGACGGTGGTGCCGTCGTGCACCTCGCCCCGCTTGTGGGTGGTGCCCGTCGCGTACAGGATCCGTTCGGTGACGGTGGTCTTGCCCGCGTCGACGTGGGCGAGGATGCCGAGGTTGCGGACGGCGGCGAGGGTGGTGGTGTGCGTGCGCACGGCCCTGGGCCTTTCTGCGGTTCGGGGAAAAGGGCAGCGCGATTCACCCGTGCGTCCGCGAAAGCACCGACGGCCCCGGCCGTCGGCGTGGGCCGGTACGGCAGAGCAGGGCAGGTCAGCGGGGCGTCACGGGGTCCGGTGCCGGCCGCGCAGCGGGCACCGGCCGGACGAGGACACCAGGATCACCTCGTACCGGGAACGGGGAGCGACGACAGCGGTGCGTGTGCGCACGGTCGGGCTCCCCTCGGTGTCAGGTGATGACGGGCGCCGTCGTACGGTCGCGGCGCCCTGTACGCCACGACGGTACGAGACGGAGCCGGCCGGGGCACGCCATTTTCCCGGCGCGCCCGGTCGGCCGATCCGGTCGCCGGTTCCGGCAGTTGCCGTCGTCAGGGGCTGTGCCACGCCGGTGAGGGCGGCGGACCAGCGGCGCGGCAGGAGGACGGCCGTCGCCGCGAGACCGGTGAACAGGCCGAGCCGGATGCCGACGGCCCGCAGGTCGAGGGCGTGGGCGAGGAGCCAGGCCGCGGGGAGTCCGACGATCCAGTGGCCGATGACGGTGACACGGAAACCGCTCCCGGTGTCGTGGGGTCCGCGCGGGAGCCCGGCCGCGCACGGAACCCGGCACGACCCTCGTCCTGGTCTCCCGCGAACACCGCCTGATCGCCCGCTGCACCGACACCGCGCACCTGCTGGAGTCGGGCCGGATCACCACCGGCGACCCGACGGCGGACCCCGTGCCGGCGGGGTGAGCCGCCCGCCACAAGGCGGATCAGCCCCCTCGGGTGACTCTCCGCTGTGCCTGCTCGAACGCGGTCAGAGGGTCGCCGCCGGCCTGCCAGGGCCAAGGGGTGACGATGCCGCCGAGCATCTCGAAGGCCGCCCGGGCCTCGTCGCGCCGGTCGGCGGCCATCAGCGCGTAGGCGAGGATGTTGAGGTCGGCACGTGCCCGCGCGTGACGCAGGAATCCCGGCTGCACCCAGGTGTGGGCCACACGGTCCAGGGCCTGGGCACCATTCGTCTGGGACCAGTGATTGCGCGCCACCAGCGCTTCGAAACCGCCCCGGTCGAGGACGGCGTGGTACTGGAAGACCTGGGCGGTGAGTTCCGTCGCCGCGCAGGGCGCGTTCGCGGGCATACGAGCGCGCAGGGCGTCCACGAACTCCAGAACCTGCATCCGCGACCCCGCCTCCTCCGGGGTGAGATAGCTCAGCATGGTGAGGTAGGCCTCACGGTTCCAGCGGTCGCGCGCGAGCACCTCGTTCCAGACACCGAACACCTGCGGCTGCTCCCGGCGCTCCAGGCGCGCCGCCCTCAGGACGACCACCCAGGGGGTGGGGTCCTCGGGGGTGAGTTCGGCGGCCCGGAAACAGTTGTCGATCACACCGGCCGCGTCTTCCAGACTCCCCCGGGAGCCCGCGCGTACCACCTCGCTCCACGCGTACAGCACGAGTGCGTTCGCGTTGCGCGGCTCGCGCGTGGCCCAGGAGCGGGGCAGCCTCGATCCGGCCAGGAACTCCGCCAGGACGCCCATGCGGTGCGCTCGACGGTCCCAGTCGTCCGCGTCCTGCTCCAGGAGACGGGACATCTGTGCCACGCACATGTCCGTCATAGCGATCGCGCTCGTCCTCGTGGTCGCCAGCAGGTTCTTCATCAGCTTGCCCAGATCCTCGTCGTCGAGTTCCGGGGCAAGGCGGGGTCTTCTGCGGCGATTCGAAAGAAATGCCATGCGGGGAGGCTAAGGGGGACGAGGAATCACACAAGACCTCAGCCAAGATCGTTATGGATTACTCGTTTCACCTGGGCCACTGGCGCCTGCCGCGGCGCGTTCCTGGTTCAGGCCGGGGGGATCACCTCGATCCGTTCGCGGTTGAGGAGGTACGCGGGCGCATACGGGAGATCCGTGGCGACGGGGAACCCGTGGTCGTAGGCGATGCTCGCCATCGCGAGCGGTCCGAGGGCCACTCGGGCGCGCGGTGCCGTCGATGTGCCCCAGTAAGCGCCGTGGTCGGCGAGGGCTTCGGTCAGCGTCTTGGCGAAGGCGTCGTGGTCGCGTGCGATCAGGCGGTGGAACAGGGCGACCGGCTGGTAGTCGACGCGGTTCACGAAGTCCTTCGGCGCATGGGTCAGGGCCTCGGGCATGGATGTGTTCATCGTGGCGAGCAGCTTCTCCACGACGTCGTCCATGGGGCGCTCGCAGAAGTAGCTCTGCAGGGTGTCGATCCAGTGCACGACGTACTCGTCGACGGTGTCGTCCCGGCTCAGGGTCGCCAGTGGCACCTGGCACAGCCGGCCGATCCGGTCCTTCTGGCGGCACACGATCGCGAGGTAGAGGGCGTCGAGCCAGGCGCGGGCGTCCGCGGGTGGTTCGGCGGATGTGGCGGGAAGCTGCCGCACGAGGTCCTCGCCCAGGTGGCATTCCTGCGGCTGCCCACCGGTGAACAGCGCAGAGCCGAGTTGTACGGCGGTGGCCCACGCGTCCCATGTGTCGATGTGTGCGGCGCCGGGATCGGCGGCGCAGTGCGCGTGAGCGAGTACGACGGCGGAGGCGAACGCCTCGCCCAGTCCCGCCGGGGAACCGGCGAGGCGGGCTATCGACTCGGCCGTGGTGTGCGTGAGTTCCGTGACCTGCGAAGCCTCGGCCGTGCTGGCGGCGGCGAGACGGCCGGCGCGGTCGAGGCGGACCAGGCCCTTCATCAGACCGAGCAGATGCGGCGGCGGCTGAAGGGAGAAGGTTCGTGTGTCGGGGTCGATGACCGTGAGCGACGTCAGGCCGCCGCGGTGCCACCAGTAGACCCGCGGGGACAGCGCGCCCGGACCGTCCTCGTGGGCGCCCAACGCGTAGGAGGCGAGGCCGTTGACGGCGTCGACCACGGAGCCGTCGGTGATCGGGTGGTACGCCAGCAGGTGCCGGTTCGGTACGACGACGAGGGCACCGGTGTCCGGGAGCGGCTCGCCGGTGATCTGCCGGGCCGCTGCGGACAGGAACAGCGCCTTGCTCGCGACGAACGGGGAGTCGCCGTACAGCGAGTGCAGCCTCGCCCGTCCCTCGATGGACACTTCCTCGTGCTCGACGGGTACGCGCATCAGGTTCGCGTACGCCGCCTGGCCCAGCTCTTCGAGCCCCGCACGCTCCACGTCGTCGTCGGTGAGGATCCGCACACTGGTGGGCCCGTCGAGGGCGTGGACGAAGACGAGTCCGTCGGCCACCACACGTGCGTACCGCATGGCTCCGGCGAGTTCGGGCGTGAGCGACTCGACGGGCAGCAGCCGGGCATGTACGTCCCGCAGCAACTCCTCGGCGCTCTCGCCTCCTGTGCTGGCCTGCCGCAAGCGGGCGAAGTGAGCGGCGACCAGCTCGGGCCAGCGGTCCTCCGGCACATCGCGGCACGCGTGGGCCAGGTTGGTGAGGGGATGGTCATGGCCGTCCCGCGCGTACGGGGCGGCGAGTGCCCGCAGTCGTGCCGCCTGAGCGGCCGTCAGCATCGGCAGAACGGGGTCAGGAGTGTTCTCTTGTTTCACCCCCGCGAGTCTATGAGGCACATATGACACTGTGAGGCCGCGGTCCGGTGCACACCACCGGGGTCGGTCCGTCGGCGAGGCCCGCTTCCACGAGGGGAATCCGGTAATGCTGACGTACCTTCACTTCCGTCTGGACTCCGGGTCGTTCGGGATCTGCGCTTTCGCGCAGATGACGGACGACCCCTTGTGGGTGGACGTCACCTCCCGTTCCTGTGGCCGCGGTGGACGAGGTTCCCGGCCTGGCGGCGCCGCTGTGTGACATCCGGGACGCGGGATGCGTGGCCCCGGACCCGGACAGCGAGGTGATGGACCCACGCACCGGCGACGTGCTCACCGTCGCCGCCGCCTACTGGTCGCACGGCCCGACTAGCGCGTCTTCCGCAGCGCCGGCGCCCTGCGCCGGTACGTCGCACACACACGCGCCGGGCACACGGCGGGATGACCACGAGACCCTGGACCGGACCATCACCCACGACGACGGGTACTCCCCTACTCCCGGCGGAGTAGTCACGGTGGCTCCCACCGCAGGATGACCGCGGGTGTGTCATGGGCGATGCTGAAGCCGTGACAGCTGATCTTCGCCGAGCCGGGACCGGAGACGGGGACGGGACCGGAGACGGGGACGGGAACGCCTTTCCGGCATCCGCTCCGTCCCCGCTCCCCGTCGAGCGCACGCAGCGGCCACGCCGCTCCCGGCCGCGGCGGTGGCTGCGGCGCACCGCGCTGGTCTGTGCCGTCGTACTCGTGGCCGTCACAGCGGCCTCGTTCATCTACAACGGCGTCACGGCCGGGCGCGCCGCGCCGCCGCGGGGGCTCCGGTACGTGCAGGCGGCCGACATCCGTACGCGCTACCAGACCTGGGGTACGGCGGGCCCGCCGGTCGTCCTGGTGCACGGCGCCTTCGAGTCCGTGGACACCTGGTCGCGCCTCGCCCCGCTGCTCGCCCGCGACCACCGGGTGTACGCGCTCGACCTGACGGGCGACGGCTACAGCGACCACCACGGCCCGTACACCGTCGACCATTTCACCCAGCAGCTCCTGGGCTTCCTGGACGCCATGCACCTCGGCGGTCCGGGCGAGCGCCCGCTGCTGGTGGGGCACTCCAGCGGAGCCGCCGTGGTCACCGAGGCGGCCTTGCGGGCCCCCGGCCGGCTGGGGGGTGTGATGCTCCTCGACGGCGACGCCCTCGACACGGGTGCCGGGCCGCCGCCGGCCTTCAAGTACGTGCTGATCGACCCGTACCGCACCAGCCTGCTGCGGCTCGGGCTCGGCATCGACGCCGTGATCCGCAGCCTGTACGACGCACAGTGCGGACCTGCCTGTCCGCGCCTGGACGCCGCCGGTCTGGATCAGTGGCGGCGCCCGCTCCGGGTGCCGGGCGCGGAGGGCGCACTCTGGAGCATGCTGGCCGCGGGCGTGCCGGGCCTGCCCGCGGACCAGGTGGCGCGGCTCGCCGGGGTGCGCCTGCCCAAGTCGGTGGTGTTCGGCGCCCAGGACGACGTGTTCACCCGGCAGACTCCGCGGGAGACCGCCCGGCGCATCGGCGCACCACCCGCGACGCTCGTCCCGGGTGCCCGGCATCTGACGATGATCTCCAGCCCCGAGGCGGTCGCGACGGCCGTGGACAGACTCACGGCGGCATCGATCGCGGCATCTCGGTGACCCCACCGCTGCCCCGGCCGACAAGCTGGGCACTACCGTCCCGGGCTCGTAGGCCCATCGACCGCGGCCTCAGGAGTGCCTCCCTGTCGAGCACCGTTGCGCCTCACGAGCCGGGGACTCAGCGGTTCAGCCGGACCGACGCGCGAGTGGACGTCCCCGCGGCGTCGCGCCGGCGGACGGTCCCGGCAGCCCCGCCCGCCTCGCACCACCCCGGCGCCGCACAAGTACCGCGGCCTCCCAGGACATGGCGGCGAAGACCGTCAGGGACAGCAGCAGGTAGAACACGTAGAGCTTGTGCAGGTCGTCGAGGACGTACCAGACCGACGCGGTGGCACAGAACCAGAAAGCGACCAGTGAGCCGGCGCCGCCCTCCTTGGTGCGTGCCACGCTGACGAGGCAACAGGCGGCGGTCAGACCCAGCAGTGCGGCGATCCCGATGTACGAGTGGGCCCATCCGTCATTGGCGCGCCGCAGTTCGGAGTTGACCGCCACGGCCTCGGCCACGGGCCCCCAGCCGACCGCGCACGACAGGCGTGTTGACCACGGCAGTGCCACCAGGCCCAACAGGCCGGCCCCGGTGGCGACCCAGCCGAAGTGCGCTGTGTCCACCACTTGACCGCGTGCGCACAGCAGCGACAGCAGGCATCCCAGCAGGGCCAAGGCACCGTCGGCCCCGGCGCGCGAGACGAACCTGTGGCGAAGCGCGGGTCGGCTTCCGGAGCGCGTCGTCGAGGGAAGGGGCGCGGGGGCCCGAGCCGTCTCCATGGCGGAGTGGGCCAGGGCGTCGGCGAGGGCGGCGCCCATCTGCCTCGCGTCGGCGAATCGTTCCCTCGGATCCTTGCGCAGGGCCCGCTGAATCACCGCCTCCACCGTCGGCGGCACCTGCGAGCGGAGCCGGGAGACCGGCTCGGGTTCGGCGAACAGGTGCTGATGCATGACGGCGAACGACGACTCCCCGCGGAACGGGGGCTGCCCCGTCAGCAGTTCGTGCAGCAGACACCCCATGGCGTACAGATCGGCCCGGTGGTCGATCTCCGCCCCGCTGATCTGCTCAGGCGAAAGGTAGGCGGGGGTGCCTATGGCGGCGCCGCTGCCGGTGATGCGGGTGGCGGTCTCGGTGAAGGCTTTGGCGATGCCGAAGTCGAGGACCTTCACGGTGCCGGGGCCGGTGCGCATGATGTTCGAGGGTTTGATGTCCCTGTGCACGATTCCGTGTTCGTGGCTGTGCTGCAGCGCGTCCAGCACGGCACATGCCATGGTGATCGCCTCGGCGACGGGCAGGGGGCCGTCGCACATGGCATCGGCGAGGGTCGTGCCCTGTACGTACTCCATCACCAGATAGGGCCGTGGGCCGTCCGGGTCGGCCTCCTCGCCCACGTCGTGGATGGTGGCCACGGCGGGATGGTTCAGTGCGGCCGCCGCGTGTGCCTCGCGTCGGAAGCGGGCCCGTGACTGCGGATCGTGGGCCAACGCCGAGGAGAGCAGCTTGACTGCGACGGTGCGGCGCAGCTGCCGGTCCACTCCCCGATGGACCGTTCCCATGCCGCCCTGCCCAAGCCTCTCGACCAGCTCGTACCGGTCGCTGAGAACCTTCTCCCGCCCCACTCGCGCCTCCCCGTGCATCAGCAACCCGACGAAGCTTACGACGCCCGCACACATCCGCAGACCCGCGACCAGGGTCGCGGCCCAGGCGGCCGGTCTCCCTACCAGGCCGGCGACCTGAGGACGGGCACGGCCGGACGCATCGGGTACTCACCCTGGCTCCGGCCGGCATACGCGCACACCCCTGCGTCGCCGTACGGGCGGCCGCGCCTGCCGGAATGCCCCTGCGCGGCGGAGTCGAACATGTGGCTGAGGCCAAAACGAGGCGGAAGGGGCGGGTCCGGCACCGCCGGCAGCCACGGGACCGCGGATCCGGACACCTCGCGCGCCCGGCGGTGCCGACCGCCGCGGCACCGCACCGGCGGATCTTGGCCCCGAGGATCAAGGAGCAGCGTCCGCGGGGGCGGCGGACAGACCCGGGGCCGCGCCCACCCTCATGTGATCAAACGCCTGGTCAGCGGCTTCTGTCCGGTTCTCACCAGGTGGCGAGTTCGGCTCGGTGCTCGTCCGCCACCGGATGCGTAGCGTCACCGGCCTGCGACGCAGGGAGGTCTGAGGAGCATGGGAAACAGCAGCGCACGCAACGATGTGGGAACGGCCTACATCAACGACGTATTCATGCGTCACCCGCTGACCACGCGGAATCAAGAGGAACTCGAAATCGCCGCCAGGGCCGTCGGCATCCTGCGGCGGAACCAACTGCGGAACGCATTCAAGCGGACCCCCCAGGAAGGGGGTGAGCAGATCGACCCGATCGGGTTCTCCCTGAACAAGGTGCGCTACGGCGGCTTCCCACCGGAGGAGGAGACCGCGCACGAGCGCGGCTGGCGTGCCTACATGAATGTCGGCGTACCGGTCGTCGAGGAACGGAGCGACATCCAGCAGCCCCCTCCCGACATGATCTCCAAGCAGACGTACGTGAATGGCACGGACCCGATCAAAATCACCGTGACGGACACGGTCGAGTTCTCGATTTCGAACACGATCAGCTGGTCGCTCCAGGGCGAGGTGAAGCTCACCTTCGGGGCGAAGTCCATCGCATCGCTCCAGCAGCAGCTCCAGAAGAGCATGGAGATGAAGCAGTACCAGAAGACCACCCTGCTCAACAGCAAGGACAACCAGGGCGTCAACACGGAGTCCCAGACGGAGGCGACGAGCAACACCACGGCCACGAGCTCCGTCACCGGCACCGGGGAGTTGTGGGGAGAGCTCCTGCTCGGGATCACCGGATCCGTCAGTGGTTCGCTGACCACCGAATGGAAGCACCAGTCGTCGGTCAGCCTGGAAATCAGCAGCCGGGCGGACGTCATGGCCACGACGCGGCGTCAGATCCGCCAGTTCGACTACGAATTCCCCGTCACCTTCGGCGGCTGGGTCGCCTTGTACTATCCCGAGCCGGTGGCGGTCAAGGAGACTCCGCCACAGGCCGCCGAGCCGAAGTACTCCCGGGTCATCGCGTGGAAGCTCGGCGAGGCCTCCTTCGATTCCAGCCATTTCGACCTGGCCGACGAAGGGAAGCGGTTCATGCAGAAGGGGACGGCCGAAATCGTCGCTGTCCGTACCGGCGAACACCGCGTTTTCCAGCCGGAAGTACTCGACTACCAGAACCAGAAGCAGCCCCTCTAGCAGGGGTCAGGAGGGAAGCCCGTGTCCTTCAAGAACATCTTCGACAACGGCGGAGACGAAGCCGGTTCCGCCGACAAGTCCGCTCAGGCGCTGGGCAAAGACACTCCGGGAGCCGGTGACGAATCGGAGGCCGTGCGCAAGCTGGAGAGCGAGCGCGACCCGTGGCTCGTACGCCAGACAGCGCACGGGGCGTTCGACGTCATGGGTTTCCTCGGCCCGCTGTTCCAGAACACCCAGGGCGCGGCCGCCGCACAGCGCCAGGTCTCCGAAGACCCCGGTTCGGCGTCCGGCATGGCCTCGGCGACCACGAAGGCGTTCGGCCCGCCGGAGGTGAGCATCAGCGACGAGGACATGCCGAAGCTCGAAGACCTGTCGAAGCTCATCGGCAACAGGAGGAGCTACACCCTCGTCGCGACGGGACTGGGGGCCTCCGAAGGCCTGGCGGTCGACCCGTCGCTGAGCACGGCCTATGTCGCCGATCGGAGCGGGCAGCAGCTGTTCGCGGTGAAGGTCGACACCGGCGCCCAGCGCGTGGCCGCGAGCGGCCTCGGCGATATCGGCGATGTGCGGGTGGACGGCCAGGGCACGGCCTACTCCACCGACTACGGCGGCGGACGCCTGCTCGCGGTGGACCTGTCGAGCGGCTCCTCCCGCAAGATCGCCGATGTGTCGGGCGCCTACGGCGTCGCGCTCGACGCAGCGGGCAAGGCCTGTGTCGCCAGCTGGCTCGACGGTCAGCTGATCGCCGTCGACCTGCCGGGCGGACAGAAGCGCACCATCGCCACCGGCCTGGTGCAGGGCATCGCCGGAGTGGTGCTGGACGGGCGGGGCAAGGCGTACGTCGGCCGGAAGGACGGCGGCGGCAAACTCCACGAGGTCGACCTGACTGACGGCACCCACCGCGTCGTGACCACCCTGTCGGGGTCGAGCACCATCCGTGTGGCCCTCGACGGCACCGGCCGGGCGTACACCATCGACCACGTGAACGGGCGCCTGTACGAGATCACTCTCGCGGACGGCGCGCAACGCGTGGTGGCCACCGGTCTGGGGACGTGCGAGGGTCTCGCGCTGGACACCGTCAACGGCTGGATCTACGTCAGCAACCGTGAGGGCCAGCTGTGGCAGATCAACCAGCGTGCCGCCCAGGCCCTGGGTGGCGTGGGCAAGGTCGTGCCCTAGCCCCAGTAGGCGCCTTCCCTTGCGAAGCCAGCGGTGCTCGGGTGAAGTCGGCGAAGGTGAGCCCGCCGACGCCGTTGCGGTCTCCGCCCCCGCGGCATGATCGGCAGGGCGGTCAGGAAGAAAAATCTCTGCCCTGTTCCTGACCGCCCTGGGGATGGTTGGACTACTTCGACGTGCAGTTGTGCGGATGGCAGGCAGGAACTGCCAGCGGCTGCACCTCAGTTGCAGAAGTTGAGGAGGTCGAGGATGCCGTTGCCGCACTTGTTCTCGTCCCAGCCGCCGTGGCCGTAGGCCGGGGTGGCCTTGGCGGCGACGTGCGTGGCGGGTGTCGCCGCCACGGCGGACGTGGCAGTCGCCACCCCCGCCGCACATGCGATGCCCACGGCGACGCTCACCGCGCATGCTCGCGGAATCCGGGAAACGGTCTTCTTGGGGTGTCGTGTAGTGATCATGAACTCACCATGCACACCCTCGTGGACAGTTGCTCGCCGAGCGCATCCGAGCGGGTGAGCCGCCCCACCGAGCGGGACCGGACCGTCACCGGGCACCCACCGCTGGGGAGGTCCGAGCGGGGCGGGCCTTGGCCGCCATGGAGGAGCCGGACCTCTCTGCCCGCAGCGAATCCGCGACGGCGGGGACACCGCACCCGGGGATCTCCACAGGGCCGTCGAGCGGATCGCCGCCGAGCACACCGGGCAGGGCGACGAGACGATCGCGCGGGACGGTGCCCGGGGCCGCGTCCGGTGTCGCACCATCCGCTCCGGAGCCTCGGCCGGGGCGGAGAGGCCGCCGGTCGGAACCGGAGCCAGGATGAGCCGACGCACCCGACTCGCCTGCCCCAGCGGCAACTTGACAGCGTCGTTCGGTTCATCCGGTGAGGAAGATGCGTTCCCAGTCGGGCGAAACGTCTCGGGTGAGAGAGGCGAGTACGAGTGCGACGCCGGCTGCGCCTTCGAGCAGTCCAGGACTGTCGACGGGGCCGGTGAGTGGATGAAAGTCGCTGAAGCCGAATGGTTTCCGGGGATCGTACTGCCCCATGATCGACCGGAGGCAGGATTCGGTGTATTCGGCCAGCACCGGGTCGTGAAAAGGCAAGTCGTCCTGAAATCTCGTCAGCAGATGGAGGACACCGGCCTCACCATGACAGAACGTCGGGGAAGAGACGCGAGTGACGTCCAGCGGCCGACAGATCGCAGATCTCATGAGCTGGTGCGCGAGTTTCCCCCATGCGGGTTCGCCGAAGGCGAGACCGGCGAGTTGAAGAGAACGAGCGACTCCAAGATTTCCATAACACCACGCGACCCGGCTTGGCGTGCTCGTTGCGTGGTGCGAGTGAGAGTGGTGGCGCCGGTAGGCGACGTCTGGTCCCCACCGGGTCTGTGTCGAACCGTCACGTATGGCGGTGACGAGTCTGTCAGCCGCGCCGTGCATTCCCTGCACCTCGGCACCGTGGCGGGCACAGACGGCCAGCAGGGCGAGTACGCCGGCGATTCCGTGCGCGACGCCCAGATCCAGACATCTGGCCGTGCTGTCTTCCGGTGGCCGGCCGGGACCGGCCGCCGGTCCGGCTGAAGTCCAAAAACCGTCGGGGGCCGGTCGGCCGCTCCAGTCAACGAGGCGGCCCAGCAGGCGGTGCAGCAGGGAGGCTGCGGAGGGGTCGTCCGTCATGGTTGACAGAGAGGCACCGACACCCACCACACCCGAGATCAGGTCGTACTGTTCCAGCGCCGTGCAGCCCGCTTCGGGAAGGCGGTCGAGGGCGGCAGTCGATCGACCGACCAAAAGAGAACCGACACGGCCCAGCGCCCGCGCGTAACGCTGTCCGCCTAGCGAGAGATAGCGCATGGCAAACGCAAGACCGGAAATTCCACGATATAGGCCTAACCCTACTCGGGTCTCCAGGGCAGCCGCAGACCGGGAGATATAGGAATGGGCAACCTCGTCCCAGCCGGAGTCCGGCTCGACACGGAGCATATACCCAAATGCCACAGCCAGACCGACGTCACCAAAGGCTGCGTCAAGAGCAGACCACTGCAGCGCGGGAAAACCTGCCGTCGGACGTGGTTGCTCAATATCTGCCAGCTGTTCTGGATCGCACATCCGGAGGAACACCGACCGACCGATCTGTGCGGCTGTTGTCCGAAGCTCATCAGGCAAGGTCATGGGGCTGTTCCCTGAATGCTGAGATCCTTGGTCACGTGATGCAGACGGTGCACTACGCCGTATTCTTCCCTGCGGTCAAGCCCCAGTCGATTCGCGTGCATATGCACGAGACTGGTGGCGATTTCCGCGACTGTGGAAGTCAGGCCGCCTGCTCGGTCAAGGGCGTTCAGCTCCTGGCCGATAGGGTCGAGTGCGGTATACAGCCGCAGCCGCCAGGAATCGAGGAATGATCCCTGACACAGTGCGGCATGACTGTCGGACAATAGCGTTCGCAACAGTGGTCGACGAATATGAAGTTCCCGGTTGAGGGTCTTTCGCGAGACTGTCGGATCGTCCGAGAACTCGCGGGCGTAGGACAGCTGCATAGTGTTGTAGACGTCGTTGCGAGTGTCGATGTCGAGGCCCAGAGACTTCAGCAGCACGTCGGTGCTGAAGGCCGCAATGTCATACTGATCGACGTCCGGCACAGTATTCAGCAGCTCCGGGGTCACATGGAGGAGATCTACCGCCTCCGGGCTCTCCGCACAGAACACCCGCTCGCACAGCGCCAGGCCGGCGAGCCCTCCGTAGCGTTCGATTTCACGCTCGTAGCCGGTTATCTCGAAACGGTTGATGGCATCGCTGTCCACCAGCTGGGTCAACGCATCCAGCACACCATCCGGGAGTGCGCTGTCGCCTCGGACTCGCAGCCGAAGGTGCGGCAGTGGGTCGGCGTAACGGACGAAAAACCATTCCTGGTCGGCCAGTACGTTGCGCAGGGTAGTGAGAGTGTCCTGAGAAAAGTCGGGCGAGCCATAGAGTTTGAAGAACCACCATCCCTCCCCCGGAAGGCTCAAGCGCTCCCGGCGACCGGCATCGACACTGGTGCGCTTCCGGGGTCGAGGAACGGGCTCCGGATCGACCGCACGCAGCGATACCACCGCCTCGAGGAGGTACCCGTCACCGTGAGCATCGCGAGCTGCGGCATGCCCGAGGCCGGGCAGCGCCTCTTCCACCGCGGTCACTCCCTGACGCATCTGGTGCCGGAGCAGTTCCACGTGCAGCGGGTGATCGAGGTCGAGTAACAGCCGATTGTCGAGCTGTCCGGTATATACATGGCGGGAAACGTTCCATTCGCGGCGCCAACGTTCCAGCTCCGCCCGGGACGCAGATTCGCTGCCGACACCTTCGGGAATGCGCCAGCGCGCCGGTGCAAGCACGACGCGCCCTCTGCGGATCCGGGGCAGGAACGGAAGTCGTTCCATTCCTCCCCAGCCCCAGACAGGGCGCCAATAGCCATCCTCGGAGACCTCGAGCACAAACCGGATCGGATTGGGAGAATAAGTCGGAGTCAGCATGTGTGCCGCCCGCACCACAATGCGTCGTCCAAGCTTTTGTGAACGCAGATACAGCCGTCCCTCTGCAACGCCGACCACCAGGTCAGCGAGTTCTACACGCCGATCACGGGGACCGCTCGCCGTTGTCGATACCGCCAGCTCGTATTCGTGGACCCGGGGGGCCAGGGCCACATTGTTCACGTGCCCGTCGGGATGTACGTAGCTGAGGTCCGCGAAGACGACGTCAGGGTTGGCCGCCTGCTCGTGACAGGCCAGTTCCACGACATGGTCGTTGAATCGCTGGTCAAGATAGGCGAAACGCCCGAAAGCCCGGCCGCCAGGGAAGACTGCCCCGCCCCCGGGGCCGAGGACGGCCTGCCAATCTCCGTCTGGTTGTGCGGCGACCATGAGAAAAGCGTCCACTGACGGTGGCGGCTCGCCCTCCGGAAATCCAAGATCGAGGAGATGTTCCGAGACTATTTCCACCTCGTGAACGCCATCCTTGAGAGCTGATCCGACGAGATCGTGGAGCAGGGCGTCCCGCTGCCTTGTAGCTTGCTGGGCAACCGGCCAGTTTCGCCTCGGCGATGGGTTGCGGAAGTCGGCTGGAGGGCCGATCCCGACTTGTTCGTCGAGCACTTCAAGAAGTGGAACCTCCCGCTCACCGTATCGGCTGACGAATTCGCCGGAATATGCCTGAAGTGCAGGGGAGCGGGCTGGCATGGGACTGAGTCGGAACAAGCAGTCCAGCGCGGATTCCGTTTCCGCTTTCAACTCTGCGGGCAGTGTCCCGGAGAGCGATATCCGCATGTCCGCCTGCAGGTGATTTTGAGACCGGCCAGGCCCCGTAACATTGAGTCGACCCAGTAGTGAGCGCAGTTCACCGATTCCGTCCCCCACCTTCTGGTTCGCATACGTGTCGATGGACTCTGCCAGGTACCGACTCTGCCGAAGTGTGGGAATTCGGGTCTTCGGTGCTTCCGCGAGCAGGTAGGACAGCGGGTCGGATCCATCCATGGGAGGTCGCAGCGTGCTCAACAGGAGATTGTTCTCGAGAAGCGTGGAGAGAAAACGCGTCAGGGCGTCCTCGGTGACCTGTGGGTAGGCCCTTTCCAATCTGTCACGAAGAGCTGAGAACTGAATGGCTTCCTGGGCCCATGCCAGAACCTTCTTGACGGGGTCGGTGCAGCGGATCGATACTCGCTTTCCGCCGTCCTGGTCCCCGCGAGCGTCGCCGTGCATGAGATGGACACGCTCTCCCCGTAGCAGCAGGGCAGAATTCCGGTAGACCCAGAGGTACGACTGCGCGCCAGGGTCGCGCTCCAGGCCATGGACGAGTTTCAGCACTTCGCCGTAGTCCAGTCGGACCGGGCGGTGATGTTCCGTGGGGTTGCCCAGCTCGATATCGAGTTCTGGCCCCCAGCCGACGGGGGCGACTCCGCTGAACATGCCGAACGGTGTGGGACGTGTCGTCGACCGCACCACGTAGCGAGCCAATGCCGTTACGATGCGCCGCTGCTGTTTGGTCGAAAACGCGCTGGGGCTCTGGAAGAACTTCTCCGCATCTTGCGCGAGGGACGGACTGGCAAACCACACCGCCTCCCTGAACGCCGGATCTTCAAAGGCGGTTCGCAACCCTTTCGTCGTCTCGGTCTGCGGAGCGAAGGCCGCAGAGTAGGACCGGACGGACAGGAGCGGGGCGCGGACCATCGCCGTGGATGCCGCAACGTAGTTGGTTGTCGCCGGAATTGATTTTTCGGTCCGCGTCAATCCAGTACCCTTTTGTGGCTCGATCGGTGATCCGCGCCGCGCCCCCAAGAGGGCCGGGGAACCTCTTGTCCCCGACCCTCAGGGCTCCGTGCGGAGTCAGACTGTTCCAGTGCTGCTAGCAGCCGAACACGGTCGGCGAGCACGGGCCGGTGATGCCCGGGGTCTTCTGGGCAGCGGCCTCCTCGGCCTTCGGGTACGTCTCCGTGCGGATGTCCAGGTCGAACTGGTTGGTGTCCACGGTCGTCACGATGGTCTCCATCTGGTGCATGATTTCCTCTCTGGTGTTTCTGTTTTCGTGAAATGAATTCAGCGCCCCGCGACTGTCGGCAATGCCGTTCTGGGGCGCCGGGCCCCGCCGCGCGCGCTCACTCGTGGGCGCGGCCGCGGGCGTATGTGTACGAGGCGAGCAGGATCTGCCAGGCCACCTCGATCTCGTCCCGGTCGCGCGGGCCGAAGAGCAGCAGGGTGTTCTGTATGGGGTGCGGGATCCCCCAGCCCAGGTCGGTGACGTGCTTCTTGGCCGCCGGAGGCAGGGTGAGGTGCACGCTGCCGTCCTGCGGCGGGTGCTGGTGGGCGAACTCGCGGCTGTGCCGGATGAAGGCGTCGTCGGGTCCGGTGCCGAACTCGGGGGCCAGGTGGATGGCGCGGGCCTCGGGGTAGGGCACATGGGTGGGGGCGAGGTAGACGCCGCTGAGCGACCGCATGCGCTGCCAGAACTCCTCCTGGAGCGGCGTAGGGGCGATCTGGTCCAGCTGGCCGTGGGGCACCGGGCCGCGGGTGCGGGGGGCCGGGCCGGGACGGTCGGGAAGGTTCAGGAGGGACATCGCTTTCCTTTCATCATTACGACATCGAACGGTTCTCGGCTAGGCTCGGAGCATGGAGGAGAAGCTCTCGAACGCTCCCGCGCTGGTGGAAGGTGCTGTCGCCCTGCCGGTCATCGACCGGCTGCTGCACGTCTCACGCCAGGCAGAGCTGCGCTTCGGCCGCACGTGCTCCCGCTTCGGGCTGCAGGCCTGGGAGTTCGACGTGCTCACCACGCTGCGCACCCAGTCGCCGCTCCACGAGATGTGCCCGGGGACCATCGCCGACCGGCTGCTCGTCTCGAACAGCACCATGACCAATCGTGTCAACCGGCTGGAGAAGGCCGGTCTGGTCGAGCGCCGGCTGAGTCCGGAGAACCGGCGCATCGTGATCGTCCGGCTCACCGACAAGGGCCGCGAGGTCGTCGACCAGGTGATCGCCGCCCGGAAGCAGACCGAGCGCGAGGTGCTCGGCCGCGGGCTCTCCGAGGAGGAGTCGAGCCAGCTGTCCGCGCTCCTCGGCAAGCTCGACACGGCGCTCGTCAGCCACGATTCGTGAGTTCCAGGCGCTCGTAGCGCCTGCCGTGGTAGATCAGCGGCTCACCGGGCGCGGTGCGCACCGCACGGACGTCGAGCAGCAGGACGCTGTGGTCGCCCGCGTCGATCGTGCGCACGCGTCGGCACTGGACGGCGGCCAGCGCGCCCGGCAGCACCGGGGCCAGGCCGTCGGCGCACTCGAAGCCCGTGCCGGCGAACTTGTCGTCGACGGGCGCCGCGAACCGCTCGGCCACCGGCCGCTGCCGGGCCGCCAGCATGTTGACCGCTACCGGCCCGGCCCCGGCGAAGAGCTCGTACGAGCGCGAGGACTTGGCCTGGCAGACCAGCATCATCGGCGGGTCCAGCGAAACGGACGTGACGGACGTGGCGGCGAAGCCGTACGGCACTCCGTCGGGCCCCGTGGTGGTCACCACGCACACGCCGCCGGCCAGCGCGGCCATCGCGTCCTTGAAGTGCGCCTCCAGGTCGTCGGACGGCGCGAGCAGCGATCCCCGGCTCATCGCTCGGCTCCTGCCGGGACGGGCACCTGCGCCTCGAGCCAGCGGCCGTCGGGACGGCCGAAGACGGCGGTGCCGTCCGCGCGGCGGGCGTAGACGCTGCGGCCCTGCCGCAGGGTCTGTTCCACGCGGCCGGTGAAGGTCCAGCCCTCGTAGGCGGACCAGCCGACCTTGGCGTGCGCCTCGTCGGCGCGCAGCCACCAGTTGGTGTCGGCGGAGACGAGGACGAGGTCCGCGTCGTGGCCCTCGGCCAGGGCGCCCTTGCGGCCTTCGAGGCCGAAGAGGCGGGCCGGGCCCTCCGCCATGACCCGCACGGCGATCTTCAGGGCCTCCTCGGCGTCGCCGCCGGGCAGCCGTCGGCGCAGTCCGGTGAGCAGCGCGGGGAAGAGTTCCTGCACCCCGGGCAGGCCGGGTGGGGCGTCGGGGGCGGGCAGCGCCTTGTCGGTGAGGGCGTGCGGGGCGTGGTCGCTGCCCACACTGGCGACCTCGCCACGGATGACGGCCTGCCACAGCCGGTCCTGGTCGGTCTGCTCCCGGATGGCGGGGCTGAGCCGGATGCGCGGGCCCAGCCGCAGCGTGTCGTCGGTGGTGAAGGAGAGGTGGTGCCCTGTGACCTCGAAGGTGATGGGGATCCCGGCCGCGCCCGCTGCGGCGAGCAGGTCGGCCTCCTCCTTGCTGGACACGTGCAGGACGTGCACGTCGGTGCCGTGCCTGCGGGCGAGTTCGATGAGCTTGGCGACGGCGACGATGCCGCCGCTGCGCGGCCGGTGGGCCTCGTACGAGCGGTAGGACCGGGGTTCGCCCTGCCACTGGTCGAGGAGCGTGAAGACGTCGTCGTCCTCGGCATGGAAGAGCAGCCGCAGGTTCTTGGCGGCGGCGAGCCGGAAGAGGCCGTCGAGCCGGGCGGGGTCGCGCAGCACGTGCGGGGCGGTGTGGTGGCCGGTGAGGAAGGCCTTGGCCGAGGTCGCCTCGCGCGGGGTGAACTCGTCGAGGAGCGTGACGTCGTCCGGGTTTACTCCCGCGTGGAAGCGGTAGTCGACCAGGCTGTTGCCCTCGATCAGCGCGTGCTTGGCGTGCGCGTCGGCGGGGGTGAAGGTGGCGGGGCGGGTGTTGGGCATGTCGATGACGGTGGTGACAGCACCCGCGACGGCCGCCCGCGACCCGTTGGCCCACTCTTCCTTTTCGGTGAGGCCGGGGGTGCGGAAGTGCACATGGGAGTCGATGAGGCCGGGCAGGACGTACAGGCCGGAGGCGTCGACCGTCTCGCGTGCCTCGGCGCGCGCGCCGGGCTCCAGGACGGCTGCGATGCGCCCGTCGCGCACGGCGAGGTCGGCACGGGTGACCTGATGGCCGTCGACGAGCCGGCCGCCGCGGACGAGGAGGTCGTAGGCCGGGGTGTGGTTCACAGGGTCCACGCGGTGCTCACCAGCTCCCTTGCGAGGTCGTTCGTCGGTCCCATGAGCGCCACGGCGCGGGCGTCGCGGGCCATGCGGTTGATGGGGTTGGAGATCACATAGCCGGCGCTGCCGAGCAGCCGGGCGAGGGTCTGTACGACCTCCTCGGCGACCTCGCCGGCGAAGATCTTGCTGTGGAGCGTGACCGCGCCGGGGTCGGGGGCGTCGCACCGCCCGGCCCGCTCGACGAGGGCGCGCGCGGCCTCGATGCGGGTGCGGACCTCGGTGAGGCGGAAGCGCAGGCCCTGGTGGTCGAGGAAGCCGCGCTTGCGGGCGGCCTCGAAGGCGTGGTCCCAGGCGGCCTCGGCGATGCCGACGGCGACCGCGCCCAGCGTCGCGCCGGACTGGCGGACGCCGGCGATGACGCGGTTGGCGCCGTCGCGCGGGCCCAGCATGGCGTCGGCGGGCACCACGCAGTTCTCCAGTTCGATGAAGCCGGTCGCCGAGGCGCGCATGCCGACCAGGTCGAGGCTGGTGTCCGGGGTGATGCCGGGGGTGTCGGCGGGGATGAGGAAGAAGCTCTGGCCGGTGGAGCCGTAGACCTCGCCGTCGTCCTCGACCTGGGTGGTCTGGGCGAGCACGAGGTAGACGTCGGCGAGGCCCGCGCCGGTGGTGAAGGCCTTGCCGCCGCTGATCGACCAGCTGCCGTCGGGCAGTTCCTCGGCGATGGTGGCGAGGTTGCGCTTGGCGGCACCCGCGCCCGACTCGCTCCAGGCGGAGGCGGCGAGCCACTCGCCGGAGGCGAGCTTGGGCAGCAGGTCGCGCTGCTGCTCGGCGGTGCCCCACTCGACGATGCGGCTGGAGACAGCCAGGTGCTGGAAGACGATGATGGCCGTGGACGGGTCGTGGCGGGCTATCTCGGCGATGCGCCGGTTGACCGCCAACTGCTCGGCCCCTGCCCCGCCGAGGTGGGTGGGCGCCACGAGGCCGGTGACGTCCGAGGCACGGACGGCCGCCAGCACCTCGGGGGACGGCCTGCCCTCCCGGTCGGCCGCCGCCGCGTGCTCGGCGAGGGCGGTGAGCAGGGTCTCGCGGCCGGTCGCCGGGGTGTCGCTGAGTTCAGCGGTGGGCATAGGGGAGCGCCTCCTTCTGCGCGTACGGCTGGAGCCGTTCGAGGGTGAGCGAGCCGGTGAACTCCACGGACTTCTGCGCGACGCTCACCCAGGCGAGGGTGTCCGCGGGCGTGTTCCCGGTGACCGCGGCGCGCACGGCGGTGGTGCCGCCCGCGGTGCGGATGGTGAGCGGGGCGCCGGGGACGGCGGCGCTGCCGGCCAGCGCGTACGGAACCGTGCCGACCATCTTGCTCGCCGCGCCGACGCAGACCGCCCCGGTGAGGGCGATGGTGGGGTGCCAGGTCGGCACGGAGATGGCGCGGACGGCGATGGTGCCGTCGCCGTCGGGCAGCAGGGCCGCGATCTTCGGGAAGGCCCCGCCGCGGGGCAGCCCGTAGACGTCGGCGGCTGCGCTGCGGATCTGCTGGAGCACCTCGAAGAGCCGCGGGTCGTCGGTGAAGAGCTGGTCGGCGTCGCGCACGCCGAGGTCGGCGGCGTTGACGAAGACGTAGGGGTTGCTCACCGACACGCAGCTCGCAGTGATGCTGCCGTCCTCGTAGACGAGCGAGGTGGTGGGCCCGCCGCCGTAGGTGAGGGCGTCCAGGCACACGGCCGGGTGGTGCATGAAGTGGGCGGTGAAGGTGGCGCGGTCGCGCTCGCAGTCGTCGACCTCGCACACCACGTGGTCGCCGTTGTTGAGAACGTTGACCCGCACCCGGTGGTCGGGGGCGAGTCGGTGCACCCAGCCGAGGCGACTGGCGACCATCACCGAGGAGAGCACCGAGTGGCCGCAGCTGCCGTGGAAGTCGAAGCGCGGCTCGGTCCCCGGCATGACCTGCACGAAGCGGTAGTCGATGTCGAACAGGGGGTGCCTGGAGGGCGCGATGAGCGCGATCTTGGTGATCTTCTCCAGGCCGCCGCCGTGCTCGGCGAGGTGGCGCACGGCCTCGCGCAGTGCGGGCTCCAGCTCCTCCTCGCGCTCGGGCAGCGCGTCGGCGGGCAGGGTCAGGGTGGGGCTGGGACTGCCCTTTGCGTAGGCGATATGGGCTTGTATCACGCCGCCTCCCTCGTCGGGAGCGCGGTGGTGCGCAGGGCGCCGAGCTGCTCCCGCCAGATCTGGTGGACCATCAGCGACCAGATGGCCAGCGCGCTGGTGTCGCTGGGCCGCTCGATCTGGCTGCTGATGAGGTTCTGCACGGCCGCGGCATCGAGCTGTCCCCCGGCGCGCAACGCGGCGGGCGACAGGGTCTCCTGGGCGTGCTCCAGCAGCGCCTCGCCGGGCCGCAGCATCGCGGTGATGGGCAGGGTGAAGGGCTGCTTGGGCCGGTTGAGGACGGAGTCGGGCAGCAGTCCGCGGGCCGCCTGGTACAGGGCGCGCTTGCCCTCGTGGCCGCGGACGCGGAACTCCTCGCGCAGGCCGAGGGCGAGCCGGGTCACGGCGGGCTGGCAGAACGGCAGCCGGACCTCCACGGAGCTGGCCATGCTCAGGTGGTCGACACGGCGCAGGTGGTAGGCGGGCAGCCGCTCGTCGACCTCGAAGGAGGTGATGGCCGCCAGCCGGTCGCCGGTGTCGCCGAACTTCTTGCCGAGGGTGTCGCGCAGGGTCTCGTACGCGCCGCCGTGCTGCTTGAGGTAGGCGCGGTAGTCGTCGGTGTAGAGCGACTGGCGCAGCTCGCCCGGGACCGCGGCGAGGGCTTCGAGGTAGTTGTGGGCCCAGTCGCCCTCGCCGTCGAGGAGGGCCTGCTTGATGCGCCCGTACCCGCCGAAGATCTCGTCGGCGGCGTCGCCGGTGACCGCGACCTTGAAGCCGGCGTCGCGCACGGCCTGGAAGAGCAGGTAGGTGCTGATCGAGATGGGGTCGGCGTTGGGCTGGCCGAGGTGCCAGACGACGTCGCGCAGCAGCTCGGGGAATCGGGCGGGGTCGGCCTCGACCTGGTGGTAGCGGGTGCCGTGGCGCTGGGCGACCTCGCGGGCGAAGTGCCGCTCGTCGAAGGGCCAGTCGCCCTGGTAGGCGATGTTGAAGCTGGTGAGGTCGGGCACGGTCTCCGCGAGGAGCGCGGTGACCAGGCTGGAGTCGAGGCCGCCGCTGGTGATCGCGGAGATGGGGACGTCGGCCAGGGCCAGCAGCCGGGTCTGCTCGCGCAGCACCTCCTGGAGCCGGGCTCCGGCGCTCTCCAGGTCGGTGAACTGCTCGTCGGAGGCGATGTCGTCGCGGCGGACGGTGCGCAGCCCGCCGGCGGCGGTGAACGAGGCGGTGGTGGCGCGGGGCAGGACCTGCACCGAGTCGACCATCGTCTGCTCGCCGAAGGGGGTCTTGCTGGCGAGGTAGGCGTCGAGGCCCGGCAGCCAGGGGTCCCAGCCGATGCCCGGCAGCGAGAGCAGGGCGGGCAGCTCGGAGGAGAAGTACAGCGCGCCGCGCTGCCGGTCCCAGCGGTAGTAGAGGGGCTTCATGCCGGCCTGGTCGGTGGCCAGCACGAGGGTGGGCTCGCGGCGCAGGTCGAGGACGGCGATGGCGAACATGCCGTCGAGGTGCTCGGCGAAGCCCACGCCGTAGTGGTCGTAGAGCGCCGGGAGGATGCTGCCGTCGCAGTGGTCGTCGAAGGTGTAGCCGAACGACCGCAGCCGGGTGCGGAGTTCGTCGTGGTTGTAGATCTCGCCGTTGAAGACGACCTTGACGCGCTCGCCCAGAGTGTAGGGCTGGTCGCCGTGGTCGAGGTCCATGATGGCCAGCCGGTTGTTGCCGAGCGCCCAGCCGTCGCCCGCGGCCTGGTACTGCGCGTCGGGGCCGCCGTGCCGCTGGAGCAGCGCGACCGCGCGCAGGTGGTTCGCGGAGTGCTCTCCGCCGAAGTGTCCGTAGATCCGGCACATGGCTGTGCGTTACCTCACTTCACGTCAGGGGAGACGCCGGCGGCCTGGTAGAGCGCCGGGTCGAAGGGGGTAGGCCCGCCGCAGGTGGTGAACGGCTCGGCCTCGGGGCCCGTGTGCGGGTTGCGGGCGCCGTGCGGAATGCCGGGGGGCGCGTACAGGACGTCGCCGGGGCGGACGTCGTTCCACTGGTCGTGCATATAGAGCTGGCCGATGCCCTCGAAGGCGATGAACGCCTCTTCGCTCTCGGGGTGGACGTGCACATTGAAGGTCTGGCCCGGCTGCTGGACGCCGCAGTGCAGACACAGTCGCGAGGAGCCGGTGCCCGGCCAGAACACGAAGTTCATGACGGCCCCCTCGCCCTCGGTGGGTGCCTCGCCGATTCCGGAGAATCCGCGCAGCTGGGTCTCGCTGTCGGTGAGGGCGCCGGTGGTCTTCGGGGACGCGCCCGCGCTCTCGCCGCCGATGAGCTGGGAGCGCCAGACGTAGGCGGTCAGCCCCTCGTCGCCCGCGGTGAGTTCGAGCGTGCGGCCGGTGGGCGAGTAGAGGGCGGAGGTGCGGCGCAGCTCGGTGCGCGCGCTGCCGATGTCACCGTGGCCGGATCCGGCGAACACGACGACGACGTTCTCCTCCTCGAAGGACCAGCCCTGCCGCCAGACGGCGTTCGGGGCGACCTCGACGACGTTGAGCTTGACCTTCTGCGCGCCGATGGCCGGCCCGACGGGCTCGGCGACCCGGCCCCAGTCGAACGTCGAGAATGCGAATTCTGCACGGCGGACTATCGCGCCCTTGACGGTGTCGGCACCCACGCCGAGCCTCCCTTGTACTTGACTGGTGCTTGAGCTGCCCTTGACTCGGGCTGGCCCTTGAGAATCTAGGAGGAGAACCGGTCGAACACCAAGGGAAATCGCATGCGATTAAGATTTATCCGCGCATGTGAAGGGGCCATTAAATTTCGTTGGCCGGCAGTATGGCCAAGCGAACGGACAGCGAACACGCGGACATGCGAAAAGGGCCATCCCCGCGTTGCGCGGGTGGCCCTGACGGAAATTGCAAGCGATTATTCGGGGATAACCGAAAGAGCGGTGTCGACGATTGATGTGAGCTGCTTCTCATCCGGCACGGAAATACTCATGACGCGCAGCGCCTGAACCATTGCCGTGAGAAATCCGGCGAGCGAATCGACATCAGCGTCGGCGGAGATCTCGCCGGCCGCCCTGGCGGCGTGGAGCGCGGCGGCGAAGGCGCCCTTGAGCGCTTCGATCGCGTCCCGGGCTATACGGGCGGCGCCGTGGTCGTGCGGGACCCGCTCGACCACGGCGCTCACCAGCAGACAACCGGGGCGCTCGGGGGTGCTGAGCGACTGGTCGATCCGGTCGAGCAGCAGGTCCCGTACGGCCTGCCGGAGCGGGACGCTGCGCAGCAGCTGGGCCTGGAGGTCGTGCGTCGTGAGCTTCACGTAGTGCCGCAGGGCCTGCGCGTACAGCTCCTGCTTGCTGCCGAACGCGGCGTAGAGCGAGCCCTTCCCGAGACCCGTGGCGGCGCACAGGTCCTGGACGGAGGTGGCCTCGTAGCCCTGGCGCCAGAAGAGCTCCATGACGGCGCTCAGCACCTCGTCCACGTCGAAGCCTCGGGGTCGTGCCATGGCGACGACTGTAGGCAGTTGTGGACCGCTCGGTCAACCAAGTCCCGCTGCATGGCGGACATTTCGGAACCAGGCGACTGGATCGCGCCAACTTTCTTTACCGCTCGGTCCACTTCAGGGACGCCTTGACAGCGAGCGACGACACCGCGATAACGTACATTCCCACATCGAACAGTTCGTCAACGAACTCTGTCTGTTCGCTGGACCACCCCCGACCCTTGCGAGGAGCGCCACCATGCCCAACACCGTCCGCCGAGCCTCCATCAGCAGCGAGCTGGCCCAGAAGATCATCGAGGCTGCCGACGCCGCCGCGCTCGCCACCGACAAGCGCTTCGGCATCTCCGTCGTGGACGAGAGCGGCCACCTGAAGGCCTTCCTGCGCCAGGACGGCGCGAAGCTCATCACCCTCCAGGTCTCGCAGGACAAGGCCTACACCGCCGCCGCCTCCCAGCTCTCCACCGAGCAGTGGTCGGAGAACCTCAAGAAGGACGAGGTCATCGGCAACGGCGCGCCCACCGGCATCGCCCGTCTGGTCGCCCTCGGCGGCGGGCTGCCCATCGTGATCGACGGCGAGGTCGTCGGCGCGATCGGTGTCTCCGGCGGCCACTGGACCGACGACGTCAAGATCGCCGAGGCGGGCCTCACCGTGGTGAGCTGACCCCTCGACCGACCCCCTGCGCCGGCCTCTCCCCGCCCCCTGTCGGGGAGAGGCCCCCGCCCCGCCTTCGGCCGGGCCCCCTTCCCGCCCTCGCGCCATTCCTTCGGGAGAAGTCGCCATGCCCATCGCCCTGTTCGTCCTGGGCCTCACCATCTTCGGCCTCGGCACCACCGAGTTCATGATCGCGGGCCTGCTCCCCGAGCTGGCCGACGCCTTCGATGTGACGGTCCCCCAGGCGGGCCATCTCATCTCGCTCTTCGCCGTCGGCGTGACCGTCGGCGCCCCGCTGATCACCGTGCTGGCCTCGCGTGTTCCCCGCAAGGCCACCCTGATCACCCTGTTGGTGATCTTCCTCGCCGGTGAGCTGGTCGCCGCGACCGCGCAGAGCTACGGCGTGCTCATGGCCGCCCGCCTCATCACCGCCGTCGCACACGGCTCGTTCTTCGGCATCGGCGCCGTGGTCGCCGCCTCGCTGGTGGAGCCGGCCAAGCGCGCCCGGGCCATCTCCATCATGTTCGGCGGCCTGACCATCGCCACCATCGCGGGCGCCCCGCTCGGCGCGTTCCTCGGCCAGCACTTCGGCTGGCGCGCCCCCTTCTGGGCCGTCTTCGCCATCGGCGCCGTCGGCCTCGTCGGCGTCATCTCCCTGATCCCGCACCAGCCCCGCGAGGAGGGCGCGAGCCTGCGCGGCGAGCTGACCGCCTTCCGTCGCGTCAACGTGTGGCTGGCGCTGGCCACCACCCTGCTCAGCCAGGCCTCGCTGTACGCCGCGTACACCTACGTCACCCCGCTGCTCACCGACATCACCGGCTTCCGCGAGAGCGCCGTGCCGCTCCTGCTGACCCTCTTCGGCGTCGGCACGTTCTGCGGCAGCTGGCTCGGCGGCAAGTTCGCCGACCGCAACCTGATGCGCACCCTGTGGATCGGCATGATCCTGCTCGGCGGAATGCTGCTGCTCTTCCAGGTCACCGCGCACAACAAGGCGGCCATGGTCGTCACCCTCGCGGCCTTCGGCGTCGCCAGCTTCCTCATCAACCCGGGCCTGCAGACCCGGGTGATGAACGAGGCGGGCGACGCCCCCTCACTGGCCAGCGCCGGCAACATCTCGGCCTTCAACATCGGCAACGCGGTGGGCCCGTGGACCGCCGGCCTGGCCATCTCCGGCGGCCACGGCTACCTCTCCCCCGCCTGGGTCGGCACGGCCTTCGCGGCCGCCGCCCTGATCACCGCGCTGGCCTCCACCGCCCGCGACGCCTCCGCCCGCCGCACCGCCGGCGCGCCCGCCCCGGCCGAGGCCGTCACCGCCCCCGCGGCAGCCCAGCGGTGACCCCCTCACCCGCCTGACAACGCTCCAGCCACCGAAGGGAATTGCCGTGCCCGTCGTCAACGTCGCCCTCTGGAAGGGCAACAGCACCGACCAGCGCCGCGAGCTCGTCACCGAGCTGACCGACTCCGTCGCCCGCATCGCCGACTGCCCCAAAGAAGCCGTCACCGTCATCCTCACCGAGGTCGAGAGGGACCACTGGGGCAAGGGCGGCCGGCTCGCGAGCGAGCTGTAGGCACACCAGCGACCGGCCGACCAAGGAGCAGACGACGATGGAGCAAGGCAGACAAGCAGCGCCGACCGTACGGCCGGACGACCCCCGCTACGCGGTGCTCACCAGCGGCGTCAACCAGCGCTGGCGGGCCGCCCCCGACCGGATCCGGCTCCCCCGCACCACCGCCGAGACCGTCGCGGCGGTCCAGGACGCGGTGGACGCGGACGCCCGCCTGTCGGTGCGCAGCGGCGGACACTGCTTCGAGGACTTCGTCTTCCACCCCGGCGTCGAGGCGCTGCTCGACATGTCCGCGATGAACGCCGTCGTGTACGACGAGGAGCACCGCGCCTTCTCGGTCGGCCCCGGGGCCCGGCTGCTCGATGTCTACGAGGCCCTCTTCCTGGGCTGGGGCGTGACCGTGCCGGGCGGGGTGTGCGCCACGGTCGGCGCGGGCGGGCATGTGGCGGGCGGCGGCTACGGCCTGCTGTCCCGCTCTCTCGGCCTGGTCGTCGACCACCTCTACGGCGTCGAGGTCGTCGTCGTGGACGCGGCGGGCCGGGCCCGCGCGGTCGTGGCGACCCGCGAGGACACCGGGGCGCTCGGCGACCTGTGGTGGGCGCACACGGGCGGGGGCGGCGGCAGCCTCGGCATCGTGACACGCTATCTCTTCCGCAGCCGTACGGCCCGGGGGCCGGCACCCGCCGACGCGCTGCCCGAGCCCCCCGCCGAGGTGCTGGTGAGCGCGGTGGCACTGCCCTGGGACCAGCTGACCCCGAAGGGCTTCGCCGGACTCCTCGGCGCGTACGGGGCCTGGCACGAGGAGCACGCCGCCCCGGGCTCCCCCGAATCCGCCCTGGGCAGCCTGCTGATGCTCAACCACCGCGCAGGCGGCACGGTCGGCATGCTCACCCAGGTCGACGCCACCGTGCCCGGCGCCGAGAAGCTCCTCGACGGCTATCTCGACCGGATCGCCGACTCCGCGGGCGTGCGGCCGCAGCCTGTCCACCACCCCGTCGGAGAGTTCGGCCCGATGCCCGAACTGGTGCGCCCCAAGCGGCTGCCGTGGCTCACCGCCGCCCGCTACATCGGCACCAACACCCCGGTCCTCAACGACCCGACGCTGCGCGGCAAGCACAAGTCCGCGTACGCGCGCACCGCCCTGACCGAGGAGCAGCTGCACACGGTGCACACGCACCTCACCCGCGTCTCCCCCGGCGAGAGCCCCAATCCGCAGCTCATGCTCGTGGCCATGTCCTACGGCGGCGAGATCGCCGCCACCGCCCCCGGCAGCACGGCGGTCGCCCAGCGCGACTCCGCGTACAAGCTGCTCTACCAGGCATTCTGGACCGATCCCGAGGACGACGCGGCCAACGTGGCCCGGGTACGGGAGCTGTACCGCGGCGTGTACGCGGACACCGGCGGGGTGCCCGTGCCGGGGCCGCGCTCGGACGGCGCGTACATCAACTACCCGGACGCCGACCTGAGCGACCCCGGGCACAACGCCTCGGGCGTCCCGTGGACCACGCTCTACTTCAAGGACAACTACCCGCGGCTCCAGGCAGCCAAAGCGCAGTGGGACCCGGGCGACCGGTTCCGGCACGCCCAGTCGATCGGACTCCCCTCATGACCCAGCGAACCCCTGTGCTCATCGCGGGCGGCGGCCCTGTCGGGATGCTGCTCGCCGCCGAACTCGGCGGATGGGGCGTCGACGTCGTGGTCGTCGAGCCCCACCCGCACACCCAGGACACGCCCCGCGCGGGCACCCTGCACGCGCGCAGCGTCCAGTCGCTGCTGCGCCGCGGCTATCTGCGGCTGCGCGACCGCGGCAGCCTGGAGACGGAGCAGGAGACGTCGTTCCACTTCGGCGGCGAGCCGATCCTGCGGATCGCCGCGCCGACCGCCGAGGGTCCGCCCATTCACGGGCAGCCGCAGGCCGCCCTGGAGCAGGTCTTCGAGATGCGCGCCCGGGAGCTGGGCGCCGAGATCCGGCGCGGCCACCGTTTCACCGGCCTGCGGCAGGACCCGGACGGGGTGACGGCGAGCATCGAGGGGCCCGAGGGCCCGTACGAGCTGACCGCCGGCCATCTGGTGGGCTGCGACGGCGCGCGCAGCGACGTGCGGCGCGCGACCGGGTTCACGTGCACGACCCACGAGGCGACGTTCGCCGCGATCGTGGGCCTGGTGCGGCTGCGCGACCCGTACGCCGTGCCGCCCGGCTGGACGCGTACCGCCGAGGGCTGGCTGCTCGCCAATGTGAACCCCGTGGGCCACAGCCGCATCATCACGCACGACTTCCGGCTGCCGCTGCCCGAGCGCGGCTCCCCCGCCACGCCGGAGGAGCTCCAGAGCACCCTCTCGCACATCCTCGGTCGGCCCGCCGCCCTCGACGACCCGGCCTATCTGGACCGCTTCAGCGACTTCACGCGCGTCGCCGACCACTACCGCACGGGCCGGGTGCTGTTGGCGGGCGACGCCGCGCATGTGCACGCCCCGCTCGGCGGCCAGGGCCTCAACACCGGTCTCCAGGACGCCTACAACCTCGGCTGGAAGCTGGCCCTGGTCGCCCGCGGGAACGCGGACGCGCGGCTGCTGGACACCTACGACGCCGAACGCAGGCCCGTCGCCGAGGCCGTCGTCGCCAACACCCGGGTCCAGGCGGCCGTGATGCGGCCGGGGCCCGAGAACGACCATCTGCGCGAGTTCACCGCCCGCATGTTCCGGCACACGGGCGTCAACCGCGAGGCCGCCGACGTCATCAGCGGCCAGGGCGTCTCGTATACGCCCGAGGGCACGACGGACCGGGTGGTGGGGCGGTTCCTGCCGAATCTGGCGCTGCGCACGCCCGAGGGCGTACGGACGGTGGCCGAACTCCTCACGCCGGGGCGGCCTCTGGTCCTGCTGCGGCCCGAGGTCGCCGACGCGCTGGAGCCGGTGACGGCCCGCTGGGGCGAGCGGGTGTCGACGCTGCGCGTCGACCCTGAGCCCGACTCGGCCGAGCTGCGTCTGGACATGGGCGCGCCGGTGCCGTGGAACGTCCTCGTGTGCCGCCCCGACGGCTATATCGCCTGGCGGGCGGCCGGGGCCGTCGACGAGAAGGGGCTCCAGGGGGCGCTGGAGGGCTGGTTCGGGCCCGTACGCGACCGCGTCGAGGTCTGAACAGGCTCGCGGACAAGGGTTCGCCGTTGCGGCACGCGGAGTGCCGCAACGGCGAACAGTCGTGTCTCAGGCCCTGCGCCCCATCTTGGCCTGGGACGCCTGGATGCCCCGCTCCAGGTCGCCGAGCAGGTCTTCCAGGACGCTCAGCCGCTGGTGCGGGACGTACTGGAGGGCGGCGCGCTGGACGCGTGCGGTCTCGGCCGCGAGGCGGTCGGCCATGGCCCGGCCCTCCTCGGTGAGCAGGACGCGCAGGGCTCGCCGGTCCCGCGGCTCCTGACAGCGCACCACGAGCCCGGCCCGCTCCAGGCGGTCGATGCGTGCGGTGATGCCGCCGGAGGTGAGGTTCACCCCGCGGGCCAGTCTGCTGGCCGACATGCCCTCGCCCTCGGCGCAGTGGCGCAGCAGGGCGAGCACTTCCACGTCGTAGCTGCGCAGTCCGTACTGCGCGCACAGGCTGATCAGCACGTCCTGGTGGGCCTGTGTGATGGACATCAGCCGTCCGAAGATGCCGCCGGGCGCGACGGTCTGGGCGGACGGCGAGGAGGTGGTGGGGAGGGTTCGGTGCCGGCCTGAGCGGTCTACCGGTGCGTTCATGAGTGTTCCCGTCAGTCCTCTGCTGGTGGTCTACCGGTGTCCAGGACGGCGGTGAGAAGCCCGGCCAGCATCGTGTGGATGGCCGGTCATGATGCGCTCAGCGGTGGCTGAGCGATGGTTCTTGGCCGATTGCCGACGGTGCTCGATGTTCACTTGGCCGGCATGGACGAAGACGTCCCGCTCAGTGCCATCGAAGAACCGCACCTCGGTCTCTGCCTCGGCCGACGCGCGGATGTGCGCGGCATCCTCACCCTCGCCGCGCGGTGAATCGGCGGTGCTGATCGAAGCCGTCACTGAAAACCCCCGTTTCGTATGTCATTCACTCATGCGAGGCGAAGTGCTGTCGTCTCTCTTCGTCCGGTCAACGCCACTGCCGTTCTCCCCTCTTGTTCAGACCGCATACACACAGATGAACCGGAGGGGCAGACCCTTCTCCTCGCGCACTCGGTGTGGTGGCGTGCGGTCGGGTGGTCGCGCCCGGCCGCGAGGTCCGAAGGCACCGAGCGCGTGCTCTGCACGTGGATGGCGGATTCCAGGACCGAGCCAAGCATAAATAGCGCTATTTATGTCTGATGTCGAGGGAGACGTGATGCGACTTGACCAAGTCCGGAGGTGCGAATCACCCCAAACGCCATAGGGGGCAGGTCCCGGGCGACGGACCAGCGACACCGCCCGCCCACTCCAGCCAGGAGCCCCACCGGGGAGGCCATGGGGCGTCATGACACGGCCGCCACCTGCCACTTGCGGCCTTTGAGTCGATTCGCACCGCTGGACTTGGCCAAGTCGCCTCACGTTTCCCTCTGTGTGGACAAACATAAATAGCGCTATTTATGCTTGGGGGACCTCGCCACCGGAAATCCCCCGTCTCCGGTGGCGAGGTCGTCCGCGCGCGCATCGGGGACAGCGGCCAAGAGTCATGTGGGAGGGACGGGTTCCGATGACACTGCTGTACGAGTCGACGCCAAGACCGTTCGCCGAAGGCGGGGAACCCCGGCTCACCCGGCTCCCGCCCTTCGTCGAGACGGTCTTCGACTGTCTGCCACGGGCGGACCAGCGCAAGTGGGCGCAGCAGTACATCAGGGCACTGCTGCAGACACCGGGCAAGAAGTCGGTGCGGCGGCTGGCGGAATCCGTCAGCGACTCCCCCACGGCCTCGCAGGCCATGCACCAATTCGTGAACGCCAGCCCCTGGGACTGGCTGGCGGTACGTCAGGGTCTGCTGCGCTGGGTGCAGCGGACCAGCCCGACGGTGACGGCCTGGACGCTGGTCCCCGCTTTCATCCCCAAGCGGGGCGAGCACTCCGCCGGAGTCCACCGAAGGTTCAACCCCCTGCTCCGTCGGGTGTCGAACTGCCAGCTCGGGATGGTCGTGCTGGCCACGGGCGAACACGGCCCGCTGCCGCTCGACTGGAACCTGTACATCCCTCACGAGTGGGCGGCGGACTCCCCACTGCGGTCCAAGGTGCGGGTGCCGGAGGAGGTCTGCGGGCCCCTGTGGTCGCAGGCCACCGAACTCCTGCGACGCGTCGCCTCGTGGTCTCCTGACCGACAGGTCCCCGTCACGGCCGAACTGTCCTGGCTGCCGGACCGCGAGTCCTTCCTCGCTCACCTGGAGCGGAGCGAGCAGCCCTTCGTGGTCGAAGTCCCCGACACCGTGCACGTCCAGCGTGTGACATCCCAGCCGGCCAACTCACCGGCACTCACCGTACGGGAGCTGCTCACGGAGCACGGGACCGCGGACGAAGGAGAGCGGCAGCACGTCCTCGGCCTCCCGGTGACCCTTCCCGGTCCCGCGACGGAACGTGTCCGGCTGCGGTTGCTGGCTCAGCGAAGGCCGAACGGTCCGGCACGGACGTGGCTGACGAACCTGGTCGACCGACCGCTGCCCGATTTGCTGCCGCTGATGCGACAGTCGCGGCTCGCGGAGAGCGTGGTCGACACCCTGAGCGCGGACTTCGGGCTGCAGGACTTCGAGGGCCGGTCGTTCCCCGGCTGGCATCGCCACACCACCTTGGTGTCCGCCGCCTACACCTACGCCCAGGTCCGCGCCGACCACTCCTGACAGCGCAGACACGAGGGCGGCGCCCGGCCGGCCCGCCAACGGCCGTATGCCCAGCGACGCCCGCCGGCCCGGCGTACTCAGCGCACGTCCGCGGCCAGGCCGCGCAGTACGGCGCGCCAGACCTCGGCGAAGTCAGGAGCCACCGGGACGCCCTCGGCTGCGCTCCTGGCTTCTCTCGTGGCCCCCTCCACCGCGTGCAGGATGAGATACACGGCGGTGGTCGGCCGTACGTCGTCGGCCAGTTCACCGTTGTCGGAGGCCCGCTCCAGCAGCCGCAGGACCTCCGCGCGCCAGGTGCTGGGCCAGCCGGAGTCGACGTGGCCCTCCTCGACCAGGCGCGTAGCGGCCCGGGTGAGCACGTTGTTCCGCAGTGCTGTCGCCACCTGGAGCACGAGGACGGAGAGGTCATGGAGGGGGTGACCGGTGTCGGAGCGTGCCGCGCGGATGCGTTGCAGTTCACCGACGCCTTCCTCCACCACGGCCGACGCCAGTTCCGCCTTGGAGTGGAAATGGAACGTGAGGGCCCCCAGCGTGACGCCTGCTTCGGCGCAGACGGAGTTGAGCACCGTGCCGACGTAGCCGTACCGGTCGAAGTGGTGTGCAGCTGCCAGGACGAGGTTCGCGCGGGTTCTGGCGGCTTTCTCTCTGTTCTTCATGGTGGGGCCTCGATGATCACGACGACCGGCCGCGGGCGGCGCGGGCCCGTGGCAGTAGCTCGACGGGCGGTATGACCCTACGGCGAACGCAGGTCAACGAGCATGAGAACAGCGGGAGTTGGCAACTTTCTGGGCAAGTCCACCGGCTGAGCGCGGGCCACTGGCGCAGGGCGAGCCGCTACCGGGCGGTCCATCCTCCGTCGACCGGGATGACGGCGCCCGTGGTGAACGACGCTCGGTCGGAGCAGAGCCAGGCGGCCGTCTGAGCGATCTCGACGGGGTCCGCCAGACGCTGTTGGATGGCGCGCTCGGTGAAAGGCTTGAAGAGCGAGGGGGTGTGGGAGAGTACCTCGTCCATCAGCTCGGTCCGGGTGCTGCCGACGACCAGCGCGTTGACGCGGATGTGCTGCTTCACGTACTCGTCGGCCGCGGCCCGGCTCAGGCCGATGACGGCATGCTTGGCGGCTATGTAGGGGGCAGAGGCGCCGGTCGCGCGGACTCCGGCGACGCTCGAGGTGTTCACGATGGAGCCGCCGCCGTGTTCGAGCATCACGGCTATCTGGGCCCGCATCGCGTTCCACACGCCGCGGGCATTGACGTCCATGATGCGCTCGTACTCGTCGTCGCCCATCAGGTGCATCGGGGTTCCGGTGGAGGTCCACCCCGCGTTGTTGAAGGCGGCGTCGAGGCTGCCGAACGTCTCCAGTGCCGTCCGCACGGCCGCACGCATGTCCTCGGCGCGGGTGACGTCGGCCACCACGGCGGTGGCCTGACCACCTGCTGCGCCGATCTTGTCCACGATCTCGAGCAGCCGGTCCGCACGGCGGGCGGTCAGCACCACGCGGGCCTCCTCCTGGGCGAAGAGCTGTGCCGCCGCCGCACCGATGCCACTGCTCGCTCCGGTGATCAGTACCGTCTTGCCGTGCAGCAGGCCTCGTACGGACATGGGTCTCCTTCATGCAGGCACCGCTCCTCCCCTGCCCGGGGGAGAGTGCAGCGCTTCGGTGTGTCTGGCGTACCTGGAACGAAGATCGTCACGCGAAGGGCTTCGGCTGGCAAGCCGAGCCGTGGCTGGATCTCATTCCTCCTGCTCGTCTCACCGGTCTCATGCGAAGCGGTCCATATGGTCGGCCGCCCACGCGGCGAAGGTGGTCGTGGGCCTCCCCGTGAGTCGCTCGACCGTGTCCGTGGTCCGAGCCTTGGCACCGGCCAACTGCCGCTCGGCGCTTGCGAGCAGAGCGTCCGCCATCGTCGGCGAGTACCGGCGCGAGTAGCGCGCGTGCGCCTCCGCACGGGACAGCGCCCGGCAGACGAGGGGCCGCTCCAGCAGTTCGGCCAGGACGGCGGACTGTTCGTGGGCCGAGAGCGGCTGAGGGCCCGTGAGCTGGTAGGACTGGAAATGGTGCTCGGCATCGCCCAGGACCCGGGCAGCCGCCTGCGCGACGTCCTCCGGTGCGATGCACGCGTTACGGCTGTGAGGGTGCAACGCGTAGGTGGCACCGCGGCTTCGGATGCTCGACGCCCAGGCCAGGGCATGTGACATGAACGAACGTGGCTGGATCATGGTCCACGGGATGCCGCTTTTCTTGATCCGCTCCTCGTTGCTCCGCTGCCACGTGGTGACGAGGTCGTGCGCCGCGCTGTCGTGCACCGCCGCCGCGGAGAGTTTGACGATGTGCCCCACCGAGGCGTCGACGGCCGCCCGCACTATGTTCCGGTCGTGTTCGGGGCGGGTGGGTTCGTTCGTCACGACGAAGAGGGCGTCGGCGCCGCGAAATGCGGCGACGAGGCTCTCGGGAGCGTCGTAGTCACAGGCGACGTGGGTGACGCCGGGACGCTGCGTGGTGGCGCGAGGCGTGCGACTCGTAAGGGTGACGCGGTGGTGGGCCGCGAGATGCCGAACCACCAGCGGGGCGATCTGGCCGGTGGCTCCGGTGAGGAC
Organism: Streptomyces sp. MMG1121; assembly: GCF_001280015.1. Taxonomy (GTDB): domain Bacteria; phylum Actinomycetota; class Actinomycetes; order Streptomycetales; family Streptomycetaceae; genus Streptomyces. Next base: position 373,883 of record NZ_LGDV01000201.1, read on the forward strand.
GATGTGCCGGGATGTGGTTGCGTTCACGGTCCTGTGTCGGGGATGCGCTCGGGATCGATCTGGATGTCGTGCAGCATCGAATCGGCAGCGACACCGGGCAACAGTAGTTCCCACATGTCGCTGACGCGTTCCATGAGGTCGGCTCGCTTGGTGGCGAGGTGCGCGTAGACCTGCATGCCGGTACAGGCGCCGACGACGAAACGGGCCACCCGGTCGGGACTGACGGACGCACGGAGTTCACCGCCCGCTCGGGCCACGTCGAGGTGGCTGCGCATGAGCGCCCGCCATTCCTCGAAGGAGGTGGCGTCGTTCATGCCGTGGCTGCCCTGTTCGACGGCGAGGCGGACTCCGGCCCGCAGGATCGGATCCCGTTTCATACGGTCCGCCCACACCAGAGTGATGTCGACCACACGCTGCAACCCCGTGGACTCGAGGTGGGGTTCTATCGTCGCCGGCTGGGCGTTCATCAACGCTTCGGCCAGGCCCTGCTTCGAGCCGAAGTGGAAGTAGAGCGCGCCAAGGGTGAGCCCCGCCCGTTCCACGATCTGGGTCACCGCCGCCCTCTCGTAGCCGGCCTCGTCGAAGACCTCAGCCGCCGCCAGCAGGATCCTCTGTCTCGTCCGAGCGGCTCTCTCCGCCTTGACAGTTGGCACTCTCAACCACTCCTCGACAGACATAGATAACGTACTTTATGTTAGCGGTACCGCTGCCAAGCAGGCCATCCGATCAGGGGGAAAGGGCCGGCATGTCGAACTCTTGCGGTCTCGGACACGACGGACCGCGACTGACCGAAAGGGTTCCTCAGGAACTCGTCCACAAGCTTGCGTCCGAAGAGGTGCTGCTCACCGGCTGGACCACTCACGACGACGACCGGCACACCGTCCACGCCCGGTGGCCCGGCTTCCACACCTTCTACTGGCCTCGCAACCGACGCTTCGACCCTCTGCTCTTCGTCGAAACGGTTCGCCAGACGTTCCCGCTGCTCTCTCACGTCGCCTACGGCGTGCCCTTCGGTAGCCATTTAGTCTGGGACGACTTCAGTTTCGAGGTCGCGCCATGGGCCATGCTGGTCCCGCGCGCCCCGGCCGACGTCGTCCTGGAGATCACGTGCACGGACGTCCGGACCCGAAAGGGCTGCCTGGTCTCGATGACCATGGACGCGGCCGCCAGCCTGAACGGACGCCGCATCGGGAACGCCCGCACCCGCTTCACCAACCACTCCCCCGCCGTCTACCGGCGGCTACGCGGCAGACGGGATCTCGCCGAAAAGCACCACGGGGCTTCTCCGCTCCCGCCGGCCGTGCTGCCCGCCACTGTCGGACACTGCCTGCCCGAGAACGTGGTACTTGCGAGCACCGAACGCTCCGACCGATGGCAGCTGCGCGCCGACACGGACCACGCCGTCCTGTTCGACCACCCTGTCGACCACGCGCCCGGCATGCTTCTCCTGGAAGCCCTGCGCCAGGCCGCCCACGCGACTTGCTCCGCCACGAACAGCATGGTGACGGGGATGTCCGTGTCCTTCGAGAACTGGGTGGAACTGGACGCCGCAGCCTGGATCTCGGTCAAGCCCCTGCGCCACAACGTGCTGCGGGCCGTCATAGAACAGGAACACGGGACCGGCCTGAGCGGTGAGGTCACGATCGAGGCCGTCCCGGCCCGGACGGCCGGATCCCCCCGCCCGCTCGGACCGCTTGAACCTCCGCACGGGACCGACGCGCCCCACTCCTCGTCCGACGCCGGCCGGGAAGCCGTAGGTCTCGTCGGTTACGCGGCTGCGGCCGGTTGCGGGGTCGGCTGATCGACATGCCGAGGGCAGGAGGCCCTGGGCGCCACGATCACCTGCGACAACGCGACGAGGACCGCGACCGTCGGGTCGAGACCCTCGCTTGCGCATCGTTGCCACGAGTGTCCGAGGGGTGTGCTGACCACTGACGCCACGGTCGTGGCGGCGCAAGGGAAGCGCTACCCCTGCTGAGGCGTGCCGGGAGACAGGGTGACCCGCAGGATGGCGTGACGTGACACCTGGCTGCCGGGCGAGGGTGTCTGCTCACATACTCGGCCGACGGGCGTGCCGGGACGAGGGCACGCTCGGTGTCGGACGGGCTGGACGCGTACGCCGACCGCCTGGGCGCTCGATCGGGCTTCGGTCATCGACTCGCCGATCAGCGAGGGTGCCGCGACCCGGGGACGCGCAGGGGTGTCGCATTCGGTGATCACGTAGGTGCCCGCGGCGGCCACCAGCAGCAGCGCCATCGCCTGGAGTGGCCGGCGGATGCGCCGTCGGCGCACGGGGCGTTCTTTCCCGGGATCCCCGGACGGCGTTGGCTGGGTGTGCCGCACCGTCGCAGGCGGAGCCGCCGGCGCCGAGGTGACCGCCGTGGCACGGCCTGCCAGTACCTTCCCGATGGCGTCGCGCATCTCTTCGGCGGTCTGGTACCGGTCCGCACGGTCCTTGGCCAGCGCGCGCAGCACCAGGGTGTCGTAGGCGGCAGGCAGCTGCGGGGTGTGGGCGGAGGGGGGCACCGGTGGTTCCGAGAGGTGCTTCATGGCCACGGCGAGCGGGGTGTCACCGGTGAACGGGGGCCGGCGGGTGAGCAGTTCGTACAGCAGACAGCCGGTCGAGTACAGGTCGGTGCGGAAGTCCACCTGCTCGCCCCGGGCCTGTTCCGGCGAGAGGTACTCGGGCGTGCCCACCACCACCGAGGTGCGGGTGAGGGTCGTACCGGCCCGGTCCACCGAGCGGGCGATGCCGAAATCCGTCACCTTCACGGTGCCCTCGCGGGAGAGCATGACGTTCGCCGGTTTGATGTCCCGGTGGACGATGCCGTGGCGGTGCGCGTGATCGAGCGCCTCCAGTACGCCGGCCGTGAGCTCCAGGGCGTGCTCGGGTCCGGTGATCCGTGCCTCGCGCACGAATTGGAGCAGCGTGGCGCCCTGGACGTACTCCATCACGAGGTACGGGACCAGATGGCCGTCGACCGTGTCCTCGCCCGCGTCGTAGACGGCGACGACGGACGGGTGGCCCAACAGGGCCGCCGAGACGACCTCACGGCGGAAACGCGCCCAGTGTTCGGCATCAGCCGCCAGTTCCGGCCGGAGCGTCTTCACGGCGACCGGGCGGAACAGCAACACGTCGTAAGCCAGCCATACCTCGGCCATCCCCCCTCGGCCCAGGACCTGTTCCAGCCGGTAGCGTCCGCCCAGATGACGTGAACGATCCACGGTGCTCCCCCTCGTTGCCGACTTCCGCCGAGGCACCGTAGGGGCGGTTCTTGTGGGAACTCTGTGATCCGGGGCCGGCCCTGTGGGGCGTCCCGGCAGTGGTCGGGGTCAGCCGTCGACGCGACCCGAGCCGAAACCCACGTCCGTGCTTGCGCAGTTCAGCGTGGATGTGCGGGTGGCGGCTCGGGCCTCGGGGCGGGTGCGGGGCCGTGCGGGAGGTCGCGCTGCCCCGGCCGGTGGTGAACCGGATGCCGGAGCCCATGGTTCCGGGTTCTGTGCGGCGCCGCGCCGACCCGTCAGCGAAGCAGGTGCTCGGCGGGCCGGAACGGGGGCTGCACCGGCGTGCGGCGTGCTCGTCCCGGCATCACGGTTACACAGTCAGGACGAACCGGTGATGGATCGGTCTGGACTGTGTGATCAGATGTTTGACACGTGAGGGGACCCGGTGATGGGGCCACGAAGAAGGTAATGGGGGGAGCGCGCGGCCTTTGCGTCGCGGCGCTCCGGCGACAACGCAAGGAGCGATGTTTTGCGCAGGCACGCACAGCTGTGGGGGAAGAGGCACACGACCACGAGCCGGGTCAGGACCGGCATCGGGATCGCGCTGGTGTCCGGCGCGGTGCTCGCGACGACGAGCGCGTGCGGCACCACTGCCCATTCGGCGGGCACGTCCAACGGCAAGGCGGCCTCAGCGGCCGCGGCGAAGGCCGGCGCCAGCCCCAAGCCGAGCAGGCCGGCAGGGCCGCCGATGCTCCTGGAGTCCATCACCCCGCAGAGCGGCACCACCGTCGGTGTGGCTATGCCGGTGTCGGTGGTCTTCAGCCGGCCGGTCGCCGCCTCCGCACGCGCCACGATCGAGAAAGCCCTCAAGATCACGACGTCGGTTCCGACCACCGGCGCGTGGCACTGGTTCAGCGGTACACGCGTCGACTTCCGTCCGGAGACCTACTGGAAGCCGGGCACCAAGGTCACCGTCGACGCCGAGCTGACCGGCGTCACCGACGGCAACGGCCGGTACGGAACGCACGGTTACCGTCACGCCTTCACCATCAGTGACGACAACGAGGCCAAGGTGTCGGTGACGGGCCACACCATGCAGGTCACGCACGACGGCACGGTCGTGAAGACCCTCCCCATCGACGCGGGCAGCACGGTCTTCCCCTCCTGGGACGGCACCATGGCGGTCATCGACAAGGAGGCCAAGGTCCGCATGACCTCCTGCAGCGTCGGCATCAGCTGCACCAAGGGCGACCCGAACTACTACGACCTGACTCTCCCCTGGGACGTTCACCTCACTACCTCCGGCACCTACGTCCACTACTCCAGCGGCGACCCGCAACCCGGCCACGGCGAAGGCTCGCACGGCTGCGTACACCTTTCGCTGTCCGACGCCAAGTGGTTCTACGACTTCATCAAGCAGGGCGACCCGATAACCATCACCGGCTCGCCCCGCGGCAAGGCGGCGGGCGACAACGGCTACGCGGACTTCAACCTGTCCTGGTCCCAGTGGCTCCAGAACAGCGGCACCGGTCAGACGACGACCCACGCCTCCTGATCCCGCGGGTCCCTGCATGAGGGCGGGGCACGGCGGCACCTCTCCCGGGAGCAGCCGTGCCCGGACCGTCTCACCGTCGTCGTTGTCTGACGGGAACCAGGTGACCGTCGCTCCCGGCGGCTGTGCGTGCATCGGGCCGCCGCCCTTCTCACCGGCGATGGCGGCCTCGCACGCGCTCATGTGCTGGAAGGGCGCGCCGGTTCGGGCACGTACGTCGCCGAGCCCGGCACCGGGTACGGGCGGTCCGTCCGTCCGCGCGTGAGCGGCCCGACGGGTCGCCGTTCCGGGCGGACACGAAGGCCGTGGGCAGGCAAGGGGACCGGGAGAGCGGGACCGAGGCCAAGGTGCCCGCGGCGGCTCGGCATCGGCGCCGGCGCCGGGGAGAGGGCCCCAGGCCGGGCAGGTGTGGTGGACCGGATGGCGAGCCTGATGCCTTCACAAGAAGGAGATGCGGTGTTCGCGCCGCCGGCCACGCGTCATCAGGGGCCACTTGAATTACAGTCGAGAGGCCGTACGTTCGCATTCTGGCGTCTGCACACGACGTGCTCCACGAAGACCGGACAACGGGGCAGATATGGATCCGCAGCTCGTCGCTCTGTCGAGTACCGCCGGAAGCACCCTGGTGACGCTCATGGTCACGGACGGCTGGCAGCAGGCCCGGGACAAGGCCGTACGGCTGTGGCAGCAGTTCCGCCCCGCGAACGCCGTCGCCATGGCGGACGAGCTCGATGCGGCGCGCGTCGCCGTCGTGGCCGCCAGGCGGTCCGGGATACGGATCGACGAAGAAGCACTGCGTGTGGAATGGGGACGCCGGGTCGGCGAGTTACTGGCGTCGCACCAGGACGCCGAACCAGCACTCCGAGCGGTCCTCGCCGACTGGGAGGCCGCGTCCGGCGCTCAGGCCGTGGGCGGAAACCTCCATCTGGAGGCCCACGCGACGGACAGCAGCCGTGTCTACCAGGCCGGCCGCGACCAGCACATCACCGAACGTTGAGCGTCGGGGACGGGCCGGCACCCCGTCGGGATCCGGCAGGTGACGGGCCTGACGGGCAGGCCTTCCTGTATGCCGAGGCGTCGGACGAGGCACGTGTCTTCCAGGCGGCCGGCGACCAGTACATCGTGGAAGTCCGTGATCTCCGTGCCACCTTCGTCATGGATCAGGGCCACATCCACCGGGTCGGCAGACCGACGGCGGACGAGGACTGCCCCTATCCCGGCCTGGAGCCGTTCGGCCTCGAACAGGCCGACTGGTACTTCGGCAGGGAAGAGCTGATCGCCGACCTGACCACGCGCCTGGACGGCAGCGTCGCCGACCGCACCCCGCTGGTGGTCGTCGCGCCCTCGGGCGCGGGCAAGTCCTCGCTCCTGCGGGCCGGCCTGCTGCCCGCGATCGAGCGTGGCGACCTGCCCGCCGCGGGTTCGCGGCACTGGCAGCGTCTGGTGTTCACCCCCACCCACAGCCCGATGAGGGCCCTGACCGCGCACTTCGCCATGCTGAGCGGCCCCCGGGGGGACGCCGCCGAGCCGTTGGACTGGCGTGCGGCGGACAGGGACGTCCGCCGGTCGGCGCTCCGGCGGTCCCTCGGCCGGAACGCGGCCGCCCCCGACTCGCGGGTCGTCGTGATCGTGGACCAGCTCGAGGAGATCTTCACCCAGTGCGAGGACGAGGAGGAGCGGCGGGCCTTCGTCGAGGAGCTGGCGTGGCTGGCTGATCCGGGGGACGGGCATGAGCCGGTCGGTCTGGTCGTCCTGGGGCTGCGGGCCGATTTCTACGGGCCCTGTGCCGACCATCCGTGGCTGCGCACCGCGGTGGAGCGCAACCAGGTCTTCCTGGGCCCGATGTCACGGTCCGAACTGCGGGACGCGATCGAGCTCCCCGCGCACCAGGTCGGTCTTGAGGTCGAACCGGGCTTGGTTGAGGTGCTGTTACGGGACCTCGGCGTATCAGGCACCGAGACCGGCGGCCGGGACGGGAGCGCCGAGTACCCCGAGGACTACGAGGCCGGGCGGTTGCCGCTGCTGGCTCACGCGCTGCGCGCCACATGGATGCAGCGCGACGACGGCCGGCTGACCATCCGCGGGTACCAGGCGACCCAGGGGATCGAACACGCGGTGGCGGACACTGCCGAGCGGGCCTTCGCGCAGCTGGGGCCGGCCGAGGAGGCCACGAAGAGTGTCTTCCTGCGTCTGGTGACGGTCACCGAGGGCTCCGAACACTCCAGACGACGGGTGCTGCGGGCCGACCTGCTGCGTTCGGAGGCCGATCCGCAGGCGGCGCGGACGGTCCTCGACGCATTCACCGGGGCCCGGCTCCTCACCCAGGACCGGGACACCGTCGCCATCACGCACGAGGTGCTGCTGCGCGTGTGGCCGCGGCTCAAGGGATGGATCAACGACGACCGGATCGGCAACGTCGTACGTCAGGAACTGCGCGATGCCGCCTTCTCCTGGGAGCGGGCCGGACACGACAACGATCTCCTGTACCGGGGAGGCCGGTTGGAGACCGCGGCGGCGAGCATCACGAATTCGGGGGACGTGGACCAGGTGACGCGGGCGTTCCTCACCGCCTCGACCGGCCGCGCCAAGCGCGCCACCCGGATCCGCCGCGGGATCACCGCCGTCCTGGTCACCCTCTTTCTCCTGGCCTCCACGGCCGCCGTGTTCGCCTTTCAGCAACGCGGCGAGGCGCTGACCGAGCGGGACACCGCGATCTTCAGCCAGATCACCGCGGAAGCGGACCGGCTGCGGGGCACCGATTCATCGCTCGCTGCCCAACTCGACCTGGTCGCCTACCGGATGCACCCGAAACCGGATCTTTACGCACATCTCATCACCAACGCCTCGACGACGCTGTCCACGCCCGTGTCCTCGGGCATCGGGGCCGTCGTCTCGGTGGCGATCACGGCCGACGGGCGCACCATGGCCACCGGCGGCAACGGCAACGCGGTCAGGCTCTGGAACATCACCGACCCCACCCACCCGGTGGCCCTGGGCCAACCGCTGCCCGTGCACGCCGACATCACCGAATCCGTGGCGTTCAGTCCGGACGGCCGCATCTTGGCGGCGGGCGGCAACGACGCGACCATCCGACTGTGGAACGTCACCGATCCCGCCCGCCCCGTGGCCCTGGGACAGCCTCTGACCGGCCACACCAACACGGTCGGGGCGGTGGCGTTCAGCCCGGACGGACGGGTGCTGGCCAGCGGCAGCGCCGACAAGACGATCAGGCTGTGGAGCATGGCCGATCCCGCGCGCCCGGTGCTCCTGGGACGCCCTCTCGTCGGCCACACCGACCTGGTCACGTCGGTGGCCTTCCGCGCCGACGGGCGGGTGCTGGCCAGCGGCAGCTTCGATCACTCGGTGCGGCTGTGGAACGTGGCCGACCCGGCCCACGCGTCGGCTCTGGGCCGTCCGCTGTACGGCCACGGCGCCAGCCTGATCGCGACGGTGGCCTTCAGCCCCGACGGACACACCCTGGCCAGTGGCGGTGGCGACAACCGGGTCCGGCTGTGGAACGTGGTCGATCCCGCGCACACCGTCATGCTGGGCCAACTCCTCGGACACACCGGAGGCATCACGTCGGTGACCTTCAGCCAGAGCGGGCAGACGCTGGCCAGCGCCGGCTACGACGGCTCGATCAAGCTGTGGAACGTGGCCTTCCCGGACGACCCCGTGGCGCGCGGTGGGGAGCTGGTCGGCCACACGGGAGCGGTTCTCGCGCTGGGCTTCAGCCACAACGGCCACACCCTGGTCAGCGGCAGTGCCGACAACACGGTGCGGGTGTGGTCCTTCCCTCCCCGGCTGATCACCTCCTACAGCCGCTCGATCGCGTCCCTCGCGTTCAGCCCGGACGGGCACACGCTGGCCAGCGGCAGCGCCGACCGGAAGCTCAGGCTGTGGAACGTCACCGACCCGGCCCGTCCTTCCACGCTCGGCCGCCCCCTGACCGTCGACGCCCCCGCGACGATCTCGTCGTTGGCGTTCAGCCCCGACGGCCACATCCTCGCGGGCGGCAGCGCCGACGGCACGGTGAAGCTGTGGAACACGACCGACCCGGCCCGCACCACAGTCCTGGGCCGGCAACTGCTCACGGGCATGGGCCGGGTCATGTCCGTGACGTTCAGCCCGGACGGCCGCACCCTGGCCGTTGCGGGCCTGGACGGACTGATACAGCTCTGGAACCTGACCGACCCGGCGGACCCGGTCCCGTTCGGTCAGCCCCTGAGCGGTCACACCGGCGCCGTGACCTCGGTGCGGTTCAGCCCCGACGGCCACACCCTGGCCAGTGGCAGCTCGGACAAGACCATCCGGCTGTGGAACGTCACCGACCCGGCGAGCCCCGTGCCACTCGGTAGCCCTCTGACCGGCCACACCGGCCTCGTCCTCGCGGTGGCGTTCAGCCCCGACGGCCGCATCCTCGCCGGCGCCGGCTACGACAGCACGATCCGGCTGTGGAACGTCACCGACCCGGCCCACGCGGAACGGCTCGGCCAGCCCCTGACCGGCCACACCAGCTCCGTCCTGTCGGTGGCCTTCAGCCGTGACGGCCGCCGCCTGGCCAGTGGCGGCGGCGACAGCACGGTCCGGCTGTGGGACGTCACCGACCCGGCCCGCGCGCAGGCCCTGGGCCAACCCCTGACCGGGGCCTACAGCGCCGTCGAGTCGGTAGCGTTCAACCGCGACGGCCGCCTGGTCAGCGCCGGGGACGACGGTGTGATCAGGCTGTGGGACCTGAACGCCGAGCACGCCGCCCAGTGGATCTGCTCCACCACCCGCAACGTCCTCACACCCCGGCAGTGGCACAAGTACATCCCCCAGCTCCCCTACGCCCCACCGTGCCCGTGACGCTCCCCTGCCGGGACGGTCGAAGACCCTGACCAGACCACCGATGACCTGTGCATACGTCAGATGGGGACGACCGCGACACACAGCACGTGCACCGTCCGAAAAGCCCTGCCCGGCAACGTCACGGGGGATCGGCGCAGACCGTGGAACGCCAGAGGTCACATCCAGGCTCTGATCAGGCGAGGAAGGCGAACTGCTCGCGCCACGAGAACGCGGTGCTGCGCCGACGGCCCGGCGTACGGCCGCGCCTTCCCCGGCCGGACCCCGCCATGCGCGCGGCCCTCGGCCGGCACCTGCCGTCCCACCAGCGCAGACACCGTCCGGTCACCGCCTGGCCCGCGAGCACCCCACCTGGGGCCACCCCCGCGCTCAAGGTGAGCCGCGCCGCCTCGGCCACCGCGTCGGCGCATCCTCCGTCCGCAGCGTCCTGCGCAGCGCCGGCCTCGGCCCGGCACCCCGCCGGAGCCCCAACGCAGCCGCCGCATGGCGCGAGTTCCCGTGCGACCGGGCCTCAGGCTTGCGCTACCGCTACGCGACCGCGACCGCCGCTGCACCGAAGCGTTCGACGCGGTTTCACCGCCGACGGCATCGAGCTCCTCAAGAGCGCGCCCCAGGCGCCGAAGACGAACGCCCACCCCGAAGCTCGCGTCACGTAGCGAACGCCCAGGTCAGCGCACATCCGGAGCTTGGGAACCCGACACCGCACCCCGTACGTCGCCGCCATGCGCGAGGAGGCCGTCGCCCGCCTCCTCAACCCCCACAACCCCGGCGACCAGTGGATCGGGTCCAACGAACCCGCGCACGACCCGCCTCATCACCAAGGAACTCTTCGAGGCCGCCCGGCAAAGACCCAGGTCAGGGCGTGCGTCATGGCACAGATCCAGCGCAGCGGCGCACCGGCCCCCGGGACATCCGCCTCATCGCCACCGGGCGACCTCACGCCAGGACGCCTTCGGAACAGCCGACCCCGTAACACGGATCGGCGCGGGGATTTCGCAGCGACACGCGGTGGCCATGGGGTGAGCAGGCGTCAGTAGATCATCCGGAAGGCCTAATAGTCATTCAATCTGCCTTTTTTCTCTGGGCACTTCACATCCCGGCCGAGAGGAAGACAGCGCCACATATACCCCGATCGGCTCCCCGTCTCGAATCTTCGATATGACCGATATGACAGCTGTGAGTACGTTTGATCGCAGTCGGCTGACGAGCCGGCATCTTCGAGATACAAGACGGGAGAAGCGACATGAAGCTCGCTCGTTCCACCATGGTCACCGCCTCCGCCGGAGCCGCCGCGGCACTCGCCGTCACCGGCATCACCTACGCCTCGGCGGCCTCCGCCCCGGCGCCCCAGGCGGCCCCGGCGGCCGTCGCCCCGGCCACCGCCCCGCAGGCACCCCTCGGCGGCAACTCCGGACAGGGCAACAACAACAACGAAGGGCAGGGCAAGGGCAACGAAGGCAAGGGCAACGAAGGCCGTCGCGAGGAGGGCCGAGGCCACAGGGAGGAAGGCCGGATCCTGATCAACGAGCGGTCCTACTCCGCCCACCCCGGCGACTGCATCACCGTCGTCAGCGGCCTGGGCGCCAGGACCCTCAACGTCCGCAATGACAGCCACAAGCGTGTGGAGGTCTTCCGCGGAGCCGTCTGCGACAACGGTGCCCCCATCGCCACCGTCGGCCCCCACAGCGACAGCTTCGGCGTCGACCACCTCCGCACCAAGGGCATCCACATCAAGGACGGCAGCGTGGCCAGCTTCCGCGTGGACTGCGACCATGACGGCGGCGGCCGAGGCGAGGGAGGCCGAGGCGACGGTGGCGGCGACGGCGGCTGGGACGACTGATC